>CAWGHJ010000003.1:985000-2581256 GCA_963822385.1 uncultured Actinomycetes bacterium
ATGAGTAGCGAGAGAGGGGTGAGAAACCCCTCCGCCGAAAGCCCAAGGGTTCCTGGGGAAGGCTAATCCTCCCAGGGTGAGTCGGGAGCTAAGGCGAGGCCGCAAGGCGTAGTCGATGCACAACTGGTTGATATTCCAGTACTGCCGTGTCCGCGCCAGGTCCAAGAGTGACAACATGGGGGCTGCCTTCGGGCGATCCCATCGCGTTGCTGGCGGATAGCTGGAGGGGGACGCAGAAGGATAGGTGAACCGGGGCGATGGTAGTCCCCGGGTAAGCGTGTAGGGGGTCCCCGATGAGAGTTGGGGGCATTAACTCTGAGACGTGATGCCGAGACGATTCAGGCGAAGTCATTGATTCCACACTGCCAAGAAAAGCCCAACAGTGAGTTGGCACGGCACCCGTACCCCAAACCGACACAGGTGGGCGGGTAGAGAATACCAAGGCGATCGGGAGAACTATGGTTAAGGAACTCGGCAAATTACATCCGTAACTTCGGGAGAAGGATGACCCTACTAGGGTGAAGGGATTTACTCCCCGAGCTCGAGAGGGTGGCACAGACCAGGGGGTAGCGACTGTTTACCAAAAACACAGCAGCGTGCGAAGCCGAAAGGCGCTGTATACGCTGTGACGCCTGCCCAATGCTGGAAGGTCACGGGGAACGGTTAGTCGAAAGGCGAAGCTGTGAACCTAAGCCCCAGTGAATGGCGGCCGTAACTATAACGGTCCTAAGGTAGCGAAATTCCTTGTCGGGTAAGTTCCGACCTGCACGAATGGCGTAACGACTTCCCCACTGTCTCAACCATAGACCCGGCGAAATTGAAGTACGAGTAAAGATGCTCGTTAGCTGCGGAAGGACGGAAAGACCCCATGGACCTTTACTATAACTTGATATTGAGCTTTGTCCTGCATTGTGTAGGATAGGTGGGAGACTTGGAAGCAGTGGCGCTAGCCATTGTGGAGTCAACGTTGAAATACCACCCTGTGTATGACGGGGCTCTAACCTGGGTCCATTATCTGGATCAGGAACAGTGTCAGGCGGGTAGTTTGACTGGGGCGGTCGCCTCCTAAAATGTAACGGAGGCGCCCAAAGGTTCCCTCAGGCTGGTTGGCAATCAGCCGTCGAGTGCAATGGCACAAGGGAGCTTGACTGCGAGACTGACAGGTCAAGCAGGTGCGAAAGCAGGGCATAGTGACCCGGCCATCACGTGTGGAAGTGTGGTCGCTCAACGGATAAAAGGTACCCTGGGGATAACAGGCTAATCTTTCCCAAGAGTCCATATCGACGGAAAGGTTTGGCACCTCGATGTCGGCTCATCGCATCCTGGGGCTGAAGCAGGTCCCAAGGGTTGGGCTGTTCGCCCATTAAAGCGGTACGCGAGCTGGGTTCAGAACGTCGTGAGACAGTTCGGTCCCTATCCTCCGCAGCCGAAGGTGTATTGAGGAAGGCTGTCCCTAGTACGAGAGGACCGGGACGGACGGAGCTCTGGTGTGTCTGTTGTCCTGCCAAGGGCACGGCAGATTAGCCACCTCCGGAAGGGATAACTGCTGAAAGCATCTAAGTAGGAAACCCGTTCCAAGATGAGTACACCCATGCGGTCAACGCAGTAAGGCCCGTGACAAGACCATCACGTTGATAGGCCGGAGGTGTAAGCACGGTAACGTGTGTAGCCGACCGGTACTAATCGGCCGAGGGCTTGGATTGAACATCGCTCGTGCTTGCTCTGGAGTACTCGGAGGGCTGCGCCCCACCTTTTGGTGGCGCGCCTCCTTGACAACAGATTTCGGTGGCTATAGCGGCAGGGTCACACCCGTTCCCATCCCGAACACGGAAGTTAAGACTGCCTGCGCCGATGGTACTTGGGGGTAGACCCCCTGGGAGAGTAGGTCGCCGCCGGATTTCTACACTCGAGGCCCCTTCGGGGGCCTCGAGACATTTTTCGCCCTCACCAGGGCCGACACAACGCCCCCTCGTGGGGCGTTTCGTCGTTTTCGGGCCAGTTCGCTCGTAGGCTGGAATGCCTATGTCGTCGCCCGATCGTCGCCCCCGCTCGTCGTCCACCGGTCGCCCGTCCTCGGGTGGCCGGCCAGGAGGCGCCGGGCGTCCGGCGCGTGGCGGTTCCGGCGGCGGCGCTGGTGAGTCCGGCCGCTCCGGCGGTGCGGGTCGTCCCAGCAGCGGTCGTCCGAGCAGCGGCAGTGGCGGAGGCAGTGGTCGTCCGAGTAGCGGCGGCGGCAGCGGTCGCCCGCCGCGGTCGGGGGATCGGCCCGTGCGTCGCGACGGTGACGACGAGCGACGCACGCCGCGCCCCGGTGGGTCGGTGAGCCGCTCCCGGCCGTCGGGGGCTCGTCCGAGTCGACGCGACGACGAGTCCACCGACGGTCGTTCGACGCGTCCGGGGCCCCGTCCCAACGCTCGCTCGCAGGGCCGCCCGGGTGCTCCCGCCGCTGGTCGCACCTACGGGGCGGCACGACCGCGCCGAGATCCGCGGGAGGACGCCGGTGTCGAGCGTCCCGAGCGTGGTGCCCGCCCGTCGGGCGGTGACCGCCCGTACCGCAGTGATCGTGGCGACCGTCCGTCTGGTGGCGACCGTCCGTCCGGCGACCGTCCTCGGGCGGCGACCGCCGTATCGCAGCGATCGCGGTGACCGTCCCGACCGTGGTGGCCGTCCGTCGGGCGGGGACCGCCCGTACCGTGGCGGCGGCCGCCCCGATCGCATGGCGCCGCGCCGCGTCGAGCAGCCGCTCACCGAGGCCGAACGCCGCTCGAAGGCCGTGAAGGCCACTCGACCGCCCCGCGACGAGAAGCCGGCCGCTGCTGCGCCCCCGCCGTGGGAGCGCGAGCAGTGGATCGACGAAGGCTCGCTGCGCCACGAGGCCGAGGCCGCCGCGCACCGCGCCGCGGGCGAGGCCCCGGCCCCGGGTCGTCGCAAGTCGATGGAGCTCGCGCCCGAGGTGATCGACGACCTCGCCGACGCGGCCCCCGCGGCACGTCAGGCCCGTTATCAGGAGCGCCTGGCCAGTGCGGCCGACGCCCTCGATCGCGGTCGCTTCGCCGATGCTCGGCGGATGGTGCAGCCGGTGCTGCGCGACCTGCCCGATCTGGCGTTCGGCCACGAGATCGCCGGTCTGGCGCTGTACCGCATGGGTCAGTGGCGCAAGGCTGCCGCCGAACTCGAGATCGCCCGCAACCTGACCAACACCGTGCAGCATCACGCCGTGCTGGCCGACTGCTATCGCGCCATGCGTCGCTACCACGAGGTCGATGCACTGTGGAAGGAGCTCCGCGAAGCGTCGCCGGAGCCCGCGCTGATGGCCGAGGGCCGCATCGTCGCTGCAGGTGCGCTCGCCGATCAGGGCGACCTGGGCGGTGCGTTGAAGGTGATGCAGAAGGCGCTCGAGGTGCCCAAGAAGCCCAAGGAGTGGCATCTGCGGCAGTGGTACGTGCTCGCCGACCTGCTGGATCGCTCCGGCGACGTCATCAAGGCGCGTCGCTACTTCACGCTCGTGGCCACCGCGGACCGAGAGTTCGCCGACGTCGCCGAGCGGTTGAAGACGCTCGGTCGCTGACGCGGCCCACCTCGTCACACCCCCGGCGTACCGTCGGCAGCGACTTCCCCCGTCACGTCCAGCGATCGCACCGTGTGCCCGGTGCGTGGGGAGTCATCATGAATCACGTCCTTCTGGTCGGTCGGCTCAGCAGCCGACCGCAGCAACGCAGCCTGGCCTCCGGATCGGTCCTGTGGTCGCTCGAACTCACCACCGACACGCCCGACGGCGCGTGGTCGGTGCCCGTCGCATGCTTCGATCCGCCGTCCGAACTGGGCTTCGACGCCGGCGACGAGGTGGTGGTCGTCGGGGCGGTGCGGCGCCGCTTCTTCCGTTCCGCGGGCGGCACGCAGAGCCGCACCGAGGTGGTGGCCACCGACGTCGTCGCGACCTCGGCCCGACGGAAGGTGCAGCGGCTGCTGCGGCGCGAGGCGCAGAGGCTGGGAGCCGTGGCCGGCGGCGAAGTACGCTCCAGTTGACTGCCCCCGGTCGGGTGGTCCATCCGTTCGACGAGAGGTACCAGACATGCATCAAGCGCAGCTCGACCGCGTTCGCACCGGCGAAGGCTTCATCGCGGCACTCGACCAGAGTGGCGGCAGCACCCCGAAGGCATTGCTGCTCTACGGGGTGGAGGAGTCCGAGTACTCGTCGGATGCCGAGATGTTCGACCTCATCCACCAGATGCGGTCGCGGATGATCACCAGCCCGGTGTTCAACGGCGATCGCGTCCTCGGTGCGATCCTCTTCGAGGGCACCATGGACCGCGACATCGAGGGGCAGGGCGCCGCCGAGTACCTGTGGAACGTCAAGCAGGTCGTGCCCGTTCCTGAAGGTCGACAAGGGCCTGGCCGACGAGGTCGACGGCGTGCAGGTGATGAAGCCCATCACCGGCCTCGACGAACTGGTCGCCCGCGGCGTGTCGAAGGGTGTGTTCGGCACCAAGATGCGCTCGGTCATCAAGCTCGCCAACGAAGCCGGCATCGAAGCGGTCGTCGCCCAGCAGTTCGAGGTCGCTCGGCAGATCCTGGCCGGCGGCCTGATGCCGATCATCGAGCCCGAGGTCGACATCAACAGCCCGCAGAAGCAGGAGGCCGAGGCCGCGTTGAAGGCGGCCATCCTGCGTCACCTCGAGGCGCAACCCGCCGACCAGCCGGTCATGCTGAAGCTCAGCATCCCGACCATCGACGACTTCTACCTCGACCTCGTGCAGCACCCGAAGGTCCTGCGCGTCGTCGCGTTGTCGGGTGGCTACCCGCGGCTCGACGCCAACGCCCGCCTGGCGCGGAACCACGGCATGATCGCCAGCTTCTCGCGGGCGCTCACCGAGGGACTCAGCGCCAAGCAGAGCGCGGCCGAGTTCGACGCCACGCTCGATGCCACCATCCAGGGCATCTTCGAGGCATCGCGCACCTGATCCATCCGGTTGCGTCCGCTCAGCCGAGCGGACGCAACACCGGCCCCGTGCGCAGCTTCGGGGTGAAGAACGTGCTCTTGGGCGGCATGAGCAGCCGCTCGTCGGCGGTGCGGCGGATCTCGACGATGCTCGTCGGGCGGATCAGCACGCCTGCCGCGGCGCGCCCGTCGGCGACGGTGTCGACCACGTGCTGGACGCCGTGCTGATAGGTGACGTCGATGTCGTGGTCCCGCAACGCATGCTCGAGATAGGCGCCGTCGAGGGCGCGGACGTCGGCGAACACGGCGGGCTTCGGCGTCAGCCACACACCCGTGCCATCGGGCCGGACCAGGCACAGCGCGCCACGCTCGACGACCTCGGTCGCGAACGCCGGCGTCACCGGGCCCGCCTCGGAGAGATCGAACGACTCGCCGAGCACGGCGAGCAGTTCGTCGACACCGACGCCGTGGTAGAGGCGGTGGATGGCGTCGATGCTCAACTGGTCCTCGACCAGTTCGGCGACGTACGTGAACGTCAACTCGGCCGGACCGGCATCGCCGTCGTGCGCGGCGCGCTGCTCGTCGCGGAACGTGCGGCTGATCGCGTAGCGATGGTGGCCGTCGGCGATGAGCACCGGGTTGGCGCTCACGGCGTCGCGGATCGCGGCCACGCGAGCCGGGTCGGTGATGCGTTCGAGCGTGTGCACCACCCCGTGCTCGTCGACGCACGAGCCCATCGGCTCGGCCGGTGCGCGCAACAACTCGGTGAGCCCGGCGGTGAGCGACAGGCCCCAGACGGGGGAGAGGTTGGTGTTCGTCGCCCGGGTGAGGTCGAGGCGGTCGCTCTTCGCCTTCGGTGTGGTGCGCTCGTGCGGGAGCACGCCGCCCGCGCCCTCGTCGACCACTTCGAGGGCGCCCAGCACGCCGACCGTCTCGCGAGCGGTACCCGCCTCGTCGGTGAACCGCATGCGGTACAGCGTGAACGTCGGCTCGGTGTCGCGTACGAGGGTGCCCTCCGCGACCCAGTCGCGCAGGCGTGACGCAGCCAGGTCGTAGCGACCCTCGCCGTCGGCGTCGCGGGGCACGTCGATGGCGACGATGTTGCGAGGGTGGCGGGCGAGCAGCGCGTCGACATCGGCATCGCTGAGGACGTCGTACGGCGGGGCCGCGACGTCGTCGAGCGAGAGCGTGGGCGAGTAGCGGAGCGCGGCAAAGGGTTCGAAGCGAGGCACCCGCACAGGTTGGCACCTCGCGTGCCAGGATGGCCAGACGATGTTTCCCGTGCTCTGCGATCTCGACGGCGTGGTGTGGCTCTCGCACCAGCCGATTCCCGGTTCGGTGGCGGCGATCGCTCGAGTGCGCGCTGCTGGTCACCGGGTGTTGTTCGTCACCAACAACTCGTCCGCCCGGGTGGAGGACCAGGAGGCAGCGCTCGCGGCGATCGGCATCCCGGCCGTGGGCGACGTGCTCACCTCGGCCAACGCGGCGGCACTCCTGGTGCAGCCGGGCGAGCGTGTGTTGGTCTGTGGAGGTGACGGGGTCGTCCAGTCGCTCGAGCGGCGCGGGGCCACGGTCGTCCTCGATGGTCCTGCTGACGCGGTGGTGGTCGGCTGGCACCGCACGTTCGACTACGACGGGCTGACGCGCGCGGCGCGAGCGGTGCGCGACGGCGCTCGCCTGGTGGGGACGAACGACGACGCCACCTACCCGACGCCCGACGGGCCGATTCCCGGCGGTGGGGCGATTCTCGCCGCCGTCCAGACGGCCGCCGGTGTCAGCCCCACCATCGCCGGGAAGCCGTACGAGCCGATGGCGCTCCTGGTGCGCAGCATCGTGGGTGACGACGCCGCTCGTTCGGCGGTGATGGTGGGCGACCGACCGAGTACCGACGGACTCTTCGCCCGGACGCTCGGCTGTCGGTATGCCCACGTCGAGAGCGGAGTCACGGCACCCGGGTCGACGTTCGACCCACGTCCCGACATCCTCGCGGCCGACCTGGCCGGTGTGGCCGACGTCATCCTGAACCGCCGCTGACGCAGGGGTAGGATGAGTCCATGACCAGCCACAACGTCCTCAAGCGCCTGCTCGATGCCGGGATGCACTTCACCGAGATGTCGCAGGATCAAGCCGAGCGCATCGTGAAGGAGCTCGTGAAGAACGGCGAAGCACGCCGCAAGGACAGCGAGCAGCTCGTCGACGAGCTCGTCAGCCGCGGCCGCGAGGCCGGCGGCTCGGCGTTCGCCTCGTTCCAGAGCGAGCTGACCAAGCAGCTCGGCCGGTTCGCCGGTCGTCTCGACGCGATCGAGGCCCATGTCGAGGACATCGCCAAGAAGCTCGGCGCCGCCGGGAAGCAGGCAGTGACCTCGGCCCCCGCCGGTGCGTCGACCGCTGCGGCCCCCGCCAAGAAGGCTCCGGCCAAGAAGGCGCCTGCGAAGAAGGCGCCCGGCGAAGAAGGCTGCCCGGCCAAGAAGGCTCCGGCCAAGAAGGCGCCTGCGAAGAAGGCTCCGGCCAAGAAGGCTGCGGCCAAGAAGGCCTGAGTGGTGGCGAGACGCCAGCGTCTCGACGCAGAACTCGTTCGACGCCAGTTGGTCGAGACACGTGCGGAAGCCGCACGCGCCATCGACGCGCTCCGGGTCACCGTGAACGGTGCCGTTGCCGACAAGGCGTCACGTCAGGTCCACGCCGGCGACGCGATCGTCGTTGCCGGCGACGGTCCGCGGTTCGTCAGCCGAGGCGGCGAGAAGCTCGACGCGGCGCTCGAGTCGTTCGCGGTGGACGTCGCCGGACGGCGCGTGCTCGACGCCGGTGCGAGCACCGGTGGCTTCACCGACTGCCTGCTGCAACGTGGCGCGGCACACGTGGTGGCGCTCGACGTCGGTCATGGGCAGTTGCATCCCAAGATCCGCGGCGACGAACGGGTGACGGTGATCGAGCGCTTCCACGTGCGCGACGCGACCCCCGACGCGATCGGCGGCACGGTGGAGGTGGTGGTGGCCGACCTGTCGTTCATCTCCATCGTCCGGGTGCTGCCCGCACTCATCGGCGCGTGCGAACCGGGTGGCCACCTGGTGCTGCTCGTCAAGCCGCAATTCGAAGCCGGACGGGTGGAAGTGGCGCGTGGTCACGGCGTGATCACCGACCCGGCCATCCACGACCGCGTGAAGGGTGAGGTGCACGCCGCGCTCGAAGAACGTAGGTGCACCGTGCTCGGATGGATCGACTCGCCGATCACCGGTGGCGACGGGAATCGCGAATTCCTTGTGCATGCCACCACCGAGCGGTCAGGATTCCCCGCGTGACCCACGACAGGATCGGCGTGCTGCTCGTCGCCCACCACGAACGGCTCGATGCATCGACGCTGGCGCGCACCGCCGGCGAGTGGCTGCGATCGAACGGTCATGAGGTGTGGATGACGCCGGGCGATGCCGCAGCGCTCGGGATGGACGACTTCGCCGGCGACCGACCGCCGGCCGAGGCAGACCTGGCCGTGTGCATCGGCGGCGATGGCACGATGCTGCGCACGGTGCAGATGCTGCACGGGGCGCCCGTGCCGGTGATCGGCGTGAACGTCGGCGTGCTCGGCTACCTCACCGAGGTCGAACCTCCTGCGCTCACCCACGCGCTCGAGCGATTCCTCGCCGGGCCCGAGGCGGGGAACTGGTCGCTCGACGAGCGGATGATGATCGATCTGACGTTGGTCCGCGGCGGTCGTCACGAACAGACGTGGACAGCGCTCAACGAGGGCGTCGTCGAGAAGCAGGAGAGCGGGCACACCGTTCGCCTGCAGGTGACCATCGACGGCGCACCGTTCACGTCGTACGCAGCCGACGGCCTCATCCTGGCGACGCCCACCGGCTCGACCGCGTACTCCATGTCGGCCCGCGGCCCCGTGGTGTCGCCGCGCACGCGTGCCGTGTTGCTCACGCCGGTGTCGCCGCACATGTTGTTCGACCGAACCCTGGTGCTCGATCCCTCCGAGCACGTCGAGGTGGAGGTGATGGGCCACCGCGCGGTCACGCTCTCGGTGGACGGGCAACCGGTCACGTCGCTCGCCGAGGGCGATCGCGTCGCCGTGGTGCCGTCGGCCCACGTGGCCCGCTTCGTACGGTTCGGTGAACGACGCTTCCACCAGATCCTCAAGGCCAAGTTCGGACTGGCGGATCGGTAGATGCTGCACGAGCTGCACATCGAGTCGTTGGGCGTCATCGAGCGGCTCGACCTGGTGCTGGGCGCTGGGCTCACCGCACTGACGGGTGAGACCGGCGCCGGCAAGACCATGCTGGTCGAGGCCATCAGCCTGCTCGTCGGTGGGCGCGCCGACGCGATGATGGTGCGGCCCGGCGCCTCCGAGGCCCGCGTGGAGGGCCGCTTCGTGGTCGGCGACGACGAGTACGTCGTCGCCCGGGTCATTCCCGCCGACGGGCGCTCGCGCGCCTACGTGAACGGCCGCCTGGCGACGGTGAGCAACCTCGTCGAGCTTGGGGCAACGCACCGTCGATCTGCACGGCCAGCACGCCCACCAGAGCCTGCTGTCGTCGGCCGAGCAGCGCGATGCGCTCGACCGGTGGTGCACCACCGATCTCACGCCCTTGCGCGCCGCTCGGGCGCGCCTCACCGAGATCGATGCGGCGCTCGCCGCCCTCGGTGGTGACACCAGGTCGCGGGCCCGTGAGGTCGACCTGCTCCGCTACCAGACGAGCGAGTTGCGCGCTGCGGCGATCACCGGACCGGACGAAGACACCGAGCTGGAGGCCGAGCACGACGTGCTGGCGGGTGCGGTGGAGTACCGGGCCCTCGCCGAGTCGGCCGTGGCGGCGCTCACCGACGACGGGGGCGCCGGCGACGCACTCGGTGCGGCGTTGCGCGCCATCGCCGGCCAGGCGCCGTTCGCGGACACCGAGACGCGCCTGCGATCGCTGCTCGCCGAGGCCGGCGACGTGGCCGCGGAGCTCCGCGATCAGGCCGAGCGCATCGACGAGGATCCCGAACGACTGGCCGCGGTACGCGAGCGGATGCAACTGCTACGCGATCTGCGTCGCAAGTACGGCGACACGTTGGTCGAGGTGATCGCCTTCCAGCAGGAGGTCGAGGCTCGGCTCGCGGAACTCGAGGGCTACGAACAGCGGGTCGGCGAGCTCGAGGCCGAGCGTGTCACCGCCGTGGGCGACGAACGGTCCGCCGCGGCCGCGGTCGGCGCCACCCGGCGCGCCGGCGCTGGAGCACTGGCCGCGGAGGTGCAGCGGCACCTGCGCGAGCTGGCGATGCCGCACGTCGAGGTGTCGGTCGTCGTCGGCGACACCGACCCCGGCGACGACGTCGCGTTCCTGCATCGCGGCCAACCCCGGCGCACCGTTGCTGCCGCTCGCGCGTGTCGCGAGCGGTGGCGAACTGGCCCGGGCGATGCTCGCGCTGCGCCTGGTGCTGACCGAGGCGCCCGACACGCTGGTGTTCGACGAGGTCGATGCCGGTATCGGTGGTGCCGCAGCCGTCGCGGTCGGCCGCAGCCTGGCCGCGCTCGGCGATCGCCATCAGGTGCTCGTGGTCACCCACCTGGCCCAGGTCGCCGCACTCGCCGACACCCATGTGGTGGTTCGCAAGCAGGTCACCGAGACCGCCGCCGGTGCCGTCACCATCGCCTCGGCCACGGCCGTCCACGGCGACGACCGGGTCGACGAGGTGGCGCGCATGCTGTCGGGCGACGCCGCAGCCAGCGCCGCTCGACGTCACGCCGCCGAGTTGCTCGGCGAACGAAGGAAACGAACGGACGCGTGACCGGCACGGAACTCGACCAGGGGGTGAGTTCCGGACTGCGCAGGGACACCGCTGTGGTCACCCTGTGCACCCTGGTGTCGCGGGTGTCGGGTTTCGGTCGGGTGCTCGCCACCGCGGCGGTGCTCGGCAGCGGCCTGTTGGGCGACGTGTACCAGACCGCCAACCTGTTGCCGAACCTGCTCTTCGAGCTGGTCGCTGCGGGGGTGCTGCAGGCAGTGCTGCTGCCGAGCTTCGTCGCCGCGCGCCGTTCAGGCGGCCGTGGTGCACTGGGCGAGGCCGTCCAGGCCGCGAACGGTGTGACCATGCTCGTGCTGGCGGTCATCGCCGCAGTGGGCATGGCCCTGTCACCACTGCTCACCCGGCTGATGGTCGCTGCCGACCCGAGTGCCACCCAGTCGGCCGAGAAGCTCGACCTGATGATCCCGATGGTGCTCGTCTTCGTCCCGCAGTTGGTCTGCTACGGCCTGGCCACGGTGACGAGTGCGGCGCTCAACGCCCGCGGTCGGTTCGTCGCCGCGGCACTCGCCCCCGCGGTGAACAACGTCATCGTCATCGCGGCGTGCCTGTGGTTCCGTGCCGCCCGCGACGGCCAGGTCGCCGACCTGCACCTCACTCGCGGCCAATTCGCCATCCTCGCCGGGGGCACCACCCTGGGGGTGCTCGCCTACGCCTTGACGCCGGCGATCGTGCTCCGTCGCGACGGTGTCGCCTGGTGGCCACGGTGGCAGCCCACGCATCCGGCGGTCCGCTCCATGCGCTCGTCGTTCGGGTGGGCGACGCTGTCGATCGTCGGCACGCTCGTACCGACCGTGGCCGCACTCGCACTCGGCAACGGCGCCCCGGGCGGAGTGGCGGTCTTCGTCTATGCGTTCGCGTTCTTCGTCCTTCCACACGCCTTGGTCGCGGTTCCGGTGGCCACGACCCTCGCGCCACGGGTCGCCGACCGGTGGCAGGTCGACGACCTCGACACGGTGCGCACCGCGATCACTGCGGCCATGCGGCTGATGGTGCCGCTGCTCGTGCTCGGTGGGGCCGGCATGGTGGCGCTGGCGTGGCCGCTGGCGCGAGCCGCGGCGTTCGGCCAGACCGCCAGCCAGGGCATCGCTCCCATCGCCCACACGCTCGCGGTGTTCGGCCCGGGCCTGCTGGGCTACGGCGTGGCGTTCGTGATGATGCGCGTGCTGTTCGCGATCGGCGACGTGCGCCGCGCCGCGCTGTTGATGATCGCCGCGGCAGCGGTGGGCGTGGTGTGGATGTCGGTCGCGTCGGCCGTCGTCGCCCCGAGCGACCGCGCTGCAGCCCTCGCGACGGGGTACGGGGCTGCCCAGACCGTCGCGGCCGTCGTCCTGACCGTCCGCGTCGTGCGGCGCACCGGGGCGTTGGGGGTCCGCCCGCTGGGGCGCGTCCTGGTCGAGTCGATCGTCGCCGGGTCGGCCAGCCTGCTGGTCATGCTGTGGGTGACGTCGCGCTTCGACACGTCTCGCCGCGAGTCGGTCGAGGCGTTGCTCCTCGGTGGTGCAGCGGGCGTCGTGACCTTCGCGCTGGTGATGGCGTCAGCTCGTCGCGGCGAGTTGCTCGGCCGTCGCCCTCGCGAGGCGTTGTGAACGACGACGCTCGAGTCGGCCCAGCAGCCACGCGGCCACACCGATGATGATGGCGCCGCCGAGGGCGTCGAGGAAGTAGTGGTTGCCGGTGACGACGATGGCGAACAGCGTGACCGCCGGATAGGCGAGGCCCAGGATGCGCACGGTGCGCGTGCGCGGCATAGCGGTACATGACGATGCCGCACCACACGGCCCAGGCGAAGTGCAGGCTGGGCATGGCTGCGTACTGGTTGGCGACCGCCTTGGCGACGGGCGAGTGGTAGCTCCACAGCCCACCGAACTTGTTCAGCGTGTCGACGAAGCACTTGCCGATGGCGTAGCCATCGGGGCCCGGCACGGGGATGTTGTCGTTGCACTTGTAGAGGCGGGGCGGGGCGAGCGGGAACGCCCAGTAGCCGACGAGCGCGAGCGCGGTGGTGAGGCCGAGCAGGTTGCGCATGTGGCGATAGGCGTGGTGGCGCTTGCGGTACATCCACACCAGCAACCCGACCGTGATGACGAAGTGGAGGGTGCCGTAGTAGATGTTCAGCAGCTTGATGAACCACCGGGCCCCCAGGAACGCCTGCTGGATGGCCTGCTCGTGGAAGATGCGCAGGTCCTGTTCCCAGGCCACCAGCCGGCGGGCGTTGCCGTAGGCCCGGTTGGTGACGCCGCCGTGATCGGCGAGGCTGCGAATGGTCTGATAGACGTAGTAGAAGCCGATGACGATGGCGGTCTCGCGCAGCCAGCCGTAGCGGGGTGGGCGAACGACGGTCTCGGCCTCGCCCGCGGCGGGGCTCTGCACGTCCGATGTCACCGTCACCCGGCCAAAACTAGCCTGCTACATTCGATCGAGCCGTTCGCGGCGTGCGTATGAACTCGTTTCCGCGGTCGCTCGGCCGCCGTCCCCATGTCCCGGCCCTGCTGGTGGCGATCGTCGGGGCGGTCGTCTACCTGGTCTGGCGCCCGCCGAGCAACGACTTCGCGGTCCAGGACTTCCGCATCGAGCTGTTCCGTCGCGCGCCGTTCGCGATCTGGAACAACCAGTGGTTCGCTGGTCACCACACCCCGTCGTACTCGCTGTTCTCGCCCCTGCTCGGCAGCATCGTCGGGGTCCGCATGCTGGGCGTCATCGGGGTGCTCGCCGCCTCGTGGGCGGGCTCGGTGCTCGTGCACCGCGTCGCGGCGCGCACCGCCGGCCTGCAGCGGCCGGCGTGGGCTGCGGCGCTGTTCGCCGTGGGCTGCCTGGCCTCGCTGTACGGCGGCCGGTTGGCGTTCCTGCTCGGCGTGGCGATCGGTGTGGCCGCGCTCGTCGCCGCGCTCGCCCGACCGGCGTGGTGGACCGTCGTGCTGTCGGCGATGACCGCCGCGGCGAGCCCGGTGGCCGGACGTGTTCGTCGCCGTCATCGGCTGCGCCGTGTGGTGCTCGGCGGCGCTGCCCCGACGGCAGGCCGTTGCCCTCGTCGGCGGCGCGATGTCGGTGGTGCTGGCCATCGCCGTGCTGTTCCCCGAGGGTGGGACGTTCCCGTTCCCGTTCGGTGGCTTGGTGAACGTGCTGCTCGTCACCGGCGCCATCGCGGCCGTCGGATGGCGCTACCGGTTCGTGCGGTGGATGTGCCTCGGCTACGCCGGCTTCTGCCTGGTGTCGGCGTTCCCGCAGACGCCCATCGGCGGCAACGCGGCGCGACTGGCCGCGCTCGCGGCGCCGGTGGTGCTGGTGATGGCCGCCCAGTTCCGCACCGTGCTGCTCGGCGTGCTGGTGGTGCCCCTGGTCGTGCTGCAGTGGGCGCCGGTGTCGTTGATGTTCCGCAGCGATCTCGCCCAGGCGCACGCGGGGTTCTATGCCCCGTTGCTCGAGGAGGTTCGTCGCGCCGACCATCCGCTCCGTGTGGAGGTGGTCCCGGTGGAGACGCACATGGAGTCCGACATCGTCGCGCTGGAGGTGCCGATCGCCCGTGGATGGCACCGGCAGATCGACCGCGACGTCAACGCGCTGTTCTTCGACGACGCCGAAGGTGCTGCGCTCGACCCGCAGGACTACCTGGACTGGTTGAACGAGAACGGCGTGAGCATGGTCGCGATCGCCGACACCGAGCTCGACGAAGGTGGCGAACTGGAACGGGCGCTGTTGGAGCATCCTCCCGGCTACCTCCGTCTGGTGCACGAGGATCCCGTGTGGCGGGTGTTCGCTGTCGAACCCTCACCCACACTCGTCGTGGGTGCGGGGACGATGACCGACATCGGCGTCGACGACTTCACCTTGACGGCGACCTCGCCGGGCACGCTGCTCGTCCGGGTCCGTTTCTCGCCGTGGTTGCAGGTGACGGGTGGCGATGCGTGCGTCGCCGAAGGGGCCGATGGCTGGACCGAGGTGCGCGCCCGGAGCGCTGGAGCGGTGCGCGTGACTGCACGGTTGTCGCTCGGCGCGGCTGTGGAATCGCGACGGAGACTGCTGACCATCCGCGCGCGCGGGTTTGCCTGCGGTATGCTGCGATCCCGTTGTCAGTTCACCTGAGACGGAGGTCGAGAGCGATGCCGAAGCACATTTTCGTGACCGGAGGCGTTGCCAGCTCCCTCGGTAAAGGTTTGACCGCATCGTCGCTGGGGCGACTGCTGAAACTTCGTGGCCTGAAGGTCACGATGCAGAAGCTCGACCCGTACATCAACGTCGATCCGGGCACGATGAACCCGTTCGAGCACGGCGAGGTGTTCGTCACCGACGACGGCGGCGAGACCGACCTCGATCTCGGTCACTACGAGCGGTTCATCGACGAACCGCTCACCCGCAACTCGAACGCCACGACCGGCAGCATCTACCAGGCCGTGCTCGCCGCCGAACGCCGTGGCGACTACCTGGGCAAGACGGTGCAGGTGATCCCGCACATCACCGACGAGATCAAGCGCCGCATCGCCCGGGTGTCCACCGACGACGTCGACGTGGTGATCACCGAGGTCGGTGGCACCGTCGGCGACATCGAGATCCTGCCGTTCCTCGAGGCGCTGCGCCAGATGCGCAGCGACGTCGGTCGCGACAACATCTGCTACATCCACGTCACGCTGGTGCCGTTCATCGGACCGTCGGGCGAGCAGAAGACCAAGCCGACGCAGCACTCGGTGACCGAGCTGCGCAGCCGCGGCATCCAGCCCGACATCATCGTGTGCCGCAGCGAGGCGCCGCTGAGCGACAACCTGAAGCGCAAGATCAGCAACCTGTGCAACGTCGACGAGGACGCGGTGGTGAACGCCGCCGATGCGCGCAACATCTACGAACTGCCGCTCATCCTGCACGACGAGGGCCTCGACACGGTGGTGTGCAACGTCCTGCGTCTCGATTCGCCGATCGACCTGCAGCCGTGGCAGGACGTGGTCGACAAGGTCGAGGCGGCGACGAAGCCGGTGAAGATCGGTCTGATCGGCAAGTACGTCGACTACCAGGACGCCTACCTCAGCGTCGTCGAGAGCATCAAGCACGCCGGCTTCCACCACGGCGCGAAGGTGGAGATCGACTGGATCCAGGCCGAAGAGGTGGAGGGCCTGCTGGCCACCGCTCGACTGCAGGACCTCGACGGGATGATCATCCCCGGCGGGTTCGGTGACCGTGGGTTCGAAGGCAAGATCGCCGCGGCCGGCTTCGCCCGCGAGAACGACATCCCGTGCCTGGGCATCTGCCTGGGTCTGCAGGCGATGACCATCGACTTCGCCCGCAATGTGATGAACCTCACCGGTGCGAACAGCACCGAGATGGATCCGAGCACTCCTCACCCCGTGATCGACCTGATGCACGACCAGCGCGACGTGAGCGACAAGGGCGGCACCCAGCGACTGGGCGCCTACTACGCGATCCTCGAGCCTGGCAGCCGGGCCCACCAGGCGTACGGCGAACCCGTGGTCAGCGAACGGCATCGGCATCGCTGGGAGCTCAACGCGACGTGGAAGCCGCGGCTCGAGGCCGCCGGGCTGCGCTGCAGCGGGCTGTCGCCCGATCGGCGCCTCGTCGAGTTCATCGAGCTCGACGATCACCCGTTCTGGGTCGCCACCCAGGCGCACCCCGAGTTCAAGAGCCGGCCCGATCGCCCGCACCCGCTGTTCCGCGAGCTGGCCGCTGCCGCGCTCGCCCGGCGCGAGTCGCGTTCGCCGGTGCTGCGCGCGGCCACGCCGTCGGTGGCGTGACGCCGTCCGACCGTCCGGCCTTCCGGCACCTCGGTGACCGCACGGTGCACCAGGGGTACATCTGGCACGTCGCCGTTGCCCAGTTCGAGTCGCCCGATGGTGAGCTGTTCACGCGCGACATCGTGCGTTCGCCCGGCGCCGTGGCAGCAGTGCCGCTGCGCTTCCGCGACGACGGCACGCCGTACGTGACGCTCGTGCGCCAGTACCGGCCGGCGTTCGACGACTGGGTGCTGGAGGTTCCGGCCGGCATGCGCGACGTCGCCGGGGAAGCCACCGCAGCTCACCGCGGCGCGCGAACTGGTCGAGGAGGTCGGTCTGCAGGCCGGACGCCTCGAGTTCCTCACCGAGTTCTACCCCTCGGCGGGCATGACCGACTCGATGCTGCACCTGTTCCTCGCGACCGACCTGACGGAGGTCGCCCGCGAGACGCACGGCCCGGAAGAGGCGCACATGGAGGTGCTCCACGTCGAACTGGCCGACGCGGTCGAGATGATCGTGCGCGGCGAGATCCACGACGCGAAGACGGTGATCGGGCTGCTGATGGTCGAGCGCCGGTTGCGCACCGGGCCCGCCGTGCTCGCCGGATGACCGACGAGCCGGGTCGTCCCGAGCTGCCGCTCGAGGCGGAGGAGTTCCTGTCGTGGATGGCCAGCGAGCGGGGTCGCTCGGCGAACACGTTGGCCGCCTACCGGCGCGACCTGCTCGGGTACGCCGCGTGGCTGGATCGGCACGAGCTTCACGGTGTCGACCGTCGATCGAGGCCGCGCTCGACACGTTCGTGCAAGGGCGCCGCGCCGACGGGAGCGCCGCGTCGAGCGTCGCCCGCCAGTTGGCGGCGATCCGGATGCTGCACCGGTTCCTCGCCGAGGAGGGCGTGCGGCCCGACGATCCGACGGCCGACGTGGAGGGCGTGCGGGTGCCGGCCGGCATCCCGCACCCGCTGACCGAGGCGGAGGTGGAGACGCTGCTCGCATCGGTGGTGGGCACTGATCCGGTGGCACTGCGCGATCGGGCGCTGCTCGAGTTCCTGTACGCCACCGGGGCGCGCATCAGCGAGGCCTGTGGGTTGTCGCTCGCCGACCTGGACCGCGACCAGCGTGTGGTGCGCGTGTTCGGCAAGGGGGCCAAGGAGCGGATCGTGCCGTTCGGCCGCAGTGCAGCCGCGGCGATGGACGCATGGTTGGCCGACGGTCGCGAGCACCTCGAGCCGGCGCGCTGGGCGCGGCGCGGCGACCAGGAGGCGGTGTTCCTGAACACGCGAGGCGCCCGACTGTCGCGCCAGGCGGCATGGGCGGTGGTGCGCAAGTACGGAGAGCGGACGGGTCTGGCGCCGAAGCTCTCGCCCCACGTGCTGCGCCACTCGTGTGCGACCCATCTGCTCGATCACGGTGCCGACCTGCGCATCGTGCAGGAGATGCTCGGCCACGCGTCGATCTCGACCACGCAGGTCTACACCAAGGTCAGCCAGGAACGCCTGTGGCAGGTCTATCGGCAGGCGCACCCACGCGCGGAGCGGGCATGACGTCGATCGCCCACCTGGCTCGCCGATTCCGGGGCTCGCTGTCGCGAGCCGAGCCGGCGATGGAGGACATCGCCTGGGTGCACTCGCTGCTCCTGCCAGAGGAAGCGGCGCTCTGGGAGCGCATGGCCGTGCAGGACAGGCGCCATTCGATCGAGGTGGCCCGGCGGTTCGCGCAGCGACGCCCCGCGGCGAGCCCGTCGGAGATGGCGGGCGCGCTGCTGCACGACGTCGGCAAGCAGGTCGCCGGGCTGGGCACGTTCGCCCGGGTGGCCGCCACCGTGGTCGGGTCGCGGACGGAACGGTTCCGTCAGTACCACGACCATGAAGCGCTCGGCGCCGCGCTGCTCGCCGACGCGGGCAGCGACCCGGTGACGATCGAGTTGGTGCAGGGCCGGGGGAGTGCCGCTGCCGACCTCCGTGCCGCCGACGACGTGTGACGCCGGTCAGGCGGGGGTGAGGCCGAGGTTGGTCTGGGCGCGGGCGAGCGTCGCTGCGGCGACGACTCGGGCCTTCTCGGCGCCCTTGCGCAGCAGGGACTGCAGCTCGGCCGGGTCGCTCATCAGCTCGCCGTAGCGGGCCTGGATGGGACGGAGCAGTTCGACGACGGCGTCGCCGGTGTCGCCCTTCAGCGGCCCGTACTGCGTGTAGCTTCGACGCGAGCGCCTCCGGGGCCTCGCCGGTGCAGGCCGACAGGATGTCGAGCAGGTTGCTGACCCCCGGCTTGGCCTCACGGTCGTAGCGGACCTCGCTCTCGCTGTCGGTGACCGCCCGCTTGAACTTCTTGGCGATGGCGGCGGGGTCGTCGAGCATGTTGATCAGACCGGCGTCGGTGTCGGCCGACTTGGACATCTTCGACGTGGGGTCCTGCAGGTCCATCACCCGTGCGCCGGCCTTGGGCATGACGGCCTTGGGCAGCTCGAACGTGTCGCCGAAGCGGTGGTTGAACCGGATCGCGATGTCGCGGGTGATCTCGATGTGCTGGCGCTGGTCCTCGCCGACGGGCACCTCGTCGGTGTCGTAGAGGAGGATGTCGGCCGCCTGCAGCGCCGGGTAGGTGAACAGGCCCGCGCGAGACGAAGTCGGCTTCGCGCTTGGCGCGTCTTGTCCTTGAACTGCGTCATGCGGCTGAGCTCGCCGAAGCTGACCTGTGCACTCCATGATCCAGCCGAGCTGGCTGTGCTCGGTGACGTGGCTCTGCACGAACACCGTGGCGACGTCGGGGTCGAGGCCGACGGCGAACAGCATCGCCGCGAGCTGCAGCGTGTTGCTGGCCGACGACACCGGGCGTCTCGGTGACGGTGAGGGCGTGCAGGTCGACGATGCCGTGGAAGGCGTCGTTCTCGTGCTGCCCGGTCACCCAGTTCCGCAGCGCACCCAGGTAGTTGCCCAGATGGACCTCACCGGTGGGTTGGATGCAGGAGAGAACGCGTGCCACGGGCTGCGAGGCTACCGTGTGCGGAGCGGTACGATCGCAGGCGTTATGGCTGTCGACGTCTCCACCTCCGTCTACGAGGGACCGTTCGACCTGCTGCTGCACCTGATCCTGAAGGAGCAGGTCGACATCTACGAGGTGTCGCTGAGCCGCATCGTCGACGCCTACCTGCAGGAGGTCGAACGGCTGCAGGCGCTCGACCTCGACGTCGCCACCGAGTTCCTGCTCATCGCCGTCCACGCTGGTCGAGCTGAAGGCCCGCCGTCTGCTGCCGGGCCGCGAGGACATCGATCTCGACGACGAGCTGGCGCTGTGGGAAGAGCGCGACCTGCTGCTCGCCCGCCTGCTGGAGTGCAAGACGTTCAAGGACGTCGCCGGCGTGTTCGCCCGCCTGGCCGACGACGCCGACCGGTCGTTCCCCCGCGGCGTCGGGCGCCGACGAGCGGTTCGTCGAGCCTGATGCCCGACCTGCTCGAGGGTGTGTCGCCGCTGCGACTGCAGCGCGCCTACCTGCGCGCCATCACCCCCAAGCCGGTGCCGCGTATCGACCTGTTCCACGTCGCCCCCATCAAGGCCAGCGTGTCCGACGCCCTCGTCGAACTGCTCGACGAGTTGCCCCGCGTCGGCCGCATCTCGTTCCGTCGCCTGACCAGCGGGCTCGTCGAGCGGATCGAGGTCATCGTTCGCTTCCTGGCACTGCTCGAGCTGTTCAAGCAGGGCTACGTCGAGCTCGAACAGACCGAGCGGTTCGGCGACATCGAGGTCGTGTGGACGGGCACGGGCACCGACGATCTGGGCTCGCTGCCCATCGATGACTATGCCTTTGACGAGTATGAAGGATGAGCTGATCGTGTCCCTCGAGCCAGACGAAAGCGCCACGCCCCCCACCGAACCGGGCACGCTCGACGCCGAGACGGTGCGCGCCATCGAGGCGATCATCCTGGTCGCCGTCGAGCCGGTGCCGAGCGAGCATGCTCGCCCAGCTGCTCGAGCAGCCGGTGACGGTCATCGACGAGCTGTGCGGCCGAGCTGGCCGCCGCGTACGACGAGGCCGGGCACGGCTTCCAGCTGGCGAAGGTGGCCGGCGGGTGGCGCTACCAGACCCACGCCGACCTGTCGCCGTACGTCGAGCGGTTCCTGCTCGACGGCCAGCGCGCCCGCATGAGCGGCGCGGCGCTCGAGACGTTGGCGATCATCGCCTACAAGCAGCCACTGTCGCGGGCACAGATCGCGTCCATCCGCGGTGTCGACCCCGACGGTGTCATCCGCACGCTGCAGGCCCGCGGCTACGTCGCCGAGGTGGCCCGCGACACCGGTCCCGGTCAGGCGATCCTGTTCGGCACCACGCCGACGTTCCTCGAGAAGCTCGGCCTCGAACTCGCTGTCCGACCTGCCGCCGATCGCCGAGTTCGTCCCCGGCGCCGAGGTGGTCGAGGCCCTCGAGCAGGGCCTGCGCATCGACCCGCCGGTCGAACCGCGTGCCTGACGAGCCGGGGCGGACGCACGCCCGAACCGCCGCTGTGGGAGCAGCTGGCCGCCCAGTCGGCCGCATTGCCCCAGGGAGAGCGGCTGCAGAAGGTGCTGGCGATGCGCGGCTGGGGGAGTCGGCGGGTGTGCGAGGACCTCATCGCCGAGGGCCGCGTCACCGTCAACGGTGAGGTCGCCGTGCTCGGCCGTCGTGTCGACGCCGAGGCCGACAAGGTCGAGGTCGACGGCGTGCCGCTCGGTGTGAAGGCCGGGCTGGTGCACTACCTGCTGAACAAGCCCGAGGGCGTGGTCACCACGGCGAGCGACCCCCAGGGGCGGCCGACGGTGGTGGACCTGGTGCCGGCCGAGCCCCGCGTGTACCCCGTCGGCCGCCTCGACGTGGCCACCGAGGGCCTGCTGCTGTTGACCAACGACGGTGACCTGGCCCATCGAATCGCCCACCCCAGTCACGGTGTGGAGAAGGAGTACCTGGCCGAGGTGGAGGGCAGCGTCGGCGGAGGGGCGTTGCGCCGCCTGCGCGACGGCATCGAGCTGGAGGACGGCATCACCGCTCCGGCCAAGGTGTCCCAACCCGAGCCGGGGATCCTGCGGATCACCATCCACGAGGGCCGCAACCGTCAGGTCCGGCGGATGTGCGAGGCCGTCGGCCACCCCGTGACCCGCCTGGTGCGGGTGCGCATCGGGCCGCTGCGCGACGCCCAGTTGAAGCCGGGCGAGTGGCGCGAACTGGACCAACAGGAGCTGAAGGCGTTGATGGAGGCGGTCGCCGGGTCACCTCGGCGGATACGCTGAACAGCCGTGTCAACACCTCGTCGGGCGAACGTGGCGGGCCTCGGGCTCATCGGCGGATCGATCGCGCGCGCCCTCACCGATCGCGGCTGGCACGTCGCCGGTGACGACCACCGCCCGGACCGCCTGGAGCAGGCCCAGCGGATGGGCATCATCGCTGCGTGCGGTCTCGACGCCGACGCCGAGATCTCGTTCGTCGCGACGCCGGTGCTCACCCTCGTCGACCAGGTGACCCGAGTCCTGGCCGAGACGAACGGGCTGGTCACCGACGTCGGCAGCGTGAAGGGTGCCGTCGCCGAGGCGATCGACGACGCCCGTTTCGTCGGCGGTCATCCGATGGCCGGCAGCGAGCTCGACGGGCTCGACGGTGCCGACGGGACGATGTTCCAGGGAGCCGTGTGGGTGCTCACCCCGACCGCGTCGACGGCCGACTCCACGTTCGCCGCGGTCGCCGCCGTGGTCGCCGAACTCGGTGCCGACGTCGTCGCCCTGCCCGCCGACCGTCACGACCAGGTCGTCGCCGTCATCAGCCACGTCCCCCACCTCACCGCAGCGACGATGATGGGCCTGGCCAGCGACCGGGCCGAGGAACACGCCGCGCTGCTCCGCCTCGCCGCGGGCGGCTTTCGCGACATGACCCGCATCGCCAGCGGTCAGCCCGGCATCTGGCTCGACATCTGCGCCGAGAACCGCCCGGCCATCCTCAGCGCCCTCGACGAGCTGATCGGCGGACTCCGCCAGATGCGCACCGTCGTGGAGGGTGACGACCGCGTCGAGCTGCACCGTTTGCTGTCGAAGGCGCGCGACGCACGCGCCAACCTGCCCGTGCGCGGCACCCACCCCGACGAGCTGTCGGAGATGCGCATCCCCATCCTCGACCGCCCCGGCTCGGCGGCCGAGGTGTTCACGCTGGCGGCCGAGTTGGGCGTGAACATCGCCAGCTTCGAGGTCGTGCACAGCCTGGAGGGCAACCGTGGCGTCGCCGTCGTCCTCGTCGACGCGGCCATGGCCGAACTGTTCCGCGGTGGCCTGCTGGCCCGCGGCTACCGACCCGCCGTGCAGCGGCTGAGCTGACGCGATCATGGACGTCTACCGCGTGGCGCCCCTCGGTGCGCCGATCGATGCCGTCGTGACGGTGCCCGGCTCGAAGAGCATCGCCAACCGCGCCCTGGTCTGTGCGGCACTCGCCGACGGTGAGTCGGTGCTGCGCGGCGTGCCCGACGGCGACGACACCGCCGCGATGCTGGACTGCCTGGCGTTGCTCGGCCTCGAACTCGAGCACGGCGGTGACACCGTGCAGATCTTCGGTGGACGCGAACGGTTCCGCAAGGGTCCGATCACGCTGCCCACCCGACTGGCCGGGACCACGAGCCGGTTCGTCACCGCGCTGGCCGCGCTCGGCCCCGGGCCGTACACGATCGACGGCGAGCCGCCGCTGCGCCGGCGGCCGATGGCGCCGCTGCACGAAGCGCTGACCGCGATGGGTCTGCGCGTGCAGGCGCACGAGCACCCCGGCCACCTGCCGGTGACGGTGCAGGGCCCGATCGACGTGACGCTCGACGAGGTGTCGCTGCGCGGCGACATCAGCAGCCAGTACCTGACTGCGCTGATGCTCATCGCCCCGTACTTCCCGAACGGGCTGCGCTTCGTCCTCACCACGCCGCTCGTCTCGCGCCCGTACGTGCGCATCACCGCCGCGGTGATGGCCGAGTTCGGGGTGCCGGGAGTCGAGCTGGGCGATCGCATCATCATCGTGCCGCCCGGTCGTTACGCCGCCCGCGACTTCACCATCGAGCCCGACGCCAGTTCGGCGAGCTACCCACTGGCCGCGGCCGCCATCTGCGGCGGCACGGTGACGGTGCCCGGCCTCACCGACACGTCGTTGCAGGGCGACGCGGCGTTCTGTCACGTGTTGGCGCGCATGGGTTGCACGGTGCGCCAGGACGCGTCCGGTACCACGGTGTCTCGGCTGGGCGTGTTGAAGGGCATCGAGATCGACATGGTCGACCTGTCGGACCTCGTGCCGACGCTGGCGGCGGTGGGCGCGTTCGCCGAGGGCACCACCGACGTGCACGGCGTCGGCTTCATCCGCAACAAGGAGAGCGACCGGCTGACCGACCTGTGCGTCGAGTTGCGACGAGCCGGCATCGACGCCACCGACAATCGCGACGGCCTGGTGGTCCGCCAGAGCCGCCCGCACACCGCGACGTTGGGGACGCACCACGATCACCGCCTGGCGATGGCCTTCGCGCTGGTGGGACTGGGCGCGAGCGGCATCATCGTCGAGGATCCCGACGTGGTGAGCAAGAGCTGGCCAGACTTCTGGTCGATGATCGAGGGGCTCCGATGAACGGCGACGCGGCGCGCCCCGAGGTGGCGGCGTTCGACGTGGACGGCACGCTCACCGTGCGCGACTGCGTCAAGCCGTTCCTGCTGCGCGTGGGCGGGTGGGGCGGCGTGTCCACCTCACTGGTGCGCCGGCCCACTGCGTCGTTGAGCGCGGCATGGCATCGCGACCGCGACCGCTTCAAGGAGCTGGTCGTCGGCGGGGTGCTGCGTGGCCGCACGCGTCGACCAGGTGGAGGCACTCGGCGAGGAATTCGCCGACGAGGTGGCCACCGACTGGCTGCGTGCCGACACCGTGGCCCGCCTGCGGTGGCACCAGCGGATGGGGCACCGCATCGTCCTCGTCTCCGCGTCGCTCGGTCCGTACCTGCGGCCACTCGGTCGTCGCCTCGGCGTCGACGAGGTGCTGTGCGCCGAGCCGTTGCGCCAGGGCGACGAGTTCGGCGACGGGCTGCAGGGCCCCAACTGCCGCGCCGCGGAGAAGGTGCGCCGCCTCGACGCGTGGCTCGACGCCAGCGGCATCGGTGACGCCACCGTGTGGGCGTACGGCGACAGCAACGGCGACCGCGAGTTGCTGGCGCGCGCCGACCACCCGCTGTTCGTGAAGGACATGACCGTGTCGGCCGTGCCGGCGGGGTTCACGTCGTGATCGGTGCGCTCCTCAGGGAGGCTCGTCCGAAACAGTGGGTGAAGAACGTCCTGGTGTTCGCCGCGCCGGCCGCAGCGGGAGAGCTCACCCACGGCGACGTGCTGCTGAAGACCGTGCTGGCGTTCGTCGCGTTCTGCATGGCCAGCGCCGGCACGTACTACTGGAACGACATCCACGACGTCGAGGCCGACCGCACCCACCCGGTGAAGCGGTCGCGCCCCATCGCCAGCGGCGCCGTGCCGCTGGGCGTCGCCAAGGTGGTCGGCTCGGTGTTGCTGGTCGCCGCGGTCGGCGTGGGCTTCGCCGTGCGCTGGCAGTTGGGTCTGGTGACGCTCGGCTACATCGTCCTCACCACGATGTACAGCACGGCGTTGAAGCACGTCGCCGTCGTCGACCTCGTGGCGGTGGCGGCCGGCTTCGTGCTGCGCGCCATCGCCGGCGCAGTGGCCACCGACGTGCCGATGAGCACCTGGTTCCTGCTGTGCACGTCGTTCGGTTCGCTCTTCATCGTCACCGGCAAGCGCTACGCCGAGCTGCGCGAGTACGGCGACCACGCCGGAGCGGCGCGAGCCTCGCTCGACGACTACACGCTCGGGTTCCTGCGCATCGTGCTGTCGGTCAGCGTCGGCGCGACGCTCGTCACCTACTGCATCTGGGCGTTCGACACGAAGGAGATCAGCGGCTCGACCTGGCCGTTCTACGAGCTGTCGATCGTGCCGATGGTGACCGCGCTGCTGCGCTACACGCTCATCCTCGAGCAGGGTCACGGTGCCGCGCCGGAGGAGATCTTCGTCGCCGATCGCACCCTGCAGGTGCTCGGCCTGCTGTGGGCCGTGGTGTTCGGCCTGGGGGTGTACGTCGGATGAGCATGCGGACCTTCGAGCAGGCGCTCTCGCAGGTGAGCACCGTGCAGGGTTGGATGAGTCCCGGATCAGGCCGAGCGGCTGTACCGGGCCGCTGCGGCGACGCGCGCCGGCGACCAGATCGTCGAGATCGGCAGCTTCCAGGGGCGCAGCACGATCGTGCTGGCGAGCGCCGCGCACGACGGTGTGCCGGTGGTCGCCATCGACCCGCACGCCGGCAACGACCGCGGTCCGCAGGAGATCGAGGGGTTCGCCGACGAGCGCCGCCACCGACCACGACGTCTTCAACGCCAACCTCGCCGCCGCCGGGGTGACCGACCGAGTGCGTCACGTCCGTGCGTTCAGCGACGCGGCCCACGCGCAGGTCGAGGGTGACATCGCCGTGCTCTACATCGACGGCGCCCACCGCTACGCGCCCGCTCGAGCCGACATCCGCGACTGGGGTGCGCGGGTGTCGCCCGGTGGGACGATGCTCATCCACGACTCGTTCTCGTCGCTCGGTGTCACGCTGGCGATCGGGCGCGAGCTGATGTGCGACGGTCGGTTCAGGTACGTCGGTCGGTCGCGTTCGCTCACCGAGTTCCGCGCCGACCTCGACGGCACGCCCAAGAGCCGCGCGCTCAACGCGCTGCGGCTGGCCGCGCAGTTGCCGTGGTTCGTCAAGAACCTGCTCATCAAGGTGTTGATCACGGTGAAGCTCGGCGGCCTGCTGAAGGCGATCACCGGTCGCGACCCCGAGTGGCCATACTGACGGACGTGTCGATGCAGATCCGTCGTTCGCTCACCGGGTGGGGCCGCACCAACGCCACCGTGGCCGAGGTGCTCGAGGTGCCCAACCACGAGGTCGCCGCAGCCGTGAAGGAGGCCGGACCGCGCGGTGCGCTGGTCCGTGGCCTCGGCCGCAGCTACGGCGACGCCGCGCAGAACGCAGGCGGGTTGGTGCTGCGCCTGCTCGGTTCGGCCCACCAGGCCGTGCTCGACCCGGCCGCCGGGCACCGTCACCGTGCCCGCCGGGGTGAACCTCGACGAGCTGCTGCGCGTCATCGTGCCCCGCGGCTGGTTCGTGCCGGTCACCCCCGGGACTCGGTTCGTCACCATCGGCGGGCGCGATCGCCAGCGACATCCACGGCAAGAACCACCACGTCGAGGGCTCGTTCGGCAACCACGTGGAGCGGATCACGCTGCTGCTGGCGCGACGGCGACACCGTCGCCGTCAGCCCCGACGGTGCGTCCCGAGCTGTTCTGGGCGACGGTCGGCGGCATGGGCCTGACCGGGGTCATCCTCGACGCCACCATTCGGCTGCTGCCCATCGAGACCAGCCGCATGTCGGTCGACACGACGCGCATCCCCGACCTCGAGGCGCTGTTCACGGCCATGGACGAGGGCGACGACGACTACCGCTACAGCGTCGCCTGGATCGACCTGGTGGCCAAGGGCAGCAGCCTCGGCCGCAGCGTGCTCACCCGTGGCGATCACGCCCGGCTCGACCAGCTGGGTCCGAAGGAGTCGGTGCAACCCTTCGCCTATGGGCCGCACCAGTTGCTCGCCGTGCCGCCGTTGGTCCCGCCGATGGGGGTCCTCAACCATGCCACCGTCGCCGCGTTCAACGAGGTCTGGTTCCGCAAGGCCCCACATCATCGCGAGGCCGAGCTGCAGGGCATCGGCGCGTTCTTCCATCCGCTCGACCTGGTCGGCTCGTGGAACCGCCTGTACGGCTCGAAGGGGATGGTGCAGTACCAGTTCGTCGTCCCGTTCGGGCAGGAGGACGCGATGCGCACCGTCATCGAACGGCTGTCGGCCAGCGGCGCGGCGAGCTTCCTCGCCGTCCTCAAGCGCTTCGGTGCCGGCAACGCCGCCCCGCTGAGCTTCCCGACCCCGGGCTGGACGCTCGCGCTCGACGTGCCCGGCGCGTCACGTGGTCTGGGCGACCTGCTGCACGGCCTCGACCGAGTGGTGCTCGACGCCGGTGGTCGTCACTACTTCGCCAAGGACGCGCACACCACGGCCGCCGCCATCCGGCGCGGCTATCCCCGACTCGACGAGTGGAAGGCCGTGCGCGACGCAGTCGATCCGCACGGCGTGTGGCAGAGCGATCTGTCGCGCCGACTCGGCCTCACCGACTGACTCACCGACTGACTGGCGGAGCACACCACATGGACAACGCACTCGGCGAACCGCAGACCATTCTCCTGCTGGGCGGCACCAGCGACATCGGCCTCGCCATCGTGCGCGAGTTGCTCAGCCCCTCGGCGCGCACCGTCGTGCTCGGTTGCCGGCACCTCGACAAGGGCGAGCAGGCTGCGGCGGGGTTGCGTCACGACGGCCTGACGGTCGACGTGATGGCCTTCGACGGCAACGACACCGCGAGCCACGACCAGTTCGTGGCCGACGTGGTCGGGCGTCACGGCGACCTCGACGTGGCCATCGTCGCGTTCGCACTGCTGGGCGACGGCGACGTGACCGCGCACGACGCGACCGCGGCCGCGGCGGTCGCCCACGTCAACTTCACGGGCACGGTGACCGCCACGATCGCCGTGGCGAACCGCATGCGCGCCCAGGGGCACGGGGCCATCGTGATGCTCAGCAGCGTGGCCGGCGAGCGCGTCCGTCGAGCCAACCCGGTGTACGGCGGTACCAAGGCCGGCATCGACGGCTTCGCCCAGGGACTTGGCGACGGTCTCGCTGCCGATGGCGTGCACGTGCTGGTCGTGCGGCCCGGCTTCGTCCATTCGGCGATGACCCAGGGGATGGCGGCGGCACCGTTCGCGACGACCCCCGAGAAGGTGGCCGAGGCCACGGCGAAGGGCCTCCGCGCCCGCCGTCGCACCGTCTGGGCACCCGGCATCCTGCGCGTCGTGTTCTCGGTGATGCGTCACCTGCCCGGCCCCGTCTGGCGCCGTCTCCCCATCAACTGACTCCGGTCAGTCGAGGCCGCGTTCGGCGAGTTCGCGGTCGAAGTCGCGGCGGCGATCTGCACCGACGCCGATGCCGGCGGGGCTGACTCCGTCGCCCTGCTCGCAGCGGTGGTAGAGCATGACGAGTGCGTTCTCGTAGTTGCCGACCAGGCAGAACTGGTCGGCGACGACCTGGTTCGGCGCGTCGCTGCCGAACTCGATGGAGGCGTTCGGCTCGAACCACCCGGTCCAGAAGTTGGTCAGGATCAGCCAGTCGGCCGAGGCCACGTCGTCGGCGAGGCTGGAGCCTTCCTGGTCGGCCAGGCCCGGATCCATCTCGATGAAGTACGTGGCCGGCACGAGTTCCGGGAACAGGTAGTAGAAGACGACGTCGCTGTAGATCGTGCGGCTCAGGTCGGCCGGGCCGACCACGAGTCGTTCGCCAGGTTGCAGTTGCCGATCGAGATCGTCGATCGCTGCCTGGCTCGCGGACTGCAGTGCGGCGTTGCCGAAGTAGAAGCGTCGGCCGTCGCGCTCGACCTCGAACCCGCCGGGCTTGTTGCCGACGGCGATCCGCGACTGGAGCAGGTAGTAGCGATACGTGAAGAACGGGCAGATGACGAACATCACCAGGCCGACCACCGCAGCGGCGACCAGTGGGGCATGACGGGTGACGAGCTGCTTGGGCTCGCGTCGCGACAGCACCTCGACGATGACGCAGGGGAGCAGCGCGAACGAGACGCACGATCCCCAGGCGAGGTGCGTGCTGTCGGGTCGCTGCAGCGCCTGCGGGAGCATGCCCAGGCCGAACAACGACGCACCCATCAGGACCGCGAGGTGTGTCGTCCAGCCGTGGCGGCGAGCGAGCCGCCAGGTCAGCACCGGCAACGCGATCGCGACGACGATGACCACCCAGAACCAGAAGAACAGTTGGTGGTTGGCCGACATCGCGGGGAAGCGCCACCACGGTGCGTCGAGCGGGCCCTCGGCGACGGCCTGCAACGCACCGTCGATCTGGTCGAAGCTCGGCGGACGGGGCAGCTCGCGGCCGGGGCGGAGGTGGAACACCGGGTCGATGAACATGCCCTGCACGCTCGGACCGATGCCGGCCATGGCGAGGTGCACGATCATCGGGACCAGGCCGACGAGCACTCCGAGCCCGATGGGCTTCCAGACGGAGGTGCCGGCGCGGTGATGACGCCACAGCAACCATCCGTGCGCCAGGCCGAGTGCGAGCGCGAGGTCGGGGCGATAGCCGAGCGCGAAGCCCACCAGCAGGCCTGCGGCGACGAGTGCGTTGCGACGGGTGCGATCCGCCGTGTGCAGCGCCCGCACACCGAACACGACGCTCCACAGGCCGAGGGCGATGCCGCCCTCCCATGCGAGCGCCGAGAGACCGATCGGGGTGAGCACGAGCATCGTCACCGTCACCGCGGTGATCACCGCGGTGCGGTGCCCCCAGGCTCGGGCGAGCGTGTAGAGGGCGAACACGATGCCCAGGTGCTGCAGCAGACCGAACACGCGCTGGGCCTCGAGGGTGTAGCCGAAGACGGTGTACCAGCCGGAGAGCACGTGCAGCGAGAACGGCCCGTAGAGGTGCAGGTAGTCGACGTTGGGTACGTCGCCGGCGAGGAGGCGCTTCGGGAAGACGAGCATGAAGCCCTCTTCCATCGAGCTGCCGGTCGACAGGAACAGGCCCCGCAACGGAATGGCGATGACCACGAGGACCATCGCGATGGACAGTGCCGCACGTCGCTCGAAGCGGAAGCGGAGCCGGCCGCCGAGGACGAAGGGCAGGTCGTTCCTGGCGTCGGTCACGGCTGGCGATGCTACTGACTGGACCCCGCGTTCGGTAGCGTTCGGCCCCGCATGACCCACCCGCCGGCAGCCCCGACGATCCAGGAACTCGCCGACGAGATGCGTGCGGCGGGCTGCCGTCGCGTCCACGTGCTGGCCTGGCGCGACCTCGACGATCCCGATGCCGGTGGTTCCGAGGTGCACGCCGACCACTTCATGCGCCGCTGGGCCGAGGCCGGATTGCAGGTGACGCAGCGCACGTCGTTCGCGGCCGGGCTGCCGCCGACCGCTCGGCGCAACGGCTACGACGTCGTGCGCCGGGGAAGCCGGTACTCGGTGTTCCCGCGTGGTGTGCTCGCCGAGCTGTGCCACCCGGGCGCCTACGACGCGCTCGTCGAGATCTGGAACGGCGTCCCGTGGATGAGCCCGCTGTGGTGCCGCAAGCCGCGCATCACGTTCCTCCATCACGTGCACGGTCCGATGTGGGACCAGATCCTGCCTGGGCCGCTCGCCTCGCTGGGCCGGGTGATGGAGGCCCGCCTCGCGCCGCCGTTCTACCGGCGTACGTCGACGATGACGCCCAGCGACGCCACCCGCGATGAACTGCTGCACCTGGGCTTTCGCCCCTCGCGCGTGGTCGCGGTGAACAACGGCGTGGAGGAGATGTTCCAGCCTGGCGGGACCCGTGCCGCGGTGCCGACGGTCGTGTGCGTCGGGCGGCTGGCGCCGGTCAAACGGCAGGATCAGCTGATCGAGGCCGCGGTCGTCGCCAAGCGTCGGGTGCCCGACCTGCAGTTGGTGGTCGTGGGGGAGGGACCGCTGCGCCCGGTGCTGGAGGCCCACATCGCCGGCCACCACGCCCACGACTGGATCCACCTGGCCGGCCGGCTGACGCACGAGGAACTGATCGAGCTCTACCAGCGGTCGTGGTTGGTGTCGAGCGCCTCGCTGGCCGAGGGGTGGGGGCTCACGCTCACCGAGGCCGCTGCGTGCGGCACGCCGTGCGTGGCCACCGACATCAACGGGCACCACAGCAGCGTGGTCGACGGTTCCACCGGCGTGCTCGTCCCGTTGGAGGCGCTGGGCGATGCGATGGCCGACGTGCTGCTCGACCAGCCGCTGCGCGAGGCGATGGCCGCTGCGGCGTTGGCCAGGGCGAAGACGCTCACGTGGGAGGCCTCGGCTCGCGGTGTGTTGCAGGGTCTCCGCGACGAAGTGGTCCGCCGCGGCGCTCGCGCCTAGGTCGGTCAGCCAGGGAGCAGGCGGGTGGCGGTCTTGAGGACCTTGAGTGCGCCCTGCTTGGCGATGGTGCGGTGGTGGCTGCGGGCCGCACCGTCGGCACCGTGCCCGTCGACGTCGGCACGATTGCGCAGGAACCACTCGTAGCTGTCGGCCAGGGCCTCGGCGTTCGAGTACTTCGGCTGCCAGCCCAAGGTGTCCTTGACGTGCTGGATGTCGAACCACAACGACTTGCTGTACATCAGCCAGTGGTACGGCGCGAACGGGGCGAGATGCAGGCCCGCGGCGGCCTTCATGCCCACCGAGGCAGGCCCGGCGGGGAGCGAGCGGACCTTCGACCCGGTGCCGGCGTGGGCGCAGAGTTCCTCGAGCGACTCGCGCATCGTGCCGAACCGATCGGTACCGGCGTTGAACACACCAGGCCCGGCATGATCGCCGGCGAGGACGCACACGTCGGCCAGGTCGTCGGCGTGGACGAACTGGTACCGGTTCGAGCCGTCGCCGAGGACGAACACGTCGGCGCCGTCGGCGATCCACTCGAAGAGGATCCCGAAGATGCCCAATCGGCCGTGGCCGAGGATGGTGCGCGGCCGCACGATGGAGACGTCGAGCCCGTCGCGGACGGCGTTCAGGCACGCCCATTCGGCGGCGAGCTTGGCGTGGCCGTACTCCTCGGCGGGCGACGGCACCGTGGTGGGGAGCACCGGGTTCTCGCGGGGGATCCCGAACACCGCGCTGGACGACGTGTGCACGACCTTGCGCACGCCGGCGCGGCGGGCCTGGGCGAGGAGGAGCGTCGTGCCGTCGACGTTGACCGTGCGCAGCAGCTCGTGGTCCTTCGCCAGCGGCACCTGGGCCACGTTGTTGAAGACGATGTCGATGCCGTCGAGCGCAGCGGCGACCACCTCGGGATCGCGAACGTCGCCGAGCACGATGTCGACGCCTTCGGGTCGGTCGTCGGCGTCGTTCAGGTCGAGGACGCGCACGCTGTGCCCGGCCGCGAGGAGCCGATGGACGAGCAGCGAACCGAAGTAGCCGCTGCCGCCGGTGACGAGGCTGACGGTCACAGTTCCAGTCCGTTCTCCTGGCACCAGCGGATGCTGCGGCGCATGCCCTCGTACAGCTCGACGCGGGGCTCGTAGCCCAGCTCGGCCGTGGAGCGGCTGATGTCGCAGGCGATGGTGTGGCCCATCTCGCCGAGCACGTGCAACTGCTGCTGGTAGATGCCGACGGCCTGGAGCACCCGATCGCCCGTCTCGGCGACGCGGGCGGCGAGCACCGGGAGGCGCGTCGTGGGCGGTTTGACACTGAGGCCCTCATCGGTGAGCGCTCGGCCCACGGTCTCGACGATCTCGTCGACCGTGTAGGCCCGCGCGTCGGCGATCCAGTAGCCGTTGCCCTTCGCCGCCGGCGTCAGTTCGGCGGCGAGCAGGCCGTCGACCAGGTTGTCGACGTAGACCATCGAGCGGCGTTGGTCGCCCTTGCCGATGACCGGGAACTTGCCCGCCCTGACCATGCGGAAGAACGTGGTCTGCCGCGGCGGCTGGAACGGACCGTAGAACCACGGTGGCCGCACGATGGCGGTGTCGAGTCCCGCGGCAGCGGCCTCGGCGACGGCCAACTCGCCGAACATCTTGCTCTTGCCGTAGCCGAGGTACGGGTTGAACGGCTCGTCGGCCCGGAACGTGTCGGCCCGATGAGGGTTGGTGCCGAAGGGGCTGTTCGACGACACGTGGACCAGACGGCGGACACCGGCGTCGATGGCGGCCTCGGTGACGTGGCGGGTGCCGTTGACGTTCACCTCGGTGAACTGGCGCACCGACTTCGGGTGGATGATGCCTGCCGTGTGCAGCACGTCGGTGTCGGTGCCGACACCGTGCAGGAGGCGGCGGGCGGTGTCGGCGCGGGACACGTCGCCGATGACGATCTCGACCCGCTCGCGAGCACCGACGAACTGCGCCAGCGCGGCGGCGTCGGCGGTGCTGTGGGCGAGCAGACGCAACCGTGCCCGGCCCGGGTCGGCGAGCAGGCGGTGCACGAGTGCGCGGCCCAACCAACCGTTGGCGCCGGTGACGACCGTGGTGTGCGGTGCGGCCCAGCGTTCGATGGTGCGATCAGGCACGGGATCCTCCAGTGGCGGCGAAGTGGCGGGCGTTGCGGATGGCGAACGCCATCACCGAGGCCTGCGGGTTGACGCCTGGTGCCGTGGGCAGCAGCGAGGCGTCGTTGACGTGGACGTTGCGCATTCCGTGGACCAGTCCGAACGAGTCGGCTCCGCAGCGTTCGGGCACCTCACCCATGGGCACGGTGCTGCACAGGTGCACGGTCATCACGGTCGCCTTCGACGCGCGGAACGCCTGCTGCATGGTGGCCAGGTCGCGACGGTTCCGCACCGACGGTGCACCCTTGAAGGAGGGGAAGACCTCCTCGGCGCCGGCCTCGAGCATCAGCAGGGTGAGGCGGGCGAGGCCGCTGCGCAGGAGTTCGCGGTCGCGGTGGCTGAGCCGGTAGGTGACGACAGGGTCTTTCATGCGCGGGAACGACATCACCCGGCCGAGGCCCTCGCTGGTGATGGCCGCGTAGTAGACGCTCATCCGCTTCCAGTCGGTGACCTGCGACCGGAAGGTGCTCCACTGGTCGAGCAGGCTGAGTGCGACGAGGCCGGGGTTGCTCGCCGAGCCGCCGAACGACAGGTGCGGGGCGAACTCCTTCACCTGATGGACGGGCACGTCGTCGGGAACGTTCAGCTCGTCGGCGAATCGCGCCGCCAACTTCACCGTGGGGTGCACCGCCAGGGTGCGACCGATGTGGCCGCGCACGCCGGAGCGCTGCAGCAGTGCCGGCGATTGGATGGCGCCGGCGCACACGAACACGTGGCGGAACGCGATGCGACCCTGTGTGCCGTCGGCGAGCGTGGTGATGGCACCCGTGGCGGCATTGCCGTCGAGCACGAGCCGATCGACGCGGCAGCCGGTGACGAGGCGTGCTCCGGCGGCGACGGCACGGGGCAGGTAGGTGCGCGTCATCGACTGGCGTTGGCCCTTGGAGGCGTCGCCACCCTGGGGGTACGTCATCCAGCGGGGCACCTCGCCGTGCTGCCAGCCGAGCGCAGCCGCACCGTCGCGCAGTCGCTCGCTGGGAGCGCTGTAGCCGCCCGGCACGGTCTGCACGTCGATCGCGGTCTCCACCTCGTCGGCGATGGCCAGCAGATCGTCGGGCTCGAAGTCGTGGATGCGGAAGTCGCGCTTCCAGCGTTCCAGCAGCTCACCCGGCGGGCGCCAGTACAGCCCGCTGTTGACCTCCGTGCCGCCGCCGGCGCAGCGCCCCTCGGTGTACGCGATGGACGGCATGCCGAGGGCGACGGTGACTCCACCGGCCCGGTACTGCTGGTCCATCTGGTCGAGCGAGAACGGGACGACCGCGCCCTGCTCGACCCATGCCCCTTCTTCGACGACGAGGACGTCGAGACCGGCCTCGGCCAGGATGGCCGCGGTGGTCGCTCCGCCGGCACCACTGCCGATGACGAGGACGTCGGCGTCCATCGCCGCGGTGGCGGCCTGGGCGATCATGCCGCCACCTCCGCATCGGCGCCCGTGGGAGACGTGCTCGGCCAGTGCTCCCAGACATAGGCGAAGCCGAGCGAGCGCATCAGTCGCGGGTACTCGCCGACGAACGGAAGGGGCAGCTTCATCAGCACCGTGGCGACGCCCCAGCCGCCCGGGACGGCGAGCAGCAGGCGGAACACGGCACCGATGACCAGTACGCCGAAGCGGGTGAAGCTGGGCAGCGAGTCGACGCGGTGGGCGATGAACGCGACCACCTCGCGGCGCCGCGCCGGGAGCAGTTCGGGGAGGTCGGCGACGAGGAGCCGCTCGGCGAACGGACCGACGACCGACAGTGCGGGAACCTTGAGCGACGACGAGGGCATGGGCACCGGCATCGTAGCCGTGGAGGTCCGCGCCGAAGCAGGCCGTGCGGCAAGTGCGCAGTAGGCTCGCCGCCCGTGCCCGCCCGTCCGACCGTCCGGCTTCCCGACCGTCGTTCAGCGCTGACCCTGGCCGTCGTGGTCCTCCCCGTGCTGGTGGCGGTGGTACGCGGCCTGATCACGCACCGGGCCCCCATCGGCGACAACGGGCTGATCGCATTGCGGGCCGACGACGTGCTGACTGCCGATCATCCCTGGTTCGGCACCTGGACCTCGGCCTCGCTGTCCACCGGCATCGAGTTCAACAACCCGTCGCCGCTGCACTTCGACGCGCTCGCCATCTTCGTCAAGCCGTTCGGCGTGATCGCCGGATCGATCCTCGCGGCCGGCGCTCTGAACATCGCCTCGATCGTGGTCGCCGTGCGGCAGGGCCTGCACTTCGGCGGCCGCCGTGGTGAAGCGCTGATGGCCGTCGCCGCGGCGGGTCTGGCGTGGACGCTGGGCAGCGAGATGCTCACCGACATCTGGCAGCCGCACAACCTGGTGCTGCCGTTCCTCGCGTTCATGGCCTGCACGGTGGCCGTGGCGACCGGACGCTGGCGCTCACTGGCCTGGGCCGTGGGCATCGGCAGCATGGTGATGGGCGCGCATCTCAGCTTCGCCTATCTGGTGTTGGCCCTGCTCGGCGCATCGATCGCGTGCGCGTGGTGGCTGGACCGGGGCAGGCAGACGGGTCGCGACGGATGGCGACGAGGTGTGTCGGTCGCAGTGGGGGTGGGGCTGCTCGCGTGGCTGCAACCGATCCTCGAGCAGCTCTTCGGGTACGGCGAGGGCAATCTCTCGAGGGTGTTGCAGGCCCGCTCGGCGAGCGACGAGCCGCTCGGCCTGCGCCTCGGTGCGCGACTCGTCGCGCAGGTGGTGGCACTGCCGCCGTGGTGGTCGCGTCCGTCGTTCACGGACTCGATCCCCGAGACCGGCTACTCGGCCGACGGGGCGCTCCGGCCGGAGGGCGTCGTCGGACCGGCGGTTGCCGTCGTGGCCCTTGCGGCCCTGTTCGTCGTGCTCGGTGGTCTGACGTGGTGGGCGATCCGCCGGCGTGAGCGCGTGGTCGCCGTGCTCCTCGGCATGAACACGCTGGCCGTCGTGGTGGCGCTGGGCACGACGATGGTGATGCCGGCCGGGGTGCTGGGGCTCGCGCCGCACCAGCTCCGGTGGTTGTGGCCGATCAGCATCCTCGTGATGCTGTCCGTCGTCGACGCAGTCGACGTGCTGTGGCTTCGTGGACGCGTGGGCTCGCGCCAGCGAGTGCTGGCCGCGGGGGCCGTGCTGGCCGCGCTGAGCGTCGTCAACCTGCCGGCGCACCTGAGCGACCTCGGCCCGTCGGACTCGCGCGACGCGAACGACGCGATCCGCTCGCTGATGGCGCAGCTCGACGACGTGCGGCTGCCGGGCCCGACCTACTTCGACGGTTCGACGCTCGTGTTCGCCGAGCCGTACAGCGGACCGGTGCTCGCCGCGCTCACGCAGGCGGACCAGCCCATCCGCGCCGGTGACGAGTCGTTCGCCCGCCAATTGGGTGAACATCGCCGCCGGCGCAACGACGAACGGTGGTCGCTGCAGGTGCGCGAGGGCGACGCGGCCCGGACACCGCTCGCCGAGGGCGAGACGCTGCTCGCCGACGCCACCGGTCCCGACGACCTGGCGGTGTCGGTGGTGCTGATCGAGTTGGCCCTCAGCGGGGCGTAGCGGCGCGGAATCGCCGCAGGGCGCGTCGAACGGCGAGCAGCTCGACGGTGCTGCGCAACGAGTCGGTGAGACCGAGCTTCGAGCCGCCGATCTCGTGCCATTCCTCGAGTGGGACCTCGAGGAACCCATCGGCGCCGTCCACGGCGAGCCGACCCAGCAACTCGACGTCGAACGACCAGCGTCCGACGAACGGCGTCGCGAGGGCGTGATCGAGCGTGGGCCCGTTGGCGAAGACCTTGGCGCCGCACTGGGTGTCGTAGACACCGAAACCGAGCACCAGGCTGGTGATCGTGGCGAAGACGCGACCCGTGTAGTGGCGCAGGTCGCTCCGCTCGATGCGGTGGCCCATCAGACCGACGCGCGCGCCGATGACGACGGGACGACCCTCGTCGGCGCAGCGCAGCACGAGGCGCGCCATCTCCGCCGCAGGGGTGGCGAAGTCGGCGTCGGTGAACGCCACCAGGGGAGTGCCGGTCGCCGCCGCGGCCAGCATCCCTTGGCGCACCGCTTCGGCCTTGCCGCGGTTCTTCGGCAGGTGGAGGACGTCGATGCCCTCGTGATCGGCGGCGATGCGGTCGAGCAGCGCAGCCGTGCCATCGGTGGAACCGTCGTCGACCAGCAGCACGCGTCCGCCGGTGGCGGCACGCAATGCGACCACCTGGTCGACGGCGAGGCGATGCTCCTCGTTGTAACAGGGGATGACGACGATGCTGGGGCTCACGCGTCGGCCTTCGGACGGCACACGGCCCACACGCTGAGCCCGGGCAGGCGATGGCGGCGGTCGGCGAGCAGGCGCCCCAGCGCGGCATCGGCGTCGAGCACGGCGGCGATGGATCGGCTGACGAGTGCGCCGCGTCGCCACTCGGAGTCGATCGACGCGGCTCCCTGTGGCGGACGGACCCGCTCGAACAACGCCGAGGCGGCCCGGGGGGCGAGCAGCGACGTGAACAGCGACCCTTCGTGGACGACATCGAAGGAGGGCTCGAGCAGGGCGCGCAGGCTGGCGGCGTCGTGGCGGCGGAAGTGGCCGAGGGCGGTGTCGTGGGTGGTGAACAGGGACTGGTGCGCAGGGACGCTGGCGACGAGCACGCCGCCGGGAGCGACGAGCGGAGCGAGGTGCTCGGTGACGAACCGGTGGTCGTCGTCGACGTGCTCGAGCACGTCGAGGGCCAGCACCAACTGGGCCGGTGCCGCGGGTGCCGTGACCGTGCGCGACATGCCGTCGACCAGCGGTTCGGCCAGGTCGGCGGCGGTGTAGTGGGCGTCCCAGCACACGATGGTCGAGCCGGGTGCCAGGTCGGCGCGCAGCTGCGTGGCGAACCATCCGTCGCCGGAACCGACGTCGACGACCGACATCGGCGGTGCGTCGAAGGCCTCGGCCACCAGGCGGCGGAAGTGCCGGGCGCGGGCGACCTCCCACGGGTGTCGCTGCGTGTGCTGGTCGCGCTCCTTCAGGTCCACGGGCGACGAGCCTACGGCAGGGTGGGCCTCCCTCATCGGGACGGTCCCGGCGACTAACCTGGCGCCCCGTGCGCACCTTGGTCGTGGTCCCCACCTACAACGAAGCCGACAACATCGTCGACTTCCTCCGAGCCGTCCGCGGCGCTGCGCCCGAGGCGGACATCCTCGTCGTCGACGACAACAGCCCCGACGGCACCGGTGCGCTCGCCGAGACAGCGGCCGCCGAGTTGGGTCAGGTGAAGGTGCTGCACCGCGCGGGCAAGGCCGGCCTCGGCGCGGCGTACCGCCACGGCTTCCAGGTCGCCTTCGACGAGGGCTACGAGGTCATCGTCTCCATGGACAGCGACTTCTCGCACGAACCCGGCGTCATCCCCACCATGGTCGGGCTCGTGCAGGGCGGTGCCGACGCAGTCATCGGGTCGCGCTACGTGGAAGGCGGCGGCACGGTGGACTGGCCGGCGCACCGTCGCCTGCTCTCGCGCTGGGGCAACCGGTACACCGGGTTCGTGCTGCGCATGAAGGTGCGCGACTGCACGAGTGGCTTCCGGGCCTATCGCGCCTCGGCGCTGCAGACCGCCGACCCCGGACGCACCACCGCCGAGGGGTACGCGTTCCTCACCGAGCTGGTCCGCCGCCTGGCCCGCAGCGGTGCCACCATCGTCGAGACACCGATCATGTTCCGCGACCGCGAGAAGGGCGTGTCGAAGATGTCGGGCCGCATCGTCGTCGAGTCGATGCTCCTCGTGACGCGCTGGGGCGTGCGCGACGTGTTCCACCGGCAGCCGTCGTGACCGACACGCCACGCGGCCTGCGACGCCTCGCTGCGTGGCGGGCGTGGCAGGTGGGCCTGTTGGCCGCGGCCGTGGTCGGGTTGCCGCTGTTGGTCGCCGCGGTCGTGCTGCGCGACCGCGACTACTTCCCGGTCCTCGATCTGGCGATGACCGAGTTCAGAGTGCGCGACGTGTTCGGTGGGCACACGCCGCTGATCGGGCTGCCGGGGCGCATCGGCCGGTTCCCCGAGCAGGGCAGCCATCCGGGCCCGATGAGCTTCTACCTGGTGGCCATCGGCTATCGGCTGCTCGGCTCGAGCGCGTGGTCGATGCTGGTCGGGGCGATCCTGGTCAATGTCGCCGCGGTCGGTACGGCCGTCGCGCTCGGTTTCCGCCGAGGCGGGCTGTGGCTGGCCGGCGCGGTGAGCGTGTGGCTGCTCGTGTCGATGCGCGGCTACGGCATCGGCGTGCTCTCGCAGCCCTGGAACCCGTACCTGCCGCTGGTCGCCTGGACCGTGGTGGTGCTCGCCGCGTGGATGGTGTTCGAGGGCGATCACCGAATGCTCGTGCCGCTCGTCGTCGCGGGCACGCTGTGCGCGCAGACGCACGTGCCGTACCTGCTGCTGTGTCTGGGTCTGTTCGGGGTCGGTGCGGTCCTCACCGTGGTGCGGTGGCGCCGCGGCGACGCGACGGCGCTGCGGTCGCTGCTGTGGTCGGTGGGTGTGGGGTTCGTGCTGTGGCTGCCGCCCCTGATCGATCAGTTCGTCCACGACCCCGGCAACATCCGCATGCTCCAGCAGCACTTCATGAACCCGCCGGAGGAGCCCATCGGGGTGGCCGAGGGGTTGAAGGTGCTGCTGCGACACCTCGACGTGTGGCACGCGGTGTTCGGCGGAGGTGGCTCCGGCGGGTTCGTCGACGCGGCGTACCAGGCCGAACGATCGGTCGTTCCCGGCACGGTGATGCTCGTCGTGTGGCTGTGTGCGGTGGTGGTCGCCTGGCGGATGCGTCACCGGGCGCTGTTGTGGCTGCACGCGACGCTCGCGGTCACGCTGGCGTTGGAGACCATGTCGATGGTGCGCATCTTCGGCAAGGTCTGGTACTACCTCACCCTGTGGGCGTGGAGCGTCACGGTGGCGATGGCCATCGTGTCGGCGGCCACGTTCGTCGTGGCGTTGCGGCGTTGGCGCGGCGACGCGTCGCGTCGGCCGTTGCTCGTCGGCTCGATCGCCGCGGGAGCGGCGCTGGCCGTGTTCAGCTTCGGCTCGCTCCTGGTGTCGGCCGCCGACGCCGAGGTGCCCGAGCCGCGTCTGTCGGCGCCGCTCGGTGCGTTGCTGCCGCCCACCCTGCAGGCCGTGCGCGCCGCCACGGGCGCGGCGGTGGGGGTCGACGGTCACTACGTGGTCACGTGGAGCGACGCGTACTTCTTCGGTTCGCAGGGCTACGGACTGGTGAACGAGTTGGAACGGCAGGGGCTGCACGTGGGTGTGGACCCGACGTTCCGGGTCCCTGTCACGCCGCAGCGCGTCATCGACCGCGCCGAGGCCGATGCCGAGATCCACCTGTCGACCGGCAGCTACATCGAGGAGTGGCGGGGCAAGCCCGACGCCGTCGAGGTCGCGTTCGTGGACCTGCGCACCCCCGACGAGGTCGCCGAGTACGAGGCGCTGCACGAGGCGGTCCTCGCCGGGCTGACCTCGGCCGGGCTCGACGACGTGGTGCCGCTGGTGGACACGAACCTGTTCGGCGCGTCGCTCGACCCTCGGCTTCCTGCCGACGTGCAGACCGCCATGGCGCGCATGCTGGTCATCGGCCAGCCCGCCGCGGTGTTCATCGCCCCGCTGCGCTGAGCCTCGACGGCACCCAGCCCGGGGTGTGGCGCTTCACGACTGCAGCAGGAGGGCGGCGAGGACGGTGACCGCGACGGCGGCGGCGAGCCAGCCGACGAGCACCCCGCGTGTGGGCCGGGTGGCGATGCTGCGCCGGAGCGGGCGCTCGACGGTGTGGTGGAGGGCGACAGCGACGACGAGTGACACCGCGACGCGGACCACGAGCCCCGGCCAACGGCCAGTGCCGAGGCGGTCGTCCTTGAGCATCAGCACGATCGGCCAGTGCACGAGGTACAGCGAGTAGCTGATCGTGCCCAGCCAGACCAGTGGACGCAGGGAGAGCAGGCGCGGCACCCAGTGGCCCTCCATGGCGGCGACGAGCCAGATCACCCAGAGCACCGACACCAGGGCGTAGCCGCCCGAGGCCAGCCAGGCGTCGTCGCGGGCGGTGAGCGCGACGAGCACCCCGAACCCGACCATGGCGGCCACGCCGAGCGCGTCGGCCAGTGGCCGACGGTCGACCGCCAGGCGCTGGATCGTGGGCAGCGCGACGGCGAGCAGCACCCCGGCGGCGAACTCGGCGAGTCGGATGTCGGTGCCGAACTCCTCGCGCCGCAGCGAGCCGTGCACCACGACGGCGACCACCGCGGACAACGCCCACCCGCCGGCGGCGATGGCGGCAAGGGGGCGGCGCAGAGGGCGACGACCGACGGCCCAGCAGGCCAGCGCGAGCGCCACGTACAGCTGCGCCTCCACCGCCAACGACCAGAAGTGGGTGAGTGGATGGAACAGCCGGAAGAGTTGGGCGTCGGACAGGCCGATGAGGTGCCAGTTGGTGACGTTCCAGACCGCTGCTGCCGCGTCGGCGGGTGCGAACCCGGCGGGAACGCCCCACGCCGCGGCGCCGGTGCGCGAGATGACGACGACGATGGTGATGGTGGCGAGCGCGGCAGGCACGAGCCGGGCCACACGGCGACGGGCGAAGCCGCCGACGTCGATGGTCGCGGCCCGTTCGCGCTCGCGGAGCAGTTGGGAGCCGATGAGGAAGCCCGACAGCGTGAAGAACACCGACACGCCGAGGAACCCGCCGCCGAAGCGTGGCGAGCCCGACGACACGGCCTCGGCGTGGTAGAGGACGACGGCGACGACCGCGAACGCGCGGATGCCGTCGAGGGCGGGAAGGTACGTGCGCGTCGGCGCGGTGCTCACTGGGCGCCGCGGAGACGCCGACCGATCGGGCTGTAGCGCACGATGCAGACGATGGCGCGCACACCGTCGCGCCACCCGATCTTCTTGCCCTCGTCGTAGGTGCGCCCCTCGTAGGAGATGCCGACTTCGTAGATCCGGCAGTGCAACGCGGCGATCTTCGCCGTCACCTCGGGCTCGAACCCGAAGCGGTCCTCCTCGATCGTGATGCCCTGGATGATCTCGCGCCGGAAGGCCTTGTAGCAGGTCTCCATGTCGGTGAGGTTGAGGTCGGTCATCATGTTCGACGCCAGCGTGAGGAACCGGTTGCCGACCGTGTGCCAGAAGTAGAGGACGCGGTGCGCGTGGCCACCCTGGAAACGAGAGCCGTAGACCACGTCGGCGATGCCTCGCTCGAGTGGCCCGAGCAGCAGACCGTATTCGTCGGGGTTGTACTCCAGATCGGCGTCCTGCACGATGGCGTAGTCGCCGGTGACGAGCGAGAAACCGGTGCGCAGCGCAGCCCCCTTGCCCATGTTCTGGGGCTGCAGATGCACGCGCACCATCGGGTCGTCGACCTGGCCGAGCAGTTCACGGCTGCGGTCGGTGCTGCCGTCGTCGACGACGACGATCTCGTGCACCCACGGCGAGGCCAGCACCCGGTCGAGCAGTTCGAGGATGGTCGCCTCCTCGTTGTAGCAGGGGACCACCACCGACAGGCAGCGGCGCGCGGCGGGTTGCACTCGGGCGTCGGTCACGGGCGTGCATGCTATCCCCGAGGTCTCGGCACGCCGAGTACTGTTCGAGCGTCCATGGCTGCCACATCGTCCGTCTCGTCGCGTCGCGCACTGTGGGCGTGCATGGTGCTGGCCGCAGTCGTGCGCGTCGTGTACTGGTCGACCAAGATCGGCGACGATCTGCTGCTGAACGACTCGTGGTACTACAGCGGACAGGCCCGCCAGTTGACGCAGGGCATCTGGTTCCGCGAGATCCTGGCCGATCAGCCCGGCGCCGAGCACGGCCCGCTGACGTCGCTGCTGATGTGGCCGCTGAGCTACGGCAGCGAGTACCAGACCACGCAACGGTTGGTCACCGTCGCCGCCGGGGTGGCGTTGGTGTGGGTGTTGGGTCGGTTCACCGGCGAGTTGGCCGGCCGCACGGCCGGCTTCGCCGCAGCCCTCATCGCGGCGCTCTACCCGAACCTGTGGATGAACGACGGGCTGGTGATGAGCGAGAGCATCAGCACGCTGTTGGTCGCAGTGTCGCTCTGGCTGGCCTGGCGGGCGGTGCAGAGGGAGGACCCGGTCGCGTTCCGTCGTGCCGTGCTGTGGCTGGGCGGTGTGCTGGGCCTGGCGGTGCTCGCCCGCAGCGAACTGGCCCTGTTCGTGCCACTGGTGCTCGTGTGGATGGTGCTCGCCCGGCGGCGGGCGACGTTGCCGTGGCGTCCGGCGCTGCTGGTGCTCGTCACCGCGGCCGTCGTGGTGAGCCCGTGGGTGGTGTTCAACGTCGCCCGCTTCGAGCGGCCGGTGCTGCTGACCACGAACGACGGCACCACCCTGCTGGGAGCGAACTGCCCGCCGGTCTACTCGGGGCCGATCCTCGGTGGCTGGGTGGTGGACTGCGTGGTCGCCGATCCGGACTACTTCCTGGAGGAGGAGCCGAGTGTGCGCTCGGCGCGCCAACGCAGCCTTGGTGTGCACTATGCGATCGACCATGTCGGTGCGTGGCCGAGGGTGGTCGCGGCGCGGGTCGGCCGTTCACTCGACGTGTACGGGCTCGACCAGTTGATCGCCCAGGACGTGGGGGAGGAGCGCCCCCGATGGGCGGTGTGGGCCGGCATCGGCTGCTTCTGGGTGATGGCGGTGGTGTCGGTGTTCGGTGCTCGTCGACTCCGGCGCCGCGACCGGTGGCTGCTCCTGGTGCCGGTGTTCGTCGCTCTGGCGACGACCGTGCTGTTCTACGGCGCGCACCGCATCCGGTCCAGTGCCGAGCCGTCGATCGTCGTGTTCACGGCGGTGGCGGTGGCCGCCTGGTGGACGAGACGCCGAGATGTCTCGTCCACGGAGGACGTCGTCCCGTGAACGGCTCGCCGCGGACGCTGACCCACCAGCCGGCGCTCGACGGCGTGCGCGCCGTCGCGGTGGTCCTGGTGGTGCTGTTCCACCTCGGCTTGTCGTGGATGCCCGCGGGCTACGTGGGCGTGTCGGTCTTCTTCACCCTGAGCGGGTTCCTGATCACCTCGTTGCTGTTGCGCGAGGCCGACGCCGACGGCGGCGTGTCGTTCCGCCGCTTCTATGCCCGCAGGGCGCGGCGCCTCCTTCCCGCGAGCATGGCGGTGCTGTTGGCCGTGGTGCTCGCCCGGTGGCTGGGAGAGTTCGCGCTGGTCCCGGGCCTGCGTGCCGATCTGCTGGGCGCGTTGCTGCAGGTCTTCAACTGGGTGCAATTGGCCGGCAACTCCAGCTACGGGGCGTTGTTCGGACAGGCGGCGGTGTTCACCTCGCCGCTCGAGCACTACTGGTCGCTGGCGATCGAGGAGCAGTTCTACCTGGTCTGGCCGGTCACGCTGTTGGCACTGTGGCGATGGTCGACGCGGCGGGGGCGCTCGGTCCTCGGTCCGGTGGTCGCGGTGACCGCCGTGTTCGTGGTGCTCGCCCCGCTGATCGGGTGGTGGTTCGGCCCCGACGCCGCCTATTGGTCCACCCCGTCGCGGCTCCCCGAACTGCTCATCGGAGCCGTCCTCGCGGTGTGGCTGCGGTCGCGACCGACGCTGCCGGCACGTACGGCGCTGTTGGCCCCGATCGCCGTGGTGATCGTGGTCGTGTGCAGCGTGACGTTCCCGTCGGGCTCCGGTCCGGCGTTCACCGGGTGGATGGCGCCGTTCGCGCTGGTCTCGGCGGCGCTCGTCCTCGGTCTGCAGGTGGCCGGACCGGTGCGCACGCTGCTCTCCTGGCGGCCGTTGGTCTGGGTGGGCAAGGTCTCCTACGGGCTGTACCTGCTGCACTGGCCGGTGTTCGTGCTGCTCCGCCAGCACGGCTGGGACACCACGACGTGGGGCGGCGCGCTGGTCGCGGTCTCGATCACCACAGTGCTGACCGCGGCGTCGTACGCGTTCCTCGAACGTCCGGTGCGTGAGGCCCGGTGGTCGCCGGCGCGCACCGCCCGGACCGCTGCGGTGGCCACGGCGGCGCTGCTCGCCGTGGTGCTGGCGGTGCCGATCGGTCGCGGCTTCCTGGAGGCCGACCAGGACCTGCTCGACCGGGCGTCGATCGACACCGGTGCACCGTCCGCGACGCTGGTCCGCGCCACCACGGTGCCGCCGACCGTCACCACCGTGCCCGTCACGACCGTGCCCGTCACGACCGTGCCGGGTACGACGATCCTCGCCACGACGACGACCGTGGGCGAGGTGGTGCTGCCGCTTCCCGAAGCCCCGAACCGGCCGGTGCGCGTGCTGGTCGTGGGCGATTCGACCGCGTTCTACGTGGGGCAGGGGCTGGCTGCGTGGGCCGTCGCTCACCCGCAGCACGCCCAGACCGACCTGCTCTGGTGCCAGGGCTGCGGCTTCGTGCTCGACGGCACGATCACCAGCTTCGACGCGGCGCCGTTCGTCCAGAACTCCAACGACGTCGTCCACCGCCAGGTGCCCGAGACGGTGGCCCGTGTGCACCCCGACGTGGTGGTGTTGATGACCACGATCGACGACATCGCCGACCGGCGGTGGACGGCCGAGGAGGGTGTGCTGACGCCGTTCGATCCGCTGTTCCGGGCTCGCATGCACGACCAGTACGCCGCCCTGACCGCGTCGCTCGTCGCCGCCGGCGTGCCCACCGTGGTGTGGGTGGTGCCGCCCATCCCGTCGAGCGTGTTCGACACCGCCGACCTGGGCGAGCGCGACCGGTACCTCGTGCAACACGACGTGATCCGGCAGGTGGCGGCCGAGGCCGTGGCGGCAGGCTCGGTGGTGAAGGTGGCCGAGTTGAGCACGTGGTTCGAGGACGCCGGCCACGATCGCGACGACACCTGGCGCCCCGACGGGACCCATCTGACCGAAGAATCGGCCACCTGGGTCGCCGAGCGATGGCTCGGACCTTGGTTGGTCGAGTCCGCGCTCTCCGGCTGATCGACCGCGTGTCGCGACGGCGGCGCGACTACCGTGACGCACCGGGAAGAAGGGGACCACTCGATGAACGAACCTGCACCGCGCGCCGATCGACGGGGTCCGCTGCTCCGTCTGGGGACGGCGTTCGTCATCGGATTCGTCAGCCTGACCCTCGAGATCGCCTACACGCGCGTCATCTCGTTCAAGCTCTTCTACTACTACACGTACTTCGTCATCGGCCTCGCCCTGCTCGGTCTCGGCGCCGCCGGCGCGTTCACCGCACTGTCGAACCGGCTGCGGTTGCAGGACCCCATTCGTCTGGTGCAACGGGTCGCCCCGATCGCGGGTGGCGTCGGCGTGCTCGGCTACCTGATCGTCGCCCGGCTGCCCACCGACGTGAACCTCATCTGGACCGGGTCGATCCGGCAGGCAGTGTGGCAGCTGCTCCTGCTGCTGGTGTTGTCGGTGTCGTTGACCGGGGTGTTCTTCGCCGTCGGCCTGCTGTTCGCCTCGCTCGTGGTCAACCAGGCGTCCGAGATGCGCCGGCTGTACTTCTGGGACCTCACCGGTGCAGCGCTCGGCTGCCTGGTCGCCGTGCCCTTGCAGGCGACGGTGGGCCCGCCGACGATGATCCTCGCGTCCATGGTGCTGCTCGCCCTGCTCGGTCTCGCCGTCACGGTGCTCAGCGGCCGTCCGTGGACCGCGACGACGGCGATCACCGTCGTGGTGGCCATCGCCGGCATCGCCTGCGGCCAGCTGAAGGTGCTCACCGACCACACCAAGACGCTGCGCGACACCGACACCGTGCAGGCGGGCGACTGGGGCGCGGTGTTCCGCGTCGATGCCGTCGACCTCGGCGACCTGCAGGTGCTGCACCACGACGGCCTGTGGGGCTCGTCCATCTGGCGCTACGACGGCACTCGGGCCACGACGGCGCGCTTCGACCACGACGATCGCCAGATCCCGTTCGCCGCGCTCGAGCGACGGGCCGTCCGTGTTGATCATCGGCGCCGCCGGCGGCAACGAGATCATGGGCGCGCTCACCTATGGCGCGTCGCACGTCGACGCCGTGGAACTGAACCCGGTGACGGTGGACCTGCTGCGCAATCACTATGCCGACTACTCCGGGCACGTGGTCGAGGACCCGCGGGTGAACTACGTGCAGGGCGACGGGCGCACCTTCCTCGCCCGGTCGGCGACGGACTACGACCTGATCTGGTTCGTGGCGCCCGACAGCTACGCCGCGTCGAACGCAGCGACCTCGGGTGCGTTCGTGCTGTCCGAGAGCTACCTGTACACGCGGCAGATGATCGAGACCGCGTTCGACCACCTGTCGGACAGCGGCATCATGGTCGCCCAGTTCGGCGACTTCGCCTTCGATCGTCGGCCGACGCGCACGGCCCGCTACCTGACGACGGCACGCGAGGCCCTGCGGCCGCGGGTGGAGACGTTCGACCAGCACGTCGGCCTCATCGTCGACAGCGGCGACAACGACCTCGAGAAGGTCAGCACGATCATGTTGTTCCGGGCGGCGCCGTCGACCTCGCAGGTCGATGCGATCCACGGCGCACTGGGCAACGTCCCGAACGCGACCGCCAAGTACCTCCCGGGGGCGGAGCGTGCCGACGGGCTGACCTCCGACCTGATCACCGGCACCGATGCCGAGGTGGAGGCCATCGTCGAGGACTACCCGTTCGAGATCGGGCCGATCGACGACGACCAGCCGTTCTTCTGGCACTTCACCAGCTTCGGCACGGTGCTGACCGACTGGCACCGTGGCTTCGAGGACAACGAGATCGCCATCGGCGAACGCCTGCTGGTGGTCCTGGTGGGGGTCGCTGCGGTGGTGGCCGCGCTGTTCCTGTGGCTGCCCTTCGGGCTCACCCGGCGTCGCCAGGGCGGCGGCATCAAGGTGCGCCGGCCGTTGGCGCCTGTTCACCTACTTCGCCGCGCTCGGACTCGGGTTCATGCTCATCGAGATCTCGATGATCCAGCGGTTCGCGCTGCTGCTCGGCTTCCCCACGCTGTCGCTGTCCGTCAGCCTGTTCACGTTGTTGATCGCCACGGCCGTCGGTGCCCGATTCTCGGGCATCGTGAAGCGCTGGGAGGGCCTGGGGCTGCCCGCCGTCACCGGCGCGCTGATGGTGGTGAGCCTGGTGTACATGGCGGTGGCCGAGCCGCTCACCGAGGCGGCGCTGTCCTGGCCGCAGTGGGGTCGCATCGCGCTCGTGTTCGCACTCCTGTTCCCCGTCGGTCTGCTGCTGGGCGTGTTCCTGCCCACCGGTATCGATGCCGCGCTCGAGGCCGCCGGGCCCGACGACGCCGTGCGTGGCCGTCTGGTGGCGTGGTGCTGGGCGGTCAACGGCTTCTTCTCGGTGATCGGCAGCTCGGTGACCACGATCCTGTCGATGTCGGTCGGCTTCAATCGCGCCCTGCTCGTGGGCTTGGGCCTCTACGTCGTGGCCACGCTGGTGCAGATCGTCACCCCGGCCGACGAGTTCGACGACCCGGCCGAGGTCGTCGCGGCCACGACGGCCTGATCAGTCGCGCTCGCCCTCACCGGGCACGGTGAGGACCGCTCCGGCGAGCAACAGGGCGACCACCAACATGCCCGGTCGGTGCATGTCCTCGAAGTTGCCGGGCCAGCCCGCATTCGCCGCGTAGCGGTTGGCGAGCTGGCGCAACACGATGCGGGCGGACAGCGCTGCCATCAGCATCACCGCACCGACACCGGCCAGTCGCGGCCTGCGGAAGGCGATCACGACGGCGGCCGGCGCGAGCGCCACCAGCGCCGTGCGCGGCGAGGCGATCAGTCCCGCAGTGGCGACCAGGACGACGGCGGCGAGGACGGACGGGCGCCAACCGACGCGAGCCCACGCCAGTCGGTCCAGCCGTGGGGGAGCGGGAAGGAACTCGACAGCGACGAACCGCGCCGCCCGGCGGCGCAGGCCGAGGTAGAGGCAACCGGCGATGGCGAGTCCGGAGACCACGAGCGCGAGGGTGACCGGCGTCTGTGCGGTCCACTGCACCTCGACGGTGACGTCGCCGTCGTGCGCTGGGAGCCACCAGCCGTTCGTCCCGCCAGAGATCTGTGTCGGAGGGCCGAGGTCGGTTCCGGCCAGGGTGGCCGTCCAGCCGGTGTTCCATCCTTCGCCCATGATCAGCCAGCAACCCGCGGGACACGCGCCCACCGTGACGGTGCGGCTGGTGCGTGAACGCTGGACCTCGACGCCGATGACCTGCGTGGGCTCCCCGGCCTGCGGTGTGGGTGCATCCAGGTCGCGGAGGGTCACCTGATCGACGTCGATGCCGGTGTCGGTTCCCTTCACGGACGTGACGCGGTGGGTGCCGGGCGCGAGGTCGAGAGGAGTGCAGAGCGGCACGGTCGTCGCGTCCCCGGCCTGCAGGGCAGCGATCGCGTCACCGTCCAGTCGGATGCCGACCGGGGTGCCGTCGACGTCGAGCAGCGAATCGATGCAGCCGGGCTGCAGGGTGGGCTCGACGGAGACCGTGCGGTTGATCCCGGCCCCGACGACGTCGCGCAGCGCGACGGGCAGCGTGGTCGCCTCGGCGAAGCGACGGTCGTAGGTGATGGCTCGCCGGACGTCGGTGACGACGAGGCGCAGCGAGTCGCCGGACACCGGCGCGGGCAGCGTGATCGTGCTGCGGCCGGCCGCATCGGGCGCGGGGACCACCAGCTGCTGCTCGCGATCGCCCGAGCTGACCGCCACGGCCGTGATGAGCGAGTGCAGGCCGTCGACGGGCTGCGTCAGCGTGAGCGAGGTCACCGGATCGCCGTTCGTGGGGAACGTGAGGGTGCTGCCGATGGCATCGACGAACGGCGAGGTCCATGCCGTCGTGGGATCGTCGTCGGTGGCGAACACGGCGCGCGAGCCGAGGTCGCCCACGAGACGGCGGTCGGCGACGGGGCCGAGCACGCCGAGCATGGCGTCGAGCAGCTCGTCGTCGGCGCGGGCATGGAGGCGCACGGTGACGTCGCCGTCGAACGTGCGCGGGTCGGCCAGGTCGAACTCACGCAGCATGGACGGCTCGGGATCGCTGCGCCACCGATTCAGCGGATCGGTGCGCAGTCGAGTGAGCGTCACGTCGAGCGGCACGTCGGCGGCGGCGGTGTAGCGGGGGAGGCGCACCACTTCGGGATGCGTCCCGACACCGAGCTCGGCGAACCCCACTGCGGAGGGGCCGGTGTCGGTGCCGCCGGCTCGGTCGCCGACCTCGGCGATCGTCAGCGTGACGGGCACTCCGGGGGCGACTTCGATGCGCTGGCCCGGCGCCTCGAGGGAGTGACCGTCGAGCCGCACCCGACGCGACGCACCACCGTCGTGCACGTCGACCGCGGCGATCAGCCGGTTGGCGTTGGTGTCCTGCGGCTGCAAGAGGGTGAGCGAGCCGTCGGTGGTCGAGACGGTGATCGACTGGCCGAGTGCCTCGAAGCGGTCGGCGACGACCCAGGCGGTGCTCGGATCGCCGTCGACCGCCATGGCCGGGCGGTCCTCGGGCCGATAGGCGAAGGGTTCGCCGTAGCCGGTGGCGGCGACGGTGAGGCCGCCGTCGAGCACCGCGGTCGTCTGGTCGGCGGCGTCGTTCGTCGGCCCGAACACCGGCAGGCGTTGATCGCCCTCGTCGGGGACGAGCACATCGCTGCCGTCGCCGCCCGTCTCGGTGAACCCGGTGACGTCCTGCGAGCTGCGCCAGTGGTGGGCGCGGTCGCGGTTCGAGTCGGTGAGGATGACGACCGACGGCGTGGTGCCATCGGCGGCTGGGCCGATGTCGGCGGCGTACAGCAGCGCCTCGTCGCCGTCGATGAGCCCGGCGGCAGCGGCATCGACCACGCCGTCACCGCTGCCGACGAGCACCACCACCCGATCGCTGGCGCGGACGATGGCCGACGGGTTGGTCACCGGGACGAGTTGCACGGGGGGGAGGGCCGACTCGCCGTTGCGGGCGGCGACGAGGGCGTGCTCGTCGACCATGGGGATGTCGGGCTGGTTGACGACGGCCTCGCCGAAGTCGACGGGAGTGCCGAGTCCCGGCGCGGACGTGACGACCGCAGCGGCGTCCTCGGGCCGCGGCGTTCGGAACCGGTCGAACGCGAGGTCGTTCGCCAGCCAGACGGTGTCGACGCCGAGCAGTCGGGCGATCGGCGCCAGCGACTCGGGAGCGAGCGTGCCCGACTGGACGCGGTCGTCGAGCGAGTAGAGCACGTCCATCAGGCCTGCGGACCCGAGGGGCAGCAGGTCGCGGGTGACCAGCGGTTTGGTGGTCATGCCGGGCAGCGGAGGATCGACGGTGTACCCCCAGCGGAATGCGCCGAACTCGGAGCCCGGGAGCTGCAGCACCCGGTACTCGGACGAGGTGGACGACAACGAGTCGGCGGCCTGCTGCCAGGCCGCGGGCGGGTCCTGGTCGCGTTCCAGTGCCGGATCGACGAGGCCGCCGTTCCACAGCGCAGGAAGGTTGACGATCGCGAGGACGATCACCAGCGCCGGGGCCAGGGCACGCAGGCGGAACCGAGTGCCGGCGAGCGCAGTGACGAGGGCGCCGACACCGAGGGCGAGGCCCAGGTTCGACATGGGCAGTGCTCGCGTGCTGCTGCGCAGCGCCAACGACAGGCTGCTGCGCGAGTGCTCGGCGAGGGGGCGCATCAGCGGCGACGCGTCGGCGATCGGGTGCACGCCCACGCCGAGGACGATGCCGCAGAGCACCAACAGCACGGCATACCGACGCTGCGACCAGCGAACGAGGGCCAGTCCCAGCAGGCAGAGCAGGACGACGAGGAAGCTCAGCGCCACCGCCTTGCCGCTCTCCATGTAGTGCTGCGCCGCCGTGGTGGTGAAGGCGTACGGGTCGCGAACGTAGAACAGCCAGTAGCCGGCGCCGCGCAGCGTCTCGGTGGACATGGAGGTGAGTGACGTGGCCTCGAGGCTCTCGCTGTAGGCGAGCACGTCGGCGCCGAACGCACCCTGCGCCCGCAGCATGAAGATCCACCACAGCGACACGACCGTGGCGAGCGCGCCGATGCGTGCCGCTGCCGCCACGGCTCGCTGCCACGTCACCGTGCGCTGCAGCACCGAGTGCGCCAACCACAGGATGGGCGCGGGAGCGATCATCATCACCGCGGTCGCGTTCACTGCGCTGCACGACAGCAGCACCAGCGCGAGCAGCGCCGGGTGTCGCCAGCGATGCCCGCTGGTGGCCGCGCGGATGGTGAGCCCGACGATCCAGCCCAGCGCGGCCCACGGCAGCAGCATCGCCGAGGTGCGCGACAGGTAGGGCAGGACGTACGGCGACAGCTGGTAGACGACGGCCGCCACGAGGGCGCCGCTGCGGTTCAGTCCGAGCAGCCGCGCCGCCCACATCACGCCCCACGCGCCGAGGAACAGCAGCGTGCCGATCCACAGGCGATGGGCCACCCAGTCGGGCACACCGAGGCGGTCGAACACCCAGTAGAACGGCCCTTGCGGCCACAGATAGGCGATGGTCTGGTGCGGCACCCAGCCGCCGAACTGACGGGTGTCCCAGGTGAAGGGTGCATCGGCGATGAGGCGACCCGGGTCGAGGTACAGGTACAGCTTCGTGTCGGTGGGCATCCGGCCGGGTTTGGTGAGCAACGCCGGCACGTAGGCGATCAGTGCCAGCAGCAGGAGGTGGGCGCGACTGACCCCGGCGGTGAGCCGGGAGCGTGTGCTCACGGGATGGCTCCGAGCACCCCGTACAGGCCGGTGAGGCCCACCAGACCCGCGGTGCAGGCCGAGACGACGTACGGCCACCAGTCGCGGTGGTCGCGCTCGAACCAGGCGCCGGCGGAGATGAGCAGCGGGAAGGCGGTGAACACGAACCTCGGCCGGGCGGTGACGGTCTCGGGCATGACCATCAGCAGGATGATCACGACGACGTAGGCGATCATGAAGCCGGGCAGCCGGTACTGGCGCAGGAACCACAGCAACAGCAGCAGGGTGACCACCGAGACGGCGGTGATGGTGTTCGTGGGCGAGGTCAGCGGCTGGCTGACGGCCTCCCAGGTGCGGCGGATGGCCGTCAGGCCGAAGCTGGTGCCCTCGCCCCACGCCTCGGTCTGGACACGGAACCACACACCTCGTTCACCGGTGTGGTTCCCCAGCCAGGCCATGAAGGCGACGAACCCGATGGGCGACAGCAGCGGCGCGGCCAGCGAGGCCCACTCGCGTCGCTCCTTGATGGCCACCAGCGACGCCACCGCGCACGCGGCGACGAGTGCGATGCCGTTCGGGCGGGTGGCGGTACCGATGGCGGCGAACAGGCCGGCCAACCACCAGTTGCGGCGCAGCAGGAACAACATGCACGCCGCAGCGACGCACAGCAGCAGTGCCTCGGTGTAGGCGAACGACAGCACGAAGCTGCCCGGGAACACGGCGACGAGGATCATCGTCCGTTCGGCGACGCGCGACGTCGAACAGCTCGCGGGCGAGGAGGCCGATGAGGTACACCGCCAGCGCACCGAGCAGGAAGTTGGTGAACAGCGCGGCGATGGTGTCGCCACCCGGCAGCACCGTGTCGATGGCCCGCACGAGCATGGGGTACGTGGGGAAGAACGCGGCGCGTGCGTCGTCGACGAAGTAGGTGACGTTGGGTCGGACGTGGGTGGGGTAGCCGTTGCGGATGATGCGCAGGTACCAGTCGCCGTCCCACGAGGTGAGCACGTCCATGATCGGTCGGACGGCGTTCGTGGGGATCGGCCGGTTGGCGTAGTGGGGGTCGGCCCAGCGGGCGAACGGGAAGTCGGCGAGACGCTTGTTCTGATCGGCCTTCAGCTCGGCGGCGACGATCGCCGCGCCGACGGCCACGCACAGCCGCGACAGGATGTAGACCAACCCCACCTTGCGCAACGACGCGGCCCAGGCCGCGCGTGAAGAGCCCTCGGTGGAGCGTGCTGAGAGTTGTGTGGAGTCGGTCATCGCGGGTGGCGGCTCGAAGCGGAGCCAGGGAACGCTAACACCCGAACTGTGTCACCAACGGCTCAACGGGAGCACTCGCTGACGGGGACCGAACGCCGGGGCACGGTGGCCGTCGAGTAGGAGGAGTCTGACGACGCGACCTCGCTGGCCGGCGTACGGCTCGAGCAGTTCGAGCATCTCGTCGTCGGTGCCGCGCGCCCGTCCGGTGAACGCATGGGTGACCACGTTCTTGAGGTGGAAGTCGCCGACCGCGACCGCATCGGGGTCGGCGTGCGAGACGGCGAGCACGCTGCCGATGGTCCACTGCCCGATTCCCGGCACCAGGGCGAGCCGTGCGGCGACGTCGGGCTCATCGGCCCAGCTGAACAGGTGTGTGGCGTGGCGGGCGACGGCGCGCAGCGTGTCGGCCCGCTTGGCCTCGATGCCGAGTGGATGGAACCACCACGCCGGCTGGTGGGCGAGCACGTCGGGGTCGGGCGGCAGACGCAGGGCGAACGGACCCGGAGCGGGTGCGCCCAACTTCCACACCAACGAGCGCCACTGGCGGAGCGCTTCGCCGGCGGTGATGCGCTGGCCGATGACGGTGGGCAGCAGCTCGTGGTAGAGCGTGCGGCTGGCGCCGAATCGGAGGTCGGGATGATGGCGCTGGGCGCGTCGGACCACCTCGTGGGCGGCATCGCCGAAGCGGTGACCGGGGTCCATCGCGCCGGTGAGTGCCGGCACGCCGTGCAGCAACCACTCCCGTCCGGGTCCCCACGCCTGGGCGCGCATCGTGCCGTCGCGCCAGTCGAGGTGCAGGGTGCCCGCACCGTGCGGCGTGAGCGTGGCGCGCATGAACTCGCCGGCAGAGAGCGCGGTGGTGGGATCGCCGGACCCGTAGCGGTACGAGCCGAGGGTGGTGCGCATCGCCCGGGCCATCGCGGCGACTGTAACTCGCCGCCGGAGGCACCGATGGGACAGCATGGGACATGGCCGTCGTCGAACGCTCCCACCCCGCCCCTGGCATCGTGCAGCTCACCCTGAACCGCCCCGACAAGCTGAACGCGATGACGGGGGAGTTGGTGCAGTCGCTGCACGAGCATCTCGACGCCATTGCCGTCGATCCCGAGGCTCGGGTGGTCGTGTTGACGGGCGCGGGCCGCGGCTTCTGCGCCGGTCTCGATCTCGGCGGCTACGGCACCGCGCCGCACACCGAGCACCTCGGCCGCACGCAGGCGGGCTTCGCCGTCCAGAAGCACATCGCCACGCTGATGCCCAAGCTCCGATCCCTCCCGCAGCCGGTGATCGCCGCGGTCAACGGACCCGCCGCCGGTGGCGGCTTCGCGCTGGTGCTGGGCTCGGACATCCGCCTCGCGGCCCGGTCGGCGAAGTTCAACGCTGCGTTCATCCGCATCGGCCTGTCGGCCTGCGACATCGGCACCAGCTGGGTGCTGCCGCGGCTGGTCGGAGCGGCACGGGCCCAGGAACTGATGCTCACCGGTCGGGTCTTCGACGCGGAGGAGGCCTACCGGATCGGGCTGGTGGTCGATCTGATCGACGACGATGCCCTACTGGACGCGGCGATGACCAAGGCCCACGAGGTGATGCGCAACGCGCCGTTCGGTGTGGCGCTCACCAAGGAGGGCATGTGGGGGGCGTTGGAGATCCCGGCGATGCAGAACGCCATCGACATGGAGAACCGTCAGCAGATCATGGCGTCCGCGACGGCGGACCATCGTGAGGCCATGGCCGCGTTCCTCGAGCGCCGTCCGCCGAACTACACGAACGGTTGACGCCCACGCCCGAGCGAACGGGCGCCGCAGCTATTGAATGACCGTGGCGCCGCCGGCGCGCACCTGCACCGGGGCTTCGCCGCCGATGATGGGGTGGTGGCAGGCGACGAAGTGACCGTCGCTGATCTCGCGCAGCTGCGGCTCCTCGGACCGGCAACGGTCGTCGGCGGCGGGGCAGCGCGGGTTGAATCGACAGCCGGGAGGCGGCAGCACCGGCGACGGCGGCTCGCCCTCGATCTTGGTGCGCTCGATCTCGATCTCGGGATCGGGCACAGGGATGGAGTCGAGCAGCACCTTCGTGTAGTGGTGCGCCGGCGAGATGTACAGGTGGTCGCTGGGCGCCACTTCGCAGATCTTGCCGAGGTACATGACGGCGATGCGATCGCTGATGTTCTTCACCACGGCCAGGTCGTGGGCGATGAAGATGAGCGTCAGGCCGTGCTTGGCCTTGAGGTCTTCCAGCAGGTTCAACACCTGGGCCTGCACCGACACGTCGAGGGCCGACACCGGCTCGTCGCAGATGATGAGCGTGGGGTCGAGCACGAGCGAGCGAGCGATCGAGATGCGCTGGCACTGGCCGCCCGAGAACTGGTGCGGCTGACTCTCGGCCGCACGGGCCGGGTCGATGCCGACCTCGGACAGCAGTGCGTCGACCTTCTCGTTGCGCTCGGCCTGGCTGCCGCGCTTCCAGATGGTGAGCGGCTCCATGACGATGTCGCGGACCTTGCGTCGCGGGTTCAGCGACGAGATGGGGTCCTGGAAGATCATCTGCATGCGGGTGCGCGCCTCACGCATGTCGCCGAGCGACATCGTGGTGAGCTCGTTGCCCTCGAACGTGACGGAACCGCCCTCGGGGCGACGCAGTTGCATGATGGCGCGACCGGTGGTGCTCTTGCCGCAGCCGCTCTCGCCGACGAGGCCGAGCGTCTCGCCGCGCAGTACGTCGAGGCTGATGCCGCTGACCGCGTTGACCTTCAGGCCGGTGCGGCCGACGGGGAACTCGACGAGCAGATCCTCGACGCGCAGCAGGATCTCGCCGCTGTCGCGCAGGTGCGCCTTGCCGGTACCGGCCATCAGTTCACCCCTGCCGTGGCAGCGATGCGAGCGCGGGCCTCGTGGTACTCGGGTGAGCCCACGGGGTACCAGCACGCGTACGAGTGCGACGGATCGTCGGCGGTCGGGGTCAACGGGGGTTCCTCCTCGAGGCACTTGGCGCTGGCGTAGGGGCAGCGTGGCGCGAACCGGCAGCCCTTCGGCGGATTGACGAGATCGGGCGGACGGCCGGGGATGACGTTGAGCCGGCTGTGGCTGGGCTGCTCGAGCTTCGGGATGCTGGCGAGGAGGCCCTCGGTGTAGGGCATCTTCATCGCCGCGAACAGCCGCTTCGTGGGCGCCTTCTCGACCAGCTTGCCGCCGTACATGACCGCGATCTCGTCGGTGTGGCCGGCCACGACACCGAGGTCGTGGGTGACGAGCACGAGCGACATGTTGCGGTCGCGGCGCTGCTCGCCGAGCAGGTCGAGGATCTGCGCCTGCACGGTGACGTCGAGTGCCGTCGTCGGCTCGTCGGCGAACAGGGCGGTGGGGCCGCACGCCATGGCGATGGCGATCATGACGCGCTGGCGCATGCCGCCCGACATCTCGTGCGGGTACTGCTCGAGGCGGCGCTCGGGCTCGGGGATGCGCACGTCCTGCAGCAGCCGCTTGGCCGTGGCCATGGCGTCGCCGCGGCTCATGCCCAGGTGGATGCGCAACGGCTCGGCGATCTGGTCGCCGATCTTCATCAACGGGTTCAGCGAGGTCATGGGATCTTGGAAGATCATCGCCATTTCCTTGCCCCACACGTGACGCATCTGCTTGCGGCTCTTGTCGCCGATCTCGGCGCCGGCGAACTTGATGCTGCCGGAGCGCTCGGTGCCCTTGGTGGGCAGCAGACCCATGATCGAGCGGGAGAGGATGGTCTTGCCCGAGCCGCTCTCGCCCACGATGCCGAGCGACTTGCCGCGGTCGAGGGTGAAGCTGACCCCGTCGACCGCGCGCACCAGGCCGCGCGGCGTGCGGAAGTGGGTGCGCACGTCGGTGAGTTCGAGCAGCGGACCGGCGATGTCGCGGGTGGCCGCCTGGGTGATGTTGTTGGGTGAGCCGATGCTCATACCGCTGCCTCCCGGACGTCGAAGCGGCGAGCCAGGCGGTCACCGATGAGGTTGAACGACAACACCGTCAGGAACAGCATGAGGCAGGGGAAGATCGTCGCCCACCAGGCCTTCTCGAGTCGGTTGCGGTTGGCGTTGATCATGAAGCCCCACGAGGTCTCCAGACCGAGACCGAGGAACGCGAGGGCGCCTTCGGCGGCGATGAGGATGCCGAGGCCGGTGGCGGCGACGGTGACCATGGTGGGGATGAGGTTGGGCAGGATCTCGCGGAACAGGATGCGCATGTTGCCCGAGCCGAGGCTGCGGGCCGCGAGCACGAACTCACGCTCACGTAGGGCCATCGTCTGGGCTCGCACGATGCGGGCCAGGGGAGCGACGGCCAGGATGCTGAGCGTGAGGATGATCTGCCACATGCGGCTCATCCAGCCCAGCCAGGTGTAGTCGAGCTTGATGTCGTCGAGACGGCGCACGAGCATGATCGCCAGCACCAGGGCCGGGATGGCCAGCAGGCAGTCGACGAAGATGGAGATGACCCGGTCGGTCTTGCCACGGAAGTAGCCGGCCGCCATACCGAGCGCGCCACCCACCGCCAGGCCGATGGCGGTGGAGGACAGGCCGATCCACAGCGTGTAGCGGGCGTAGTAGATGCACCGGGCGAAGACGTCGAAGCCGTTGCCGTCGGTGCCCCACCAGGCGTCCCAGCCGGGCCCGAGCTTGTAGTTGCTCATCAGCTTGCCGTTCACCCTGACCTTGGTGTCGGCGTTGCGGATGAACGGCAGCCAGTCGGCGAAGATCGTGAGGAAGAGCAGCACGATCAGGAACGTGGCACCGAACATCACCCCGAACTTGGGGATGCGGCGGCGGCGCACCTGCTTGACGCGCGCGTCGATCTGGTCGTCGAGCGTCGCGAACGGGGTGTGCGTGACGGCGTCGGTGAACTCCGTCGGCGCCATCGGTTCGATGGGATCGGTGTCGGTCATGTCGGTCATGTCGGTCACCCCAGAGCTCGGGCTTGGCGGATACGGGGATCGATGAGGGCGTAGGAGAGGTCGACCGCCAGGTTCACGACCACCACGATCAGCACGATGATGGCCACGAAGCTCTGCACGGTGAACAGGTCGGAGGACAACACCGACACCACCAGCTGCGAGCCCAGGCCGTCGAGGTCGAACAGCGACTCGACGAGCACGGCGCTACCGATGAGCGCTCCGAGGTTGGTGCCGATGGCCGTGACCAGCGAGAAGAGCGAGTTGCGCAGGCCGTGTTTCCACACCACCCGGCCCGGTGGCACACCCTTGGCGCTGGCGAGCGTGATGAAGTCGCTCTGCAGCGTCATCACCATGTCGGCGCGGAGCAGACGGGTGTAGATGGCGGCGACGGGAATGGTGAGCGTCAGCGCGGGGAGGAAGAAGTTCTGGAAGTGCAGCGACAGGTCGTCCCACGGGTACACCTTGTCGCCGATGCTCGGGAACCATTCGAGGTTGACCACGAAGATCAGCTTGAGGAAGACGCCGAGCACGATGCCGGGGATGCCGACGGCGAGGAACGTGGCCAGGTTGCCGGCCTTGTCGAAGAAGCGGTCGCGGCGATAGGCCTGGTGGACGGCGAGCGGGATGGCGATGAGCAGGCCGAACACGTTGGCGTAGAGGCCGAGCAGGACGGTGGTCCACACACGCGGCTTGAGGAGGTCGGCGACCGGAAGGCCGTTCTGCGGCGAGAAGCCGAGGTCGAAGTGGAGGACGAGGTTCTTCAGCCAGTTGAGGTACTGGAAGAAGAAGTTGCGGTCGAGGCTGTAGTCCTCGATCAGCTTCTGCGACTCGGCAGGGGTGAGCGGCCTGCCGGCGAGCTTGATCGCCAGCGTCTGCGCGTCGGGCGAACCCATGCGCATGACCACCAGCACGGCGAACGTCACGATGACGAACACCAGCAGCAGTTGCAGGAAGCGTTGGAGGAAGTAGCGCACGCGAACCTCGGAAGACAGGAATTGACGGGGTACGGACCGGGGAGGGGTGTCGCCACCCCTCCCCGGCACTCAGTTGATGATCAGACGCTGATCAGGCGTTCGGGTCGATCCACAGGGTCTGGGTCCAGAACTGGCCGGAGAAACCGGCGCCGTCACGGGACTTCGAACCATCGGGGAGGGTCCACGTGCTGAGACCCTTGACCTTCGGCGCATGGGGCGTGCCCCACAGCGTCCAGGACAGCGGGATCTGGTAGCAGGCCGCAGCCATCGCCTTGTTCACGTCTTCTGCCGCAGCGGTGCCGACGGCGTCGTCGGTGGCGCTACGAGCGGTCTCGAGGCCCTTGTCGACGGCGTCGTCCTTCACACGACCGAAGTTCAGCGCGAGCTGACCGTCGGGAGCGGCGTTGGCGGAGTGCCACCAGAAGTACTGCGAGTCGATCTTCACGCCGGCGTGGTTGCGCCAGCCGTACATGAAGAAGCCGGGATCACCGAAGAGGGCGTTCGTGATGAACGAGTCCTGCGGGACCTGGGTGTACGTGAAGTCGACACCGATGGCCTCCCAGTAGCCCTTCAGCAGCTCGGCCACCTGGGCGTTGATCGCCGAGGTCGTCGTGCCGTAGTCGACGGCGACGGGGCCGTTGGTGGCCTCGTAGTCGGCGATCATCTGCTTGGCCGTGTCGGGATCGAACGTGGTCGAGCCGCCGTTGTCGTCGAGGTAACCCTGCTGGCCGGGCGAGAAGAGGCCGTTGGCCGGCTTCAGGATGCCGCCGGCAGTGGCGTCGATGAGTTCCTGACGGTCGATCGCGAGCGACAGGGCGCAACGGACGCTCTGGTCCTGCAGCGCACCCGGCTTGTCGAGGTCGATCATGATGTAGTTCGTCTCGACGAGCTGATCCTGCTCGGTCATCGGGAACGCTTCGGGATCCTCGCGGAAGTCGCTGATCACGAGCGCAGCCGACGTCGAGAAGATGTCGATGTCACCGGCGCGCAGTGCGTCGGCGGCGGTCTCGCTGTCCTCGATGACGCGGAACTCGATGCCGTCCAGGTAGGGCAGCTGGTTGCCCGCTGCGTCCTTCTGCCAGTAGTTCGGGTTGCGCTTCACGACGAGCTTGTCGCGCGGGGCGTAGCTCTCGACGATGAACGGGCCCGAACCGACGGCCAGGGTGGCGTCGGCGGTGCCGGCGGTGACGGCGTCGAGCCAGGTCGGCGAAGCGATGAGGCCCCACTGGGTGCCCAGCGCGTTCGGCATGCCGGGCCACGTCAGCGGCTGCGACAGGTCGCCGTTGAAGCCGGTCTTGACCACGAAGGTCGAGGCGTCGGTGGCTTCGATGGCCAGCGTCTTCACCACGGCGGGATCGGCGATCTGGGCGGCGGTGCAGGGAGCGCCGTCGCACAGCTTGCCGATGTCCTTCAGCGCGGCGCCCAGGAGCAGGCCGGAACCCGACACCTGGAGGTTCTTGACGATGGCGGCCGCGTCGAGCGCGGTGCCGTCGTGGAACGTGATGCCACTGCGGACCTTGAACGTGAACTCGGTGAAGTCGTCGTTGTTCGTCCAGCTCTCGACGAGCAGGCCATGCGGCTGCAGGTCGTCACCGATGACGACCACCGGGTCGTAGAACGAGCGTGCACGCTGCTGGCAGTAGCTGTCGCACTGCATGGCGGCCGGCGTCCACGGGTTGGCCACTTCGGCCTCACCGCTGACGATCAGTGTTCCACCGGCAACTGCCTCCTCGGCCGGAGCCGTGGTCTCGGGTGCCGTGGTCTCGCCACCGGTACCGGTGGTCTCACTTCCGGTCGTGGTCTCGGTGGTGCCACCGGTGTCGGTGCCACCCTCATCCTTTTTGCTGCAGGCAGCCGCGATCAGCCCGAGGCTGATCAATGCTGCTGCGAGAAGCCGACCGGCGTTGCCGGACGAGCGACTGTTTCGCACGTGCTTTCCCCCTTCAATCGTGTTCGATTTGTCGCCGAGTCGGGCTGTGACCCCCATCACACCCGGCGAGGCGCACCTTAGCCACAACCGACTGCGGCACGACAACATGGAGGTACTCTCGCCGGGTGCGAGCGCTTCGGGACGATCACCTCGAGGTGCCCCTCGTCCGTCGTTACTCGGCGAAGCATCGAGGGTTCGACGAGGGCATGGCTCGTCACGCGGCCGCGGTCGCCGAGCGGTGCCCGACGTACCGCGATCCGGTCACCGGACTCGCCGTGTTCACCGCGAAGTTCCTGGCCGATCGCGGCTACTGCTGCGACAGCGGATGCCGGCACTGCCCGTACGCGCCGGCCTGAGCCGCAGGCCGGCGATCCGCAACTAGGTTCGGTCTCATGACCGGTCATCCCATCGACTCGTGGCGCATCGCACCCGGTGCCGCACCCCGCCTGCGTACCCGTTCCACCGACGCCACCTTCGGGTGGGACAAGGACTCGTCGAAGGCAGAGCTGGAGAAGGTGAAGGTCGAGCTCGACGCGTTGCAGCAACGGCTGTACGCCGAGGGGCGACGCAGCCTGCTGGTGGTGCTGCAGGCGATGGACGCCGCCGGCAAGGACGGCACCATCCGCGCCATCCTCTCCGGCCTGAACCCGGCGGGCGTGAAGGTCACCAGCTTCAAGGTTCCCGGTGGTCCGGAGGTGGAGCACGACTACCTGTGGCGCGTGCACTCCGCAGTACCGGCGAAGGGCGACATCGGCATCTTCAATCGCAGCCACTACGAGGACGTGCTCGTCGTGCGCGTCAAGGAGTTCGTGCCCAAGGCGGTGTGGTCGCGCCGCTTCGAGCACATCAACGCGTTCGAGCGGCTCCTCGTCGACGAGGGCACGACCGTGGTGAAGATCTTCCTCCACGTGTCCAAGGACGAGCAGCGCGAACGCCTGCAGGACCGCGTCGACGATCCGACGAAGCGGTGGAAGTTCCGCGCCGGCGATCTGGACGATCGAGCGCTGTGGCCCAAGTTCCAAGCGGCGTACGAGGACGCGATCAAGCGGACGTCGACCGACGCCGCGCCGTGGTACGTGGTGCCCGCGGATCGCAACTGGGTGCGCAACCTCGCCGTGGCGAAGATCATGCGCCACCACCTGTCGCAGATGAACCCGAAGCTGCCGCCGCCCGAGGAGGGCATCGAAGGACGCATCGTCGAGTAGTCGCAGCGGCGGCAGTCGCACGCCGGGCCGGGCGTGAACGCTGTGTGACGCGCGTCGAGGAGCACGGTCCGCGCGGTTGACGAAATGTAAAGTCGCTCTCGACATGTCCGTGTTCGTTCCCACCTCGCTCGACGACGCCCTGCGCGCCCTCGCCGACACGCCCGACGCCACCGTGCTCGCCGGCGGCACCGACCTGATGGTCGAGTTCAACAGCGGCCATCGCCGCACCGATTCGGTCGTGGTCGTCAACCGCGTCGCCGAGCTGCGCACCTGGCACCACGACGGAGCGCGACTGCGCATCGGCGCCGGCGTCACCTACGCCGAGATCGAGCGCGAGCCCATCGCCACGTGGGTGCCCGCGCTGGCCCAGGCGGCGCGCACCGTGGGTTCGCCGCAGATCCGCCACGCCGCCACCATCGGCGGCAACGTCGGCACCTGCTCGCCGGCCGGCGACGGTCTTCCCGTGCTCGCCGCGCTCGACGCGCTGGTCGAGCTCACCTCGATGGCGGGCGTGCGCGAGGTGCCGTTCGGCGAGTTCATGGTCGGCCCGAAACGCACCGTCCGCCAACCTGGCGAACTGATCACCGCGGTCACCGTGCCGGTGGCCGACGGCTACCAGGGCTACTCCAAGGTCGGCGTCCGCAACGCCATGGTCATCGCCACGGCCAGCGTCGCGCTCGCGGTGCAGCACGGTCGGGTTGCGATCGCGCTCGGCTCCGTCGGTCCCACCATCCTGCGCTGCCCCGAGGCCGAGGCGCTCGCCACCGCGAACGCCGACCAGGCGGCCGGACGCCTGTCCGCCGACGTGATCGCCGAGTGCAGCGAGTTGGTGCGAGCGGCATCGCGACCCATCGACGATCACCGATCCTCGGCCGCCTACCGCCGCCACGCCGTGGGCGTGCTGGCCGGCCGACAGCTGCGGAGGGCGTTCCCCCATGAGTGAGCATTACTCGTTGCACGTGAACGGGCACCTCCTGCAGGTGCGCGACGCGTGGCTGGGCGAGAGCCTGCTCTTCGTGTTGCGCGAGCGCCTCGGGCTGATGGGCAGCAAGGGTGCGTGCGAGCAGGGCGAGTGCGGCTCGTGCAGCGTGATGGTCGACGGCGAGCTGGTGTGCAGCTGCCTGGTGCTGGCCGCGTCGGCGGTCGGACAACGCATCGTCACCATCGAGGGCGTCGCTCCGGCCGGGGCGCCCAGCGACGTGCAGCAGGCGTTCGTCACCGCCGGTGCGGTGCAGTGCGGGTTCTGCACGCCGGGCCTGATCATGGCCACGCACGCGCTGCTCGAACGCTCGCCCGAGCCCACCGAGCTGGAGATCCGTGAGGAGCTCTCGGGCAACATCTGCCGCTGCACCGGCTACGGACGGATCATCGACGCCGTTCAGCGGGTCGCCGTGGCGCGACGCAGCTCTGCTGCCGCAGATCCGGCAGGTGATGCGTCGTGACCGACACGCTCGTCATCCCCACCACCCGATCGAACACCCAACCGGGGCGGCTGGGCGACAGCGCGCTGCGCCCCGACGGCATCGCCAAGGTGCAGGGCACCTTCGAGTTCTCCGGCGACATCAGCGCCGACGGGTTCCTGTGGGGTGCGACACTGCGTTCGCCGCACCCGTACGCGCGCATCGTCCGCATCGACCTCAGTGCAGCGTGGAAGATCGCCGGCGTCGAGGCGGTCATCACCGCCGACGACGTCCCCGGCAAGGCGACGTACGGTCTGATCAGCCAGGACCAACCGGTGTTCGCCTCCGAGTTCGTCCGCTTCGTCGGCGAGCCGGTCGCGGCCGTCGCCGCCGACCACCCCGAGACGTGCCGACGGGCGCTCGAGGCCATCGTCGTCGAGTACGAGGTGCTCGATCCGTTGGTCGACCCGGCGCTGTCGGTCGACGGCTCGTTCCCGCCCATCCACCCCGAGGGCAACGTCATCCGCCATCAGCGCATCGTGCGCGGCGATCAGACCATCGAAGGCCCCATCGTCGTCGAAGGCACCTACGAGTTGGGCATGCAGGACCAGGCGTTCCTCGGCCTGGAGGCCGCACTCGCCGTCCCGGATCCGGGTGGTGCCGGTGTCGAATTGCACATCGCCACGCAATGGCTGCACGAGGACCGCAAGCAGATCGCCGCCTGCCTGGCCCTCGCCGAGGACGAGGTCCGACTCGTGCTCGGTGGGGTCGGTGGCGCGTTCGGTGCCCGTGAGGACATCAGCCTGCAGGTGCACACCTGTCTGCTCGCCCTGCGCACGTCGCGGCCGGTGCGCATGGCGTACAGCCGTCACGAGAGCTTCCTCGGACACGTGCACCGCCACCCGTGTCGCATCACCATGCGTCACCACGCCGACCACGACGGTCGTCTGCTGCGCGTCGAAGCGAAGTTCGTGTTCGACGGCGGCGCGTATGCCTCCACGTCGTCCGCCGTGTTGATCAACGGCATCACCCACGCTCAGGGCCCGTACCACTGCGACAACGCCACGGTCGACGGCTGGGCGGTGCGCACCAACAACCTGCCGTGCGGTGCGATGCGCGGCTTCGGTGTGGTGCAGGCCTGCTTCGCCCACGAGGCGCAGATGGACAAGCTCGCCGCCGCGGTGGGCCTCGAGCCGCTCGAGGTGCGCCTGCTCAACGCGATGCAGACGGGCGACCATCTGATCACCGGCCAGGTGGTCGAGAGCGTGGCTCCGGTGGCGCGGCTCATCCGCGAGCTGGCCGAGATGCCGCTGCCGACCTCACCGGTCGGTGGTCACGACGGCGACCCGATGCGGCTGCCGGGCGGTGCCGGTCGAACCGCCGACGCCACCGACGTGGTGCGCGGCATCGGCTGGGCGGTGAGCATCAAGAACCTGATGTACAGCGAGGCGTTCGACGACTACTCCACCGCACGGGTTCGGCTCGCCGACGGCGTCGCCACGGTGAAGTTCGCCACCGCCGAAGTGGGGCAGGGGTTCGTCACGCTCGCGGCGCAGATCGCGCGCACGATCCTCGGCGTGGACGACGTGGTGCTCGACACCATCGACACCCACATCGGTTCCGCCGGCTCCACCTCGGCGTCGCGCCAGACGTGGATGAGCGGCGGCGCGGTCGACGGTGCGTGCCGGTTGGTGCGCGAGCGGCTGTTCGAGCACGTGGCCGCGCAGTACGACCTGGAGGACTACCAACTCGCCATCGACGGCACCGACATCGTCGACACGGTGGGGGAGTTGCGCGTCCCCGTCGCCGATGCCACGGCGGGCCTGGAGATCGACGAGACCTTCGAGCATCATCACCGTCCCACCGAGGACCTCGACGAGTTCGGTCAGGGCAACTGCCACACGGCGTTCGCGTTCGCTGCGCACCGTGCCGTGGTCGATGTCGACCCGGTGCTCGGTCTGGTGAAGGTGGTGCAGGTGGCCACCGTGCAGGACGTCGGTCGGGCGCTCAACCCGCTCAGCGTGACCGGACAGATCGAGGGCGGCATCGCCCAGGGCGTGGGCCTGGCGGTGATGGAGGAGATCATCTCCGACCGCGGTGTGGTGAAGAACGCGTCGTTCACCGACTACCTGCTGCCGACGTTCCTGGACATGCCCGACGTGCTGATCGCACTGGTGGAGGAGCCCGAGCCGCAGGCGCCGTTGGGCGCGAAGGGTGTCGGTGAGCCGCCGACGGTGTCGTCGACGCCGGCTGTCGTCGCCGCCATCCGCGACGCGATCGGCAAGGACCTCGTGCGCGTGCCGGTCCGTCCCACCGACATCGTGTTCTGACGGCGGCGACGCAGTCGGTTTCCGGCACGACCGTTTCTCCGGGTGCCTGCTCGTCGGTTAGTTTCAGCGACGTGTCGAACGAGCGTGAAATCATGTCCTGGGAGATCTTCGGCGAGGCATCGCGTGTGCTGGCCCAGATGGTGGCCGACGACTACGAGCCCGACATGATCCTGTCGATCGCTCGTGGCGGCCTGCTGATCGGTGGTGCTCTGGGCTACGCGCTGTCGGTGAAGAACGTCTACACGATGAACGTCGAGTTCTACACCGGTGTCGACGAGCGCCTCGAGGTGCCTCGCATCCTGCCGCCGGCGCCCGACTTCGTGGACGTCAGCCACGCCCGCATCCTGATCGCCGACGACGTGGCCGACACCGGCCACACGCTGCGCTCGGTGCAGGACTTCTGCGCCGGCAAGGTGGCCGAAGTGCGTACTGCGGTGCTGTACGAGAAGAGCCACTCGGTGGTGAAGTGCGACTACGTGTGGAAGCAGACCGATCTGTGGATCAACTTCCCGTGGTCGGACAAGGACCCCGTCGCCAAGCGCGACTGGTCCGTCAAGGACGCCTGACGCGCCGATGCCCGCGCCGTGGCGCGGGTTCCCGGTTGGGTTGCACGTCCGACGGGTGGTGGTCGGTGTGTTCGGCGCGTGGTCTCAGGCCGCCGCCTGGGTAGATCGTTCGGGTGGTTCGTCGAACAACCCGGTCTGGGTTGGTGCCGTTGAACTCGAGTTCTGCGCGACCGACTTGGGTGGGCAGTGGATGATGGTGCCGTCGACCAGTTGGAGGCGGAGGTCGTGGGCGTTGCCCAACACCTTCACGCCGGGGCGGTGTTTCTCGTGGTGGTGGAAGGTGCACCACAGGACGAGGTTGTCCAGATTCGTCGGCCCGTCGAGGATCCAGTCGGTGAGGTGGTCGACCTGGCACCAGGCGGCGGGGAGTCGACACTCGGGCCACCGGCACCCACCATCGCGAACCACCAACGCCTGGTATTGCTGGTCGGTGGCGAGGCGGACGCTGCGGCCGAGGTCGAGGATGTGCGACCCGGACTGCAACACCCGTTGCAGGGTCGCGTTCTCCGCCAACCGGCGCACCACGAACGCGGGGATGCGATCACCCCAACTGGTGACGCCGGGTTCGTCGGAGTCGCCGGTGAGTGAGTCGACGGGGATGGTGATCAACAGGTTCGGGTTCTCCCTGCCGCCGGTGACTTGCCCCTTCGCGTACGCGGTCGCCAACTCGATCAACCCGTCGGCGAGTCGTTGTTCGGTGGTGCGGGTGTCGTTCTTGCCGTACTGGCCGGCGATGTGCGACACCGACGCGAACACCTGTCGTGCTTGCAGCACCGGCAGGGTGGCGTTGATGGTGACGAGCCCGTCGCAGGGTGCGGTCATCCGCAACGCGCGTTGCTGGTGGCGGCGTTCCTCGGCCTGCTCTTCGGACTCGGAGGAGAGGATCTCCTTCCACCGGTTCGCGGCCTGCTTGGCCTCGAACGGATCCGCACCCTTCACGGCGTCGACCAACTGATCCACATCGGCGTCGGATGCACCCTCGGGCGGGTTCGTCACGGCGTCGTGCAACGCGGCCGCAGCATCGGGGGAGAGTTCGCCGTTGGTGACGGCGTCGTCGAGGGCCTTCGACTTGTTCATCGCCTCACCCAACTCGGCCTTGCGCTTCGCCGACCCCAACGACGACTTCGACTTCCCCGCCAACCACCCCGCAGCGTTGCGCGCACCGGTGCCCTCATGAGCCTTGGCGGCTTCAGCGCGGGCGAGGAGCTTTGCTTGGGTGACGCCGATGCGGTCCAGATGGCGCTGCAACGCGAGCAGCCCGGCCCGCTGCGAGACCGGTCCGACGCACAGATCGACGAGGTCCTCAGCGGCAGCGGCTGCCGTCTCCAGGGCGTCGAGGATCTCATCCACGAACCCATCGTACGAACATACGTTCGATCCGTCAACCGGAAACGCGAGAAATTCGCAGGCAAGTTTCGCGGTGCCCGACTACGTGCACAGAGCGCCCATAGCGGCAGCTCTGTGCGGTCACTGTTGCGGGGTGTCGCCGCCGTGTTCGATGACCCACCTAAAGCGAGCCATGTCGTCGTCGATCTCCCTTTGGATGATCGCGATGTCAGTGGGGTGCGCAGTGACCCAGGCCTGCTCCGCAGCACTTGTGGCCATGGCGAGTGTGTCCATGTACCGCCCGTAGTCGGGGCAGACCTTGTCGGCAGCGTCGCGGAGGCGCATGTAGTCAGTGCCCGGAGTCGGGTCCTCGGCGAGGGTCGGGTCCTGTTGCATGAGGTACTGGTAGAGCTGGCGGAGGTCACTTGCGGCTGCCTTCGGGTTCACGTCGGGATCGGCGACGTCGTAGCCGAGAGAGCGGACGCAGCTCGCTGCGGCGCGGAGGGCGTCGGCGACCTGTGCGTCCTTCCAGGCAGTCGTTTGCCATCCAACGGACTCCTTGGATCTGATGCCTTCTGCGAACACTTCCGCCCGCACCGGTCCGTACAGTTCGGCAACTGCCTGGTCGAGGCAGCCCCCGCCTTGACGGTTGGGCCCGAAGTACGCATCGGCGAAGCCTGCCGTCGATGCCGACTGTGTTTGGAGCCAGTCCTCCCACTCGGCAGCGGCGGCGACACGCGCTTCAGCTGACGTCCCGAACGGATAGAGCTGGTAGGTGAATCCTCGTGCCGTCATACACCGGCGGATCATGAGCTCCCGAGCGTTCGCGAACAGGGTCAGGTACTCGTCCGTCATGCGGAAGACGCTCGTCTCGGTGGGCACGATGGTCGATGGTGCAGCGGTCGATCGAGGTGTCGTGACGGTGGCGTCAGCCGTTGAATCGGGCTGAGATGACGGCGTCACCGAAGAGGACGACGCTGTATCAGTTCGGTTGGACGCCTCGTGACGGTTGATCGCGAACAGGCCGGCGAGCACCAGCCCAACCGCTACAGCGGCCACCGACAGTCGGAGGAGCCAGGTTCGCTCCGTTCCGTTGGTTTCGCTGGGCCGCGCTGCGCGTGGCGTTGTGCGGGACGTGTCGGCAAGACCGAGGATGTCGCCGATCGCAGCGCGAATCTCCTCGTCAAGATCGAGTGTCATTGGAGAGCCTTCCGCAGGTGAACACGCGCACGCGCCAGGTGGCGCCGCACGCTGTCAGGGGTGATCGAGAGAATGCGGGCGATCTGGTTCGCGTCCAGATCCTCCCAGTAGGTGAAGTAGACGACGGAGCGTTGCTGGAGGCTGAGATCCGCGACGGCATGCCGGATCTCGAGCAATGGCTCTTGCTCATGAAGAACCTCGGGCAGAAGAGCATGCAGGTCACGCATCTGGCGTCGTCGGGTGCTGCGGTGCTGGTCCGCCGCAGCGTTGGTCACAGCACGAAACAGATACGCCCGAAGATCACGGACCCGGTCCGGCGGCTTCGCCATCACCCGATGAAACGCACCAGCAACGATGTCGGGGGCGTCATCCGGTCCGACAAGCAGGGTCGCGTACCGAAGGAGCTCCGACGCGTGATTCGACCAGGCCACCTCCTGGGGGTTCACCGGTACCTCGTCCGTCTCCGACATCACATCTCTCAGACGTCACCGAAGGTCCGGCGCATGGACAACCACACCAAACAATCATCGCCGATGATTGATCCCACCGACGTCGGGGTAGCGCAGAATGCCCGTTATGGGCGCTCGGCGCAAGTGCCTCCGCTCGCACACCGTGTGTGGCCGATCGGTCAGCGGGCGGCGCCGGCGATGAAGGTCGACACGATGTAGGTGGCGTGCCGGTCGAGCGACACGCGTGCCCGGTCGTAGCGCATCGTGGTTCTGCGGGTCGGCGTGTGACGCGGCTTCTTGGACATCGCGCAGTGGGACACCGGCGTCGAGTGCGGCGGTGATGAACCCGTGGCGCAGGGTGTGCGGCCCGATGTGCTTGTTGATCCCCGCGGCTTTGCCGATGCGACGCACGATCCGGGCGGCGGCGTGCCGGTCGAGCACGCCACCGTCGTTGCCGTAGAGGATGGTGCCCTCGAAGCGTTCGCCGACGACGAGGTCGATTGCTCGAGCGGTCCGTGGGGCGAGCGGCATCGTGACGGTCTTGCCGCCCTTGCGCAGCACCGTCAGGGTCCGATGTCCGCGTTCGAGCGCGAGGTCTTCGATGCGGGCGCCGATCGCTTCGGAGACGCGTAGCCCGTTCAGGGCCAGTAGCGAGATCAGCGCGTGGTCGCGGGCGCCGGCGAGTCCGGCGGTGACGAGCATTGCTCCGATCTCGTTGCGGTCCAGGCCGATGGCATGGGACTCGTAGTCCATCTTCGGACGGCGCACATGCACCGCCGGCGAGTGCTCGATCAGGCCCTCTTGTTCGGCGTAACGGTAGAAGCAGGTGATCGTCCCCAGCCGGCGGGCGATGGTCGCCCTGGCTCGGCCGTGGGCTTCCATGTCACGAGCGAACGCTTCGATGTGGGCGCGGCGGACCTCGAACAGGCGCATGCCTGCGTCGGTGACCCAGGTGGCGTACAGGCGAAGATCCAATGCATAGGCCTGACGGGTGAGTCCCGAGTAGCCGGCCAAGAACCCGGTCAGGGCGAGGGCTTCAGGGTTGGTGAACAGATCATCATCACGGGTGCGCACCAGCACCCCAGTCGAATCGGACATGGCAGAGCCTCCAAACGATGAAAAGGTGGGAAGGCCCATCAACGCCACACCCTTCCGGCATGTCCCGTCAACCGACTAGACCGGCTCGCCGGCGCAGATCACCACTTGCATGAAGCGCCCATATCGACGCTCTTATGGTTGTCAAGGATCGTGTGCCGGTGGTGCAGACAGTCCAGTGAAGGGTCACCCGTGTTGGTTCGGGGACGCGCTCTTTTCAGGTCATGCTTCCGGCGAGGTGTTGTGGCGGCGGGCGACTGGTCGTTCTCAAGACACTGGGGTCAGGGCATTCTCGGGTCAGCCCGCCGCCACGATCTGGTCATCGCGGCAGAGCGATGAAGACCTCTCTCGCGACGTAGCGCTTGAGGCAGCGGAAGATCTCTCGGTTGGTCAGGCCTTCCTCGCGGCGACGTTTCACGTAGGCGGCGGTGCGAGGCTCGCGGCTGTGAGACGCGGGTGAGCACGATGTGCCAGAGCGCGTTGTTCGCGTGCCGGTTCCCGCCCGGGTTCAACCGGTGTCGGTTGGTGCGTTTGCCGCTGTTCGCGGGCAACGGCGCGACACCGCACAGCTTGGCGAACACGGCTTCGGTGCGGATCCGTTCGGGGTTGTCGCCGACCGCGACCAGGATCGCTGCGGCGACGTCGACGCCGACGCCGTAGACGTTCAGGAGTCCTGGTGCGGTCTGCTTCACGAGACCAGTGATGAGGACATCGAGCTCGTCGATCTCGTGCTCCAGCGCCTGCACGCGGCGAGCGAGTGTCAACGCTGAGGTCTTGGTCGCGAAGCGGACGCTGTCGCCGTCGAGGCGGGGTCGCAGGCGTGCGCATTGTCGGGTGAGTTCCTTGCGGGACAGCTTCGCGTAACGCTCCCGCAGTTCGTCCGGGGCGGTGAACATCAGATGCCGCAGCTGGACCATCGTGCTGATCCGTGCCTGCTTCGCAGACCGTTGCGCGCCAAGCAACACGCGGAACGCCTCAGTGTTTCCGCTGCTCGTCTTGGCTGTCGCGAGCGCCCGCCCTGCGATCACTGCCCGCGCAGCTTCGATGGCGTCGAGGTCATCGTCTTTGCCGTTGCGGTGACGTTCCTGCCGGTTCGGTCGTGTCACCTCCAACACGACCAGCCCGGACGACAACAAGAACCGTGACAGCCCGACGCCGTAGGAGCCGGTGCCCTCGACGCCGACGCGCTCCAGCTGGCCGAAGCTGTGCATCCACGCGAGCATCCGCCGATAGCCGGCCGGTGTGACCGGGAACCTGCCGACACCAAGCACGCCACCCACTGCGTCCACCACAGCAGCGACGTGTTGATCCAGATGCGTGTCCACGCCACCGACCACGGGGCGCGCCGAATCTACGATGGTCATGGCCATCTCCTTTCTGAGTTGAGGGGCTGGCACGCACGTCCCGTGAAGGAGACTGTGACCGAGCAGCTGTTACCGCAGCAGCTCGAGTCGCCCTCCGGAACGGGGCGTGACGACCCCGAAGCAACAAGCAGAATACGACTTCAACGAACAGCCCTCGAACGGCCTGCCATTGACAGACCCATTCTCACTGGGCATTCTGCTCGGGTGTCTGACGTTGAGCAGCGGTCGAGATGCTCGTGCTACAGCATCAGCGAACACGAAGGTGAAGAGGCGAGGAAGTACATCGCCGAGCACCTTGAGGAGGTCCGAGTGGACTCAGAGCGATGGACCGTTGAATACCGCTGCCCTCTCTACGGCAAGCGGTGGTTGAGCGATCAGCCGTGGGCCGAGATGCACGGCGGCGGACCCCTACGCCTCCGTACGTTCGAGCACGTGTGTCGCGAGGTGAAGATGTCGCTCTACGCCATCAACTCGCTGGTGCCGGAGCACGCCGACACCAGCGCACAGGTGCAGGCCCTACTCGACGCGCTTGGCTCCTGCCAAGAGATGTAGCGCATACCTGCCGATATGGGCGGGCTCGTGTGGCGCGTGACGGCGGGCGGGGTGGTGATCGGCCAACATGGTCGCCGTGACGAAGCCCGAGCAACCGACCCTCATCGTCGCCGACGCCGCTGCGTTCAACATGTGGCTGACGACGAACCACGGCACGTCCGACGGGGTGTGGCTGGTGCTCGCCAAGAAGGGCACCACCGACCCGACGAGCCTCACCTACGCGCAGGCGTTGGACGAGGCGTTGTGCCATGGCTGGATCGACGGCCAGAAGCAGACTCGCGACGCGGCGACCTTCGTGCAGCGCTTCACGCCCCGGCGTCGGGCCAGTCCGTGGTCGAAGCGCAACGTGGGCCTCGTCGAGCAGCTGATCGCGTCCGGCCGGATGCGACCGGCAGGTGTCGCCGAGATCGACCGGGCGAAGGCCGACGGGCGATGGGACGCTGCCTACTCGGGCCAGGCCTCGTCGACCGTGCCTGACGACCTCGCTGCCGCATTGAAGGCGAACGGTGCCGCGGCGCGCATGTTCGATGTGCTCACCGGCACCAACCGATACGCCGTGCTGTATCGCATCGAGACCGCGAAGCGGCCCGAGACACGGGCACGACGAGTCGAGGAACTGGTGGCGATGCTCGCGCGTGGCGAGACCATCCATCCGCAGCGGCGCACGCTCGACGAGTAGGTCCACGCCGAGGGACAAGTGCCGTCCGGGTGCCGATTCCCACGGGTCTACATTTCGCGCCGACGGCCGCTCGGCCGAACGAGGAGGGTTCATGTCGACGATCGAGGTGTTGGCGGTGTTCCCGCGCATCGATCCGGAGCACCTGACGGAGTTCCGGGCCCGCGCCGCGGAGTTGCTCGAGATCAGCATCCCCGAACCCGGGACGTTGCGGTACGACTGGTTCTTCGCCGATGACGAGACCAACTGCGCGGTCCACGAGGTGTACGCCGATTCCGATGCGATGTTGGTGCATCTGGGGCACATGGGTCACCTCATCGGGCGGCTCGTCGAGCTGGGCGGCGGTATCCAGCCCACGATCTTCGGCACCATGTCGAAGGAGCTCGCCGCAGCGGTCGCGTCGTTCCACGCGACGGAGTACACCCGGTTCCAGGGCAAATGACCGACGTCGCCGTCGGCGGCCTCAGGCCGGATCCACCGTACGGCGCATGACGGTGTTCTTCAGCCCCTTGCTGCGAACGAACTCGAACCCCGCCTGCTCGTACATCGCGCGTGTGCCGTTGTAGACGAACGAATTGTTCATCCGCTGCTCGCCGACCTCGTGCGGGTAGCCCTCGACCACGCCGCCGCCGTGCTCGGCGATCAGGTCGAGCGCGCCCTGCAGCGCCGCCTTGGCGAAGTGCTGTCGTCGGTGACGCTTGTCGACGAAGATGCAGGTGATGCGGTAGTCGGGCACCACGTCGGCCTCGGCGAGGTACTGCTTGCGGTGATGGATGTTCGGCAGCTCGTCCGGAGGGCCGTACTGGGCCCAGGCGATCGCCTCGCCGCCCATCATCACCAGCGCCGCGTGCGCCTGGCCGGTCTCGACCAGCAGCTGCTTGAACGCACGGCTGCCCTCCGCTCCGGGCTTCCGTTCCGTGCAGTCGTGGAAGTACGTGCACCAGCACCCGCCGAAGATCCCGTTGTGACGGTCGACCAGCGCGGCGAACGCCTCCCAGGTGTCGGCGGTCAACGGTTGGATCGAGTGGTCGGTGGTCGTCATCGACGTCACTCCCGATACGGCGCGCAGACCTCGAGATCCATGCCGTCCACGTCGCGGAAGAAGAGTGACCAGTCGGAGCCGAGGCGTTGGATCTGGCCGATGTCCGCGCCGATCTCCTTCAACCGAGCCTCGGTGGCCTGCAGGTCCTCCAACGATGCGACCGACAGACCGAAGTGGTCGATCGCTCCGCGGGCGCCCTGGCGTCGCTGATCACCGATGATCTCGTCGGCCGGCACCTCGAACACGTTCAGCGCAGCGCCGCCGCCCATGTCGAGGATGAACATGCGTGGATGATCGTCGCGACGGTCGATGACGTGCACGACGACGGCGCCGAACACCTTGCCGTACCAGTCGGCGAAGCGATCGAGGTCGGTCGTGAGCGTCGCGACGTGGTTGAAGCCGTTCGTGAAGGGCATCGGGAACCTCCTGTTGTCGTGGCCGCACTGTAGAGCGCTCGCAACGGACGTCAGACGGGGCGCCGGGCGGCGATCAGCACGGCCCGCCGACCGTCGAGCCGTCCGCCGACGGTCTCGGCCTCGTGGCGCAGGCCGTCGGCCACGTCGTCGCCGAGCTCGGCACGCAACTCGTCCATGTGCTGGAGCCACAGGTCGTAGCCGCGTCGCAGGCGCTCGTTGGCGCCCGGGATCTCTTCGGTCCACTCGATCACGAGACCACCGGCCTCCAGGATGGGTGCCCAGTCGGGGACGTCGACCGGCGATCTCGGTGGCCTGTTCTCGGTGGCGGTGAACACGAACGTGCCACCGGGTCGGAGGATGCGGCACACCTCGGCCGACGCAGCCACGCGGTCGCCGGCGAAGAAGAACGCGTCGACGCACATCGCCGCGTCGACGGACGAGTCGGCAAGTCCGGTCGCGTCGAGCGTGCCCACGCGGAACGTCGCGAGCGTCGGCTCCACGAATCGAGGGCTCGAGCGGACGCCTGCTCGACGGCCACCACCGACCAGTCGATGCCGATCACGCGGGCTCCAGTCTCGCGAGCCACCCACAGGCCCGGCCCTCCACGGCCGCATCCGAGATCGGCGAAGGTGTCGTTCGGCCCCACCGACAGCGTCGACACCAGTCGATCGAGCAGCCACAGGGTGGTGTCGCTCCACGGCTCGACCTCGGCGGGGTACTCGTCACCGGCGGCTTGGGCAGCCAGCCGCCACACGAGTGGGCTGGTGGCCGTGGAGCCGAGTTCGGCGTCGAAGTCGGCAGCGGTGAACGGCGGCGGGCCGGGCCGTGCGCCGGGGATGTCCGCCGCCACGAGGGTCAGGTCCGCGAACGCAGGATGGTGAGCGCGGCGTTGCGACCGCTGGCGCCCCACACGCCCGCACCGGGGAAGGTGGCGGCCCCGGTGAGGTACAGGCCCTTCACGTCGGTCTCGTAGCGGGTCAGCTCGGGGTTCTTGTTGCGCAGCGCGGCGAGCGGCCCGCCGGCGAACGAGGTGGCATGACCGTGCGGCAGATGGAACTCGCGCTCGTACCGGTCGGGCGTCATTGCTCGCCAGTCGGTGATCGAGTCGACGAAGCCGGGTTGCAGCAGCGTGCCGAACAGGTCGAGCCAGCGCTTCGGTTCGGCGCTGTCGGCCCAACCACCGGGAAGGCCGTACGGCGTGTACAACGCCTCGAGGCTGAGCACATGTGTGCCGGCCGGAGCGAGCGTGGGGTCGGTGACCGTGGGGACGTTGGCGATGAGCCCCGGGCGGGGGAGGACCTTGCCGGCCTTCATGAGCTGGTGCCCGCGGTGCATCTCGCCGATGGAGGGTGCGATGGCGAACGTGGAACCGAGGTCGACGTCGAGGCCGGCGGCCTCGGCGGCACGGAAGCGCGGCACCTGCGTCATCACCGCGTCGATCTTCGACTCGTAGCCGTCGTCGTGCGGGATGGCCCGCCACCGCTCGACCAGGTCGCGCGCCTGGGGCGGCGGGTTGGTGAGCCAATGCAGGAACGTGTCGTGCGGGTTGCACGCCGACACGATGATCGGTGCAGTGGCCTCGGTGCCGTCGGACAGCGAGACGCCGCGAACGGCGGGCCCCTCGCACGTGATGGCCGTGACCTTCACGCCGGTGCGCAGCACGCCGCCTGACTGCTCGAACGACGCCAGCAGCGAGAGCGGCACCATGCCGCTGCCGCCGATGGGGCGACCGAGTGTGCCGACGTGGCGCATCGCGTACGTGAGCCCGGCCAGACCGCTGCCCGGCGTCTCGGGCGAGATGCCCCACACCATCGGACCGACCAACATCGCGGGCGCCTGCAGCGCGTCGGTCGTGAAGAACTCGCGCATCACGTCGGCCGCGCTGCGACGGCTCCAGCGCAACAACGTCGACGCGCCACGCCCCTTCTTGGCGAGCACCTTCTTGGTGAGACCGCCGAACGAGGGCGGGTCGTTCGCGGCATCGAACACCATCTTCACCGCCGGTGTGGCGGCCTTCAGGTAGCGGCGATAGCCGTCGACTTCACGGGGGTGGTTGCGGGCGATGGAGTCGATGGTCTGCTCGACCGAGTGATGGCTGGCCCATGCCGGCGTACCGTCCCACGTGAGGTTGACCTGTGCGGGCTCGAGATCGACGTAGCGCAGGCCGTGGTCCTTCAGGCCGAGCTCGTCGCTGATGGGAGTGGTGCGGAACGTGACGTGGTCGCAGTTGCAGATGTTGACCATGGCCCCGCCGAACATCTCGCTCGCCGCGGTGCCGCCGACGGCGTCGCGTGCCTCGACGAGCAATGTCCGCAGCCCGGCTCTCGCCAGGTACGCGGCGCACACCAGGCCGTTGTGCCCGGCTCCGATGACGATGGCGTCGTGGTCGTGCACACTCATGACCCCATTGTGGTGGACGCGCCGAAGGAGTGCACCGCTAACGTGCGCTTGTGACTCTCCACGTGCGCCGCTTCGCCGATCTCACGGGCCCGCAGGTGTCCGAACTGCTCACCGATCGCAGCATTCTGGTGCAGCCGCTCGGGGCCATCGAGCAGCACGGACCGCACCTTCCGCTCAGCACCGACAGCGTCGTCGCCACCGCCGTCGCCGAGGCCACTGTCGCCGCCGTGGGCGACGAGCTCGACGTCTGGCTGCTGCCCACGCTGGAGTACACGAAGAGCAACGAGCACGCCTGGAGCGCCGGCACGGTGTGGCTCAGCGCGACCACGCTGCTGGCCGTGCTCGACGACCTCGGACGATGCATCGCCACCACCCCGGCGAAGCGACTCGTGTTCCTCAACGGCCACGGCGGCAACAGTGCGCTGCTGAACGTGGCGAACCGCGAGCTCCGCCTCGCGCACGGACTGATGACCTTCCTCACCCACCCCGGTGTGCCCGCCGACCAAGGCGGCAGCTCGCCGGCCGAGGAACTGGGCATGGGCGTGCACGGCGGCACGGAGGAGACATCGCTCATGCTCCACCTCGCGCCGCACCTCGTCGACATGTCCAAGGCCGAACGTCGGGTTCCCGAGGCGATGGCGCTGAACAAGTACGTCCGCTTCGGCGGTCGGGTGAGCTTCGGGTGGATGTCCAACGACTTCTTCCCCGACGGCTACATCGGCGACCCCACGTCCGCCACCGCCGAGCGCGGCAAGGAACTGTTCGACGGCTCGGTCCAGGCGTTCGGCGAAGCGCTGCGCGAGGTCAGCACGTTCAACTACGGGCGACCCGAGTGACCGGACGAGCCGACCTGCGCGTCGACGGGGCGCGCCTGTGGTCGCGCCTGGAAGCGCTCGGTGAGATCGGTGCCGTGCACGGCCCGAACGGCGAACGCGGCAACGCCCGTCTGGCACTCACCGACGCCGATCGCGACGGTCGTGACGTCGTGGTCGGCTGGATGCGCGACCTCGGACTCGACCGTGGTCGTCGATGCGATCGGCAATGTCGTGGGCACCCGCGCCGGCACCGACCCGGCGGCCGCCCCGGTGATGGTCGGCTCGCACGTCGACACGGTGCGCACCGGCGGCTGGTTCGACGGCAATCTCGGCGTGCTCGGTGGGTTGGAGGTCGTCGAGACCCTCGAGCAGCACGGCATCGCCACTCGCCGCCCCATCAGCGTCGCCTTCTTCACCAACGAGGAGGGCGCCCGCTTCCAGCCCGACATGCTCGGCAGCCTGGTGTACGTCGGTGGGCTGGCGTCTCGAGGACGCACTCGACGTGCGCGCCGCCGACGACGGTGCCCGCCTCGGTGACGAGCTCGCCCGCATCGGCTACGCGGGCAGCACCCCGTGTCCCACCGCCGGACCGCCGCACGCCTACTTCGAACTGCACATCGAGCAGGGGCCGGTGTTGGAGGACGAAGGCATCACCATCGGCGCCGTCACCGGGGTGCAGGGCATCTCGTGGACCGAGCTGACGATCACCGGGCAATCGGCGCACGCCGGCACCACGCCGATGCGGTTGCGGCGCGATCCGGGCTACGTCGCTGCAGCCATCACCGCCGGTGTGCGCGCGATCGCCAACGAGATGGGCGGCACCCAGGTCGCCACGGTCGGGCGCTGTGAGTTCACGCCGAACCTGGTGAACGTGGTGCCGGCCTCGGTGACGATGACCGTCGACCTGCGCAACACCGACGAGTGGTTGCTGCAGCAGGCCGAGGCAGTCTTCGCCGCGCTGTGCGATCAGTTGGCCGCAGAGGAGGGCGTCGCCATCGAGCGCCGCACGCTGGCCAGGTTCGAGCCGGTCGAGTTCGATGCCGCGTCGATCGACCTCGTCGAGTCCACCGCCCAGCGGCTCGGCCACACGACGATGCGCATGCCCAGCGGTGCAGGGCACGACGCGCAGATGCTCGCCCGCGTCTGCCCGACGTCGATGATCTTCGTGCCGAGCGTGAACGGGCTGTCGCACAACATCGCCGAGTACACCGCGCCGGCCGACATCGGTGCTGGTGCGGACGTGCTCCTGCACGTGGTGCTGGCAGCCGCCGAGGCCGACTGAGCCGTGGCCTCGCGCTTCGACCTCGTGACGCTCGACGCACCCGCCCCCGACCTCGCCGTCGCGTTCTGGAGCGCGGCATTGGCGCTGCACGAGACCGAACGTGAGGACGGCGATCGCTGGATCGTGCTCAGCGATGCGTCGGGGACACGGCGCATCGGCGTGCAGCGGGGGAGTGTCCGCCCCGGCTCCGTGCATCTCGACATCGCGTGCAGCACTCGACGAGTTCGAGCACGAGCACCGACGACTCCTCGCGCTCGGAGCATCCGAACTCGGGCCGCCGCGGCACGAGCCGTACGGCAGCATCGTCAACCTCGCCGACCCCGACGGCAACGCATTCGACCTCTGCGCGTACCGCTGACTGGTAGACCTGTCGCATGGGCGTCCTGATCGACAACCCGCTGCTGCTGTTGTTCCTCGTGGTGGGTGTCGGTGCGGCGCTCGGCCAGGTGCGCGTCAAGGGCATCGCACTCGGCCCCGCCGCGGCACTGTTCGTCGGCCTGGCGGTCAGCGCTGCCGACGACCGTCTGGCCAACACGCCGCCGATCGTCCCGCAGATCGGGCTGGCGCTGTTCATCTACACCGTCGGCCTGGCCAGCGGCCCGTCCTTCCTCGACGAGTTGCGCCGCGGGGCGCGAGGGTGCTCGTGGGTGTGACGGCGCTGCTCGGCATCATCGCCCTCGCCGTCGTCGGGGTGGCCGATCTGTTCGACCTGGACACCGGTGCGCGGTCGGGTCTGTTCGCCGGCACGTTGACGAACACGCCGGCGCTGTCGGCTGCGATCAGCTCGCTCGGCGACAAGGTCACCGACGGATCGGTGATCGATCCCGTCATCGGCTACTCGCTGGCGTACCCGCTGGGCGTACTGACCATGTTGCTCGCGGCGTCGTGGTCGTTGCGCAGTGGTCAGCGTCGAGCGGCGAAGCACCACGTGGCCACTGCCGAGGCGGCCACGGTGAACGCCACCTCGGCGACCGTCCTGGTGGCCCGCGCCGACCTGCCTCCGCTGGGTGAGCTGCGCCATTGGGAGGGAGCACGCCTCGCCTTCGGTCGTTACGAGCACCACGGAGCCGTGCAGTTGGCGACCACCGACGTGGTGTTGTCGCCCGGCGACTCGTGCACCGTCATCGGTGCCCCCGACGACGTCGAACGCTTCATCGCCTGGGCGGGCGAACGCAGCACTCGCCACCTGGCGCTCGACCGGGCGCTGCTCGACTTCCGCCGCATCTCGGTGTCCAATCGCAAGCTGGCGGGCACGAAGCTGCGCGACCTCGATCTGGAGGGCCGTTTCGGCGCCACGATCACGCGCGTCCGCCGCGGCGACGCCGACCTGGTGGCCGACGGCGACTTCGTCGTTCGCCTGGGCGACCGACTGCGGGTGGTCGGCCCGGCGAGCCGCCTCGGCGACGTCGCCGTGCTGCTCGGCGACTCGGATCGCAGTCTCGGCGAGGTCGACGCAATGGGGTTCGCCCTGGGCATGAGCATCGGGTTGCTCATCGGCCTCGTCGCCATCCCGCTGCCGGGCGGTGGCGAGATCGAGCTCGGCGTGGGTGGTGGGCCACTGATCGCCGGCCTGGTGCTGGGCACGCTGTCGCGCACCGGTCCGATCACGTGGCAGATCCCGCACGCGGCCAACCTGACGCTGCGCCAGCTCGGCATCCTGGTGTTCCTCGGCGCCATCGGCATCCGCTCGGGCGCCACCTTCGCCGATGCGGTCGGCACCGGTGTCGGGGCCCGGGTCGCCGTCGCCGCGGCCATCCTCACGGCGTTCATCGCCGTGTCGAGCATCGCCCTCACCCGCCTGGTGGGCAGCGACCCGGTCAGCGCCGCCGGGCAGATCGCCGGTATCGAGACACAGCCGGCCGTGCACGCCTATGCCGCCGAGGCCACCAAGGGCGACAGCCGCGTCGACGCCGGCTACGCCCTGGTCCTGCCGCTGGCGATGATCGTCAAGCTGATCCTCGTCCAACTCCTCGTCTGACGCGGAAGGGCCCCGGTCGAGTCGACCGGGGCCCTTCGCAGGTTGCTACGTCAGCGAGTGCTGATCGATCAGGGCAGCTTGATGCTGGGATCGATGAACTCGTTGGTGACGATGTCCTCGGGCGTGACGCCCTCCTTCGGCGTGGCGCCGTTGGCGGTGTAGATCGGCACGGCGATCTCGATCAGGCCCGCAACGCGGTCCATGTCGAACTGGCCGATGACGCCGCTCTTCGGGTCGTTGGCCTGGAGGCCGTCCTTCTTGATGGTCTCGACGCCGAAGGCAGCAGCGCCCTCGGTGTAGGTCCAGCCGAAGGCCTCACCGAAACCGGTGGACGCGTCGAGGATCACCTTGTTGCCATGGGTCGGATCGGCGAGGTAGTCGACCGACGACTGCTGGATCATCGGCACGAGGGCCTTGAAGCAGTCGGCGTACTTGGTGATGTTCTCGGGCTTCGTCGCGATCGACTGGGCGTAGTTCTCCCAGCCGATGTCGTTGATGTACTCGTAGGCGACGGGCTTGCCCCAGTCCTTCAGCTCCGACTCGTACAGGAACGGCTCGGCCGAGCCGAAGCCCTGCTGAGCGGCCTTGCCCTCGTCGGCGATGAACAGCGCCGGGTCACCGTTGTAGGAGCCGTCGACCTGTTCCTTGCTGAGGACGCCACTGCCGGTGAGGAAGTCCATGTAGGCGGCGCCACCGAAGTAGCGGACCGTGACCTTCTCGGTGCCGAGGTCGGCGATGCCCTTCACGTCGGGGTAGGTGGCGGGGTCCCACATGATCATCTGCGGGTTCTTCTCGAAGCCGCTCATGACGGCCACGGTCGGGAACTCGCTGCCCGAGAACTGGATGGCCTCGTCGGTGTAGACGAAGCCGGCCAGCAGGTCGGCGTCGTTGTACAGCAGCTGGGTGACGGGGGTGAACTGCTGCGGGGCGCCGCCGGAGCGGACCTGCAGCTTCACGCCGGTGTCGACGCCGCCGGCGACGAGCGGGCCCGTCACATAGGCCTTGTCCTTGTCCAGCTCCCAGCCGTCACCGATGAGGTTGTACAGGAAGCCGTGCTCGGCCTCGGGCATCCAGTCGGTCTGGATGGCGACGGTGTCGGGGCAGATGCCCTTGAGGCTGGTGGCCTCCCCGCCGCCAGTGGTCTCGGTGGAGCCACCAGTGGTGGTCTCGGGTGCGCTGGTCGAATCGGTGCTCGAGTCGCTGCCACAGGCGGCGAGAACGAGCAGCGAAGCAACCGTGACGGTCATCAGCTTTTGGCTGCGACGGATCTGCATTGAATGCTCCTTGTGGTTGTGGTTCACGCTGTTGACGAGACCGCCGAAACGGCCTCTGGGTGGATGGGACCTTGGGTCAGCTGTTGCGGCGAGTTGCCTCGTGCCAATGACCGACGACGAGCTTGCCGATCCAGCTGAAGACGAAGAACACGACGATGCCGAGGGCGGATGCCACGAGCAGGCCGCCGTACATCTGGGGGTAGCGCAGCTTCTGGCGGAACTGCTCCATGACGATGCCGATGCCGGGCTTCTGCCCCTGGCGGAAGAACTGCTCGCCGACGATGGCACCGATGACCGCGAGACCCGCCGAGATGCGGAAGCCGGTGAAGATGGCCGGCATCGCCGGACGGGAACTGCAGCTTGAACAGCCGTGTCAGCCGACTCGCCTTGCGCAGCGTGAACAGGTCGTGCTGCGACGCATCGACCGAGGTGAGGCCGAAGAGGGTGTTGGTGACGATGGGGAAGATGGAGATCATCACCACCACGTAGATGCGCGACGACATGCCGCCACCGAACACCGAGTAGATGATGGGCACGATGGCCAGCACCGGTGTGGCCTGCAGGGCGACGAGGTACGGGTAGATGGAGCGCTCGGCCCACACGGCCTGCGCCATCAGCACGGCGAGCGTCATGCCCAGCAGCACCGAGATGGCGAGGCCGAGGAACGCGGCGTAGGTGGTCCACCACAGGCCTTCGAGGAGCTGACGGCGGACGACGGAATCGAGGAACGCCTGGTCGATGACCGTGACGGGGGAGGGGAGCAGCGACGGCCGCTTGTCGAGCAGGCGCCTCCATGCCGACGCGGTGCATCCATTCCCAGAAGCCGACGAACAGCACGAAGCACCACGAACGGCCCGAGGTAGGTGCTGACGCTGATGCGCGTGCCCTCCTTCACCGGCGGCACGAGCGAGTCGTCGATGGTGGGGGCGACCCCGTGGATGAGCGCGGCGTCGGCGGCCATCTGGGCGTTTCCGTCCTCGGTGAGGCTCATGCGTGTGCACCTCGGAGGGACGCGGAGATCTCGCCGCTGATGCGGGCGAACTCGGGCTCGAAGCGCAGTTCGGGCTTGCGCGGGTAGTCGAACGGGATGTCGTAGCTGGCGACGATGCTGCCCGGGCGGGCGCTCATCACCAGCACGCGGGTGGACAGGAACACGGCCTCGCTGATGGAGTGGGTGATGAACAGCGCCGGCGAACCGCTCGCGGTCGAACAGCTGGATGACCTCGTCGTTGAGACGCTCGCGGGTGATCTCGTCGACGGCGCCGAACGGCTCGTCGAACAGGAAGATCTTCGGGTCGAGCACCAGCGTGCGGGCCAGCGAGGCACGCATCTTCATGCCGCCGGACAGCTGCTTGGGGTACTTGTCCTCGAACCCGGCCAGGCCGACCAGGTTGATGGCCTCCGCGGCGCGCTCGGAGCGCTCGGCCTTGCCGACGCCCTCCAGCTCGGCGAGGAGCTCGACGTTGCGCTGCACGGTGCGCCACTGCAGCAACGTGGCGTCCTGGAACACGTAGCCGACGGCCTTGCGGTCCACGTCGACGGTGCCCGTCGTGGGGTCGTGCAGTCCGGAGGCGATCTTCAACAGGGTGCTCTTGCCGCAGCCGGAGGGGCCGACGACGGTGACGAACTCGCCGGGGCGGACGTCGAAGCTGGTTGCACTCAAGGCATGAGTTCCGTCGGGGTACACCATCGACACCCCGTTGAAACGCAGTGCAGGGGCGGGCACTGAGTCGGTCATTCGCGTCACCATAGTGGGTGCGTCTGTGTGGCCTTGAGTCTGCTCGGCCATCAGTGCATCACCATTCCGCCGCTCACGTTCATTGCCTGCTCCGGTGCAGTACTTGGCCTCGTCGGAGGCCAGGAAGACGGCCATGTCGGCCACCTCGTCGGGCTCGGCGCACCGGCCGAGCGGCGACATCGACGACCACTTCGCGACCATCTCGGGGGTGCGCGTGGCGGCCCCCATCTCGGTGAGCACGTAGCCCGGGCAGATGCAGTTCACCCGGATGCCGTGCTCGCCCAGTTCCATCGCGGCGACACGGGTGAGGCTGATCACCGCGGCCTTCGAGGCGGCGTAGTGCGCCTGGTCGCGGCGAGCCGACCTTGCCGCCCATCGACGCCATGTTGACGATCGAGCCCGGCTGGCCCGCGGCGATCATCGACTTCGCCACCACCTGTGTGGTGACGAGCATCGAGCGCACGTTGACGTCGAACGTCGCGTCCCAGTCGTCGACGGTGATCTCGAGCAGCGGCGCCATGCGCAGGATGCCGGCGTTGTTGACCAGGATGTCCACGCCACCGAGCAGGCCGATGGCCTCCTCGGTGGCGGCGCGGGTGGACTCAGGATCCGCCAGATCGATGGTGATCGCGTGTGCGCCCAACTCGGCGGCTCGACGCCCGCAGAGCTCGCCCTCGCGGTCCATGAGCACGAGTTGCGCGCCCTCCCGGTGGAAGGCCTCGGCGATCGCCGCCCCGATGCCACGAGCTGCACCCGTGACGAGTGCTCGGCGACCTTCGAGGCGACGTCGGGCAGGGGCAGTGCTGTCGGTCACCATTTCGTGGCGAATCGTACGACAGTCGATGTGCACGAAATTCACCGGCGGTGTGAACGCTCTGTTTCGTGATCTCGCGGCGTGTGGAGCCGGGCTCGAGGGCCCCGCTCAGTCGCCGGCGACGACCCTGCCGGACCGGATGACCGTACGCCCTGACGGGCCGAAGGCGACCGCCTCACGAATGGAGCCGGCGGGCAGCAACACCAGGTCGGCGACGTCGCCGGGGGTCACGCCGGCGACCTGCAGACCGAGCGCGACCCGAGCGGCGCCGCTGACGGAGTGATACGCGTCGATGGGCAGCAGGTGACCCGCCATGACCATCAACGACGCGGTCTCCAGGCAGTCGCCCCGGCCGACCAGGTTGAACGGGTCCTGCAGGTTGTCGGCGCCCGCGGCGACGTTCACGCCCGCCGCACACAGGGCGCGGATGGCCGTCAGCGCTCGAGGCATCGCCTCCTGCCGGTCGCGGCCCTGGAGGTAGAGGTTGCTGCTGGGCAGGGTGATCACGCTGATCCCGGCCTCGGCCACCAGCTCGGCGGTGCGCTGCTGCACGTCGGTGGGTTGCATGCCGAGGCTCACGCAGTGGCTGGCGGTGACGCCATGGGCGAAGCCCGTGGCCACGACGCGCTCGGCCAGATAGGGCAGGGCGAAGCGGGTCGGGTCGAGCGTCTCGTCGGTGTGCAGGTCGAGCGGGCACCCGAACTCGCCGGCCACCTCCATCAGGAAGTCGGTCGACGCATGAGGGTCGTCCTCCAGGTGCGGGCAGCCGCCCACTCCGTCGAGGCCGAGCGACATGGCGTCGCGCAGCACTGCGCGCTGCTCGGCCGACGACACCGGCCAGCCGCACAGCGCGACCACCTGGATGTCGATCAGGTGGCGCAGGCGCTCGCGTACGGCGACCAGGGCCTCGGCCGACATCAGGCCGTTCTCGGTGGTCACGTCGGCGTGGGTGCGGATCGCGGTGGCGCCGTTCGCCAGGATCAGCCGTGCCGCTCGCTCGGCGCGGGCCTCGGTGTCGGCGACGGTGATACGGCCGCGGTGCGCCTCCATCGCCAGGATGGCTCCCATCAGGTCGCCCGTCGGGTTCGGCACGGTCTCGGCGAGGAACGCCTTGTCGAGGTGGGCGTGCGGCTCGGCCATCGCCGGCAGCAGCAACCGTCCGTGCGCCTGCAGCACCTCGTCGTCCACGGCGAGCGCCGCGCCGACCGTCGCCACCCGGCCGGCCTCCAGGCGGACGTTCGCCGTGGTGCCGTCGGGAAGGAGCGCGTCGACGATCGTGAGTGCCATCGCAGCGAGGGTAGATCAGCCGCCCGCGACCGACCCGATTCGCGTCGCGCGGATCGGCGGCGCCGGACCAGAAGCCCTGTTCGTCGCGGACGATCGCGTGCGCATGCCCGAAGCCGCTGTCGTAGGGCGGCAAGCGCCTCGGTGCGATGGCCGCGTCCCGCCAGTGCGGTGACCCACTCGGACGGGGCGTTGCCCTCCACCATCACGATCGGTCCCGAGTCGGACGTCCACGTGTCGAACCCGGTGACCGGGCCACGCAGCACCCAACGACCGGCATGGATGGCGTGCGGCGGGGGACTGCCCGTGATGGAACATCCGAGCCGCCAGCTGCAGCAGGATCTGCGGCTGCCCGTCGCCGCCCATCGTGCCGAACACGGAGACGAGTTGGGCATCGCGCGTGGCCAGCGCGGGCGACAGCGTGTGCGGCGGCCGCGCACCGGGACGGAGCTCGGCGGGATGCCCCTCGACGAGGCTGAACCCCAGCCCGCGGTTGTGCAGGTTGATGTGCGTGCTGGGCTCGACCACCCACGAGCCGAATCCCGACGCGTTGGACTGGATGAGCGACACACCCATGCCGTCGCGGTCGGTGGTGCACAGGTACGTGGTGTCGCCGTCGGTGCCGTTGACGGCGAGCGCCGACGCGCGCTCGGTGTCGACACTGGACGCGCGAGCAGCGGATCGTGTCGAGCAGCGCGCCGCCAGACGCGCCTTCGTGCAGCACGTGCGGACGGTCGTGCCCGGCGACCTTGGCGGCCTCGATCAGCAGGTGGGCCCACCGCTCGTCGTCGGGGTCGGCGGGGAGCGACAGCGTGTCGGCCACGAGCGCGCCGCCGAGCGTGAGGTAGCCCTGCGAATTCGGCGGCACGGTCCACAGATCCACACCGAACGCGGCGGCCCTGAGCGGCGTCACCCACTCGGCGCCGCTGACCGCGAGGTCGGCGTCGGTGAACCACCCCTGGCCGAGGCGGCGCAGCCCTTCGCCGAACTCGCCACGGTAGAACGCGTCGCGTCCGCCCTCGGCGATGGCTCGCAGCGCGCGGGCGACGCCCGGTCTCATGACGCGCAGCCCCGGGCGACGAGCCTGTGACGTCAGCTCGAACAGCGCCTCGCGAGCGACCGGATCGACCATCGCCGCCGACGCCACCAGCAGTGGGCTCGCGGGAAAGCCGTCGGCGGCGAGCGCGATCGCAGGCGCGAGCAGCGTCGCGAGCGGCAACGAGCCGAACCGATCGTGCAACGCCACCCACCCGTCGACGCACCCGGGCACCGTGACGGTGCGGATGTCGTGACGGAAGGGCATGGCGGTGTGGCCTTCGGCGCGCAGTACGTCGGCCGAGGCACCGCTTCCCGAACGTCCGCTGGAGTTGAGACAGACGACCTCGCCGCGATGGTGCACCAGCGCGAACAGATCGCCGCCCATGCCGCACAGGTGCGGGCCCGTGACGGCGATGGCCGCGTTGGTGGCGATGGCGGCATCGACGGCGTTGCCGCCCATCGCGAGCATGGCCAGCCCGGCCTGGGTGGCCAGTTGGTCGGCGCTGGCCACCATGTGGTTCGGCGACCGGGTGCTGTTGAACGGTGCTGCTATTGCCACAGGCCACGCTCCTGGAACACGGTGCGCAGCACCTCGGGACGGTCGGTCATGATGCCGTCGACACCGAGGTCGAGCAGGCGGTGCATCTCGAGCGGATCGTCGATGGTCCACACGTGCACCGAGAGGCCCATGCGGTGGGCGCGATCGACGAACTTGCGGTCGGTGACGGTGAGCGGCCCCTGGCGCACGGGCACCTGCGCGGCGAACGCAGCGGTGTTCCGCAACGTGCCGTACTTCAGCCCGGCCACACCGCCCGGTCCGAGGACCGTGCACGCGCCGTCGCCGAGTTCCTTGCGCAGACGACGCAGCCGGGTATCGCTGAACGCACCCAACGCGACCCTGTCGAGCGAGTTCGTGCGACGCAACGCGGCGACGAGCGCATCGACCGCCCGATCGGTCTTGCAGTCGATGTTGACCCGCAGTTCGGGCCAGGTGCCGAGCATGTCCTCCAGCAGCGGGATCGGTGCCCGACCGTCGACGAGCGCGGTCTGCACCTCGCTCCACGGCAGGTCGCTGATGCGGCCGACGCGGCCGCACGTGCGCCGCAGATCGTTGTCGTGGAACGCCACCAGGACGCCGTCGGAGGTGACCTGCACGTCGGTCTCGACGTACCGGTAACCGAGCCCCACGGCGTACTCGAAGGCGGGCATCGTGTTCTCGGGGACGTCGCTCGCGCCGCCGCGGTGGGCGAACGGGATGGGCCCGTTCCAGTCGAGGTACGGATGGAGGCGCAGCTGCATTCCCGCAAGTATCGTCGTCGGCATGTCCCCTTCGCACGATTCAGGCTCGCCCGATCAGATCACGGTCCGGTCGCCCTACGACGGATCCGTCATCGGTGAGATCCCGGCGATGACGGCCGCCGACGTCGACGTCGCCGTGGCCATCGCCAAGAAGGCGCTGCACGACAACCCGCTGCCGCTGTGGAAGCGGGCCGACATCCTCGACAAGGCCGCGCTGCGTCTCACCGAGCGACGCGAGGAGTTCGCCCAGATCATCGCCAAGGAAGCGGCCAAGCCCATCAAGACCGCCCGGGTCGAGGCCGAGCGGGCCGTCGGCACGTTCCAGTTCGCCGCGGCCGAGGCGCGCAAGCTCGGCGGCGAGATGATCCCGCTCGACGCCATCCCGTCGGGGGAGGGCAAGCTGGGCTTCACGCTGCGCGTCCCCATCGGTGTGGTCGGTGCGATCGCACCGTTCAACTTCCCGCTGAACCTGGTCGTCCACAAGCTCGGCCCGGCCATCGCGGCCGGTTGCCCGGTGGTGCTGAAGCCCGCCAGCCAGACACCGTTCAGCAGTCTCGTGCTGGCGAAGATGCTCGTCGAGGAGTGCGGCCTGCCGTCCGAGTACCTGCACGTCGTCACCGGCAGTGGCGGCACGGTGGGCAACGCGATCGTCGACCATCCCGACATCGCACTCATCACCTTCACCGGCTCGCCCGAGGTCGGTTGGTCCATCAGGTCGCGAGCACCGCGCAAGCGCGTCGGCCTGGAGTTGGGCAACAACGCGCCGTGCATCATCGAGCCCGACGGCGACTGGAAGACCGCAGCGGCGAAGATCAAGGTCGCCGGGTTCAGCCACGCCGGACAGAGCTGCATCAGCACCCAGCGTGTGTTCGTGCACTCGTCCATCGTCGAGCAGTTCAACGAGGCGCTCGTCGCCCACGTGAACACGCTCGTGGTCGGCGACCCGATGGACGAGGCCACCGACGTGTCCGCGCTCATCTCCACCGGCGAGCGCGACCGCGTGGCCGCGTGGGTGGCCGAGGCCCAGGCACAGGGCGGCGTCATCGCCACCGGTGGCACGGTCGACGACGCCGGCGTGCTGCGCCCCACCGTCATCACCAACGCCACGCACGACATGAAGGTGTGCGCCCAGGAGGTCTTCGGACCGGTCGTCACGGTCGCCGCCTACGACTCGCTCGACGACGCCCTGCGCCAGGCCAACGACAGCAAGTACGGCCTGCAGGCGAGCATCTTCACCAGCGACATCTCCAAGGCGCTCCATGCCGTGCGCACGCTCGACTTCGGCGGCGTCCTGGTGAACGAGGTGCCCACGTGGCGTGCCGACCAGCAGCCGTACGGCGGACTCCGCGACAGCGGCAACACACGTGAGGGCCCGGCCTTCAGTGTGAAGGAGATGACCGAGATCCGCATGGTGGTCCTCTCGTGAGCCCGACGCACTGATGCGTTGGGGAGTGCTGGGCGGCAGTAGCCGGATCTACCGCAAGAGCCTGCGACCGGCGTTCCTCGACGCCGGGCACGTCGTCGTCGACGAGCCGAGTCGCGACGGCGAGTCGACGGCGCCGTACGACGCGCTGCTGGCGCGGGGCGACATCGACGCCGTCTACATCCCGCTGCCGAACCACCTGCACGCCGAGTGGGCGCATCGCGCCCTCGACGCCGGCAAGCACGTCCTCTGCGAGAAGCCGCTCACCCTGTCGGTCGCCGACACCGAGGCGCTGTTCGACCACGCCGAGGCCGTGGGTCGGACCGTTCTCGAGGCGTACATGTGGCCGCACCACCCGCGTGCCGAGCGGCTGCTGCAGCTCGTCCGCAGCGGCGACGTCGGTTGGCCGCAATGGGGGAGCGCGCAGTTCAGCTGGCCGATGGACCTGGCGAGCGGCGACCATCGCCTCGATGTCCGCGGCGCCGGTGCGCTGTTCGATGTCGGGATCTACTGCATCGCCCCGTTCATGTTGATGGCCCGTCGCGACCCAGCCGCGGTGGCGGCCAACGCCGTGCGCAACATGGCGGGTGTCGACCTGTCGATGACCGGATGGATCGACTGGGGTGGTGGGTTCGGGACCACGTTCCACACCTCGTTCGAGGCGCCACACACTCGGCACCTCCGACTGGCCACCAGCGAGGCGCAGATCTCGCTACCCGGTCCGCACGTGCCCGGTCCGGTCGAGCCGAGCGACATCGTGCTCGAGCGGCGCGACGGCGCTGTCGAGCACCTGCTGTGCGCCGGCGGCCACGCGTACACCGAGATGGTTCGGCACTTCGCCGACGTCGTGGCCGGTATCGCCGAGCCGGTGTTCGGGCGGGTCGAGAGTGTCCGGCTGGCACGCGTGCTGCAGCAATTGCACGCCGCGAGCGTGCACTGAGCACGTACCGATTCGGCGCCGACCAGGTGCCGGGGAACTGAGCGGCCGGGCACACCACAGTGGTGCCCGGCCGGCTCGAGTTGCTCCGCCGCCACACGGCGGGAGGGGTCTCCCGTCCCTCGTCCGACAGCGTGCACACGCAAGGACCGAACGGACCAGGGACCAAAGTCCCCGAATGAGGTCGGACCCAGGCGCGGGTCCACATCGTCGACAGAGCGCGTCGGGCGCATCACGCGCGGTGTGGATCGAGGGGGGTCCCTGGACCCCACTGGGTCGTTCGGACCACTCGCAGCACCGCGAAACCAAACATTTCCCGAAGGCTCGGTCATCAGGCTTAGGCCCGCAGTACCCCATCGAGCAAGGCGGAAACCCGATGCAACACCACAGTCTCCCCAAGGACATTCCAGTGCCCCGGTCCACACGACTCCGTCGTGTCGTGGCCACCCTTCTCGCGACCGTGATGATCGCGCCGGCACTCGCTTCGGTGGTGCCCAATCCGACCGCGCTCGCGGACCAGACCCCTGGCATGGGCTTCACGGTCTCCGCCGCCGACATCGACTACATCCTCGACCAGATCGTCATCTCCGAGAAGCACGCTGCTGCGAAGGCGTGCTTCGACATCGATGCGGCCGGCGGCGAGGCGTGCACCGATGTCGTCCTGAACGACATCGACCCGTCGCTCGTCGGCCTCGTGTACGACCGGGACAACGACCCGAACCTGTGTGCCGCACTGCGCAAGCTCGTCGGCAACCCGCTGCTCTCCTTCGGTCTCCGCCTGACCGATGGATCGTGCAACAACCTCCAGCCCGGTCAGGAGACCTACGGCGCGGCCGATCAGCCGTTCCCGCGGTTGACCGACCCGGTGTTCGCTCCGGCCGAGCCGATCACCCCGGCCTTGCCGGTCGGCCCGCCCGGACCCACGAGCTACGCCCAGACCTCGGGCAGCGTCATCGACAGCGAGCCGCGCACCGTCTCGAACATCATCGTCGATCAGACCTCGAGCAACCCGGCCGCTGTGTGCGCCTCGCAGTTCCCCACCCGCGCCCAGGGAATCGGTGCGCAGTGTGATCTCAGCGAGGTCGGCGCCCTGCCCGCCCACGAGTCGCTGCCGATCGAGAACATCACGACGGACGTCGGCCTGTCGCCGCCCTTCAACTCGCTGTTCACGATCTTCGGCCAGTTCTTCGACCACGGCCTCGACAAGATCACCAACGGCGGCAGCGGCAGCGTCTTCGTCCCGTTGAAGGCCGACGACCCGCTCGTCGCCGGCCCGGACCACATCTTCGGCAACCTCGACGACCTGCCCGCGAGCCAGCGCTTCATGGTCCTCACCCGTGGCACCATCGTCACCGGCCCCGACGGCAAGCGCAGCGCCCCGAACACCGACACGCCGTTCATCGACCAGAGCCAGACCTACACGTCGCACGCCTCGCATCAGGTGTTCACCCGTGAGTACGCGCTCAACAGCGCCGGCCGTCCGGTGTCGACCGGCAAGTTCCTCGGCACCCCCGACGGCGGCCTGCCCACCTGGGCGCAGGTGAAGGAGCAGTCGGCCGAGGTCCTCGGTCTGCTCCTCGACGACTACGCGGTGGGCAACATCCCGATGATCGCCACCGACGCCTACGGCAAGTTCATCCCCGGACCACTTCGCGGCCTGCCGCAGTACGTGACCGCCACCGGCCTCGTCGAAGGCAACGTGCTTGCGCCCGTGGCCATCCCTGGCGACGCGTTCCTCATCGGCACCGCATTCCTCAACGACATCGCCCACAGCGCCGCACCGAGCAACAACGACGGCACGCCCAAGGCACCCGACACCAACCTGACGGCCGGGGGGTCGCTCGACACCCCGTCGCCCGCCGGTTCGTACGACAACGAGCTGCTCGACCTGCACTTCATCTGCGGTGACGGTCGCTGCAACGAGAACATCGCGCCTGACCGCGATCCACCAGGTCTTCCACAACGAGCACGACCGCCTCATCGACGACGTCAAGGCCACCATCCTGGCCAACAGCGGCCCCGGTGGGCTCCTCAAGCTCAGCGACTGGCAGACCCCCCTCGGCGACCCTTCGGCCGCCGGCCCGTGGAACGGTGAGCGCCTCTTCCAGACGGCCCGCTTCGTGACCGAGATGGAGTACCAGCACCTCGTGTTCGAGGAGTTCGCCCGCAAGGTGCAGCCCCTCATCAACCCCTTCGAGCCGTTCGCGTTCAACCAGACCGACATCGACCCGGCCATCACGGCCGAGTTCGCCCATGCCGTCTACCGCTTCGGTCACTCGATGCTCGACGACACCATCCCGCGCGTCAACGAGGATGCCCAGGGCAACAAGTCGTCGAACGACATCGGGCTGCTGGAGGGCTTCCTGAACCCTGGCGCCTACTACGACGGTGGCGACGCCGGCACGTTGAACGCTCGCCAGGCGGCCGGCTCGATCATCATGGGTCTGTCGGACCAGACCGGTCAGGAGATCGACGAGTTCGTCGTCGAGACCCTTCGCAACCACCTGCTCGGCCTGCCGCTCGACCTTCCGGCGATCAACATGGCTCGTGCACGCAGCGAAGGCATCCCGCCGCTGAACGAGGTGCGCCGGCAGATCTTCGCCGCCACGAACGACGGTCAGATCCAGCCGTACACCGACTGGGTGGACTTCGGGCAGAACCTGAAGCACCCCGAGTCGCTCGTGAACTTCGTCGCCGCCTATGGCAAGCACCCGCTCATCATGAGCCTCGACCCCGATGGCTCCGGTCCGATCGTGGCCGGCAGCATCGATGCCCGCCGTGCTGCGGCCGAGCAGTTGGTCAACGGCAAGATCCTCCCGGGTCCTGACGGCATCGCCGGCCTCAACATGGCCACTGCGGCGGACGACGTCGCCGGCACCCCCGGTACGCCGGCCGAGCCGTTCACCGATTCGAACGGCAACCTCGTGTGGGACGCAGCCATCCCGGCCGTCCCCGCCGAGCCCTTCGTCGACGACGTGATCGTCAACGGCACGTGGGATCCCGGCGAGGCGTTCACCGACACCAACCTCAACACCGTCTGGGATGCCGAGGTGCCGGCCGTGCCGGCCGAGACATTCACCGACACGAACAGCAACACCGTCTGGGACGCCGCAGTCGCGGCAGTGCCGGGCAACTGCGGCATCGACGGCATCTGCGGGGGCGTCAACGACGACATCAACCCGCCCGCCGACGCGGCTGAGTTCATGTTCGCCATCGGCGGCTCGACGCTCGGCACCAACTGGGCGACCACCGAGACCGGCGTGAACAAGATCGACCTCTGGGTCGGCGGCCTCGCCGAGCGCACCAACCTGTTCGGTGGCCTCCTCGGCAGCACGTTCAACTACATCTTCGAGAACCAGTTGACCAACCTGCAGAACGGCGACCGCTTCTACTACCTGGCCCGTACGCCGGGCATGAACCTGCGGGCGCAGCTCGAGGGCAACTCGTTCGCCGAGCTGATCATGCGCAACACCTCGGCGCACTCGCTGAAGGCCGACCCGTTCGCCAACTGCGGACTGCAAGTTCGAGCTGCGCAACCTGGTGTCGCCGGCTCCGTCCGGCAGCCAGTACTTCAACGGCGTGGGCTCGATCGGCGACGACCCGACCTCGCTGTGCGACGAGAACGGCGTGCTCGTCAAGATGGGCGACGGCACCATCCGCTACCGCCTGAACAACCCGGTGAACGTTCCCGGCATCAACTTCCAGGCCGTGTACAACGGCAAGGCCGGTGCCGTCGACGACCGCATCTACGGCGGTGCGACAACGACACCTTCTGGGGTGGCGACGGCAACGACACCATCGAAGGTGGCGACGGTGCGGACATCGCACTCGGCGGCAACGGCGACGACGTGATCACCGACATCGCCGGCGACGACATCCCCAAGGGTGGCCCCGGTAACGACGCCATCGACGGCGGTGCCGGACTCGACATCATCATGGGTGGCGACGGCAACGACTTCACCAACGGTGGCGCCAACATCAACGAGACCTTCGGTGGTGCGGGCGACGACTTCTCGATCGCCGGTGCCGGTACCGATGCAGTGTTCGGCGACAGCGGCGACGACTGGCAGCAGGGTGGCGACCAGCCCGACCTGCTCATCGGTGACAGCTCGACGCTGTTCTTCGACGACCACAACCTCCCCGGTAACGACATCATCATCGGCCAGGGCGGCGACGACGACTACGACGGCGAGGGTGGCGACGACGTGTTCGTCACCGGCCCCGGCGTGGAGAAGAACGCAGGCGCCTCGGGCTACGACTGGAGCACCGGCGTCGGTGATCCCCAGCCGCAGAACGCCGACCTGAACATCCGCATCGTGGTCGGCGCACCGCCGATCGTGGAGGTGCGCGACAAGTTCAACGAGCTCGAGGCCCTGTCGGGCTGGAAGTTCGACGACACGCTGCGGGGCGACGACATCGTCCCGTCGGCGGTCGGCGGTGGCGGCTTCATCGGCTGCGACGCACTCGACGCCGATGGCGTCGCCCGCATCGCCGGGCTCGAGCAGCTCGTCCCCGAGGCGATCCGCACCGAGGACGGAGCGGCCATCGTCGCTGCGTCGGCCACTCGCTTCTGCGAGCTCGTCGGCCCGTCGTGGGGCGCCGGCAACATCCTCCTCGGCGGTGCCGGCAGCGACATCATCGAGGGGCGTGGCGCCAACGACATCATCGACGGCGACCGCTGGCTGAACGTGCGCCTGAGCGTCCGTACCAACCCGCTCGATCCGTCGACCGAGATCGGCACGACCGATCTGATGGACCACAAGGCACTGACCGGCGACTTCGGTCCGGGCACGGCCGGAATGACGCTGATGCAGGCGGTCTTCGCTCGCAAGGTGAACATCGCCAACATCGTGGCGGTCCGTGAGATCCTCGACTCGAACGCCGGCAACGTCACCCCCGCCGATTGCGATGCCATCCTGCCGGCCGTCGCCCTCAACTGCGACACGGCGCTCTTCTCGGGCGGTTTCGCCGAGTACACCCTCACCTGGAACGGTGATGGCAGCCTCACGGTGGACCACAACGCGGGCGCCGGTGCCGACGGCATCGACACCCTGTGGAACATCGAGCAGCTGAGCTTCTGCGACACCCCCGGTGTGGTTGCCCGGCACCTGCGACACGCCGCGGACCATCATCCCCAACATCCCGCCGGAGCCGGCCCCGATCGCCGACGTGCTCATCCCGCTGGGTGTCACAGCGTTCGTGGCCGACCCCGGCCAGGTCACGCCCAGCGAGACCATCGTGCTGACGAACATCGGCAACGCCGATCTCGTCATCGGTGCCACGCTGCTGCTCGGCGCCGATCCGGCGTCGTTCCAGATCGTCAGCACCGACTGCGTGAACGCGACGCTGGTTCCGTTGGACTCCTGCACGGTCGTGGTGCGCTTCGCACCTCAGGTGGCAGGCGCCCTGCAGGCCATTCTGCGGATCGTGCACAACGCCGGCGACACCGACGTCTTCCTGTCGGGAAGTGGCACCGCCGCACTCGCATCGCTGACGCCGACGACGCTGACCGGCTTCGCTGCACAGACGCTGGCGACCTCGATCGAGCAGACGACGACGCTCACCAACATCGGTGACGGCGACCTGAACTTCACGGGTCCTGCCACCGTGGGCGGAGCGAACGGCGCTGACTTCACCGTGGTCAACGACACCTGCGTCGGCACGCTGATCCCCGGTGCGTCCTGCACCGTGGGCGTCGTGATGACGCCGCTCACGGGCGGCGCCAAGGTCGCCACGTTGGACTTCCACCACGACGCCAACGGCGACACCAGCGTGGCGTTGGATGGCTTCGCCACCCAGCCGATCGCCATCGTCGCTCCGTCGGCACTGACCTTCACCGGTCAGGTCGGCGTGGTGGGCCTCACCCAGCTCGTGACCGTCACCAACGCCGGCGATGCCGTGCTGACCGTGTCGGGCTCGGCGATCAGCGGCGCCAACGCTGCCGACTTCACCATCGTCAACGACAACTGCGGCACGGTGAACCCGGCCGGCTCGTGCACCATCAGCATCCGGTTCACCCCGGTCGCTGGAGGCGCCAAGACGGCACAGTTGGACATCACCCACGACGGTGCCGGCGGCTCGACGGCCGCACTGAGCGGCACCGCCACGGCGCCGGTCATCACGGCCACCACGCCGACGGCGTTCTCGTCGCAGGTGACGGTGCAGACCGCCGCCAAGACGGTGACGGTGGGCAACACGGGCGACGCCAACCTCACGGTGGGCGCCGTCACCCTGGGCGGGGCCAACCCGGCCGACTTCCGCATCGTGACCAACGGTTGCACCACGGTGGCGCCCGGCGGCACCTGCCCCATCGGCGTGGCCTTCCGGCCCACCGCGACCGGCACCCGCACGGCGACCTTGAACATCGCCAACAACACGGGCGTCGCCAAGGTGGTCAACCTGACCGGTACGGGCCTCACGCCCGTCCCCGTGATGGTCGTGCAGGGGACGTTGAACTTCCCGAACACCCGGATCAACACCACCCGCACGCTCAGCCTGCGGGTCACCAACAACGGTCCGGGCAACCTCAACATCGGGACGCTGGTCCTGCCTCCGGGCGCTCGGTTCCGGGCGAACCGCGGCAACTGCCCGGCCTCGCTGGCAGTGGGGCGGTCGTGCAGCCTGAACATCACGTTCGTGCCGCTCACCCGTACGACGGTCAGCGCCGTCCTGACCATCAACAGCAACGCAGTCGGAGCGCCCCATCGGGTGACGCTCCGAGGAACCGGCATCTGATGCCGGTCATCACCTCTCAGTGCTCCCACAGTGCATTGAGGGCTTCAGTGCTCCCACACCCGCACTGAGGCGATGAGAGGAGGGAACGGGCCCCACCGCCCGTTCCCTCCTTTCGCGTCCCGGGTCAGGTGCCGTCGACGATCGGGTCTGGCGCCTCGGATCTGCGGCCGGGCGCGTCGGGGCCTCGAGCCGAGCCCACGCCGAACGCCGTCAGGCGGCGAGAGGTGTCTGCAGCAGCGCGAGGAGGTCGATCAGCGATGCGCCGGTCTGCACGTGCACCCCGATCGCGACCGTGTGCGTGGTCGGATCGATGCGCAGACCGCGTTGCAGCGTCGTGACGCAACGCCGCAGGGTGAGCCGAGCGAGCTCGCGGTTGCCCTGGCCGGCGTGCGCGACCATCAGCACGCGGTAGGCGTGCTCGGCGAACGGGGCGAAGCGCAGCGCGGCCTCGGCATGCCAGACGGCACGGTGCAGTTCGTCGGCCGCCAACGCGGCGTCGGCCAACCACAGATGGGCGCCGGCGACGGTCTCTCCGTGTGCGTGACGTTCGCGCTGGGCCAGGAGGGGAGTGGGCGAGTCGGCGAGCAGATCGTCGGACCCGAAGGCCAGCGCTTCCTCGAGCAGCACTCGGCGCTCGGAGGGCGCCGCGGCCATGGCCAACTGGAGCACCGCCTCGAAGCGATCGACGTCGACATCGACGAGGTCGGGGTCGATCACGTACGAGTTCGCACCGGTGGCGAGGAGTGCCCGCCCGAGCGTGCGGTCGTCGCTGAGCGTGCTGCGCAACACGCAGACGTAGTGCTCGAGCGTGCGGAAGGGATCGCTCGGCAGGCTGCGGCCACCGTCCCACAGGGCATGGACGAGTTCGTCCTTCGAGATCGGTCGACCTCGGGACAGCAGCAGCATTTCCAGCAGCAGTCGAGTCTTGACGGCGCCGATGTCGCGTCCGCTGCGATCACCCGCTGGACCGACGACGGTGAGCGGCCCGATCATGCGCACCTGCACCACGGCGCGTTCGGACGCGGCGTCGTTGCGCTCGCCGTTCCCGTCGTGTGTGGTGTCGTGAACGCGAGCGGGGAGCCGACCCTGGGGCCGTCCCGTTGCTCGCGTCCCTTCGACGCCGTGCTCCCATGCCGTCGTCATTGCCGCCTGTGGTTTCCCGCTCCCGGCCGTGTGGCGACCGAGAAGTGGAGTGAAACACGCACGTCGGCCCGCTGACAACGCCGGCGAGGACCTACGACCGGCGCGCACGAGGTCCCAGGACCGGCGCTGACCTGCGGCGAAGAGTCAGATGCTGCGGCCCGCGGCAGCCCAGTACTCGTCCTTCAGGAGGCGCTTGTACAGCTTGCCGGTGGGGTGGCGGGGGAGTTCGTCGCGGAAGTCGATGGACCGCGGGCACTTCACATCGGCGAGGTGCTCGCGGCAGAACGCGATGAGCTCGCGCGACAGCGCCGCGGCCTCGTCGGGCGACGCGGGCATCGTGACCGGCTGGACGACGGCCTTGACCTCTTCACCGAAGTCGTCGTTGGGCACACCGAACACGGCGACGTCGACCACCTTGGGGTGACCGACGAGCACGTTCTCGGCCTCCTGGGGGTAGATGTTCACCCCGCCGGAGATGATCATGTACGCCTTGCGGTCGGTGAGGTAGATGAAGTTGTCGTCGTCCATGTAGCCGACATCGCCGAGCGTGCTCCACGGCTGGCTCGGGTGGCGCGAGCCCTTCGTCTTCTCCGGGTCGTTGTGGTACTCGAAGTTGGCGCCGCCCTCGAAGTAGATGGTGCCGGCCTCGCCACGCGGCAACTCTTCGCCGTCGTCGCCGCAGATGTGCACGATGCAGTTGATCGGAGTGCCGACGGTGCCCTCGTGCGCCAGCCACATGTCGCTGTTGCAGTACACGAAGCCGTTGCCCTCGGTGCCTGCGTAGTACTCGTGGATGATCGGGCCGAACCACTCGATCATCTGCTTCTTCGCCTGCTTCGGGCACGGTGCTGCGGCGTGGATGACGCACTGCAGGCTGGACACGTCGTACTTGGTGCGCACCGCCTCGTCGAGCTTGAGCATGCGGATGAACATGGTCGGCACCACCTGGCTGTGGGTGATGCGGTGACGTTCGACGAGCTGCAGGTACTGCTCGGGATCGAAGTGCTCCATCGCCACGACCGTCGCACCGATCTGCTGCATGGCCATGCAGAACCGCAGCGGAGCGGCATGGTAGAAGGGCGCGGGCGACAGGTAGACACTGTCGGCGGTGCCGCCGAACAGCAACGACACCAGCGGCGACACACCGTTCGCGGTGGTGTCCAGCGGGTTGCCGACATAGGCGCGGGCCACGCCCTTGGGCTGGCCGGTGGTGCCCGACGAGTACAGCATGTCGAACCCGGCGACGCGCTCCTCGGGCAGCGGGGTGACCGGCTGCGCCGACACGGCGACCTCGTAACTCTCGTACCCGTCGGCCGTGCCGTCGAGCATCAGCCGCAGGCCGACGTTCGGTGTCTCGGGCACGATCTCGACCGCCTGATCCGCCTTGTACTTGGAGGTGATGAACACCTTGGCCTGGCAGTCGTTGAGGATGTAGGCGAGCTCACCACTGGTGAGCCGGCTCGAGCACGCGGTGTAGATGGCGCCGGCGTAGTGGCAGCCCCACAGCACCTCCATGTAGCGGTCGTGATTCTCCATGCACAGCGCGACGTGGTCGCCCGGCTGCACGCCCGCGGAGCGGAGCAGATGGCTCAGTCGGTTGGCGGCGGCGTCGAGTTCTGCGAACGTCTGTGTGAAGCCGCTGCCGCCCATGACGATGGCCGGTTTGTCGGGAGTGGTGTCGAGGAACGCGCCGGGGTACATGTGAGCGGAACCTAGTCGCCGGTACCTTCACGGCATGGATCCGAGGGACCGTTTCGTCGAGGTGGTGCGCCACCCGTCGGCCGACGTGCACCTCGACGTCGCCGCGGGGCTCATCGGTGCCTCGTTCGAAGCCGACGCGGACCTCGACGCGATGGCCCTCGCGCTGGATCATCTCGCTGCCGAGTGCCAACCCGACTTCGAGTCGATCCTGCACCTCTTCCAGCATCACCTCACCGGCAACAGCGCGGATTACGGCGACCCACGGAACTCGTACCTGCACCAGGTGCTGCACCGCGGCCTCGGTATCCCGATCACGCTCAGCGTGTGCGCCATCGAGGTCGGCCGCCGGCTGGGCGTGGAGGTACACGGCATCGGGTTGCCCGGCCACTTCCTCGTCGAGTGTGGGGGAGTGTTCGCCGACCCGTTCCACCTCGGCCGCATCTACGCCGCCGACGAACTCGAGCCGGCGTGGCGGCGCATGACCGGCCTGCGCGAGCCGCTCGATCAGCGGCTGCTCGCCCCGGTGAGCGATCGCGGCATCCTGCTGCGGATGCTGAACAACCTGAAGAACACGTTCGTCGCGATGGACGACCCGGTTCCCCTGCGCACGCTGGCCACGCTGCGCAGTGCGTTCCCCGAGCTGGTGCACGAGCAGGCCGAGTACGCCCGCTGGCTGCGACACTGGAACTGATGATCGACCAGACGCTGAAGCGGTCCCTCGGGCAGATGATGCACGGTGTGCAGGTCGTCGGCGCCCATCACGAGGGGGTGTCCAGGGCGTACTGCAGCCACTGGGTGTCGCAGGTCAGCTTCGAGGAGCCCATCGTGATGGCCAGCGTGTCGCCCAAGCACGACACGTTCCCGCTCATCGAGGCGACCGGCGAGTTCGCGGTGAGCGTCCTCGCCGGCGACCAGGTGGCAGCCGGCCAGTACTTCTCGTACCCCGGGCGGAAGTTCCACTATCTGGCGGACGAATTCCTCGACGTGTTCCCGGCGACGTCGCTGCCCGTCGTACGCGACGCGATCGCCTGGCTGCGGTGCGACGTGTTCGACACCAAGGACATGCCCGACCATCGGCTGTTCTTCGCTCACGTGGTGGAGGTGCAGCCCGGACGGCTGAAGGAGCCGCCGCTGCTGTACAGCAGCCGGCTCGGTTGGCGGATCGCCGGCGAGAAGGCCCGCGAGCCGGGAACGTCCGTGCGCGACGCCCTGCTCGAACGGCTCGCCGCGGCCGGTTTCGATGCGGCCGGCGACGAGCCCGACGAGGCCTGAGCCCGTCGTGGACGGGGCGTCCGGTTCGGCGGCTGCGCCGCCCGTTGGATAGGTTCGACCACTGTCCACGAACCGAGCGGCACCCGTGCCGCGCCCACGGAGGAGCCCCTCGCATGACCGTCACCGACGCCCGTCCCGACGCCGACGAACAACTGGTCAACCAGCTGGTCGACGAGCTGCTCAGCGAGTTCCCGCCGAAGGAGGTCGACGCCGTCACGTTCCTCGGCGCGCAGTTCGACAAGGGCCTCGCCTGGGTGAACTTCCCGAAGGGCCACGGCGGCCTGGACATGAACCCGAAGCTGCAGAAGGTCGTCAACGAGCGCGTCTACAAGGCAGGCGCGCCGAACTCGGGCTATCGCAACCCCATCGGCCACGGCATGTGCGGCCCGACGGTGGCCGTGTGGGGCAGCGAGGAGCAGAAGTCGCGCTACCTCCGCCCGCTGTTCACCGGCGAGGAGATCTGGTGCCAGCTGTTCAGCGAGCCGGGTTCGGGCTCCGACTTCGCCGGCCTGTCGTCGAAGGGCGTCAAGGACGGCGACGAGTGGATCGTCAACGGCCAGAAGGTGTGGACCACGCTGGCCCACCTGTCGCGCTGGGGTCTGCTCGTGGTGCGCACCGACGCCGAAGCGGTGAAGCACGCCGGGCTCACCGCGTTCGTGGTCGACATGCACGACCCGACCGTGCAGACGCTGCCGCTGCGCCAGATGACCGGTGAGGCCGAGTTCAACGAGGTGTTCTTCACGGACACGCGGATCCCCGCCAAGGAGATGCTGGGCAACCCCGGTGACGGCTGGCGTGTGTCGCTGACGACGCTGATGAACGAGCGCCAGTCCATCGGCGGCACCATTCCGCAGAAGGGCTCGGGCACCATCGCCCACCTGGTGAAGGAGTGGGTCGACGCGCCGGAGTGGAAGAAGGACCCGTCCACCCGCGACGAGGTGATGAAGTTGTGGATCCGCGCCGAGACGCTGCGGCTGACCAACATTCGCGCCAACCAGAACCGCAAGAAGGGCGACCCCGGCCCCGAGGGTTCGATCTCGAAGATGGCCGGCGCCAACCTGAACAAGGACATCTACGAGTGCCTGATGAACCTGATGGGTGCCGACGCGTTGCTGTACGGCAGCTACGAGATGGTGCGTCCTGAGCACGCCATGGAGTACGCCACGCCGCAGAAGGCGTTCCTGCGCAGCCGCGCCAACTCCATCGAGGGTGGCACCACCGAGGTCATGTTGAACATCCTCGGCGAGCGCGTCCTGGGCCTGCCCGGCGACGTCCGCGTCGACCGCGACATCGCCTGGAGCAAGGTCCCCCGCAACTGATCGACCACCGGTCGATGCACTGAAACGGAGGGTTTCCGCGCCACCTGGCGGCGCGGAAACCCTCCGTTTCGCGTCACGGTCAAGCGACAGCGGTGGAGCGGGCGCGGATCGCAGCGCGACGTGCGTGGTAGAGGTCGACCAGTTCTCGGGTGATCGCGGTGAGATCGAGCAGGTCCAGCGGAGTCAGTCGCTCCACCTGCCAGTCGATCAGGTGAAGTTGCCGATCGCGACGCTTGTCCCGTGTGGTTCCCGGCAGTTCCACATGAGCCGGGTGCACGTCGACCTCGACGGCCCAGCGGAGCGACTCGACGGCCATGTCAATGCGAATGTGCTGACCGTTGGGCAGCTCGAGGCGGCGCACCTGAGGCTCGACGGGGACGCCGTGACGGCGCAGCCGTTCAAACACCAGCACCTCGGGATGGGACTCGAGCGGCATCCTTCCGCCGCGCTCCAGCAGGACGTTCGCGAACGACAACGAGCCCGCCCGCCCTCGAGCGCACAGCAGACGGGCCGTGGCGACGAGCGCGGCAACGTCGGTATGACCGTCGTGGATCATCTGGTCGATCACCGAGTGCAGATCGATGCGCGGGAGATCGGTCGCCAGGTCGAAGGCCAGTCGGGGCCAGGATGCGATGACGATCCCGTTGTCCAGCTGCCGTCGATGCGACTGGGGCAGGATGGTGGTCTGACGGAGCCGCACACCCGGTGGAACATCGATGTGCAGTCCATGGGGCACGCCGAAGGAGATCTCGGACAGACGCGGCATGCGCCGCCGGCGGAGCAGCACGCCCCCGGTCGGTCCGGTCACGTACCCCTGAGGGTGTTGCAGGCACAGCGCGATGCACCGTCGCTCGAGTGTCATCGCGAGGCCGCTGACGGCGACGACCGTCTTGCCGACGTGTTCCAGGACGCCGTCCTCGATCATGCGTCGCCGAACACGCGGACTCATGCCTGCGGCCTGGAGCTGCCGGAACGAGATGATGTTGCTCTGGCGCTGCATCACGTGCAGCGCCTCGGCCGTGAAGTGACCCATTGACTTCCCTTTCGTCGGGATGGCACGAGGGGGAAGCCGTGGCGCAACCTATCCGGCGACGCGGTGCGGCAAAACCGAGGGTTACCGCGCCGGCAGGTGTCGCGGAAACACTCCGTTTCAGCGTGGCGTGGCGTGGCGTGGGGCGCGCCTGGCGGTGGGTCAGTGGCCGGTGTGGAGGAGGACGCCGAGGAACATCGCCGCGATCGCGGTGAGGGCGCCGAGCGCGCCGCCGACGGCAAGGGCGAGCTTGGTCTGGCCGACCGTGTGGATGGCCGCGAACACTCCGGAGAGGATCGCCACGGCGATCTTCAACAGCACGGTCGCCTGGTAGGCGCCGCTCGCCGCGGTGATGTCGACGGCCATCAGGTTCCACACGCCCGTGAGCAGCGTGATGCCGAAGGCGGGCCAGGCGACGCGTGCGAACGCCTGGGCCATCGTCTTCGTCGCGTTCGGGTGAGCGCGGCGCACAGCGGGCACGATGCCGGCCAAGGCGAGCTGGCCTCCCACCCACACCGATGCGGCGATGACGTGCAGGAAGATGCGAATGGTGGCGGCGGACGGGGCGAGCATGACCGCGAGGTTAGGAAGCGCGCAGGGTCGCGAGCACATCGCTCGCCGCGAGGGCTCGGTCGTCGAACACGGTGGACGCCTCGACGGGACCACCGAGCATCGCGGCGGCGGCGACTCCGATGGCGGTCTGCAGCTCGCGGATGTTGCGCGGCGGCGGGAAGTACTCGTCCTCGTCGGTGACCCGCATCAGCTCGACGCCGTGCACCGGGTCCAGGAACGAGATGATCGCTTCGACCAGTTCCTCCGGGGCCGATGCACCGGCGGTGACACCCACGGTGCCGGCCAGGCCGGACGGCAGCTCGTCGACGCTGTTGACACGGAACACCCTCGGGCACCCGGCCTCGACAGCGAGCTTCTCGAGCGCTCGGGTGTTCGACGAGTTCGACGAGCCGATGACGATGATCGCGTCGCACGTCGGCGCCATCGCCATGAGCGCCGACTGGCGGTTCGTCGTGGCGAAGCACAGGTCGCTGCGCCCGGGGGACCAGGTGTCGGGGAAGCGCTCGCGGACGGCGACGGCGACGTCGTTCCAGTCGCGGTGCGACAGCGTCGTCTGGGCGAGGAGCGCGACCGGCTCGTCGAACTGGGGGAGGGCGGCGACCTCGGCGATGCTCTCGACACGGCTGATCGCGTCGCGGCGCGACGGCCATCGTGCCGACGGCCTCCTCGTGGCCCTCGTGCCCGACGTAGACGATGCGGAAGCCCTTGCCCGCCCTCACCTTCACCTCGTGGTGGACCTTGGTGACGAGTGGGCACACCGAGTCGACGACGTACGAGCCCCGAGCGCGGGCCGCGGCAACGACCTCGGGGGCCGAGCCGTGGGCCGACAGCATGATCGGACGGCCGAGCGGGACCTCGGCGATGTCGTCGACGAACACCACGCCCTGGGCCTCGAACCGCTGGACGACGATCTTGTTGTGGACGATCTCGTGGTAGCAGTACACGGGCGGCTCGAAGCTGCGAACCATCCAGGCGAGCGCCTTGATGGCCATCTCGACGCCGGCGCAGAAACCGCGCGGTTCGGCGAGCAGCACCCGGTCGACAGTCACCAGGGGGAGGCTAGCGGCCGTCGCCGCAGGCCCGCCGGTAGCCTGGGTGACCATGTCGTCACCCACGGTCGTCGCTGTCGCGCCCGGGTCCGCCGCCGATCGCGCCGGGCTCCTCGTCGGCGACGTCGTGCTGTCGGTGAACGGCACCGTACCGCGCGACATCATCGAGTGGCGCTTCGCCGCCGACGACGCCGAAGTGGCCGTCGAGGTGCTGCGTGGATCGCTGGAGTTGAGCATCGACGTCGAGAAGCGGGCGGGTGAGCCGCTCGGCGCCGAAGTGTCCAGTGCGGTGTTCGACCGCGTGCGCACCTGCGACAACCACTGCGAGTTCTGCTTCATCTACCAGCTGCCCAAGGGTCTGCGGCGCAGCCTGTACCTGAAGGACGACGACTACCGGCTGTCGTTCCTGTACGGCAACTTCACCACCCTCACCCGATTCACCGAGGCCGACCTCGAACGAGTCGTCACCGAACGGCTGTCCCCGCTGAACGTGAGCATCCACGCCACCGACCCCGAGGTGCGCAACCGCATGCTCAAGAACCCGCGCGGCGGCATGAGCCTGCGCTGGTTGCGGGCATTGCTCGACCACGGCATCGCCGTGCGCGGGCAGATCGTGCTGTGCCCGGGCGTGAACGACGGTCAGGTGTTCGAGCGCACCATGGCGGGCGTGCTCGACGAGTACCCCGAGCTGGAGTCGGTCGCGGTCGTCCCGCTGGGGCTGAGCAAGTTCAACGCCGAGTCGGCCATGCGTCTGCACACCGCTCAGGAGGCGCGTGACATGGTCGCCGCCATCCACGACTGGCAGGACATCTTCCTGCGCGTGCTGGGCAAGCGCATGGTGTTCGCTGCGGACGAGTACTACCTGATGGCCGAGTTGCCGTTCCCCGACGCCGAGGCGTACGAGGGGTTCCACATGCACGAGGACGGCATCGGCATGGCGCGCACGTTCGAGCGCGAGTTCCAGGGCGAGTCCACCGCCGCCACCGGCGTGCAGAGTGGCTTCTTCGCCTGGGTCGACGGTGCTCCCGCCGAGGGTTACCGAGCGCCGCGGAACCCCGCCGGCGACACCGGACTGCGTGGCTGCACCACGAGCGACGCAGCCGCCGACGGCGCTACACCGCTGCAACTGTCGCCGCGTCGCGACGCCCCGATCGGCATCCTCACCGGCGAGTTCGGTGCGCGCATCCTGGCGCCGCTCGTGGCCACCCTCGGCCGCAGCGACATCCGCGTCATCCCCGTGCGCAACGAGTTCTTCGGCGGCAACACCTCCGTCACCGGCCTGATGGTGGGGGAGGATCTCGCCCGGGTCCTCGCCGCCGAACCCTCCGGCCACCGCTATCTGCTGCCCGATGTGTGCCTCAGCGAGGGACGCTTCCTCGACGGCACCACGGTGGCCGAACTACCGCATCCCGTCGAGGTCGTGCCCACTGATGGCATCGCCCTGCGCCGCGCCCTGGGCGCACCAATCCTGGAGTCCGTGTCATGAGCCTTCCCACCGTGGTCGTCGTCGGCCGCCCCAACGTCGGCAAGAGCACGCTCTTCAACCGCATCATCGGCGAACAGGCCGCGATCGTCGAGGACCGCCCCGGCATCACCCGCGACCGTAAAGAGCTCGAGGCCGAGTGGCTGGGCAACAAGTTCCTGCTCGTCGACACCGGTGGTTGGCTGCCGGGCGGCAACGAGCTCGACGAGAAGGTCAGCCGACAGGTCGAGGCCGCGGTCAAGTCCGCCGACGTCGTGCTGTTCGTGGTCGACTCGTCGGTCGGCCTGACCGACGACGACGAACAGATCGCCAACTGGCTGCGCCGCATCAAGGCGCCCGTGCTGTTGGTCACCAACAAGGCCGACAACGACCGACGCGAGAACGACCGCTGGGAGTTCCTGGCCCTGGGCATGGGCGAGCCCGTTCCGGTCAGCGCCCTGCACGGGCGGCGCGCCGGCGACTTCCTCGACGAAGTGGTCAAGCTGCTCCCGAAGGGCGCCGTCGAGGACGAGGTGTCGGACATTCCGTTGGACGAGGAAGGGGCGGCGCTCTGGAACGTGGGCGACACCCCACCGCCGCGCGTCGCCATCGTCGGTCGACCGAACGTGGGCAAGAGCACGCTCTTCAACCGCCTCGTCGGCGAGGACCGCTCCGTGGTGCACGACATGGCCGGCACCACGCGCGATGCGATCGACACCCTCGTGGACACGCCCGACGGTCCGATCGTGTTCGTCGACACCGCCGGCATGCGCCGACGCAGCCGCATCGACGACTCGGCCGAGTACTACTCGATGGTGCGCGCGCTGCGCGCCATCGACGACGCCGACATCGCCCTGCTGATCATCGACGCCACCGAGGGTGTCACCAGCCAGGACCAGCGGCTCGCCGAGCGCGTCGACGCGTCGGGCTGCCCCATCGTGGTCATGCTGAACAAGTGGGAGCTCATCGACGATGCCGAGCAGCGGCTCGAGATCGAGACCGAGGTGCACCGCAAGCTGTACTTCGTGGGCGACTCGCCGATCCTGAAGATCTCGGCTCTCACCGGCAAGGGCGTGCACAAGCTGCGCCCCGTGCTGCAGGAGAGCATCGAGCAGTACCACCGTCGCGTGCCCACCCGCGACGTCAACAAGGTCCTCGCCGAGGCCCAGCAGCGCCAGCCTGCCGGTCACGGGCTGCGCGTGCTCTACGCGCTGCAGGGCGCCACCGACCCGCCCACGTTCACGTTGTTCGTGAACCGCGAGCTGCCGCAGACGTACATGCGCTACCTCGAGCGCAGCATCCGCGAGGCGTTCAACTTCGGTTCCACACCCATCAAACTGCGCGTCCGCAAGCGCAGCGAGTAGGAGCGACATGCCCTGGTGCGAGGAGTGCGCCAAGTACTGGACCCCGTCGGCGATGAACGAGGACGGCACGTGCCCGTCGTGCGGTCGGGTGGTCGAGGCGCAGCAGGCGACGGCGAAGAACATCAACGTCAAGAAGTTGGCGCAGGGCGACGACAGCGAGGACACCGAGGCCAAGGCGCCGTGGCACTTCAAGCTGTTGATGGTGCTGCTGGCGTTGTACCTGGTGTGGCGGATCATCCAGTTGTTCGCCTGAGCCGGTGGCGCACGACGGTCGAGTCGATAGAGTCGACCGTCGACATACGGGCTGTGGCGCAGCTTGGTTAGCGCGCTTGTCTGGGGGACAAGAGGTCGTGGGTTCGAATCCCGCCAGCCCGACACACAAATGCACCGAAGGCCACCCCGCAAGGGGTGGCCTTCTGCGTCGGGTGGCGCCGAAGCCGGCTTCGCTCCGTGTGGTGACGTCGTCAGGTTTCTCACAAAATGGTGAAGAAACCTCGCAGAGTGGCGAAACAGGGTGCATGATGGGGGTGTGAGCCGTACTCGACGGCACACGAGGAGCTCTCCATGGCGGCGTTCGAGTCCATCGACATCACCAGCCCGGCCTTCCAGCTGCGGCTCGCCAACCTGCTGGTTGCGACGCGCACTCGGCGTGGCCAGGGTGTCGGGGGCATGGCCAAGGCCAGCGACGGTCGGTTCTCGAAGCGCGACCTGAAGGGCTTCGAGGCGGGGGAGACCCCGCTCGACGAGACCACCATCGACGAGCTCGCCTCGCTGTACCAGTGCGACCTCGGCGAGATCCTGCCGCTGCGCCTGCCGGTGGTCATCAGTGCCAACCGCATCAGCGCAGGCGGTGTACACGAGGACTACGACGCAGCCGACCCGCAGGCACTGCTCGCGGCCTACCTGTCGTTGGTGCGCACGCTGCGGCGTCAGAAGCGCGCACCCGTGGTCGACCTGCGCCGCGACGACGTGGAGGTCCTCGCCGGCTTCATGAAGACGCCGCACGAGACCGTCGTCCACCAGTTGGCGACACTGATGCACGCCACCCAGTCGAAGCGCACCGCCATGGTCGGGGTGCTCGCCACCGGAGCGGTCGTCATCGGCCTCGTCGGCACCGTGGCTGCCGTCGGAGTGAACGAGTCGTCGCCCCCGCCGGACCCGACGCAGACCACCTCGGTCGAGACGACGGTGCCCAGCAGCACCACGACCGAGACGACGGTGGTCGACACCACGTCCACATCCAGTTCCACGACATCCACGGTCGTCGAGACCACGGTCGAGACCACCGTGGCGACCACGGTGCCGGCCACGGTCGCTCCGACGGTGCCGCCCACGCGCCCGCCCGCGACGACCACGCCGACGACCGCGAAGCCGGTGGTCACGACCACCACGGTGGAGATGATCGACACGAACCTGACGACGGTGCCGCCCGATGTCAGCACCGGCGGCCCGCCCATCCCCTGACACGGGTGGTTCAGTCGACCGCCACCGCATGATCGCCATGCCAGCGAATTGCGCCCGGTGACGGCCACAGCGGACCGATGATCACCCGCGCCGGGTCCGCGGCGAGCGCCGTGATCCACCGCCACGCGGCATCGGCCTCATAGTGCTGGGACGGGCACGGTCCCGTCGCCAGGTGCAGCGGGGTGACCGCGAGGTGCCCGACGAACGTCGCCCTGGCGTGCCCGTCACCCACGTGGAACGCGCTGTGGCCGACGTTGTGCATGCCGGTCCACTCCGCAATCACTCCGGGGGCGAGTTCGTCGCCGTCGCCGTACGTGTCGACGAGCCCGGCGTCGAGGAGGGCCTGGATCGCCACACCGAGGTCGCCCGCGGGCGGCTCCTGCCGGAACGCGTCCAACGAACGATCGCTGATCAGCACGCGGGCGTTCGGGAAGAACGGCCGCCAGCCGTCGTGCTCGCGGACCGCGGTGAGGCCGATCGATTCGATGTGTGACAGCAGCACGGTGTCGACGGACTCGACGGAGATGCCCGCCGCGGCGAACGCTGCGGCATACGCGGCCTGATGGGCCTCGGTGTGGGTCGGGTCGTGGAGGATCTCGTCGATGTTGCCGCTCGGGTCCACCGCGATGTGGCGGCCGCCGGTGCTGAGGACCCACACACAGCTCGCCGCTCGCGGCTGGCCGTCGACGGCCCACGAGGGCGTGGCCCACGCCACCGCCCTGACCTGCTCGGGGGTGAGACCCACTGCCGCCGGGTCGATGGTCGCATCCACGTAGAGCACACGGGTGAGGAGGACGCCGCCGACGTCGAGGACTGTCGTCATTCGGGTCACCTCACCACACATCAGGTGACCGCGCCAGCGAATTCGGGCAGCGCAGCCGAGGATTCTCGCTGCTGAGGGTCGCTCGACAAGATCCTCTCAATTCGACCGTTCTCCGCGCTCAAGCCCTGGTCGTGTTCTGCCGATACCGATGCAGGCGAAAGAAGGAGTGGGCAATGGACGACACCGCGATGATCGATCTGCGTTCTGACGCGTTCGCGAAGCGGCTGGCGAACCTGATGGTGGCGACACGCTCTCAGCAGGGTCGATCGGTTCGACAGATGGCGAAGGCGAGCGGCGGCGCATTCAGCGCGGCGCAGCTCAAGTCGCTGGAGCGAGGCACCACCCCGCTCGACGACGATCTCGTGGAGAGCATCGCCGAGCTGTACTCGTGTGACCTCGGCGCGATTCTCCCCATGCGCCTCCCGGTGGTCGTGACCGCCGGTGTGATCTCGGCAGGTGGTGTGTCGACGGTGTTCGAGCCGCACAACTCCACCGCCCTGCTCGAGGCGTATCTGAAGCTCGTGCGCTCGATGCGCCGGCAGAAGAAGGCCCCCGCGGTCGATCTGCGGCGCGAGGACATCGAGGTCCTGGCAGGCTTCCTCGGTCAGTCCGGCACGGTGGTGGTCGAGCGCCTCGGCGCGCTGATGGGCGCGACTCGTTCGCAGCGCACGGCAATGGCCGGTCTGTTCGCATCGGGTGCTGTCGTCATCGGCCTGGTCGGCACGGCCGCGGCAGGTGGCGGCGGGATGACGACGCGCAGCTCGCTCGTCAAGGGCCCGCTGCACGACGCCATCGGGCGAGTGATCTTCGAATCGGACGGCGATGACGCGTCGGCTCAGGATGTCGGCGGCAGCGGTGCCGGCACTGGTCGGCTCGGCGGCACCGGTTGGACGACCGGCGGCTCCGGCGGCGGTGCGACAACGGCCGACGACGGCGACGGCGACGATGCGGATCAGGGCGGACGCGGCACCACGGAAGGTCGCTCGGCGACCCCGTCGGCTCCTGCGGACGATGACGACGAGTCGGCGCCCGGCAACCAGCAGGACGACGGCCAGGACGGCGGCGACCTGATCGACACCGATCAGCCCGACCCCGACGTCGACGTGAGTGACCCGGCGATTCCCGATCCCAGTAACCCGAGCTCGGATGACCCGGACCCGGGCGCCCAGGACCCGGGCGACCAGGGTGGCGACCAGGGTGGCGACCAGGGTGGCGACCAGGGCGGTGACCAGGGTGGCGACCAGGGTGGCGACCAGGGCGGCGACCAGGGCGGCGACCAAGGTGGCGACCAGGGCGGCGACCAAGGCGACAACCAGGGTGGCGACCAGGGCGACACCAGGGCGGCGACCAGGGCGGCGACCAGGGCGGCGACCAGGGTGGCGACCAGGGCGGCGACCAAGGCGGCGACCAGGGGGCGACCAGGGTGGCGACCAGGGTGGCGACCAGGGTGATCAGGCAGACCATCAGGCCGATGAGCACGGCAACCAGGGCGACAACGGCCAGGGCAACCAGGGCGGCGACCAGGGCGACCAGGGCGGCGACCAGGGTGGCGACCAGGGTGACCAGGGCGACCAGGGTGGCGACCAGGGCGACCAGGGCAGACCATCAGGGCGACGACCAGGGCAACCAGGGCGACAACGGCCAGGGCGACCAGGGTGGCGACCAGGGCGACAACCAGGGCGGCGACCAGGGCGGCGACCAGGGCAACCAGGGTGGCGACCAGGGCAACCAGGGCGACAACGGCCAGGGCGACCAGGGTGGCGACCAGGGTGATCAGGCAGACCATCAGGCCGATGAGCACGGCAACCAGGGCGACAACGGCCAGGGCAACCAGGGCGGCGACCAGGGCAACCAGGGTGGCGACCAAGGCGGCGACCAGGGCAACCACGGTGGCGACCAGGGCGGCGACCAGGGCAACCAGGGTGGCGATCAAGGCGGCGACCAGGGCAACCACGGTGGCGACCAGGGCGGCGACCAGGGCAACCAGGGTGGCGATCAAGGCGGCGACCAGGGCAACCAGGGTGACAACCAGGGTGGCGACCAGGGTGGCGACCAGGGCAACCAGGGTGGCGACCAGGGCGGAGACCAGGGCAACCAAGGTGACAACCATGGTGCCGACCAGGGCGGCGACGGCCAGTCCGACGACGGCAAGGACTCCGCCGACGACAAGGACAACGGCAAGGGCAACGACGACAAGTCCGACGACGACAAGAAGTCCGACGACGACGGCAAGGACTCCGCCGACGACAAGGACAACGGCAAGGGCAACGACGACAAGTCCGACGACGACAAGAAGTCCGACGACGACGGCAAGGACTCCGCCGACGACAAGGACAACGGCAAGGGCAACGACGACAAGTCCGACGACGACAAGAAGTCCGACGACGACGACAAGAAGTCCGACGACGACAAGAAGTCCGACGACGACAAGAAGTCCGACGACGACAAGAAGGACGACAACGGCAAGGGCAACGGCAAGCACTGAGTTGCGACGCGACGGCCGCACGTGCCCGCTACGGTGCGGGCATGTGCGGCCGTTTCGTGTCCACCCAGTCGGCTGACGCGATCGCCGACTTCTTCGGGGCCTCGTTCGAGGGTGAGTCGCTGCCGGCCAACTACAACGTCGCGCCGACGACCGACGTCTACGGCGTCGTCGCCTCGGCGCAGGGTGAACGGCGGCTCGAGCCGTTCCACTGGGGTCTGGTGCCGACCTGGGCGAAGGACACCAAGATCGGCTCGAAGATGATCAACGCCCGCGCCGAGACCGTCGCCGAGAAGCCGGCCTTCAAGTCGCTGCTGAAAAAGCACCGACTGATCGTGCCGATGGACGGGTTCTACGAATGGAAGGCCGGCGGCGAGGGTGCCGCGCTCACCAAGGCGGGCAAGCCGGCGAAGACGCCGATGTTCATCCATCGGGTCGACGACGAACCGTTGGCGGTCGCTGGGCTGTGGGCCACGTGGCGCGACAAGGAACTCGGCGCCGACGCGCCGTGGCTGCACAGCTGCACGCTCATCACCACGTCGGCCAACGGCACGATGTCACCGGTGCACGACCGCATGCCGGTCATCCTGCCGAAGTCGATGTGGGACGCCTGGCTCGACCCGATGAACAGCGACATCGAACTACTCCGGTCGATGCTCGTGCCTGCGCCCGACGACGTTCTCACCATGCATCCGGTGAGCACTGCGGTGAACAACGTGCGCAACCGGGGCGCCGAGCTGATCGCGGAAATCGACCCCGACGCTGCGCCCGCCTAGTCGAGCGACTCGAGCGCAGCGCCGATCGCTGCAGCCGCGGCATCGAGCTCGTCGCGCGACACCGACGCCGCGGCGTTGGCGAAGTTCAGCTGCGACATGTCGTCGGTGGGGATGAGATGGATGTGGGTGTGCGGCACCTCGTAGCCCGCGACGATGACGCCGACGCGGTCGCAGTCGAACGCCAACTTCTGGGCACGACCGATGCGGTGCGCCACGGCGAACAGATGCGCACTCAGCTCGGCCGGCATGTCCACCCAGTGGTCGACCTCGGCGACGGGCACCACGAGCGTGTGCCCGTGGGCGAGCGGGTTGATCGAGAGGAACGCGACGCACTGCTCGTCGCGATGCACGAAGGTGCCGGGGATCTCGCCGGCGATGATGCGAGTGAAGATCGTCGGCATCAGACGTACCCGCCCGATGCAGCGAAGATGTCGCCGTTGCAGTAGCCGCTCTCGGGGCCGGCGAGGAAGCGGACCAGTTCGGCGATCTCGGCGGCGGTGCCCAGACGGCCTTTGGGGATCTGCATGAGGATGCCACCCATGATCATCGGGTCGATCGGCGCCAGCAGGGGAGTGTCGATGAAACCCGGGCACACGGCGTTCACCCGGATACCGAACGGCGCGACCTCGTGGCCCACCGACTTGGTGACGGCGATGATGCCGGCCTTCGCCGTGGAGTAGCTGACGTTGCCCGCCATCGGCGCCAGGCCGAGCACCGACGCGACGTTGACGATCGTCCCCGATCGAGCCGGCGTCATGTGGCGAAGTGCGGCACGAGTGCCATGGAACGTGCCGTAGAGGTGGACCTTCAGCATGCGATCCCAGTCCTCGTCGCTGAGATCGACGGTGGCGTTCGACGGCACCATGTCGTCGAGTCGGCCCTCCATCTTGGCCATCGAGTTGGCGATCGACAGCGCCGTGCGCTCCGCATCGGGCGCACCGACGAACCCGGCGTTGTTGATCATGATGTCGAGTCGCCCGTGGCGCTCGACGGCCTTGTCGACCTCGGTGTCGAACGCGGTGGAGTCGACGACGTCGAACACCGCGGTGTCGCCGTCGACCTCGATGGCCACTGCCGCGGCCGCCGCAGCGTTGATGTCGTTCACCACCACGGTCGCACCGTCGGCGGCGAGACGCCGGGCGAACGCGGCACCGAGGCCCGAGCCTCCACCGGTGATGAATGCGACCTGCCCGGAAAGGGCCCCCTCAGTAGTCATGGCGCAGATCGTACGCATCGGCACCGGTCGCCCTTGTACGCTCCGCACCGATGGAGGCGAACGCAGCCCAGCTCTCGAGCCACAAGTACCTCACGTACCCGAACCTGTTCACACTGGTCCGGCTGTGCTGCATCCCGCTGTTCCTGTACCTGCTGTTCGGGCGCGACAACATCGCCGGGTCGGCGTTCCTTCTCGGCGCGCTCGGCGCAACCGACTGGGTGGACGGCTGGCTCGCTCGCCACTTCAACCAGGTGAGCGAATTCGGAAAGATCTTCGACCCCACGGCCGACCGGCTGATGTTCATCGTCGCGATCACCGGCATCCTCATCTACGGCATCCCACCCGCGTGGGTGTTCTGGCTCATCGTGGTGCGCGAGGTGCTGTTCGGCGGCACCGTCGCCATCTGCACGTTGCTGTTCAAGATGGAGCGGTTCGACGTCACCTGGTGGGGCAAGACGGCGACGTTCCTGCTGATGTTCGCCATCCCGGGTTTCATGATCGGGCACAGCGACTTCTTCATCCACCAGGCCTTCCTGGTGGCCGCCTGGATCCTCGCGATCCCGGGTCTGGTGCTCAGCTACTACACCGCCATCGCCTACATCCCCGACATCCGTCGGAGCCTTCGGGCGGGACGGGTCCGTCGCGGCTAAGGTCGGCGTCATGCAGGTTCCGCAGCACCTCCGGTACAGCAGCGACCACGAGTGGGTCTCGGTCGAGGGCACTCGCGCCAGAGTCGGGATCACCGACTACGCGCAGGACGCACTCGGCGACGTCGTGTACGTGCAGGTGCCCACCGTCGGTGCCGTCGTGGCCGCCGGCGACAGCTTCGGCGAGGTCGAGAGCACCAAGTCCGTGAGCGACGTGTACGCACCGGTGTCCGGCACCGTCGTGGCCGTCAACGACGCGCTCGCCGGTTCGCCCGAAGCGCTCAATCAGGATCCTTACGGTGCCGGATGGTTGTGCGAGATCGAGATGTCCGACTCGTCACAGACCCAGTCGCTGCTCGACGCTGCGGCCTACGAAGCACTCATCGCCGGCTGAGCTCGAACCATGGCGTACGTGTTCTGCAACCAGTGCGGTCATCGCAACCCGCCCGAGTCGAGCTTCTGCTCGTCGTGTGGCGGCGTGCTCGACTCGCTCGACGACCACACGATCACCCTGGGCAAGGTCGACCCGCTGCAGGATGCTCCCGGCACTGCCGACGACGTGGTCGTCAAGATGGCCGACCTGCCGGGCGACGCCGGTTCGCTGGTGGTCCGCTCCGGCGCCCAGGCCGGCACGGCGCTCACGCTCGCCGCGTCGGTCACCCGACTGGGGCGTCACCCCGACAGCGAGATCAGCCTCGACGACATCACCGTCTCCCGGTGGCACGCCGAGATCGAGCGCACCGGCGATGGCTACCTCGTGCGCGACACCGGCTCGTTGAACGGCACGTACGTGAACGGCCAGCGCATCGAGGACACCGTGTTGCTGCATCAGGGCGACGAGTTGCAGGTCGGCAAGTTCCGCCTCGTCTTCTTCCAGAAGGCCGAAGGGTGAGCGTGACCGACCGACCGTATCTGTCGATCGGTGAGGTGCTGGCGCTGCTGTTGGAAGAGTTCCCCGACGTCACCATCTCCAAGATCCGGTTCCTGGAGAGCCAGGGTCTGATCGACCCCGAGCGCACTCCGTCGGGGTACCGCAAGTTCTACGACGGCGACGTCGAACGGCTGCGCGTCATCCTGCGCGAGCAGCGCGAGAACTTCCTTCCGCTGCGCGTCATCCGCGACCGCCTCGAGAGCGGCCAGATCGACGACTCCGGTGCACTGACACCTCCGCGCGGCATCCGCAACGTCACCGTGCTCGACCACGACCTCGACGTCACGGGCGAGCAGATGCTGCCCGACGACGTGCCGGTGCCCACCGGGCATCACCCGGCCGCCCAGCATCGCCCCACGATGGTGCCCAACCACAACGCTGCGGCGCAGTTCTTCGCCGTCAGCGAGGCCGCTCCGCAGCTCGACATCGTGCCCGACACGTTCGTCGCCAGCGAGCTGTGTGGCGTGTCCGGCCTGACGGCCTCACAGCTCGTCGAGCTCGAGTCGTACGGCATCATCTCCGGCAGGGGAGCGGGCTCCACGGCGCTGTACTCGAACAGCGACGTCGCCATCGCCAAGGCGGCCGCAGGCTTCCTGGCGCGCGGCGTCGACGCCCGTCACCTGCGCGGCTGGAAGCAGTCCGCCGAGCGCGAGGCATCGCTGTTCGAGCAGCTGATCCTGCCGCTGGTCCGTCAGCGGAACCCGCAGAGTCGGCAGCAGGCCGCGACGAACCTCACCGAGTTGTCCCAGCTCGGGGCCGAGTTGCGCACTGCGTTGCTCGGCGCCGCACTGCGGCACCATCTCGAGGCCTGAACCCTTTCCGGCGCGGATACCATCACGGCGTGATCCGTATGGAACTCCTGGGGGTGCGAGTGGAGCTGCCGGCCAACACGCCGGTGGTCATGTTGCGCGAGGACGGCGACCGCGCCCGGGTGCTGCCCATCCTCATCGGCGGACCCGAAGCCGCGGCCATCCACACCGCGCTCGAAGGCATCGTGCCGCCCCGTCCGCTCACCCACGATCTCGCCGTGACGGTGTTCCAGGCGCTCGGCGCCAAGCTCGAGCGCGTGGTCATCACCGAGGTGCGCGAGCACACGTTCTACGCCGAGCTGCACTTCACCAGCGCCACGGGCCAGACCGTGGTCTCCAGTCGGCCGTCCGACGCCATCGCCCTCGCCGTGCGCACCGAGGCGCCGATCTTCGCCGAGGAGTCGCTGCTCGACGAGGCCGCGGTCGAGGCGCCCGAGGCCGACGACGAGGACGACGAGGAGCAGATCCTCGACGAGTTCCGCGACTTCCTCGACGACATCACCCCGGACGACTTCGCCGGCTGATCGCGGCAGTTCGCGCGATTCTTCGCGCGGAGAGTGCTTGACGGCGCGCATCCCCGGTCGTACGATGAGACGCCGGTTACACGCCCGTAGTTACGCGCGTGTGAGCACCCAGGAGGGCGCAGTGAGCGAAGCAGGTTTCAGCGGGACCAAGGCCGCGTCGATCGTGGGCATCACCTATCGCCAGCTCGACTACTGGGCCCGCACCGATCTCGTCCGTCCCTCGCTGGCCGATGCCACGGGCAGTGGCAGCCGGCGGATGTACAGCTACCGCGACCTGCTCGAACTGCGGGTCATCAAGAGCCTCCTCGACGCGGGCATCAAGCTCGAGTCGGTGCGCACCGCGTTCGAGTACCTCCGCGAGCACGTCGACACCGACATCGCCGCGGCGCACCTCGTCATCAGCGGCAGCAACGTGCTGCTGTGCGACGGTGATCAGCTCATCGACGTGATGCGCCAGGGCCAGGGGGTGCTCAACGTGCTCGCCATCGGCGGCCTGAAGGTGGGCCTCGACGAGCAACTGGTGCAGCTCGGCGTCGCCGAAGCCGACGCCGCCGCCAAGGCCGTCTGATGTCGGCGCTGCGGCTCAGCCCGCTCGACGCTGTCCACCGCGCGCTCGGCGCCAAGATGGTCGAGTTCGGCGGCTGGGACATGCCGGTCAACTACCCGTCCGGCACCATCGACGAGCATCTCGCGTGTCGTCGTGACGCGGTCATGTTCGATGTCTCGCACCTCGGCACCGTGCGCGTGGAAGGCCCCGGTTCGCTCGACCTGCTGCAACGGGTGCTCACCAACGACCTGCGCAAGGTCGCCCCCGGACGCGCGCAGTACACGCATCTGCTCGACGACACCGACGCCTCGGTGCTCGACGACATCATCGTGTGGTGGCTCGACGACGATGTCTTCGACGTCATGCCCAACGCATCGAACACCGACGGGGTTCGCGCCGCCATCGGCGGTATCGACACCACGTCGACTCGGGCGATCATCGCCGTGCAGGGGCCCAACGCCCGGGACCGCGTCGCCGGCGTGTTCCCCGACGCGGCGGCCGTCGGCCGCTTCCGCGTGGCGCGTTGCTCGTGGAACGGCGTCGAATGCACGGTCGCCGGGACCGGCTACACCGGTGAGGCCGGTCTCGAGATCGCCGTGCCCGTGCATGCCGCTGCCGATCTGTGGAACGCGCTGGCCGCGGCCGGCGTACAGCCTGCGGGTCTGGGTGCGCGCGACACGCTGCGCCTGGAGGCGGGCCTGCCGTTGCACGGCCACGAGCTCGGCACCGGCATCACCACGTTGCAGGCAGGTCTCGGCTGGGTGGTGGCCTGGGACAAGCCCGAGTTCCGCGGCAAGGCGGCGCTGCAGGCCGAGCGCGACCGAGGCGTCGCCCGCGTGCTGCGCGGCATCGCCACCGAGGGCCGACGCCCTCCTCGCGCCGAGTGCGCCGTCCTGGTGGACGGCCAGGCGGTCGGTGAGGTCACCAGCGGCAACTACTCGCCGGTCCTCGAACACGGCATCGCCCTGGCGTTCCTGCCGCCCGGCATCGCCGACGGCACCGACGTCGCCATCGACGTGCGCGGCTCGTCACTGCCCGGCAGGGTCGTCCCCCTGCCCTTCGTCGCCAAGCACTGACCCCTCGCTGGCTCAACGACGCTTGGGCGCGGCCTTCTTGGTCGGAGTCTTCTTCGCAGCCGGCTTCTTCGCCGTGGGCTTCTTCTTGGCCGGTGCCTTCTTGGCGGGTGCCTTCTTCGCCGGTGACTTCTTCAGCGGCGCCGGGGCCGGTGCCGCCGGGGGAGCGACCGGTGCGGGTCGCGAGCCGCCGGAGCGCAGCACTGCCAACGGTCGGAGCCCGAACATGCTGCCGGCGGACTCGGCGAGCTGACCGAGCGGCTGCAGCCGACGGGCGACGTCGGAGATGACCTCGATGAACTGCGCGAGGTCGGTGGGCAGCGCGGTGAGCGCCGGGCTCGACAGGGTGTCGGCGAGGCGCTGCAGGCCGGGCGCGACCTTCTCGATCGGTCCGTTGAGCTGTTCCATCATCGCGTCGGCGGCGGTGATACTGCGCGTCAGCTGCGGAACCATGGCGTTGATCGGCCCCTCGACCGTGTCGAGGATGCCGTTGACGCGGCGGGCGACCTGGTTCATCTGGTCCATGGTGTCGTTGAACCGCTCGACGCTCTCCAGGAACTGGGCGACACCGCGCTGGAACTGGCTCACGGACTTGGCGATGCCAGCGAAGGGGTTCGCCCCACCGAACAGCGCGAGCAGTTCGTTGAGGCCGTAGTTGGCGGAGGATGACGTCGGGTCGGCCATGGCTGCGACGGTAGCGCAGCCGTACGTCACCCGTTGGCGTACGACTCGAGCGGCTCGCAGGTGCAGATGAGGTGGCGGTCGCCGTAGGCGGCGTCGATGCGCGACACCGGCGGGAAGTACTTGGCCCCGCGTACCCCGGGCAGGGGATAGGCGCCGAGTTCACGAGCGTACGGCCGGTCCCACTCACCGAGGAGGTCCTCGGCGGTGTGCGGTGCCATCCGCAGCGGATTGACGTCGGCCGTCCACTCGCCGTCGGCGACCCGCTGGATCTCCGCGCGGATGGCCAACATCGCATCGCAGAACCGATCCAGTTCGCGCAACCCCTCGCTCTCGGTCGGCTCGATCATCAGCGTGCCGGACACGGGGAAGCTCATCGTCGGTGCGTGGAAGCCGTAGTCCATCAGTCGCTTGGCCACGTCGTCGACCGTGACGCCGGTGGCCTTGGTGATGGGCCGCAGGTCGACGATGCACTCGTGACCGACATGGCCGTTGGCGCCGCTGTAGAGCACCGGGAACGCGTCGTTCAGCCGGGTCGCCACGTAGTTGGCGTTGAGGATCGCCGCAGCGGTGGCGTCGCGCAGACCGGACGCACCCATCAGGGCGATGTACACCCACGAGATGGGCAGGATGCCCGCCGACCCGTACGGTGCGGCCGCGACCGGGCCCGTGGGCTGATCGGCACGCAATGGATGACCGGGAAGGAACGGAGCGAGGTGGCTGCGCACGGCCACCGGACCCACGCCGGGCCCACCGCCACCGTGCGGGATGCAGAACGTCTTGTGCAGGTTGAGGTGGCTGACGTCGGCGCCGAACTTGCCGGGCTGCGCCATGCCGACGAGGGCGTTCAGGTTCGCGCCGTCGACGTACACCTGGCCGCCGAACTCGTGCACGATGTCGCAGATCTCGCCGATGGCCTCTTCGAACACGCCGTGCGTGGACGGGTAGGTGACCATCGCCGCGGCGAGGTTCGCGCCCGCCTGCGACGCCTTGGCGCGCAGATCGGTGACGTCGACGTTGCCGTGCTCGTCGCAGGCCACGACGACCACCTTCAGGCCCGCCATCACCGCACTGGCGGCGTTCGTGCCGTGCGCACTGGAGGGGATGAGGCACACCGTGCGGTGATGGTCGCCTCGGCTGCGGTGGTAGCCGCGGATGGCCAGCAGCCCGGCGAACTCGCCCTGGCTGCCGGCGTTCGGCTGCAGGCTGACCGCGTCGTAGCCGGTGATGTCGACGAGCATCTGCTCGAGCCGGGTGATCAACTCGCGGTACCCCTCGGTCTCGTCGTCGGGCGCGTAGGGGTGCACGTCGGCGAACTCGGGCCACGTGATGGGCATCATCTCGACGGTCGCGTTGAGCTTCATGGTGCACGAGCCGAGTGGGATCATCGTGCGGTCCAGGGCGAGGTCCTTGTCGCACAGGCGGCGCAGGTAGCGGAGCATCTCGTGCTCGGTGTGGTAGCGGTCGAAGACGCTCTGGGAGAGGAAGTCGTCGGAGCGACGATCGGTGAGCCCGTCGGGCGCGTCGTCGGGAAGTGACGCGTCGACGGCGAACAGGGCGACGACTCGCCGCACGACGTCGAGCGACGTGGTCTCGTCGAAGCTGAAGGCCACGTGCCCGTCGTCGACGGGCCGGAGGTCGAGGCCGGCAGCGCGTCCTTGCTCGAGTACCGATGCGCTGTCGCACGGCACCAGCAGGGTGTCGAACCACGTGTCGTGTGCGGGCTGCACCCCAGCGGCGCGCAGTGAAGCTGCGGCGAGCGAGGTGAGGCGGTGCACCCGCTCGGCGATGCGGACCAACCCGTCGCGCCCGTGCCATGCGGCGTAGAAGCCGGCGATGTTGGCCAGCAGCACCTGCGCGGTGCAGATGTTCGACGTGGCCTTCTCGCGACGGATGTGCTGCTCGCGCGTCTGCAACGCGAGTCGCAGCGCCGGGCGTCCCTCGGTGTCCGTGCTGACGCCCACCAGTCGACCCGGCAGCGAGCGAGCCGACGCTTCGTTCGTCGCGATGAAGGCGGCATGCGGGCCACCGAACGCCATCGGCACGCCGAAACGCTGTGCGGAGCCGATGGCGATGTCGGCCCCGAGCCGGCCGGGGGGAGTGGTGAGCACGCAGGCCAGTAGGTCCGTGGCCACGACCACGATCGCGCCGACGGCGTGGGCGCGCTCGATGGCGGCTCGCCAGTCGGGCACGGACCCGGTGGAGGTGGGCAGGCTCAGCAGCAGGCCGAAGCAGCCGGTGTCGACCTCGTCGATGTCGCCGACCACGAGCTCGATGCCGACGGGCTCGGCTCGCGTTGCCATGACGTTGATGGTCTGCGGATGGGTGTCGTGGTGCACCACGAAGCGGTCGCTCGACGACGCCGACGACCTGCGGGCCATCGTCATCGCCTCGGCCGCGGCGGTGGCCTCGTCGAGCAACGAGGCGTTGGCGAGCTCGAAGCCGGTGAGTTCGGTCACCATGGTCTGGAAGTTGAGCAGCGCCTCGAGCCGGCCCTGGCTGATCTCGGGCTGGTACGGCGTGTACGCGGTGTACCAGCCGGGGTTCTCGAGCACGTTGCGCAGTACGACCGGAGGGGTTTCGGTGCCGTAGTAACCCTGGCCGATGAGGCTCGTGCGCGACTCGTTGCGATCGGCGATGCCACGCAGTTCGGTGAGCACGTCGTCGGTGGTGCGCGGTCCGGGCATCGCCAGCGCCTCGGACATCAGGATGCTGTTCGGCACCGTGGCGGCGACGAGCGCGTCGACGGACTCGACACCGATGACCGACAGCATGTGCGCCTGCTCGGCGGGGGACGGCCCGATGTGGCGGCCGACGAAGTCGTCCGTGCCGAGCAACTGGGACAGGGTGGGACGTGCGCTCATGGAGGCCTCCTGGGGCGTTTCCGGTGGTGCTTCCCCCGCTGTCATGGGTGCCTGAGAGCTTCACGTCGCGGACGAATCCGTGGCGCTTTCCCCGTCGGCGAGTCGCGATCGACTGCTTTCCAGCGTTGCCCACCCGAACGGTCCGTTGGCCTGAGAGATTCCGGGGAGGTTGCTCCTTCGGCGCCCTCACGCTGGCGGCGTGGTGGCTCTCCCGATCGGGTGTATCGGCACCGCTGACCCTACCGCACGACCGTCGGTGCGCGCTGACCGCGCGAATACGGGGGTCCATGGACCCGACTTGGGCGCGCCTGGGCAGGCATTTTGACGTTCCTTGGATCAAGACGCCCCGTCTTCTACCGATCATCCGAGTAAGCAGTGAGGTGCCAAACGTTCGGGAGACCGTTGGCGTGTCTGCTGCGGGCGACGATCAACCACCCAAGGAGATTCCCCGATGAATCGATCCAAGTTGGCGGCCGGCATTCTTGCCAGTGCCGTCGTCCTCCTCGCCGGTGTCGGCGTGGGCACGGCGAACGCAGGGCCCAAGCCCTCGGTCGACCCGCAGTTGCCCACCGTCATCACCCTGCCGTTCCTGTCGACCCCGGTCACTCTGACCGTCACCACGGGGCCCGGCGGCAACATCGTCTCGGCCGAGCTCGACACTCCTGACGCGTTCGCCACCGACACGGTGAGCCCGAACAAGGTGAAGTTCGAGAGCACCGACGGCGCGCTGCAGGTCAGCGTGAAGTCCAAGGGCAACGAACAGCGCGTCACGGCCAAGGCCGGCGAGCTGGCCACGCTCGTCGGTACCGGCAAGTGGAGCGGCGACGTCTTCGGTGACGGCCAGCTCTCCACGGTCGACTACACCGTCGGCGACGACGCCGGCAACCCCACGCTGTCGGCGATCAACGCCCTCGGCGGCGCCGGTATCACCGCCGAGGCGGGCGAGCCCGAGATGTCCGTCGACGACGATCACGCGTCGGCCCGTGTCAGCGTGCTGTTCACCAAGGACGGCCAGAGCCGCACCCTCAGCATCAAGGTCTCGGTCCATCTCGAGTCCGACGACGACGACGATGACGACGAGTCCGGCGCTTCGCTGCGCATCTCGCTCGGCAAGCTGCGTGGCGTCCCGGTCGACGCACTGCTGGCCGCGGGTGACAAGACCTGGACCGCTGCGCTGTGCGACGGCGTCACCACCGCCACCGTGCTCTACACGGTGAACGAGGACGGCACCCTGGACTTCACCAGTGTCGACCCGGCCGACGCCGAGGTGAAGCACGACGAGTCCAACCGCATCGAGATCCGCTTCTCCGGCGACGAGCGAGTGCGCATCAGCAGCTCGCTGGAGGACGGCAAGATCACGGTGAACATCAAGGAGCGGATCCGCTGCCGCGACGCGGTCGACCCGACCACGAACGTCACCAACACCGTTGCCGACGACGATGACGACGACGACGAGGATCACGACGGCGATCACCACCGCGGTGGCGATGACGACGACCACGACGACGACCATGGTGGCGACGGCCACGATGGCGGCGACGACGACTGACGACATGACGTCAGACGACCTGCGGATGCGGTCCCTCTTCGGAGGGGCCGCATTTGCCCTTCTCCTGGCCCTCGCCGGCTGCAGTTCCGACTCGTCGGGTGTCGTGGCCGACAGCACGTCGGCCACTGCCTCCAGCACGACGGCGGCCTCGGTACCCGCGACCGAACCCACCACGCCCACCAGCGTCGACGCACCGGCGCTGCTGCAACAAGGTCTCGCCGGCCTGCAGGCGGGCTATCACTTCACGTCGGTGTTCACCGTGAACGGCGCCGTGGTGCTCAAGGCCGAGGGCGACCGAATCGGCGACGCCAGTCGCTTCTCGGTCACCACCAACGGTGCCCTGGTCAACTACATCACCACGCCGGGCGGCAACTACGCCCAGCCCGACGGCGGCGACTGGGACCAGCTCACCACGCAGCCTGCCGTCGTCGATCCGATCACGTCACTGAACGCGCCGTCGGCCATCGCCGTCATCTCCGACGACGGTACGGCCGTCCGTCTGCGGGTCAGCGTCTCCGCGGTGACGCTCGGCGTCGGGACATCCGGCACGGCCGACGTCGACGTGGTGGTCACCAGTGGTTCGATCACCGAACTCGGCTACACGGCGAACGTCGACGGCAACGTCGGCAGCGTGTCGAACATCATCGGACCGGTGGGGGACGCCACCCCGATCGTCGCCCCGGTCTGACCGGAGCGGCCGTGGTCAACGGCACCGTCGGGTGAGTCACTCGACGGTGCCGTAGGCCCCCTGCTCACCGGTCGAGCTCGCCGCGAGCACCATGGCGACCGCCGCCCGGAGATCGCCGACGAACGAGTCGATCTTCCCTTCGTGGATGGCGTTGACCGTGCAGTGCAGCGATGCCGGCGGACCCTGCCGATCCACGTACCAACCGCGCCGCCACAGTTCGTCGGCGACCGCGAACACGTCGAGCACATCGGGGTCGGCCGCGCCGAAGGCGAGCAATGTGGATTCGGGTTCGGCGCGCAACGCGAGCTCGGGCATCGACCTGATGGCCGCGGCGAGCTGCTCGCACGCCAGCCGTGCGGCCGCGGTGAGTCGCAGGTAGCCGTCGTCGCCGAGATGGTGCAGCACCGCCCACGCCGCCGCCCACGGCCCGCCGCTCTTGGTGCCGAGCACGCCCGAGGAGCCGTACACGCCGCCCAACCAGTTGTCGGTGAGATAGGTCTGGTACGAGCGCAGCCGCTTGTCGCGGTGCACGAGCACGCCGCAGCCCTTCGCCGAGTAGCCGTACTTGTGCAGATCGACGGAGATGCTCGTCACGCCGGGCACCGTGAAGTTCCACGCCGGGATGTCGTGGCCGAGGCGGCGCAGGTAGGTGAGGGTGACACCACCCATGCAGGCGTCGACATGACAGTTGATGTCGCGTGCCGCGGCAAGCGCGGCGATCTCGGTGATCGGGTCGATGACGCCCTGCGGGTACTGGGGGGCGGAGCCGACGACCATGACGGTGTTGTCGTCGATGGCCGCCTCCATCGCAGTCACATCGGCCTTCCAATCTGCCCCGACCGGGATGCGCCGGCTCTCGACGCCGAAGTAGTAGCAGCCCTTCTCGAACGCGGCGTGCGCGCTGGTCGGCAGCACGATGTTCGGCGTGGTGATGCCGCGCTCCTTGCGGCCGCGCTCGCGCGCCCCCTTCACCGCGAGCAACAGGCTCTCGGTACCGCCCGAGGTGATGAAGCCGGCAGCGTCGGGACCACCCTCGAACCAGTCGGCGACGATGCCGACCACCTCGCTCTGGATGCGCTGCAGACTGGGGAACGCGTGCGTGTTCAGCCCGTTCTCGGTGGCGAAGCGGCGGTAGGCCTCTTCTGCGAGCGCCACGACGTCGGGCCCGGCGTTGTAGGCCAGGGTGAAGGCCCGACCGTCTCGCCACCGGACGTCGCCCTGGCGATGTTCCTCGAGGCGGTCGAACACGTCGTCACGGCTCATGCCGTGCAGGGGCATCGTCATGGGCCGAAACTTACAGGCCCGCACCGTCGAGGGGTCGCGTCGAGGCTGGTCTAGCGTGCCGCGCATGCCGGTACCCACTCGCGACGACTTCATGCTCGACCCCGAGGTCGTGTTCCTGAACCACGGCTCGTTCGGGGCGGTGCCCCGGGTGGTGTTCGACGAGTACGTGCGGCTGCAGCGCGAGATGGAGCGCAACCCGGTCGAGTGGTTGGGCCGTCGGGCCGACGACCTGCTCGCAACGGCCAGAGGACGACTCGCTGCGTTCGTCGGCGCCGAAGCCGACGACCTGGTGTTCTTCCCGAACCCGACCACCGCCGTGAACATGGTCGCGAAGAGCCTGCGGCTCCAGCGCGGCGACCAGATCGTCACCACCGATCACGAGTACGGGGCGATGGACCGCACCTGGCGGAAGCTCACCGCGGAGGTGGGCGCCGAGTACGTACGGGTGCCGATCCCGCTGCCGGTGACGACCGCCGACGATTTCGTCGAGCGGGTCTGGTCCGCCGTCACATCACGCACGAGCGTGCTGTTCCTCAGTCATCTCACCAGCGCCACCGCGCTCGTGTTCCCGGTCGAGGAGCTGTGTCGCCGGGCGCGCGAGGCAGGGATCCTCACCATCGTGGACGGTGCCCACGTGCCGGCGCACATCCCGCTGGACCTGAGCGCGCTCGGTTGCGACGTGTACACCGGAGCGATGCACAAGTGGCTGTGCGCGCCGAAGGGGTGCTCGTTCCTGTGGGCCCGACCGGAAGTGCAACCGACGCTGCAACCGCTCGTCATCAGCTGGGGATGGGAGAGCGATCACCCCAGCGGTTCGACCTTCGTCGATCACCACGAGTGGCAGGGCACCCGCGACCTCTCGCCGTTCCTCGCGGTCACCGCAGCGCTCGACTTCGCCGCCCAGCACGACTGGGCACAGGTGCAGGCCGACGGCCATGCACTGACCCTCGACACCCGCCGTCGCGTCGACGAGTTGACCGGACTCGCGCCGATCAGCCCCGACCCCGCTGGCGACCACCAGTGGATCGGACAGTTGGCGTCGATCCGGCTGCCGGCGGACGTGGATGTCGTGGCGCTGAAGGCGCGGCTGTTCGACGAGCACCGCATCGAGGTGCCGGTCCATCTGTGGGCAGGACAGCCACTGCTGCGGGTGAGCTTCACCGCGCACAACACCGTGGCCGACGCCGACGCATTGCTGACCGCACTGCGAACACTTCTCTGAGCCCGACTAACGTCGCTCGCCATGGGGATGCCGCATGACGTGGGCGTGATCGATCTGATGCTCGGCATTCCCGAGCCGGGAGCACGCGACCAGTGGTACTCGTTCCTGCGGCCGAACCTGCGCGATCGTGAGAGCCAGGACATGGCGATGCCCGCGCAGTACATGTTCAAGGACATCCCCGACGACCCGACCGCCGACGACATGATCGGGTGGACGCTCGACCAGATGGACGGCCACGGCATCGAGCGCGCGCTCATCGGCTGCTCGCTCGAGGGTGGCATCCAGAACGATGCGCTGCGCCGCCACCCCGAGCGGTTCTTCGGCTGCCTCCACGTCGACCCCAACGGTGGCGTGCCGGTGCTGCGCGACATCCAACGCGCTCACGACGAACTCGGCATCCGTGGTGTGTCGCTCTTCCCGAGCGGCTGCAACCCGCCGCTGCCGATCAACGACAAGCGCATGTACCCGGTGTACGCGAAGTGCGCGGAGCTCGGCCTGCCGGTGCTCTGCTGCGCCGGCGTGCCCGGGCCACGCTTGCCGGCCGCACCGCAGCACGTCGAGCTGATCGACGAGGTGTGCTGGTACTTCCCCGAGCTCACGTTCGTGATGCGCCACGGCGGCGAGCCGTGGACCGACCTCGCCGTGAAGCTGCTGCTGAAGTGGCCGAACCTGTACTACAGCACGAGCGCGTTCGCCCCGAAGTACTACCCGCCGGCGATCATCGACTTCGCCAACCGACGGGGGAGCGACAAGGTGATGTACGCCGGCTACTTCCCGATGGGACTCAGCCTCGATCGCATCTTCGCCGAACTGCCCGACGTGCCGCTGCGCGACGAGGTGTGGCCCAAGTTCCTCCGCGACAACGCGGTGCGCGTGTTCGGGCTGGACGCATGAGCCGCTTCCCCTGGCCGGTGCCGTACGGGTGGTTCGCGGTGGCCTGGTCGCAGCACCTCTCGGTCGGCGGCGTGGTGCCCACTCGGGCCTTCGGTCGCGATCTGGTGCTGTGGCGCGACGAGCGTGGCGATGCGCACCTGCACGACGCGTACTGCCCTCATCTCGGTGCGCACCTCGGCCACGGTGGCACGGTCGCCGGCGGCGACGTCGTCTGCCCCTTCCACGGCTGGCAGTTCGACGGCAGCGGCCGCAACACGTGCATTCCGTACAGCGAGCGCACCAACGGCAAGGCACGCCTGCGCACCTACCCGATCCTCGAGCGCAACGGTCTGGTGATGGCGTGGTACCACCCCGACGACGAACCGCCGATGTGGGACATCCCCGTCGTCGACGAGTTCCTGCCCGCCACCGCCGAGTGGGCCGCTCCGGTGAACCGCTACTTCACCATCGACACGGCATGGCAGGAGATGGCCGAGAACGGTGTCGACGCAGCGCACTTCCGTTACGTCCATGGCACCGCTGAGGTGCCCGTGCTCGAGCAGTACGAACCCGACGGCTTCCGCTCGCACATGAAGTCGAAGCAGATGTTCGTCACCCCACGCGGCAACGTCGAGGGCCGCATCGACTCCGAGGCGTGGGGCCCGGGCTTCAGCGTCGTGCGCTTCGGTGGCATCATCGACACGGTGCTGCTCGGCTGCGCCACGCCGATCGAGACCGATCGGTGCGAGATGCGCTTCACGTTCACCGTGCGCTCGTTCGCCGACGAGCGCACGACGCAGTCGGTGGGGGAGGCCGCGATCAACGAGATCTCCCGCCAACTGCTGCAGGACAAGCCGATCTGGGAGCACAAGGTGTTCGTCGAACGGCCCGCGCTCGCCGACACGGACGGTCCGTTCCTGCAGTTCCGGCAGTGGGCGGCGCAGTTCTACGCCGAGCCCCTGTCCTGACGCGCAGATGACCGCCTCGTTGCTCTTCGCCATCGCAGCCGCGCTGCTGCTCGGTGGCTCGGACTTCTTCGCAGCCCGCGCCGCACGCAGCACCCCGTCCGTCACGGTGACCCGCACCGCGGTCGGGACCAGTGTCCTGCTCTCGCCGCTGCTGCTCCTGCTCGTCGACTGGCAGTGGATCGGCCACGACGTGATCATCGGCATGCTCTCGGGCGTGTTCATGATCGGTGGCCTGATGCTGCTGTACGAGGGCTACGCCGTCGCGCGCATGGGCATCGTCGCTCCACTCGCCTCCGTGCTGCTGGCCGTCGTGCCGGTGCTGTGGGACCTGCTGAACGGGGTTCGCCCGGGCACCACCGCTGCGGTCGGCATGGGCATCGGCCTCGCCGCACTGTTCCTCACGTCGTACACGCCGGGCGGCACCGGAAGCGTGACGATGGGCGCCATCCTGGGCATCTCCAGCGGCGTGGTGTTCGGCATCGCGTTCACGCTGATGGGCGAGGTCGGCAAGGCGTCGGGGCTGTTGCCGGTGGTCGTCCAGCGATTGGCGGGTTTCGTGCTCCTCGTGGTCGTGGCGGGGTTCCGCAGCGACCCCTTCGTCGCCACGGGCACCGGGCGACGATACGCAGCGGCTGCCGGTGTGCTCGGCCTCGTCGCCATCGGCTCGCTGCAACTCGCATTCCAACGCGGCGACACCGGCCCCGTGTCGGTGGCGTCCTCGCAGTTCGCCACGGTCGCAGTGGTCCTGTCCGTCCTCTTCAACAAGGAGCGCATGCGATGGTGGCAGGCGCTCGGCGTGGCCGCCACCGCGGTGGCCGTCGCTCTGATCGCCCTGGGAGGCTGAGATGTCGCAGCACGAGTGCCGAGTGAGTGCCGACGAGGTCAACGCGTTCCTCGCCGCCGAGTTCCCCGGTACGGCGAACTCGTGCGAGTCGGTGGGCGAGTGGTGGGCGGTGGCCATCATTCGGGCGGGCGACGCCAACCTGCGCCCGGGTGGCATCATCAGCGGTCCCACGGTGTTCGGTGCCTGCGACGCGGCGCTGTACTACGCGTGCTTCACGGCGATCGGGGTGGAACCGATGGCGCTCACCAGCGAGCTGTCGATCCGCTTCCTGCGTCCAGCGCGTGGCGCCGAACTGCGGGCCAGGGCGACCTTGCACCACGTCGGCGCGCGCTCGATCATCGGCAGCGTGGTCGCCTGGACCGACGAGCCCGACCGTCCGGTCGCCGTCGCCCAGGGGACGTACGTGCGGCCGAAGCGGTCCGAGGGCTAGCCTCGGCGAATGGCCGACAAACCCGTCATCAGCATTCCCGACACCGACGCTCCCACCGAGCTTCAGACCGAGGACCTCGTCGTCGGTGACGGCGCCGAGGCCACCGTCGGCAAGCGGGTCATCGTGCACTACGTCGGCGTGTCGTGGAGCACGGGCGACGAGTTCGACGCCAGCTGGGATCGCGGTTCGACGTTCGACTTCCGACTCGGTGCCCGCGAGGTCATCGAGGGCTGGGAGAAGGGTGTGAAGGGGATGCACGTCGGCGGTCGCCGCCGCATCACCATCCCGCCGGAGCTCGGCTACGGCTCGCGTGGCGCCGGTGGCGTCATCAAGCCGAACGAGACGCTCGTCTTCGTGGTCGACCTCGTCAACGTGCAGTAGCGCCGCCCGGCAGTCGACTCCGATCGGTCCCGCTCAGGCGGGTGTTCGGACGCGCCTGGACGAGCGGACCCAGACGCCCGGACCGGCGCTGCTCCGCTCGACGACCTTGGTCCCCGCTGCGTAGTCGTGCAGGCCGCGCAGGTCCCACAGGATGGGGGCGTTCACCGCCAGCACGAGGACCGTCAGCACGGCCCCGGCTGCGCCCAGGAACAGACTGGACATCAGGGGGACGGCCGCGACGGCCCAGCGAACGGTGGCGTGGACGACGTCCGGCCGGCGCAGCCGTGCTGCGTCGGTGACTCGGAGCCCGCACCACAGCTTGCCCATGCTCCACCCGAAGAGGAAGGTCGGGCCGACGTGGTAGACGGCGTGCATCACCGCAGCGGTCCACGCCGGAGCGCCGGCATGGGTGGCGAGCACGAGCGGGGTGCCGACGACCGCTTCGTCCAGCACGCCGGCGCTGAGGCGTCGCCAGCGCGTCGCCTCCCTCCTCCCGTCGCGGAGGGGTCGGCGCGGCGGCTTCACCAGCGGACGTTTCACGGGCTGATGGTCGGGATCGTCGAACTCGTCGGACAGGGTGGGGTCCACGCCCGCCCAGGCCACCGCCTTGACGATCTCGTCGGTGTGCTCGTGCGGCGCGACCACATCACCGCGGCTGATGCCGAACGGGATGTCGCCGGCGCGGAGCACGGTGCGCAGCAGATCCACCTGATGGGCGCTGAGGTGCTGGATCGGAACTCGGCACGGGGCCGGGTCGTCGGCGGGGGAGCGGTCGTCCACGACGGCCGTCGAGTCAGCCGTTGACGAGGCGCCGAACGCCGATGATGCGCACCGTCGAGAACGACCCTTCACGCACCACGTCGCCGGACCGCGGCGCCTGGATCCACGTGGTCGCGCTGGTGGCGATACCGACGTGGTTGACGATGCCGGTACCCGGCGCGGACTCGAGGAACACCAGGTCACCGGGGCGGATGGCCGCGGTGGTCCAGTCGACGACCGTGCCGAACGCCATCTGCGCACCGCTGTAGTGGGGGAGGTCGATCCCGATGGTGGCGAACGCCGCCAGTGTCAGGCCCGAGCAGTCGAACGTCGACGGCCCGGCGGTGTTGAACTTGTAGGGCTTGCCGATCTGGGCACGGGCGAAGGAGATCACCTTGGTGACGCCGCTCGGCACTGCTGCCGACGAACCGCTCGTCGCACCCGCCGAGGGAGCCGCCGCCGTGGGCACCTTGCCACCGGCGGGGACCTTGAGCTGCATCCCGGGGTAGATGAAGCTCTTCACCGTCATCTGGTTCGTGGTCAGCAGCGACGTCAGCGTGACGCCCAGCTTCGTCGCGATGCCCGACAGGTAGTCACCGTCGACCACCGTGTAGGTCGAGGCCTTCGACGCTCCGGGCGCGGGCGACGAGGCGGGTGCCGGTGCCGCCGCAGCGGGCAGCGTGCCTCCAGCGGGGACAGCGAGGCGCATGCCCGGCCAGATGAGGCTGTTCAAGGAGAGCTTGTTGGCGACCAGCAGCGACTTGGTGGTGACCTTCAGCTTGCCGGCGATGCCGGTGAGGTAGTCACCGGCCACCACCGTGTAGGTCGCCTTCGTCGTGGTGGTCGGCGCGGCTGCCACTGCAGCCTTGGCGCCGGACGTGCCGGGCACCGTCAACTGCATCCCGGGGAGGATCAGGCTCTGCACCGTCAGATGGTTCGTGGCCAGGAGCGCCTTCAAGCTGACGTTGAGCTTCACGGCGATGCCGGCGAGGTAGTCACCGTTGCGAACCGTGTAGGTCGACGTGAGGGTTTGCACTGCGGGCGCAGCCTCCACCGGTGTGGCCAGGGCCGATGCCCCCAGGCCGAGTCCCAGACAGGTCGCGACGACGATGCGGTGCAGGCGAAGCATGTCACTCTCTTCGGCATGTTGAGGGTGAGACTTTACGGTTCCTTGACGTCTCGTCGCGTCGCGCCTGGTCACGCCCCGGAAAAATTGTCCACTACGATCCGGACGTGAGCCGCAGCACTCGGGGACGCAGTCAACGCCGTGATCGTGCGGGTTCCCGCCCTCCGTGGCGAGATCTCACCAACCCGTACGCGCCGATCTGTCCACTCAGCGACGACCACGTCGAGCACCTCCATCGCTCGTCGCTGCGACTGCTCAGCGAGACCGGCATGCGCATCCTCGACCCGACCGCCCGAGCCCGACTCGCCGCCGCCGGGTGTGTGGTCGACGAGCTGATCGTCCGCTTCGATCCGGCGATGGTCGAGGAGACCGTCGCCCACGCCCCTGCGCAGTTCACCCTGCAGGCCCGCGATCCCGCGAAGACGCTGGTCATCGGGGGGAATCACGTGGTCTTCAGCTCGGTGGGCGGCCCTGCCTTCGTCGCCGACCTGGAGGGGGGACGACGCCCGGGCACGGCGGCAGAGCAGGCCGACTTCCTCCGTGTCGTCCAGCAACTCGAGATCGTCCACCAGGAGGGCGGTGGGCCGTTCGAGGCCATGGACCTGCACCCAGAGACCCGCCACCTCGACCTGGCACTGTCGTCGGCGCGTCTGCTCGACAAGAACTGGCAGGGCATCGCCCTCGGACGCGAACGGGCGCTCGACAGCATCGAGATGGCCGCGTTGGCGCTGGGCACCGACCGGGACGGTCTTGCCGCCGCGCCGGCCCTGCTGACCATCGTCAACACGAACACGCCGCTCACGCTGGACGTCCCGATGGCCGAAGGGCTCACCGAGCTGGCCGAAGCAGGTCAGGCCATCTGCATCACCCCGTTCACCCTGGCCGGCGCGATGGCACCGGCGACGCTGGCCGGGGCACTGGTCCTGCAGAACGCGGAAGTCCTGGCCACGGCCACATTGGTGCAGCTCATCCGCCGTGGCTGCCCCACGGTCTACGGCTCGTTCACGTCGAACGTGGACATGCGCAGCGGGTCCCCGGCCTTCGGGACGCCCGAGTACACCAAGGCGGCCCAGGCCAGCGGCCAACTGGCCCGTCGCTACGGGCTGCCGTTCCGCTCGTCGAACACCACGGCATCGAACTCGGTCGACGCCCAGGCGGTGTACGAGAGCGCGATGTCGCTGTGGGGCGCGGTGATGGGCGGAGCGAACCTGGTGAACCACGCCGCAGGGTGGCTCGAGGGTGGCCTCACCGGCTCGTTCGAGAAGCTGATCATCGACGCGGAAATGCTGCAGATGCTCGGGGAATGGCTGCAGCCGATCGTCATCGACGACGAGGAGATGGGCCTCGAGGCCATCGCCGAGGTCGGTGCCGGCGGGCACTTCTTCGCCTCGCCGCACACGATGGCCCGCTACGAGCACGCGTTCTACGAGCCGCTCGTCAGCGACTGGCGCAACTTCGAGACGTGGACCGAATCGGGCTCGATCGACGCCACCACCAGGGCCCACGGCATCTGGAAGCGGCTCCGTGACGAGTACGTGGCGCCACCACTCGACTCGACCATCGACGACGCGATGGTCGACTACGTGGCTCACCGCAAGGAAGTGCTGCTGGCCCGGCGCTGAGCCGTCAGCACTTCGCCGTGGCGCGCAGGATGGGGTAGGGGTTCACCGCAGCCCCACCGCCCGGATGGATCTCGAGGTGGAGGTGCACCACGGTGGTCAGGCCGGTCTTGCCGGCATAACCGATGGTCTGCCCCGCACGCACGGGCACCCCGACGCCGATGCCATCGGCGAAGCCGTCGAGATGCCCGTAGAAGTACTTCGTGCCGTCCTTGGCGGTCAGCCAGAACTGATTGCCACCCCGCGAGCCGGGGAAGTCGGCACGCAGGCGGGTGATGCGGCCGTCGGCGACGGCGAGCACGGGAGTACCCCGCTTGGCGAAGATGTCGGTGCCTTCGTGGCGTCGACCACCGGCACGGGCGGCACCCCACGTGTTCCAGAACGTGCAGGTCCTCGGGAGCGGAAAGGACGCCAGGACCTGCACCTTCGGCTTCGATGCCGTGCCGGCGGCCTTCGCCAGCGCGTTCATCGTGGCCCGATCGATCACACCCGTCGAGGGCACGCCGGCCCAGCCCTGGAAGCGCGCGACAGCCCGACGGGTCGCCGGGCCGTACTGGCCGTCGGCGCCACCCGCCGGGCGCGCGCCCACCGCGATCAGCTGCCGCTGCAGGGCAGCGACCGCGGGCCCGCTCGATCCGGGCGAGGGGAGGGTGGCCGCTGCCGCGACCTTGGTGCGCTGAGCGAGCAGCACCGCCGTGTAGGCGTCGAGCGCACCGGTGACCGGAAGATGTTGCGCCTTCTGGAACGACTTCAGGGCTGTCGCCGTCGCCGGGCCGTACTGGCCGTCGGCGCCGCCCTTGACCTTGATCCCCACCGCTTGCAGCGTGCGCTGCAGCCGTTGTACGTCGGTGCCGGATGCGCCGACCGCGAGATGGGCGACCGGTGTGATGAAGCCGAGCGCCACGGCCGTCGCCTCGTCGACCGTGCCGGACGCGGGCAGACCCTTGGCCACCTGGAACGCCTTCACCGCCGTCGCCGTCGCGTTGCCGAACCATCCGTCCGCGCCGCCCGCGACGTGGATGCCGGCGCGCAGGAGCAGCTCCTGCAGATGTCGCACCGCCGTGGACTGCTCGCCCTTGACGGGAAGGGGAGCGGGCGCCGCGTGCGCCGCGCCGGGCGAGACCGCGGTGGTGGCGATCGCAGTGCCCAGGGTGCACGGAATCACCACGAACGTGCAGGTCAACAGAAGAAAACGCCGAAACCGTGTGCCGACGTGAGGCATGTGCTGTCTCCTCGTTCGGCCCGCTGACCGTCCACCGTAGACCCGATCCGCCCGGAAGTGCAGGCGCGGTGCGGTCGTGGCAAGATGCCCCCGTACGAGAGGGGACTGCGATGGGCGACGGCAAGAAGAAGCATCACAAGAAGAAGGGCCACGCCGCAGCGTTGCCGAGCGATGAGCAGGCGAAGCTCACCGCGATGCTCGATGTCCTCTACGAGCATCGCGACGAGCTCACCCGCATGGCCACCGAGCTGCCGGCGCTGTTGCGCGAGACGGGCCAGCAGATGCACGACGCCGGCACCCGTGCGCAGACGGCGAGCGGGTATCTCGCCGGCGACGTCCGCGAACTGACCGGCCATGCGGCCGACATGCTCGAGTCGTCGAAGCACCAGCTCCTGGCGGTGCTGCACGCGCTCGAGAAGGCCGGCGGGATGCTGCGCAACCTGCCCTTCATCGGCGACATGGGCAAGATGATGGGCGATCAACTGGGCGCGATCGGCGACGTGGCCGACAACCTCGACCAGGTCGGGCAGAAGGTCCGCGGTCTCGGCGACCGGCTGGGCGACGTCGGTGACGACCTGCACCTGATGGGTGCCAGCCTGCTCGGCGGTGGCGCCGGCCTCGGCCGCTACGGCGCCCCCGCCGCACCGGCGAAGAAGGCGCCCGCCAAGAAGGCGCTCCGGCCAAGAAGGCGGCCCCGGCCAAGAAGGCGGCCCCGGCGAAGAAGGCGGCCCCGGCGAAGAAGGCCGCACCCGCCAAGAAGGCCGCGGCGAAGAAGGCACCGGCGAAGAAGGCGGCCCCGGCGAAGAAGGCCGCACCCGCCAAGAAGACCGCTGTGGCGAAGAAGGCTGCTCCGGCGAAGAAGGCCCCGGCGAAGCGGGCGACGGGCGGCGGTTCGGCCGCGCGTGCAGGGTTCCGGGGTGCCGGCCGGCCGCATCATGGTCAAGAGCGGCAGCTGACCCTTGACGCCGCGCAGATCCGAGTCGGCAAACCCTCGTCACATGAAGAACGGAAGTTGATCAAGTCCTGAATCTCCGTCGTCACGCTGCAGGTCACGTTCGATGACCAGAGGAGCCTGCATGCGCACAGCCACACGACGAGCTATGACCACGATCGGAATCGTGGTGACGATGGCCGTCACCCCATTCGCGATCGATTCCGCCAGGGCGGCCGTGGTCTTGCCCGCGCCCACGAAGGTCGCCGCCACTCGGCTCGAGTCGGATCCGAACGACTTCACCATCTCCTGGGCACCCGTTGCGGGTGCCGTCGATCACTACAACGTGTCGGTCCTGGTCTCAGGCAGCGATCAGGTGACGACGGTTCCTTCGAGCGACACCAGCCTTCTGGTGAAGGGTCTCGGTGCCGCCACCACCTACAAGATCACGGTCTCGACACGCGATGCCGACGGCCTCGGGTCCACCTCCGGTGTCGTCACACTCAACTCGCTGGTTCCCGGTCCGGCGAGATCGATGGCGGCGACGAGGAACAGCGCAGGCACCGCGGTCACGCTCGCCTGGACCGCTCCATCCTGGACCGGTTTCGGTGCGTTCCGCCACTATCACGTCTCGCTGGTGCGCCTTGTCGACGGGGTGACCGTCGCGGATCTGACCACGGCGTCACCGAGCGTCGCCATCCCCGCGCTCGATCCGACCCGCCAGTACACCGCACGGGTGTGGGCGGTGAACGGGTTTGGAGAGGGGCCGATCGCGTCGCTCCTCCTCGGCAGCGACAAGCCTGGGGTGCCCACCACGCTCGTGGCAACGCGAGATTCGAAGAGCGCAAGTGTCGTGCACCTCGGCTGGAAGTCGCCGACTCACCTCGGTTCCGGGCCGGTGACGCGATACGAGGTCGTGTACGGCATCGGCCGACTCTCCCAGACGCTCATCGTGACTGCAGCCAATGCGGACATTCCTCTCGACGCGAACGCGAATCGGCTACATCGCCGTCCGCGCCTGCAACACCGCTGGGTGCGGAGCGATCTCGACCGTCACGAAGATGCCGGCGTCCGGCGTCGCCGCACCGCCGAGCGCCACCGCGAATCCGTTCGTCCTGGTGAGCAACAACGCGTCGACGGTCACCGTCGAGACTCGTGGACTCATCGGCGCCGGAAGTCCGTACCCGCGCCTCGTGTTCCGCGTCTTTCCCACCATGGGAAACGCTGGGTACACCGATACCCAGATCGGTCAGAACGGGGCTCGGATTCTCACCTATCAGACGGTGCCGCGAGGAACGTACACCGTGACGGTGAGCGGCCTGCCGACCGTGGGTGCGGAGGTGGAGGTCGCTCGAAAGGTGATCGTCATCGGGGCCGACGGCCTGCTCAGTGCTGCGGAGTGGAAGGTCGTCCGCGGCACTGCGGTGATCGGTGCCTCGAATGTGTCGATGACGGTCGCTGGCGAGAACCGCGTCCTCTCGACCAAGCCGTTGCCCACGGCGGACATGGTGCTGACCACCGTCGCCACCCTTCAATCGGGCTCCGGCTACGGCATCTGGTTCAGGGCAGGACTCGACTCGTTGTCCCGCATCTACGGCTACACGTTCCAGTACGACCCGCTGTACGGCAACGCGTTCATCATCCGCCACTGGTATCAGGGCACCGAATGCTCCACGCCGATCGCCAAGAAGGCATTCCCGGTCGGATGGTCGATCAACGCCAAGCACCAACTCGTCGTCGTCGCCAAGGGCGACACGATGTGGGCCAGCATGGACGGCCAGGAGATCTTCCGTGTGAACAGCCTGGCAGCGGCGGCTGCTGCGAGCCCGTGCAAGTACCCGCTGCCGCAGGGCACGCGCATCGGGTTCCGCACCTGGGGTACCAGCCCCTCGACGTTCACGGGCACGACGCTCCGCTGACGAACCCGATACTGCGCATGTCGAGCGCCGGTCTGATCCGCTCAGACTGGCGCTCGCTCGCGTCGATGAGCCGGAATCCGTCACAATGCTCCGAATTCAACGCGCAGCATTGCACACTTGTCGCGGAGGGCGCGGTGCCACACACTTCGAGCGCGATGGTCGCATTCCGTCGATCTGAGACGTCGTAGGACATCCAGGACAGATACTGCCGTCGACATGATCTGTTCTCGGGAAGTATCGAATCAATGGTCCAGAATCCATCGACATTTCACCGCGCACGGCGCGACGGTGTGGCGTTCGCTTTGCAACACGCAAGGTGAGAAGGAGTCACCACCATGTATCTCTTCACACGACAGACGACCCTCGGAGGCGACGCCGCCGCCGGAAGCGAGTGGGCCGTTCGCATCGGAGCACACGCCACCGCCGTCACGGGCGTGCAGGTGAGCACGTGGGCCACCTGGTTCGGCGCACCGCTCGGCACCGTCACCTGGAGTGCGTGGGTCGACTCGCTCGACGGGCTGTCGACGCTCGCTGCGGTGGAGGCCGACCCCGGGTACGTCGCGCTCGTCGCGGAAGGCCAGGCCTTCGGATCCGCGCCGCACGTCATGAACATGCGTTCGCCGCTCAGTGCGATGCCGGAAGAACGGCGAGCGATTCCGATCGGCGCCGTCGCCACCATCACCACCGCCGTTGCGTCCGGCGGAAAGTTGTCGGCAGCAGTGGCGTGGGGGAGCGAGGTCGCGGCCTACGCCAGTTCGGTCACCGGTGAGCCGATCACCTTCTTCGTCGATGCCTTCGGCACATTCGGACAACTCACCTGGATCGGGGTCTCGGACGACGCGAAGGGCGCTGACGCGGCCAACGACAAGTTGAACGGCGACTCCGGGTACATCGAGCGACTCGACACGACGAGCGGCTTGTTCGTCGAGGGCTCGGGCGCCCGAATGTTGTCGGTGCACATCGGTTGAGCCATGCGTGGGCGGCCGGCCGTCGGGGAGCGCCCGGCGAGTCGGCCCATCACGTGGATGTGACATAACGAGGATTATGGGCGTTGCGACGGCGACCGATCAGCGAGGGGGTGTCAGCTCTCGGTCGCGCAATGGTCGACCGGCTTCGAGCAGCCAGTCGACGATCTCGCGCAGTTCCCGTGGCGACGCCTTGGCGCCGGCCGCGCGCAGGTCGCGCTCGGCGTCGTTGACGGCGCACGCCAGCACGTACAGCTGATCGTGCAGCTCGTCGAGCTCGGACTTGGTGACCACCAGTTCGTGCTCGCTGAGCTGCAGCTCGCGCGCACGTTGCTGTCCGACCCAGTGCCACTGGCGACACGCCTGCGAGCAGAACTGTCGCGGCCGGCCCATGCCCTGTTCGGGCAGGACCCGCCGACACCACTTGCACCGGGACCGTCGCTCCTGCTCGCTCTGCCCTGCTGCTTCCAGGCCGACTTTCGTCATGACGAAAGTGTAGGTCGATGGATGGGTGCGGGCAATGGATGCCCGCCGGCGCGACTATCGGTCGGTGAGCGAGCCCGAGGCTCGCCAGGCCGCTTCCGCCCGGTCGAGGCGGTCGGTCGCCTGGGCCCGGAGCCGATCGGCGACGCCCGCGACCGCCAGGTTGGCGAAGGCCAGCGTGCCGACGTGGCTGTCGAACGGGCCACCGCCGGCAGCCGAGACGGTGAACGTACGGTCCGCCAATGCCGCGAGCGGTGACAGCAGGCTGTCGGTGACGGCCGCCAGCCACACTCCCCGGCCGTGCGCCTCGCGCGCCGCATCGACGACCCACTTGTCATAACGACGGAGGTCGAGCGCGATCACCGTGTCGGTGTCGCGCAGCATCGCGATGGTCCGCCGCACTGCGACGTCGTTGCCCTCCACCATCGCGACGTCGTCGCGCAGGGCGCGCAGATCGCCGAGCAGCTGATGAGCCACCCCCAGCGAGGCGTCGCCGGAGAGCAGGAAGACCCGCGACCGAACGTCGGCGAGATGGTCGACCAGGTCGTCGAGCGCCGCGGCGTCGACGGCGCGCAGCGTGGTGGCCACGTTGTCGATCTCGAGGTCGAGATGCCGGCCGATGGCGTCGGTGGCCGCTGGTTCGCGAATCCGCTCGGCGGCCGGGCGCAGTTGGCGAGCCAGGGCGTGCTGCACCGCGTCCTGCAGCCCGGTGAAGCCGTCGTAGCCCAGCTTGCTCGCCAGGCGCACCACCGTGGCGGCGCCGGACCCGGCCGTGTCGGCGAGTTCGGCCACCGTGCCGAACGCGACGAGTTGCGGGCGCGCCAACACGACCTCGGCCACACGTCGCTCGGCGGGCGTCAACTGGGCCCCCGCCTTGCCGATCCGCTCCTCCACTTCCACGGCGGGCAGCGTACTCGGCGGCACCGCTGTCGAACTGACATTCCACTTTCCGCTATACTTGGAACGTCCATTCCATTCGTTGTGCCACGACCCACGTCGGCCGATCCCCGAGGAGCCCTCCGCCATGACCACGCTGACCGAGCACGCGACCCCCGTCGTCGTCGAGTCCCCGGCCTGGGCGCCGGTCTCGATCCCCGACGTGCCGCTCGGCGACGAGCGCTTCGTCCGCGCCGCCGGTCATGCGGCACGGCTGATGCCGTCGGTGGTGCACGACGCTCTCGTGGACTTCGCCGACGCCGCGCCGCAGACCGGCGCGATCGTGTTGCGCGGCGTTCCGGTCGGCACGCTCCCCCACACCCCCGAGTCGCCGACGGCGCCGACGCACAAGGATCTCGTCAGCGAGTTCGTGCTGATGACCGCCGCCCGTCGCCTGGGTCAGCCCGTCGGCTACCAGCCCGAGCACGGTGGCGACCTGGTGCAGAACCTGGTCCCCACGAAGGCCAACGCCCATCGCCAGGTGAGCACCTCGTCGGGCGTCGACCTGATGTTCCACACCGAGGCTGCGTTCCACCCGCACCGCCCGAAGTACCTGCTGTTGCTGTGCCTGCGCGGCGATGCCGACGCCATCACGACGCTGTCGTCGATCTTCGAGGTGTTGCCCCTGCTCCCGACCCGAGTGGTCGACACGTTGTTCGAGCCCCGCTTCCGCACCGCCGTCGACGAGAGCTACCTGCACGGCCGGCCGAACGTGCTCGGCGCCCCGATGCCGGTGCTGCGTGGCGAACGCGACCGTCCGTCCATGGTGTTCGACGCCGACCTGATGGTGGGCACCGATGCCGAGGCCGACGACGCACTCCGCGCGCTGAGCGCCGTCGTCGAGTCGCATCACACCGGTCTTGCACTCGAGGCCGGCGACCTGCTCGTCGTCGACAACGACGTCGCCGTGCACGGCCGATCCTCGTACCAGCCGCGCTGGGACGGCTACGACCGTTGGATCCAGCGGGCGATGGCCGTCACCGACCTGACCGCCAGCGCCGGCGAGCGCGACGGACGCGTCATCGTCACCCACTTCGGCGCCTGAGGGCCACGCGAGCAACGGGCTCGCCGTCAGTAGGGTGCCAGGATGACGACGCTGCTCGCACGGTTCTGGTTGTTCCTCTGGCGTTGGGACACCGTCGCACGTGCCGAGCCGATGCCGACGCGCTGCGTCGTCATCGCCGCACCACACACGACCAATTGGGACTTCCCCATCACCCTGGCCATGGCCAAGGTGAGTGGCGTCCGCATCTCGTGGCTCGGCAAGGACTCGCTGTTCCGCGGCCCGATGGGTCCGGTGATGCGCCGCCTCGGGGGCGTGTCGGTCGACCGCAGCGCCGCGGGCGGCATGGTCGCCGCGCTCGCCGACGAGCTACGGACGCGCGAACAGTTGGCCCTGGTGGTGCCGGCTGAGGGCACGCGCTCGCGGACCGAGTACTGGAAGTCGGGCTTCTACCGCATCGCCGAGGCCGCCGAGGTTCCGGTGGTGCTGGCCTTCGTCGACCGCAGCACACGCTCGGGCGGCTTCGGCCCGGCGATCGACATCACCGGTGACATCGGCGCCGACATGGATCGGATCCGAGCGTTCTACGACGGCAAGACCGGCCTGCACGCCGATCGCTTCGGCCCGGTGCGACTGCGCGAAGAAGACACTCCTCCCGCGGCAGCCTGACGCTCCGACACGGGCGGGCTCAGGCGCCGCCGAGCGCCAACCACTCGGCGACGACGTCCGCGTCGCCGTGCACCTCGACCCCGTCCGCCGGCCTGCCCCACAAGCGCAGCAGCACCGACTCGGCCGTGCCGTGCAGCTCGCCCCTCACGGTCGCGTCGCCCTGCACCACGACGGGCACACCCGAGGCACCGTCGACGACCCAACGGTGTCCGGTGTCGACGGTCTGCACGGCGATCCGTGTGGACGGCGTGAACAGGTGCTCGCGCGACAACATGCGCGGCAACATGATCGTCCAGTACTCGTCGATCCCGTCGGCCGCGAACGCGGCATCGATCGTCGGGGCCATGCCGATCGCCCGCTGCGCGTCCCAGCGATGCACCGACGCCTCCTGTGCCTGACGGCGGGGCCACAGCCCGGCCACCTTCGGCTCGACGGGGAACGGGTGCCACGTGGGCGCCGCAGGGTCGAGCGCGGACAGCGCGGCGAGCAGACGGTCCGAGCCGTTGCGCAGCCACGCGGCCAGATCGGCGTGCCCGGTCGAGGGCGCCGCGTCGGCGGGGTCGGGGGTGGGCGGAGCACCAGCGGCGAGTGCGCCGAGCACCCACCGGTGCACACCGCCGAGGTGCACCCCCAGATCGGTGAGGGTCCAGCCGGGGCAGCCGGCGATGGGCGCGTCCGGAGGACCGAACTCGATCGCCGTCGCGAAGTCGTCGAGGTCGGCCCGCAGCAGGGCGAGATGGTCGAGGCTCATGGCGCTGCACCATAGGCCCGGCAGAATGGGTGGGATGTCGTCATTTCCCTCGTCCATGCCCCCTGCGCCCGAGTGCGCCTTCGCCAGCGACAACGCCGCCGGTGCGCACCCCGCGGTGCTCGACGCGGTGATCGCCGCGAACGACGGGCACGCGCTCGCGTACGGCAGCGATCGCTGGACCGCCGAGGCGGAGGACCGCTTCCGCGACCTGTTCGGACCCACGAGCAGCGCGTTCCTGGCCTGGAACGGCACCGGTGCGAACGTGATGGCTCTGGCGACGATGGTGCACCCGGCCGACTGTGTGGTGTGCACGGCGTGGGCGCACATCGCCGTCGACGAGGCGGGCGCACCCGAGCGGGCGCTCGGGGCCAAGTTGCTCACGCTCCCCTCACCCGACGCCAAGCTGGTGCCCGAGCAGTTGCGCGGCCTCGCCCATCTACAGGGTGTCCAGCACCACGCCCAGCCCGGCGTCGTGAGCATCACCCAGAGCACCGAGCTCGGCACGCTGTACACGCCCGACGAGGTGGCCGCCCTGTGCGACACGGCGCATTCGATGGGCATGCTCGTGCACCTCGACGGCGCCCGCATCGCCAACGCGACCGCAGCGCTCGGTGGCACCCGAGCCGCGCTGCGCTCGTTCACGGTCGACGCCGGTGTCGACGTCGTCAGCTTCGGCGGCACCAAGGCCGGTCTGCTCGGCGGCGAGGCCGTCGTGTATCTGAACCCGGCCCTCGCCGAGCGGGCGAAGTACGTCCGCAAGATGGTCAACCAGCTGCCGTCGAAGATGCGCTTCGTCGCCGCGCAGTTCAACGCGCTGCTGCACGACGACCTGTGGATCACCTCGGCGCAGCACTCGAACGGCATGGCGACCCTGCTGTACGAGCGCACCAGGGCCATCCCCGGCGTGCAGTACGACGCTCCCCCGGCGGTGAACAGTCTGTTCCCCTGCCTCCCCCACGACGCGATCGAACCGCTGCGCGACTGGTGCTTCTTCTGGGACTGGGACGTCACCCGTGACCAGGTCAGATGGATGACCTCGTGGGACACCACCGACGCCGACATCGAGCGCTTCGCCGCCGGCGTTCGTCACCTCCTGGCGTGACCACGATGTGAACACTCTGCGCGTCATCGCAGGTCAGGACCTATCGACAGGACGCATGGTTTGTCGTAGAGTGGGCGCTACTTGCTCACAGCAAGTAATTCGCCAGCCGGTCGGACGAGGGGGTTCCATGGCAGCGGTCGATGTTGTCGTTCATCGCACTTTCACCGACGATCGGTGGATGAACAGTGCGGCCTGCAAGGGCCTCACGCACCTGTTCTTCCCACCGCCCGCCGAGCGTCCGCAAGCCCGCGATCGTCGCGAGGCGACGGCCAAGGCCGTGTGCGGTTCGTGTCAGGTCAACAGCACCTGTCGCTCGTTCGCCCGCTCGAACCACGAGTACGGGTTCTGGGGTGGCGAGAGCGAGGACGAGCGGCACGCCGCCGGGTTCCGCCTCATCGCACCCATCGGTGTCCGCGCCCGCAACGTCGGCTGATCACCCGCTTCGTGGCCAGGTCGCGTGCAGCGCGACCGGCTTGCGGAAGATCACACCGCCCGCCATCGGCTCGCCGACGAGGCGCACCCCCACCAGCTGGGTCGCCACCGCATGCACCGCGGCCCGCGTCTGCAGCCGAGCCAGCTGCGCACCCAGACACGCGTGCGGACCGTGCGCGAACGCCACGTGCGAGCGCGCCGCGTCACGCCCGAGAACGAAGTCGTCGGGGCGGTCGTAGACGGCCGGGTCGCGATTCGCTGCCGCCAACGACACGACCACCAGGTCGCCGCGGCGGATCCACGCCCCGCCGAGTTCGACGTCGGCCGTCGCGTAGCGGTCGACTCGAGCGGCCGCCGGCTCGAGCCGCAACGACTCCTCCACCGCATCGTCGACCAACGTCGGATCCGCCACCACCGCCGCCCACGACGACGGATCGCGCAGCAGGTGATGGAACACGTTCGCGGTCATGCCCTCGCTGGTCTCGATGCCGCCGAAGAGGAAGACCGCCGCGTTGGACACCGTCTCGTCGCGGCTCAGCACACCCGAAACATCGGCCAGCAGTGTGCCCGGGCGGCCCGACGCGTCGATCAGCTCGTCGGCCAGCTCGTCGAACGCACCCCGACCGTCGGCCCCCACCGGGTTGCCGCGAGCCACGTCGTCCACGGCGGCGACGATGCGGTCGTAGAGGCCGAGCAGCTGCGCCGCCGGCAGGTGCTCGAGACCGAGCACCATCGCCGAGACGGCCACTGCGAGCGGCCCCGCCAGCTCCCGACGCAGCTCTGCTCCACCGGACGGGGCGAGATCGGCGACCAGGGCGTCGGCCAGCGCGCGGATCCGCTCGCCGTAGCGGACGGTGGCGTCCGCGGGCCGCAGCGGCTCGGCGAACGGGGCGCGATGCCGCGCGTGTTCGTCACCGTCGAGCGACAGCATGCTCGGCCCGACCACCTGTGCCGTGCTGAAGCGCGGGTCGTCGACCGTGAACGTCGCGGCGTCGCGCATCACCTGCACCGCCAACTCGCGGGAGGTCACCACCCACCCGTCCACGGCCGGCACGAACGCCACGGGCGACGTGTCACGCAACGCGGCGAGGACGGCGTGGTGATGCCGGTCGAGATCGTCGAGGGTGACGTCCGCCGCATCCATGGGCAGCGAGCGTAGCCACGCATCTGCGCCTACGATCCGGGGCGTGACCGACTCGTTGACGCACCGCACGGCGATCGCCGCGGCCTGGGCCGCGTACGGCGACCCGCGCACGCTCGTGCGCGTCGACGAGGTCAGCGCCAACGTGTCGACGAATCGGGTGTACCGGCTGCACCTCGACGACGGGTTCACCCTGGTCGGCAAGGTGTCGTCGTACGGCTCGTACTTCCTGTTCTACGAGGACCACGACCGTCTCAGCCGGTGCGCCGACATGCTGCAGCACACTCGCTTCAAGGGGATGCTCGCCGACATCTGGCGCAAGGACGGTCGCCTGTTCACGTGGTACGACCAGCACATGTGGGCGGTGTTCTACGACGACGTACCGCGGCGCGATGCGCTCCCCCGGGTGCTGTCCATCGACCAGGTGCACAACCTGGCGTCCGAGATCGCCGAGTTCCATCACGCGTGCACCGATCTCGCACCACAGATCCCGGCCGGTTCGAAGACGATCAAGAGCGACGCGATCCACCTGCTCGACCTGTTGGAGAGCCCGTTCGCGCCGCGCAACTTCGACCTCCCTCCGGAGAGCATCGGCGTGCTGTGGAAGCACACCCACCACTTCCTCGAACAGCTCATCGCGACCGGCTACGACGAGTGGTCGAAGATCCCGGTCCTCATCGACTGGAACCTCGGCAACTTCTCGGTCGAGACGGCACCCGACGGCTCGTTCCGCCTGTTCAGTCGGTGGGACTACGACTGGTTCCGCATCGAGCCGCGCCTGCTCGACTTCTACTTCCTGTCGCGTGTGTCGTCGAAGACCGGCGACCGCACGCGATTCACGTACGGCCCGCACACGCTGGTCGAGCCGACCTTCCTCGAGTTCCTCAAGGCGTATCGGCGGGTGTTCCCGATGAGTGACGAGGAAGTGATGTTCCTCCCCGAGGTGTACCGGTTCTTCATCCTCAACTACGTGGTGCGCGAAGGCGCCCGGTTCTTCCGGCCCGATCTGTGCACGCTGTTCCGTGCCGACGCGGTGCGCACCTATCTGCCCGCGCTCGATCGGCTCGACACCAGTCCGCTGCGCACCACGGCACCATGATCCGCTTCGCCCGGTTGACGCCGGCGGTGGTCGAGCAGGATCACGCTGCACTGATGCGCGACATCCCGATGCTGCGGGCATGGAGCGCGCAGGACTGGCCGACCGCGGCGTTCACGGTGACCGACAACGAGGTCGATCTCGTCCGCCACGATCGCGAGCACGACGAGCGCATCGCGTTCACGTTCAGCGTCCTCCTCGACGACCGCATCGTGGGATGCATCTACGTGCACCGCTTCGAGTTGGGTCTGCGGACGCGCGACATCGTCGCCGACGACGAGACGGTGGCGTCGTGCATCGACGACACCGTGGTGCGCGGCTGGTGCCACGACATCGCCGCCGACACGTTCGTCGAGGCCGTACGCACCGAGTTCTCCGACCCGTTCGGCACCTCCGCACGGTGGTGGTGGCAGACCAACACGGCATGTCCCGAGCAGTTGGCGGCATGCGATCGTCTGGGGCTCACCGACGAGCTGACGTTCACGACTCCCGCTGCCACGTGGGTGCTGCGCGCCGTGCCAGAGTGACGGCGTGGAGTACACCCAGATCACCGTCACCGAGAGTGGACCGATCACCGTCATCACGTTGAATCGGCCCGACAAGCTGAACGCGTGGACGCCGCGCATGGCCGAGGAGCAGACGCACGCCATCCGCACGGCGAACGACGACCCGCGCATCGGTGCGATCGTGATGACCGGCGCAGGGCGCGGCTTCTGCGCCGGTGCGGACATGGAGGCCACCTTCCAGACCCGAATCTCCGGAACCGACCCGGGCAACGACACTGCTGGCGGGGTGGGCGGCATGCCCAAGGGCCTGGACTGGGTGTCGTTCCTGCGCCAGAGCAAGCCCATCGTGTGTGCGGTGAACGGCGCGGCCGTCGGCATCGGCACCACCATGTGCCTGCCGGCCGACCAGATCGTCGCCAGCACGAACGCCAAGTTCGGGATGCTGTTCATCAAGATGGGTCTGGTGCCCGAGCTGGCCAGCACGGCGCTGCTCACGGCGCGGGTCGGCTTCGGACGAGCCAGCGACATGTGCCTGTCGGGTCGGCTCGTCAGCGGCGCCGAGGCGCACGCCATCGGCCTCGCCGACCAGTTGGCCGAGCCCGACGACCTGATGGCCCGGGCGATGGCCGTCGCCGAGTCGTACGCCGCCAACCCCGACCGACAGTTGCGCTGGACCAAGCAGTTGCTCACCGAGAACATGGCCGAGCCCGACCTGTGGGCGGCCCAGCAGCGCGAGATGCGCATGCTCAGCGAGTGCTGGACGACCGATGAACACAAGGAGGCCGTGGCGGCGTTCCTGGCCAAGCGGCCACCGGTGTTCCGGCCCGCCGTCGTCGCCGACGAGGCCTGACCGTGCCCCGCTTCGACGTCTGTGTCGTGGGCAGCGCCAACCTCGACCTGGTCGCCACCGTCGACCGCCTGCCCGGCCCGGGCGAAACCGTCCCGGGCAATTCCTACGCCGAGTACCCCGGCGGCAAGGGGCTCAACCAAGCGGTCGCCGCGGCGCGTTCGGGCGCGAGTACGTCGTTCGTCGGTGCAGTCGGTCACGACACAGCGGGCGAGATGCTGCTGGGCGTGATGCACGACGACGCGATCGACACGTCGCACGTGCACGCGGTGTCCGCTCCCTCGGGCCGGGCGCTGATCTTCGTCTCCGCCGAGAGCGAGAACTCGATCGTCGTCGTCGCCGGCGCCAACGACACGGTGGAGGCCGACTCGGTCCCTTCGGCGCGCGTGTACCTGGCTCAGCTCGAAGTGCCCGTGGCCGCCATCGAGCGAGCGTTCACGGTCGCCCGCGCCGCCGGTGCCCTCACCGTGTTGAACCCCGCCCCGGTGAAGGACGTGCCCGACTCGGTGCTCGCGCTGTGCGACGTGCTCACGCCGAACGAGCACGAGGTCGAGCTGCTCGGCGGTGTCGACCGACTGCGCGCACTGGGCGCCCGCGCCGTCATCGTCACCCGTGGCGCCGAAGGAGCGGACCTGCACACCGTCGACGGCATGGTCCACGTCGAGCCGTTCCCGGTCTCGCCGGTGGACACGACCGGTGCCGGCGACTGCTTCTCGGGCGCCCTGTGCGCGCGGCTGGCCGCCGGCGACGACCTGCCCACCGCGATGCGGTTCGCCGCCGCAGCAGCCGCCCTGAGCACCACCGTGCCGGGCGCCGTCCCCTCCATGCCCTGGCGCAGCGCCATCGACCACCTCCTGGCGCGAACTTAAGTTCCTGGTGAACACCGCGAACTCAAGTTCCTGGTGAACACCGCGAACTTGAGTTCCTGGAGAACACCGCGAACTTGAGTTCCTGGTGAACACCGCGAACGTCAGGGGCTGGTGAGGGTGACGGCGGCCCAGCCGTCGAGGGTGTCGGTGCGCTCGACCCGCAGTGGCGCCAGCGCCTGGAGGACGTGGTCGTGGGCACCGTCGAGGATGCCGCTGATCACCAGGGTCGCGCCCGGCGCCATGACGCGCCGCAGGTGCGGGGCGAGCGCGATGAGCGCCGGGGCGAGGATGTTCGCCAGCACCAGGTCGAACTCGCCCTCCACCGCTTCCAGGGGCGTCGTACTGACGTCGACCCGCACTCCGTTGGCGGCAGCGTTCAGCTCGGTGATGGGCACCGCCGCAGGGGCGATGTCCACTCCCACGGCCGATGCCGCGCCGAACACCATCGCGCCGATGGCCAGCACGCCCGAACCACACCCGACGTCGAGGACCCGCGTCCCGGGTCGCACGGCACGCCGCGCCGCCGACAGGGTGAGGCGCGTGGTCGGGTGGTCGCCCATGCCGAACGTGGAGCCCGGTTCGATGACGAGCACGGTGGTCCCCGCCGGAGCCTCGTACGGCACCCACGCGGGCTGCACCACCAGGTCGGGCTCGACCTGGATGGGCCCGGCGAACTGGCGCCACGTGTCGGCGACCGCGGCGTCGACGTCGACGAACCGCCACGGCCACGCCAGGTCGACGTGGTCGACGTCGTCACCGAGCGACGTCCACAACTCGACCGCTGCATTCGGAGTCTGCCGAGTCGGCCGAGCTCGCCACGGCACGTTCCTCCACCGCGACGACGCCGAGGCCCCAGAGCAGATCGCTGACGAGTTCCACCTCGTCGGCCGAGACGGTGACGACGAACTGGCGCATCAGTCGAGACGGCGCAGCAATGCCGGGTAGGTGCGGGCGCGCTGCACGTACGAGGCCTCGGCCTGGGCGATGAGTGCCGCGTTGGCCCGACCTTCCTTGATGGTGGCCGGTGTACCCACGGCGAGCGCACCGGCCGGCACCACGGTGTCGTTGAGCACGACCGAGTTGGCGGCGACGATGGCGCCGGCGTGCACGACGCAACGGTGCAACACCATGCTGCCGTTGCCGATGAGGCAGCCGTCCTCGATGGTGCAACCCTCGAGATGCACGATGTGGCCGATGGTGCAGCCCTCCCCCACGACCGTCGGCCACAGCGGTGTCGTGTGCAACACGCTGTTGTCCTGGATGCTCGTCCGCGCCCCGATGCGGATGTAGCCCTCGTCGCCGCGCAGTACGGCGCCGGGCCAGATGCTGGCCAGCTCGCCGATGGTGACATCGCCGATGATCACGGCCTCGGGGTGCACGAAGGCGGTCGGGTGGATGGTGGGTTCGGCGTCACCGAGCGCGTAGATGGGCACGTGTCGAGGGTACCGATCCACGACGGGCGCAATGCCATTCAGTAGGCCGAAGGGTCCTCCAGCCGGTACGGTGTTCGTCCTATGTCCCGACGGATTGAAATCGAGCTCACCAGCACGCGCCCCGATGGCACGTGGACGTGGAGGGCCGCAGGTGCCCAGAAGCCCAAGGGCGTGCTCGACGGCACGCTCCTTCCCGCAGGCGCTGCCGTCGGTCAGGTGTTCAAGGCCGACGCGGAGGCCGAGCTCGACGGGCTCACCATCGTGTCCGTCGCTGCGGGGAAGGCCAAGACCGAGAAGAGCGGTCTGCTCGAGCTGATTCCCAGCGACAAGCCGTTCGAGGCCGTCACCCAGACGCTGGCCCGCAAGGAGCGCGGCGATCGTGGCGACCGCGGCGATCGGCGCGACCGTGGTGACCGCCGCGACCGGCCCGACCGCCCGCGTGGCGACCGTCCCCCGCGGGCCGACGGCGATCGTGCGCCCCGTGGCGACCGCCCGCCCCGCCCCGAGGGCGAGCGCGGCCCGCGCCCCGATCGTGGCCCCCGTCCCGGCGGCGACCGCAAGCCCCGGTTCCAGGCACCGCCCGAGCTGCCGCAGCGGCCGAAGGCGAAGCGCCTCAAGCCCGGCCGCGTCCATCGCAACGCCGTGCTGGCCGAGCTGCCCGAGGCCCAGCGCACCGTCGCCGAGCGCGTGCTCCAGGGCGGCATCCCCGCTGTCCGCCAGGCCGTGAACGAGCAGAACGCTCGTCTGCGTGCCGAGGGCAAGGAAGAGATCCCCGCGGCAGGTCTGCTGGCCATCGCCGAGCAACTGCAGCCGAAGCTGCGCGTCGCCGAATGGCTCGACCGTGCCGACGCCGCCAAGTCCGACCTCGAGGAACTCGACCTGCGCGACCTGCGCAGCGTGGTCGCCGCCGCCGAAGACCCCATGGTCGCCCGCGACGAGAGCACCCGCGAGATCGCCGCGATGCTGAAGGAAGCCCTCGTCACCAAGCAGGAGAAGGAGCTGAACCTGTGGTTCGGCGACATCGACGCCGCCATCGGCGTCGGCCGCGTGGTCCGTGCCCTGAAGCTGTCGTCACAGCCGCCGAAGGCCGGCGTTCGCTTCCCCGCCGACCTGGCAGCCAAGCTCGCCGAGGCCGCGACCGCGAACCTCACCACCGACGCGCTGCCCGACCGCTGGTCGGCGGTGCTCGAGGCCGTTGCGTTCAGCCCGGTGCGCGCCCAGGTCACCCCTGCGGCCAAGCCCGCCCAGGAGAACCCCGAGCTGCTCGCCACCGTGAAGCGACTGGCCACCCTGCTGCCCCAGGTCGCCACGCTGTTCGGTATCGAGGTCGACCCCAAGGCCGCTCCGGCCAAGCCGCTGCGTCCGACCAAGCCCGCTCCGGCGAAGAAGGCCCCCGCCAAGAAGGCGCCAGCGCCCAAGGCCGAGGCACCGGCGAAGGCCGACGCACCGGCGAAGGCCGAGCGCACCGGCTGAGGCCGAGTCTCCCGCTGCCGAGGCTCCCGCTGAGGTCGCCGCAGAGGTCGAGGCGCCCGTCGCCGCGACCGAGGCACCGGCGGAGGTCGTCGAGGCCCCCGTCGCCGAGCCCGAGGTCGCCGCCGAGCCCGAGGTCGCCGCCGAGCCCGAGACCGCCGTCGCCGAGCCGGAGGCACGCCGCTGCCGAACCGAGGTCGCCGCCGAGCCCGAGGTCGCCGTCGCCGAGCCGGAGGCACCCGCCCCCGAGCCCGAGACCCCGGTCGCCGAGCCGGAGGCACCCGCTGCCGAGACCGAGACCCCGGTCGCCGACGAGCCGGCCGCCGACCCCGCCGACTGACGTCACGGTTCTTTCCCGGCCCTGCCCCGCCACTACCGTCGGCGGCATGTCCGACATCGTGAAGTACGAGACCCAGGGCCGCATCGCGGTCATCACGCTCAACCGCCCCGAGGCCCGCAACGCCGTCAATGCCGACGTCGCCAACGGCGTCGAGGCCGCCATCGACCAGATGGAAGCCGATCCCGACATCTGGGTGGGCATCATCACCGCCAACACCGAAGGCCAGGAGCGGCCGGTGTTCTGCGCCGGCGCCGACCTGAAGGCGATCAACAGCGGTCAGGCCGGCGGCCTGGGCACCAAGCGTGGCGGGTTCGCCGGTTTCGTGTACCGCGAGCGCAAGAAGCCGGTCATCGTCGCCGTCGACGGCCTCGCCACCGCAGGTGGCTGCGAGATCGTGCTCGCCGCCGATCTGGTGGTGTGCACCACCCGCTCGTCGTTCGGCCTGGCCGAGGTGAAGCGCAACCTCATCGCCGGTGCCGGCGGTCTGTTCCGCCTGCCGCGTGCCATCGGCCAGGCAGCGGCCATGGAGGCCATTCTCACGGGCGATCCCATCCCCGGCGAGCGTGCGTACCACCTCGGTCTCGTGAGCCGTCTCGTCGAGCCGGGCAAGGCGCTCGAGGAAGCCCTCGAACTGGCCGGCAAGATCTGCACCAGCGCTCCCCTGGCCGTGTGGGCCAGTCGCAAGGTGGTGCTCGCCGCGGCGTTCGAGGACGACCAGACCCTCATCGACCTCACCAACGCCGAGTTCGCCGGCATCATGGCCAGCGAGGACACCAAGGAAGGCCTCACCGCCTTCATCGAGAAGCGCCCGCCGAACTGGCAGGGCAAGTAGTCAGAGTCGCTTGCTGACGGTGATCTTGCGGGCCACCACACCGGCCCGCTCGTAGAGGTTCTTCGTGTCGCGGTCGCCCGGCAGCGCTGTGCCTTCCAGCACGGTGCAGCCGGCGGCCCGACCCGCCTCCATGGCGGTGGCGAGCAGCTCGTCGCCGAGGCCCAGCTCGCGTGCCTCGGGGTGCACGTACACCTGCCGCACGGCGGCCACGGGAGCGCGAAGTTCGAGTTCCAGGTAGCCGACGACGACGTCGTCGATGGTGCCGACCCACGCCCGACCGACGGCGTCGGCCCACTCGGCCGGCGCGAGCTCGCCCAGCAACGCGACACCGCCGCGCTGCTCGAGCAGCGCGGCGCGTGCCTCGGCCTCGAGGGCCGTCACTTCGGCGATGTCGTCGTGGGTCAGGGGGCGGACGGACTCGTGCACCCTGTCCCCCGGGTCACTTGCTGAACAGCGGGCACTCGTCGTCGCCCACGGGGCATCCCGGGGCGCTCTGGCGGACCAGCAGGAAGCAGCTGGGGCACAGTTGCTCGTCGGCCCGCTTCGGCTGCAGCCGGTCGGCCGCCTCGCCGCGCTCTTCGGGCTCTTCCTCTTCGCCCTCGTCCTCGTCCTGTTCGGCGACGAGACGATCCTTGAGGATGGTGTCGAGGTCGGCTTCGACGTCGTCGGGGGCGAGCATGTCGTCGTCCTCGTCCTCGTCCTCGGCGGCGACGACGGACTTGCGGACCGGGCCGCTGGTGTCGTCCTCTTCCTCGTCCTCGTCGACCAGCAGGGCGTCCTCGTCGTCGGCGAACTCGTCGTCCTCGGCAAGGTCGTCCTCGAGCTCATCCTCGTCGAGAACGTCGGGGTCGACGTCGGCGAGATCGGGGTCGATCTCCTCTTCCGTCTCCTCGAACTCCTCGTCCGGTTCCTCGCTGATGATCTCGTCGTCGTCTGCTGCCATGCCTCGTACCTCGTCCTGCACCCGCTTGAGGCCCGGGATACTAGGCCGAGTGCTACGACGCCTCGCACATCCTCTTTGTGACAACAGTCACGTATATGTCAGCGCGCTGACGAAATGGCCGCGAAACCCCCTTCAAACCCCGACAAACCGACGATCAGGGGGTCATTGCTGGCCGCGACGCGCCTCGGCACGTCGTTCGGACTCGAGTCGCTCGAGCTCCGGGGCCTCGGTGGTGAGGTGCGTCATGGCGTCGGCGACGGCGGTGTGGCCGGCCTCCTCGGCGATCAGACGGTGCATCTCGAGCACCACACGGCGGTACGACGGGTGCCCCTGCGGCGACGAGCGCAGTTCGAGCATGTGCATCGCCTCGCGGGCGTTGAACTGCATCGAGTAGCGCAGCCGGTAGGCCATCGAGACGGCGTACTGGGCCTGCTGGGGGAACTCGTCCTTCAACGCGTCGAACAGCGAGGCGGACCGAGCCATGGCATCGTCGAACACGTCGCCGACGCCTGCGTCCTCCACCAGTTCCGGGCGGACGTAGCCGTGGTTCGGGGTGAGCGACTGCCAGTCGATCGTGAGCATGCGGTGGCGCTGGAGGTCGCGGAAGGCGCCGTAGTCGCTGAGCACGTCGAACCGGTAGTCGACGCGCTCGAAGGCACGGCCCGGTCGGTGGCGGCGATTCTCGCGCTCGCCCACGTAGGCGGTGAGCAGCGCCGTTCGCTCGGTGCGACTGAGCGTGCGGACCCGTTCCATCAGCTGCGTCTCGGGCAGGTTGGTGAGCGGATAGCAGATCGCGGCGAGCAGCTTGTCCTCGGCGTCGGGGTCGAGATCGACCAGCACCACGGCGGGCGCGGGCTCGACCGGGGTGTCGCCGAACAGCGACTGCACCAAGGTCGAGGTGTGCTCGCGCGTCTGCTCGAGGTAGTTCGACCACCGGCCGCCGCGCTCGGCGATGTCGACCCGGCGCAGGAAGCTGGGGATGACCTTGCGCAGTTCGTGCAGCATCAGGTCGGCGTACTGGCGGGCTTCGGGAAGCGGATGGGCGCGCATGCGCACCAGCAGCGCCTCGAAGGCCTGGCCGGAGCCGTAGATGCCGACGTTGGACAGGGCCGAGGCCGGCAGCACGCCGCGCACGGCGTCGAGGGCCTTGGCCCGGGTGGCCATGCGGTACACGAAGTCGCTGTCGCCGGCCTCGCGCGGCACGGTGGCGCGCACGTGGTCGGTGACCCGGTTCAACAGCAGGGTGTAGCTGTCGAACATGCGGTCCATGTCGCCGACGTAGCGGGTGCCGAAGCGGCTGGAGAGGATGGCCGGGTCGCGGTAGAACCGGTACCGCCCGCCGAGACGCGAGTCGTAGGCGATGTAGCGCGTGCTCTGCTCGAGGTAGCTCATCAGGCGGCCCCACTCGAGCACCTTGGTGAGGATGTTCGAGGCCTGCTCGCAGGCCAGATGCACGCCGCCGAGCTGGGCGACGCTGTCGTCGCCGTACTCGAAGAACACCTTCTCGTACAGCTCCTCGGCTCGTTCGAGGCCGATCGTGGCGTCGACCGAGACGTCGCCGTCGATGTCGAGGTCGCCGACGAACTCGTCGAGGAACAGCCGTCGGAGGCTCTTCGGGCTACGGCTGTAGCGGGCGAAAAGGGCGCCTTTCACGACCTCGGGAAGGTTGACCAGTGCGAACACCGGGCCGTCGAGATTCGTGAAGTAGCGACGAAGGATGTCTTCTTCGTCGGATGTGAATTCCTCAGGGACGTAGACCGTCACGAGTGGTCATCCTACGAGCCACCCTGCCGCGGCAGCGAGGGATCCTGGTCTCAGTAGACCTGCACGTCACGGGGCCGTTGTTCGAAGTGGGAGCGGACGTCGGCCATGAGCGCCTCCGACGTCCACAGGTCGACGACCGTCATCGCCATCACCTTGGCGCCGTCGATGACCGCCCGGTCGCCCTCGGCGCTGGCGGCGAACGAGGCGAAGTCCACCGTGTGGATGGGGACGCCGTCGGGCGCGACCTTGATCATCGGGTGGATGGACGGCACGAGGTAGCTGACGTTGCCCATGTCGGTGCTGCCGACCACCGGACGACCGGTCTCGGCAGGGTCGTGGACGGTGCGGCCCGACCCGCGCAGCGTTGCGCGCGTACGCCTGCACCATCGGCTCGTTGTCGATCATGTCGGCGTAGCGCTCGCCCACCCAGGCATGATCCATGGTGCAGCCGCAGGCGGTGGCAGCGGACTCGAGGGCGACCTGCACCCGCTCCTTCAGCGGCTGCAGCGAATCGATGGTGCCCGAGCGGACGTACCAGTCCATCGCGGCGTTCGGCGGGCACGATGTTCGGCTTGTCGCCGCCCTTGGTGAAGATGCCGTGGATGCGTTCGTTGGGGCGGATGTGCTGACGCAGTGCGGCGACGTTCATGTAGCCGAGCACGGCAGCGTCGAGCGCGTTGCGACCCTCCCACGGCGCAGCCGCCGCGTGTGCGGCCTTGCCGTGGTACTCCACCTCGAGCTCCTGGATGGCGATGCAGTCCATGCGGATCAGGTCGGCGTCGGCAGGGTGCACCATCATCGCCGCGTCGACGCCGTCGAAGGCGCCGGCGCGGGCCATCTTCACCTTGCCGCCGCCACCCTCCTCGGCGGGCGTGCCCATGATGCGCAGCCGGCCACCGGCCTGCTCGGCCACCACGGCCGCCGCCAGGCCGGCACCGAGACCGGCCGTGGCGATGATGTTGTGCCCGCAGGCGTGACCGACGCCCGGCAGCGCGTCGTACTCGCAGAGCACCGCGACGGTGGGGCCGCTGCTGCCGACCGACGCATCGAACGCGGTGCTCGATGCCGTATGCGCTGCGCACCGGGGTGATGCCCTGGTCCTCCAGCAGGTCGGTGAGCAACTGGTGGGCGAAGTGCTCCTCGTAGTTCAGCTCGGGGTGGGCGTGGATGGCCCGACTGGCGTGGACCAGACGTGGTGCCAGCGCGTCGACCCGATCGCACACGGCCTGCTTCAGCGCTTCGACATCCATGGTGGCTCCTCTGTGATCCTCGGGACTCAGGGCTGATCGTGCAGCAGCACGATCTTGCCCAGTTGATCGCCCTGCTCCAAGCGGGCCAGGGCGTCGACGTACTCCTCCAGACGGTAGGTGCGATCGACGTGCACGTCGACCCCCTGCGCCACGAGCGCGGAGACGTCGTCGAACTCCTCGTAGCTGCCCATCGTGCTGCCGATGATCTCGAACTGCTTGAAGAACAACCGGGGAAGGTTCAGCTCGACCTTCGGGCCCGACGTGCCACCGCACACCACCAGGCGGCCGCCCGGCCGCAGCGTACGCACCGACTGCTCCCAGGTGGCCGGACCGACGCTCTCGATGACGACGTGGGCGTCGACGGGCCAGCGGGCGTCGGCGCTGTCGTGCGCGGCGATCGCCCCCATGGCGAGGGCCTCGGTCGCGCTTGGCCTCGCTCCGGCTGGTGACCACGACCTGGCAGCCCATGTGCGTGGCGAGCGCGAGCGCCGCGCACGAGACACCCGAGCCGATGCCGACCACGAGCACGGTCTCGCCGGGGCGCACCCGCGCCCGGCGGAGCATCCGGTGGGCGGTGAGGTACGCCAGCGGATACGCCGCACTCTCGGCCCAGGTGCGCCCCGCGGGTCGGGGTCGCACGTTGCGCGCCGGCGCCGTGGCGAACGTGCAGTGCCCACCCCACGTGTGCTCGCCGTAGATCTGGAAGCCGGGACCCATCGGGCTGTCGTTGCCCCACGCGACGATCTCGTCGACGGGCGACACCCCCGGGTTGACGACCACCTCGTCGCCGACGGCGACCGTGGTGACCGCGTCGCCCACCTCGTGCACGATGCCGGCCACGTCGCAGCCCGGGATGTGCGGCAGCGGCGGACGCGGCAGACCGCGGGTGACCCACAGGTCCATGTGGTTCAGTGCGCTGGCGACGACCCGGATGCGCACGTCGTCGGCGGCCAGCGGCGGCGGCTCGATCTCTCCGAGCCGATAGCTACCGGGAGAGTCGTCGAGGAGCCACGCCTGCATCACCCCGACCATAGTCACGTCAGGCGTGGACGGTGAGGGCGTCGGGGACGACCTCGATGCGCAGGTCGCGTACGTCGCCGACCCGCTGACCGTCGATGTACAGGTGCATCGGTCGTTCGAACGTGGCCTTCCACTCCCCCGCCGCCGTGCTGTGCAGCTGCGGGTGGGGAACGTGGGTACCGGTACGGGCCCTGCGACGGGCCTGCAGGCGAGCACGTGTCGGCATCGCGGCATCGACGCGGAGGATGTCGACGCGCCCGTCGTTCGGGTGCGAGCGTGGAGCGACGTCGTGAACGCCGAGGAACTGCGCGTTCATCGCCAGCACCACCTCGCCGCGCCACCACGACCTGCGGGCGACGACGTGCGCGAGCGCCCAGTGGGCTCGCCCATCGGCGGTGACGCGCAACAGGTCGACCGTTCCCCGCGTGTGGACACCGTCGATGCGCCCCGCGGCGCCGCCGCCCATGGTGCGCGCCATGTCGCCGCTCAGGAGGAACACCGGCGCGAGCGGCCGGTCGGCCATCTGGGCCAGTTCGACGGTGCGCGACGCCCCTCGGTCGTCGGGGGCGGTGAGCAGGCCCTCCGGCGGCACCGAGGCAGCCTCACCCCACGGCTCACCCTTGCGGATCGTCACCGTCGACCTCCACCGCGCTCGAGTCGGCGACGACGCCCCGGAACAGCGCCTCGGCCGCCTGCTCGGCCACCTTGCGGGTGGCCTTCGAGGGCGCCACGATCGCGATCTGGCGGACGAGATCGATGAGCTGCTTCATGGTGCGCACGAAGTCGCCGCCCGACAGCTCCTCGGTGGCCACCACCTCGGCGAAGCCCTCGCCGGCGGCCCAGGCGTATGCCACGGCGACGAACGTGGGGTCGGGAGGGCGGTGCACCGAGAGCCCGGCGCGCCTCCTCGGCGTCCTGCAGCGTGTACGCAGATGCGCGCCATGGACTGCCAACGCCGTCGAGCCTCGGCCGACGGGTACCAGGGTGCGGGCGGCGCTTCCGGACTGCGGTGCTCGTAGACGAACACGCTCGCCAGCCCGGCGAGCGTCGGCGCATCGACGCCGTCGAGCAGCCCTTGGCGAATGCACTCGACGACGAGCAGATCGCATTCGTGGAACGTGCGCGACAGGATCTCGCCGGCGGCGAGTGAGCTGACCAGCCGTCGACGTAGCCCCACTGCTGCAGGATGGCCAGCACCCGGTCGAAGTCGCGGGCGATCGACTGGCTTCGACCCTTGACTCGCTGGCGCAACTCGTCCACCTCGCGGGCGACCCGCTCGGCCTGTGTGGCCGCCTTGATGCGGTCGTCGAGCTCGGGGTCGTCCTCCACCGGGTGGGTGATGGGCTGGTCCTCTGCGACCGGCGCGGCGCTGCTTGCGCGAGTGCGGCAGCGTCTCGGCCTTCTCGAGGCGGATGCGCCACCTCGCGCTGGTAGTCGTGCCGGTTCGGCGCGTAGTCCACCGGCAGCTCGATCTTGCCGATCGAACGAGGCGGCTCGTCGAAGTCGGCGGTGCTGAGCATCACCAGTTCGCGGCGGGTGGTGACGCCCGTGATGCGCACCCCGCCCTTGCGGTGGGCGCATCGTCAGCACCGCGACGCGGCCCGCGTACCGACCCTTCTCGGCGTAGATGATGTCGCCGGGCTTGAGGCTCATGATCGCCAACGTCACCATGTCGTCGCGACCGGGAGGCCCGGTGGGACGGGCGTCCTCCTTGCGTTCCATCCGCTGGCGGTAGTCGTCGATGTCGCCGTACGGGCTCTGCGACTTCTCGATCAGATCGGCCAGGTGCTGCTGACGACGTTCCAGCCGGGCCTCGATCTTCACCACGTCGCGGTCGCCCTGGTACTGGGCGAACGACAGGTTGAGCAGGTGGTGGGCGCGCTCGCTGGTGTACGAGCGGACGAGGTTGGCGGCCATGTTGTACGTGGGACGGAACGCCGAGTTGAGGTGGAACGTACGGCTGGCCGCCAGCGTGGCCACCTGGTCGAACGGCACGAACGGGTTCCACAGCACGATCGCGTGGCCGAGGTCGTCGAGCCCTCGTCGCCCGGCGCGCCCGGTGAGCTGGGTGTACTCGCCGGGGGTGAGGAACGTGTGATGGTCGCCGGTGAACTTGCTGAGCTTCTCGATGACGACCGACTTGGCCGGCATGTTGATGCCCACCGCCAGCGTCTCGGTGGCGAACACCACCTTCACCAGGCCTTCGACGAAGCAGGCCTCGACGACCTCCTTGAACGGCGGCACCATGCCCGCGTGGTGGGCCGCGATGCCGGCCTCGAGCTGCGCCAGGAACTGGCCGTAGCCGAGGACGGCGAGGTCGGCCGGATCCATCGCGCCGAGGCGGGCATCGACGATCTCGCGGATGCGGTCGCGGTCGGCGCCCGTGGTCAGGCGCATGCCGGCGGCCAGACAGCTCCGCGCCGCTTCGTCGCACTGGTTGCGGCTGAAGATGAAGTAGATCGCCGGCAGCATGCCCTCGCGTTCGAGCACGTCGACCGTCTCGAGCCGCGACGGGGTGAACAACTTGCGTCGACCGCCTCGACTGTTGCGCCCACCCTTGCCGGCGCGGGCGCCCTCGGCGTCGAGGCGGATGGCGTCGTGGTTCGCTCGCCCGTTGACCAGGGTGGGCAGCAGATGCAGCCGGTCGTGGGTCTTGTCGCCGATGAGGTACAGGTTGTCGAGCCGAACCGGCCGACGGTCCTCGAGGATCGCCTTCGTGGTTCCCCGCACGGTGCTGATCCAGTCGGCCAGCTCGTGGGCGTTGCTCACCGTGGCCGACAGGCACACGAGGCGCACGTGCGTGGGCAGGTGGATGATCACTTCCTCCCACACCGGCCCGCGGTAGGTGTCCTGCAGGAAGTGCACCTCGTCGAGCACCACCGCGGCCAGGTCGCGCAGCCCGTGGCTGCGCGCGTAGATCATGTTGCGCAACACCTCGGTGGTCATCACCACCACGGGCGCGTCGCCGTTGATCGAGTTGTCCCCGGTGAGCAGGCCCACGTTCTGCGGTCCGAGGCGCTCGACGAGATCGTGGATACTTCTGGTTCGACAGCGCCTTCATCGGCGCGGTGTAGAACGCGCGCTTGCCGTCGGCGACCGCGGCATCGATGGCGTACTCGGCCACCACCGTCTTGCCGCTGCCGGTGGGTGCGGCCACGAGCACCGACTCACCCTCGTCGAGCGCGTCGAGCGCCCGCACCTGGAACCCGTCGAGGGGGAAGCTGTAGTGGGCGATCAGCTCTGCCCGGTCGTGGCGCACGGGACCAATCGTGTCAGGCCGCGTCCTCGGCCGCTTCTCGTGCCAGCTTGCGCTTCTGCGCGATCTTGCCGATGACGATCGAGATGCCGTAGAAGATGACCATCGGGATGGCCAGGGCGAGCATGCTGTACGGGTCGCCGCTGGGCGTGATGACTGCGGCCAGACGAAGATGACGACGGTGGCGATGCGCCACTGCTTGATGAGCATCTGCGGCGTGAGCACACCGACGAGCTGCAGGAACACCAGCAGCACCGGGAACTCGAACGTCACGCCGAAGGCGGCGATCATCAGCGCCGACGAGGTTGATGTACTTGCTGACCTGGAAGTTGGCCTCGACGCCTTCGCCGGACCAGGAGATGAGGAAGTCGAGCGCCGGTGTGAGCGTGAACCAGGCCACCAGGCCACCGAGCACGAACAGCAGGACCGACGAGGTCACGAACGGGATGGCGTACTTCTTCTCGTTGGCGTGCAACGCCGGGACGATGAAGCGCCACACCTGCCACAGGATGACGGGCAGGGCGAGGATGATGCCGCCGTAGGTGCAGATGGTGAGTCGCGTGGTGAAGCCCTCGAGCGGGCCGAGGAACTGCAGCGAGCACTCGCCGACGAGCTCGGGCTTGTCGACGCACAGCTGCCGGTACGGGCGCCACAGGAAGTTGAGCACCTGGTCGTAGGTGGCGAGCAGGATGATGACGCCGGCCACGATGGCGAGCAGCGAGCGGATGATGCGGATGCGCAGCTCGGCGAGGTGCTGCGTCAGCGACATGCGGTCGTCGGCGGCCTCGGGCTTGGGCATCGAGCCGGTGAAGGGAATCTTCATTCGACGACGTCCTCGGTGACGGCGTCATCGGCGGCTGCATCCTCGTTCACGGCGTCATCGGCGACGGCGGGCGGGTCGATGGGTGCCAGCGGGTCACGAGCGGGCTTCGGACGGGAGGGGTTGGCCGAGCCGAAGTTCAACCCCGGCTCGCGCTGGACGGGTGTCGCGGCAGCCGCTTCGTCGGAGGCCGCGGCCTCGGCCGCCGGGTCGTTGGGCGGGGTGCGGCGCGGGTTGGCGCTGCCGAAGTTCAACCCCTGCTCGCGCTTCGCCGGGGGCGGCGTGGCCGGCGTCTCGGGAGTGGCGGCCGGTGCGGCGCCGTCGTCCTCGTTGAAGTTCACCGCGGCGCGCATCATGTCGGACGTCTCGCGCAGCTCGCGCATCGGCTCGTCGAGGGCCTCGCGCAACTCGCCCTGGAACCCGTTCGCCATCTTCTTGAATTCCGCATAGGCCCGACCGAACTTCCGGATGGCATCCGGGAGTTTCTCGGGTCCGAGCACGATGAGGGCGATGAGCAGCAGGAAGATCAGCTCGCTGCCCTGGATGTTGAACACGTCGGCGAGTCTAGGAGTTGTCGGCCGTTTGCGGCGGTCGTACCGGGGGTGGATGCTGCGCCCCACCGCGACCGGCGTGGCAGGCTGACACCGTGCAACAGCGCCTCCCGTCGCTCCTCGACGACCCGATCGGCTTCGCCCACCGTGGCGCACGCGCCTACGCCCCCGAGAACACCATCGAGTCGTTCCGCCTGGCCCTCAAACTGGGGGCGAACGGGCTGGAGAGCGACGTGTGGATCACCGCCGACGGTGTCGCCGTGCTGGACCACGACGGCGTGGTGGGGCGCCGATTGGGCCGCAAGGTGCCCATCGGCCAACTGCGCCGCGCCCAGTTGCCCGGGCACATTCCCGAGCTCGCCGAGCTGCTCGATCAGTGCGGCACCGGGTACCACCTGTCGCTCGACCTGAAGGACGTCGCCGCAGGTCAGCGCGTCGTCGACGTGGTGCGCGAGGCCTCGCCGGCCATGTTGCCCCGGGTCTGGCTGTGCCACCCGCACTGGTCGACGCTGCTCCCCCTGCCGCGACAGCGGCGTGCGGTTGGTCGACAGCACCCGCCTCGAGAAGATCAAGGAAGGCCCCGAGCGGCGGGCCGCCACCCTGGCCAACGAGGGCATCGACGGGGTGAACATGTTCCACACCGACTGGTCGGGCGGCCTGGTGACGCTGTTCCACCGCTTCGAACGCACGGCCTTCGCGTGGGGCATCCAGCAGCCCGATCTGCTGCAGCGCACGTTCTGGATGGGCATCGACGGGCTGTTCAGCGACTACCCCGACCGGATGATGGACGCCTACCGGGCGACGCTCGGTCGGCCACCCGAGGTGGTCTGACCGCGGTGACCTACAGCCAGGTCCAGTCCTTCGTCGGCCAGATGATGACGAACGCACGACCCAACAGGTCCTGATAATCCACCGGGCCGATGTCGCGGCTGTCCTTCGACCCGCCACGGTTGTCGCCCATGACGAACACGTGGTTCGGCGGGACGACGAGCTTGGACTGGTCGCCGCCGCACGACGTGGGCGTGACCACGGTGGGGTCGAGATACGGCTCGATGAGCTCCCGGTCGTCGATGAGCAACACGCAGTTGCGGTATTCGACGGTCTCGCCGGGCAGTGCGACGACACGCTTGATGAGGTCGCGCTCACCGGCGCCCTCGATGGTCTTCAGCACCACGACGTCGCCGCGGTTGGGATCGTGCATGCGGTAGCTGAGCTTGTTGACCAGCACCCGGTCGCCGTCGTGCAACGTGGTGTCCATCGAGTGGCCGGACACGGCGAACTGCTGCAGCACGAACGCCCGGACGACCAGCGCAGCGGTGACCGCGACGACGATGACGATGATCCACTCGGCCCACGCGTTGGACTTCTTCTTCTCCGGCATCGCCTCGGGCGGCTGCGGGTCGGATGCCTCGTCGAGGAGCTGATCGGTCATCGGCGGTCACGCTACCCGCCAGCACCGTTCGACGGACGTCAGAGCGAGGCGATGAGCTTCTCGACCCGTTCGTCGCGGCTGCGGAACGGGTCCTTGCACAGCACCGTGCGCTGGGCCTGGTCGTTCAGCTTGAGGTGCACCCAGTCGACCGTGTAGTCGCGCTTGCGCTCCTTGGCCCGCTTGATGAACTCGCCGCGCAGACGAGCTCGGGTGGTCTGCGGCGGCACGTCGACCGCCGTCTCGATGTCGGCGTCGAGGCACATCCGCTCGACCAGACCGCGGTCCTGCAGCTTGTAGAACGGGCTGCGATCGCGGGAGATGTCGTGGTACTGCAGGTCGAGCAGTTGCACGCGGGCGTCGCCGAGGGTGAGGTCGTGGCGAGCGCGGAAGGCCTCGATGAGCCGGTACTTGATGACCCAGTCGACTTCTCGATCCAGCTTCAGCGGGTCGTTCTCGATGGTGCTGACGCAGTGCTCCCACATCTCGAGCGCCTTCTGCTCGAGCGGTGGGAAGCCCTTGGTGTCGGCGTAGCGCAGCGCCCGATCGAGGTACTCGCGCTGGATGTCGAGCGCGCTGACCTCGCGTCCGTTGGCCAGGCGCACCTTGCGGCGGCACGTGATGTCGTGGCTGATGTCGCGGATGGCCCGAATGGGGTTCTCGAGCGTCATGTCGCGCAGCACCACGCTGGGGTCTTCGAGCATGCGCAGCATGCATGCGGCCGAGCCGACCTTCACGAACGTCGTGTACTCGCTCATGTTGCTGTCGCCGACGATGACGTGCAGACGGCGGTACCGCTCGGCGTCGGAGTGCGGCTCGTCGCGCGTGTTGATGATCGGGCGGCTGCGCGTGGTGGCGCTGCTGACACCCTCCCAGATGTGCTCGGCGCGTTGCGCCATCGAGAACATCGCCCCGCGCGCGGTCTGCAGCACCTTGCCCGAACCGGTGAAGATCTGTCGGCTGACGAGGAACGGGATGAGCACCTCGGCGTAGTGGCCCAGGTCGTCGGTGCGACTGGTGAGGTAGTTCTCGTGGCAGCCGTAGCTGTTGCCGGCGCTGTCGGTGTTGTTCTTGAACAGGTAGATGGTGCCGCGGATGCCCTCTTCACGCAGACGCTGCTCGGCCGACTGCAGCAGTCCCTCCAGGATGCGCTCGCCGGCCTTGTCGTGCACGACCAGGTCGTACAGGCTGTCGCACTCGGGCGTCGCGTACTCGGGGTGGGACCCGACGTCGAGGTACAGCCGGGCACCGTTCTGCAGGAACACGTTGCTGCTGCGCCCCCAGCTGACCACCTTGCGGAACAGATATCGGGCCACCTCGTCGGGGCTGAGGCGTCGCTGGCCGCGGAGCGTGCACGTGACCCCGTACTCGTTCTCGAGCCCGAAGATGCGCCGCTCCATGCGCGCACCGTAGCGCACCCTTCGCGACCCCGCGCGGCGCAGCGAGACGCGGTCGCCTGCCTAAGCTCCGGCGGTGATCACCGAACTGACCCGCAGCTTCTCCGTCGACGACGTCGCCCTCGCGTGGGACCGCTGGGGGCAGCCCACCGACGGCGCACTCCCCTTCTTCCTGTGCCACGGCTACTCGGGCTCGTCGCACGACTGGGCGCTCATCGTCGACGACCTGGCCGCCGATCGCGAGGTCGTCTCCGTCGACCACCGCGGCCACGGCCGCTCGCAGAAGCTCGGCGACGTCGACCGCTACTCGATCGACCGCATCGCGGCCGACCTCATCGCCCTGCTCGACGCCGAGGTCGGACCCGTCGACCTGCTCGGCCATTCGATGGGCGGTTCCGTCGCCATCCGCGTGACCCTCGCCCGCCCCGACCTGGTGCGGTCGCTCATCCTCATGGACACGAGTGGGTGGTCGTTCCGTCCGCTCGACGAGGGTGTCGCGGCGATGATGGCCGGCTTCATGGCTGCGTTCGATCCCGCCGGTGGCCTGCCCGACCTGTCGGCCATGGCCGGCCCCGAGGCCGACCTCATCGCCGCCGCCACGCCGGCCGAGTGGCAGGCCATCAAGGAACAGATGGCCGCGGCGTTCGACCCCTACGCGATGAAGGCGCTCGGGAACGACCTGTTCAACAGCGACCTGTCCTGGGTGCGGCCGCGTCTGGCCGAGGTGACGGTTCCCGTGACGGTCGTCGTCGGCGAGCACGACCACCCGTTCGTCGACCAGGCCGACGACCTGGCCGCCGCCGTTCCCGACGGCCGCGTGATCGTCGTTCCCGGCGCGTACCACTCCCCCCAGCTCACCCACACCGCTGCATGGCTCGCTGCCGTCCAGTCCCACCTGGCCGGCACCTCCGCGCGAACTTAAGTTCTGCGGCTCCAGCGAAAGCGGAGTTGCGTGCCCGGGGCGGCCTGGGCGATGTGCGGAACGTCGGCGGGGTCGACGACCGCGATGACGGGATAGCCGCCCGTCGTCGGGTGGTCGGCGAGGAAGACGATGGGGTTGCCGTCGGGCGGGACCTGGATGGCCCCCTCGACCATGCCCTCGGACGGCAGCTCGTCGGGACGGACTCGATCCAGCGACGCACCTTCGAGGCGTGTGCCCACCCGGCTGGTGGTGGTGACGGTGAACGTGTCCGAGCACAGCCGTTGCCACGCGGCGTCGGTGAACCAGTCGCGCCGTGGGCCCGACCACACCTGCAGCTCGGTGCGCGGCGCGCTTCGGGGCGCCGCATGCTCGGCGGCCGGGCCGCCGGGGTCGGGGCCGACCTCGACCGCCTGCGAGCCGACGACGCGCAGCCCGCCACGCACGGCGACGTAGGTGCGGGCACCGTCGAGCAACCGGGCGATACGGACCGTCGCACCCGCGGGAATCACGACCGGTGCACCCCAGCCGACCGGCGGACCGTCGCTCACCTCGATCCGGGCCACGGCACCGGTGACGGCCACCATGGTGGGTGCGTCGACGACGAAGGTCAGCCCGCCCGAGGTCTCGAACACTCCCGAGTGCTCACCGTTGCCGACCAGACGATTGGCCAACGACAGCGAGGTCAGGTCGACCGCGCCGCCACGGCCGGCCCCCAACCAGGCCATGCCCGGTCGGCCGGCATCGACCACCGAGCCGGCGATCCCCCACGACGCGACGTCGATCACGTCGGCACGAACCTGACACGTGCACCCGGCGGCACGGTGGCCGGAGCGTCGCGACCGGGCGCCCACATGGGCAGGTCGGTGTGGCCGAGCAGGTGCCAGCCGCCGGGGCTGGCGGACGGGTACACCGCGGTGAACTCGGCGGCGATGGCGACGGACCCCGCCGGCACGCGTGTGCGGGGCGTCGAACGGCGGGGCAGGACCAGTCGCGGGTCGAGCCCGACGAGATAGGCGAAGCCGGGCATGAAGCCGCAGAACGCGGCGGTGTACTCGGTGCCGCAATGCAGGGCGACCACGTCGTCGACGCCGAGGCCGCAGGCGTCTGCCACCGCCGTGAGGTCGTCGCCGTCGTAGCGCACCGGCACCTCGACCAGCGGCCCCACTGCTGCCGGCGCGTCCGCGGCCGGGGGCACCAGCACGTCGGCGTCGAGCGTGCCGTCGTGCTGCACCAGCACGGTGCGAGCTGCGGGCACGATGTCGATGACACCGGGGAACCGTTCGGCGCGCCACGAGGCGGCGGCCGTCATCACCTCGTCGAGCGACTCGAACTCGGCGAGCACCGCCCGCGGACCGTACGGCAGCAGCCTCATTCGACGAACGGTCGGGGTTCCCAGCCTGCGGCACCCAGTGCCTCGACCACTGCGACGAGCAGATCGGGGGCACCGGGGGTGTCGCTGTGGATGCAGATGGACTCGATGCCCCTCGCCGCCAGTGCCAGTGCCTGCTCGGCGGCGGCGTCGGGCTCGGTGAGCAGCGCTCCGGGCTCGGTGCGCGGCACCAGCGTGCCGTCGGCCGTGTACGCCCGGTCGGCGAAGCCTTCGGCGACGAAACGCACACCTGCGGCCCGACATGCCGCCTCGATCGCACTGCCGGGCAGGCCCAGCACGGGCAGGTCGGGGTCGTAGTCGGTGACCGCTTCGACCACCGCCGCAGCCTGCGCCTGATGGTGGACGATCGCGTTGTAGAGCGCGCCGTGCGGCTTGACGTACTGGACCTCGGTGTCGAACAGCCCCGCGAACGCGTCGAGCGCCCCGAGTTGGTACAGGACGGCATCGCGCAGGTCATCGGGCTGCATGTCCATGAACCGTCGTCCGAAGCCGGCCAGATCGGGATAGCTGACCTGCGCACCGATGACGCAGTGGTTGGCCACGGCGAGCTCGCACGTGGCGCGGATGGTGCCCGGGTCGCCGGCATGGAACCCGCACGCGACGTTCACCGACGTCAGCAGCGGGACGAGCAGTTCGTCGGGGCCGCCGGCCCACGCGCCGAAGCCCTCACCGACGTCGCTGTTGAGGTCGATGTGGGGCACGGTGACCACTCAGGCCGAGAGCGAGGCCGCCACGGCGTCGTCGGAGAGGCGCTTGAAGCAGCGTCGGCCATTGCGACGCGACAGCACGGCGACTTCGAGATCGGCAGCGGTGAGGACACGGTCGGGACCGCTCAACGCCGAGGTCGCGGACGTGATGGCGGCGTCGAGCGCTTGGTCGTCGGCGTGGTGATCGTTCATCCGCGCCGAGATCGCCTCGGCGTCGCCGCCGAGCACGCTGTAGCGCTTCTCGTCCATGACCGTGCCGTCGTAGAGGATGTGGAACAGCTGGTCGTCGTCGCCGGTGAGACCGACCTCGGCGACGAGGATCTCGACCTCCATCGGCTTCATCTCGTGGGTGAAGATCTGGCCGAGGATCTGCGCGTAGTTGTTCGCCAGGCTGCGCGCGTCGACGTCGTCGCGGCTGTACTGGAAGCCCTTCAGGTCGGCGGCGCGCACACCGGCGACACGGAGCTGATCGAACTCGTTGTACTTGCCGACACCGGCGAACGCGATGCGGTCGTAGATCTCGCTGATCTTGCGCAGTGTGTTGCTGGGGTTCTCGGCCACGAGCGCGATGCCGTCGGCGTAGCGGACCGCGACCAGGGCGCGGCCGCGGGCGATGCCCTTGCGCGCGTAGTCGGCGCGGTCCTTCATGATCTGCTCGGGGGCGACGTAGAACGGCATGCTCATCGGGCACGCACCTCCTCGACGATCGAGTCGAACACACCGGACAGTTCGGCGTCGTCGAGCCGCGACCATCCGTCGGCCGTGATGGTGGCGACGACCGGATAGATGCGCCGCAGGGCGTCGGGTCCGCCAGTGGCGGAGTCGGCGTCGGCGGCCTCCCACAGGCCACGACAGGCGAGCGCCACGGCCGCGGCGCGGTCGAGCTGCTCGCGCCAGCCGATCTTGATGACCGTGCCGGCGTGCAACATGCCCGAACCAGTGGCGACGTAGTCGTGCTCTTCGTAGCGACCGCCGGTGACGTCGTACGTGAACAGGCGCCCGTTGGCGCGGCGCAGGTCGTAGCCGGCGAAGATCGGCACGACCACCATGCCCTGCATCGCTGCGGGCAGGTTGCTGCGCACCATCATCGACAGCTGGTTGGCCTTGCCCTCCAGGCTGAGCGCCGAGCCCTCCACCTTCTCGTAGTGCTCGAGCTGCAGCTGGAAGAGCTTGATCATCTCCATCGCCGGACCGGCCGCACCGGCGATGGCCACGCCGCTGTGCTGGTCGGCCTGGACCACCTTCTCCATGCCGCGGTGGCTGATGAGGTTGCCGCTGGTGGCGCGGCGATCGCCCGCCATCACCACACCATCGGCGAAGCGCAGGGCGACGCAGGTGGTGGCGTGCGGGACGGAGAGCTCGCCGGTGAGCTCGGCGCCCTCGAGCGATGCCGACAGGCCGACTCGCTTGAGCAGTTCGGGAAAGCTGGAGCCCGGATCGTGTCCGACCGGGAACATGGGCATCGACATGGCGACTACTGGCCGCCCTTTTGCACGTAGGACTTCACGAAGTCCTCCGCGTTGGTCTCGAGCACCTCGTCGATCTCGTCGAGCAGGTCGTCGAGCTCGGCCTTCAGCTTGTCGCCGCTCTCGGTGACGGGCGGCGCGGCGTCGACGACCTCGTCGGTCCGGCTGGGTGCTGGTTTCTGCTTCTGTGTGCGTTCTGCCATGGTGCTCCCTGACTCAGGCCCCCAGTTTCGCCAACAGCTCGGCCGGGGTGCTGCTCTCGTCGATCAACCTTTGCACGGATTCTGCCGTGCCGCGCAATGGTTCCATCATCGGGACGCGTCGCAGCGGATCGCGTCCGACGTCGAAGACCAGACTGTCCCAGTTCGCGGCCACCACGTCGTCGGGCCACTTCGCCAGGCACCGTCCCCGGAAGTAGGCCCGAGTGGTGGTGGGAGGCTCGTGCATGGCCCGGGCCACGTCGGCCGTGTCCACCAGCGTGTCGAGACCGACGCGCAGGGCCAGGCAGCGGTCGGCGCGCAGGTCGTGGTACTGCAGGTCGAGGTTCTTCAGGCGGGCGTCGTTCGGCTTCACGTCGTGCCGCTCGGCGTACCCCTGCACGAGGCGCCGCTTGGCCACCCAGTCCACCTGGTGGGCCACCGAGTCGGGGTCGCGCTCCAGCCCGGCGAGAATGCCCTCCCAGAGCGTGAGCACCTCGCGGCCGACCTCGGCCCCGACGGCCTCGAGCCCGTGCGACTTCTCGTACTTCTGCGCACGTTCGAGCAACTGCCACTGGATCTCGAGCGCCGTGGCTCGCTGCCCGTTGCGCAGCAGGACGGTGCGCTGCAGCGATGGGTCGTGGCTGACCTGGCGGATCGCTGCCACCGGGTTGGCGAGGGCGAGGTCGTCGCCCAGCTCGTCGTCCTCGATCATCGCCAGCACGATGGACGTCGCTCCGACCTTCACCAGCGTCGCGGTCTCACTCATGTTCGCGTCGCCGACGATGACGTGCAGACGCCGGTACTTGGTGGGGTCGCAGTGCGGTTCGTCGCGCGTGTTCACGATCGGTCGCTTCAACGTCGTCTCCAGGCCGACTTCCTCCTCGAAGAAGTCGGCGCGCTGGCTGAGCTGGAACGGCACCTCGTTGGCGGTGACGCCCGGCAGTTCGCAGCCCACCTTGCCGGCGCCGATGACCACCTGGCGGGTGACGAAGTGCGGCGTGATCTGCTGGACGATGCGACCGAACGGCGTGTCGCGGGCGACGAGGTAGTTCTCGTGGCAGCCGTAGCTGTTGCCCTTGCCGTCGGAGTTGTTCTTGTGGCACAGGATCTCGGCGCCGTCGGGCAGCATCGAGGATGCCGCCGCCATCGACGCCCGGACGATCTCCTCCGCAGCACGGTCGAACAGCAGCGCGTCGCGGGCCGTGAGGCACTCGGGGGTGCTGATCTCGGGGTGCGCGTGGTCGACGTAGTAGCGGGCGCCGTTGGTGAGCACGGCGTTCACCAGGTGCGTGTCGAGGTCGGCGCCGAGCAGGTCGTCGACACTGAAGCCGCGAGCGTCGTGGCCCGGCTGCTCGTCCTCGAAGTCGAAGCGGATCTTGCGCTGGTTGGCCGACAGGTAGGCGTTGATCAGCAGCGACGACGCCGTGACCGGGTTGCCATCGGCGCCGCGCACGAGGATGCCGTACTCGGTCTCGATGCCGCACACCTTGGGGATGGCCATGCGCCGCACCCTAACCCCGGTTTCAGCCCTTGAACAGTTGCTCTGCGGCGGTCCAGGTGTCGTCGACGAGGTCCCACCCGGCGGCGTTCGTCTCCTCGTAGTGGTCCTCCGGCTCGCCGAGCTCGCGGCCCAGCGCCTGGCCGTAACGGCAGACCGCGGCGAGGGCCTGGCGCTGGCTCTGCAGCGCGTCCTCCTGGGCGAGCACCTGCGGGTTGTCGGTGAGCTCTTTGCACACCGGACCGGCCACGGCGTCGGGCGTCACGGCCACGCCCTCGTCGAACAGTCGCTGGCAGGTGTAGCCGGTGTCGGCGGGGATCTCGAGGTCCATGCACTTCAACCGGTACTCGTTCAGCGGCACCCAGTAGCCCAGCTCGTCGCCGCCGAGCCCGACGGTGAACGTCTGTGACGTGGGCACCAGGTCGAGCAGCGCGCCGGGGATGGCGTAGTCGTCGCCGGTGGCGTGCAGGTCGGGGAACTCGAAGTAGGTGGCCGTGTTCGTGGCGAAATCGTCGGGAAGGCCGATGACCAGTTCCGGCGGCAACTCGCCCGGCATGAACAGGAAGCCGACGTCGCCGAACTGCAGCCAGGTGATGCGGGTCTTGAAGACGTCGCCCTTGCGGATCTGACTCTCGACCAGCGGGGTGAGCAACACGTCGTCGATCGACTCGGCGTCGTCGGACACGCAGTTGTCCTCCGTGAACGGCATGGCCGAGCAGTTGTAGACGGTCGGCACCTGCCAGCCGAGGTCGCCGTCGGACAGCAGCACCCGGAAGCCGATGTTGGTCAGCCGGGTGAAGTACTCCTGGCGCTTCCACTCGATGGTGTCGAACGCCACCTCCTGCGCATCGGGGAGCAGTTCCAGCACGTGCGCGGCGAGCGCCGAGCCGATGGCGAACGTGCGCGCCATGTTGCGGTCGCGCAGGTCCTTCGCACCGGCCACCGGCTGTGCGCCGGCGGGAGCGGTGACCCCGTCGCCCACCGGGTGCGCGTCGTCGATCTGCCACACGTCGGCGCGACCCGGGCCGATCTGGCTGCCGATCGCTCCGTTGTAGTACAGCACCTCGCCACCGACGACGGCCTGCACCTGTTCGCGCACGACGCCCGGATAGTCGGCGGTGAAGTAGCGACCCTCGGCACTGCAGTCGTCGGCCGCCCACCCCTTCTCGGTGCACTCCGCGGTGATGTCGCCGGGGGGTGTCCATCCGAGCGTGGTCTCGGGGTGACTCGCCCACTGCACGACGGTCGCGATCGCATCGCCGGTCTCGACGTCGGACACCTGCAGCACGTTCAGTCGCGGGTCGACGATCAGCGGATCGCGCTGGTCGCTCTGACCGAAGCGGTGCTCCCCCGCTGCCGATGTCATGCGGGCCGGCAGCAGGCCGTTGCCGATCGCGTCGGTCACGGCGCCGACCATCGCGTCGGCGGCGAGCGAGTACCAGTCGTCGTTGATGTCGAACGCGCTGTCGGGCCCGTGGTGGTTGTGCGTCGCGCTGATGATCACCTGCGCGTCCGCGAACTCGTCGGGCAGTTGGTCGCGCAGCCGCCGCTCGATCTCGTCCTGGTCGAAGGCGAACAGCATGTACAGGTCCGCGGTGATCATGATCACCTGGGTGTCGCCCTTCTGCAGCACGAGCGCCGTGGTGCGCAGATCGTCGTGCACCCACGAACCGTCGCCCTCGCCGTTGCCGACGGCGATCTCGCCCTGGTCGAAGGCCGGCACGAACACGCCGATGTCGTTCGGGTCGACCGGCTGCGCCCAGCCGGGTGCGTCGACGGCGTAGTCCGACGTGCCGTCCACGGTGGGCAGCAGGCTGCGGCTGGCGGCGGAGGCCAGCAGCACGTCGACGGCGGGCACCGTGGTGTCGGAGACCGCTGTGGTGTCGGCGGCCGCCTCGGTGGTGGACGCGGACGTCGCACCCGTCGTGTCGGCGGCGCCGCCTCCGTCGTCGGAGCACGCCACCATCACCATTCCCGCGAGCGCGACCGAGAGCAACAGCTTCTTCATGTCAGGTCCCCTTCCCCCACCGGGACAGTAGCCAGGCGCGAGACTCGCCACGTGACGCAGGAACCCGACTGGACGGCCATCACCCGCAGGAATGCACGCTCGGTGCAGACCACCATCGGCTGGATCTTCTGGGACCCGGGCGCCGTTCGGCGCTACACCGACCTCGGCCTGCCCGAGGGGCTGGCCGGTCCGCTCGGCTACATGGCGGCGCGGTGCGCGCCGCTCGCCGCGGCGGGTCCCGACGCGGTGATCGCCGCGTTCGGCTCGATCAGCCCGATGGGCATTCGCGGCATGTTCGGACTGGTCGGCTCGACCGAGCGGTTCGCCGAGTTCTGGGAGGCCCGCGACGAGGCGGTGGTCGCCGGGTTACGCGATCACGCCAGCGACATCATCGAACCGCTGTCCGAACTCGGCCCACTGCTGTGGCCGGTGGTCGAGCAGCTCCCGCTCGTCGGACGGACGTTCTTCGGCGCCCACCTGGCGATGCCGCGGTCGGAGGACCCACTGCTGTCCGGCTGGCACGCCGTGAACTGCCTGCGCGAGTGGCGCGGCGACACCCACTGGGCGGTCGTCGTGGCGGAGGGCCTCACCCACGCCGAGGCCAGCATCCTGCACAACGCGTGGATGCGCTACGAGACCGATTGGCTGCCGAAGTCACGCGGCACCAGCGAAGCCGACCTCGACGCCGGGTGGGCGTCGCTCACCGAGCGCGGCCTGGCCGAGGGGCGGGTCGTCAACGCCGACGGGCTCGCGCTCCGCCGCCACATCGAAGACCAGACCGACCGGCTCACCGCGCTCCCCTGGCGGCTGCTCGGCGAACAGCGTGCCCGGTGGTTCGCCGAGGCGTTCGAGCCGCCGTGCGAGCTGTTGCTGCAGCGCGTCGACGTGACCGCCGGCCCGAACTACCAGCCAGCGAGTCGCCTGCGCGACTGGCACTGAGCGAGCGAGCGCCGACTACAGGTACTGGCCGGTGGCGACGCGTTCGATGGCCCGGCCGCCCTCGCGGTCGGCCACGTCGCGGCCCTTGACGAGCGTGCGGATGAAGACGATGCGCTCGCCCTTCTTGCCGCTGATCTTCGCCCAGTCGTCGGGGTTGGTGGTGTTCGGCAGGTCCTCGTGCTCTTTGTACTCCTGGCGGATGGAGTCGAGCAGGTCCTGCAGGCACACGCCTCGTTCGCCGCCGGCGATGACGCGCTTGATCGCCAGCTTCTTCGCCCGGCGGACGATGTTCTCGATCATCGCGCCCGACGAGAAGTCCTTGTAGTAGAGGATCTCCTTGTCGCCGTTCTGGTACGTGACCTCGAGGAACTGGTTGGCCTCGTCGGTGCGGTACATCTCGGCGACCGTCGTGCGGATCATGTCGGGCACGCTGGAGCCGACCTTGATGGGGATCTCGTCGGTGAGGTAGCGGGCGAAGATCTGCTCGGCGGCGGCTTCGGTGGGGCGCTCGATCTTGATCTTCACGTCGAGTCGACCCGGACGCAGGATGGCCGGATCGATGAGGTCTTCGCGGTTCGTCGCGCCGATGACGATGACGTTGCGCAGCCCCTCGACACCGTCGATCTCGGCCAGCAACTGCGGCACGATGGTGCTCTCCATGTCGCTGCTGATGCCCGAGCCGCGGGTGCGGAACATGCTGTCCATCTCGTCGAAGAAGACGATGACGGGCCAGCCCTCTTCGCTCTTCTCGCGCGCCCGCTGGAACACCAGGCGGATCTGCCGCTCGGTCTCGCCGACGTACTTGTTCAGCAGCTCGGGACCCTTGATGTTGATGAAGTAGCTGCGGCCCTTCTCGCCACCGGTCTTCTCGGCCACCTTCTTGGCCAGCGAGTTGGCGACCGCCTTGGCGATGAGCGTCTTGCCGCAGCCGGGCGGGCCGTACAACAGGATGCCCTTCGGCGCGGGGAGCTGGTGCTCGGCGAACAGGTCGCTGTACAGGAACGGCAGCTCGACTGCGTCGGCGATCTCCTCGATCTGCGTGTCGAGGCCACCGATGTCCTGGTAGCTGATGTCGGGCACCTCTTCGAGGAGCAGGTCCTCCACCTCGGGGCGGGGCAGCTTCTCGAGCAGCAGGTTGCTGCGCGAGTCGAGTCGCATCGTGTCGCCGCTGCGCAGGTGCACGCCGCGCAACGCGTCGGCCAGCTCGCAGACCCGCTCCTCGTCGGCGCGGCCCACGACCAGGGCGCGCACGCCGTCGTCCATGATCTCCTTGATGGTGACCACTTCGCCGACGATCTCGGGGTTGCGAGCCTGGACCACGTTGAAGCTCTCGTTGAGCACCACTTCAGCGCCGCGGGCGAGCTCGTCGTGGTCGACGTCGGGGTGCAGGCTGACCCGCATCTTGCGGCCGCTGGTGAGCACGTCGACCGTGCCGTCGTCGTTCTTGCCGACCACCACGCCGTACGCGGCCGGCGGCTGGCTGAGCTTGTCGACCTCTTCGCGCAGCGTGGCGATGTGCTCGCGGGCCTCGCGGAGGGTGTAGCTGAGCTTCTCGTTCTGCGACACCGCATGGGCCAGCTGGCCCTTGGTCTCGAGCAGGCGCTCCTCCAGCGCACGCTGGCGCTTGGGTGCGTCGGCCAGCTTGCGGCGCAGCTGGGAGATCTCTTCGTCCAGGATCGCGAGTTGCGCCTGGAGCACGGCCTCGGTCTCGTTGACGTCTCCGTCGCTCATGTCGGGAACCTAACACCAGTGCCGCGCGACACAAGGACACAGGACGTCGAAACTACGTTTCGGCGAGACCTCGTGTGTAAGCTCGCCATGTCTCAGCCCTACAACAAGGAGATATGACGAGATGAAGGTCTGGATCGACCAGGATCTGTGCACCGGCGACGGCCTCTGCGAGGAGATCGCACCCGACGTCTTCACCCTGCTCGACGATGGCCTCGCCTACGTCAAGGAGGGCGACAAGGTGTACGCCACCGCCAAGGGTCTCCCCCAGGGAGCCGAGGGGTTGGCCAACATCCCCGACAACCGCCTCGATGCCGTCATCGAGTCCGCCGAGGAGTGCCCCGGCGAGTGCATCTTCATCGAGCCCTGATCGCTCGCTGAGCACACGAACTGAGTCGAAGGCGGCCCGCACGGGCCGCCTTCGCCGCGTTCCGGGCCGCGATGGCATCGCTCGCGGCCTGGGCGTTGCACATCGGACGCTGCAGTGCTGCGGAAGCAGACGGTGGTCAGGTCGCGGCGCAGCGGCTGGCCGCGCTTCCGTGAACTGGGCAGGTTGAAGCGACCGTTTCGGTCGTTTTCACATGCCCAGTTCGAGCATCGCGGCGCGACACTCCCTGGGGAGCGTCCGGCTGGGCGAACTGGGCGGTCTGGTTCCCGGAAGCCGGGAGAAATCCCGCCCAGAAGCCGAATTGGGAGGAATCCCGCCCAGAATCCAGGGCCGCCCGCGGGGACGGTCAGCCGAGGAAGCGGCCGACGGTGAGGAAGCCGGTGTGGGCCACCATGCGGTGGTCGGGGCGCACGGCCTGGCCCTCGATGTGCCAGCCACGGTGCAGCACCTCGAGCGTGCGGGTGCCGCTCCACGCCCGGTTGGCCATCACCTCGCGGGTCTGAGCCGCCTGGGTGATGCTGGGCGTGTAGGCCACCAGGATGCCGCCGGGGCGCAGGGCCTCGCAGGCGTGGGGCACGACACGCCACGGCTCGGGCAGGTCGAGCACGACCCGGTCGATGTCGCGCTCGTCGATGCCCTCGTAGCAGTCACGCAGGTGCGTGTCGTAGCGGCTCAGCGCCTCGTCGCCCAGGAACGCCTTCACGTTCGTGCGCGCCCGGTTGAGGAAGTCCTCGCGCAGCTCGTACCCGACGATCTCGGCGCCGTAGCGCAGCATGGTCATGCTCAGCGCGCCCGACCCGATGCCGCTCTCGAGCACCCGCACGCCGGGGCCGATGTCGGCGATCATGCAGATCGGCCCGAGGTCCTTCGGGTAGATGACCTGCGCACCACGAGGCATCTCGAGCACGAAGTCCTCCAGCGTCGGGCGCAGCGTGATGTACGAGGCACCACGGGTGCTCTTCATCGTCACGCCCTCTGGCTTGCCGACGATCTCGGCGTGCGGCACGAGCCCGGCGTGCGTGTGGAACTCTGCACCCTCGGCCAGCGTGATGAGGTACCGACGCTGCTTGTTGTCGAGCAGCAGCACCTTGTCGCCGTAATCGAACGGACGGTTCATCGACGTCGTCTCCCCTTGCTGAGCACCAGTTCCACCGGAACCGGATCGTGTGCGCGTGCCTTCTGCGCCGTGCGGCAGAACGCGCACAGGTCGCTGGTGGTGGGTGCGCCGCATTCGGTGCACTCCCCCAGGTCGTCGGTCGCTGCGGCGGACAGGCCGGACAGCAGCGGGGCCATGTTGTCGAGGAAGTTCAGGTAGAACGCCGCCTTCGAGCCGGGCGATCCGGCTTCGATGCGGTTCAGCGCTTCCTTGTAGGCGAGGTGCTTGTTGCCGACGGCCATGGGGCACTCGTCGACCAGGTAGTCGATGCCACGCACCACGCACCACGCCGCCATCTCGCGTTCGGTGAGGCGGATCAACGGCTTGACCTTCTTCGGGAACCCGTGACGGGCCGGCAGCACGGGCAACTGTCGCGACAGGTACTCGACGTCCCAGCGCAGCGTGTTGCCGAACAGCACCGCCGCCTCGTCGTCGAGGTTGTGGCCGGTGACGAGCACCGAGTAGCCGCCATCCAGCGCGGCCTTGTCGAACAGGTGGCGCTTGCTCGTGCCGCATGCGCTGCACGGCACGCGCTTGGTGGCCTTCGCCGCCGTGGGGATGTCGTAGCCGTACTCGCTGCGCAGATCGACCGTGATCAGGTGCAGGCCGCGTTCGGCGGCGAAGTTCCTGGCGTACTCGCCCGAGACGTCGCTGTACTCGCCGATGCCGAGTCCGATGTACAGACCGTCGGCCTGATAGCCGAGGTCGATGAGAATGTCCCACACCGCCAGGCTGTCCTTGCCGCCTGACACGGCCACGAGGATGCGGTCGTCCTTGGAGAGCATGTCGAACTTCTCGATGGCCTTCACCACCTGGCGACGGCACAGTTCGAGGAAGTGCTCGGCGCAGAAGTTCGCGTTGTGTCGGGGAAGGTCGATGATGGCCGGTTCCTTGCAGACCCGGCACTTCGACGGGGGCGCAGCCACTAGGCCCCGCCCGAGATGACGGGACGGATCTCGACCGTGTCGTCGGCGGCCAGTGCCGCATCTCCGGGCACCAACGTGCCGTTGCGGATGACGAGATGCGATTCGCGTGGCAGATCGAGCGAGGCGAGCAACGAGTTGACGGAGTGCTTGCCGTCGATCTCGATCTCGCGTCGTGGGTTCCGCAGGAGCACCTTCATCCGACCATTGTGCCGGGATGCAGGCCGTTCGCGGGCCACCGGGCGCCGGGGAGGCTCGACTACCTGGCCTTGCGGATGGCCTTGCGCTCGGCCTTGGTGAGGTCGCCGAGGCCCTCGAGCCGAAGGATCTGGCCCGAGCGGAGCGGCTCGCGGGCCACCATCACCTCGGTGCGGCCGAGCAGTCGCTTCAACAGGCGCGGCGAGTAGGCGAACACCGCGATGACCATCCACGACTTGCTGCCACCGAACACGCCGCGCGTCAGCGCCTGCTGGCGGACGTAGACGGACGGTTTGAGGAAGCCGAACAAACCGGGTCGACGAGCCACCGGTTACACCCGGCGGATCTCGACGAACGTGGTGCGCTTGCTCCCGGCCCGGCGGCCGAGGATGAAGAACACCAGCAGCAGGACGACACCGCCGACGACCGCTGCAGTCGCAAGGCTGTTCTTCTTGTCGTCGACCTTGGCCTGGAGATCGCTCTGCACGGAGCGGAACTTGCCCTCGAGGTCTTCCCGGGTGATGCGTTGGGCCATGGTCAGCGCTTCTCCTTGGTGAGGGGCTTCTTGTTGATGCGAAGGAATGCAGCGACCGCGACGATGACACAGAGCGCCAGCGCGATCAGGTACGGCAACATGCGGGTCCAGCGACCGTCGAACGTGCCGGGCCATTCGGTCTGGATGAGGCGCAGCAGGCCCAGCGTGAGGAACGCAGTGGCGAAACCGATGAGGACCGCACCGAGCAGACCGAACCCGATCCACTTGCCTGCGGTCTTCAGCGGGTCGACGGTCTCCTGCCGGGCGTAGTCCTTGACCATCTGCACGGTCTCGGTGAGCTGCTCGGCCTGCGTCTTCTTCCGTTCGCGAGGCGGGCGCGGTGCGGTGGTCGTGGACCCAGCGGCAGCACCGTCGGCGGTCGCGGTCGACGAGGTGGTCGACGCGCCGGCCGCCGGTGAGCCGGCAGAGGTCGAATTGGTCAGCAGTGGGTCGTTCAAGCTGTCGGCCACGGCCACATGTGTAGCACGCGGCGGCCCCGTTCCCCCACCGTGTGCACCCACGATCGTGTCGGAGCCCGGGTGGTCAGCCGTCGGCGAGGCGGAACTGCAGCAGGGCCTCGACGTCGCCGAGCCGTTCGCGCAGCAACTCCAGGCGGGCCACCGGGCCGGGCGCACACAGCAGGTCGAAACGGTCGGTGTCGCCCAGCGGCGCCAGCGAGGCGAGGCGGTACGAACCGACGAGCGGGTCGTCGCCGAGGTCGGTCTGCGGGTCGCCCACCGGATCGCCCAGCTCGATCGCGAGGGCCATCGCGCGGCGGACGCGTGGGGCGAGCTCGTCGAGCAGCGTGACGACCGCAGGGTCGTCGGGGTCCGTGTCGGGCCATTCCTCCACGTCGGCGACGGGGTACGGGTCGTCGGGCAGCCAGGCTGCGATGCGCACTCGGTGGGTGCCCACCGAGACGACGGCGAATCGTCCGTCATCGGTCTCGGCGACCTGCACCATGCGCGCCACGGTGCCGACGTCGCGCCGCACATCGCCGCCACCCACCTCGTGGCCGCGTTCGATGAGCACCACGCCGAATTCGTGGTCGGGGCTCTCGACGCACGCACGCACCAGCTCGCGATAGCGCGGCTCGAAGACGTGCAGCGGCAGCACGTCGCCCGGCAGCAGCGCGCTGCCCAGCGGGAACATCGGCAGGACGCTCATCGGGGGGCCAGCTCCGCCGCCGTCGGCCCGCTGGGGTACGACATCAGCACCTCGCCGAACGCGTCCCAGATCGGCCGGTACTCCACCTGCTCGGCGATCTGCGGTCCGTTGAGCAGCATCGCGAACTCGATCGCTCCCCCGCCCTCGACGGGCACGAAGCCGCTCAGCGCCTTCGCCGCCGGCTTGCCGCCCGTCCCGTCGTCGTAGTTGTAGAGCGTGCCGGTCTTGCCGCGCAGTGTGCCCTCCAGGTCGGTGCCGACGAATGCGTCGGCGAGTGTGCCCCCGGCCTGGCCGGCAACGGCGAGCCCCTGCCCCACCGGGTCGTCGATCGACTGGTGCTGCACCACCGCGAGCAGCACGGCACAGGTCAACCGGTTCTCGTCGGACAGTCCGGAGCCGTCGACCACGGTGATCGCGTCGGTCGGGACGCTCCAGCCCTGCAACGTCTCGGTGACGGCCGCCAGGCCGGCCTCACGGGTGCCCAGACCGCCGGCCTTCAGGCCGATCTCCTTCAACACCATCTCGGCCGTGTTGTTGTCGCTCGTGGTGAGCATCTCCTGCAGCACGGCCGTCATCGGCTGCGACGTCACCGACGCGACCACCGGGGTGTCGGCCGGGGTGACACCCTTCGTCGGCGAGCCGGTGACCGTCACGCCGAGATCGCGCAGCGCCCCTGTGAGCACGGTGGCCGCGCCGACCGCGGGGTCGTTCGACGACGTCGTGTTCGATTCGCGAGAGTCGTTCACGAGCAGCCCCGAGATGGGTCCGCCCTCGGTGAAGCGCACGTCGTCGGTCCACGTGGGCGCGTACCACTCGTCGTCGTAGCGGCTCGCGTCGCCGACGATCGCGCCATCGATGCGCGTCACGCCGGCGTCGCGGATGGCCTGCGCGAGCGACTCGATGGACGTCACGTTGAACGGCGGGTACTTCGTGTTCGGCCCCTGCCACCATTCGCTGGAGAGCAGCGGGTCGCCGCCACCGACGAACCACAGATCGCCGGCGATCACGCCCGACGCGAGGTCGCCGCGCACCTCGGTGGTGTACGTGTAGTCAGCGCCGAGCCGTTCCAGCGCGACCGCAGCGGTGAGGATCTTGACGTTGCTCGCCGGCCGCAGCGGTGTGTCCTGATGCGTGCCACCGACGACCAGTCCGTCGACCGACACGGCGACGCACGACGTGTCGTCGATCTGCGGCAGGAACGCCTCGAGCTCGGTCGTGAACGCGCCGAGGTTCACGTCGCGCGCCAGCGTCGCCGGGTTGCGGCGCACCGAGAGCAGCGGCGTGGTGAGGGCCTCCGGTTCGACGATCTCGGCGGTCCCGTCGGTGGGAACCGCGACGTCGGCGGGAGCCTTGCCGTCGGCGAACCGCCAGCAGCCCCCGAGCAACAGTGCCGGTACCAGCGCGATGACGACGAGCGCCGGGTACGGGTTGCGGCGTCGCCCCATTCAGGCGAGCCCTCGTCGCTGCCGGAACTGCGCGTGGTCGTAGAGGTGGCCCAGAGCGGTGACGGCCCTGTTGCCGCTGGCGTAGCAGAGGCGGCCGGTCTCGCGCACGGCGCGCGGGCCGGCGTTGTCGGGGTCGGCGACGGCCAGCTCGGTGGCCGTCAGGATGGGCTTGTCGTACTTCGCCGACAACTCGGCTGCGGCCTGCGCGAAACGCTCGTCCTGGCGCTCGTGATAGGCGACGATGCGCTCGAGGCCGTGGTCGGGATAGAAGTGGCCTTCGCGCATCATCCGCGCCTGGTTGCTCTGGATGCCGAGGCCGAGGTACACGATGGCGTGCACGTCGGGGTGGGCGGCGATCATCTCCATCACTTCCGGAATCGTGTCACGGGTCTCGCCTCCCGCGAGTCGACCGGGTTGTTCCGGCTCCAGCGCGGCGGCAGCTTGGTGTCGATCTGGGCGAGCAGGTCGTCGGGCAACTGCATCAGCTCGACCCGCCCGTCGCGGGCGATCGCGTCGCTCGTGACGACACCCCAGCCCCCGGCCGTCGTCAGACCACCACGTTCGGTCCCTTCGGCAACGGCTGGGTGGCGAACGTGGCCGCGGCCTCGAAGGCCTCCTCCACGGTGGCGGCGCGGGTGACACCGGCTTGGCGGCAGGCGCCGTCGAACACCTTGTCGTCGGCGGCGAGCGCACCGGTGTGACTGGCGGCGGCGCGGGCGCCGTTGGCCGTGGCGCCGCCCTTCACCACGACGAGCGGCTTGCGCGCCGCGACCGAGGCGAACCGGTCGAGCAACGAACGGCCGTCGACGATGCCCTCCACGTAGGCGAGCGACACCGAGGTCTCCGGGTCGTCGGCGTAGAAGTCGAGATAGTCGGCGGGTGTGACCGCGGCGGCGTTGCCGGCCGAGACGGCCCGGCTGATGCCGACGCCGGTCTGGCGCGCGTAGTTCAGGAAGCTGGACGACGAAGTTGCCGCTCTGGCTGGCCACCGCGATGCGACCCTTCGGCGGGTACGGAGCGACGATCTGCGCGCACAGGTTCGCCGGCGTGCTGACCACGCCCTGGCCGTTCGGGCCGGCGAGCAGGATGCCCAGCTCGTCGGCGAGCGCGACCAGCGCGGCCTCGGCAGCGCGGCCTTCCTCACCGGCCTCGCCGTAGCCGGCGCTGGTGAGGAACGCCGCCTTCACACCCTTGGCGGCGCAGGCGCGGAGCAGACCGGGGTTGGCGCTGGCCGGAGTGCACACGAACACGAGGTCGATGGCACCGTCGGGCAGCTCGGCGATGTCGGCCACCGTGCGGATGCCGAGCACCTCCTCGCCCTGCAGGTTCGTGCCGTACACGCCTCCGGCGTAACCCGTTGGCCAGCACGTTGTGGAGGCTGACGAACCCGAACTTGCCGGGGTGGCTGCTGGCGCCCGCGATGAGCACACCCTTGGGGTCGAACAGGGCACGGAACAGCTCGTCGCTGGGACGGTCGCGATGGGCGACGAGCGGCTGCGGCCGGCGCGCCGAGCTCGACCAGGGCGTCGACCGCGACCGGCGTGCCATCGGCGCGGACGATGAGCGGGTTGACGTCGACGCTGACGATGTCGGGTCGGGCTGCAGCCAGCGCGGACAGACCCACCAGCACTGCCGCGAGCGCTGGGGCGTCGACCGCGGCCTCGCCGCGGAACGCCCCGAGCAGCTTCTGCGTGGCCAGCCCTTCGATCATCTCGTAGGCGTCGACCTCGCTGATCGGCACCGGACGGAACTGCACGTCGGCGACGGCCTCGGCGAGCACTCCGCCCACACCGAGCATCACGTTGGCACCGAACTGCGGGTCGCGCACGATGCCGGCGATGAGTTCGCGGTTGCCGCTGATCATCGGCGCCACCAACAGCGTGACGTCGCCGTCGTCGGCCGTGGCCTTGCCGAGCAGCTCGGCACCCGCCGTCTCCACTGCGGCGGCGTCGCCGAGGCGCAGCTTCACCAGGCCACGCTCGGTCTTGTGGGCAATGGCGTCGCCGCACAGCTTCACCACGACGGGGAAACCGAGGTCGGCGGCGGCTGCGGCGGCGGCGGCCGCATCACCGACTTCGCGCTCGGGGGCCATCGGCACTCCGAACTCGCGCAACAGCGCCTTGGAGGCCGATTCGGAGAGGGTGTTACCGCTGGCAGTCATCGCCGACCACCGTACTGTCAGTGACGCGGCGTGCTCACGTTGTACGTCAGGACGCTGCGGGCGATGAGCTTCCCGCTGGTGGCCCCCATCAGCTCGGACTCGCAGAACACGGTGGTGCGGCCCCGCTTCACCACCCAGCCCTCGACGAGACCGTCCTCCTGGATGAGGGCCGACAGGTACTGCACGTGCATGTCGACCGTGCTGAAGCGGTGTTCGGCCGTGTACGCCGAACCGACGGCGGGAACCACCACGTGGTCGAGCGCCGTCGCGATGGCACCACCGTGCACCACACCCGCCGCCTGCTCGAGCTCGGGACTGAACGCGAGGCGCATGCGGCAGTAGTCGTGACGCACCTCCTCGACCACCAGCCCGACGTGGGTCGGGAAGAACGGGCGATCCCAGACGCCGAACTTCGACCATCGTTCGGCGACGTCGTCGGAGAGGGGCTTGTACAGATGGGCGCGTGACGTCACGGCGTCAACGCTGCCACGAAGAACTCCGTGATGTGCTGTCGGCGCCGCGCCAGCGCTTCGGGCGACAGCGCGTCGACGTCGATGAGTCCGTTCAGGAAGACCGCGTCGCTGAAGTAGCTGAGGACGGCGCCGTAGCCGGACAGCAGCAGCTGCGCGGGGTCGAGCGGGCGAAAGACGCCGGCGTCCATCTCGCGTTGGAAGAACGCGACGGCGCGATCGAACATCGGCCGCAGCACCGCGCTGAGCTCGATGCCGAGGTGCGATCCGCCGTCGAGCGCCTCGCGGCGCATCAGCCGCACGTAGTCGGGGTTCTCGGCGAACAGGTCGAAGCCGGCCTCGATGACCAGCTCCATCTTCCGCCACCCCACCTCGGGCGCGGTGGCCATCACGCTGAGCTTCTCGACCCAGTCGCTGAGCAGCTGCTCGAACACCTCGCCGTACAGCGCTTCCTTCGACGCGAAGTGGTGCAGCAGGCTGGGCCGGCGAATGCCGACGCCCGCCGCGATGTCGTTCAGCGAGGTGCCCTCGTAGCCGGACTCGGCGAAGCACCGCAGCGCTTCGGTGATGATGAGCTCCCGTGTGGGGACGTGCTCAGCGGCCGAATCTGCCATACGCTCGGCAGCATATGGGATCTGAGCGACATGTCGGTCCTTGAGGCCGCCGGCCTGTTGACGCCACAGGGCTGGAGTGGCCCGGCTCGGCTGCATCTGGAAGGCGACGCCATCTCGGCCATCGAGCCCGTCGAGCGCGTCGGTACGTCGCTGCGCATCGTCCCCGGATTCGTCGACGTGCAGGTGAACGGTGTCGACGACATCGATGTCGCGTCCGCGTCGGGCTCCGACTGGGATCGTCTCGACGCGCTGCTCCTCGCCCAGGGCGTCACCACGTGGTGCCCCACGCTGGTCACCATGCCGCTCGATCGCTATGCCCGGCCGCTGGAACGCATCGCCGCGGCCATGCAACGCCCGACGGCAGGCCGTCCCACCATCGCCGGCGCCCACCTGGAGGGGCCGTTCCTCGGACGATCACCCGGCGCGCATCCGCGCGACCTGATCGTGCCGATCGACATGGAGTGGCTGGCCGCGCTCCCCGACCACGTCGCCGTGGTGACGTTGGCGGCCGAACAGCCGGCGGCGGTCGACGCCACGATGCACCTCACGTTGCGGGGGCGCCTGGTGTCCATCGGGCACACGCAGTGCAGCGAGGACGAGTTCGATGCGTGCGTCGCGGCCGGCGCGCGCCTCACCACCCACCTCTACAACGGCATGAGCGGCGTGCACCACCGCTCGCCCGGCGTGGCGGTGTTCGCGATGACCAACCGCGACGTCAGTGCGTCGCTGATCGCCGATGGCGTGCACGTGCACCCGCGAGCGCTCCGCCTGGCAGCACAGGCGTTGGGCGACGAGCGGATGGTCCTGGTCACCGACGCGGTCGCCTGGCGGGCCGGTTCGGTGGGCAGCATCGGCATGGAGATGCGCGACGGCGCGCCACGACTGCCCGACGGCACGCTGGCGGGCAGCGCGGTCACGATGATCGAGGCGATCGCCCACTGCAACGCGGCGGGCATCCCGATCGAGCAGAGCCTGCGCGCCGCGAGCACCAACCCCGCCCGCCTGCTCGGCCTGCACGACCGAGGCACCATCGAGGTCGGCAAGCGCGCCGATCTGGTGGCGTTGCGCGGCTTCGACCGCATCGAGCAGGTCTGGGTGGCGGGCGAGCCGACCCGGTAGGTCGGCAGCCGTGCCCGGCGCTCGTCAGCCGGGAACGTCGATGAGGCTCAGGCCGCCCTTGCCGTCGAACGTGAGCGCAGCCTTGCCGGCCACGAGCTTGCGGATGCCGTCGCCCAGCAGATCGTGGCGCCAGCCCTGGGCCAGGCGGGCCTCTTCATCGCCACGCAGGAACGCGACCAGGTCGCTGCGCGTCGCCAGCAACGCCGTGTCGATGTGCTCGGCACGGGCCACCTCGCCCACCCAGGCCGACACGAGCGCGACCGCGGGTCGCATGCTGCGGTCGAGGTCGTCGCCGTCGGGTGCGGGCAGGTGAGCCTCTTCCTTCAGGCCCTCCTCCACGGCGGCGAGCAGTTCCTTGGCGATGTTGCCGCGGCTGTGGCGTTCGTCGACGCCCCGCGACTGGGCGAGTTCGGCCAGCGTGCGTGGCTGGCGCTGCGAGATGCCCAGGATGGCCAGGTCGGGCAGCACCTGGCGGACCGGCGAGTCGATGGACATCGCCCGGCGCTCGCGCCACGACGCCAGCGAACGGGCCACGCCACGGGCCTTGGGCTTCAGCACCCGAACGTCCTTCAGGCGGGTCCAGGCCATGTCGGGCTCGGTGCCGCTGACCGGCTTGGCCAACAGTTCCAGGCACGCGGCAGCGACCCACTCGGTGCGGCCCTGTTCGAGGAGCTGCGCGTCGAGCACGTCCTGCAGCTGCAGCAGGTGGGCGACGTCGCTGGCCGCGTACGACTTCTGGTCGTCGCTCAACGGGCGGCGGAGCCAGTCGGTGAGACGGTCGCCCTTCGCCGCGGTGACGCGGCAGTTCGGCCTGCAGCAGCGACACGAGCGAGGGCGTGCTGTAGCCGAGGAACCCGGCGGCGAGCTGCGTGTCGTAGATGTGCTTCGGAACCGCTCCGACGGCGTGGGTGAGCACGTCGAGATCCTGCTGTGCGGCGTGGAGGACCGAGATCGATTCGCTCTGGAACAGATCCTTCAGCGGCGACAGGTCGCACGACAGCGGATCGATGAGGACGATCTCACCCGCGCCGGCGATCTGCACCAGCGCCAGCTTCGGGAAGTAGGTGCGCTCGCGGTGGAACTCGGTGTCCATCGCGTAACGGGGTTCGCCGTGGAGGCGAGCGACGTACTCGGCAAGTTCTTCGCTCGTACCGATCCAGCGGTAGGTCACAAAGGCGAGCTTCCCGTGACGACCGGACGCCCGCCGGCGATCCAGTCCAGTGTGCCGCCGGCGACGTTGATGGTCTCGATGCCCTGCTCGGCGAGGAACTCGGCGGCACGCATGCTGCGGGCTCCACTGCGGCAGACGATGTACGTGCCAGCGGTGAACGCATCGACGTGGTCGGGCACCGTGCCCAGTGCCACGTGCACCGCTCCGGGCACGTGGCCGCTCTCGTACTCGTCGGTCTCGCGGACGTCGATGACGGTCGCACCGGACGCCAGTGCGGCCTCGAGATCGGCGGTGCTCACTTCCTGGATGGGCATGGCGTCACAAACTAGTGCCCAGGTCACCGGGGGCGTTCACGTTCCGCAGATCTTGAAGATTCGCAGAGACTTCCACGACCGGCAGTTCGCTGAGCAGGACGTGGAGTCGGCGTTCACCCGAGGCGAACACTCGCCGCACGGTCGGTGACGCTGAGGGACGCCACGCCACGCACAGTGGCTGGATGCGGTCGGTGACGGCGACGGCCGCCGACGCGCCCGCGTCCGCCGCCAACGCGGCGAGCAGCGCCGCGACGGTGGCACCGGTGAGGCTCGGCAGATCGCACGCGACCACCACGATGGCGTCTGCGTCGGGCCAGTGGTCGAGCGCCAACTGCACGCCGGCCATCGGGCCTTCCCCCGGCCATCGGTCGGGCACGACCTCGAGGCCCATCTCCTGCAGCGCCATGGTGTCGCCGCCGATCGCGACGACCGGGTCGCAGCCTCCGGCGACCAATGCGTCGGCCACACGGCGCGCCATGGGCACCCCGTCGACCGCGAGGAGCGCCTTGTCGCTGCCCATGCGTGTGCTGCGACCACCGCAGAGCACGGCGCCGACGATCATCGGCCGCGACCTCGTCGCCCGATCAGCCGACCGGGCCGGTCGGGTCGGTCGGGTCGAGCTGGGCCATGAAGATGGCGATGCGATCGGCCTCGTCGGCCTCGCCGATCTCGGCGGCCATACGGCCGAGCCCCTGCAGACAGCCGAGGAAGCCGTGGTTCGACTCGTCGGCCCAGCGCACGTACCCCGAGCCGCGCCACCCGTTGGCACGCAGCGCATCGAGGCCGCGGTGGTAACCGACCCGGTAGGCGGCGTAGCGCTCGATGGTGTCGCGGCCGTGATCACCGAGCGCACGCCAGGCGATGAGCGACCGGGGGTGGCGGGCCGCGAGCTCGGCGACGCGGGCCCGCACCTCGTCGGCCGGCGCGGCGAGCGCCTGCTGCAGCTCATGGCGGACGGCGGCGTCCTCCAGGGGGAGCACCGTGCGGGGCGGGCCCTGCGGGGTGAGGTGAATGGGTTGATCGCTCACGCGGACACCCTACGGCGTAGGGTTCGTGACATGTCTGCCCTCTCGGTCGATTCCGCCAAGAACATCGCCATCGGTGTCGCCGTGCTCTTCGTCGTGCTGTCCATCGTGTCGGCCATCGTCGTGAAGACGATCGTCACCAAGGTCATCCTCATCGTCGTGCTGGCCGGACTGGCGCTCGGCGCCTGGACCCAGCGGTCCGCACTGCAGGACTGCGTCGAGAAGGGCCAGCAGGAGCTCGAATCCGGCAGCGCCGGCGTCGGCTCGATCACCTGCAACTTCTTCGGTACCGACGTCGAAGTCCCCGCCCCGTAACCCCTTCAGACCCGACCACCCTCAGGCGAGGTTTTGCGGCACGTCCCGGCTGACGGAGGTTTTCCGGCAGGGACGGGGTCGCCGCAAAACCTCGGTCAGGCGCCCTGTGCCGGAAAACCTCGGGTCCATGGGACTCAGCGGGTGACGGTCAGGGGTGGTGGAGACGGTCGGACCAGGGGGCGCCGACGGCGCGCAGCAGGGGCTCGACCAGCTGGTGGCAGAAGTCGGCGGGGTGGCTGGTGGGTGCATCGTGACGACAGCCGTCGAGCGTCACCAGCGTCGAACCGGGGATCAGCTCGACCATGCGCGCCATGCCGGTCTGATGATGGGCGGCGCCATTGCTGCCACGCCCGACGAACACGGGCACCTTCACGTCCTGCGGGTCCCATGGCGCGTGGGCGCGCAGGTCGCCCAACTCCCCCACCAACGCCGCGCCCTCGGCACGACGCGTCGCCCTGGTCCGCTCGGGCAGCTCGTCCCAGCGGCGATCGCCGATGAGCCGGCGCATGAACACCTCGGCGGCCACCTCGGTGCCGTCCTCCGATGCGACGGCGACCGAGCCCGCAGTCGTGCCCGGCCACCACGGCTCCCACGACATGGGCGTCTCGTACACCGCGACGCCGGCCACGAGCTCGGGGTACCGAACTGCGGTGGCCAGCGCGACGTTGCCCCCGTAGCTGTGCCCGACCACGACGGCCCGGCGACCGTGCAGCAGGGCGACGAGGTCGTGGACCTGGCCGTCCATGTCGAACGGCCCGTCGTGCGGGTTCGACCGGCCGTAGCCGCGCCGGTCGTAGCGCAGCACCCGGTAGCGGTCGTCGAGCTTGCGACTCAGCCGCAGCATCCCCGCGGCGCGGTCCATCGTGCCATGCACGACGACGACCAACGGCGCATCGGGGTCGCCCGCTTCCTCACTCCAGATTCCTCGGTGCTCACTCGCGTCGGACGTCACGAGATGCGGACGATACGAAGGACGTCGGTGGCGGCGCCACTCGCACGGTCGGGAGCTCCCGCCAGCACCAGCACGGTCTCGCCCTCGGACACCTGCCCGCTCTGCACCACCCGCTCGACGGCGTGCCAGACCAGCTCGTCGGTGGTCCCGTAGCTGGGCAGCTCCATCGATCGCACACCCCACGACAGGGCCAGCGCACGAACCACCGCCGGGTCGTGCGAGACGGCGATGAGCCGACAGAGCGGACGGAAGCGCGCCATGGCCAGGGCGGTGCGACCGCTGCGCGTGCAGCAGATGATCGCGTCGGCAGCGGCGTCCTCGGCGGCCAGGCTGGCTGCGTGCGTGATGGCGAGCGTGATGCGGTGCGGGCCGTCGGGCCAGGCGAGCCGCTGTTGACGACCGAGTCGTGTCGCCCACTGCTTGTAGCTGGCCTCGGACTCCGCCCGCCCGGCGATGCGGTTCATCATCTCGACCACGGCGACCGGGTCGATGCCGATCGCGGTCTCTGCCGACAGCATCAGCGCGTCGGTCCCGTCGAACACGGCGTTGGCGATGTCGCTGACCTCGGCGCGGGTGGGCGAGGGCGACGTGATCATGCTCTCCATCATCTGCGTGGCCGTGATGACCGGCACCGCCGCCTCGACGCACTGGCGAACGATGCGCTTCTGGAGATGTGGCACGTCCTCGAGGGGGCACTCGATGCCCAGATCGCCGCGAGCGACCATCACCGCGTCGGCCTCGCCGATGATCTCGTCGAGATCGGCGATGGCGCCGAGCGTCTCGATCTTGGCGACGAGGCGAGTGGTGTACGGCGCGATGGCCTCGCGCATCACCCGCAGATCGTGTGCCGACCGCACGAACGAGACAGCCAGGAAGTCGGCTCCGGCCTCGGCCATGGCCTTGCCGAGCACGAGGTCGTCGTCGGTGGGCGTGGACAGGCGCAGCCGCTCGGACGGCAGGTGCACACCGGGCCGGCCCTGCACCCGCCCACCGGTGAGCACCCGGCAGTGCACGGTGTCGGCGGCCACCGCCTCGACCTGCAACGAGATCGCGCCGTCACCGAGCACGATGCGGTCGTCGGCGATCAGGTCGTCGAGCAGGGTCGGATAGTCGACCGTCATGTGCGACGCCGAGCTGGCCCCTTCACCCGGTGCCATCGTCAGCAGCGAGCCGCCGAGCAGTTCGACGCCACCCTCGGGGAACGCACCCGACCGCACCTTCGGACCGGGCAGGTCGGCCAGGACGGCCACCACCTCGCCCGTCCGCTCGGCGGCGGCGCGCACCTCGGCCAGCACGGCCAGGTGACCCTCGAGCGTGCCGTGGCTGAGGTTCAGGCGCACGACGTCGGTGCCGGCGCGCAGCAGGCGGTCGAGCACGCCAGGGGCGGTGCTGGCCGGGCCCAGTGTGGCCACGATCTTCGTTCGTGTCGTCATTTCTGCTTGTCTTGTCGGAATGGAATTGCTGCTGATCCGTCATGGTCTACCAGTTCGCCGCGAACTGCAGGACGGCATCGCCGATCCCGAGCTGTCCACTGCCGGGCTGGCCCAGGCCGAGCATCTCGCCGACTACCTCGCCAGCGAACCGCTCGACGCGGTGTACGCGAGCCCGCTGCGTCGTGCCTTCCAGACGGCGCAGCCGCTCGCGTCCCGCCGCGGCCTGGACATCGGCGTCATCGACGGCGTGGCCGAATGGGACCGCAACAGCAACGAGTACATCCCCATCGAGGAGCTCAAGGCGTCGAACGACCCGAGGTATCACGAGTTGATGCGCGGTGAGTGGACGTCGCCGGACGAGACGGCCGAGGAGTTCAGCGCCCGTGTGGTCGAGGCGCTCGACGCGCTCATCGACGCCCATGCCGGCCAGCGCATCGCCGTCTCGTGCCACGGTGGCACCATCAACGCCTACCTCACGCACATCCTCGGCCTGCCGGTCGGGCCCGGGTTCTTCTACCCGAACTACACCAGCATCCACCGCGTCGCAGCGTCACGTGGCGGTGTGAAGAGCATCCTCACCATGAACGAGACCGCCCACCTCCGTGGCACCGGCCTGCCGATCGGACTGCACTCGTGAGCGCGCCGCTCGACGACCTGGTCGCGTACCTCGACGCCTCACCGTCGCCGTGGCACGCGGCGGCGTCGGCCGTGCAACGACTGGAGGAGGCCGGCTTCGTCGCGCTGCCGCTCGACGAGGCGTGGACGGGTGCGCCCGCGAAGGGGTACGTCCAACGCGGTGCGGCCGTGGTCGCATGGCATCGCGGTCCGGATGCCGACCCCACGTCGCCGCTGCGACTCGTCGGGGCGCACACCGACTCGCCGTGCCTGCGCATCAAGCCGAACGCCGATGCGGGCGCGTTCGGGTGGAAGCAGCTCTCCGTCGAGGTCTACGGCGGCGTGCTGTTGAACTCGTGGCTCGACCGCGACCTCGGAGTGGCCGGTGTGCTCACCACTCGCGACGGCGGACGGCATCTGGTGGCCGTCCACGACGCCGTCGCCAGGGTGCCGCAGCTCGCCATCCACCTGGACCGCGATGTCAACGAGCGTGGCGTGCAGCTCGACAAGCAGCAGCACCTCTCCCCCGTGTGGGGCCTGGGGCAGCCGGCCGCCGGCGAGTTCCGCGACTGGATCGCCGGCGAAGGCAGGCGTCGCCGGCACCGATGTCGTCAGCTGGGATCTGTCGCTGTTCGACCGCACGCCCGCCGCAGTGCTCGGCCCCGAGGGCGATCTGCTCGCCTCCGGACGGCTCGACAACCAGGCATCGTGCTGGGCCGCGACCGCGGCGCTCGTCGCCGCCGATGCGCCGCACGCGGCGACAGCGGTGATCGCGCTGTTCGATCACGAGGAGGTCGGCAGCGAGAGCACCACCGGCGCATCTGGCGCGCTGCTCGAGCACGTGCTCGAGCGACTGGCGCTCGCCAACGGCGCCGACCGAGCCGAGTACCTGGCGCAGCTCGCGGCCAGCGCGTGCATCAGCGCCGACAACGCCCACAGCGTGCACCCCAACTACCCCGAGCGTCACGAGGCCGGCCATCGCCCGCTCGTGAACCAGGGACCGGCCATCAAGCTCAACCACAACCAGCGCTACGCCACCTCGCCCGACACCGCGGCGCTCGCCCAGCGCGTGTTCGAGACGGCGGGCGTGCCGTGGCAGGTGTTCGTCAGCCGCAACAACATGCCGTGCGGCAGCACCATCGGTCCGCTGACGTCCACTCGCCTGGGCATCGCCACCGTCGACGTCGGCGTGCCGCAGCTCAGCATGCACTCGGCCCGCGAACTGTGCGGCACCCGCGACCCCGTGTGGTTGGCGCAGGCGTTGCAGGGCTGGTTCGCGAGCTAGTCGCTCGCCACGCGTGCCAGCCTGGTTCAGTTCCCCGAACGGGCCTGCGCCAGGTCGAACAGGCGCTGCAGCTCGGTGTGCAGCTCGCCGGTGACGACCTTCATCGCCTCGCGCTGTTCCTTCGACGTCCCCACGGTCGGCACGGTGATCGGTGCGCCGATGATGACGTGCAGCTTCTTCGGGTGGATGAACTTGGCACCCTTGGGCATGGCCTTCTCGGAGCCACCGATGCCGACGGGAATGATCGGCGCGTTCGGTCTTCGCCGCGATGTAGGTGGCGCCTTCGAACAACGGCTGCACGATGGGGCCCGACTTGCGCTCGCCCTCCGGGAACAGCACGAGCGGCTCGCCGCCCTCGAGCAGCGCGATGCAGCGACGCAGCGCCTCGCGGTCGGCCGAACCGCGCGTGACCGGGAAGCCGCCGAGCATCGACAGCAGCTGGCCGAACCATTTGTTGCTCCACCACTTGTCGGCACCCATGAACCGCATGCGGCGACGAGTGACACCCGACGAGATCGGCGTGTCGAGGATGCTGCGGTGCGTCGGAGCGAGGATGAAGATGCCGTCGGCCGGGATGTTCTCCCTGCCCTCCACCTTCATGCGACACCACGACAGGCAGAAGCCGGTGACGAGGTTGCGCACGATGAAGTACGCGATGCGGTGCGACAGCGCGTCGGACTGCGCCAGCTCGGTGCGGATCTTGGTCATGCGTGCTCCAGGAGACGGAGGATGTGGTCGAGGACCTCGTCGATGGCGAGGCCGGTGGTGTCGACGTAGGCCGAACCGTCGGCCTCGGTGAGCGGGCTGTCGGCCCGTGTCGAGTCGTAATGGTCGCGCGCCGCGATGGCGGACTCGATCTCGTCGACGTCGCCTCCCGCCTCGGCGACACGGCGTTCGGCACGAACCCGCGGTGACGCGGTGAGGTACAACTTCATCTCCGCGTCGGGAAACACCACCGAGCCGATGTCGCGACCTTCGATCACGCCACCACCGTGCTCGGCCGCCCACGCCTGCTGGCGAGCACGCATCTCGGCCCGAACCCCACTGTTGGCGGCGACCTTGCTGACGTTCGCCGTGACCTCGGGCGTGCGGATGGCGGCCGTCGCGTCGACACCGTCGACCGTGACGCCGTGCTCGCTCACCTCGAGGTCGACGGTCTCGGCCAGTCGGCTGACGGCATCGAAGTCGTCGAGCGGGACATCCCGCCGCATCGCTGCGAACGTGATTGCTCGATACATCGCCCCGGTGTCGAGGTACTCGAGACCGAGGCGCGCCGCGAGCGCACGCGCGATGGTGCTCTTCCCGGCGCCTGCCGGGCCGTCGATGGCGATGACGCGCACTACCAGCTCGTTCCGACCGGCATGCCTTCGCTGTAGCCGGCCGCGCTCTGCACGCCGACGACCGCACGATCGTGGAAGTCCGTGATGCTCGCCGCTCCGGCGTAGGTGCACGACGAGCGCACCCCGGCGACGATGTCGTCGATGATGTCCTCCACGCCCGGGCGTTCGGGGTCGAGGTACATGCGTGACGTGCTGATGCCTTCCTCGAACAGCTCCTTGCGGGCTCGCTCGAACGGCGTCTCGCTGCGGTTGCGGCTCTTCACGGCACGGTTGCTGGCCATGCCGAAGCTCTCCTTGTACAACCGTCCATCGGGTCCGCGCAGCGTGTCCGCGGCCGACTCGTAGGTGCCCGCGAGCCAGGAACCGAACATCACGTTCGACGCCCCCGCAGCGAGCGCCAGGGCGACGTCGCGCGGGTGCCGCACGCCGCCGTCGGCCCAGATGACCTTGCCGTGCTTGCCCGCTTCCGCGGCGCAGTCGTACACCGCGCTGAACTGCGGACGACCGACGCCGGTCATCATGCGCGTGGTGCACATCGCACCGGGTCCGACGCCGACCTTGATGACGTCGGCGCCGGCGTTGATGAGGTCGCGGGTGCCTTCTGCGGTGACCACGTTGCCCGCCACGATGGGCACGTCGGGAGCCACGGCGCGCACTTCTTCGATGGCGCGCAGCGTGCGCTGCTGATGCCCGTGCGCGGTGTCGATGACGAGCACGTCGGCGCCGTACGAGAGCAGCGCCTTCGCCTTCGTCGCCGGGTCGCCGTTGATGCCGACCGCCGCGGCGACCATGAGACGCCCGTTCTTGTCGACGGCGGGTGTGTAGATGGTGCTGCGCAGCGCACCCTTGCGCGTGGCGCACCCGATGAGGCGGCCGTTGCCGTCGACCACGGGCGCCATGCTCAGGCGGACCTCGCTGAGGAGGTCGTAGATGTCGGTCGGCTCGGCGCCGTCCTCGATGACCACCAGCTCGCGGCTCATCACGTTCTTCAGTTGGGTGAAGCGGTCGTACCCGGCAGCGTCGTGCTCGGTGAAGATGCCCACCGGCAGGCCGCCGTCGTCGGTGACCACCACGGCGCCGTGCGCACGCTTGTGGATGAGACCGAGCGCGTCGCCGACCGTGTGGCTGTCGCTGAGCGTGATGGGCGTGTCGTACACCAGGTGACGGGTCTTGACGTAGTCGATGACCGTCTCGATGACGTCGAGCGGGATGTCCTGCGGCAGCACCGTCATGCCACCACGACGGGCGACCGTCTCGGCCATGCGTCGGCCGGCGACGGCAGTCATGTTCGCCACGACCACCGGGATGGTGGTGCCGAGACGATCAGGTGTGCGCAGGTCGACGTCGAAGCGCGACGGCACCGACGACAGGCTGGGGACCATGAAGACATCGCTGTACGTGAGGTCGTACGGGGGTGTACCACCGAGGAACCGCATGGGTGCTTCCTTTGCTGCAACGGGAGGCCCCGCGAAGGGACCGACCAAGGCTACCGTGGTCACGTGGCAGCGCCGGTGGTACTCGTGCACGGATGGGGTGGATCGTTCGAGTCCACGTGGCAACGCAGCGGGTTCACCGAACTGCTGAAGGACGCAGGTCGCGAGGTGCTGGGTATCGACCTGCTCGGCCATGGCACCGCACCGAAGCCGCACGACCCCGATGCGTATGCCGATCTGGGCGAGCGCGTGCTCGAACTGCTGCCCGACGAGCCGGTCGACGCCGTCGGCTTCTCGCTGGGCGCGATGACGCTGCTGCGTGTCGCCGCGCACCACCCCGACCGGTTCCGACGCCTGGTGGTGGCCGGCATCGGCAAGAACGTGGTCGACCCCGACGACGACAACGCTGGCGAGCGCATCGCCGCGGCCATCGAGGGCACCGCACCTGATTCCGACACCCACGCCAACGTGTTCGCCCAGTACGCCCACCAGCCCGGCAACGACCCTGTCGCCCTCGCGGCGATCATGCGCCGACCACGCTCCCCCATGGCGGCCGAGCTGCTGTCCGGAGTCACCTGCCCGGTACTCGTCGTCATCGGCGACAAGGACTTCGCCGGCCCCGGCGAGCCGCTGGCCGAGTCGTTGCCGAACGCCCGTCTCGTGACGCTGCGGAACGTCGACCACTTCGCCACGCCCGAGGCGTTCGGGCTGTGGGACGCCGTGCTCGACTTCTTCGACGCGTCCCTGTGAGCCCGGTCGAGCGCGCCCTCGAGGTCATCCGCAACGGTGGCCTCGTGGCCATCCCCACCGAGACCGTGTACGGCCTGGCCGCCGACGCGTCGAACGAGGCAGCCGTGCGGCGCATCTTCGCCGCCAAGGGTCGGCCCGCCGATCACCCGCTCATCGTCCACGTCGCCTCGGCCGAGCAGCTCGGCGACTGGGCCGCGTCGGTGCCGCCGAGCGCGGCACGGCTCGCCGAGACGTGCTGGCCCGGTCCACTGACGGTGCTGGTCCCCCGGGCGGCGCACGTGCTGCCCGTCGTCACCGGCGGTCGCGACACCGTGGGCGTGCGCGTGCCGGCGCACCCGCTGACCACCGAGCTGCTCGAGCGGTTCGGTGGCGGCGTGGCCGCGCCATCGGCCAACCGGTTCGGCATGGTCTCGCCCACCACGGCCGACCACGTGCGTGCCGACCTGGGCGACCTGGTCGACTACGTGCTCGACGGTGGCCCGTGCCCGGTGGGCGTGGAGAGCACCATCGTGGACTGCACCGTGGTGCCCGCGCAGATCCTGCGACCGGGCGGCATCCCGTCCGAGCAGATCGACGAGCTCCTCGGCGGCGACCTGGCCCCAGCGAGCGGCCCGAGCCGAGCATCCGGCATGCTCGCCTCGCACTATGCGCCGAACGCCCGGGTACTGCTCGCCGAGTCACGCGCCGAGGCGAGCGTGCTCCTCGCCGACCTCGAGCACGCCGAACTGGTCGACCGCTCCGCCGACCTCGTCGACTACGCCCAGCACCTCTACGCCGACCTGCGCACCGCCGACGAGCGCGGTGTACCGGTGATCGTCGCGGTCCTCCCCCCAGCGGCCGGCCTCGGCCACGCCATCCGCGACCGCCTCCTCAAAGCCGCCTCCGCGCGCGAACTTGAGTTCCTGGTGAACACGCGCGAACTCAAGTTCCTGGTGAACACGCGCGAACTTAAGTTCCTGGTGAACACCGGCGGTGCAGCGTCAGCGTGAAGGGTCGGGACGGATGATGCTGATCACGTGGTCGGGGCAGATGAGGGCACCGAGCTCGGCGTCGCGCACGCGGTCCGCGGGGACGTCGAGGACGTGGACGTCGATGTGACCCGCCTCGTCCAACGGAAACAGGTCGGGCGCCCATCGGTGGCAGTTGCCCCACCCCTGGCACAGGCTCGGGTACGTGCGGATGCGCACCCCCACCGCCACCTCGTCGTTCCTCACGCCCGCCACCCAACCAGGCGCTCACCTGGGCGGCCAGGGACGTTGGTCAGTCGTTGAGACGGTTCAGGTTGGCGATCCACTCGTCGCGGACCACCTCGGGGTCGGGGGTGGGGTCGCCGTCGACACCGGCGACGGTGATGCTCACGGTGGTCGCCCCCGCGTCGGGGACGAGGTCGAGTCGGCACCAGCACGGCTCGGGATCGTGGAGGAACGCCTCGAGCACGTAGGGCGGGTCGTCGACGAGCATCTCGCCCATCCACGAGCAGACCACGAGCAGGGCTTCGAAGGCCTCCACCGGCAGCACGTCGATGGTGAACGAGGGCGAGTCGTGCTGCACGCCGCGCATCCATCGCTGGCGCCGCACCGGCTCGGGCGGCCGCGGCGACGGCGGCGCCGGCTCGGACACCGGCGGGCTGATGTGCCGAGGAGCGGTCAGCAACCCAACCGCATCGTCGAACGCTCGGTTGACCTCCTGCATCGCGGCCGCGTCACCGCCGACGTCGGGGTGCAGCGTCATCGCCAGTCGACGACGAGCAGCCGTCAGTTCCTCGAGCGTGGCGTCCGCGCCGACACCGAGCACGGTGTACGGATCGGCGCGGTGGTCGCCGCTCACCCTTCGGCGTCCACGGCTGCGGCACGCAGCACGGCGTAGCGGGCACGCACGCTGCGGTCGCCGTCCCCGGCCTCGACCTCCGCCGCAGCGCCCAGACCCCAACGCTGCACGACGTCGGCATGCGACTCGCCACCCGCGACCGCAGCGGCCTGCACGCATGCGCCGGCGGCAACGGCCTCGGCGGCGTCGACGACGCCGACCGGCACGTCGCCGAGCGCGGCGAACGAGGCACGCAACGACGCCGAGCGTGCCCCACCTCCAGTGAGGACGAGACGATGAACGGGCGCATGGCGCCGCAACTCGTCGAGCGCGTCGAGCAGCGAGCAGACCACGCCGTCGACCGTCGCCCGGGCGAACTGCTCACGGGTGACATCGGTGCGCAGACCGGTGACCCAGCCCGTGGCACCCGGCAGGTTCGGCGTGCGCTCGCCGTCGAAGTACGGCAGCAGCACCGGCCCGGCCGCGCCCGGCGACAGTTGGCCGGCGAGCGCGTCGAACTCGTCGAGCGACACCCCGAGGAGGCGGGCGACCGAGTCGAACACCTTCGTCGCGTTCAGGGTGCAGACCAGCGGCAGGAATCGCCCGCTCGCATCGGCGAAGCCGGCCACAGCGCCCGTGGGATCGGCGGTCCATCGCTCAGCCACCGTGTAGGCGGTGCCCGAGGTGCCGATCGACACTGCAGCAACTCCCACGTCGAGCCCCAGGCCCAGCGCGGCGGCCATGTTGTCGCCCGTGCCGCATGCGACCGGGACGCCGCGCCACTCGCCCACCACCTCGTCGGGACCGGCGACCCGAGGCAACATGGGCGCCCAGTCGAGCGTCGGGTCGACCTCGGCGAGCAGATCGAGGCGATAGTCCTCGGCCGCCGGGCTCCAGTAGCCCGTCCCGCTCGCGTCGCCGCGGTCCGTGACGAACTCGCCGGTGAGCTGCAGCGTGAGCCAGTCGTGCGGCAGCAGCACCCGCGCCAGACGCGCCCAGGCGGCCGGCTCGTTGCGACGCAGCCAGGCCAGCTTGGAGATGGTGAACGCGGCGACGGGCACACTGCCGACCGCCGACGCCCAGGCCCCCGGACCGGCGAGCTCGGCCACCAACGCTGCGGCATCGGTGGCGGACTCGGTGTCGTTCCACAGCTTCGCCGGCCGTACCACCTCGCCGGCGGCGTCGAGCGTGACCATGCCGTGCTGCTGCCCGGCGACGCTGATGCCCGCCAGGTCGACGCTGCCGGCCGCGGCCGTCGCTGCGTCGAACGCCTCGTGGAACGCGGCCAGCCACGCCGACGGGTGCTGTTCGGACCGCGGTGGTGTGGTGGGCGGATGCGGCGACGACGCCCGGGCGACGACGACGCCGTCATCGAGGCGGCGCAGCTCGACCTTCGTGCTCTGCGTGGACGAATCGACGCCGGCGACGACACGCATCGTTCAGCGCACGCCGAGCAGCAGTTCGGTCACGAGTTGGTCGAGGCGCTCGTGGCCGTACCCCTTGGCGCCCGCGGCCACGGCGTCCAACTGGGCGCCGCGAATGGCCGCGAGCCCCTCGGCCGACACACCGTCGGGCGAGGTCGGAACTGCCAACTGCGCGGCCATCGCCGCTTCGAGCGCCTCGGCGATGTCGGGGTCGGTGCGGAACCGCTCGGCCTTCTCGCGGAGGATGAGGTAGGTGCGCATGCACCCCTTGGCGAAGTCCCACACACCCGTTTCGTCCTCGGTGCGGTAGGCGTGGGCGTCGAAGTGGCGCATGCCGGGCCAGGCGGCGTCCTCGAGCAACTTCACCAGATAGAACGCGTCACGGATGCCTTCGCTGCCGAACCGGAAGTCCTGGTCGAACTTGCCGATGCGCTGCGCGTTGAGGTCGATGTGGAACAGCTTGTCGTGCCACATCGTCTGGGCGACGGCGTGGGTGAAGCTGAGGCCGCTCATCGTCTCGTGGGCGAACTCGGGGTTGAGGCCCACCATCTCGGGCCATTCGAGCTCCTGGATGAACGCGAGCGCGTGGCCCACCGTCGGCAGCAGCATGTCGCCGCGCGGCTCGTTCGGCTTCGGTTCGAGGGCGATGACCATGCGGTACCCGCGATCGCGGATGTGCGCGCAGCACAGGTCGACGGCCTCGGCGTACCGATCGAGCGCGTCGCGCACGTTCTTCGACGCCTCGGCCTCCATGCCCTCACGTCCGCCCCACATGACGTAGACCTCGGCGCCCAACTCGGCGCCCAGGTCGATGGCGTCGAACGACTTGCGCACCGAGTAGCGGCGGACGGCCGGATCGTTGGCGGTGAACGCGCCGTCCTTGAACAGCGGCTGGCTGAACAGGTTGCACGTCGCCATCGGCACCTTCATGCCGGTCTCGTCGAGCGCGGCGCGGAACCGGGTGACGATGGCGTCGCGTTCGGCGGCCGACGAACCGAACGGGACGAGGTCGTCGTCGTGGAAGTTCACGCCGTACGCACCGAGCGACGCGAGCGTGCGCACGCTGTGCACCGGATCGAGCGGCGGCCGGGTCTCGAACCCGAACGGATCGCGCCCGGTGTTGCCCACGGTCCACAGACCGAAGGTGAAGAGGTCGGCTGGGGTGGGCTGGTAGGCGCTCATGACGCGGCCAAACCTAGTCAGATTCGGTGGGCCCGGGTTCCCGCGCCCACGAGGCGGGCTCGCCCCACCCACCGTCGAACACCACCGCGTCGAGCGGCTTGCGACGCACCGGGCCGTGATGCCCCGCGGGGCGGCCGAGCGTGATGCACGCCGACAGGGCCACGTCGTCGGGAATGTCGAGCAGCGTGCGCAACTCGGCCTCGACCGCCAGGTGCCACATGGTGAGCGCGCCGCCGTAACCGAGAGCCCGTGCTGCGAGCAGCAGGTTCTGGCACGCCGGGTACACCGATCCGCCCTCGTACGGGTTCGGACCCCGGTAGCGCATCAGGCAGACCAGCACCACGGCGGGGATGTCCTCGAAGTGGTCGACGTAGTGCTGCATGGTGGCGGCCATGCGCGCCTTGGGCGAGTCGAGCTCGGCGCCGCTGCCCCGCTCGTACCCGTCGGCGGCGCGCTTGGCCGCCCAGCCGGCACGGAACGAGCCACCCAGCAGGGCCTTCGCCGCGATCGCTCGGTCGCCGTCGCGCAGCACCACGTACCGCACCGGCTGCCGATTGCTGCCGCTCGGCGCCCTGGTCGCGTGCCACAGGATGGAGGCCAGGTCGTCGTCGGGGATGGGGTCGCTGGTGTACCGCCGGATCGTGCGGGTCGTGGCCAACCCGGTCAGCAGCGACGGATCGGTCATCGACCGGTGAACTTGGGGTTGCGCTTCTCCATGTAGGCCGTGACGCCCTCGCGGAAGTCGTCGGTGCGCAGCAACGGCAGCAACTGGAGGAAGACGTGGTGCACGTTCTGGTCGAACGTCTCGGTCTCGGCGGCGCGCATCATCCGCTTGATGGCCCTGACGGCCAGCGGGGCGTTGGCGGCGATCTCGCCGGCCAGCTCCTTCACGGCCTCCTGGAAGTGCTCGGGTTCGATGACATGGTTGACCAGGCCCAGTTCGAGCGACTCCTGGGCGGTGAGCGTGCGACCGGTGAAGGCGATCTCGGCCGCCTTGGCGTACCCGACGATGCGCGGCAGCAGCCACGTGCCACCGCTCTCGGGCAGGATGCCACGCTTGGCGAAACCGGGGTTGAGCTTGGCGTTGGCGGACGCGACGCGGATGTCGCAGCCGAGCGCGACGTCGAGGCCGTAGCCGGCCGCGCCACCGTTCAGGGCGCAGATGGTGGGGGTGTCCAGGTTGTGCAGCACGGTGGGCGGGGTGAAGCGAAGGTCCAGCTCACCGGGGATGGGCTCGGCTCCGTCGCCGCCCATGTTGCCCAGCGAACCCTTGGCCGCCCCCATCTGGGCAGCCATGTCCAGACCGGCGCAGAACACCTTGCCGGCGCCCGTGAGGACGATGCAGCGCACGTCGCGGTCGCGATCCGCCTGCAGGAGGCGCTCACTGAGCTGGTCGAGCATCAGGCCGGAGATGGTGTTCAGCCGCCCTGGGGCGTTCAGGGTGATGGTGGCGATGTGGTCGCTGACCTCGTAGAGGACCTCGTCCTCGGGCCGCTCGGCGGGGGCATCGGTGCTGCTCGTCATGCACGGAACCGTAGCCGTCCGGAAACCGAAGAAACGGGCCGGGTGCTTGTCCACAGGGCCGAATGTCACCTACAATCCCGGCTCTTGCACAACAAACGGTGGGGCATCCCGCGCCATCGCTCCAAGGGGGAGAAACCCATGCAGAAATCCCAGTCGCGCCGTGCAGGCGCGCTGCTCGTCGGCCTGGCGCTCGTCGTCGCGGCCTGCGGTTCCGATGACTCGGGCTCCAACGCCACGACCCCGGAGACCACCTCCGGCGCCGAGACCACGGCTGCTCCCGAGACCACGGGCGCACCCGAGACCACCGGCGCAGCTGTTGCCGGTAGCGAGCTCAAGGGCATGAAGGGCACCACGCCCCTCGTGAAGCTGAGCGACGACTTCAAGACTCGTCTCGACGGCACCCCGTCGGGCAAGGGCCTCACCGACTTCAACTACGCCGGTGAGACCTACGACGCCATCATCGTCATCGCCCTGGCCGCCGAGGCCGCCGGCACCGACGGTTCGGCCGCCGCCGACGAGATCGTGAACATCACCAAGGACGGCGAGAAGTGCACCGACTTCAAGAGCTGCCTCGACATCATCAAGGCGGGTGGCGATCCTGACTACGACGGTCAGTCCGGCCCGATCACGATGAACGGCAACGGCGAGCCGCTGGAGGCCAGCTATGGCATCCTGCAGTTCGGCGAGGGCAACAAGCTCGACGACTCGCTCACCGAGTTCGTCACCGCCTCGGCTCCCGACTCGGCTGTCAAGGAACTGACCAAGACCGACGTGGCCCGCGAGGGTGACGGCGTGCTCAAGTTCGGTGGCCTCCTGCCGCAGACCGGTTCGCTCGCGTTCCTCGGTGCTCCCGAGTTCGCCGGCGCCGAGCTGGCCATCGCCGAGATCAACGACGCCGGTGGCGTCCTGGGCAAGCCGGCCGAATGGTCGCCCGGCGACTCCGGTGACACCAGCACCGACATCGCCAGCCAGACCACGGACCGCTTCCTCGGTGAGGGTGTCGACGCCATCATCGGCGCCGCTTCCTCGTCGGTGACCCTCACGGTCATCGACAAGATCACCGCTGCGGGCGTCATCCAGTTCTCGCCGGCCAACACGTCGCTGAAGCTCGTCGACTACCCGGACCACAGCCTGTACTTCCGTACGGCTCCCCCGGACGACCTGCAGGGCAACGTCATCGCTCAGCTCGTGTCGGACGACGGCAACCAGTCGGCCTACATCCTCGCCCTCGACGACGCCTATGGCACCAGCCTGGCCGAAGTCGTGGGTTCGGGCCTCGAGGCCGCTGGCGTCGAAGTCCTCGGCACCAAGATCTACGACCCCAAGGCGACGAGCTTCGACGCCGAGGTCGACGAGATCGCCGCGGCTGACCCCGATGCCATCATCCTCATCACGTTCGACGAGGGTTCCCGCATCCTGAAGACCATGGTCGAGAAGGGCGTTGGCCCGACCGCCAAGGCCGTCTACGGCTGCGATGGCAACATCGGCAACGCACTCGGCGAGAACTTCAACGCCGGTAAGTGATTGCGTCTCGGATCATCTGATCCGCTGAACCGAGAAGGCCCCGGGCTCACGCCCGGGGCCTTCCCCGTTTTCACCTCTGGACGGGACGCCTGGTTTCTGGGACTGATTCGTCCCGACATCGCTTCTGGGGTTGTCGAGCCGGCTCCTGGCGCTGTCACCTCAGATGTCCGGAGCGGACATGTGGCGCGCCTGCGCGTCGAAGTCCTTGTCGCTGTCACTGGATGTTGTGCTGTGCGCAAGATCCGGTGGCTGCGACGACTGACTCAGCCGCCGGTGGCCTTGGCCAGCGTGCCCAGGTAGAGCTCGATGACCGCCGGGTCGGCGAGCAGCTCGCGGCCCGTGCCGGTGTAGGCGTTCTTGCCCTGGTCGAGCACGTAGCCACGGTCGACCACCTGCAGGCAGCGACGGGCGTTCTGCTCGACCATCAGGATGGCCACACCGGTGGCGTTGATCGCCTTGCAGTTCAGGAACACCTCGTCCTGCAGGTGCGGCGACAGACCGGCCGACGGCTCGTCGAGCAGCAGCAGCGACGGCTCGAGCATCAGCGCCCGGCTCATCGCCACCATCTGCCGCTCGCCGCCCGACAGGGCGCCGGCGCGCGAGTCCTTGCGCTGCAGCAGCCTCGGGAAGATCTCGGTCACGTACGCGAAGCGATGCTTGAACATCTTCGGCCTCAGGTAGCAGCCCATCTCGAGGTTCTCGATCACGGTGAGGCTGGGGAACACGTTCTTGGTCTGCGGCACGTAGCCGACGCCACGGCTGACCAGCTCGTGGGCCTTCTTGCCGGTGATATCGGCACCATTCAGGCTGACGCGTGCCCGAGCGAACCGTGCACTGGCCGAGCACGGCCTTGAGCATCGTCGACTTGCCGGCGCCGTTGGGCCCGATGATGCCGACGAACTCGCCCGGGCTGACGATGACGTTGCAGCCGTTGAGGATGTTCACCTCGGGGATGTACCCGGCCACCACGTCGGTGGCGACCAGTACGGGAGGCCGGCCTTCCATGGTGCCGTCGTCGGTGCTGGTCACAGGTCCTCCAAGAGGCTCTTGCCCTGGTGGGCGCCGAGGTAGGCGTCGATGACGGCCGGGTTCGACGAGATCTGGTCCGGGGTGCCCTCGGCGATGATCTGTCCCTCGGCCATGACGATCACCCAGTCGGAGATGTCGTGGACCATGTCCATGTCGTGCTCGACGAACAGCACGGTCATGCCGTCGTCGCGCAGGCCCTTGATGTGCTGGTTGAGGCTCTGCTTGAGCGCCGGGTTCACACCGGCCATCGGCTCGTCGAGCATCACCAGCTTCGGGTTGGTCATCAGCGCTCGCGACATCTCGAGCAGCTTGCGCTGACCGCCGGACAGGGTGCCCGCGTACTCGTTGCGCATGTGATCGAGCTTGAAGCGGGTCAGCAGCGCATCGGCACGAGCTTCGATCTCGCGTTCCTGTGCCCGCCAGGTGAACGGCATGATGCCGTTCCACCACTTCTCGCCGCGCTGGCCGGTGGCGCCGAGCTTCATGTTCTCGATGACCGACATCTTGGTCAGGCTCTTGGTGAGCTGGAACGTGCGGACCATGCCCATGTCGGCGGTCTTGTGGGCCTGCACGCCTTCCAGGCTCTTGCCCTCGAACGTCCACTGACCCGTGTCGGGCGTGTCGAATGCGGTCATCAGGTTGAAGAACGTCGTCTTGCCGGCGCCGTTGGGACCGATGAGGGCGGTGATCGAGCCGCGCTGGATCTCGACCTTCTCGACGTCGACCGCGGTGATGCCGCCGAACGACCGGCGCACCCCGACGGCCGTCATGATGGGGTCGGGCTTGGCGACGCCGGGTTCCGGCGCCACGTTGGCGAGGGCGGCGCGGGCGACCCGGGCGGTCTCGCTGAGCACGGTGTCGTCAGTGTCCATCGATCGCCATCTCCTTGCGGTTGCCGAACATGCCCTGCGGTCGGAACACCATCAGGAACACCAGCATCAGGCCGATCACGACCTGCGTGTAGACGCCGATGTGGCTGCTCTCGGTGATGAGCGGTAGCCCGAAGATCTTGACGGTGCCGCCCCACGATTTGGTCAGCTCGTTCAGGAAGGCGTCGACGAACTGGAGGATGCCCCAGAACAGCATCGGTCCGACGATCGAGCCGGACACCTTGGCCAGACCGCCGAGGACCAATGCGGTGAGCACGTAGAACGTGACGTCACGGCTGTAGTTGTCGGGCTGCACCGAGCCACGGCTGAGCGAGAACATGATGCCCGAGAACGTGGCGATCACGCCACCGAGGATGAGCGCCTGCATCTTGTACGAGTAGACGTTCTTGCCCAGGCTGCGCACCGCGTCCTCGTCTTCGCGGATGCCCTTGATGACACGGCCCCACGGGCTGCGCATGAGCATGAACACGAGCGCCCCGATGACCGCCGCCAGTACCCAGCCGACGATGAGCGACTTGAACGACAGGCCGTCGTACTCGGTCTGGCTGACCAGGACGAGGATGACCACGAACGTGACGATCGACGAGATGATCCACTTCGTGCCGCGGCCGTCCTTCTCGCCCTTGCTCCACTTGTCGGCGAGCAGGCTGCCCATCAGCACCGAACACACCGTGTAGCTGCCGAGCAGCAGGACGGCGCCGACCAGGTTGGTGCTGTCGGCGAACGGATTCAACGAGTACTTCGCCGAGGGGTTCCACGGCGTCAGATCGACGAAGGCGTTGCCGAACTGGTTGATGCCGTCCGACCCACCGAAGTACTTCTTGAACGTCACCGAGCGGACGACGAGCCGCAGCACCTCGGCGAGTGCGATGGTGACGATCGCCAGGTAGTCGGCCCGCAATCGCAGGGTCGGGATGCCCATGATGAGGCCGAAGATGGTGGCGTACAGCACCGCCAGCGGGATGCCCCACCAGAAGCTGATGCCGAAGTAGTGGGCGGTCATGCCGACGGCGTAGGCGCCGCACGCCATGAAGCCGGCCTGGCCGAAGTTGAGCAGGCCTGCATAGCCGAACTGCACGTTCAGGCCGAGCGCCGAGATGGCGAAGTACATCGCGTTCACGCCGAAGAAGGCGCTCAGCGTTGCGGTGATGATGTTGCTCCAGTTCATGACGCGCTCCTCAGCCCACTCGCTCGCGTCGACCGAGGATGCCCTGCGGTCTCACCAACAGCACGATGATCATGGCGACGTACGCCGGGACGTTCTTCAGTTCGGACGGCACGCCGTTGTGGAACCAGTCGAACGGCGCCGGCCAGTCTTCCCCGGGCAGGATGGGGATGCCGAGCGTGGAGACCTCGACGAACAGGCCGATGACGAAGCTGCCCACCAGGGCGCCGTAGGCCGAACCGAGGCCGCCGAGCGTGATGCCGGCGAACATCAGGAACAGCAGGTCGGAGCCCATGAACGGGCTGACACCCTCGTCGAGGCCACGGAAGATGCCGCCCGTGGCGGCGAGCATGCCGCCGATGATCCACACCAGGCGGATGATCTTCTGGCTGTCGATGCCGGTGCTCGATGCCAGGTCGGGGTTGTCGCTGACGGCGCGGGTGGCCTTGCCCAGGCGGGTCTTCTGCAGGGCCAGCGCGACACCCACGAGGATGATCAGACGAGATCAAGGCGGTGGTGGCGTCGCGAGGGGTGACGCAGATCGGGCCGACCTTGCTGCAGGCCTGGTTGTTGAACGCACCGAACACCTTGGTGCGGCCGCCGAGGATGCGCAGGAAGACGTTCTTGAGGACGATGGCCACGCCGACGGTGACGACCATCTGCGACACGAGGCCGATCTTCCGTTTGCGCAGGGGTGAGTAGATGATCTCGTTCTGGGCCAGGCCGAAGAGCCCACCGAGGAGAATCGCCGCCGGGAAGGCGATCCAGGGCGTGATGCCGTGGTCGGTGTTGATGATGTAGGCGATCATCGCGCCGAACGTGACCATCTCGCCGTGGGCGAAGTTGGTCAGGCCGGTGGTGCCGAAGATGAGCGACAGGCCGACTGCGCACATGGCCAGGATGAGACCGAAGCGGGCGCCGTCGGCGAGGCGTTGCGCCAACTGGGACCACCAGCCCACCGACGCTCGGCCGGCCGAGCCGGTGAAGAAGTTGACCGTGACCGACGACGTGACGAACGCATCACCGGCGATGGACCGTTCGTTGCCGTCCTCCAGGGCCAGGCCCTCGGGCAGCGTCGACTCGTCGACGGTGACGGTGTAATCCGCCTGGTCGGGCACCGGGATGGCCGCCACGCCCTTGTCGTCGGTGACCCCCTCCCCGACGGCGGCACCGGTGGCGTCGACCACCTGGACCTTGACGCCGGCGACGGGTTCCTTCTTCGTCTTGCCGGTCGAGGCGTCGAGCACCTGGTTCTGCACACGGACCTTGATCTGCAGGTCGGCCGCGTGGGCAGAGGGAGCGAAGAGCCCGAACACCGTCAGCGCCACCAGGAGCAGCGCTGCGAGTTGCTTGAGTCGTGTGGTCAACTGGTCCCCTGGGTTCACCCGTTGTTACCGATCCGGACACAGTGACCGGTTCGGCGGCGTATTTGATCTGCTGAACACCCTCGGCGTCAATACTGTGAGCACGATGTTCACATTTCCCCGCCGGAAGCTTGCCACATCGGCGGTGTTGTGCTCCGCTGCGCTGTTCGGCACCACGGGGACGGTGCTCGTGAACGCTCCAGAGGGCGCCGACGCGTGGTCGGTCGGCGCGATCCGGCTGCTCATCGGTGGGGTCACGTTGGCCGCGATCGCCCGGTGGCGCGGCGGCGACCTGAGTGCCCCGTGGCGTCGCGGCACCGGCTCCGGGTTGCGCACACCGTGGAGCACCGTGGTCGGTGCCGTGGGCGTCGCCGCGTTCCAGCTCGGCTACTTCCTGGCGGTCGAGCGCACGGGTGTCGCAGTGGGAACGGTGGTCACCATCGGCTCGGGGCCTGTCCTGTCGGGCATCATCACCGCCGCCATCGAGCGGCGGCCACCCGAACGGCGGTGGGTCTTCGGCACAGCGATCAGTGTCGTCGGCGTCGCGGTCCTCGGTCTGTTCGGACGCGAGATCACGGCCGACCTGGGTGGCATCCTGCTCGCGGTCTGCGCCGGCCTGGGCTGGGCGGTGTTCGCCACGGTCGGCAAGCGACACATCGATGCGGGCATCGACAGCACTGCCAGCATGGCCGCGGTCTTCGGCGGCGGTGCGGTGCTGCTCTCACCGCTGTTGTTCGTGCACTCCCCCGCCTGGTTCACCACCGGTTCGGGGCTGCTCGTCGGTCTGTACCTCGGCGTCGTCACGGTCGGCGTCGCCTACACGTTGTACGGGTTCGCGCTGCGCCACCTGCGGACGCCGACGGTGATCACACTCACCCTGCTCGAGCCCATCACCGCGGCGCTGCTCGGTGCGATCGTGGTGCACGAGGGCATCCGGCCCGCAGGTTGGGTGGGCATCGCGCTCGTCGTCGCCGGCCTCGGCATCACGGTGCGCACCACCACGGCCGAGCACGAGGCCACGGCTACCGTCGTGGCGTGACCCAGCTCGACAGCACCCAGGCCGTCCCCCAACCCACGCTGCGCGGCCCCGAGCCGCACGAGTGCGAGGTGTTGCTCATCCGCCACGGTCGTTCGGCCGACGTGGTGCCCGGGTCGGCCGAGTCCGCCGACCCTGCGCTGCACGACCAGGGTGTGGTGCAGGCCGAGCGCCTCGCTGCTCGACTGGGCGGCAAGACCATCCACGCCGTGTACAGCTCGCACCTCGCCCGAGCGCGCCAGACGGCCGAGCCGCTGGCCCGGGCGCGAGGTCTCGTCGTGGAGGTGCACCCCGAGCTCGAAGAGGTGCGTCTCGGCGACTGGGGCAACGGCGAGTTCCGCCGCCGCGCATTCGTCCGCGACCCCGAATGGGTGGCGTGGAGCCGCACCGGCCGATGGGACGGCATCCCCGGTGGAGAGGGCGACGACTCGCTGCGCACGCGCGTCGCCGGCGTCGTCGACCGCTTGGCCGAACAGCACCAGGGCCAGACCATCGCCGTGGTCGCGCACGGTGGCTCGATCAACGCCTACGTGGCCCATCTGCTGGGCACGCAGCGTTCGCTGCTGTTCACCATCGAGAACACCAGCATCACCGCCGTACGGGTCAGCCCCGACGGGCCGACGCTCGTCACCGTCAACGACTGCCACCACCTCTACGACCCGGTACTGGGCCAGAGCTGACCACCGGGTACGTTCGCCGCATGAGCGAGCGTCCCGAACCCGTCCGCACCCGCGTCACCGAGCTGCTCGGCGTCGACTACCCCATCGTCCAGGCGCCGATGGGCTGGATCGCCCGCAGCGCAGCTGGCCTCGGCCGTCAGCAACGCCGGCGGCCTCGGGCATCATCGAGACCTCGTCAGCGGCGAGCTCGACAACGTGCGCGACGAGATCGCGAAGATGCGCGACCTCACCGACAAGCCGTTCGGCGTGAACATCGCCCAGGCGTTCGTGCGCGACCCCGACGATCGTCGACTTCGTGGTCGACCAGGGCGTCAAGTTCGTCACCACCTCGGCCGGCGACCCCACCAAGTACACCGCCCAGCTGAAGGCAGCCGGGCTCACCGTCTTCCACGTGGTGCCGACGCTGGCCGCGGCGCTGAAGGCGGTCGACGCCGGCGTCGACGGCCTGGTCGTCGAGGGCGGCGAGGGCGGCGGGTTCAAGAACCCGCGCGACGTCGCGACGATGGTGCTGCTGCCGCTGGTGGCCAGCAAGGTCGACGTGCCGATCATCGCCGCCGGCGGCATCACCGACGGGCCGGGTCATGGCCGCCGCGTTCGCACTCGGCGCCGAGGGCGTGCAGATGGGCACCCGCATGGTCTGCGCGGCCGAGTCGCCGGTGCACGACAACTGGAAGCAGGCCATCGTCGACGCGGCCGAGACCGACACCGTGTTCCTCAACCGCTTCAGCCGCCCGGCGCTGCGGGCGCTGCGCACCGAGCGGACCACGCGGCTCGAGCACGAGGACCACGTCGACCTGAGCGAGTTCGGCCGTGCGCTCGACCTGTACTTCGGCGGCGACATGGAGGCGGCGATCGCACTCACCGGCCAGGTGGCCGGTCGCATCGAATCGGTCGAGCCGGTGGAGTCGATCCTCCACGGCACGATGCGTGGCTTCCGCGACGTGTCTGCAGGGTCTCAAGAAGTTCACCTGAGCGTCACCGGATTGCCACGCATCGCGCGAGGCGATGCGCTACGCTGATCATCATCGGGTGGAGACCGTGGGGTGTTGACGTACCCCGGAGGTCCCCCAATGGCAGCACTGCTCGAGCAATTCAAAGCGATCGCCCGCATCGCGCTGTACCTGTTGATCGCCTTCCTGCTGATCCAGCTGTGGCAGGACCCGCACGGCGCCGCGCAGGCGACGATGGACTTCGTCAGCGGCATCGGCCACTTCTTCGCCTCGCTGTTCGACAAGATCGGCGAGTTCGTCAGCGGCCTCGGCAAGGACGACCCGTCCCCCACCTCCACCCCCTGACCCGGGAGCACGGAGCCGCAGAACTGAAGTTCTGCGGGACCACCCGATCAGGTGCGGGCGGCGTGAGCGACCAGGTCGTCGGCCGACACGTTCACCCGTGACGTGCTGCACCACAGCCACGCCGTGATCGCCATCAGCGTGGTCGCGCCGCCGACGTGGACCACCACCAGACCTGCCGGCAAACCGGCGGCGTACTGCACGTACCCCACCGTGCCCTGCACGCCAGCGGCGATGACCCACGCGGTGAGCGGAGCATCGAGCACCTGACGATCGTGACGCAACTTGCGCAACGTCCAGAACAGGCTGAGCGCGATCGCCACCGTCACCCACACGATGCCGGCGTGGATGCGGCTCACCCACTGCAGCGCGTGACCGTTGATGTCGGTCTCGGTACCGAAGAACCGCCGGGCCTCCTCGTCGCCCGCGTGCGGGCCGGTGCCGGTGACGACGGTGCCGGCGAGCACCGACAGCCAGGTCCACACGACCAGCCAGCCGACTCGGCGTCGCACGCGCGGCACGACCGCGAGCGACGCGTTCTCCCGCGTCGGCCTCGCCCGACCGGACGAGCATCACGACGGCGGCCCACACCAGCACCATCGACAACACGAAGTGCAGCAGGACGGTGGCCGGGTGGAGATCTGCCCACACCACGATGGCGCCGACGATGCCCTGCGCGGGGACGCCGGCGAGCAACACGAAGCCGAGGACGAGCAGGTCGCGACGGCGCGGTCGGCGATACCACCCGGCGGCCGCGGCGAGCGCCACTGCGATGCACACCAGGAACGTGAACAGCCGGTTGATCTGCTCGATCGCGGCGTGCTTGTTGGACAGATCGACGAGCTTGTCGTTGTTGCAGTTCGGCCAGTCGTCGCAGCCCAGGCCCGAGCCGGTGAGACGCACCGACGCCCCGCTGACGCAGATGATCATGAGTGCCACGAGCGCGACGATGCAGATGCTGCGGAACTCCTTCGGGGTGAAGCCTTCGGGCGAACGGATGCCGACGCAACATGCCGCTGCAGGCTACGGGAACGCCGGGTGACGGAGCCAGCCACGACGCTGGCTACGGTTCGCGACGTGCTGACCAGCTACGACGACTTCCCCATCCACCAGAGCTCGGTGCCGATCGCCCACACCGCCACCGCCGACGTGAACCACTACGACCGGTACTTCTTCAACGGCTACTCGCGCTCGGACGACCTGTACTTCGGTGCGGCGATGGGTCTGTACCCGAACCGCCACGTCGCCGACGCCGCGTTCTGCGTGGTGCGCGGTGGCGTGCAGACCAGCGTGTTCCGATCGCAGCGTGCCCCCATCGACCGCGCCGACGCCACTCGCCTCGGCCCGATCGAGGTGCGAGGTGATCGAGCCGCTGCAAGGTGTTGCGCGTCCTGGTCGACGCACCCGAGCAGGGCCTGCGCGCCGATCTCACCTTCGAGTACCGCTCGCCGGCCATCGAGGAGGCGCACTTCTTCCAGCGCGCCGGGCTGCGCACCTTCTTCGACTACACCCGCCTCACCCAGTTCGGCTCGTGGAGCGGCTGGATCGAGCTCGACGGCGAGCACATCGTCGTCGACCGCGACGACGTGTGGGGATCACGCGACCGCTCGTGGGGCGTGCGCCCCGTCGGCGAGCCGGCGCCCACCGGCGCGCCCGTCCCGTTCGCCGCAGTTCTTCTGGCTGTGGGCGCCGTCGAACTTCCCGTCGCTGTCCACCCACTTCGACGTCAACGAGTTCGGCGACGGCAGGCGCTGGCACGAGACCGGCACCATCGCCCGAGTGGGCGAGGAGCCGCAGATGATGCGCACGGTCGACTGGCGTGTGCAGTGGCGCCCGGGCACCCGCTTCGCCGACTCGTTCGAGTACGACCTGGTCGACTGGGACGGCTCGGTCACGACGGTGGCGATGAAGCCGACGCTACGAGTTCCAGATGCGCGGCATCGGCTACGGCCACCCCGAGTTCGGCCACGGCTACTGGAAGGGCGAGTCGGTCACCGGCGGCGAGCGCCTGGCATTGCCGGTCGACACCCCGCTCGCTCGCGAGCACGTTCACGTGCAGGCGTTGTGCGACGCTACGGTGCACTTTCCGAACGGATCCTCGGAAGACGGCATCGGCATCCTCGAGCAGCTGGCGATCGGTCCTCACCCGAGCGGTCTCACCGGCATCCTCGACCCCTTCACCCCGCACTGAGAGCACCCATGCGCACTGCCCCGTCGTTCTTCGCCGTCCTCGCCGCCGGTGCCATCGTCGTGGCCGCGTGCAGCAGTGGCGACGGCAGCACGGCACCGGCGAACAGCGCGACCACGGTGTCCACCGCTTCCACCGACGGTGGCACGACGACGCTCGTCCCGCAGACGACGGTGGCCCTGTCCACCACGACCACGGTGGCCGAGCTGCCCACGCGCGACGGCGCGGTGACGCTGCACTTCGAGGAGGGCCCGTTCGACATCCAGCCGGGCCAGAACAACATCGCCACCAAGGGCGGCATCCCCCAGCCCGACATGAAGGGCTGGATCGTCGGCATCCGTCCCAACCTGCAGTTCGAGGACGGCACCGTGCCCGGTGTCGACGTCGTCCACCTGCACCACGGCGTGTGGCTCAACGCCGTCGGCGCGCGGACGCCACGGCGCCGTTGCCCGAGCGGTTCTTCGCCGCCGGCGAGGAGAAGACCTCGATGGCGCTCCCGTCGCCGTACGGCTACCGGTACCAGCCGAGCGACAAGTGGATCCTCAACTACATGCTCCACAACCTGACGCCCGAGAAGACGCAGGTGTGGGTGACGTACGACATCGACATCATCCCCGACACCGCGGCCCAGGCCACCGGGATGATCGCCGCCCACCCGATCTGGATGGACGTGCAGAACGGCAGCATCTATCCGGTGTTCGATGCACTGCGCGGTGCAGGTGACGGCGTCACCTACACGTATCCCGATCAGGCCGACGATCCGTACAAGGGTGGCGCGGCGCTGAACCAGTGGACCGCGGACCGCGACGGCGTCCTCATCGCCACTGCCGGCCACCTGCACCCGGGCGGCCTGCACACCGACCTGTGGGTCAGCCGCGGTGGCGACACCGCGCACCTCTTCCAGTCCGAGGCCAAGTACTACGAGCCCGCCGGTGCGGTGAGTGGGACGTCGCCATGACGGCGACGCTGCCCGACTGGGCCGTCCAGGTGAAGAAGGGCGACGTGCTGTCCACGACCGCCACCTACGACGCCGGTCTGGCGTCGTGGTACGAGTCGATGGGCATCATGGTCACGTGGATGGGCGAGTCGGGCCCCGCCGACGACCCGTTCACCACCGCGGTCGACCAACCCGGCATGCTGACGCACGGGCATCTCGCCGAGAACGACAACCACGGCGGCGAGGACGACTCGCAGTACCTCGACCTCACGAAGCTGCCGTCGGCACCGGTGAAGGACGGCAAGATCGTCATCCAGGACTGGCTGTACACCCAGGGCGACATGACGGCCACGGCCGACGTGCCGACGGTGAAGCCGGGCGAGACGATCACCTACGAGAACCTCGACGCTCCCATCGGCGTCGGCCAGTGGCACACGATCACCGCCTGCAAGGCGCCGTGCAACAAGAGCACCGGCATCGCCTATCCCCTCGCGGACGGCCCGGTGATCTTCGACTCGGGCGAGCTCGGCATCGGTGGACCGCCCACGGCCGATCGAACGACGTGGAACATCCCCACCGACCTTCCCGAGGGCACGTACACCTACTTCTGCCGCATCCACCCCCTGATGCGCGGTGCCTTCCGAGTCCAGTCCTGACCGCCCGACTCGCGACGTTCCGGCACCGCCGAGTTCTGCGGCTCCAGTCCTGACCGTCAGTGCTTGATGGTCATGCCGCCGTCGACCGGGATGCTCGCACCGTTGACGAAGCTGCTGGCCGGCAGGCACAGGTTGAGCGTCATGTGGGCGACCTCTTCGGGATCGCCGTAGCGACGGAGCGGGACGCGGCGCTTGGCGTAGATCTCCTTGGCCTGCTCGTCGATGCCCGCGGTCATGCCCGTGTGAATCGGGCCGGGGCACACGCAGTTCACCGTCACGCCGTGACGACCCAGCTCGACGGCGAAGCTCTTCGTCAGGCCGACCACGCCGGCCTTCGTCGCCGCGTACGCAGCCAGCCCGGCGGTGGTGACGATGGACTCGGTGGACGCGATGTTCACCACTCGCCCTCCGCCCTCGGCGGCCTGAAGATGCGGCAGGCACAGTCGGATCAGTCGCGAGTGTGCGGTGAGGTTCACGTCGAGCGTGCGCGCCCAGTTGGCCTCGTAGTCGTCCTCGCCCTGGAACGCCGAGTTGATCAGCGAGATGCCGGCGTTGTTGACGAGCACGTCGACACCGCCGAGCGTCGCCACGACCTCGGCCACCAACGTCTTCAGCGACTCGTGGCTGCCGACGTCGGCCACGAAGCCATGCGCCGCGTCGGGACCGTGCACGGCGCGGATCTCGTCGACCACGGCGAGCACGCGCTCGGCCACGAGGTCGACGACCGCCACGTGCGCGCCCTCGTCGGCGAACAGGAACGCCGTCGCACGACCCATGCCCGAGGCCGCACCGGTGACGAGCACGCGCTTGCCGGCGACCGAGCGCGACAGCACGGTGAGGCGGCTCACGTGCGCGACCAGCGCTCGGTGCCGCCCATGCCGTACGCGGCCAGGTACAGGGCACGCTCGGGTTGCACCGCCATGAACGCGACCTGCGGCGACGACGGACCGTCGGGCGCGAACAGGTTCAGGTCGTAGTCGAACACGCCCGTCCACAGCCGTTCCTTGGTGGCCAGATCCGTGTGCACCGAGGCGGTGCCCCAGAGCTCGACACCGTCGCCCTTCTCGGTGACCTGCCAGTGCAGTGCGACACCCGGGTTGGTCGCCACGTTGCGCACCTTCGCCGAACCGTTGAAGACCATGATCCACAACGTGTCGCCTTCCCAGCAGGGGTGCACCGGGGTGACGTCGGGCGTTCCGTCGGCTCGCACGGTGGCGATGTGTGCCCACGGGCTGAGGGTGGCGGCCTTCTGCTTGATGTCGTTCAGATCCATATGCCCGCACGCTAGATCGCCGGACCGGTATCGTGCGCGGAAGTGAAGAAGCCCACCGTCGCCGAGCGCCGTGCCGAGATCCTCGAGGTCACCTGCCAGGTGGTCATCGAACGCGGCTTCGCCGCCACCCGAATCGCCGACGTGGCGAAGAAGCTCGGCGTGTCGAGCAGCCTCATCCACTACCACTTCGACTCGAAGGAACAGCTGCTCGCCGAGGCGTTCGCCCACTACGCCGCGCAAGGACGTCGCCGAGATGGAGGCCGAGGTCGAAGCCGCACCCACCTCGGTCGGCCAGCTCGATCGCGTCGTGCAGAACTACGTGCCCGAGGGCAGCAACGACATGGAGTGGATGCTCTGGATCGACGGCTGGGGCGAGGCGCTGCGCAACCCGATGATGCGCAAGATCAGCCAGGAGCTCGACGAGCAGTCGGCCGAGCTGCTCGAGCGGGTCATCACCAAGGGCGTCGAGCGCGCCGAGTTCGTGTGCAGCAACCCGGCCGCGGCAGCCATGCGCATCACCGCGATGGTCGACGGCCTCGCCGTGCAGTTCGCCGCCCACGACGGAATGATGAACCGCGACCAGCTCATCGAGCACGTGCGCACCATCGCCGCGTGGGAGGTCGGGCTGGAACCCGATTCGCTGCGCGAGTCCGCGTCGCCGCGCGTCGAGATCGCCGTGGCGGCGCCCGCCACCGACATCGCCCTGCGGCAGCTCGTGGCCCGCTACTGCGACGCCGTCGTCCGCAACGACAGCGAGGCCTTCGCCGACCTGTGGACCGCCGACGCCGTGTGGAAGTTGGCCAAGCCAATCGAAGGACCGCGACGCCATCGGCGCGGCGTTCACGAAGTTGATGAAGGGCTTCGCGTACCTGGTGCAGACCGCGCCCAACGCGGTCTTCGAGGTCGACGAGGCGGCGGGCACGGCGACCGGGCGCGTCACCATCCTCGAGCAGTTCAAGAAGGCCAAGGGCGACGTCGGCTCACTCGTGGGCGTGTACCACGACCGCTACGAACGCCGTGAGGGTGCGTGGAAGTTCGCCGAACGCCGCATCCAGGTCATCGACCAGTCCTGACACTGGTCTGTGTCACACCGCTGACCACGTGGACGCCACTCAGCGATGTGACACACACGGCTACACGGCACGACGCGAACCGGCTGCCGCCCACTTCCAGAGCAATGCAGCGTCCGATGTGCGCAGTCCAGACCGCGAGCACCGAGCGAGCAGGACACGCTCGTCAGGGGCGGACTTCGTAGAAGGCGTTGACGCTGTGGTCGACGTCGAGCTTGCGGAAGCGGGTGAACCCGGCGGCCTCGGCCATCTCGCGGGCACGGTTCTCGGACAGTCCGAGTGTGCCCAACCCCAGGCCGCCCGGTTCGCTGAGTGCCGACGACATGCACGACAGCACGCTGATGCCGTACATCAGCGACGCCATCGGGTTCTTGCGAGCGTTCTCCTCGAACGTGTCGAGCGCCTTGATGTCGACCAGCAGCCACGTGCCGTCCGGCTTCAAGGACGCGCGGATCGCCTCGATGACCTGCTGCGGATGCGACATGTCGTGGATGCAGTCGAACGTGCACACCAGATCGAGCGACTGGTCCTCGGGCAGGCCCTGGCTGCGCGGATCGTGGAACGCTGCGTTGGCCAGCCCGCTCGCGTCGAGCTTGGTGCGCGCTCGCTCGAGCGCGAACTGGCTGATGTCGTACCCGGTGAACGTGCTGTCCGGGAACGTCGACGCCATCAGCAGCACCGCACTCCCGGCACCGCAGCCGACGTCGGCGACCAGCGCGCCGGCGTTCAAGCTTGTCGACCACACCCTCGAGCGCCGGCAGCACGATGGGCACCAGGAACGCGCGGTTCCACGGCTCGAAGCTGCGCTCGATGCCGACCGCGCCCTCGGGACCGTGGCTGTCGTAGTCGTGACCGACGCCCGTGCGGAAGCTGTCGCGCACGTGCTCGAGCGCCTTCATCGTCTGCGGCAGGCGGTGGAACATGCCCATCCCGAACGCGGGGTGCTCGTGGTCGGCGAGGACCACCGCCGCTTCGGGCGACAGCGAGAACGTGCCGTCGGGATGCGCCTCGATCATCCGCGCCGCGGCCTGGTTGAACGCCCACTCGCGCACCCACCGCTCGATGGTGTCGGTGGCGGCGGCGAGCTCGGTGGTGGACAGGGGCCGTCCGGCGCGGCGCATGGCCGCATAGAGGCCGAGTTGGTCGCCGAGGTGGATCATGCCGGCGGTGACCGCACCCTCGAGCTTGGTGAACAGCTGGAAGCTGTACATCTTCAGCTTGTCGGGATCGACCTCTCGGGTGTCGACGATGTCGGACACGGCGGCCTCAGCTCGGGTCCACGAACGCCGGAGGGCGCTTCTCGAAGTACGACATGACCGATTCCTTCTGGTTCGGTCGGCCGATGAGCGAGCCGATGCCGCGCACGCTCGGCGGCGAACTGCTCGCCGCGCCCTGGTTGAACAGGCCGTTCATCAGCTGCCTTGGCGGCGCGCACGGCGTCGGGGCTGCGGCCGGCGATCTCGCGGGCCAGGGCCATCGCGTCGTCGTACGGCGTGTCGCTGAGCTTGGTGGCCAGGCCGAGCGCCTTCGCCTCGCGACCGTCGAAGATGCGGGCCGTGAAGACGAGCTCCTTGGCCACGTCGGCACCGACGAGCTGCGACAGGATGAACGTGCCGGTCATGTCGGGCACCAGACCCCAGTAGCACCTCGCGCACGCTCATCTGGGTGTCGGGGTGGACGATGCGGATGTCGGCGCCGAGGGCGATCTGGATGCCGCCGCCGAGCGCGTGGCCGTGCACCGCGGCGATGACCGGCACCGGGATCTCCTGCCACACCCAGCAGACCTGCTGGCCGAGGTGGGTGATGCGGCCTTCCTTCATCTCGCCGGGGTTGCCCGGACTGGCGCTCACCGCCGCTCTCCGCCACCGGCGAGCCTGGGTCATCGTGCCCAGGTCGAGGCCGGCACAGAACGACGCACCGTCGCCGCTGAGGACGACGACACGAACGCCCGGCTCGGTCTTCAGCCGCTCGCCGGCCTCGGCCAGCGCAGCTGAACATGGCGTTGTCGAGCGCGTTGCGCTTGTCGGTACGGGTCATGCGCACATCGGCGATGCCGTCGGTGATGGTGATGGAGACGCGATCCTCGGACATGGCCGGAAGTTTGTCAGGTCACCGTCGTTCGGCTCGCAGCGTGTAGCTGAGCGGAAGGCGCTCCGGGCGATCGGCCAGACGCCACTCCCCCGCGGCGTCCTCCACGAAGCCCTTCGACGACGGCCTCCACGGCACCGACCGGTGCTCGTCGAACATCGTGATCGTCAGGCCGGCGCTCCACAGCGCGTTGAAGATGTCGCCGAGGCCGTGGTTGAAGTGGACGATTGCCGGTGAGCTCGAGCGGCTCGTCGTGCTCGACGTAGGTGTACTGCTGGTCGAACACCACGCCTTCGGTCTCGAAGTACGGATAGTCGAGCGTCAGCAGCTCGTCGTCGCGGGTGTCGCCCAACGCCCACATCGTCGGATGCCCTTCACGGATGAACAGGAAGCCACCGGGCCGCAGCAGCGACGCCACCACCTCGGCCCAACGCGCCACCGAGGGCAGCCAGCACAGCGCGCCGATGCCCGTGAACACGAAGTCGAACTGCGCGCCGTCGAGCGCTGCGACCGCGTCGTACACGTCGCTCTGCACGTAACGGATGTCGTGCCCCGTCGACGACGCCAGACTCGCGCGCCGCCTCGATGGCCGCCCCCGAGAAGTCGAGCCCGCTCATCGTCGCACCGAGCCGGGCCAGTGACAGGGTGTCGGTGCCCAGGTGACACTGCAGGTGCACGCCGTGCAGCCCCTCGATCGGCCCGAGTCGGGGAACGTCGAACGCGACCACCTGCGAGATGAAGCCAGGATCCGACCGGTAGCGATCGAGGTCGTAGCCGAGCACGTGATGCGGAACGCGGCTGTCCCAGTTGGCCTCGTTGATGCGGCGATGGTCGGCCGGATCCGGGTCCTGCGGTGATGTCTCGCCCATGGCGACCAGCCTGGCACGTCGTGGCAGACTGCGCGGATGCGCCTGAACCTCTCTGCCGACGACGTCCTCTCCACCACACGTGCGGTGCGCAAGCGCCTCGACTTCGACCGGCCGGTCGAGCGCGAGGTCGTCGAGGAGTGCCTCGAGCTCGCCATCCAGGCTCCCACCGGCAGCAACTCGCAGGGCTGGCAGTGGATCTTCGTCACCGACGAGGCCAAGAAGAAGGCGCTCGCCGACATCTACGCCCGCAACTTCGCCGTCTACCGCCAACTCGGCGCGGCGAACCCGATGCCCACCGACGACCCGCGCGTCGAGCAGCAGGCGCGCGTCCTGTCGTCGGCCGACTTCCTCACCGAGAACTTCCATCGCGTCCCCGTGATGATGATCCCGTGCATCACCGGCAACCTCGACCGCGTCCCGGCCTTCGCCGGCGCCTCGGCCTGGGGTTCGCTGCTCCCGGCCGTGTGGAGCTTCATGCTCGCGGCACGTGAGCGCGGTCTCGGCACGGCCTGGACCACCATCCACCTGATGAACGGCGGCGACGCCGAGGCCGCCCAGTTGCTGGGCATCCCCGACGGGTACACCCAGGCCGGCCTGTTCCCGATCGCCTACACCGTCGGCACCGACTTCAAGCCCGCCAAGCGCCTGCCCCTCGAACCGATCATGCACTGGGACCAGTGGTAGAGGCCCAGGGCGCACGGGCGCCCGAGTTCTGCACGCAGGACGGCGAGGAGTACCGATTCGACTGGGGCGCCGAAGGGCTCGCCGCGCTGGCGCCGCACTGCGCGGTCGTCGTCATCGTCGACGTGCTCCGCTTCACCACCGCGGTCTGCTGCGCGCTCGAGTCGGGTGCCGTCGTCCTGCCGTACCGCTGGGCCGACGACGGCGCGGCCGCCTACGCCGTCGGCAACGACGCCGTGCTGGCCGGACGTCGCGAGGACGGGGCACTCTCGCTGTCGCCGACCGATCTGCTCACGGTCGCCCCCGGCACGCGCCTCGTGTTGCCGTCGCCGAACGGCTCGACGCTCGCGTTCCTGGCACGCGACCTGGGCGCCACGCACGTGTTGGCCGGCTGCATCCGCAACGCCGCGGCCACCGCTGCGGCGGCGCGGCTGCTGGCCGACGGCGGCGCGATCGGCGTCGTCGCCGCGGGCGAGCGATGGAACGTCGCCGATGGTCCGCTGCGCCCGGCGGTCGAGGACCTGCTCGGTGCCGGCGCGGTGCTCGCCGCACTCGACCCGTCGGCGTCGGTGTCACACCCGCGCTGCTCACCCGAGGCGGCCGCGGCTCGCGCCGCGTTCGTGGGTGCCCGGCCGCGCATCTACGACGCGGTCAGCAACTGCGCATCGGGCCGCGAACTCGTTGCCCGCGGCTGGGAGGACGATGTCGCCACGGCTGCGGCACACGACGTCAGCGCCGTGGTGTGCCGCCTCGCGGCGAACGAGTTCCGCCCCCTCTGACGAGGGTGTTCACCAGGAACTTAAGTTCGCGCAGGGCCGAGCCCGTCGGGTCAGGCGGAGACCTTCTTGTTGGCCTTGCGGCGATCCTCGAGGGCCAGGTGGCGCTTGCGGATGCGAATGGCCTTGGGAGTGACTTCCACCAGTTCGTCGGCGGCGATCCACTCGATCGCGGTCTCGAGCGTGTGGATGCGCGGCGCGGGCAGCTTGACGGCGTCGTCGTGGCTGTGCGTGCGGATGTTGTTCTTCTCCTTGGCACGCACCACGTTGACGACCATCTCGTCCTCACGCGAGCACTCGCCGACGACCATGCCCTCGTACACCTGCTCCTGCGGGTTGACGAAGAAGCCGCCGCTGAGCTGCAGCTTGTCGAGCGCGTAGGCGGTGGTGACGCCCAGACGGTCGGCCACCATGGCGCCGCCGCGGCTGTCGGGCATCTCGCCGGCCCACGGCATCCAGCCCAGGTGGTGCTGGTGCAGCAGTGCGGTGCCACGGGTGGCGGTCATCAGCAGCGACCGGAAGCCGATGAGGCCTCGGCTGGGGCACTCGAAGGTGACGATGGTGCGCCCGGCGTCGCCGGCGCGGAGGTCGGTGATACGACCCTTGCGCGGGGCGAGCTCCTGGGTGACGGTGCCGACGTGCTCGTCGGGGACGTCGCAGACGCCCCGTTCCTGCGGCTCGAAGCGCTTGCCGTTGACTTCCTTGGTGATGACCTCGGGGCGGCTGACCTGCAGCTCGTAGCCCTCGCGGCGCATGCTCTCGATGAGCACGGCCAGCTGCAGCTCGCCACGTCCGGCGACTTCGATGACATCGGGAGAACCGGTCTCGAACAGCTTGATGCTGACGTTGCCGAGCAGCTCCTTGTTCAGGCGGTCGACCAGGTGACGGCTGGTGAGGAACTTGCCGTCCTTGCCGGCGAGCGGCGAGGTGTTGACGCCGAACGTCATGCGCAGCACGGGCTCGTCGACCACCAGGCGGGGCAGGGCGATGGGGTCCTCGATGGAGGCGATGGTGTCGCCGATCTCGACCTCGGGGAACCCGGCCATGACGAACAGGTCGCCGGCGCACAGCTCGTCGACCTCGTCGCGGCTGACGCCGTGGAACGACATCAGCTGGCTGAGGCGGCGCTTCAGCGGAGGCTGGCCCTCGCCGAACTCCTCCTCGAGCAGGGCAACGGTCTCGCCGCGGCGCATGATGCCGTTGACAACGCGGCCGATGGCCAGGCGGCCGAGGTACTCGCTCGCGTCGAGCTGCGTGACCATGGCCTGCAGCGGGGCATCGACGTCGCCGACGGGCGCCGGGATGGCCTCGAGGATGGTGTCGAGCAGGGCCGAGAGGTCGGCGTCGTCGTCGGGCATGCCGATGCCCTTCATCGCCCGGCCCTCACGGGCGACGGCACTGATGATCTCGAAGTCGATGTGCTCGTCGCCGGCATCGAGGTCGATGAACAGCTGGTAGACCTCGTCGAGGACCTCGTCGGCGCGAGCGTCCTGGCGGTCGACCTTGTTGATGATGACGATGGCCGGCAGGTCGCGGGCCAGTGCCTTCTGCAGCACGTAACGGGTCTGCGGCAGCGGGCCCTCGGCGGCATCGACCAGCAGGAGGACGCCGTCGACCATGGTCAGCGCACGCTCGACCTCACCGCCGAAGTCGGCGTGGCCAGGCGTGTCGACCAGGTTGATCTTCGTGTCCTTCCACTGGATGGACGCGGCCTTGGCGAGAATGGTGATGCCACGCTCGCGTTCCTGGTCGTTGGAGTCCATGACTCGGTCGACCACCGCCTGGTGGGCGGCGAAGGTGCCCGTGGCACGCAGGAGCGCGTCGACGAGGGTGGTCTTGCCATGGTCGACGTGAGCGACGAGAGCAACGTTGCGGATCTGGGAGGGAAGCATGTGAGCGACTGCCGTTGGGGGGTGATTCCAGGCGCGGCAGTCCCCCGGTGAAGATCAGTCGTCGGACTCGTCGTCGTCGTCTTCGTCGAAGCTGACTCCGTACTTCTCCGCAAGTGCGGCGTACTCGTCGTCTTCGGTGGACTGGCGATGATCGTTCCCGCCGAACCCCAGATCAAACGCACTGGGACCGGCCTGCTTGAGTTTCCGCGCTTCTTCGAAGCGGCGGTGACGACCCTTCTTCACGGTAGGGCTCCCGAACCTAGAGAGTTGACATTGGGTTCCACTCTACCCCGGCCGCGCGCGAATCTGCGGCATCCACCAGCGGTGATCCGAGTGTGCCGTCGGAACCCGGGTGCCGCGTGCTTACATGGCCGGATGGGTCGTGTTGTGGCAATCCTGAACCAGAAAGGCGGCGTCGGCAAGACCACCGTCACGTTGGGCCTCGCTTCGGCCGCCGCACAGGCAGGTCAGCGGGTGCTCGTCGTCGACCTCGACCCGCAGGGATCCAGCACCTGGGTCCTCGGCCTCGACCCAGCGCTCGTCGAGTCCTCGGCCGCCGAAGTGATGGGCCGGCTGCCCGCAGCGAAGGCCATGGTGCCCTCCGCCTGGGGTGGCGAGGTGTGGCTCATCCCCTCGTCGCCACGGTTGCTGGCCAAGGACCACGGAGGGTCACCGCAGCGGTTCCGCGAGGCGTTGCACTCCGTCGCCGACCAGTTCCACGCCGTGCTCATCGATTGCCCACCCTCGCTCGGCGCCCTGTCCACGGCCGGCCTGACGGCCGCCGACCACGCCGTCATCGTCGTCGACCCCTCCGCACTGGGGCTGCGCGGCATCGGTGCCGTCGCCGACCTGGTCGACGACGTGTGGGACAACCACAACCCCGAACTCGAGCTCACCGGGGTCATCGTCAACAAGGTGCCGCCCGTCAGTTCCGAGGCCGACCGTCGCTACGACGAGCTCATCCGCATCGTCGGCAAGCGGGCCATCTGGCAGCCGGTCATCCCCCACCGCGTCATCGTCAACCAGGCCATCGGCGAGCGACGCCCGGTGCACGCCTACGGCTCACGCAGCGCCGACGTGGCCGACGCGTTCGACCACCTGTGGGCGAAGCTGCGTCGCGCCACCCGCGACTGACGTGCTGTCCGACTCCGACCTCGAGCGGTTCGTGTCCGACGGCTACGTGCGGCTCGAGCAGGCGTTCGACCCCGGCCTGGCGGCCAAGTGTCGCGATGTGCTGTGGTCGATGCTCGACGTCGACCGCGACGATCCGTCGTCGTGGACCCGACCGGTCATCCGCATCCCCGGCTGCGCACACCCCGATCTCGTCGCCGCGATCAACGCGCCATCGCTCGTGGGTGCGATCGACGACCTGCTCGGCGGGCCTGACATGTGGCAGCGACGGACGGGATACGGCACCTTCGCCGTCCGGTTCCCGAGCGATGTCGACCCCGGCGACGCCGGCTGGCACATCGACGGCAGTTTCGGTGAACCACCCTGGTATCGCGTCAACTTCGCATCTCGCGGCCGGGCGCTGTTGCTGCTGATGCTGTTCAGCGACGTCACCGAGCTCGACGCACCGACCCGCATCAAGGTCGGGTCCCATCGCGACGTCGCACGTGCGCTCGCGACGATGCCGGACGCCGGCGTGGCCTTCCTTCCCGACGAGCACGCCCCGTCGTCGCTCGGCCGCGACACCGTGCTCGCCACCGGCCGCGCCGGCGACGTGTTCCTGTGCCACCCGTTCCTGGTGCATGCCGCGAGCTGGCCTCATCGCGGCGACCGGCCCCGGTTCATCGCCCAGCCGTGCATCCACCATCGCGAGGGCGAGTGGCGCGGCGCGTTCGACTACGACGACCTGACGCACGATTCGCCCGTCAAGGACGCCGTTCGAGCCGCGCTCAGGCGCTGAACTGCACGTCGGCGGCGTCGACCGTGCCGGCCGTGCGGCCCGGCGCGTCCTGGAACTTCCAGTACAGGTTGGTGTGGGCGATCACCTTGTCGGGGGTCGGGGCGCCCCAGTCGGACTGGTCCTCGGTGGTGTGCGCGTCGCCGACCAGCGTGACGTCGTAGCCGCGGGTGAAGGCCCCGTGCAGCGTGGATCGGATGCAGGCATCGGTCTGTGCGCCGGCCACGACCAGTCGTCCGACGCCCAGCCCGGACAGCACGCCCTCCAGGTCGGTGGCCTCGAACGAGTCGCCGTACTGCTTCTCGACCAGCGGCTCGTCGGGCTGCGGCGCCAACTCGGGCACGATGCGCCAGTCGTCGCTGCCTCGCTCGAGTCCCTCGTCGGCGTGCTGCACCCACACCACGGGAACGTCCTCGCGGCGCGCCCGCTCGACCAGGCCGGCGATGTTGGCCACGACGGCGTCGCGCTCGTGAGCGCCGGCGACGACGCCGTTCTGGACGTCGATGACGATCAGGGCCGTGTTCGGCCGGTTCTGCAGCGTGGTCATGGCATGCGCTCCCCTGGATGTGCGGTCCACCCCACGGTACCCGTCTCGACCGTGGACGATTCCGCGAGTTCCTGTCGCCCGGTACCCTCGCCGCCATGCAGATCGTCAGTGCCCTTTTCGTCGAGAACTTCGAGATGCGCCAGGCCGCCGGCCCGTCGACACGCATCGACCTGACGGGCGCGATGTTCTCGATGGCCGCACCGTCGCCGGTGCCGGTCACCATCGCTCCTCACCTGGTCGCGCTGATCTTCTGCCCGCCCGGAGAGAGCGGGAACGGCGTGTTCGAAGTGGTGTTCCGCAAGGGCCTCACCGAGGACGACGAGCAGATCGCCCGCAACGTCAGCCCGTTCACGGTCGAACCCGGCAAGTTCACGTACCGACTGGTGCGCGGCGAGCTGGAATTCACCGACTACGAGCAGATCTTCGCCCACTGCCGCATCGACCGCGGACCGTGGCATCTGGTGCCGCTCACGTTGCTTCCCCCGGCGTGAGTCCTGGGTACAGTCACACCGTGCCCCGAACCCTCACCACCGAACAAGAACAGCAGGCCATCTCGCTCATCCGCGGCTTCGCGATGGACGCTCCGCTCCACGCCAAGAGCGGTCACCAGGGCACGGCCATGGCGCTCGCTCCCCTGGCCCACACCCTGTATTCACGGGTGATGCAGCACGACCCGGCGCATCCGCATTGGCCCGATCGCGACCGTTTCGTGCTGTCCGCCGGGCACGCCAGCATCCTGCAGTACGCGATGCTCTTCCTGTCGGGCTACGGCCTCGAGCTCGACGACATCCGCAACTTCCGCCAGTGGGGTTCGGCCACCCCGGGCCACCCCGAGGTCGGTCACACCGCAGGCGTCGAGGTCACCACCGGCCCTCTCGGCCAGGGCTTCGCCAATGCCGTCGGCATGGCGCTCGCCGAGCGTCACCTGCGCGCCCAGTTCGGCGCCGAGGTGCAGCACCACCACACGTTCGTCATCGCCGGCGACGGCTGCCTGATGGAGGGCGTCAGCCACGAGGCCGCGTCGATGGCCGGCCACCAGCAGCTCGGCGGCCTGGTCGTGGTCTACGACGACAACCACATCACCATCGACGGCGACACCAACCTCACCTACAGCGACGACGTGGTCGGACGCTTCCAGGCGTACGGCTGGCACGTCGAGCAGCTCGGCGAGATCGCCGACGACTGCGACGCACTCGAGGCCGCGCTGCGCCGAGCGATGGCCGTCACCGACGCACCGAGCCTGCTCGTGCTGCGGTCGCACATCGCGACGCCCAGCCCCGACCTCACCGACCGCCACGAGGCGCACGGCAACCCGTTCACCGCCGAACAGGTGGCGCGCACGAAGGCCGTCATGGGCATCCCCGACGAGCCGTTCTGGGCACCCGACGATCTGGTCGCCGCGTACCGGGCGTACAGCGCCGAACGCGGCGCCGCAGCCGTCGATGCCTGGCAGGCTCGGTTCGACGCCAGCAGCGTCGACCGTGCTGTGTGGGATGCCTGCTGGGCTGCCACCGGCATCGCCGGGTGGCAGGACTCGCTGCCGACCTTCGAGCAGGGCGAGAAGATCGCCACTCGCGTCGCCATCGAGAAGGCGTTCAACGCGTCGCTCGACACCGTGCCCGGCCTGGTGGCCGGCGCCGCCGACCTCACCGGCAACACCGGCACCAAGCTCGCCGGCCAGTCCCCGATGACTGCGGCGTCCCCTGGCGGACGGCAGATGCACTACGGCGTGCGCGAGCACGGCATGGGCTCGGCGATGGTGGGCATGGCCCTCCACGGCGGCGTCCTGCCCGCCGGTGGCACGTTCTTCGTCTTCCTCGACTACATGCGTCCGCCGGTGCGCCTCGCCGCGCTCAGCGGCGCCAAGGTGCTGTTCGTCTTCACCCACGACTCCGTCGGCGTCGGCGAAGACGGGCCCACCCATCAGCCCGTCGAGCACGTGGCCACGCTGCGGGCCATCCCCGGCCTGCAGGTCATCCGGCCGGCCGACGCCAACGAGACCGTCGCCGCCTGGCGCGCTGCGGTCGAGCACGACGGGCCCACCGCCCTGGTGCTCACCCGTCAGAACGTCACGGTCTGCACCGATGGCTCTGCAGTCGACGTGGGCGCAGCGGTCGTCGTCGACGCCGACGCCCCGCAGGTGGTGCTGCTCGGCACCGGCAGCGAAGTCAGCCTGTGCGTCGAGGCGGCCGCCGAGCTCACCGCCTCCGGCATCCGCACGCGGGTCGTCAGCATGCCCAGCTGGGACCGCTTCCTCGGCCAGCCCGCCCCGTACCGCGCCGATGTGCTGCCCGCCGGCGTGCCCGTGCTGTCGGTCGAAGCGGGGGTCACGTTCGGGTGGGCCGAGTTCGCCGACGACAGCATCGGTATCGATCGCTTCGGTGCCAGTGCACCGGGCAACGTCGTCATGGACAAGCTGGGCATCAATGTCGCCCACGTCGTCGCCCGCGCCACGGCGCTGGCGGGAAGGAACGGCTGATCATGGATCGCCTCGCCCACCTGTACCACGAGTTCGGTCAGAGCCCCTGGCTCGACAACCTGAAGCGCAGCTACCTCACCGGTGGCGAGCTCGACCGGCTCATCCACGCCGGCATCCGCGGCCTGACCAGCAACCCCACCATCTTCCAGAAGGCCATCCAGGGCTCGGCCGACTACGACGACCAGTTCCGCGAGCTCGTCGCCACCGGCGGCACGACGCTCGACCACTACTGGGGCATGGTGCTGCAGGACATCAATGGCGCGCTCGACGCGTTCGCACCGCTCTACCACGACAGCTTCGGTGGTGACGGCTTCGTCAGCGTCGAGGTCGCCCCGTCGCTCGCCCACGACGGACCGGGCACCGAGGCCGCGGCACGCGAACTGCACCGCACCATCGACCGGCCCAACCTGATGGTCAAGATCCCGGGCACCGAGGCCGGCATCCCCGCCATTCGCCAGATGATCGCCGAAGGGCGCAACATCAACGTGACGCTCATCTTCTCCCTCGATCGCTACCAGCAGGTGATGGACGCCTACGTCGACGGGCTCGAGCAGTACGCAGGCACCGTCGACGCCGACCTCGCCAACGTGGCCAGCGTCGCCAGCTTCTTCATCAGCCGCGTCGACAGCGAGGTCGATGCTCGGCTCGACGCCATCGGCACACCCGAGGCAGCGGCGTTGAAGGGCAAGGCCGCCATCGCCCAGGCCAAGTTGGCCTACGCCGCGTTCCAGCGCACGTTCAGCGGGCCGCGCTGGCAGGCGTTGGCCGACGAGGGCGCCGTACCGCAGCGACCGCTGTGGGCGAGCACCTCGACGAAGAACCCGTCGTACCCCGACACGCTCTACGTCGATCAGCTCATCGGCCCGAACACCGTGAACACCCTGCCCGATGCCACCATCGAGGCCTTCGCCGACCACGGCACCGTGGCCCGCACCATCGACGCCGACCTCGCCCAGGCCGAAGCCGACTGGGCGGCGATCACCGCCGTCGGCGTCGACCTCGACGACGTGGCCGCGAAGCTCGAGCGCGACGGTGTGGCCAGCTTCCAGAAGAGCTTCGACGAGCTCATCGACGCACTCGCCGAGAAGGCCGCCACGTTCGGCTGAACGGGCCTCGCATGGACCAATCGCATCCGGCCGACGAGCTGATCGCCTCGCTGCTCGAGGGCATGCCCCAGGGCGCCGATCGGCGGCATTCGCAGCAGCTGCTCCGAGCCGCGGTCGACCTGGTGCAGCAGCACCCCGAGACGCTCGACCTGAAGATCGCCGCTGCGGCGTTGCAGGAGATGGGCGACGCGTTCGAGATGTTCGCCCACGCCACCGGCGCGCCGAAGGTCACCGTGTTCGGCTCGGCACGCACCACCGCCGACGACCCGCTGTACACCGCGGCCAAGGAGGTCGCCTACCGCCTGGCGATCGAGGGGTGGATGGTCATCACCGGAGCCGGCCCGGGCATCATGCAGGCCGGCATGGAAGGGGCGGGACGCGAGCATTCGATCGGCGTGTCCATCCGGCTGCCGTTCGAGCAGGGCGCGAACCCCATCATCGCCGGTGACTCGAAGTACGTGAGCATGAAGTACTTCTTCACCCGCAAGCTGATGCTCATCAAGGAGAGCCTCGGCTTCGTATGTCTGCCCGGGGGCTTCGGCACGCTCGACGAGACGTTCGAACTGCTCACGCTCACCCAGACCGGCAAGGGCATGCCCGTGCCGATCGTGTTCCTCGACGTGCCCGGCGATCAGTACTGGGAGTCCGTCGACGCGTTCGTGCGCACCCAGCTCGTCGAGCGCGGCCTGGTGGCCGAAGCCGACCGCTCGCTGTATCGCATCACCGACGATCCCGAGGTCGCGGTGAACGAGATCGTCGGCTTCTACCGCAACTACGACTCCATGCGGTACGTCGGCGAGACGCTGGTGGTGCGGCTCCGCAAGGTGCCGACCGCCGAGCAGGTGCACGAGCTGAACCGTCGCTTCGGCCACCTGTGCAAGTCGGGCGACATCCACGTCACCGAGCCCATCGGGCCGGAGCGCAAGGAGCAGGATCGCATCCACCTGCCGCGCATCGCGTTCACGTTCGCCAAGCATGGCTACGGTGATCTGCGCGAGATGATCGATCTCTGCAACACGTTCTAGGGGGAACGACATGCACGTGACCGAGTTGTGGGAGTACCCGGTGAAGTCGATGATCGGCAACCGCATTCCCGATGGCGAGTTCACCGAGCTCGGCCTGATCGGCGACCGCATCTGGGCGCTGCGCGATGTCGAGCGCGGCTTCGTGGCCAACACCCGCCAGACGCCCGGCATCATGCGCCTCGCCGCGGCACACGCCGGCGGTGGCGCGGTGACGATCACGCTGCCCGACGGCCGCACCGTGCGCAGCTCCGACCACGACGCCGACGCCGTGCTGTCCGCCGAGCTCGGACGCGACGTGCGGCTCGAGTCGCTGCGGCCCGCCGACGACCTCGACTTCTACCGCCGCAAGCCCGACGACTCGGTCACCGACCCGATGGCCTACCTGCGCGACATCTTCGCCCGCGAGGACGACGAGCCGCTGCCCGACTTCGCCAAGTTCGGCGACAAGATCGTCGAGTTCGAGTCGCCGCCCGGCACGTTCTACGACTGCTTCCCGCTGCTGGTGCTGTCGACGTCGGCGCTGCGGTCGATGGCCGAGGCACTGCCCGATTCGGTGGTCGACGTCCGTCGCTTCCGACCCACGTTCGTGGTCGACACGGGCGACGAGCCCGGGCACCCCGAGTTCGGCTGGGCCGGCCGCCGCTTCGCCGTCGGCAGTGCCGTCATCGAAGTCGTCAACGACTGCCCGCGGTGCGCGGCGATCACCAAGCAGGTCACCGACGACGTTCCCCAGGACCGGGCCATCCTGCGCCACGTGGTCAAGGACCTCGGCCAGGCCGTCGGCGTGTACTGCAACGTCGTCCAGCCCGGCATCATCACCCAGGGCGACGACCTCCTCCCCCTCTGACCCACCCCTCCGCGCGAACTCAAGTTCCCGGAGAACACCGCGAACTTAAGTTCCTGGAGAACACCGCGAACTTCAGTTCCTGGAGACTCGCGCGAACTGTCGCGGCCACCGCACGGCAATGCCGGTCAGCAGGTCGACTCCGTCGACGCCACCGCGGTGACGCCGGTGCCGGTGTCCACCTGCGACGCGGCCACGGTGACGGTGTGGGTCTGGCCGTCGGGGTCGGTCTGGCGGAAGCAGGCGGGCGCGGTGTCGTACAGCGCGACCACGAGGTCGGTGTCGAGGCCGACGCTCATCCGCATCACGTCGGTCGGCATCCCGTCGAGCGTCGCTCCTGACTGGACGAGGAGGCGGAGCACGTACGGCGGCCCGTCGACCGGATCGAGCTGTGCTCGCTGGATGCCCTGGATCGGATGGAGGTCGATCGACTGGCACACCGCCGTGCCGTTGCCCACCGTCGAGCACACCCGCGATGCGTTGTCGTAGCTGACGTGTACGGGCGGCGTCGCCGACCGTGGCATCGAGCTCCTGCAACACCGCAGGCGACCCGTCCGAGCCGCACGCACCGAGCCCGAGCCCTACCGCGACCATTCCGTGCCACCAGCGCATGGACCAAGCCTGCCTCATCGACTGAACCGCGTCCAGCACCCGAACGGCGCGAACTTAAGTTCCTGGTGAACGGCGCTACCTGAGTTTCGCGGTCCACGGCAGAAGCTCGAGTTCTGCGGCTGCTGTCACCTGGGAGCGGGAGCGGTGACGACGTGGGGGATGATGGTGACTGTGGACCTCGAGGCCGAATACCGCGCCCATGTGGCCGACCTCGTCCGTTACGCCACCGTCCTGGTCGGTCCGCACGATGCGAACGACGTGGTCAACGACGCTGTCACGGCGACCATCGCACGCAACTCGCTGGCCGTGGTGGATGACGTTCGGGCCTACTGGTTCCGCGCCGTCACGAACACGGCCACCGATTGGCACCGGTCCAGGTTCCGGCGGTCGGCCCGAGAAGCCCGGGCCGCCCACCGGCCGGCCGCCGGCGAGCCGGAGACGCCGGAGACGCCGGACGACGCTCGGGCCGTGCTCGCGAACTTGAGCGCGCAGCAGCGTGCAGTCGTGTACCTGACCTACTGGCACGACTGGCCGGTGGAACGCGTCGCCGACGCGTTGCAGGTCAGCGACGGAACTGTTCGCAAGCAACTGGCAAGGGCGCGCGACCACCTGAGGGAGGTGCTGGGCGATGGCCGAGCATGACGACGAGCTGGACCGACGGATCACCGCTGTGTTGGGCCTGGCCCAGCAGGACGCACCCGACCCACAGTCCGCCGCACTCCCCCATCCCCCTCGCGGCGCCCGCTGGCTGGCCGTCGCCGCTGCGGTCGCGCTTGTCGGCGGCGGGGTCGCAGTACTCGCGATGCACGACGAACCGGAGTCGGTCGTCCCTGCGGAGTCGACCGCCCTGACGACCCTGGCGAGCCACGGCTCCCAGCTCGCGACGTCGTCCTCGGCAGCGACGTCGTCGACCATTCCGGCGCCTCGCGCCTGCAGCGCGCCCGCGGTCGACTCGTACGACTTCTTCGGCTCGATGCACACCGTCGTGCAGAGCGCGCAGGCGTTGGAGATCTCGATCGAAGCGCTGGACGCGCCGTGGTGCCCCGGTGAGGTCGGTGTTGTGCGCCTGACGGTGACCAACGTCGGCGCCGGGCAGGAGCAACTCGACCCGGTGCTCCTCATCTTGAACGGGGGGATGCCCAAGTACCAGCTCACCCACCGCTCGGACGAGAGCGAGCCGGACGTGCTGTCGCTGGCGCCGGGCACGGGCATCACGGTGGAGTACCACGTCACGCTCCCCGCCGTGCCTCCCGGCTCGTACTCGTTGCAGGTGTACGGCTTCGGCCCCGGCACCGACGTGCAGGTCGCGGGACCACCCGCATGTGACACGGTCGACCTTGCCGCGGTCGCCGGCGTGAGCGACGGGGCCGGCGGTCACGAGATGACGCCGATCACCGTCACCAACACGGGCGATGCGACGTGCTTCCTGGGCAAGCCCGTCGTGGTGATGGCATCGGCCGCCGATGGCACCACGACGGCGAGTCCGATCCCGTTCGAGGAGGGTGGCTTCTTCCCCGTGATCGACCCGCGCCCGTCTCGCGTGCTCGCGCCCGGCGAGTCGACCCTCGTCGTCCTGACGACGGAGAACAGCTGCCTCGAGCCTGCCACGAGCCCCATGTACTGGTCGCAGGTGCAGCTCTGGACCGGCCCGCAGGGCAACTCGAACGTCGTCGTCGATCTCGGTCCGGACAACCGCGTTCAAACCGAGTGCGGCCTGGCCATCAGCGGCTGGGCCACCCCTTGACGACCAGTTTCGAGGAACTCAGTTCCGGGAGAACACCGCGAACTTAAGTTCCTGGTGAACACCGCGAACTTCAGTTCCTGGTCAACGGCGCCACGCGTCGCATTCAACTGGACGACGCGTGGGCGATGGCGCGGACGCTGCGGTCGACGTCGGCGACGGTGGTGGCGTGGCTGGACACCGAGATGCGCATCAGGCGGCGGCCGTGCCACGTCGTGGCACCGGCCCACATCTCGCCCGAGGCCTGCACGCGGGAGATGACGTCGTCGGTGCGGGCATCGTCGCCGAAGCCGACGAGCACCTGGTTCAGCACGATGTCGTTGACGACCTCGATGCCGTCCATCGCCGACAGCTGCTCGCCGAACCGACGAGCATGGGCGCAGCACCGCTCGACGAGATCCGCGACGCCGACACGACCCAGTTGGCGCAACGCGGCCCAGGTGGCGAAGCCACGCGCACGTCGCGACGAGTCGGGTACGTAGTCACCGGGTGATCGCGTGCCGGCCTGATCGTTGCCGGTGAGATACGCAGCGGTGTAGGCCATCGCCGCACGATGCGCGTCGGGATCGGCGCAGAACGCATAGCCGCCGTCGTACGGGACGTTCAGCCACTTGTGACCGTCGGTGCCCCACGAGTCGGCCAAGCCGAGGCCGTCGGTCAGATGTCGAAGCGACGGTGCGGCCGCGGCCCACAGGCCGAACGCGCCGTCGACGTGCACCCAGGCGCCGTGCGACTTCGCCACGGGGATCGCCGCGGCGAGGTCGTCGAACGCTCCGGAGTTCACGTTGCCCGCCTGCAGGACCACGATCGTCGGCCCGGCGGGTCGCGACTCGAGCACGGCGGAGAGGTCGGTCACGTCGATGCGGCCCTGGTCGTCGCAGACCACCGGCTCGAGCACATCGGCACCGAGGCCGAGCAGCCGCAGTGCTCGATCGATCGTCGCGTGTCGCTCGGCCGTGGCCACCACCCGAACCGGCGGCGCGCCGTGCAGGCCCTTTCGTTCGACGTCCCAACCGACCTCGTCCAGCACGTGGTGACGGGCCGCGGCGAGGCCCACGGTGTTGCCGCCCTGCGCGCCGGTCACGAAGCCGAACGACGCCGCGGCAGGGATGCCGAGCAACTCCTTCAGCCACGCGCCCGCCACGTCCTCCACCACCGCGTTCGCCGGCGAGGTCATGTGGTTGTAGCCGTTCTGGTCCCAACTGCTCGTCAGCACGTCGGCGCCGACCGCGGCGGGCAGCGCCGCACCGGTGACGAAGCCGAAGTAGCGCGGACCTGCACACGCCACCAGCGCAGGCGACACCGCATCAGCCAACTGGGCGACGACGGCGGCTGCGGGCACCGGCTCGTCGGCCAGCGAACCGAGGGCGAGTCGCAGCGCGTCGACGGCCGCGAGCTCCGGGAACACACGCTGCTCCGCCACCGACTCCAGGTGGTCGGCCCCCAACGCCGCGGCCTGCATCAACACGTCTCGGATCTCGCTCATGTCTCAGTGTCGCACCCCGCTGCGGATGGACCCGCAGAACTTCAGTTCGCGCGCGTTCACCAGGAACTTCAGTTCGCGCGCGTTCACCAGGAACGCGGTCAGTCGTCGATGGAGGTTGCGTTGCCGCGGAGGAGGCGGCTGGCCTTCTCGATGGCACGGCGGGCTTGGGTGAGGCGCTTGTCGTCGGCGGGACGGCCGGACTTCTCGGCAGCGGCCTCGCGCAGCTGATCGAACATGATCTCGTCGAGGTCCTCGGCGATGGCATCGAGCCGATCGGCCAGACCGTCGTAGTCGCCGCTCACAGCGCCTCGGCCAACAGGTCGATGGGGTGACGCACGACCAGTCCGGCCGCGGCGAGGTGCATTGCGCAACCGGGGTTCGCACTCGCGACGACACCGGAGCCGGCTCGGGCGATGGCCTCGAGCTTGCGGTCGCGGATCTGCCCGGCGAGCTCGGGCTGCAGCGCGCTGTACGCGCCGCCGGCGCCGCAGCACACACCGTCGTCGTCGAGCTCCACGAGGTCGGCCACCGGCGCGAGCACGGTGCGCACGCCGACGTGGGCCTTCTGCACGTGGCGCAGATGGCACGGGTCCTGCACGATGACACGACCCAGGTGACGCACGGGACGCAGCCGGTCGACATGGTCGGCCAGGTACTCGTGGATGTCGTTCACTCGCGCGCTGAACGCAGCGGCTTCGGGCGTGCCGAGGAGGTGGCCGTACTCCTTCAGCGCGGCGCCGCACCCGGCGGAGTTGACCACGATCGGCGCGTCGCCCGGCATGGAGGCCATCACCTCGACGGCCAACCGGCGCGACTGATCGGTGAGCCCGGCGTGCGAGTGCAGCGCCCCACAACACCCGCCGCCGGCCCCCGGCGTGCGATAGGTGATGCCCAGGTGGTCGAGCACCTTCGTGGTGCTGCGATGCGTGTCGCGCAACCAGGCGTCCATCACGCAGCCGGTGTACAGCCACACCTGGTCGCCGGTCGATGCAATGGCGGCGCCTCGGCGCATCGGCAGCCGCGGCAACCCGACTCGCTTCGGAACGAGGTGCAGCCGCTGCGCGACCGCGAGCGCGGACGACCCGAGCAACAGCACACGGTGCCGAGGCAACACCGCGAACCCCAGTCGCTGCCATCGCGGGGTGATGCGATGCTGCGCCGCGAGGGTCTCACGCACACCCTCCTGCAGATGGCCGTACTGCACGCCGGACGGGCATGCCGGCTCGCAGCCGCGGCACTGCACGCAGGTCTCCATGAACTCGACGAACTCGGGTGTGATCGGGGCGTCGTCCTGGTGCACGGCCCGGATGGCGGCGATGCGACCGCGTGGCGACAGCGCCTCCTCGCCGGTCACACGGAACGTCGGGCAGTGCGGCAGACACAGGCCGCAGCTGACGCATGTGGCCAGCTCCTCGTCGTTCAGGTGCAATCTCACGCCGACCCACCGTAGCGGCCCGACCACCCTCGCAGACGTCCCCTTCCCGGGCGTCAGGAGTTCCTCAAGAACGATGGACGCTGCGTAGGAACACGTGCATGATCAGGTCTCCGAGGTTCACGGGAGAACACGGAGGGAGTCGACGATGGAGCGAGCAACGTCATCGGCACGTACGCACGTGTCGATCGAGCACGACCGCATGAGTGCGGGCGGTAGGGCGGCTGTGTACGACCCTTCCGACCACACCACCGTGCTGCCGGCCTACGTGCGACTGGTCACCATGCTGCGGAACATGGCACCGGACGCTGAGGTGCAGTTGCGCAGCACCGAGGGCCAGATCATCTCGGCGTTCTGGGCGCAGTGCATGATGGAACAGGTCCACGACCGCGTGATGGAGCGCGTCGCCAGCTGACAGCCGGGCTCGGGCAGCCGATACCCTGCCGCCCGATGCCCGAAGGCCACACCATCCACCGGATCGCCAAGGACCACTCCCCCGTCCTGACGCGTCGACCGGTCGCCGTCACCTCTCCGCAGGGTCGCTTCACTGCCGACGCCGAGCTCGTCGACGGCGTCGTCCTCGACCGCATCGAGCCATACGGGAAGCACCTCTTCTACGAATGGGCGAACGGTCTCGTCGGGCACGTGCACCTCGGCCTGTTCGGCAAGTACCGCGTCAGCCTCGGCCCCGAGTCGCCCGATCCCGTGGGGATGGTGCGGATGCGTATGGCCACCGACGCCGGCACCATCGACCTCGCCGGTCCGACGGACTGCAGCATCGGCACCGCCGACGACCGCGACGCCATCGTCGCCCGCCTCGGACCCGATCCGCTGCGCCGCGACGCGAAGCCGCAGGTGGCCATCGAACGCATGCGCAAGAGCAAGCAACCGATCGGGCAACTGTTGCTCGACCAACGGGTCCTCGCCGGAGTCGGCAACGTGTTCCGCGCCGAGGCGCTGTTCGTGAACAGCATCCACCCGTCGCGTCCGGGGACGAAGCTCGACGACGCGGAACTGGAGGCCATCTGGTCGACCACGGTGGCGATGCTGCGCCAGGGTGTGAAGGACAACCGCATCATCACCATCGACCGCCGCGAGTTCCCCGTGAAGAAGGGACACCATCGGCGCGGCGAGACGACGTACGTGTACCACCGCGACATCTGCCTGCGCTGCTCGACACCCGTGCAGACCGTCGAGCTCGGTGGGCGCGCCTGCTACTTCTGCCCCACCTGCCAGCCACGCTGACCGGCGACCGCGACGGCTGTTACTGCGGCGTCCACTGCGGCGCGGCGATCTCACCGCGCCAGTAGCGCAGCCGCACCTCGGCCTCTGCAGCCGCTGCAGGGTTCGACCGCCCGGCGCGCAAGCGCATGAGCGTGGCCACGAGCAGGCGCAGGTCGGCGAGCGCCTCGGCCATCCATTCGTCGCGCAGCGACGCGCCGTACCCGTCGGCGAAGGCGTCGTAGAGCCCCGGCGCGCCGCCCCACCGTTCGCTCCACGTCAGCAACGCCGCGTGGTCCCAGGCGGCGGGGGCGAGGCAGCGCAGGTCCCAGTCCAGCAGCACCGGCCCGTCCGCCGTGGGCATGACGTTGCCCGGATGGACGTCGCCATGGCACACCACGACGGTCTGCGAGGCCGCGTCCCACCAGCCGTCCCACCGTGCCATGCAGCTGCGCATGCCCTCGAGCGCGGCCGGGTCGACGAGGTCGAGCACGGTGTCGAGGACCTCCGCGATCTGCCAGTGGGGAAAGTCGACGCAGTGCGGCAACCCGGGCACCTCGCCCGGGTCGATGGTGTGGACCCGACGGACCATCGCGCCCACCTCGCGCCAGTCGACGTCGCCGAACGGATGGACCCGCTCGAGCGCCATCACGCACAGCCCGTCGACCTCGACGATGTCGCGTCGCAGACGCGGCACACGCAGCTCGAGCGACGAGATCAGGTCCAGCCAGTGACGTTCGGTCGCCGCGCCGAACGCCGACGGTCCCACTCGAACGACCGTGTCGTCGCCCGCGTGGAACAGCGAGTTCATGCCGGTGCGCACCAGTGCCGGGGCGGGAAGGCCCCAGTCGCGTGCGGCTGCGGCCGCCAGCGCCGCGTGGTCAGACATGGATGCCAGGGTTCAGCCGACCGTCCGGGTCGAACTCGGCCTTCAGCGACGCCGCCAGCGCGGCCACCCGCGCGTCGTTCGACGACGCCACCCACGGCGACGCGTGGTGGACGACACCGACGCCCACCTCGGCGACGAAGTCGCCGTCGAGCGTGGCGAGCGCCGACGGCGGGAGCGACCGGCGGCTGCCCGACGGCAGCGGCGGCGGCCCGGCGCACTCCACAAGGCCGGCACCGGTTGCCTGCGCCGCGACGTCGGCCGGATGCCCCTCGAGCAGCGCCCACACCGTGACGCCGTCCCACAGCACACTGACCGGACGGTGCAGCAGCGGGAACACCGCCGACGGGGCGCTGCACGCGGCCGTGAACCACTGCGAGCACTCGGGGAGCGGCCGCGTGCGCAGGATGACCTCGCCGATGAAGCCGAGCGCACCACGAGAGCCCACCAGCAGACGGCACAGGTCGAACCCGCTGACGTTCTTCACCGTGGGGCCGCCGGCCTTGACGACCTCGCCGGTCGCGCTGACGTATCGGGCCTGCAGCAACACGTCGCGCACCGGTCCGTACCCGAGCCGGCGATGGTCGGTCTGCCCCACCGACAGCGCTCCACCGACGGTGCCACCGGCCGGCAGTGCCACCGTCTGGGCGTGGGTCCGCAGCACCTCGACCAGTTCGTCGACAGGCGTCCCGGCGCCACAGCACACCGTCATCTCGTCGGGCTGCACCCAGTCGACGCCCGAGGGCGACGACACGACGCGCACTCCGGGCACCGCACCACCACGGGTACCGAGTCCGGCGATGGTGACGGGGCCGCTGACGCCCACCGCTGTGGCGAAGTCGTCGAGGTCGATCACACCCACGCACCCTCGGGGACGTGCTGAGCGTCACCACACGCGGCCGGGCTGGGCAGCACCTTGAACGGGTTGGCGAGCCCACTCGGGTCGAAGGCGCGACGCATCGCCGCCTGCGCGGCCAGGTCGGCCGGGGCGAACATCATCGGCATCAGGTCGCGCTTCTCGAGGCCGATGCCGTGCTCGCCCGAGAGCACTCCGCCGGCGGCCACCGAGGCGCGCACGATCTCCTCGCCGGCGGCATGCACTCGCTCCATCACGCCCGGCTCGCGCTTGTCGAACACCAGCAACGGATGCAGGTTGCCGTCGCCTGCGTGGAACACGTTCATCACGAGGATGTCGTACTTGGCGGCGATCTCGTACACCTGGCGCAGCACGTCGGGCAGCACTCGCCGCGGCACGACGGTGTCGTGCAGGTAGTAGTTCGGCTTGATGCGTGCGATCGCGCCGAACGCCGTCTTGCGCCCCTTCCACAGCAGGGCGCGTTCGGCCTCGTCCTTGGCGATGCGGACGGTGCGCGCCCCGTGGTCGCGGCCGATCGCGACGATCCGCTCGGTGTCGGCCGCGACGCCGTGAGGCAGCCCGGACACCTCGACCAGCAACACGGCCGCGGCGTCGAGTGGCAGGCCGGCGTGGATGTACTCCTCCACCGCCTGCACGCACAGCTGATCCATCATCTCCAGCGCGGCGGGCACCATGCCAGCGGCGATGATGGCGCTGACGGTCTGCGCCCCCTCGTCGACGCTGCCGAAGTCCATCAGCATCGTCTTCACGGCCGGTGGGTTCTGGGTGAGGCGCACCAACACCTTGGTGGCGATGCCGAACATGCCCTCGCTGCCGACGAAGGCGCCACGCAGGTCCAGGCCCTCCACCTCGGGCTCCTCGCCACCCAGCTGGACGACCGAACCGTCGCTCAGGACGACCTCACAGCCGAGGACGTGCGACGCGGTGACGCCATCGGCCAGGCAGTGCGGGCCGCCGGAGTTGTTGGCCAGGTTGCCGCCGATGCTGCAGCTCTGCTGGCTGCTCGGGTCGGGCGCGAAGTGCAGACCGAACTGCGCCATCTGCCGGGTGAGGTCGAGGTTCAGCACGCCCGGCTCGACCCACGCCATGCGGTTCACCGTGTCGACCGACAGCACCCGGTTCATCTTCGTGGTCGCGATGACGAGTGCCTGGTCCAGCGGAGTGGCCCCACCGGCCAACCCGGTGCCCGCGCCGCGGGCGACGAACGGCACGCCGTGACGACCCGCGGCCAGCACGGCGGCGCGGACCTCGTCGGTGGTGAGTGGGAAGCACACGACCGAGGCACTGCCCTCGATGTTCGACGCGTCGCGCTTGTAGAGACCCAACTCGGTGGCGTTGGTGCGCACCCGGTCGGGCGCCAGCGCGGCGCGCAGGTCGGCGGCGAGCGCCTCGTTCATGCTCGCCGGCGTCTGCGGCCCGGCTGCTCGCGCGAGTCGCGCACCTGCTTGAGCACGATCACCTGACCCGGTTCCACCGGGACGCCGTCGACCAGCACCTCGTCGCCGTCGTCGAGCGCATCGCCCAGGTTGTGGGCTCGACCGTCCAGGCGGGCGCGCAACTCGGTCTCCTTGGCCTTCGCGGCACGTCGCCCCTCGGCCACGGCGTCCTTCACCCGGTCGGTGGTCTTGCGGGCCACCTGCGCGGGCGAGTACTCGACGGCCACGGCCTTGGCCTTCTTCTTGGCCATCCCGGCGCCGGCCACACCCGCGACCGCACCGCCGATGAACCAGGTGAGTCGCTTCATCATGCGCTCTTCCTCTCCTTGCGGCGCAGGCGGCGGACCGCTCGCGACGTGCCCGTGCCGATGGCGACGGTCTTGATCATCGGTGCCGACAACGCGGCGCGGGCGACACGGCTGCCGCCGACCATCGCGCCGCTGATGGCCTCGGCCGAACCGAGGACACGGTCGAACCGTTCGAGGTCGTCGCGGGCTTCCTCGACCACCGCACGCGTGTCGCTGGTCGTGACACGCAGTTCCTGCAGCAGCGGACGGGTCTCGGCGCGCAGCGACTCGACCTCGCCGCGCAACGCCTTCAGGCTGTCGAGCACCCGCATCAGCACGACGACGAGCGCGGCGAAGCCGATGCAGCACAGGACCGCGGCCATGAGCACTGCCAGTTCACCTGCGGTCATCTGCTGCCCTCCCCGGGTCGATCGTCGTGTTGCTCGTGTCGCTCGCTCATCCGCTGCGCCACCCTGGCCTCGTTGCCGTGCACCGTGGGTTCGTAGTAGCGCTTGTCGCTCTGCTCGGTGGGTAGATACTGCTGGGCGACCCACCCCTGCGGACTGGTCATGAGGGTACTCGTAGCCCACGCCGTGGCCGAGCACCTTGGCGCCCTGATAGTGGGCGTCGCGCAGGTGTGGCGGCACTTCGCCGACGGCACCGTTCTGCACGTCGGAGCGGGCGTTCCAGATGGCCAGCGCAGCACGATTGCTCTTCGGCGCGGTGGCCAGATGGATGGCCGCCTGGCTGAGGCTCAGCTGTGCTTCGGGCAGTCCGACGTGGTCGAGTGCCTGCGAAGCGGCGACCGCGACGAGCAGCGACTGCGGGTCGGCCATGCCCACGTCCTCGCTGGCGAAGATGATCATTCGACGGGCGATGAAACGGGCGTCCTCACCGGCTTCGAGCATGCGTGCCAGGTAGTAGACGGCGGCCTGCGGGTCGCTGCCGCGCATGCTCTTGATGAACGCGCTGACGACGTCGTAGTGGTCGTCGCGGCCATACCGCAACGCACTCGTGCCGAGTGCGGCCTCGACGTGCTCGAGCGTGATCTGCCCGGGGTGCGACAGCGCGCACGCCACCTCCAGCGCGGTGAGCACCTGTCGGCCGTCGCCGCCGGCACGGTCGGCCAGGTACACGACCGCCTCGTCGTCGGCGGTGCGGCCCTCGGCCTGCAGACCGCGACGGATGAGCGTCTCGATGTCCTCGTAGCGCAGCGGTTCCAGTCGGAACAGCGTGCTCCGGCTGCGCAACGGCGGGTTGACCTCGAAGAACGGGTTCTCGGTGGTGGCACCGATCAGTGTCAGCGTGCCGTCCTCCACGGCAGGCAGCAGTGCGTCCTGCTGGCTCTTGCTGAAGCGGTGGATCTCGTCGAGGAACAGGATGGTGCCGCGCCCCTGTTCGCCCAGCCGGTGACGGGCCCGTTCGATGACCTCGCGGACATCCTTGACGCCGGCCGTCACGGCGCTGAGCTGCTCGAATGCCCGCTGCGTGCTGCCGGCCACGGCCAGTGCGAGCGTGGTCTTGCCGGTGCCCGGCGGCCCCCAGAAGATGGCGCTGGTCAGGCGGTCCTGCTCGACCAGGCGACGCAGCGGTTTCCCCTGGCCCACCAGGTGCTCCTGGCCGACGACGTCGTCGAGCGTGCGTGGCCGCAGCCGCGCCGCGAGCGGCGCCTGCTGACGCAGACGGTCCTCGGCGGCAGCACTGAACAGATCGGACACGGTGTCGACGGTAGCCGACCCCGGCAAAACGGAGGGTTTCCGCGCACCCTGCCGGCGCGGAAACCCTCCGTTTCGAGACGGGGCTCAGAGGGTGCCGAGGACCCGGGCGTAGGCGTCGTGGCGGAAGTCGGGAACGTGTTCGATCAGCCAGTCGGGAGTGACCCACTTCCAGGCGACGAACTCGCTGCCGTCGGGCGTCGGCTCGACATCGGCCGACAACGCGTTGAACAGGAACCACCGCTGCGCCTGGCCGATGCGGTCCTTGCGGTTCGCCTTCGACTTGCGCAGGTGCTCGGGCCACTCGTAGACCACCCAGTCGGGGTACTCGGCCAGCACGTCGACGTGGCTCGGCCCGAGTCCGGTCTCCTCGTGCAACTCGCGCCACGCGGCGTCGAGCGGCAGTTCACCGTCGTTCATCCCGCCCTGAGGCAGTTGCCAGGCCCCGCGCGCGTCGACCCGTTCGAACGCCATGACGTGCTCGAGATCGGGGTGACGAACCACGATCACGACGCCCGCGCGGAAGTACAGGCCGGCCACGCCGGGTCAGGCCTTCGGCGGCAGGACCCGGATGCCCAGCTCGTCGAGCTGCTTCTGCACCACGGGCGTGGGAGCGTTGGTCATCGGGTCCATGCCCGACTGGGTCTTCGGGAAGGCGATGACCTCGCGGATGTTCTCCTCGCCGGCGAGGATGGCCACCAGACGGTCGATGCCGAACGCGAAGCCGCCGTGCGGCGGGGCGCCGTAGCGGAACGGGTTGAGGAAGAAGCCGAACTTCTTCTGCGCCTCTTCGTCGCTGATGCCGAGGATGGAGAACACGCGCGCCTGCAGTTCGTGCTGGTGGATCCGGATCGAGCCCGAACCCAGCTCCCAGCCGTTGAGCACCAGGTCGTAGGCCTGGCTGCGCACCTTCAGCGGCTCGGTCTCGAGCATGTGCACGTCGTCGGGGTGCGGCTGCGTGAACGGGTGGTGCCCCGGGCGCGGACGGCCGGTGACCTCGTCGACGCCCACGAACATCGGGAAGTCGACGACCCACAGGTAGCGGTACGGGCCCTCGAACACCGGCGGGCGGCCGATGTCGTTGCGCAGCGTGCCGAGCACCTCACAGGCCGTCGTCCCACTTGTCGGCGACGATGAGCAGCAGGTCGCCGGGCTGCGCCGACAGGCGGTCGCGCAGCGCCGCGGTCTCGGCCTCGGACGAGGAACTTGGCGACCGGCGACTCGAACGTGCCGTCGGCAGCCACCTTCAGCCACACCAGGCCCTTGGCGCCCATCTTCTTGGCCTTGTCGGTCATCCCGTCGAGCTTGTTGCGGCCGTACTCGTCGGCCTTGCCCGAGGCGTTGATGCCCTTGATCGCGGCGGCACCGGCGAACGCCTTGAACTCGGTGGCGGCGAACACGTCGGTGAGCTCCTGCAGTTCCATGCCGAAGCGCAGGTCGGGCTTGTCGATGCCGAAGCGGTTCATGGCGTCGTGCCAGGTGATCTTGACGATCTCGCCGCCGGTGTCCTTGCCCGCGGCCTCGGCCGCGGCCAGCACGGCGGCGCCGATGGCGGTGTGCACGTCGTCCTGGTCGACGAAGCTCATCTCCGCGTCGAGTTGCATGAACTCGTACTGGCGGTCGGCGCGCAGGTCCTCGTCGCGCAGGCAGCGCGCCAGCTGGTAGTAGCGGTCGATGCCGGCGACCATGAGCAACTGCTTGAACAGCTGCGGGCTCTGCGGCAGCGCGTAGAACGAACCCGGCTGCTGCCGGCTGGGGACGATGAACTCGCGGGCACCTTCGGGGGTGCTGGGGACGAGCATGGGCGTCTCGACCTCGACGAAGCCCTGGTCCTCCATCGAGCGACGGATGGCGCTGTTCACGGCGGCGCGCAGGCGCAGGTTGCGCTGCATGCGCTCGCGGCGGATGTCGAGGAAACGGTACTGGAGGCGCGTGTTCTCGGCCACCTGGTCGGCGCGCTCGCTGATGGGGAACGGCGGCGCCTCGGCACCGTTGAGGATCTCGACCTGGCAGTCCTGCAGCTCGATGCCGCCCGTGGGGATGCGGGTGTTGATGTTCTCGTCGGGACGGGCTGCCACGGTGCCGGTGACCCGCAGCACGTACTCGGCGCGCACGTCGACGGTGTTGTCGACCACGCACTGCGTGACGCCGCTGTGGTCGCGCAGGTCGATGAACGCCAGCTTCTCGCCGTGCTCGCGGCGGGTGGCCACCCACCCGGCGAGCGTGACGGTCTGGCCGATCTGGTCGGGGCGCAGCTCGCCGCACTGGTGGGTACGCATGGACGTGGAGCTCATGAGAGTGCCTTTGTGAGGTGGGAGGTGAGGTCGGTGCGCGCCACGGACGACTGTCCGGACGCGGTGTCGGGGCCGGCGGGCTCGGCGCGCAGCGGGCGCACGACCACGGTGCCGGATTCGAGTTCGTTGCTGCCGACGATGACGGCATACGCCGCACCACTGCGGTCGGCGGCCTTCATCTGGCTCTTCATGCTGCGGTTCTCGTAGGCGCGGTCCGAGCGCAGGCCTGCGGCGCGCAGTTCGGCGGTGATCCGCAGCGCTTCGAGGCCGCCCGTGGTGTCGACGACGAACACGTCGACGGCGGCGGACGGCGGAGCGAACACGCCTTCGTCGTCGCAGGCGAGCAGCGTGCGATCCAGGCCCAAGGCGAAGCCGACGCCGGGCGTCGGCTTGCCACCGAGGGCCTCGACCAAACCGTCGTAGCGACCACCACCGCCCAGTGCGTTCTGCGCCGAATCGAGCGTGCCGCCCTGGTACTCGAACGTCGTGTGGCGGTAGTAGTCGAGCCCGCGCACCAGCTTGGGCTCGAGCGTGAAGGGAACCCCGAGGGCGCGCAGGCCGTCCTGCACCGCCTGGAAGTGGGTGGCGGCCTTCTCGCTGTAGAAGTCGGCGATACGCGGCGCTGCGGCGACGAGCGCCGCGTCCTGCTCGCGCTTCGAATCCAGCACCCGCAGCGCGTTCTTCTCGAGCGTCACCCGGCTCTCGGCGCTCAACGCATCGAGGTTGGCCTCGAAGTGTGCCTTCAGCGCCTGGACGTAGCGTGCCCGGTCGTCGGGCTCACCGAGCGAGTTGAGAATGATGGTGACCTGCTGGAGGCCGAGCGCCCGATAGAACTCCCAGCCGAGCGCGATGATCTCGACATCGAGGTTCGGATCGTCGGCACCGAGCACCTCGATGCCCACCTGGTCGAACTGCCGGTATCGGCCACGCTGGGGCTTCTCGTACCGGAACATCGAGCCCGTGTACCAGATCTTCCAGGGCACCTGCGGGCTGTGTTGCACGAATGCTCGGCAGATCGACGCCGTCAGCTCGGGTCGCAGCGCGATGTGGCGGCCCCCCTTGTCGACGAAGTCGTACATCTCCTTGCTGACCACATCGGTGGCGTCGCCGATGCGCTGGAACACGCCGAGGTCCTCGAGCAACGGTGACATGACCTGGCCGTAGCCGGCCTGTTCGGACACGCGTGCGAACACCTCGACGAACCGGCGCCAACGGGCCGATTCGGGGGGCAGGATGTCGCGCATCCCTGGGCTGGTCTGGAACTCGGGCACGGCCCTCAAGGCTACCGCTCGGTCCCGCCGCCTTCCGGTCTCTTTCCAGGTGGCGGGCTCGTCCGGGTCAGACGAACACCGTCCGGGCGGCGCGGAACAGGCCCGACTGCGAGACCGACACCGACGATCCCGTCACGTAGCCGACGACGTCGACGGTGACGTGGGCCGACATCGTCCCGCCGATCGAGAACCGACCGTTGCGGAGCGCGATCCACGCCGTCGCCGAACGGGCCTGTCCGGCGGCGTCGGCCGTCACCACGCCGACGGTCGGCAGCGCTGTCCCTGCCGGCGCCACGGCCATGTGCCCGGCGCCCGAAGTGGCCGACACGCTGACGACCGCCAGCACCGCAAGGGCGTCGGCAGGAACACCGGCGCCGGTGGCGACCACCGTCTGCGGCACCCCTCGGCTCACGGAGTCCAGGCTCGCCGGCGTGTCCAACACACGATGTGCCGGCGTGGCCACGACCCGCCCTGTACGCGAGGCGACGATCGGCCGGTAGACGCCCGACACGTCGACCAGGACCGCACCGCTCACGCCGGACAGATCCACGGTGCCCTTGGCCGACAGTGCCACCACGGCGGTGTTGGCACGCACCTCGCCGGCGGCAAAGGTGACGATCGGTGCGGGCGCGACGGCGCCGGTGGCGAACACCCGAGCGCCGCCCGCGACGGGCGACCGCACGATCGTGATGGTGAGCACCACGCCCGATGCACCCACGGGGACGCCGCAGCGCCCGCCGACCTGCACCCGATAGCGCCCTGAACCCAGCGACGTCAACGTCGCTGCGCTGCGACTGTCCGCGAGGCGGCACGTCGTGGTGGGCGCGTACCGCGACAGCGCCGGCACCGGCGCCACATCGGGCAGGACACGGCCGACGAAGTCGGTCAGCGCCGTCAAGTTCAGCTCGTAGGACAGCGCCATGCTGTGGTTCTGCGGGTCGAGACCGGCATACGACAACGGGCTACCCGTGTCGACCAGGTCGATCCACGTGCGGTCGTCGCCGATGGTCTGCACCATCGCGTCGTACGGCACGCGAGCCTGCGTCTGCGGATCGACGATGCCGTCGCGCCCACCCTGGACGATGTAGATCGGCGCATCGGCGGCGTCGTCGTACGCCGTGACACGTGTCGACTGCAGCAGGCTCGGGTTGCAGGTCGCCCACCGCTGGGGCGTGTCCGGGCAGCCGATCAGCGCGGCGACGCCGGTGGCGTTGCCGGGGGGAAGTCCGTATCGGTACGCGAACGTCGCCGGGTCCAGCACGCCGGCGATCGAGACCACCGCTGCCGGCTTCGACGTCTGGTTCGTCAGCGGCGCGGTCACCTTCGGCTCCAACGACCCGGCGGTGACGCCGAGCATCGCCGCCAGGTGGCCGCCCGCCGAGAAGCCCATCGCGACGATCGCCGTCGGTGACACGCCGAACTCCGCCGCATGCGCCTTCACCCACCGCACGGCCTGCTTCACGTCCTGCAGCGGCTTGGGGAAGATCGCTTCGTCGGTGCCCGAGTAGCGCACCGAGAACACCGTCCAGCCGCGGCGTTGCATCGCCTGCACGACCGGCTGCATGCCGGACTGCTCCTCCGAGGCGAGCGAGTTCGTCGCGCCGTCGGTGTCGGCCCAACCGCCACCGTGGATCCACAGCACAGCGCCACCGTTGGGCGTGGTCGGCGAGTAGACGTCGAGCACCTGCTGGTCCTCGACGCCGTACGGCACGTCGTTCAACGTCTTGGCCATGGACGGTGCGGGGTAGGCGACCCGATCACCGATCCCCGGGTCCCCGACCTCGCACCCGGCGAGCACGAGCGCGACGGAGCAGACCATCAGCAGTCGCCGATGGAGGGTCATCACGCTCACCTCCTCGCCGGGCATCCAGTTGGGGGGATGTGACGGCGTGCCCGCGCTCCGCCACATCTTCAGTGTGAACGTGCATCGGCGCAGGTGGGAGTGGCCTGAAGTCACACGGACAGGGGTCACACCTCCAGCCCCAGGTCAACGGGGGTCAGCCCTGCTCGACACACCGAGTGTTCATCCCGGTGCAATCTCCGCGGTGCCAACGCGGCGAGTGCTCAGCCGCCCTTGCCGGGGACCAGGCGGTAGGCGTCGTACACGCTGTCGATGTGCTTGATGGTGCGCAGCACGGACTCGAGGTGCGACGGGTCGCCCATCTCGAACTCGAAGCGCATCTTGGCCACGCGGTCGGTGCCGGTGTGCGTGCTGCACGCGACGATGTTGACGTGCTGCTCGCTGAGCGAGTTGGCGACGTCGCGCAGCAACTTCGAGCGGTCGAGCGCGACCACTTCCACTGCGGCCCGGAACAACGCCTTGGACTGGTCGCCGTCCCACTCGACGTCGATGAGGCGCGCCGACTGCTCGGTCATCAGGCTCGCCGCGTTGGCGCAGTCGGCACGGTGCACCGACACTCCCCTGCCGCGGGTGACGAAGCCGATGATCTCGTCGCCCGGCACCGGGGTGCAGCAGCGCGACAGGCGCACGAGCACGTCGTCGAGCCCTTCGACGTGCACGCCCGCATTGCTGCGAGTGGGCTTGTGCCCCGGCCGGGGCAGCACGGTGGCGGGCAGTTGCTCGCTGCCGTCGGTGCCGTCGGAGTCGTGCAGATGTCGGGCGAGCTTGCCGGCGATGGACCGAGCGGACACGTGCCCTTCGCCGATGGCGGCGAGCAGCGAGTCGAGGTCGGCGTACGACGCGGCCTCGATCTCGGCGGCGAGCGCGTCGCTGGCCCAGATGCGCTGCACCGGCAGCGCCTCGCGGCGGAACTCCTTGGTGAGCTCGTCGCGCCCGGCTTCGATCATGTCCTCGCGTCGCTCGCGCGAGAACCATTGCTTGATCTTGTTGCGCGCCCGCGGCGACTCGACGAACTGCAGCCAGTCGCGCGTCGGGCCGGCCGACTCGACCTTCGACGTGAAGATCTCGCAGGTGTCGCCGCTCTTCATCTTGTGGTGCAGCGGCACCAGCCGACCGTTGACCTTGGCGCCGATGCACGCGTGGCCGACCTCGGTGTGCACGGCGTAGGCGAAGTCGACCGTGGTCGAGCCGACGGGCAGCGTGATGACCTTGCCCTTCGGGGTGAAGACGAACACCTCGTCCTGCTCGAGATCGGTCTTCAGGTTCTCCATGAAGGCGGCCGGGTCGCTGATCTCGGCCTGCCAGTCGATGATGCGGTTCAGCCAGTCGATGTCGCTGCTGGCGCCGACGCCGTCCTTGTACGCCCAGTGCGCGGCGACGCCCCACTCGGCCCGCTGGTGCATCTCGCGGGTGCGGATCTGCACCTCGACCACCTTGCCGCCGCGGCCCGATGACCGTGGTGTGCAGGCTCTGGTAGAGGTTGAACTTCGGCATCGCGATGTAGTCCTTGAACCGACCCACCACCGGCTTGTACCGGCCGTGGATGCAACCCAGCGCGGCGTAGCAGTCCTTCACCGAGTCGACGATGACGCGGATGGCGATGAGGTCGAAGATGTCGTCGAACTCGCGGCCCTTCTGGACCATCTTCTCGTAGATGCTCCACAGGTGCTTGCCGCGACCGGTGACCTCGGCGGTGATGTTCAGCTCCTGCAGGCGGCCCTGCACCTCGGCGATCGACCTTGCGCCAGGTACACCTCGCGCTCGGGCGATCGGCTGGCGACACCAGATGATCGAGCTCGGCGTAGCGCTTCGGGTAGAGCGCGGCGAACGACGAGGTCCTCGAGCTGCTGCTTGAGCTCCTGCATGCCCAGGCGGTGGGCCAGCGGTGCGTAGATCTCGAGCGTCTCGTGGGCGATGCGCTGCTGCTTCTCGGTCGGCATCGCAGCGATGGTGCGCATGTTGTGCAGCCGGTCGGCCAGCTTGATGATGAGCACGCGCAGGTCGCTTGGCCATCGCCACGAGCATCTTGCGCATCGTCGCGGCCTGCTGGGCCTCCTTGGAGTCGAACTGGATGCGTTCGAGCTTGGTGACACCGTCGACGATCTGCGGCCACCTCGGCGCCGAACGCAGCTCTCGACATCGGCGAGCGTGATCTCGGTGTCCTCGACCGCGTCGTGCAGCAGCGCCGCGGCGAGCGAGATCTCGTCGAGGCCGAGGTCGGCCACGATGCGGGCGACGGCCAGCGGGTGGTTGATGTAGCTCTCGCCGCTGCTGCGCGAGCTGGTGCCGGTGCGCTTCCTTGGCCGTCTCGTAGGCGCGGTTGATCATCGTCGACCGACGCCTTCGGATGGCGACGGCGGTACGCGGTGAGCAGCGGTGTCAGTTCCTCGGCCGTCGCGTTCTGATGGCGACGCCAGGGCAGAACACGGTCGACCGCGGCCATCAGTAGACAGCCAGGCTCTCGACCCTGTGGCCGCTGCAGCCGGTCGCGGCCGCCGAGGCCCTCCGAGCTCGAGCAGGAAGCCGAGACCGACCACCCGCCGCACCGAGCGCCTCGACCAGCGGCACGGTGGCCGTCGGCCGTGCCGCCGGTGGCGAGCACGTCGTCGATGACGAGGATGCGCTCACCGGGGTGGATGGCGTCGCGGTGCATCTCGAGCTTGTCGCTGCCGTACTCGAGCGAGTACTCCTCGCGCACGACGGCCCACGGCAGCTTGCCGGCCTTGCGCACCGGGCACGAACGCCGGCACCGAGGCAGTACGGCGATCGGGGCGGCGACGATGAACCCTCGCGCCTCCATGCCGAGCACGCGGTCGACCTCGAGCGCCGGCGAACCGGTCGACGAGCTCGTCGATGCTGCGGTGGAACCCCTCGGCGTCGCCCAGCAGCGGCGTGATGTCGCGGAAGGTGACACCAGGCGTCGGGTAGTCGGGGATGTCGCGGACGAGTCCAGTGATCCAGTGACCGTTCGGCGCCATGCGCGAAGGGTATCGTCGGCCTGGTCCTAGGCCCGGCGCTTCTTCTTCCGCGGCCGCGGTGCGTGCGTGCAGCACCGTCGTCGGGGGTGACCGCGGCGCTGCGGCGCTCGCCGGCTCGACGGCGCTCGGTGCTGCGGCGTACGACCCTCGCGACGGTCCGACGGCGTGCCGCCGAGCACGAGGCGCTCGAGTTCCGCGCCGGTGGCGTGGCGGCCGCGCATGCTGCGATAGCGGGGCTCGCGCTCCTTCGCCACGGCCACCAGGGGCGAGGCGACGAAGATCGACGAGTACGAGCCGGTGATCAGGCCGACGAGCAGGGCGAGTGCGAACTCGCGCAGCGCTGACGGCGCCGAGGATGCCCGAACCGAGGACCAGCAGCGACAGCACGGGCAGCACCGCGGCGAGGCTGGTGTTCAGCGACCGCATCAGCACCTGGTTCATCGACACGTTCAGCACGTCGGCGTACGGCATGCGGTACGCCGAGTACCGCTGCTGGTTCTCCTTCACCTTGTCGAACACGACGATGGTGTCGTACAGCGAGAAGCCGAGGATGGTGAGGAAGGCGACGACCGTGGCCGGCGTGACCTCGAAGCCGAACAGCGAGTAGACGCCGACGCTGACGAGGACGTCGTGCAGCATGGCCACGATGGCCGCCAGCGCCATGCGCCACTCGAGTCGCCAGGCGATGAACAGCGACACGAGGACGAGGAAGACGATGAGCGCCCGGATGGCCTTCTCGGTGATGCTCGCGCCCCAGCGTGCTGGACACCGACTGGGTGGCGACCTCGTTGACGTCGACACCCACCTCGTCGGCGAACGCCTGCTGCACCTTCAGGCGCACGTCGTCGGGCTGGTCGCCCACCTGCACCTCGACGCTGCGGCCGGTCTCGTTCGACGTGAGGATCTGCACCTTGGCCGTTGCCGCCGTCGAGACCGTTGTCGTCGAGGATGGCGCGCGCCTCGTCCTCGGTGAGCGTCGCGGACGGGACCTCCCACAGCGACGCCGCCCTTGAAGTCGAGGCTCGAGGTTGAGGCCGCTGGGCGACGAGCGACACGATGCTGATGACGCACCAGCACGCGCGGAGACGCCGAGGCCGATCCAGCGACGACCGTAGAAGTCGATCGCGGTCTCACCGTGGTAGAGCCGCCCGCCGGGACCGCGGCGCGGGGGCAGCGGCTTCGGCTGTGGACTGTCGTCGGGAAGCGAGGGTGTCGGTCATGCCGTCGCTCCGTGCGGGGTCGACTTCGATGCCCATCACCTTGCGGCGCTCCATCCACTTCGTGCGGGCGAGCAGCAGCACCATCGGTCGAGTGAAGAAGTAGGCGACGATCGAGGTCGCACAGGGTGGACAGGCCGAGGAAGAAGGCGAAGCCGCGGACGGCGCCGACGGTGAGGTACCACAGCACGAGGCACCGATGAGCGACACCAGGTCGGCGATGACGATGGTGCGCCAGGCCGCCGTGAAGCCACGCTGCGCGCTGTTGCGCAGCGTGCGGCCGGCAGCGCACCTCGTCCTTCAATCGCTCGAAGAACACGACGTACGAGTCGACGGTGACACCGACGGACACGATGATGCCGGCGATGCCGGACAGCGACAGGGCGAGGCCGTTGGTCTTCGACAGCCAGCGAGATGATGCCCCACATGAGTGCACCGGACACCGTGAGGCCGATGGCGACGATGAGTCCGAGCAGGCGGTAGTAGAGCGACCATGAACAGCAGCACCAGGCGCGACACCGACGAGGCCGGAGATGACCGCGGCGCGCAGCGAGTCCTTGCCGAGCGTGGCCGACACGTTCTGCACCGACTGCAGCTCGCAGCTCGCACCGGCAGCGACCCGCTGTTCAGCACCTTGGCGAGGTCTCGGGCTTCGTCCTGGGTGAACGAGCCGGTGATCTGCACGTTGCCGTTGAACTCGGCTCGTTGACCGTGGCGACGGACTGCAGCGTGCCGTCGAGCTCGATGGCGAGCTGCTGCGACGGGCAGGTGTCGGCCTGCGTTGTAGCACTCGCGACGCGAGGTTGTTCCACACGTCCTCGCCGGCGGCGCCGCCGCGCAGGCTGACCTGCACGCCCCAGCCCTCGCCGGGCATGATCACGGCGGCGGCGTCGTCCTCGAACACCTCGCCGGTGCCCGGGCGGGGCCGACCAGGCAGTACTGCGGCGGCGTCGGAGTTGAACACGGGCAGGATCTGCGACGTGGTGGGATCGCTGTCCTGAATGGGGATGCCATTGGCGTCGAGCGGCGGCGAGGTGGTGCTCGTCGTCGGACCGCTGGGCGCCGTCGACGTGGTGCTGCCGGCCGTCGTGGTGCTGCTGCCGGCCGTCGTCGTGGACGTCGCTCCGGCTGCAGTGGCACCGCTGGTGGTGCTGGAGGCCGGCGTGGTGGTGGTGCTGTTCGCCGAGCTGACGTGCCGCGAGGGGCCGCCGGAGGCGGTGGTCGAGCTGGCCGGCACCGTGGTGGCCGTGGTCGATGCCGTGCTGCTGCCCGTGGTCGTGCTGCTGCCGGCGACCGTGGTGCTGCTGGCGTTGGGGTCGGGCGTCTGCAGCGAACTGGCAGCTGCCGCATGCACCGGACGCAGGTACACCTGACCGGTGACCTGCACGAGGTCGATGGCCTGCTGCTGGTTCTCGCACGCCGGGCAGGTTGACGACGATGGTGTCGCCCTGGCGGAGGATCTCGGGCTCGGCCACGCCGAGGCTGTCGACGCGCTCGCGGATCTTCTCGACGGCGAGGTCGAGGCTGGCGTCGGTGAAGTCGGCACCGGACACCGGCTGCTGGGTGACGGAGATGCCGCCCTGCAGGTCGAGGCCGAGCGCGGGCTTGCTGCCGGTGATGATCGTGAGCGAGGAGCGCGCCGTACGCGACCACCATGATGCCGACGAGCGAAATGATCAGTTTGCGACGCATGCTGGAGGTCAGGACTCGTCCGGTGCGATGTCGTCGATGGCGGTCGACTTCGGTGCCGGCGCGTCCTTGTCGGTGGGCACCGCGGTCTCGCCCTTCGACGGTGTCGACCTTGCGCTGGATGGCCTGGCGAGCGACGCGGATCTGCACGTTGTCGTCGATCTCGAGCCAGGCGATGTCGCCCTCGAAGCCGGTGACGAAGCCGTACACACCGGAGGTGGTCATGATCTCGTCGCCCACCTCGATGGACTGCTGGAGTTCGGCCGTGCTGCCGCTGCCGGCGCTTCTGCGGCCGGATGAGCAGGAAGTACATGGCGATGCCCATGATGGCGAAGGGCAGGAGGAGTCCGAGTGCACTGCCGCCACCGGAAGAATCGGCGGCGATGAGGGACGCGAGATGGACGGAACGCATAGAGGACGACCAACCGTAGACATGGAGGGGAAAGCCCTCCGGACCGATCGGCGATTCTAACCAGCAACCGAGCGGATCTGCGGGTCACCCCCAGACGCCAGCACCTCGCGGCGCAGCGTTCCGAACGTGCCGTCGGCGATCGCCGCCCGCATCCGGTCCATCAGCTGCAGGGTCCAGGCGATGTTGTGCAGGCTCACCAGGCGCGACGCGGTGGGCTCACCCACCTGGAACAGGTGGCGGATGTAGCCACGGCGAGTGCCGGGCACACACCTCACAGCCACAGTCGGCGTCGATGCGGCTCGTCGCTCAGCGCCCACTTGGCGTTCTTGACGTGCAGCTTCCCCGCGCTCGGTGAGCGCGGTGCCGTGGCGGCCGATGCGGGTCTGCATCACGCAGTCGAACTGGTCGACGCCGAGGCCGACGGCCTCGACCAGGCTCGCCGGGTCGCCGACGCCCATCAGGTAGCGCGGCCGATCGGCCGGCAGGTGCTCGATCGCCGCGGCGAGCGCCGGCAGCATCTCCGGCGCGGGTCTCCCCCACGCTCAGCCCGCCGATGCCGTAGCCGTCGAAGTCCGATCTCGGCCGTGCGCTGCGCGCTCTCGGCACGCATCGCCTCGCTCGATGCCGCCCTGGACGATGCCGAACAGCGCCTGGTCCTCGCGCCGGTGGGCGGCCTTCGCCCGCGCCGCCCACGCCGACGGTGCGCTCGAGCGCCGAGGCGCACGACGTCGGGCGGCGACGGCAGCGACGCGCACACGTCGAGCACCATCTGGATGTCGGCGCCGAGCAGCTCCTGGGTGTGCACGGCGATCTCCGGGCGTGAACCGGTGCGTCGACCCGTCGTAGGTGCTCTTGAACGTCACCCCGTCGTCGTCGACCTTCGGGTCGAGCGAGAACACCTGGAAGCCACCGGAGTCGGTGAGCGTGAGGCCGCCCCAGCCGGCGAACTTGCCCGAGGCCGCCGAAGTGGGCGACGGTCTCGGCACCGGGACGCAGCATCAGGTGGTAGGTGTTGCCGAGCACGATCTCGGCGCCGAGCCGCTCGTAGTCGGCAGCGCTGAGGTACTTGATGGCACCGCGCGTGCCGACCGGCATGAAGCACGGCGTGCGGTACGACCCGCGAGCGGTGGTGGCCGACACCGGTGCGCGCGGCACCGTCGGTGGCGGTGGTCGGAGAAACGGACGGGGTGCATCTAGCTCAGGCTCCGATCGAGCAGCATGGCGTCGCCGAAGCTGAAGAAGCGGTACTCCTCGGCGATCGCGGTGTCGTACAGGCGCCGCCACCGCTCGCCGACGAATGCGTCGATCATCATCAGCAGCGTGGTGCGCGGCATGTGGAAGTTGGTCATCATCACGTCGACGAGTCGTCCACTCGTACGGGCGGTGGATGAACAGGCGGGTACGGCCCTCCAGTTCGCCGAACGTCGCCGCGCTCTCGAGGGCGCGAACGCTGGTGGTGCCCGACCGCGATCACGCGTCGAGCGTCGCGGCACTGCTCGCACCACCTCGGGTGTGACGCGGTAGCGCTCGCTGTGGATGAGGTGGTCGCGCGGGTCGGCCTCGTTGACGGGCTTGAACGTGTCGAGCCCGACGACCAGCTCGACGCGAGCAGTGGGGACGCCCATCGCGGCGATGCCGTCGAGCAGTTCGGGCGTGAAGTGCAGCCCGGCGGTCGGCGCCGCGGCCGAGCCGGGCTCGTTCGAGTACACGGTCTGATAGCGCTCGGGCCGGTCGAACCGGTGCGTGATGTACGGCGGCAGCGGCATCTCGCCATGCCGCTGCAGCAGATCGAGCGGGGCATCGTCGCCGAGCAGCTCGACGATCAGGGTGTCGCCGGCCTCGGATCGCCGGCCGATCGCGGACCAGTGGCACGCCGCCGGACGAGCAGTTCCTCGCCCTGGCGCAACTTGCGCGCCGGGCGCACCATCGCCTCCCACACACGCCGATCGGCGTCCAGGGGCTCGAGCAGGAGCACCTCGGCGGCGCCGCCGGTCTCACGGGTGCAGGTGCAGTCGGGCCGGGATGACGCTGCTGTCGTTGACCACCAGCAGGTCGCCCTCGCGCAGGAACTCGCGCAGGTCGCGGACGTGACGGTGCAGCGGTGCTGCGCTGCCCTGGTCGACCAGCAGGCGCGCCGAGTCCCGCGGTTCCACCGGTTCCTGCGCGATGCGGTGCTCGGGCAGCTCGTAGTCGAAGTCGTCGAGGCGCATGGTCGCACCACGCTAGAGCCCGAAGCCCGGTCAGCGGTCTGCGACCACCGTCACGGTGCCCGCGGTCGCGTCGAGCACGACGGTCGCGCCGTCGGGGATGTCGGTGAGGGCACCTCGCGTGCCGACCACGGCCGGAATCCCCAGTTCGCGGGCGATGACCGCGGCGTGACTCATCGGTCCTCCCTCGGCCGTGACCACACCCCCGGCAATGGACAGCACCAGGTTGTAGGCGGGCGTCGTCCCAGCGACCACGAGGACGTCGCCCGGCTCCAGCGCGTCGAGCGCCTCCTCGGGCGAGGTCGCGACCCTGGCCGTCGCCGTGACGACTCCCGCGCCGATGCCGACACCGGCGAGGGGGTCGGAGCCGGCAGCACCGTCCATGCCCATCTGCGCGATGACGGTCTGCACCATCCCTGCGAAGCGCGCCAGGTTGGCGGGCAGTACGCCGTTGGGCGGCGTCGGCTCGACGGGGCCAAGGCTGTCGGGAGCGACGAGGCGCTTCTGCTCGCGGCGCAGCGCCGCCCGCGCCTCGAGCGTGTCGCCGTCGGGCCGCCCCGCGAGCGCACCCTCCAACTCGCCGGGCTCCAGTTCCAGCGCGAGCTCCGGCGCATCGGTGATGCCGCGCTGCACCAGGCGCCGCCCCAGCTCGAGCAGCCCCAGGCGCAGCAGACCCATCGGCCATTCGGCCGTGATCGGGCCGTTGTCGTCGCGCAGATCCATCGCGCTGCGCGCCTGACGCAGCAACTCGTCGAACTCGTCGCGGTGCTCGGAGGGCACCCGCGCCCGCACGTCGGCGGTGCGCGTCGCGACCTCGGCCGATCGATCGTGCGACTCGGCATTCAGGATGGCGGCGAACACCAGGTCGGGTCGCTCACCGAGGGTGACGCCGTCGACGTCGTAGCGCGAGAACAGCACTGCACCGCGTCGGCTGAGGTACTCCCCGACCATCTCGTCGATCTCGCTCGACACGGCGCGCAACTCGTCGAGCGACGCCGGTGTGCGGCCCGTCGCCTCGACCGCCTCGCGGATGGCCACGAGCGAGCGCGCCGGCGCGCTCGTCGACGGTGACGCGCCCTCGAGCAGCGACAACAACTCGTCGGGCCGAGCGCCCCACTCGCGGGCCTCGAACAGGAACCGGCCGATGGGACCCATGTCGTAACCGTGCAGCCAGAAGTGGTGCTCCCAGTTCGTCAGGCAGTGCTCGACGCATCGCTGCACGTGCCGCACCACCGCGGCGTCGTCGAGCGCGGCGAGGTCGACGTCCTGGATCGCACGGTTCGCCGCCTCGATGCGCGCCTTGCCGCCGTCGTTCCATTCGGCGATCACCTGCATCCACGGTTGGGTCACCATCACCTCGCCGGCGCGTCGGTTGCGGCGCCGGAATTCGGGGTGCAGTCGCACGGTCGCTTTCAGCACCCACAGCGGGGGCAGCCTCGTGGCGGCCCGATCGGGCGCGATCAGCGGGCGGAGGCGCGAGTAGAACTGACCGTTCACGAAGCGGGCGTCGAGGGTGTCGAGCGGCGTCCCCAGCTCCGCGAAGACCCGGCGCATGCCGTGCGCCATGGCGTGGGACATGATGTGCTGCACCATGGGCGTGGCCCCACCCGGCAGATGCGACCGATCCACCGCCCAGTGCCCGGGCCCGGGCGGTTCCCATACGACGTCCATTCGACACCCCCTCGGCCCGAAAACCCTAGACCTCCGGCGACCCGGGGATGTTCTACGTTGGCGCCATGACCACCGCGCCGCACCACGAGCACCGGATCGACACGCTGGAGGGCCTGCGCGGCCTGTACCGCGAGCCCACCGCGCTCGTCGTGCACAAGGAGCGGCCCGAACTGGACGAGGCGTCGCAGCAGTTCGTCGCCCGCTGCCGATTCGCCGCGGTCGGTACGTTCGACGCCGATGGCAACCCCGACGTGTCGCCGCGAGGCGGGCAGAGCGGGTTCGTGCGCGTGCTGGACCCGGGCCATCTGGCGATCGCCGACCTCGGCGGCAACAACCGCCTCGACACGCTGCAGAACGTCGTCGCCAGTGGCCGCATCGCGTTGATGATGGTCGTGCCCGGGCAGAGCGAGACCGTGCGCGTCAACGGCCGCGCGTGGGTGTCGGCCGACCCGGACCTGCTGGTGGGTTTCACCCTGCCCAAGGTGCCGAAGACGGCGATCGTCGTCGCGATCGAGACCACGTACGTGCACTGCGCGAAGGCGTTCATGCGCGGCGGCATGTGGGACACGGAGGTGTGGGCCGAACTGGCCGACACGCCCGACGGTGCGGCGATCCTCAGTTGTCAGCGCGTCGCCGACGACGCCGATGCGCCGACGGTGCGGCGGATGCTCGACGACAGCTACGTCGCGGCGCTGGCCGAGGAGCGCTGAGCGCGCCCCCCGAGCCGCGCACGCGGGTCAGGCCATCTTCGCCTGGAGGCGCCGGTCGAGCGCGTCGAGGAAGTCCTCGGTGGTGAGCCACGGCGAGTCCTTGCTGATGAGCAGTGCGAGGTCCTTGGTCATCTCGCCCGGCCTCGACGGCCTCGATGCACACGCTCTCGAGCGACTTGGCGAAGTTCGACGACGTCGGGGGTGCCGTCCATCTGGCCGCGGTAGGTGAGGCCCTGCGTCCACGCGTAGATCGACGCGATCGGGTTCGTGGACGTCTTGTTGCCCTTCTGGTGCTCGCGGTAGTGGCGGGTCACCGTGCCGTGGGCGGCCTCGGCCTCGACCGTCTTGCCGTCGGGCGTCATCAGCACGCTGGTCATCAGGCCGAGCGAGCCGTAGCCCTGGGCGACGGTGTCGGACTGCACGTCGCCGTCGTAGTTCTTGCAGGCCCACACGTAGCCGCCCTCCCACTTCATGGCGCAGGCGACCATGTCGTCGATGAGGCGGTGCTCGTAGGTGAGGCCCATGGCGTCCATCTCGGCCTTGAACTCGGTCTGGTAGACCTCTTCGAAGATGTCCTTGAACTGGCCGTCGTAGGCCTTGAGGATGGTGTTCTTGGTGGACAGGTACACCGGGTAGTTGCGCAGGATGCCGTAGCGCAGCGACGCACGGGCGAAGTCGCGGATGCTGTCGTTGTAGTTGTACATGCCCATCGCGACGCCGCCGTCGTCGCCGAAGTCGGCGATCTTCATCTCGACGGGCTCGCTGCCGTCGGCGGGGATGTAGGTCATCATCACGGTGCCGGCCCCGGGCACCTTGTAGTCCGTGGCCTTGTACTGGTCGCCGTGCGCGTGACGGCCGATGACGATGGGCTTGGTCCAGCCCGGCACCAGGCGGGGGATGTTGGAGATGACGATGGGCTCGCGGAAGATGACGCCGCCGAGGATGTTGCGGATGGTGCCGTTGGGGCTCTTCCACATCTTCTTCAGGCCGAACTCCTCGACGCGGGCTTCGTCGGGCGTGATGGTGGCGCACTTCACGGCGACGCCGTGACGCTTCGTGGCGTTGGCCGAGTCGATGGTGACCTGGTCGTCGGTGGCGTCGCGGTGCTCGATGCCGAGGTCGTAGTAGTCGAGCTCGATGTCCAGGTACGGGAGGATGAGCTTGTCCTTGATGAACTGCCAGATGATGCGGGTCATCTCGTCGCCGTCCATCTCCACGACGGGGTTGGCCACCTTGATCTTCGACATCATGCGCTCACTTTCACCGGACACGTCACCGGTCCACTTGTATCGGACTTGTACACCTTAGCCGGTTCGGCGACAGTGGTCGAAAACGGCCCGCGATGAGGTCTCCGATAAATGTTGACTCAATGAGTCGGCTTTATGGGTAGAGTGCCCCGCATGTCCCCGACCCAGGTCTCCGACACCGCATCCGGTTCCGGCGCGCCCGACACGAACTCGTGGCAGCGCACCGCGTCACGGGCTGCCCATCCTTCCGCGATGGCTCCCCTGCTCGGACCCGGCGACCTGTTGCGCGAGATCGCCGCCGGCATGGGTGGCGTCACCGTGCCCGTCGGGCTCGACGGGCACACACCGCGACGCCTCAGCCGCGATCTCGTGCTCACCACCCCCGCCTACGACGTGTGGGTGATGCACTGGCCGTCGGGCGAGGCCGCCGACCTGCACTCGCACGAACGCTTCGTCGCCTTCCACGTCGTCAGCGGCTCGGTGGTCGAGGAGCGCTACACGGGTGCCGACCTGCAGCGCGTCGTCGTCGCGACCGGCGACACGGTCGTCGTGCCGCCGGGCACACCGCATCGACTCATCAGCTCCGCACCCACCACCACGGTGCACGTCCACGCCAAGGACCTGGGATGACCGCACTCCAGTCGCATGCCCAGGCCGACCTCCCCGACGGCTGGTCCGTCGAACCGCTCACCGGCACGTTGGGGGCCGTGATCCACGGTGTCGACCTCACCCGCCCGCTCGGTACGGCCGAGGCCGCCGCCGTCCGTTCGGTGGTGCTGGGCTTCCGAGTCGTGTTCCTCCGCGACCAGCACATCAGCCCGACGCAGCAGGTCGCCTTCGCCCGCAACTTCGGCACGCTCACCGCAGCACACCCGCTGGTGGGCGGGCTCGACGCCGAGCACCCCGAGGTGTTGCAGCTCGACAGTGCCGACTACCCGCTCGGCGTCGGCAGCCGCGGCAAGGGCACCAGCTACAACAACCGCTGGCACACCGACGTCACGTTCTCGGCCACTCCCCCGGCGTTCGCCATCCTGGCCGGCAAGGTCATCCCGCCGCGCGGCGGCGACACCCTGTGGGCCGATCTCGTCGACGCGTACGCGACGCTCAGCGCACCCATCCAGCGACTCGTCGACGACCTCGTCGCGACGCACGATGCGAGCGCGACGTTCAACCGCTTCCGCGCCGAGGACCCCACCGGCGAGCAGCGCGCCAAGTTGTCGAACCTCGCGCCGGTCCGTCACCCGGTGGTTCGCGTGCACCCCGAGACGGGCGAGCGCGGCCTGTTCGTGAACGACACGTTCACCGCCACCATCGAGGGCCTCGAGCCGGCCGAGAGCGACGCGATCCTGCAGTTGCTCCACACTCACACCGTCGCCCCCGAACGCACCGTCCGTTGGCACTGGCGCGAGGGCGACGTGGCGTTCTGGGACAACCGCAGCACGGCCCACTACGCGGCCGCCGACTACACCGATCGCCGCATCATGCATCGCATCACCATCGCGGGCGATCGGCCGTTCGGCGTGCACGGCGCCATCGACTGACGCTCGAAGGCGGATGCAGCACGGGTGACGCGCCGGTCGTAGCATCGACCGCGATGGACTTCTCCTGGACCAGCGAACAGAACGCCCTCCGCGATGAGGCCGCACGTGTCGCGGCCGATGCCGTCGCTCGGCTCGGGCGTTCGAACGACTCGTGGATCAACGGCTACTCGAAGGAGTTCTCGCGAGAGCTCGGCACCCGTGGCTGGATCGGCATGACGTGGCCGGACAACCCGTACTCGGGCCCCGCACGGCCCGGCATCGACCGCCTCATCGTCGGCGAAGAACTCATCAAGGCCGGCGCCCCGATCGCCGCCTCGTGGTTCGCCGACCGACAGATGGGCCCGGCGCTGCTGTCCTACGGCACGGTCGACCAGCAGGCCGAGTTCCTGCCGGGCATCGTCGCCGGCGAGACCACGTGGTGCATCGGCATGAGCGAGCCGAACGCGGGCAGCGACCTGGCCAGCCTGAAGACCACGGCCGAGCGCGAGGGCGACCAGTTCGTCATCAACGGCCAGAAGATCTGGACCAGTTTCGGCGCGGTCGCCGACTACTGCTACCTCATCTGTCGCACGCGCACCGAGGGCCCTCCTCATGCGGGCATCAGCGAGGTCATCGTGCCGATGAGCACGCCCGGCATCGAGGTGCGCCCATCAAGGACATGACCACCAACCGCCACTTCAGCGAGGTGTTCTTCACCGACGTGCGGGTGCCCGTGGCCAACCTCGTGGGCGTGGAGGGCGCGGCGTTCAAGCAGACGATGAAGCAGCTCGAGCACGAGCGGGGTGGCATCGACCGTCTGGTCAGCAACCATGCGCTGTACCGCATGGCGCTCGAGCGGGCCGACACCACCGACCCGGTCGTCCGCGACCAGATCGCGAGCATCGAGATCGCCTACCGCATCGGGCGCATCCTGGTGGTGCGCGAGGTGTTGAAGCAGGCGCCGGCCGGGTTCAGCGCGGCCACCAAGTGCTTCTGCACCGAGCACGAGGTGCGCGTCGCCGACTTCGTCGCCAGGGTGTTCGGCATGGAGGCGACGCTGTGGGACGACGTCACCAAGGGTCTGGTCTACGCCCCCGGCTACACGATCATGGGCGGCACGTCGAACGTCATGCGCAACATCCTCGGTGAGCGCGTCCTCGGCCTGCCGCGTTGACACGGTTCGGGCTGACACGCACGGGCCGCAGTCGGTTCGTCTACCGTCGACGCCATGGCCGACCTGCTGGACCTCTCCTCGCGCATCATCGACGGCGGGCTCACCGATCAACCGGTGAACCGCGTCACCAACGAGCTCAGCGAGGTCGCCACCGACATCGCGATGGTCGAGAGCTTCAGCCACTGCGTGGCACTGCGCACCGACGACGGCCTGGTGTGCTTCGACTCGTCGGGCGTCGCCACCGGGCAGGCCGTGCGCGAGTCGCTCCGCGGTTGGAGTGACCAGCGGGTCAGCCACCTCGTCTACACCCACGGACACGCCGACCACGTCGGTGGCAGCATGTTCTTCGCCGACGACGGGCCGACGGTGGTCGGCCACGAGAACGTCGCCGTCCGCCTGGACCGCTACGACTTCACCAACAACTGGAACCTGATCATCAACCATCGCCAGTTCGGCGGTGTGTCGGGCGACCTCAACCTGAGTGTCGGCGACGGCGAGGGCCTCGCGGTGCGGGCCAACCCGAACGCACGACGGTTCCTGCCGGCGGCCACGCTGCGCCCCGACGAGACGTTCGCCACCTCGCACGCGGTGCAGGTGGGTGGCGTCGACATCGAGATGCACCACGCCCGCGGCGAGACCGACGACCACCTGTGGGCGTGGTTGCCCGAGCGCAAGGCCGTGATGACGGGCGACTTCCTCATCTGGCACTTCCCCAACGCCGGCAACCCGCAGAAGGTGCAGCGCTACCCCATCGAATGGGCGGCTGCGCTGCGAGCGATGATCGCCAAGGGGCCCGAGTTGCTGCTGCCGGCGCACGGCCTGCCCATCGCCGGCAAGGAACGCATCGCGCACGTCCTCGACGACGTGGCCACCGTGTTGGAGGACCTCGTCCGCGACGTGGTCGCGCGTGATGAACGCCGGCGAGACACTCGACGCCATCGTGCACACGGTGAAGGTCCCCTCCGAATCGCTGGCCAAGCCGTACCTGCGCCCGTTCTACGACGAGCCCGAGTTCGTCGTCCGTGGCATCTGGCGCCAGTTCGGCGGCTGGTGGGACGGCGCAGCATCGCGCTCGAAGCCGTCCCCCGATGCACACCTCGCGGCAGCGGTCGCCGAGTTGGCCGGCGGCGTCGACGTGTTGGTCCGACGAGCCCAGCGGGCAGCATCGGAGGGCGACTTCCGCCTCGCCTGCCACTTCGCCGACATGGCCGGGTGGGCCGCCCCCGACGAGCCGGAGGTGCACGCCGGCGCGGGCCGAGATCTACCTCACCCGTCGCAAGGCCGAGCCGAGCCTGATGAGCAAGGGCATCTACGCCGCCGCCGCCCGCGAGAGCAAGGCCGTCGTCGAGCGCGACGCGCCTACTGTCGACTGAGCGTCACCATCACCAACGCGACCACGGCGAGGGCCATGCCGATCGCCTGCCAGCGGCCGATGTGCTCCTTGTCGATCGTCGCCGCCAGCGCGACCGTGCTGGCCGGGTAGAGCGACGCGACCACCGCCACCATCGACAGCAACCCTCCACGGGTGGCGACGAGGTACAGGCCGTTCGCTCCCATGTCGAACACCCCCGCGACCACCGCGATGGCCATCGACGCACGGTGTGGAACCCGCCGCTGACGGGTGACGAGCAACAGTCCGAACAGCATCGGGACGGATGCGAAACGGGCGATGGCCAGTGGCCACATGCCCGCGTCGGCATCGGCCCGATCGAACGCGACGAACAGCAGCCCGAAACACGCGCCGACCGCCACGGCGAGCGCGACGATCCGCGGCGGTGTGGAGTGCTGATGCGTGCCGAGCGCGCCGCTGACGAGCGCCACCGCGGCGACGGCGAGCGCGATGCCGACCAGCGCGAGCGCGCTCGGCCGCTCGCCGGTGGCGATGCCCACCACGACGGGCACGGCGGCGCCCACCACCGCGCTCACCGGCGCGACGACCGTGACGTCGCCGTGGGCGAAGCCGTGGTACAGCCCGGTGATACCCAGTGCGCCGAACAGGCCGCCACCGGCACTCCACCACCACGTGGACGCATCGGGCGACGCAGTCCCCATGGCCAGCACCACCGCGCCGACGAGCACCAGGCTCATCAACTGCCCGGTCGCCGTGACCACCACGCTCGGCTGCACACGGCTCGCCCGACCACCGAGGTAGTCGCCCACGCCGTAGACGACGGCGGAGCACAGCGCGAGCAGGACGGGCATGGCCGTTCAGTCAACCACTGGGCACCCCGCCACGCGCGCTCGGTTCACGGCCGTTCGGCACGCACCGATTCGACGACCTCGTCGCCGAGCTCATCGGGCGGGTCGATCCACACGGCCGGCTGCTGCAGCAGCGGCACGACCTGTGCCGCCGGATCGGCGTCGACGTCGACGGCAACCTCCGCGGCCGCCTCGACCGGGCGGCGCTCCGGGTCACCGTGCTGTGTCGTCCCACCCATGCCGCTCAGTACGCCGACCTGGGCCGTTCGGTTCAGTTCGGATCGCGCAGGTGGGCGAGCTTGGCCGCCAGCGAGCGATGGGCGCGGTACGAGCGGCTCTTCACCGTGCCCAGCGGCACCCCGAGGTGCTCGGCGATCTCCACATGGGTGAAGCCGTCCAGATGCTGCAGACGGACGATCGCCCGGTCGTCGGGCGGCAGTGACTCGATGGCCAGCCGGATCTGCGCGGTCTCCCAGGCCACCGTCTCGCTGGGCGGTAGGTAGATCAACGAACGCTCGCCCGCGTCGGCCGTGTCGAGCGACGTCGTCGGACGGCGCCCCTCCCGCCGGGCGATGTCGATGGCCACCCTGCGGGTGATCGTGACCAGCCATGGGGCGATCTCACGCTGCACGTCGAGCGTCGCCGACGCGCGCCACGCCTGCAGGAACGCCTGCTGCACGGCTTCCTCGGCGAGTGCCGGCCGGCGCAGTACCTGATAGGCGACGCTGTGCACCATGCCGGAGTAGCGCTCGTACACGCCGCGTACGCCGGACTCCTCGCCGCGCTGGAACGAGCGCAGCAGGTGCACGTCGGCACGTTGGTCGGCGATGCCGATCCGGGCGACCCCGCCGAGGTCGTCGTCATCGATCGGTTGCACACGAGCTGTGGACGTGGCATGCATGTGAAAGACCTCCCGCAAGGCCTGTGGCGCCACGCAGGTTGTCGCGCCACCGATGGCTGTTCCCGCCGCCATCACCATCAGTGTCACAGTTGATGTCGGAATCCGCCATCGGTCATTGGTCGTACAACTCGTGCTGTACCGACGTCATGACCGGCCTGCGACCGACGCGCTTCGAGTGGGCGTGACGGGACTCGAACCCGGGACCTCCACCGTGTCATGGTGGCGCTCTAACCAACTGAGCTACACGCCCTCGATTGCGGGCCAACACTACCCAACGAGGCGCGATCCGCCAACGTCGTTCCCGCTGGTCGTCGCCGCGGGCGGGAATCGCTCAGGGTTGCGGCGGATCGACGATCACGGGGCGGCCGAGCAGGTACCCCTGGCCCCATTCGGCACCGAGCTCGACGAGCGATGCTCGTTCCGATTCGGTCTCGATGCCCTCGGCGACCACACGGATGCCCACCCGCGCCGCGAAGCGGACCAGCATTTCGGCCATCGCTGCCCGACTGGGGTCGCGGTCCAAGCCGCGGACGATGCCGATGTCCAGCTTGATGAAGTCGGGGTGCAGGTCGAGGATGTGGCGCAGGCTGGCGAAGCCGGCACCGGTGTCGTCGACCGCAAGTCGCGCGCCTGCGGCCCGAAACGGCTCGAGTGCACGGTTCAGCACGCCGTAGTCCTCCACCGGCACGTGCTCGGTGAGTTCGAGCACGATGCTGTCCCACGGCAGGTCGTCACCGAGCTGGTCCAGGCCGGCGAGTACCGCACCCGGGGACACGTTGACGGCCAACGGTCCATCCGGCGAGTGCCGGTCCACGTGACGCAACGCCTCGCGGGCGGCGGCGATCTCGAGCTCGATGCCCAGCCCCACCTCGGCAGCGGCACTCATCCACGCCGGACGTGTCGCCGAGCACCCCTTCCGGGAAGCGCGCCAACGCCTCGGAGCCGTGGATCGAACCGTCGCGCAGGTCGACGATCGGTTGCAGTGCGACGCGCAGACCGCCGTGGTCGAGCAGGTCGCGGATCACGTCGCGCACCGTGTCGGGTTCGAGCGACGCCATCACGACACCCGGTTCGAACAGGTCGAGACGCGTCCGCAGCCAGGCCCGGCTGCGGCGCAACTCCTGATACGCCCGACGCTGCAGCAGCAGGTTGCGCACACGCAGCACCAGCTCACGCGCCTGCACCGGCTTCACCAGGAAATCGTGAGCACCACAGTCCAGCGCACGCTCGACACTCCCCTGCGAGTCGTCGGAGCTGACGATGATGATCGGCAGGAACGTCCCGGCCGCCCACTGCTGGATGCGGGTGAGCAGCTCGAAGCCGTCCATTCCCGGCATGCGCAGGTCCAGGAGGACGAGGTCGACGTGCAGCGCGTCGAGCTGCGGCATGACCTCCAACGGGTCGTGGATCTCGACCACATCGGTGAGCCCGCTCTTCTCCAACAGCCGCCGGAGCAGTGTGGTGTTCGCCGCGTTGTCGTCGATGACCAGCACCCTCGCGTCGGAGACCGTGGCCAATGCTGCTGCACGTCGGCTCATGAGACACCCCTCCCCTGCAACGGTTCGTCGATCCAGCTCAGTACTGCGGCGATGTCCACCGGCTTCGGTAGGAACGCATCCGCGCCGAGGCCCGCCAGACGGGTGCGCACGTCGTTCGCCGCGTCGGCGCTGATGACCACCACGGGTACGCCGGAAGTGCGCGGATCGGCCCGCAGGGCGACGAGCACCTCCTCGCCGCGCATGTCCGGCAGATGCAGGTCGAGCAGCACGACGTCGGGGCAGTCGGCGAAGGCCATGTCCAATGCATCGGCACCGGTGGACGCTTCCCGAAGCACGACCCGCTCGCGGCGCGCCACGATGGATCGCATGAGCATCGCGTTGGCCGGATTGTCCTCCACGTACAGCACGATCGCGCTCGAATCGCCGGACACCAGGTGCGAGCGCGATGCGACGACCCGTTGTCGATGCACGAGCGAATCGGCACGGGGCACCACCAGGGTGAACGTCGAGCCCTCTCCCCGGGTGGAGTGCACCTCGATGCGCCCGGCCATCATCTCCGCGAGACCACGGGACAGGGCCAGGCCGATGCCGGTGCCCTCGATCCCCGTCGCCTCCAGCCCCAGCCGCTCGAACGGTTCGAACAACCGCGGCAGATCCTCGGCGGAGATGCCCATGCCGTCGTCGCTGACGTCGATCGCCACTTCGTCATCACCGAACGCCCGGCAACCGATGCGCACCGCGCCGCCGTCGTGGTTGTACTTGATGCCGTTGGTGAGCAGGTTGAGCAGAATCTGAATGGTGCGCTGCCGGTCGACGAACACCAGGTCGTCGCACTCGCCGCCGGCGAACATGACCAGCGAGACGCCCTTCTGCTGCGCGAGCGGCCGCACCAGCTCGGCCGCCTCGTTGACCACATCGGCGGTGAGCACCGCTTCGGGCGACATGGACATGCGCCCGGCCTCGATGCGGGCGATGTCGAGCACCTCGTTGATCAGGTCGAGCAGGTGCCGCCCGCCGTGCAGGATCTGCGCCACCTCCGACTGCTGGTCAGCGGTGAGCTCGTCCATCTCCAGCAGTTGGGCGAAGCCGAGCACGGCGTTGAGTGGGGTGCGCAACTCGTGGCTCATGCGCGACAGGAACGTGGTCTTGGCCATGTTCGCATCGCGCGCCGCCCGCTCGGAGCGCGACAACGCCTCACGGTTGTCGACGTCGTGCTGCGCATCGCGCCACGCTGTGGCGAAGTGCGCCAGGTTGCCGTCGTCGTCGAAGACCGCCCGGCTGCGACGGTCGATCCACCGCACTTCGCCGTCGAGCCGTCGGATTCGCACCAATCCCGAGATCGGTTCGCCACGCATCAACCGCTCACGTTGCGCGGCCGTCTCCTCGGCCTCCTCCGGCAGGAACAGTTCGCTGCCATTGGTCCCGATCAGTGCATCCGGTGGCGCACCGATGATGTCCTGCGTGGCACCGGCGATCCATTCGATCGCACCGTCGGGGGTGAACAACGCGTACACATCGCTCGAGAGGTCGGCGATCAGGCGGTCCCGCGCCTGCGCCGCGACGGCGGCGGCCTCGGCCTCGACACGCTCGGTGACGTCGCGCAAGACGCCGACGGCACCCAGCCTGCTGTCCGGCTGCGCCGCAGGACGGCCGACGACCTCCATCCACCGGTACGAACCGTCGACGTGGCGCATCCGCATCACGTGCGTGCCGCCGGCCTCACCGTGATTGATCCGGTGGCGCAGCGCAATGGCCTCGGCCTGGTCGTCGGGGTGCCAGAACTCGGTGGCCAGTCGCCCGACGAAGTCCTCCGGCTTCCACCCGAGGATCGGCGTGATGGCCGGCGACATGAACACCACGACGCCCTCGACCTGCTGCACGACCACGTCGCTGGCGTTGTCGACGAGGAAGCGCATCTGCTCCTCGCGCTCACGCAGCTGCTCCCGCACACTGCGTTCGGCGTCGATGTCGCGCCATCCGGCCACACGACCGTTCACCGCACCGTGCTCGTCGAAGGTCGGGCGGAGCACCACCGAGAACCACTTCGGGGTGCCGTCGGGACGCAGGAACCGAACCTCGAACCGCACCTCTCGACCGGCGAGCACCTCGGCCTGGGCTCCGCGGATGATGGGCGTGTCGTCGGGGTGGAGGATGATGTCGATCGGTTGCCCGATCACCTGATCGGGCGCCCAGCCGAGCATCGTGCGCAGCGACTCGGTGACCCACGTGACCACACCGTGGTTGTCCGCCTGCAACGCCACGTCGGAGGCCAACTCGACCAGCAGCCGCAGCCGTTCCTCGCTGCGCCGCAACTGCTCACGGATGCGGTGCTCGACGTCGACGTTGCGCCAGCTGGCGACGAGCCCGACCGTGTTGCCGAGCGCGTCGAGCATCGGCCGGCTCAACACCGACATCCAGATGTACTGCCCACCACGGCTCAGGAAGCGGGCCTCGAACGCTCCGTGTCCCCCCTGCATCGTCCCGCGGCGCGCATCCATCAGCACCGACAGGTCGTCGGGGTGCACCAGATGATCGTTCCGCCTGCCGATCAGCTCGTCGGGCCGCCACCCCAGCTGGTCCGCCAGGGAAGGCGACGCCCAGGTCATCACCCCGGTGGTGTCGAGCGACAGCACGACGTCGGACGAGTTCTCGGCCACCAGCCGGTACTGCACCTCGCTGCGTCGCAACTCCTCTCGGGCGAGGTGCTCCTCGTCGGTGTCGCGCCACCCGGACACCCGGCCCACGACGGCGCCGTCTGCGTCGTGCAGCGGGTGCATCCGCTTGGACATCCACTTCCATCGCCCGTCCTTGGTGGCGACGCGCACCTCGAGCGTCGACGCCTGTCCGCGGCCGGCCAGCCGCTCGGCCCGCTTGAACGCCGCCGACTGCCGAGGGTCGACGAGCGAGACGATGGGCCGCCCGATCAGCTCGTCGGGCTCCCAACCGAGCGTCGCCGTGACCGACGGCGACACCCACTCGACGATGCCGTCCAACGACGTCATCGTGACGACGTCCGATGCGTTCTCGGCCAGGAGCCGCAGGCGCTCCTCGCTGGCGCGCAGTTCCTCGCGCAGGCGATGGTCCTCCTCGATGTCGCGCCAACCGGCGACTCGTCCGATGACCTCGCCGTGCTCGTCGAGGATGGGCGTGAGCATGATGGCCATCCATCGATATGCGCCGTTCAGCTGGCGGAACCGCACCTCCAGGCGCACGATCTCATGGCGGAGCACGGCCTCCTGCGCATCGAGTCCACGCTGCAGATCGTCGGGGTGGACGTACTCGAACACCCGATGACCGATCAGATCCACCGGCGCCCAACCGAGCGTGTCGGCCACGGCCGACGACACCCACTGCATGACGCCGTCGACGCTGGCCTGGACGACCACGTCGGCGGCGTGCTCCGCGAGCAGCCGGAGCTGGAGGTCGGGTGGCCCTTCGCTCGGTGGATCAGGTTCGGTCAATCGGGGCCCCTTCCGCCGCAGAGCACGCCCTTCGAACCGCACAGTAGACGCCACGAGCGAAGAATGAAACCGACCTTGGTCCCGAACGTTGTGCTCGAGATCAGCTCGATGACATGGACCTGAATGCATCTATGGAAAGAGGGAGAGGCGAAGCCCCTCCCTCTTTCGTCTCGCCGTGCTACTGCGAATTGGATGTGACGTCGGCGGTCATGTGATCTGTTGGCGAGGGCTGAGGCTCCTCGACGACCCGAGGAAGCTGACATTCCCCAGGTAGGTCGCCGTCACCGTGTGCTGGCCGACCGACAGCCCTGCCGTCGAGTACGACGCCCGACCCGCTTGGTTGAGGACCGCGTCCCTGATCAACCACCCGTCGATGACGAAGCGGACGGTGCCGCGCGGCACGCCGACCCCGGGGCTGACGGCGGTCACGGTTGCCGTGAACGTCACCACCGTGTTGCGGCGGGCGGGATTGGCACTCGACACGATTCGGGTCGAGGTCGACGCCTTGCTGACGACCTGGGTCAACGTGGACGACGTGGACGGCTTGAACAACGCCGACCCCCCGTAGGTGGCCGTCACTCGGTGCGAGCCGACCGCGAGGTTGCTGACCACCACCCGAGCCTCCCCGTTCGTGTCGACCACGCCGATCAGCTTCCGGGTGCCGTCGATCGTGAACGTCACCGTGCCGGCTGCGGCCGGGTCGTTCATCGTCGCCGTGAACGTGACGACCTGCCCGAACACGCTCGTCGTGTCGCGACGTGCGCAGCGACACCGACGAGGTGCGCTTCACGACCACCTGGGAGAGCGGCGCACTCGTGCTCCCCGACCAAGGGATGGTCGGGTTGTACGTCGCCGTCACGACGTGCGTGGCCGTCCGACATGCCCGCCGTCGACAGCGTCGCTCGACCCTGAGAGTCCACGGCGACGGTCGCGGTCGAGTCCGGCGTGCCCGGGTTCGTGATCCGGAACGTCACGACACCGGCCGGAACGGCAACTCCCGAGACCGACTCGGTGACGGTCGCCGTGAAGGTGACGACCTGCGTCGGTTGCGCCGGGTTCCGGTTGGACGTCAGCGCGGTGGTCGTGGCGGTCGCCGTGATCACCTGTTGCATCGGAGCGCTCACACCGGAGAGGTACGAGGCGTCGCCGCTGTAGGTGGCGACGACCGAGTGGCTACCGACGGTCAACGTCGACGTGGTGTAGGTCGCCGTCCCGGCGACCACCGCCGTCGTCCTCGACACCTCGGACACCAAGCCCTTGTCGAAGGTGAAGGTCACCGTGCCGGTGGCGCTGCTGGGGCTGACCACGGCGGAGAACACCACCGGGTCGCCGTACATCGCCGGGCTGGCGTCGCTGGTGAGCGTCACCCCTGCGCGAACCGAGTGCGTCACGGTCGCGCTGCTCGAGAGGAGGTCCACCGAGCCGCCGTAGGTGGCGGTGACAGTGTTGGACCCGGAGGGAAGCGCCGCGGTGTCGAGCGTTGCGACACCGTTGGCATCGAGGGTCACCGGCGCCTGGTCGACGCCGTTGACGGTGAAGATCACCGTACCGGTCGGTACGACGCCGGGAAGCGTCGCCGACACCGTGGCGGTGAACCTCACGTTCGCTCCCGCCGCCGAAGGGCTCGGCGTGTGGGCGAGGACGGTGGTCGACGAGTCGATGCGCACCGCGCACGAGCGTCGAGGGTGCCGACGTGCCGCCGGCGCTCACCGTCCGGACCTGGTACTGATAGTCGACGCCGGGGGTGACCGCAGTGTCGGTCCACGTGGTGGGCAGACTCGCCGGGATGCCGCCCTTGGGCAGCGTGGCCACGACCTCGAACGGGCCGCCATCGACGGCGCGTTCGACGACGATGTCGGTCACCGTCGGATCGTTGGGCGCCTTCCAACCGAGCTCGACGCTCGGTCCGACCTTCACGGTCGCGGTCAGCACCGTCGGCGCGTCCGGGGCGGTGCCCGTCGCCGAGGTCGCGACCTCGTTGGACGGCGATGCGCCCGCTTCGTTCCACGGTGTCACTCGGTACAGGTAGTCCGTGCCGGGCGCGCCGGTCGTGTCGGTGTAGGTCGTGGCGTTGGCGAGCGCGATGCCCACCTCCAGCCAGTCGCCACTCCCGACGACCGAACGCTCGATGCGGAAGCCGATCTCCGACTTCTTCATGTTCGTGTTCGCCAGTGCGAGGTCCAGTTCGCCACCGGCGGTGAACCCGACCGGAGTCGAGTCGTTCCACGTCAGGGCGACGCCGTCGGCCGTGGACACGGGAAGCGCCAACACGGGCGTGTCGGGCGCCAACCACGTGACCTCCACCTGCACGGGCCGCATCATGTCCATCTCCTCGTGGCTGAGGATGTGGCAGTGGAGGACGTACTCCCAGTGGAAGTTCTGGATCGAGTTGATGATCGGCGCGATGGGGTTGCCGTTCACGTCGGTGTTGTTGAAGCCTGCCTGGCTGCCGAGCGGACCGGTCTGGTCACCTCTCGCGCCGAGCGGCATCATCGGGTTCAGCGGACGACGGCTGTCCGGGATGGCGAACGGCAGGACCGGGATGATCGGCCGAACTGCGACGATCGTGTCCTCGAGCGGGCTGACCCGCACGGTGTCCTTCCATCCGAGCTCGGTCGGCTCCGGCGGAATGACGATGTTGTCCCACGTCACCCGGTTGATCACCTGCACGTCGTAGAGGTGGAAGTGGATCGGGTGGGTGTCGACACCGTTGTGCGTGATCTTCCAGATCTGGGTGCCGTCGGCCGCCGACGAGATGGCCTCGACGTCCATCGTCGTCGGGAAGTCGGCCGACTTGAGGATCTCGGTCGCCGGCGACGTGTACGGATAGAGGATGATGTTCTGCAGGAGCGGGGTCGCTCCCGGGGCCTCGAGACCGAGGTTGGCGGTCATGCGACCGAACTCGTCGAACGTCGCCGAGTTCATCTCGTCATGGATGCCCTTGGGCTCGAACGGCAACGCCAACTGACCCTGTGGTCCGTTCACGACGTCGCCAGTGGCGAGCGTGCCGACACCGGAGACATACCGGACACCCGTGAACGTCACGGCTCTGACCGTCGACTCCTCCTTCATCAGTCCGCTCTGGGTCTTGTCGATCTGCAGACCGGTGTAGGTGAGGTTGACCGGCCCACCGGCCGTCACGACCGTGAGCTTGCCGTTGTCACCGAACCCGACGGTCGAGGCCTGCACCGACAGCGTCGAGGGATGCCCCACCGCGCCGTCGAACGTGGTCACGTCCACCCCGTCGGATCCAGGAGCGACGGTCGTCGTCGCCTGTGCGTTCGGGTCGACGGTGTCGAACTTGAACTGCTGGCCACCCTGCTCGGCGATGCGAGCGAAGCCGTCGCACTTCGAGGTGGGGCGGCTGGGGCTGTTGCACCATCCGGCGGACACGAAGCTCGTGCCGAGTGCCGAGTTGTACGCGGCCTGGCCGACGATCGGGGCGTGCTGCCCTTCCTCGAACACGCCGCTGCCGTCCGCCTTGTGGGCGAAGGCAGCCGTCAGCTCGCCGAGGCGGTCGGCCGTGGTGCCGGGCTTGTCGAACCGGACGCCCGGGGCCGCAGTCGACACCTTGATCTGCATCACCGTGCGCGTGTTCGGGCCGTAGCCCGGCAGCGTGGTGGGCGCACCGGCGGGGCTGAGGTCGGGGCCACCGGTGTAGTAGTCGTAGCCCGGGACTCGGGCCGGGAACGCCGCAGGGGCGTCGTTGTACATGATGAGGGTCTTCCCACGGAACTGCGAGAAGTCGACGATCACGTCGGCACGCTCCGCGGGAGCGAGCAGCAGCGAGTGCGCATCGACGTTGCCCACGTCGAAGCGGGTCGGGTCGGTGATCCAGGTGGTCGGCTGTGCCGGCACGACGACCGGCTCCGGCAGGAAGCCACCCTCGGACGCGATCTGGATCCAGTCGGGGCCGGCCGGGCTCTTCGCCGTGTCGGGCGTGGGGAACACGACCGGGTCGGTCTGCGCCGCGGCGACTTCGGCCGAGTTGAGAGCGACCTCCGACAGCGTGCCCGTGGTGGGGTCGGCGACGTAGAGCGACAGGTTGAAGAAGCGGTCGTTGGCCGCGTTGAGCACCCGGAAGCGGTACGCCTTGGGATCGACCGTCGTCGTCGGGTAGGCCACGCCGTTCACGACGGGCGTGTCGTTGAACGCCTCCATGCCGACCGAGATGTTCGGAGTGCCCGGGATGAGCGCCGGTTCACAGAACTCGGCGACGTTCGGGTCGCAGTTCGGGTCGTAGTACGGGTTGTCGATCGGTGCGTACTTGGTCGAGGTCGCGGGCGGCCAGAACCACGGTCCGTACATCCAGCGGCCGAACGAGCTCATGCCGGTGGCATCACCAGGGTTCTGCGCCGGCATGTAGACGTGCGGCGTCCACAGGCTGCCGAGGCCACCCCAGCGGACCTTGTCCCACGTGGGGTCCTGCTTGGCCATCACGTCGTCGCTGGGGACGAACGTCTTGTCCTGGACGACGAGCGGCGTGCCCGCACCGAGGTCGGCGAACCGGCCGCCGGCGCCGAACAGCTTCTGCTCGGTGGCGTCGGTGATGAGGTACGGCGCGGCTTCGCCGGCGTACACGTTCAGTCGAGTGATGCCCCAGGCATGGTCGTGGTAGAACATCAACCGAGCGCTCTGCTGGTTGGTGTAGAAGAAGGTCTCGGCGCCGGGGCCCGGGTCGGGCATGTCGGGCACGTAGCTGACGCTCACGCCCTTCGGGTACGCCGTGCTCTCGTTGGCCGGCGTGACCCACTGGTGTGGCGTCCCGTCGCTGATCCACGGCGTGACGCCGCCGTGCAGGTGCAACTCGGCACGGTTCTCCGTGTAGCAACCGGCCGGCTTGGGCGAGTTGTTGCACACCGGGTTGCGAACGCCGTCGAGCACGGTGCCGTCATCGGCAGCCATCTCCATCGGTGTGTTGTCGGGGTTCAACATCATCGCCCCGACGAGGTCCTCGCCGTCCTTGCCCGGCCCGGAGCCGGCGCCCATGAGCGTGGTGTCGACCGGCAGGAACAGGTCGCCCTTGCTGCCGGTCGGCAACAGGTTGCGGAACAGGATGCGCACCGGCCGGTTCTTCGTGGCGAGGATGGTCGGCCCCAGGTAGTGAGGTGTGTCGACGGCGTACACCGGCTGGCCATCGATCAGGATGGGCGTGTCGGGCTTGGTCGGGTCGACGTCGGCGTTGCTCAGGGCGATGTGGTGGCCGGGGACCTCCGACGTGCTGAGTTGGACGTAGCCGCGCAGCAGTGTGGGCGGCAGGTTGGTGTGGAACTGGTGGCGGTACTGAACCACCGCGATCTCGTAGTAGTCGGTCCCGGGGTAGGTGTTCTTGTCGGGCGTGCCGACGGGCAGGTAGTCGCCGAGGTTGTTGGCGGCGCCTTCGCCCATGCCCGGCAGGGTGTCGACGAACTTCTTCAGACCGGGCGTGAGGTAGCCCTTGCCCGGATTGGTGAGCGTGATGCCGGCGATCGCGCCCTGCGCGGCGACGGTCGCCGTCGCCATGGCGCCGTCACCGGTTCCCGGCGCCGTGTCCGAGATGGTCAGCGTCGGCGCCGAGGTGTAGCCCGAGCCGATGTTGGTGACGTCGATCCGGGCGACGTCGATGGTGGCGGCCACCTGCGCGCCGGTGGGATTGTCGGCGTTGCCGTCCCACACGTGCACCGCGGGCGCCGAGGTGTAGCCGGAGCCGGGCTCCACGATGCTGATCCCGGTGACGATGCCCTCGGCGTTCATGACCGCGGTGGCGGTGGCCTGCGTGCCGTCCGCGAGATCCGGCAGGGAGATCTCGACGATCGGCTGATTCATGTAGTTGCTCCCGCCGTCGACCAGGACGAGGTCGTCGACACCGCCGCTCGCCTGGGCGACGACGGTCGAGGCCGGTGACACCGTCACGACCGGCTTCGAGTAGCCGAACCCGGGAGCGTCGACGGTGACGGAGGTGATGGCCCCCGTGGCGAGGTGTGCCACCGCAGTGGCTTGCACGAAGGGCTCCTGGTGGGCGCCGGGTGCGGTGATCGTCACCGTCGGCGGCACGGAGTAGCCACTCCCTGCGACCGCGACCGTGACGCCCGAGATCGAGCCGTCCTTCGGGTCGACGGTGGCGTTGGCCTCGGCGACGGCGGGGCTCGCGGCGACCGTGACCATCGGGACGGAGTAGCCGCCGCCCTGGGTGTCGACTCGGATGGCCGTGATCGCGCCATTGGCGTCGAACCCCGTCGCGGTGGCCGTGGCACCGGCGCCGCTCGCCGTGCCGCCACCTGCCTCGGACACGGACACGGCGGGAGGCGTCGTGTAGCCGGCAGCCCCGGTCACGACGTCGATGCGATCGACACGGATGGTCGCCGCGGCGACAGCCGGCGTGGTGATCACCGCGCCCACATCGGTGATCGTCACCGTCGGCGAGGTGACGTAGCCGGAACCGGGCTCGGTGACGGTGACCGTGATCGTCCCGTCGACGTCGACGGAGGCGGTGGCCGTGGCGGTCGTTCCGCCGACGAGGGTCGGCGCGCTGAGCGACACCACCGGCGTCACGTAGCCGACGCCGGAGTCGGTGACGGTGATCGCGTCGACCCCGCCGCTGGCCTGCGCCACAGCCCTGGGACCATCGACGGTCACGAGCGCGTTGGGCATCACCTGCGGGCTGTTCGCCCAGTTCGGGTAGGGCCCGAAGTAGTGCGGCACCTTGCTCTCGTCGGTGGCGGACAGCGGCGCTGCCTCGGCGCTGCCCACGCCGGTGAGGCGTGCCGTCAACGGCGCCACCGTGGCAATGGTGGCCACGGCGACGATCGCCCCCAGCACTGCCCGCGCGTGCCGCCGCCCATGTGTCCTCGTCGTCATTGCTCCCGCCCTTCCTCGAATCCCGTCGTACGGCGTTGGTCGTACGACCACACGCCTCACGTCGTAGGACCATAAAGAAGGAAACTGAAAAGGTCAGTAGGTCGTACGACCTATATCTCACGTTGTGTGCTGTCAGATCCGTCCTACATCACCCCGAGCGGTCGTTCGGACACGAACCATTGACCAGATCCTGAGTTCAGGACATCACCACCACACTCCCGCCACAGAACCGGCGACGGCCCGCCCTACCGTCACACGGCGTGGTGATGCGGCGCCGGAGCAGGCCGGTCCGTCAGGTTCCGGTACCGATCGCCCCAGGGGCATTTGGTCCGTGGTCCCTGCTGCCGATTGCGGTGTACAACAAGGCAAGCGGAGAAAGGGAGGGCCACATCGTGCGGCTGCTCGGGCGTCAGGCGATCGCCGATCACGACATGGCCGGCGTCGCGCTGCTCGACGCGCCCCCGGCGCCGCTGCTGCAGTCACAGTCCGATGGACAGTTGGCCACCCTGATCACCGGACTGCTCGAGTCGGCCCACGCCGAGATCGCCGTCGTCGACGAGCACGCCCGAGTCGTCGCGGCCAACGGACCGTTCCGCGAGCAGTTCCTCCACGGCGAGGATCCGGTGGGGATGGCCGTGGCCGACCTTGCGTCGCACCTGGACGACCCACCGTTGCTGGACATGCTCGACGCCGTGCGCCAGTGCCTCGATCACGACGGCGAGATCAGCATGTTCTGCCGCGACCGGGTGCACGGTCGCGACCGCTGGTTCGACGTCGTCGTCAGCCCGTTGCGGCTGCAGCCCGGGGTCGTGCTGCGGGCCCGCGACGTCACCGACCTGGTCGACGCGGCTCGAGCCGGACGGCTCGGCCGAGACCACGATCCGCTCACCGGCCTGCTGTCGGCCGAAGGGCTCGAGGCGCTGGTCGCGGCCGATCCGTGGCACTCAGCGGCAGTCCTCTGCGTGGTCATGCTCGACATCGACCAGTTCAGCATCATCCGCCAGACCCTCGGCTACGCCGCGGCCGACGCGCTGCTGTGCGAAGTGGCGCGCAGCCTGCAGCGCATCGTCCCTGCCGACGCCCACATCGCCCGCACGCTCGGCGACACGTTCTGCGTCGTCTTCGAGCCGCAGTCGGTGTTCGACGTCGACCTGGTCTCGTCGCGACTCCGCGACGCGGTGCGCCAGCCGGTGAACATCCAGGGTCGCACCGTGCGCATCACGGCCTCGGTCGGCAGCACGCTCACCGGGGTCGACATCACGCTCGAGACGTCGCTGCAGCACGCCGAGCTGGCGATGCAGGAGGCCGCCAAGCGGGGCGGCAACCGCTGCGTCACCTACGACGCCGAACTCGCCGAGCCCCAGGAGGGCATGATCCGGCTGTGGAACGCGCTGCGCAGCGCCCTGCAGTTCCGCCAGATGGAGGTGTGGTTCCAGCCCGTCGTCAGCCTGGCCACCGACAAGCCCATCGGCGCCGAGGCCCTCTGCCGGTGGCATCACCCCCAGTTCGGCGACGTCTCCCCCGGCGAATTCATCCCCATCGCCGAACGGAACTCCGAGATCCTCAACATCGGCTCGTTCGTGCACGGCCGAGCCGCCGAGACGATGAACGCACTGCGTGCCAGCCGCGTGTTGCCGATGAGCAACTTCCAGATCTCGGTGAACGCCTCGCCGAACGAGCTGGCCTGGCCCGAGTTCGCCAAGAACATGCTCGCCCGCATCGCCGCCAACGACGCCCGGCCCGAGTGGTTCGCGTTGGAGATCACCGAGACCGCGTGGCTGCAACGCGACGCTGCGGTGCGCGAGAACCTGCGCCTGCTCCGCGACGCCGGCGTCACCCTGTCGCTCGACGACTTCGGCACCGGTTACTCGTCGCTCGAGCGCCTGCGCGACATCCCTGTCGACCGCGTCAAGATCGACCGCAAGTTCGTGGCCGCCCTGCCCGACGACGAGCGCAGCGAGCGGATCATCGCCGCCATCGTGGCGCTCGCGGACGAGCTGGGCATCGACACCGTCGCCGAGGGCGTCGAGACCGCCGAGCAGGCGGCCCGCCTGCGTGCACTCGGCTGCCGGTCCGCGCAGGGATTCCTGTTCGCTCCCGCCGTCCCCGACGGGGAACTGCAGGCCGTGCTGCGCGACCTGTCGAACGTGGCCGACCACCGCGGTTGGTGACACGCTCTGCGGCGGTCAGCGCAGCCGCATCGCCACTTCGTTGGCCAGCAGTCGACCGTGTCGGGTGAGTCGCGCCGTGCCGTCCTGCACGTCGACCAGACCGTCGAGGCCGTCGAGGTCGAGCGCATCGGCCGGCACGCCCCCACGCATGCGCAGACGCAGCTGCAGCCCCTCCACCCGTCGTGTCTCGGCGTCGAGCGACTCGCCCGCGGCCTCGGTGGGCTCGCCCGCTTCCACGGCAGCGAGGTAGCGCTCCGGCGTACGCAGGTTCCACCAGCGACGGCCGGCACGATGGCTGTGCGCAGCGCACCCGATGCCCAGGTAGTCGCCCTGCTCCCAGTAGAGCACGTTGTGGCGGCACTCGTGCCCGGGCACCGCCCAGTTGCTGACCTCGTAGTTCACCCGACCGGCCGCCGTCGAGCAGGTCGTCGGCCAGCTCGTACTTGTCGGCCAGATCGTCGTCGTCGGGGTGGCGATCGCGGTTCGTCGAACAGCGGTGTCCCGGCCTCGACCGTGAGTGCATAGGCGGAGACGTGTGGCGGTTCCAGCGCCAGGGCGCCCTCCAGGGTCACCCGCCAGTCGTCGAGGGACTCGCCCGCTCCGCCGTAGATGAGATCGAGGTTGAACGTGGAGATGCCAGCGGCGCGCACCGACGCGACCGCTCGCTCGACGTTGGCCGGGACATGGGTGCGTCCGAGCGCGGCGAGCACGTGCGGCACCATCGACTGCACGCCGATGCTCACCCGGTTGACGCCGGCGGCCGCGTACACCGCCATCAACTCGTCGGTGACGTCGTCGGGGTTGCACTCCACGGTGACCTCGGCGCCGTCCACGGTGGGGATGGCGCGCAGCACGGCCGCGAGGCGGTGCGGGTCGACCAGGGTGGGCGTGCCGCCACCGACGAAGACGCTCGTCACCGGCAGGAAGAGCGGCGCGTTCGATCTCGACGCCGAGCGCGTCCATGTACCGTTGCTGCAGATGGTGGCGATCGGTCCAGGTCGCGAAGGCGCAGTAGTCGCACCGCTGCGCGCAGAACGGGATGTGGACGTAGACGCCGAAGCCCACGTAGGCCGGGCGATAGAGCAGGTCGAGCGCGTCGAGGCGCTGACCCACCTGGTCGACCGGCACGTCGAGCATCGCGGCGATGGCCCGGGTGTCGTCGCCGCGCACGGTGATGACCTTGCCGTTGAAGTCCTGGCGCTGCACCTGGATCATCTTCAGGAAGCGGGTGAGCATCTCGAACGGCTGACCGCTCAGCTGGCTCAGCTTGAGCAGGTCGACGGCCAGCTTCTTGCGGGCCTCGGCCTCGCCCTCGGCGGCCGGCACGGCGTCTTCCCGAGGCAGCAGCTGATCGACGGGCACGTTGTAGAACTTGGCGAGGCGCTCGAGTCGGGGCACCGAGATGGCCCGCTCGCCACGCTCGTAGGCACCGAGCACCGAGGCCTTGAACTCCTCCTGCGAGGTGGCCTCGACCTCCTGCAGCGACAGTCGCTTCTGGCGGCGAATGACGCGCAGCCGTTCGCCGACCTTGCGGCTGTACGGCGATGAAGCGACATCGTCGTCGAACTCACGCATGCTCATTGCCCTGTCTCCTGACCCCGGCTCCCGCCTGGAATCCTCTGCTCCGTGGTGGCTCTAACGCACAGTGTGGCATACCGTGACGCCAATCACAACGGTCTGTGAAAACTCAGCACGCTCCGTGGATTTTTGCAGGCCGTGTCAAGATGCCACACGCTGCGGCGATGGCCGCCGTCTCGACCCGCAGGACGGTGTCCAGCAGGCGCACTCGCGGCACCGGCGACGCCAGTTCGGCCTCCGAGAACCCGCCCTCGGGCCCGACGGCCACCAGTTGCGCGGTGCAGCCGGACCCCAGGTCGATGTCGCCATCGGGTTCGGCGAGGACCGCACCGGGGCGGCCCACGAAGTCGGCGAAGCGGACCGGACCGTGCACCGACGGCAGCCACACCCGGCGGCTCTGTGACGCCGCTTCGCGTGCGACGCGCTGGACGCGGGCCAACTGTTTGGCGCCGCGATCGCCCTCCCAGCGCACGACGCTGCGATCGCAGTGCAGCATCACGATCTCGGACGCGCCCACCTCGGTGAGCTTCTGCACCATCCACTCGGCGCGGTCGCCCTTCGGGATGGCCGCGCCGATGACGCAGGCCGTGGGTGCCGGCTCGTGGTGGACCTCGCCGTCCGGCAGCAGTGCCCCGGCCCGTGCGATCGTGACACGCCACGCACCGACGCCGTCGCTGACCGTCACGACCTCGCCGTCGCGCAGGCGCAACACACGGAACAGGTGGTGCAGGTCGTCGGGCGACGGATCGGGCGCGTCGACCGAGCCCACGAACAGGTGCGCCGCGCTCGATCGCAGCGCCGGGTTCACTGGAACGCCGACTTGATGCGCGCGAACAGGCCCGACTCGCTGTGCAGTTCCTCGCCACGCGATTCGGCGAACTTCTTCAGCAACTCGGTCTCGAAGTCGGTCAGCTTGGTGGGGACCTGGACGTTGACCCGCACGCGTAGGTCGCCGCGACCTCGCCCCTGCAGGCGGGGCACACCGCGCTGGCGGAGTACGAACTCGCGACCGGGTTGGGTGCCGGGCGGGACGACGATCTCCTCGTCGCCCTCGAGCGTGGGCAGCAGGAACTTGGTGCCGAGCGCAGCCTGCGCGATGGACACGGGCAGGTCGGCCACCAGGTCGTCGCCCTCGCGCCGGAACCGCTCGTGGGCGGCGACGCGAAGGTGGACGTAGAGGTCGCCGGCGCCACCGCCGCGCGGGCCGACGGCACCGCGTCCCGTGAGCCGCAGGGTCGAGCCGGTGTCGACACCGGCGGGGACGTCGACCTGATAGGTGCGCTCGGTGATGACACGACCTTCGCCGTTGCACTTCGCGGCACGGGGTGACGACGATCTGCCCGAGGCCGCCGCACTTGGGGCAGGCCGACGAGGTGACCATCTGGCCCAGCATGCTCTGGCGGACGCGCTGCACCTGCCCCTGACCGTTGCACTCGCTGCAGACGACGGGCTTGGTGCCCTCGCCCGCGCCGGAGCCACCGCAGTCGTCGCAGCGCAATGCAGTGCGGACGTTCACCGGCACCGTGGCGCCGAACACGGCCTGCTCGAAGGCGATGTCGGCGACGACCTCGAGGTCCTGTCCGCGGGGCGGGCCGGCCGGGCCGCGGGCTGCCACCGAACGGGCTGCCACCACCGAAGAACGCGTCGAACAGGTCGCCGAGGCCACCGCCGCCCGCACCGAAGAAGTCGCCGGGATTGCCGCCCGCGCCGCCCATGCCCTGTTCACCGAAGCGGTCGTAGCGGCCGCGCTGCTCGGGGTCGCTCAGCACCTCGTAGGCCCTCGCCACCTGCTTGAACTTCTCCTCCGCCGCGGGGTCGCCAGGGTTGGCGTCGGGATGCAACTCGCGAGCGAGGCGGCGGTACGACTTCTTGATCTCGTCGGGCGTCGCGGACCGCGACACGCCCAGCAGCTCGTAGTAGTCAGCCATTCGTGGCACCGCCATCACTCAAACGGCGACCCAGGCGGTCGCTCACGGCCTCGACCGTAGCCAGTGCCTGCGGGTAATCCATGCGCGTCGGGCCGAGCACACCCACCGTGCCGACCTGCTCGCCGTCGACGACGACGGGCTTCACCACCACCGAACAGGCGGCCAGCGGCTCGATGCCGTGTTCGGTGCCGATGGCGACCGACAGCCCCCGATCGAGGATGTCGCGGACCAGCGAGACCATCACGTACTGCTGCTCGAGCGTGCGCAGCACCGAGCGAACGGTGTCGACCGTGTCGAACGCCTGCGCCATCGACGACGCTCCGCCGACGAACACGGACTCCTCGGTGTCGGGCCGCAGTGCCGCGCGGGCGGTGTCGCAGAGCGCGTCGAGCTCGCGGTCACCGGTGGCGGGGACCCCCGACGACGCACCGTCGAGCGCCCGACCGGTCATGTGCGCCTGCAGGTGGGCGGTGACCGCGGCGAGCCGCAACGTCGGAGGTCTCGACCGGCAGATCGATGACCTCGTTCTCGACCTGGCCGTTGGAGAGCACGCGCGACGACGGCGGCCGAGCGGGCCGACAGCGACACCACCTGCACCGAGCGCACGAGCGCCGTCTGGGCGGGCGGGCCGACGACGAGTGCGGCGTGGTGGGTGACCTGGGCGAGCAGGTTCGTCGTCTGGTGGAGCAGCTCCTCGAGCCGACCATGGGCGGTGTCGAAGAACTCGCCGACGCGCTGCTGCGCACCCGCCTCGAGCCGACCGGGGGTGGCCATGTGGTCGACGAAGAAGCGGTAGCCCTTGTCGGTGGGCACGCGGCCGGCCGACGTGTGCGGCTGGGCGAGGTAGCCCTCCTGCTCGAGCACGGCCATCTCGTTGCGGACGGTGGCCGAGCTGACCTGGACACCGGGTGCATTGGCGATGTGCGTGGACCCCACCGGCTGTGCGGTGGCGATGTACTCCTGCACCACGGCCCTCAGGATGGCGGTCTTGCGTTCGTCGAGCACGGGAGCTCCTCGAGCAACACGGGATGGAACACGGATGGTTGGCAGTCGAGCCTATCGACTGCCAGCGGTCACGTGGCGGTACCGGGCGAGCGCCTCGTCGCGCTCGACGGCGTGGTCCACCATCGGGGCCGGATAGCGGTCGGTGGCGGCTTCGGGCACCCACCGCTGCCGGTAGGCGCCGTCGGGGTCGAACCGCTCGGCCTGCGTCGACGGGTTGAACACCCGGAAGTACGGCGCGGCGTCGGTGCCCGTGCCGGCCGCCCACTGCCAGCCGTGTTGGTTCGACGCCAGGTCGCCATCGACCAGGTGCTGCATGAAATGGCGTGCACCCCACTGCCACGGCAGGTGCAGGTCCTTCACCAGGAAGCTGGCCACGAGCATGCGCACACGATTGTGCATCCATCCGGTGGCGAGCAGCTGGCGCATCCCCGCATCGACGATCGGGAACCCGGTGGTGCCGTCGGCCCATCGCTGGAACCGGGCCCGCGCTGCGGCGTCGGTGTCCACCGGCATCGCGTCCATCTTCGGATTCAGGTTGCCCCACGCGGACTCGGGTGCACGGAACAGGACGTCGGCGTAGAACTCGCGCCAGGCGAGCTCGCTCGTGAACACCTCGTGTCCGCGCTCGGGGCCGAGGTCGTGGAGCAGCTGCCGTGGATGCACGAGTCCCCAGCGAAGCGCTGCCGAGAGTCGGCTGGTGCCGTCCACGCCCGGGAGGTCGCGCCGCTCGTGGTACGCCGCCACGTCGGGAAGGAACCGCTCCCATCGCTCGAGTGCGGCGCGCTCGCCGGCCTCGGGCAGGTCGGCGAGGACGGCGGTCTCGGTCGTGGGAGTGGACGGCGGCGGTCCGTCGCACGGCACGTGCGGTGCTCCATGCCACACGACGTCGGGCACGCCCAGCGGTGCGGGGATCGGCTGCGCCCGCCACGCCTTCGAGAACGGCGTGAAGACCCGATACGCGGTGCCGTCGCCCTTGTTCACCACGCCAGGGTCGACCACGTAGGGGGAACCGACACCGCGCAGCGGTACACCGTCGGCACGGAGGGCCTCGGCCACCATCGTGTCGCGACGCCGTCCGTACGGACCGAAGTCGCGGGACACGAACACGGCCGACGCGCCGACCTCCGCGGCGATCGCCGGCACCACGGTCGTCGGGTCGCCGTGCCGGTAGACGAGCGAGCCGCCCATCGAGTCGTCCAACGACCGCAGCGCAGCCGCCATGAACGCCTTGCGCGGGGCACCACTTCGCACGAACGCCGGGTCCACCACGAACAGGGGAACCACCGGTGTTCCCTCGGCCGCCGCGGCGTGCAACGCAGGCAGATCGGTCAGGCGCAGATCGCGCCGGAACCACATGATCACGGGGGAACGCATCACCCCCGAGTGTCGCCTACCCTTCCCGGTCGTGCCACATCCTGCGCCGCTGCTCCCCTCGCTCATCCTGCTGGTCCGTCACGGCGCCACCGAGTGGTCGGTCAGCGGACAGCACACCGGTCGCACGGATCTGCCCCTCACGCCCCTCGGCGTGCAGCAGGCCGAGTCCGCGTCGGTGGTCATCCAGCACTGGCTCGACGGCGCCGAGCCGGTCGTCTACACCAGCCCCCTGCAGCGCGCCGCGCACACTGCGTCGCTGGCACTCCCCGACTTCCCCGCCGAGGAGGTGCCCGCGCTGATGGAGTACGACTACGGCAGGTACGAAGGCCTCACCACCAGCGAGATCTACGACCGCGACCCCGAGTGGGACCTGTTCGGCGCCGGCTGCCCCGGCGGCGAGAACATCCTCCAGGTGGGGGCGCGCTGCGACTCGTTCATCGCCAAGCTCGAGCGCACCTGCACCGGCAAGGCGGTCGTCGCGTTCACCCATGGCCACCTCAGCCGCATCCTCACGGCCAGGTTCCTGGGCATCCCCGCGTCAGCCGCCGGCGGCCTCTGGAACGACACCGCCAGCGTCGCTGCCATCAATCAGCATCGTGGCCGCCTGGTGCTGGTGGGGTGGAACGTCACGGCGCTGTGACTGACGCAGCAGGTAGCCCACCGTCACCGACACGAGCGCGACGACGCTGCCGTAGGCGAGGCTCCACTCGGCACTGATGTTGTCGGCCACCCACCCGGTGATCGGTGCTCCGATCGGTGTGCTGCCGAGGAAGGCGACCGCGCTGAGCGCCAGGAGACGCCCGCGCATGTCGGGCGGCGACTCCTGCTGCAGGATCGCGTTCTGCCCGGCGATGAACGCCGCACCGCCCATGCCCACCGGGATGCTCGACCACGATGGCGACCCATGGTCCGGGCGCCCAGGCCAGGGCGAGACCGCTCACGCCGAGGAGCAACCCGTTGCCGAAGAACCAGCGCGTCGTCACCGTGCCGCGAGCCGCGGTGAGCAACGAACCGATGAGGCTGCCGAGGCCGGTCGATGCGAGCAGGATGCCGAACCAGCGGCGGTCGCCGAAGCGGACGTCGCTGAGCTTCAGCAGCGAGACGCTGTAGTTGAACGCGAACGTGCCGACCAGCGCGAACACCACGAACACCACTGCCAGACGCTTGTCGGTGGCGATGAATCGGATCGCGTCGCGGACCGGTGTGCCGCCACGCTTGGCCGGCACCGAGGGGTGCAGCGTCTGCTTGTCGATGGCGAGCAGCGGCCACAGGATGGCCAGGAACGACAGCCCGTTGAGCATGAACAACCAGCCGGCGCCGAGTGGGCCCTTCAGGAACGCCGCCAGCGCTGGACCGACGATGCGCGAACCGGTCATCACCGCGGTGTTCAACGACACCGCGTTGGAGATCTCGTGCGGTTCGACCAACTCGATCACGAACCCGCGCCGCGCCGGATTGTCGAACGCGGCGATGACGCCGAGCATCAGCGACAGCGCGTAGAGCATCGGCAGGTTCGTCCAGCCCGCGAGCGTGAGCACACCGAGCAGCAGCGCCTGCGCGGCCTGCATGCTCTGCGTCCACACCGCCATCCGTCGCTTGTCACGTCGATCGGCCACGGCGCCGGCCCAGCTGCCGAGCAGCAGCATCGGCAGGAACTGGCAGAGCAGGTTGATGCCGGTGTCGGTCGCGTTGCCCGGTGAGCTCGTACACGACGAGCGACACCGCGGTCATCTGCATCCACGTGCCGACGTTGCTGACGAGCAGGCCGAGGAAGAACAGCCGGGCGTTGCGATGCCGCAGCGACGTGAACATCGCCGATCGGCCCGCGGTGCGGAGGTGCTCGGACATCGCCGTCCTTTCTACCTGTCGCGGCAAGGATGGGCGCGTGCCCTACGACATCGCCGACCCCGCCTCCGCCGCGACGGCCGTGGTGTCGCTCGGTGCGGCTCGCGGCGCGTCCCTGGGCATCGCGGTCGCGGCCGACGGCACCACCGGGCTCGCCGTCGGCGACACCCTGGTGACGACCCCGCCCGGCCTCGGACCCGCCTGCGTCGCGGCCATCGACCGCGAGGTGCGGCCGCGTTGGATCACCTGGTCGCCCGACACCGCCACGGCCCTGGTGGCCCACGGTGTGCGCATCGCCACGTGCTGGGACGTCGCTGCGGCACACCGCCTGCTGATGGGCGGTTGGCGCGCCGAACCGGCCCGGGTGTGGGCGACGCTGCACGGCTTGGACCGACGGCACCTCCCGGTGATGGGCCAGCTCGACCTGCTGGGCGGCGACGGCGGCGGCGACCCGGACCACCCCGTTCGACCCGACGGCTATCTGCGACCCGAGTGGGTGGGCGGCGCCTGGTGGTCCTCGTCGTCGCTCGCCGCGGCCTGGGCCGCGACCGCGGTGCGCCGCGTCCACACTGCAGCAGGCGATGATGCAGGCCCTGCACGACGACGGCCAGGTGGCCGGCGACCCGTTGGCATGCCGCGCGAGCGGAGTCGACGGCCGAGCTGCTCTGCGTCGAACTGGCCGCCGACGGATTGCCGGTCGATCGGGACGCCGCGGCCGAGCTCATCGCGTCGCTCGTCGGCCCACGCCCCGTCGACGACGCCGAGGCCGCCGCGGGTCGCGCTCGCCGCGATGCTGAGGTGCTCGCCCACCTGCCCGTCGGCGGCGCGGTGGACCTGCGCAACCCGGCGGAGGTGAAGGCGATGCTGCGCCGACTGGGCATCGACGTGCCCGACACCCGGGCCTGGCGCCTCGAAGCGATCCGCGACGTGCACCCGGTCGTCGCCGCCCTGCTGAGCTGGCGCAAGGCCGAACGCATCGCCACGACCTATGGCCACCTCTGGCTCGACGAGCACGTCGGCCACGACGGTCGGCTGCGCGGCGCATGGTCGGCCAGCGACGGCGCCGCCGGGCGGATGACCGCGCAGGCCGGGCTGCACAACCTTCCGGCCGAGTTGCGCACGATCGTGCGCGCCGACGACGGCCACGTCTTCGTGCGCGCCGACCTCGGTCAGATCGAACCCCGCGTCCTCGCCGCGGTGTCGGGCGACGACGCGCTGCGCCGTGCCACGCAGGACGACGACCTCTACGCCCCCGTCGCCACACGCCTCGGCGTCGAGCGGCCGATCGCCAAGGTGGCGGTGCTCGCGGCGATGTACGGCCAGACCAGCGGCACGGCGGGGCAGGCCCTGCGCGGCATGGAGACGGCGTATCCCGTCGCCATGCGCTACCTGCAGGACGCCGCCCGAGCCGGCCAGGCCGGGGTGTCGCCGCGCACGTACGGGGGCCGACTCGTCCGCATGGGCGAGGTCACCGACGGCGACCACGCCGGGTCTGCTGCCGCGGCCCGCGGCCGCTTCGCCCGGAACGCGATGGTGCAGGGCGCCGCCGCCGAGCTGTTCAAGGTGTGGGCCGTCACGCTTCGAGCGCGCATGACCGACCTCGACGCGCGCATCGTGCTGTGCCTGCACGACGAACTGCTCGTCCACGTGCGCGCCGACCAGGCCGACGACGTCGTCGCGTTGCTCGACGCCTGCCTGCACGAAGCCGCGCACCGCTGGCACCCCACGAGCGGCGTGCGCTTCGTCACCGACACCAGCGTCGTCGCCAGCTGGGCCGACGCCAAGTAGCCGCCAACCCGCGCGAACTTAAGTTCCTGGTGAACAGCGCGAACTCAAGTTCCTGGTGAACAGCGCGAACTCAAGTTCCTGGTGAACGCGTCAGTCGTCGAGTTTGAGGGCACTGATGAACACGTCGCCCGGGACCTCGACCCGGCCGATGCTCTTCATCTTCTTCTTGCCCTCTTTCTGCTTCTCGAGCAGCTTGCGCTTACGCGTGATGTCGCCGCCGTAGCACTTGGCGAGCACGTCCTTGCGCTTGGCCTTGACGGTCTCGCGGGCGATGATCTTGCCGCCGATGGCCGCCTGGATGGGCACGTCGAACATCTGGCGCGGGATGAGCTCCTTGAGCTTCTCGCACATGCGGTTGCCGTAGGCGAAGGCCTTGTCGCGGTGGACGATGGTGCTGAACGCGTCGGCGGGGATGCTGTTCAGCAGCAGGTCGACGCGCACCAGGTTGCTGCGCTGGTAACCGCTGAGCTCGTAGTCGAGGCTGGCATAGCCCTGCGTACGGCTCTTCATCTGGTCGAAGAAGTCGACGACGACCTCGGCCAGGGGGATCTGGTAGTGCAGCTCGACGCGCTCGGGCGACAGGTACTCGAGCTTGGTCATGTCGCCGCGACGCGTCTGGCACAGGTCCATCAGGGTGCCCGTGTAGTCCTTCGGCGTGATGATGCTGACCCGGAAGTACGGCTCCTCGATGAAGTCGATGCTCTGCGGCGCGGGCAGATCGGCCGGGTTGTCGCACAGCTCGATGTCGCCGTTGGTCTTGTGCACGCGGTACTCGACGCTCGGCGCGGTGGCGATGAGCGCCAGGTTGAACTCGCGCTCGAGACGCTCCTTGACGATCTCCATGTGCAGCAGGCCCAGGAAGCCGCACCGGAAGCCGAACCCGAGCGCACCCGACGACTCGGGGGCATAGGTGATGCTGGCGTCGTTCAGCTTCAGCTTCTCGAGACTCTCGCGGAGCAGTTCGAAGTCGTCACCGTCGATGGGGAACAGCCCGCAGAACACCATCGGCTTCGGGTCGCGGTAGCCCTCGAGCGCGGTGGTCGAGCCGTGGTGGAACGTCGTCACGGTCTCACCCGAACGGGCCTGACCGACGTCCTTGATGCCGGCGATGAGGTAGCCGACCTCGCCCGGGCCGAGTTGGGGCACGGGCACCGGGCCCGGCGAGCGGACACCGATCTCGACGGTCTCCTGCGGCGTGCCGGCGTTCATGAACAGCAACTTGTCGCCGCTGCTGATGCGCCCGTTCATGACGCGGATGCTGGACACCACGCCGCGGTACTGGTCGTACTGCGAGTCGAAGATGAGCGCCTGGAGCGGCGCGTCGGCGTCGCCCTTCGGGGCCGGGATGCGGTCGATGACCGCGTCGAGCAGGCTGTCGACACCGACGCCGGTCTTGGCCGAGATGCGCAGGATGTCCTCCGCAGGAATGCCCAGCACGGTCTCGATCTCCATCGCGTAGCGATCGGGATCGGCGGCCGGCAGGTCGATCTTGTTCAGCGCGGCGACGATCTCGAGGTCGTGCTCGAGCGCCAGATAGCAGTTGGCCAGCGTCTGGGCCTCGATGCCCTGCGCGGCGTCGACCACGAGGACGACGCCCTCGCAGGCGGCCAGACTGCGGCTGACCTCGTACCCGAAGTCGACGTGACCGGGCGTGTCGATGAGGTGCAGCGTGTGCCCCTTCCACGCGACGCGCACGTTCTGCGCCTTGATGGTGATCCCGCGCTCGCGCTCGAGGTCCATCGAGTCCAGGTACTGGGCCCGCATGTCGCGTGCATCCGACGGTGCTCGGTGATCTCGAGGATGCGGTCGCTGAGCGTGCTCTTGCCGTGATCGATGTGGGCGATGATGGAGAAGTTGCGGATGCGGTCGAGGTCCATGGCGTGTCGCTCAAGGTTATCGGGCAGCTTGCCGGGAAGGTTGGGGGTGGCACCGGCGCACTGTTAGCCTTGCGTAGCCGCATTTCTGCGAATTCGATCGATCAGTCCAAGAGGGTACGTCAGTGGCGAACATCAAGAGTCAGAAGAAGCGCAATCTCACGAACGCGAAGCGCGCCGAGCGCAACAAGGCCGTGAAGAGCGAGCTCAAGACCCGTGTGAAGACCGCCACCAGCGCGGCCGGCACCGAGCAGAGCGAGGAGGCCCTGCGCCTCGCCGTGAAGCGCCTCGACATGGCTGCCGCCAAGGGCGTCATCCACCCCAACCAGGCCGCTCGCCGCAAGAGCCGCCTGATGAAGAAGCTCAACACCACCGCCGGCTGAGCCGACGTCACACCAGATCTGGAACGAGCCCGGGCCCACGGCCCGGGCTCGTTCGCGTCTGCAGGTCGACGTATCCCTGCGCCGGGGTGTCAGCGGCGGGCGGTGCCAGCGAGGCGGCTGAGTCGGGCCACGAGGACCTCCATCACCAGCTCCTCCGGCCATTCCTTGGCGCCGCGCAGGTCGAGGTCGGCCTGGGCGAGCAGTCCGATGGCCCGCGAGGTGCCACCACTGCCGAGGCGGCGGTACTGGTCGAGCGCCTTGCGCGCCGGAAAGCCGGGCTTGATGCCCATCACGGCCGCCGCCGACGCCTCGTCGCGAGCATCGCTGCCATCGAGGGCGAGCAGCTTCGAGTAGTGGCCGTGGAGGATGCTCATCACCTGCAGCGGATGACGTTCACCGGCGCGCAGCATTCGGTGCAGCAGCTGCAGCGCCTTCGTCGTCTCGCCCCGGTCGATCGCATCGGTGAGATCCCACGGCGGCACACCGCCGGCGTCGCCGAGGAACGGCATCACGTCGGCACTGCGCAGGGTCGTGCCCTCGCCGTAGGTGGCGTGCAGGGTCTCGATGATGCCCTGCAGACGTCCGGCGTCCTCACCCAACCACTCGGCGACCATCTGCAGCGCCTGACCGTCGAGCTTCAACCCCGAGTGGCGGATCTGGTCGTCGAACCAGCCGACGCGCTCCTTGGCCCGCGAGGGCGGAGCCGTGGCGATGGTGGTGGCCTTGGCGGCCTTCAGCGCGTCGGTGAGCGCCTTCGGCACGCGGCCCCCACCGGCGACCAGCACCAACTCGGTGGACGGCAACGGGTCGCCGAGGTAGGCGACCATCGGCGCCACGTCCTCGGTGTTGAACCGACCGATGCCACGGGCGACCACCACTCGAGACTCGGTGAGGAACGGTGGCGTCTGCGCCGCGTCGACCACCGCGCGCATCTCGAAGTCGTCGCCGTCGAAGTCGTCGACCATCAGAGTGCGGTCGCCGTCGCCGACCAGCTGGCGGATGAGTTCGCCGATCGCGGTGAGCAGGAGCGATTCGTCGTCGCCGGTGATGAGGTACGCGGACATGGCCGTCTCAGAATGGCACAACGGACCGGACCGGGCGCGAGCGACCCCGCCGAGCGACAGCGAACAGCACGGCGACCACCGCGAGCCACGACACCACCATCCCCGGGCCTGTGGGCTCCACGGCCGCAGCCACGTCGGCGACGGTGGCGGTCCACCGCGTGCCCACGACCGCGGGGGCCATCACCACCCTGGTGAGTGCCTCGGGCAGCGCCACCGCGGCGAGCCCGGCCGGCAATCCGTAGAGCATCACGAACCCGGCGACGGGCACCGCAGCGAGGTTGGCGACGATCGACACGACCGGCAGGCGGTGGAACACGAGCAGGCTCGGCAGCGCCACGCCCATCTGGGCCCCGAGCGTGATGCCGAGCGGGAGGCGCAGCCACGCCGGCCCGGGCAACCGCGCCGCCCACCACGGCCCGGCGACGCACACCCCGACGGTGGCGCCCACCGACAGCCAGAACCCGACCGACCACACGAGCAGCGGGTCGACGAGCACCAGGCCACCGACCGCCAGGGCCACCAGGCGGATCGGTCGGGGCTGGCGACCGAGCACGAATGCCGTGGCGGCCAGCATCGACATCACTCCGGCGCGCAGCACGGACGGTTCGAACCGGGTGACGCTCATGAACCAGCCGACGAGAGCGAGCGTCGCCGCCCACCTCCACCACGGTCGCAGGCGACGCAGCAGCGGCAGCGCAGCCGCAATCAGGAACGCGACGTTCTGGCCGCTGACAGCCGTCAGGTGCGACAGGCCCGAGGCGCGGAAACGGTCGATCATCCAGGTCGGCTGGCGGCTGTCGTCGCCGATGACCAACCCGGTGAACAGCGCCGCGTCGGCGGGCGCCATCGTGCGTTCGGCGCTCGACCGCAACGCGGCGCGCACGCGGTTGCCCGCCCGGGCGACACCGTTTCCCGGCAGCACGTCGCCGAGCGCAGCGAGCTGCAACCGACCCACGACGTGGCGTACCTGGGCGCGGCGGACGTCGCCCGTGAGCGGGCGACGCTCCCCCGCCACCCACACGTAGTCGCCCGCCTGCGCCGTCGACATCTTCTGGCGCTGCGCCCCGTACACCCAGGCATCGAAGCGCTGGCCCTCCACGTCGACCGTGGTGCGTACGCCGCTCCCGAACGGAGCCGGATCTGCCACCACCCGGGTCCACCCCTGATACGGGCCGAGCTGCCGCGGTTGCACGCCCGACCAGGCGTGCGCCGCCGCGCACGCCCCCGTGACGCCGAGCAGCACGCATGCGACTCCCACCCATCGCGGACGCACGACGATGCCGACCACCGCCGACCAGGCCACGACGGCTGCCGGCCCCTGCCACACTCCGAGCACGACGGCGACGGACGCGGCCACCACCGCTCCATCGCCGAGAGGGTGCCGTGAGCCCCGCAGCCGGGCGTCGTACGCTGCTGTCATGCAGCCACTCCCGGTCGACCTGGCACGTCCCGTGCCCCAGGGGCCGCGCATGTACCGCGGGCGCATCCGCCGCGGCGGGCCGTTCCTGGCACTGCTCGCGCCCGCCGCCCTCGGCGCGGGTGCGTGGCTGCTGCTCCGGGGCAACGAGTCGACGCTCCGTGGCGTGGCGGGCTTCCTGCTGGCCGTGTTCGCCGCGCCGGTGATGCTCGTCGCCGGCATTCCGTTGACATCGAGCGAGACCGCACGGGTCGTGTCGATCGCGGCAAGTGCCGCCATGTGGCTGCTGATCGGCCTCGTGGCCGCGCGGCGGGCGACACAACGGCCGGTCGCCAGCTGGCGCGATTTCTGGCGCGAGTACCTGTGGATCGCCGGCGGCGTGTGGTTGGGTGTGGTGGGTGCGCTCGTCGCGGCCAACCTGCTGCTCGGCCGGGCGCTCGTCTGACCTCGGTCACGTCGTCACCAGGCCACGCAACGCCTCGATCTTCGCCGGACCGATACCACGCACGTCGGCGAGGTCCTCGAGCGACGCGAACGGCCCGTGCAGGTCGCGGTGGGCGATGATCGCGGCCGCGGTCGCCGGCCCGATTCCCGGCAGCGAGTCGAGCTCGTCGGCGGACGCGCTGTTCAGGTTCACCGGACCGGCCGCGACCGTGGACCCCGGGGTGGTGGCCACGATCGGCGAGACCTCCTCGCCCAGACGCGGGACATAGACCCGCTCGCCGTCGGCCAGGAGCGCCGCCAGGTTCACCGCATCCGGCTGCGCGTCGGGTGCCAGCCCGCCTGCCGACTGCACGGCATCGATCACCCGACTCCCCGCCGGCAGCCGGTAGACGCCACTGGAGGCCACAGCACCAGCCACGTGGACGACCACGTCGCCGGTCGTCGTGCCCGCGCCCGAAGGTGGGGTCGTCGACCCGGTCGGGACGTCGTCGGCCGGGCCGGTGCCGTCAGTCGGGACGCTGCCGGCGGGCGGCTCGGTGGTCGATGCCGAGCGGGCGAACGGCAGCGTGGACTCGGTGGTGGCCGGCGGCGGCTTCACCAGCCAATAGGCGGCGGCGAGTACGGCGAGCACGACCACCGCCGTGCCGGCCAGTCGCCCGAGGCCGACCCATTGGACCCAGCTTCGGGCACGTTCGAGCGGTGTGGGACGCAGCAGTGGACGAGGTGGCTCGTCGCGTGGTTCGCGCGCGTCGGGCAGATCGGACACGCGACCTCCCAGGGATGTGCCGGGCACGCTGGCACGGCGATGGACGACCGGGGGAAGCCGCGGCCGAACCTATCGGGTCAGGATGCGATGCGCGCCTGCGCGTCGTCGATCACCGCAGTGGCGAGCGAACGGCGCGCCACCCAGTCGGCCTCGACCTCCATCGGGATGCGCATCGCTGCACCCCGGTGGTCCTTGCCCCGCATCCGCCACGACACGTAGCTGCCCACGTAGCGGGCGCCGTAGCCGACCACGCCGAAGCGCCGCCATTGACGCACGTGCACCATCTCGTGGCGCAGCAGGTACGGCGTCGCCTTGCCCCGCCGGACGATGACGATCGAGCCCACCGTGAGGGCGTCGGAACCCTTCGGAACAGGGCCACCTTCCCAGAGGCGGTAGCCGTCGCGCGGTTCGATCGACATCACTCGCGACCTTAGCGCTCAGCGCCCGACCCTGAGCACATACGCGTACTGCAACAGCTCCTGCGAGTGCCGGAACGGGGAGAGGGTGAAGCCATGACGTGCCGCGATCGAGGCGATCTCGCCGTCGCACCCCTCGGTCAATGCGATGAGGACGGTGCTGCCCTCGTGCAGGTGGTCACCCAGACCGGCGAACAGGCCGTGGAAGTACTGGAACTCGGCGCCGGCATGGAAGGCGTGATCGAACTGCGTCGTGGGGTCGTGACGGAAGTACGGCGGATTGACGACAACGAGGTCGAAGGTGCCCTCGACGGCGGTGAACAGGTCGGATTCACGGACGTCGACGGTGAGTCCGTTGACGGCGGCGTTGCGTCGTGTGGCGTAGCAGGCCCGGTCGGACAGGTCCACCGCGGTGACGACCGCCCCGCCCTGCGCGGCCACCAGCGACACCGCGCCGGAGCCGCTGCCGACCTCGAGGAGGGTGCGCCCCCGGAGATCCATCGATGCCAACGTGCGACACAGCAACTTCGTCGAGAGGAAGAACTTCGGCGGGAACACCCCCACCGGGACGAGGATGCGCAGCCCGCGCACACGGGCGGTGCGTTCCTTGCTCATCCACCACGTGATGTACGGCCGAGCTGCGGCCTGCAGCCAACCACTCACCCGTTTGCGCTGGTACTGCAGGCGCGTGGGCTCGCCGATGCGCGCCGATCGACCGATGAACACGCCCACGACGTCAGGCCGATTCATCGTGTCGAAGCGAGTCATCGCATTCCACCAGGTCCCGTTCCGCTGAACACTCGTTCCGCCTCTCAGGTGGACACTACGCCGCGTTCCGGGCAGCGATCGCGAGGCGGGACGGCGAGTCACATGATGGCGAACAGCACGCCCTGTGACGTGGCAGCGGCGGCGACGAACACCGCCACCGTCCGGCGGTACGCATCAAGTGCCCATTGCTTGCCCATGTCGTCGTCGTAGACCCCCGGCTGCATGAACGGACTGTCGAGGGAGCGCCAGTGCTCATCGACGGTGGCGTCGTCAGCGCCCTCCAGCTTGCTCGCAATGGCCATGACCTGGTCAGGTTCGATGAACATCGCCGGCCCGTAGGACAGGTCGCCACCAATCGGGATCGGCTCATCCACCAACATCTCACCGGAACCGACAATCGAGCCGACGAGTGGAAAGACCGCTTCCCATGCCTTGTCGATGTTGGCTGCTTCCGGACCGCTGAGCAGCGCGACGAGCTGGTCGTCCGACCAGCTCGAGAGTTCCTCTGGTGCGTTTCCGGAGACTGCGACGAGATGGCCGTACATGCCCATGGCTGCCATCGTGGTCGACACCCGCCACAGCGCGCAAGCAACCCACCCGCAGATGAGCGCGAGAAGTCGGCGAGGGCGCACGTTCCTGTCATGCGCTGACCGGGGATTCGCCGGTCACAGGATGACAGAACGAGGATTCGGTCGGCGACGTTCACGAGGAACTCGAGTTCGCGCGTGTTCACCAGGAACTTAAGTTCGCGGCGGAGGGGGTCAGTAGCCGGGGTCGCTGGGCCAGTTCGGTTGGAAGAGGTGCCACTGCTCGGGGGCGCGGCGGATGAGGAACTCGAGCTCGTGGGCCAGGTTCTGGGTGATGCGGGCGACGTCGTCGCGCAGGCCGCCGGTGCGATGCATCGGCAGCGGCGGACGCACCAGTGCATGGTGACCGTTGTACTCGGGGGTGAAGTAGCAGCCGACCGGCAGGATGGGCGCACCCGACGCGCAGTCCCAACGTCGCCGGGCCCGCGGGCAGCGTGGTGCGTTCGCCGAAGAACTCGACGTCGACACCATTGCGGTCGAGGTCGCGATCGCACAGCAGGCACACGATCTCGTTGGCGCGCAACGCCTTCAACACCGCCGGACCCGCGTTCGGTCCGGTGGACACCACGGTCATGCCCAGGTCCTTGCGCAGTTCGGCGAACCACTCGAACAGCTCGGGCGGTTCCAGCGCTTCGACCACCACGGTGAGGCGGAAGCCCTGGTCGGTCATCCACTTCCCCGCCCATTCCCACCCGCCCAGGTGCGGTAGGGCGAAGATGCAGCCGTTGCCCTTGTCGAGCGCGTCGGTGATGTGGTGGAACCCGTCGACCGTGAACGAACGATCCACGGTGCGCTTGCTCAGGCTCGGCAGCCGGAAGCTCTCGACGTAGTAGCGGGCGTAGCTGTCGAACGCCTGGCCGACCGCGATGCGCAGCGAGGCACCCTTCAGGTTCGGGTTGACGCGCTGGATGTGGCGTTCGATCATCGCCCGCCGCTCGGCGTTGGCGAAGCTCGCCCCGAACCCCAACGACGTCGCCGCGGCCGACGCCAACGGGCCGGGCATCAGCCGTGCTGCGAGCGAGCCGAGCTTGTACACGTTGACGGTGGCGGCGTCGGTGGCGCGGCGACCGGGCGGAGCGCTCAGTCACGACGCGGCGTACGTGTCGGCCCGAGCGATGCGCGTGTGGCGACGATCGGCGCGCACCACGCGGCGCGTCTGGCGCCGACTCCGCCGCATCTCGATCCGCGCCGCGGTGATCGGGGCCACGGCCGCCTGCTTCCACACCTTCACGAACCGTTGCACGGCCGTGATGGCGGTGAGCGCCAGCATGACCCACAGGATCGGGATGAGCAGCACGTCGAAGAGCAGACCGATGCACAACAGCGATGATCCGCTCGGCGCGCTCCATCAGCCCGCCCTTGGCGTCGAGGCCCAGCGACTCGGCCTTGGCCCGCATGTAGCTGATGACCGAGCTGAGCGCCATCACCGCGAACGGCAACATGGCCATGTGCGGCGATTCCTCGGACGCCAGGTACCACGCCACGCCGCCGAACAGCAGCGCATCGGCGAAACGATCGATGGTGGAGTCGAAGAACGCGCCACGCTGGCTGGAGGTGTTCGACGCCTTGGCCAGGGCACCGTCGAGCAGGTCGGGCAGCGCCGCCAGGACGACCAGCAGCAGGCCGACCTTCAGATAGCCGGCACCGATCATGACGGCAGCACCCACCGCGACCAGCAGACCGAGGACGGTGAGGTGGTCGGGCGTCAGGCCGGTCTTGCGCAGACCGTTGCCCAACGGCTTCACGGCCTTGTCGACCGGGGTGCGGAATTTGCCGTCGAACATCCCCCGCAGGCTACCCCGTGACAGCATGGGGTGCATGAGCAGCGCCGCACCCACCGATCTGGTCATCGCCTTCCGCTCGATCCAGCGACGGCTCCGCGAAGCCCAGGGCGACACGCCCCACGAGCTCACCGCGGGCGCGCACGGCGAGATCGCCACCCTGCTCGGCGAGGCCGGCGGACTGATGCACAGCGCCCCCGAGCCGTCCGCCATCGCCGACGCGATCGAACGCCTTCCCGCCGACCAGTGGGAACCCGCGGTGCTCGCCCGGCTCGGGGCGATCGCACTCGACCTGGGGCGTCAGCTTCGTCAGATCGCCTCGTTCAACGACCGGGACTGACGCGAGGGGACGTCAGACGTCCCACTCCTCCACCGGGTTCTCCTGCACGAGGTGTTCCTTCACGCTGCCGTCGACCGCGTCGACGAGCACCAACCCACGGCGGCGGGGCGGGTCCTCCGCCGAGTAGACGAGGACACGCCACGTCGGTCGACTGCGCAGACCGCGCCACACCTGCTGAGCGGACGCATGGCCGACGGGGAACCCGACCGCCCCCTGCGCAGCGACCAGCGCCTCCTTCTCGTCGACCCGCATGCGCCAGCCGGACGTGAACGAGAACACGGCCACCAGACCGAGGGCGATGGCGGCCCAGAGGAAGCCGTCGTTGACCAACGCCGAGTCGCGCTGGGTGAGCCACAGCAGGAAACACGTGAGCGCAACGACCATGTAGAGGATGGCCGGCTTGCGTCGTCGGCTGTTGTCGGGGAACTCGTACGGGCCGGCGTAACCGACTGCGTTCAGGTCCTCGGGCAGCTCGTCGCGGACGTCGTCGCCGGGTGCCAGTTCGTCGGGCTTGGTTGCATCGCTCATGACGAGCACAAGGCTACGGCGGCGGCAGGCCGTGTGTCACGATGACGACCATGACGACCATGCGGACCGATCAGGTGCAGTGCGGTGACGACGGCGCGATGGACCTCCATGTGTGGGTCCCCGAGCACCCGCCGAAGGCCGCCCTGCTGCTCGTGCAGGAGATCTTCGGCGTCGGGCCGTACATCCGCGCCGTCGGCCGAGCGGCTCGCCGATGCCGGCTATCTGGTCGGCGCACCCGACGTGTTCTGGCGGTTCGCCCGCAACTGGGAGGCCGGCCACGACCAGGCCGGCCTCGACGGCAGCATGGCGATGGTCCAGCAGCTCGACTTCCCCGTCGCCGTCGGTGACTGCATCGCCGCGCTGCACCACCTCGGCGCGCAGGACGGCATCGAGTCGGCACCCGGCGTCCTCGGTTTCTGCCTCGGCGGCACCCTGGCCTGGGCCGTCGCCGCCAACGACTCGCCGTCGGTGTGCGTCAGCTACTACGGCTCGGGTGTGCCGTCGATGCTGGGCATGCTCGACCAGGTGGCCTGCCCGACGCTGTTCCACTTCGGCAACGCCGATCCGTTCATCCCCAACGAGGGCGTCGACGCAGTGGGCGCCGCCATCGCCGGCCGGGAAGGCTTCGTCCTGAACGTCGAGCACGCCGGGCACGCCTTCGACAACCACGAAGCCGAGATGTTCTGGAACGAGGCCGCGGCCAAGGCCGCTCAGGCCAAGACGATGGCGTTCCTGCAGCTGTACCTGCCCGCGTAGGACGTGGCGGCGTCTCGACTCGAGGGTTCGGACGTGGGATGCCCCCGCCGAAACCCTCGGGAGTCGACTCAGTCGAACAGGGCGGGCGGCCGTTCGGCCGTGGGGACCACCATGCCGAGGTGCTCGTACGCAGCGGCCATGGCCACGCGGCCACGAGGGGTGCGGGCGATCATGCCCTGCTGGATGAGGAACGGCTCGTACATGTCCTCGACCGTCTCGGGTTGCTCGCCGACGCTGATGGCCAGCGTGCTGAGGCCGACCGGGCCACCGGCGAACTGCTTGCAGATGGCGCCGAGGATGGCTCGGTCGACCTTGTCGAGGCCTCGCTCGTCGACCCCGAACACCCGCAGGCCCTCGCGGGCCGTGGCCTCGGTGACGGTGCCGTCGCCGCGCACCTCGGCGAAGTCGCGCACCCGGCGCAGCAGCCGGTTGGCGATGCGTGGCGTGCCCCGCGACCGGCGGGCGATCTCCCACGCGCCGTCGCCCGACATGTGCACCTTCAGGATGCCCGCGGCGCGGGCGACGATGGCCTCGAGTTCGTCGTCGTCGTAGTAGTCGAGGCGGGCGACGAGGCCGAAGCGATCGCGCAGCGGCCCGGTGATCATGCCCGTGCGGGTGGTCGCACCGACCAGCGTGAAGCGCGGCAACGACAGACGGATGCTCGAGGCGGCCGGACCCTTGCCGACCACGATGTCGATCTGGAAGTCCTCCATCGCCGGGTAGAGGATCTCCTCCACGGCGCGCGACAGGCGGTGGATCTCGTCGATGAACAGCACGTCGCCGTCCTCGAGCTTGGTGAGGATGGCCGCCAGGTCGCCGGCACGTTCGAGCGCAGGCCCCGACGTGACGTGCAGGTGCACGCCCATCTCGGCGGCGACGATGCACGGCCATGCTGGTCTTGCCCAACCCGGGAGGGCCGGCGAGCAGCAGGTGGTCGGCCGCTTGGCCGCGCATCTTCGCTGCTTCGAGGACGATGCCGAGGTGCTCCTTCAGCTCGCCCTGGCCGACGAACTCGCTGAGTCGTCGGGGCCGCAGGCCGACTTCGTCGGCCTCCTCCTGCGGGGCGACCGGCGCGGGATCGAGGAACTCGTCACGCACGCTTGGCTCCGAGCAGCTTCAGGGCGTCGCGCAACATGGTGGCAGCATCGCCGTCGGACGGCAGTTCGCGCAACGCGTCGCGGATCTCCTCCTGCGCGTAGCCCAGCCCGGCGAGCGCTTCGCGCACGTCGCCGATGGCCGTGCTGCCGCCACCGCCTCCCCCGACGGGGAGCGGGTCGAGCATCGGCAGGTTCAAGCCGGTTGCGCAGCTCGATGAGCAGCCGTTCGGCCGTCTTCTTGCCGACGCCGGGGACGAGCGTGAGCGCGCCCTGGTCGCTGGTGGCGACGATGTCGACCAGCGCGGACGGGCTGTGCGTGCCGAGGATGGCCAGCGCCAGCGCCGGGCCGATGCCGTGGGTGGCGATGAGCACCTGGAACGTGTTGCGCTCGTCGCGCGACAGGAAGCCGAACAGCGTCTGGGCGTCTTCGCGGATGTGGTGGTGGACGTAGAGGAACGCGCTGGAGCTCGGCTCGAGTTCGGCGAGCGTGCGCGGCGTGACCGAGACGAGATACCCGACGCCGCCCACCTCGACGAGCGCCGTGGCGTCGTCGGTGCGTTCGAGGATGGTGCCACGCAGCGAGCCGATCATCGGGTGACCGCCTGCTGGACGCGGCGACGCATGCCGGCGCCGGCCAGGTAGCACAACGCCAACGCCGCGGCGTCGGCCGCGTCGGCCGGCTTCGGGGGCGTGGCCAGGCCCAGACGGGCCTGCACCATGCGCTGCACCTGGGCCTTGTCGGCGCCTCCCCAGCCGGCGACGGAGTCCTTCACCTGGCTGGGGGTGAACTGCAGCACGTCGCACCCGGCCGCGCAGGCCTCGGCCAGGGCGATGCCGCTGGCCTGGCCGACGCTCATCGCGGTGCGCACGTTGTTCTGGAAGAAGACCTGCTCGACGGCGACCGCGTCGGGCTGGAACTCGACCAGCAGCGAGCGCAGCTCGCGCTGCAACTCGGCCAGCCGTTGCGGCAGGGATGCGGCTGGTCGGCGTGCGGATGACGCCGAGCGCGACCGCCTTCGTGGTGCCACCGGCGGCATGCAACACGGCATAGCCGCAGCGGGTGAGGCCCGGGTCGACGCCCAGCACGACGAGTCCTTCGCGTACGAACACGCGTACGAGACTAGCCCACGACACCGGCGACGGTGTGGATCGTCCCGGACGTGTGGCAACGTGTGCGAATGCGTCGCCGGACCCTGCCGACCCTCGTCCTCCTCGTCGCGTTCGCCGTCGCTGCGGCGGCGTGCAGCGACTCGCCGACGGGCGCGCCCGACACCACCACGCCCGGAACCAGCGGCACGACCACGCCCGAGCCCAGCACCACGGCCCCCGAGGACGCGATCCTCGGCGACAGCCTGCAGTGCGACCCGCTCGACGAGCGGGCCTGCCTGCTGCCGTGGCCGAACGACGCGTTCACCGTGCCCGACGACAGCACCGCCACCGGTCGGCGGCTGGACATCCACCCCGACGCGACCCCGTCGAACGTCGATGGCACGCCCATCGACGTCACCGACCAGAACCGAGCGGACGGCTTCTCCCCCGGCTCGGCCGTCCTCGCCATGGTGCCCGCCCTCGACGTGCAGGCGTCCGACATCGCACCCAGCACCGACATCGGCCGATCACTCGACGACGATGCACCCGTCGTGCTGTTGGACACCGACACCGGCGAGCGCATCCCGTACTGGGGCGAGCTCGACGCACCGGCGCCGGAAGGCGACCAACTGCTGATGATCCACCCTGCCGTCAGCCTGCCGGAGGGGCATCGCATCGCAGTCGCGCTGCGCAACCTGGTGGACACCTCCGGTGCCGAGATCGAGCCGAGCGAGGCGTTCCTCGCGGCGCTCGAAGGAACGCCCGAACCCCTCGAACGTGCCCGCTACTTCCGTGAACTGCTCGCCGAGCTCGGCGACGTCGGTGTCACCACCGACGGTCTCTTCCTGGCCTGGGACTTCACCGTCGCCAGCACCGACAGCCTGGCCGGTCGAGCACTGCGGATCCGCGACCTGGCCTACGCCGCGGTCGCCGACGACGCACCCGCGTTCACGATCACCACGCAGACCGACGAGGGCAACATCCGCACCATCGAGGGCACGTACGCCGTCCCCAACTTCCTCACCGACGACGGTGCGCCGGGCTCGACGCTCATCCTCGACGACGACGGCCTGCCGCTGCAGAACACCGAGCAGCCGATGTTCCAGGCGCCGTTCCGTTGTCGCCTGCCGCTCACGGCTGCGGGCACACAGCCGACCATCGTGTTCGGGCACGGTCTGCTCGGCAACCGCGGCCAGGTGGACGGCCTGTCGTTCGCGGCCGAGTCGAACCTTGCCGGGGTGTGTGGCACCGACGAGATCGGCATGAGCACCGACGACCTGCCGAACCTCGCCGCCATCCTCGCCGACCTCTCCGAGTTCGCCCAGCAGGCCGACCGCATGCAGCAGGGCCTGTTGAACCAGCAGTTCCTGGGCCGCGCCCTGAACGCCGACGACGGCTTCGCATCGTCGCCCGCGTTCCAGAACGCCGCGGGCGCACCACTCATCGACATCGGCAACACCGTGTTCGTCGGCAACAGCCAGGGAGGCATCCTCGGCGGCGCGGCCAGCGCGCTGAGCACCGAGTGGAGCCGCGTCGTGCTCGGTGTCCCCGGCATCAACTACTCGCTCCTGCTGCCACGGAGCAGCGACTGGCCCGAGTTCCAGTCCATCTTCGACGTCGCCTACACCGATCCCGTCGACCGCGTGATCGCGCTGCAGCTCATCCAGCTGCTGTGGGATCGCGGCGAGAACAACGGCTACGTGCAACACCTGACCACCGACCCGTACCCCGGCATCGAGGCCAAGCAGGTGCTGCTGGTGCAGGCGTTCGGCGACCACCAGGTGAGCAACGTCAGCACCGAGTTGCTCGCCCGCACCATCGGCGCCGCCGTCGACGAACCATCGCTGGGCGAGGGACGCAGTGCCGACGTCGACGCGCAGTGGGGCATCCCCGCCTACGACCCCGCCGATCCCGCAGCAGCGCTGTTGGAGGTGTGGGACTACGGCAACCCGGCGCCGCCGACGGTGAACCTGCCACCGACCGAGCCCGAGTACGGCCAGGACCCGCACGGCGCGGGATCCGACGAACCGCGTGTGTTGCAGCAGGCGTTCACGTTCCTGCTCACCGGCGAGTTCGCGATGAACTTCTGCGGCGACCTGCCGTGCGTGAGCGACGTGCTCAGTGGGGGAGGTTGACGAGGACGTCGACGAGTTCGCTGACCGGACGGAACGTCAGGCCGGCGATGGCTCGGTGTGCGTAGCGCACGACGCCGTCACCGTCGATGATGAACACGCTGCGACGCGGGAAGCCGATCGGGCCGAGCGTGCCGTAGGCGCCCGCGACGGCCTTGTCGGTGTCGGCGAGCAGCGGGAACTTGAAGCCGTGCTTACCGGCGAACTTCTCGTGGCTGTCGACGCTCTGCGCCGAGATCGCCAGTACCTGCGCATCGAGCGCCTCGAACTGGGCGAGGTCGTCGTTGTAGCTGTTCAGCTGCTTGGTGCAGACCGGCGTGTCGTCGCCCGGGTAGAACACCAGGACCACCGGCCTGCCGGCGAAGTCGGCCAACGACACCGGCTCGCCGCCCGTGGACGGCAACGTGAAGGCGGGCGCCTTGTCGCCCACGGAGATGCTCACACGCTGACCGCTTCCATCAGCTCGTCGCTGATGTCGAAGTTGCTGTACACGTCCTGCACGTCGTCGAGGTCTTCGAGGGCATCCATGATGCGCAAGATCTTACGGGCATCCTCGGCGTCGGTCACTTCGACCGTCATGCTCGAGACCATCGTGCTCTCGGCCGAGGCGACCTCCAGACCGGCGGCCTGCAACGCATCGCGCACGTCGTAGACGACCGACGGGTCGCAGGTGACGCGCCACAGCCCGTCGCCGTCGGCGGCCACGTCGTCGGCGCCGGCCTCGAGCGCGGCCATCATCACCGTGTCCTCGTCGCTGCCGTTGATGTGCAGCACCCCACGCCGACTGAACTGCCAGCCCACGGCGCCCGGTTCGGCCAACGAGCCGCCGAGCTTGGAGAACGTCGAGCGCACGTCGGCGCTGCTGCGGTTGCGATTGTCGGTGAGCACGTCGACGAGCATCGCCACACCACCGGGCGCGTACGCCCTCGTAGGTGATGCTCTCGTAGGTGCCGCCGTCGCTGAGGCCGGCACCGCGCTTGACGGCGCGGTCGATGGCGTCGTTGGTCATCTGCGCGGCCTTGGCCTTCTGGATGACGGTGCGCAGCGAGGCATTCGTCGACGGGTCGGCCCCGCCCTCACGGGCGGCGACTTCGAGCTGACGCGCCATCTTGTTGAAGATCTTGGCGCGGGCCTTGTCGGCCGCACCCTTCTTGTGCTTGATCGTTGCCCATTTGGAGTGGCCGGACATGTGCGTGACCCTTCAGTCGATGTCGTGGTGCTGGAGGAAGAGACGATGCAGACGCGCATCGCCGGTGAGCTCGGGATGGAACGAGGCGACCATCACGTTGCCCTGACGAGCCAGCACGGGAACACCCTCGTGGCTGGCGAGTACGTGCACGCCCTGGCCGAACGACTCGACCTTGGGTGCGCGGATGAACACGCCGTGGAACGGCGCATCGAGCCCCTCGACCTCGATGTCGGTCTCGAAGCTGTCGATCTGTCGGCCGTAGCCGTTGCGGCGCACGGACGACGTCGATGGCACCGAAGCTGCGCTGGTCGGGGCGGCCGTCGAGCACGTCGGTGGCCAGCAGGATCATGCCGGCGCACGTCCCGAACACGGGCAGGTCGTCGCTGAGGCGGGCCTTGATCTCGTCGAACAGGCCCGATGACTCGAGCAGCTTCGACATGGTCGTGCTCTCGCCACCCGGCATCACCAGCGCCTGGACACCGGCCAGGTCGGCCGGCGTGCGCACCTGGCGCGTGGACGCGCCGAGCTCAGCGAGCGCGACCTCGTGGGCCGCGAACGCTCCCTGCAACGCCAGCACGCCGACGAGCGGCTGCACCTGGGGGCTCCGGGACGACGTGGCGCATGGTCACCAACCGCGCTCGGCGTAGCGCTCGTTGATCTCGTCCATGCCGATGCCGGTCATCGGGGCACCGAGGCCACGGCTGACCTTGGCCAGGATGTCGGCGTCGCATGAAGTGCGTGGTGGCCTCGACGATGGCCTTCGCCCGCGGCGCCGGGTCGTCGCTCTTGAAGATGCCCGAGCCGACGAACACGGCCTGGGCGCCCAGCTGCATGGCGAGCGCGGCGTCGGCCGGGGTGGCGATGCCACCGGCGCAGAACAGCGGAACGGGCAGCACGCCGGTCTCGGCGATCTCCTGCACCAGCGGCAGCGGCGCCTGCAGCACCTTGGCCCACTGGAACAGCTCGGCGTTGTCGGCCTGGGTGATCTTGCTTGATGTCGCCGAGGATGCTGCGCAGGTGGCGCACGGCCTCGACGATGTTGCCGGTGCCGGCCTCGCCCTTGCTGCGGATCATGCAGGCGCCCTCGCTGATGCGACGGAGCGCCTCGCCGAGGTTGGTGGCGCCGCAGACGAACGGCACGGTGAACGCGTACTTGTCGATGTGGTGGGTCTCGTCGGCCGGCGTGAGCACTTCGCTCTCGTCGATGTAGTCGACGCCGAGGGCCTGGATGATCTGCGCTTCGACGAAGTGACCGATGCGCACCTTGGCCATCACGGGGATGGTGACGGCGGCCTTGATGCCCTCGATCATCTCGGGGTCGCTCATGCGGGCCACCCCGCCGTCGCGGCGGATGTCGGCCGGGACGCGCTCGAGGGCCATGACGGCGCAGGCACCTGCGTCCTCGGCGATCTTGGCCTGCTCGGGGGTGACGACGTCCATGATGACGCCACCCTTCAACATCTCGGCGAGGCCACGCTTCACCGGGAACGTACCCGTTGCGCGCGCGACACGGACGGCTGCTCACTCATGCTCGCCAGCGTACCGCTTCGGCCTGATCAGGGCACAGGTGTAAACGTGCCGGCGCGGGCCAGTTCGACGAACGTTCGGCCCGGCGTGAGCAGGATGGGCTCGCCGGCGTCGTCGGTGAGCACGATCGGTGACAGACGATCGGTCCTGGTCCAGGTGCCCTTGACCATGCGCCCGCCGGTGAACACCATCGCCGCACCGGAGCCGATGGTCTGCGCCTCGGGGCTGCGGCGGTCGGCCGGGCTGGGGCGGTACACGACGGTCATGACGACCAGGTTGTCGGTCGTCACCTGTCCCCCGCTGATCGCGTCGAGGTGGGGCGCGCCGGCGCTGGTGCGGGCGTACAGCCCGGTCGCAGCGTCGAGCGCCCAGCCGATGGGAAGACCGTCCATGTCGCCGGTGGCGCCCGACGCCGGCTCGCCCTGGGCGGCCACGGCTGCGGTGTCGCCGTACTGGAACTGCTGCGGCGGCGGACCGGCGCCCTCGGGTGCCAGCGTCCAGAGCATGGAGGACTGGGCGTACAGGTCGTGCGGGCCACGACGGTCGGGCGATCGATAGAAGCCGCCGCCCTGGTACACGGAGTTCTTCTGCGCGCTGAGGCTGACCAGGTCGCTGGCCTCGATGGCCCTGGTGACGTTGCGGTTGCCGCCGCTCCAGGTGAACAGCGGGGCGTTGAACGAGCCGAGCAGATCGATGTCCTGGGTGCGGCCCGACCGGATGGGGCCGACAGGGTCGGCACCCTGGCTGTGCAGGATGATGGCGAAGCGCGTCTGCACCTCGACGATCTCCTCGAACACGATGTCGGCCTCGTTCATCCCGCTCTGGGGCCGCGCCGCCTTGTTGTTGTCGATCTTCACGACCAGCGCCGGGCGTGCCGCCGCGGCCGGATCGGAGACGGGCAGGCCGGTGAGCGGATACACCGGGCCGGCGGCCTCGGTGGTGGTGGTCTCGGCCTCGGTGGTCTCGGGCGGCAGCGTGGTCTCGGGCGTCGATGCGGTGGTGCTCGACGACTGCGTGGTGGTGTCGGCCGCTCCACCGCCACTTCCGCTGCACGCTGCCACGAGCAGCGAGCCGGCGAACAGGGCGACGAGGCGGCCGCGCATCACAGCTCCCTCAGGAGCGCGATGCGCTCCTCGAGCGGAGGGTGGGTGTCGAACATGCGGTTCCACGATCCCATCTTCCCCTTGTCGCCGACACCGGACATCGGCTGTTCGATCCACATGTGCGCGGTGGCGGTGGTGGACGCGTGGGTGACCGTGGTGTCGTCGCGCAGCTTCTCGAGCGCCGAGATGAGCCCCGGCGGGTAGCGCGTCATCTGACACGCCGAGACGTCGGCCAAGGTCTCGCGGCGTCGGCTGACCGCGGCCTGCATCGCCTTGGCGATGAGCGGCGACACGACCAGGAACACGATGCCGAGGATGGCGATGGGGTTGGCGCCGCCGTCGCGGTCGCCCTGACGGGGCACTCGCCCACCGTTCCACCACATGGCGCGCACGCCGAACTGGGTGAGCAGCGCCACGGCACCGACCAGGGTGACGGCGAGCGTGCTGACCAGGATGTCGTAGTTGCGGATGTGCGACAGCTCGTGGGCGAGCACGCCTTCGAGCTCGACGCGGTTCATCTTCTCGAGCAGCCCGGTCGTGACGGCGATGGCCGCGTGCTTGGGGTCGCGCCCGGTCGCGAACGCGTTCGGCGCAGGATCCTCGACGATGTACACCCGCGGCTTGGGCAGGCCGCTGGCGATGCAGAGACCTTCGACGAGGTTGTGCAGCCGCTGGTACTGCTGCGGGTCGGCCGGCTTGGCACGGCTGGCCGCCAGGGCGATGGCGTCGGCCTTCCAGTACGAGGCGAAGGCGATGGCGCCGGAGATGAGCAGCGCGATGATGGTGCCCTGCGGGCCGTAACCGAGCAGCACACCGACGGCGGCACCGACGAGGCTGAGGATGACGACGAAGCACGCGATGAGCGCGACGCTCCGCCGTTTGTTGGAGCGGATCAGTTCGAACATGATGCGGTCAGAACTGCACCTTCGGCACTTCGCGAGCGCCGGGCTCGGCCTCGAAGTAGTCGCGCTTGGTGAAGTTGAACATGTTCGCGATCAACACCGACGGGAACGACTGGAGCTTGTTGTTGTAGCCCAGGACGCTGTCGTTGTAGAACTGCCGCGCGTACGCGACTCGGCCCTCGGTGGCGGTGAGCTCTTCCTGCAGGGCGAGGAAGTTCTGGTTCGCCTTCAGGTCGGGGTACGCCTCGCTGAGCGCGAAGAGTTGCTTCAACGCTCCGGTGAGCTGGTTGTCGGCGGCTGCCTGCCCGGCGGGCGTCGCCGGGGCGGCGATGGCGGCGTTGCGGGCGTTGATGACCGCTTCGAGCGTGCTCTTCTCGTGGGCGGCGTAGCCCTTCACGGTCTCGACGAGATTGGGGATGAGGTCGATGCGGCGCTTGAGCTGCACGTCGATCTGCGACCAGGCGTTCTCGACCTGGTTACGGCTCCGGACGAGTCCGTTGTACGCGCCGATGACGATCAGCACCAGCAGTACCACGACCACCAGGACGATGATCCACCACATGATGACTCCGAAGGGGTTGGGGGCGCCGGGGGCGCCGATCAGGCCATCATACGGTTGTGGCGCCGCAGCCGGGGGGACAGCAGCCACGGCGAGATGGCCTTGGCCGCCGCCGGCGTGCCCGCCACCGATCGGTAGATCTCGGCATAACGGCAGGCCAGCGTGGTCATCGAGAAGTCGTCGGCGCGTCGATTGCCCGCAGCGATCAGCCGAGCGGTGAGCGCCGGGTCGCCCAGTGCCCGACGGAGCGCACCGGCCAACGCGCCGACGTCGCCGGGCTCGACGAGCAGCGCGTCCTGGTCGTGGGTGGCCACGTTGCGGTACCCGTCGAGCGAGCTGGCGACGATCGCGGTGCCCGCCGCCATCGCCTCGATCAGCACGACGCCGAACGACTCGCCGCGCAGCGACGGCGCGCAGAACACGTGCGCGCCCTTCAGGCGCGAGATCTTCTCGTCGTCGCTGAGGCGGCCGAGCCAGTGGATGCGAGCGTCGTCGGCGGTCGCGGCCTGCAACCTGGCGGTGTCGGGGCCATTGCTGGCCACCCACAGCGTGACGTCGGGCCCCATCTCGGCCATCGCCGCGATGAGGACATCGAGGCCCTTTCGTTCTTCGTGGCGCCCACAGAAGAAGATCGTCGGCCCCTCGGTGGGCCACGGCGCCGATGCCGCGGTACTCGTCGAGCTCCACACCGTTGAACAGCACCTCGTACTCGCCACCGATGGAGGCTTCGACGAGCAGTTGCGCGTCCTTCGACACGGCGACCCGGTGGGCGATGTTCTTCGCCGCGGCCTTGATGGGTGTCGACAGGTACTGATAACTGGCGCTCTCGCCGGCCGCGTGGAACGTGGCGACCACGGGCGACGGATGCAGCAGCATCGAGGTCATCGGTGGACCGGGCGCGAAGGGCTCGTGCAGGTGCAGCACGTCGAACTGCTCCTCGAACAACACGCGCATGGTGCGCAGTGCGGCAGCGGGGTCGGGTGCGAGCGGCGCCATCGATCCGTTCGCCGCGGTGGGCAGGCTGTTCCCGAGCGGTGTGACGAACGTGGCGGGCGGCGGGCCGTCGCACGGGCCCAGCACGCGGGCCTCGATGCCCATCCGCCGCAGTTGACGGGTGAGGCCCATCGCCTGGGCCTGCACCCCACCGGGGATGGACAGGCTGTACGGGACGACCATGCCGACGCGCAGCAGACGCTGCGACGGGTCGGCGGGCTCGGTCATCGGGGCGAACCTAGTCCACGGCGGCGCTCCGGCCCTCCGTCCGTCCGACAGCTCCGACTACCGTCGACCCATGGCCGACCCCACAGGACTTCCCGCCGTCAGCGTCATCGGTGTGCCGGGCAAGCGCAGCACCATCCTCGAGCTCGCCGCCGAGGCCGATCGCCGTGGATTCGCCGGCCTCGCCAGTCCCGGCGTGAACGGCAACCTGGCCCTGTGCGGATCGCTCGCCCATGTGACGACGCGCATCCCGTTCTGGACGAGCATCCAGCCGATCTACCACTCGCACGCCACCGAGGTCGCCATCACCGCCGGCCACATCGCCGAGGTGAGCGGTGGACGCTTCCGCCTCGGGCTCGGCGTCAGCCACGCGCCGGCGATGGAGCGGCTGGGCATCGACACCGGTCGCCCGCTCGCCGACATGGAGCGCTACGTCGGCGGCATCCGCGCCGCCGAGCGCGCGTCCGGAGCCTTGCCGCCCATCTGGCTGGCCACGTTGCGCAACAAGATGCTCGACCTCGCCGTGTCGGTCGCCGACGGAGCCATCTGGGCCAACGCATCGCTGTCGCACATGCCCACGCAGGTCGCCCGCGTGCCCGCCCAGCGGCTCGGCGAGTTCTTCCTCGCCAACATGGTGCCCACGGTCATCGACGCCGACAAGCAGGCTGCCCGCGCCATCCACCGACGCACGCTCGGTGGCTACGTCACGCTCCCGAACTACCGGAACTACTGGAAGCAGGCGGGGTACGAGGCCGAGATGGTGGCGATCGAAGAGGCGCTCGCCGCCGGCGACCGCGATCGGCTGCCGGAGTTGATGACCGACACGTGGCTCGACGACTGCACCATCAGCGGCGCGCCCGGCGAGGTGCGCGAGCGACTCGACGCGTGGTCGGCGACGGGCGTGCTCCCGATCGCCGTGATGAGCAGCACCACAGGCGGTCAGGCCAAGGCCATCGGCGAACTGTTCGCGCTCTACGCCTGACTCGGCGGGCCGTCGGTCAGAAGAGGCGGGCGGTGAGTTGTTTGCGATAGCCCGCGGTGCGCGGATCGTCGGGACCCATCAGCTCGAGGATGTCGAGGAACTGCTGCCGGGCGTCCTCGTCGGCCTTCACCTGATCGAGCAGCGCGGTGAGCGTGGCGTCGTGGTCGTCGTCCGGAGCGAGATGGGTCCGCGCCTTGGCGGCGACGTGGCGGGTGCGATCGGATTCGGGGATGCGCGCCAGGAACTGCAGCGCCTGGTCGTTCTCGCCCCGCTCGACGAGCAGCTCGGCGAGGCCGACGATGGCGTCCTCGTTGCCGGGCTCGAGCTCGAGCGCCTTGCGGTACGACCCCTCGGTGCCTTCGGCGAGCAGCGACGCCATGGTGGCCTCGGCCTCGCTGGGCAGCAGCGAGGCGACGAACTCCTCGACCACGTGCTCGGGGTACGCGCCCATGAACCCGTCGATGACCGCACCGTCCTTCAGTGCATAGACCGCCGGGATGCTCTGCACCTGGAAGGCCTGGGCGATGCCCGGGTTCTCGTCGGTGTTCACCTTCACCAGCACGACCTGGCCGTTCGTGGCGTCGACCACCTTCTCGATGATCGGACCGAGCGTCTGGCACGGCCCGCACCACGGAGCCCACAGGTCGACGACGACCGGCACGTCCATGGAACGGTCGATCACATCGGTCTGGAAGGTCGCATCGGTGGCATCGACGTAGGGCATGGCCGTGACGATACCCGCCAGTTCAGGTGCAGCCGTCGGCGCAGGGCCGGTACGGTACGGCCATCATGAGCGACGTCCCCGGAGTCAATGTCCCCGCCGTCACCGAGTGGCTGCACACGCACGTCGCCGGCGCGCAGGGGCCCTTCGGCTTCGACGTCATCGCCGGCGGCCACTCCAACCTCACCTACCGCGTCACCGACGCCGCCGGCCACCGCTACGTGCTGCGTCGGCCTCCGCTCGGGCACGTGCTCGCCAGCGCGCACGACATGGGGCGCGAACATCGCATCATCAGCGGCCTGCAGCAGTCGGCCGTGCCGGTGGCACCGTCGTTGGGGTTCTGCGACGACCCCGCGGTGAACGATGCGCCGTTCTACGTGATGGGCTTCGTCGACGGGCACGTCGTGCGCGACCGCGAGACCGCCGAAGCGGTGCTCACGCCGGCGGCGCGGCGAACCGCGAGCGAGTCCATCGTCGACACCATGGCCGCCATCCATGCGGTCGATCTGCAGGCCGCCGGTCTCGACACGCTCGGCAAGCACGAGGGCTACATCGCCAGGCAGTTGAAGCGCTGGTACGGCCAGTGGAACCAGCAGAAGACCCGCGAGTTGGCCGCCATCGACACGGTGCACGACGCGCTGCTGCAGCGCATCCCCGAGCAGGGCCCGGCGACCATCGTCCACGGCGACTACCGACTCGACAACTGCATGGTCGGCGACGACGGCAGCGTGCTCGCGGTGCTCGACTGGGAGATCTGCACCCTCGGCGACCCGCTGGCCGACCTCGGGCTGCTGCAGGTGTACTGGACCGGCCCGGGCGATCCTGCCTCCGCGTGGACGGGCTCGGCCTGCGGCGCGCCCGGCTTCCTCGATCGAGCCGATCTCGCCGCCCGCTACGCCGACGTCAGCGGACGCGACATCTCGGCGCTCCCCTTCTACGTGTCGTTCGCCTACTGGAAGCTGGCCTGCATCCTCGAAGGCGTCTACGCCCGTTACGTGGGCGGAGCGCTCGGCGCCCGCGACGCCGCGGAGTTCGAACCGTTCAAGCAACAGGTCGACGGCGCAGCGCAGATGGCCCTCGCACAGCTCGAGTCGCTGTCGTGAGCGCGTACGCGGTGCACGGCGAGTTGCCCCAGCTCGAGCGGCCCGTCCTCGTGGTGATGCTCAACGGTTGGATCGACGCCAGCGGCGCTGCTGCCGCGGCGATGGCCGCGATCGAGGACGAGTGCGCGTCGCAGCCGCTCGCCACGTTCGACAGCGACACGTTCATCGACTACCGGGCCCGCCGCCCGATCATGGAACTGCGCGAGGGCGTGAACACCAAGCTCACCTGGAGCGAGATCGAGATGAAGGTCGGCACCGACACCGCCGGGCGGCCCGTGCTCACCCTCACCGGCCCCGAGCCCGACTCGCAGTGGAAGGCGTTCGCCCGTGCCGTCACCGAGCTGGCGCTGCGCCTCGACGTCTACCAGATGGTCGCCCTCGGCGCGTATCCGTTCGCCACGCCACACACCCGGGCGTCTCGCCTGTCGAGCAGCTCGCCGTCGGCCGACGTCGTCGCCAGTGTGCCGTACCTGAAGAACTCGGTCGACGTGCCGGCCGGCGTCAGCGCCGTCCTCGAGCACGCCCTCACCGAAGCCGGCGTCGCCTCGCTGGGCATCTGGGTGCAGGTGCCGCACTACGTCAGCGCGATGAGCTACCCGGGCGCGTCGGTGGCGCTGCTCGACGGACTGCGCGAGGTCACCGGCATCTCCATCGGCGCCGGCGACCTGGCCCGCGAGTCCGACATCCAGCGGGCGCGCATCGACCAGCTGGTGGCCGGCAACGACGAGCACGGCTCGATGGTGCGCACGCTCGAAGCCGCGTTCGACGCGCTGGTCGGCGACGACGGCACCACGATGGGAGCCGCGGAACTGCCGAGCGGCGACGACATCGCCGCCGAGTTCGAACGCTTCCTCCGCGACCAGGACGACTGACCACCGCCACTGGGCGCGAAACATCCTGGTTCTGGGAGGTTTCTCGCCCGTGAGCGCGGAACGTCCCACATCTGGGTCACATCGCGCCCAACAGCCGCCGGTGGCGCGTCAGCCGACGGGGATGGGAGCCAGCTCGGGGAGCTGGATCGCGTCGCACACGGAGCGGGCGAGCTCGAGGAATCGATCGGCGGCCGGCGGCAGGGTGCGACCGCGACGCTTCATCAGCACGACGGTGCGCGGCGGCAGCGCGGGCTCGAAGTCGACGACGACGACGCCCGGGTCGTGCAGGTCCACGGCCAGGCGCGGCATGACCGCGCTGCCCATGCCGGCGCGCACCATCGCCTGGACCGCGCTGTTGTCGTTCGAGCGGAACACGTAGTCGGGCTCGACACCGTGGTCGCGCAGCGCATCGTCGATGGCCGCCTGGCAGGCGCACAGCGGCTGACCGATCATCGGCACCCCGCCGAGCAGGCGCGGGTCGGGCGACGGGAAGGGGCAACAGGCCGGGCCGACCAGCACGAAGGGATCGACGAGCATGATCCAGGACTCGATGTCGGGATGATCGGGCAGACCGACGACGAAGGACATGTCCAGTTCGTCGGAGAGCACGCGGCGCACGACGTCGTCGATGTCGTCGAGTTCGACGGCCCGAACGGAGAGCCCGGGGCGCTCCTGACGAAGGCGACCGACGACTTCGGGCAGCACGTTCACGGACACCGATTGGAAGGTGCCGACCACCAGGCGACCCACTTCGCCGGCACGCAACGACCGCAGCGAGTCCTCGGCCTCCTGCAGCTGGGCGAGCAGCCGACCGGCGTGATCGAGGAGCAGCTCACCCGTCGGCGTCAGTTGGGCCTTGCGCGGCCCGCCCTGCCGGTCGAACACCTTGTCGCCCACGGCCCGTTCCAGGCCGGCGATCTGTTGGCTGATGGCGGACTGGGTGAAGCCGAGGCGCTCGGCCGCCTTGCCGAAGGATCCCTCCTCGGCCACGGCGATGAGCGCACGGAGTTGGCGGAGTTCGACGTCGCGGAGCATGGTCTGATCATAAGCGCTCACGATGATCATGACAAGGGATCATCGCTTTACGTGATGATGGCCGAAGCGCACGATGAACACATGCTCCCCAACCACCACTTCATCCTCGCCACCCAGATCGCCGAACACGGCATCGACGCCCACCACGACGAGGTCGTGCGCTACATCGCCGCACTCCGCCGCAACGGCCACGACGGCATGCTGCTCGACATCGCCGCCGACCCGACCCATCCCGCGGTCGCTCGGGAGCGGGCGTTCGGACGCCTGCTGTCGCATCTCGTCCACCGTCCCGCCCACGCCGATCACGCCCACGCCGCCTGATCGAGCTGTCGTGAACGTCGTCGAAACGCTCGGGCGGCTCAGCCGGCTTCGACGGTCGGCGGCACGGCCGGATCGGGCGGAGCGGCAGGCGGCAGCGTGGCACACCCGGCCGACACGGCCGCCGCACGATCCGCGGTGGACGGCAGGATCGGTACCGACGGGTCGAAGTTGGTGAAGTCGAGTGCGCTGGTGAGGTCGCCGCAGGTGGCTCGGCGCCATTCGGACAGATTCGGCACCTCCACCCCGAAGCGTTGCTCGAGCAAGAGCAGGGTCGACGTGTGGTCGAAGACGTCGCTGCAGACGCTGCCACCGCGACTCCACGGCGACACGACCGTGGTCGGCACCCGGAACCCCAGGCCGATCGGTTCGGAGCCGACGTACTCCCCCGCCGTGCCCGCAGGTGCCACGGGCGGCGGCACGTGGTCGGCGAAGCCACCGTTCTCGTCGTAGCTGAGGATGAACACGGTGGACGCCCAGAGCGTGGGATTGCCCATCAACGCGGCGAGGTACGAGGCGGTGAGGTCCTCCCCGACGGCCGGCGGGAACGACGGGTGCTCGGACTTCGCGGTCGGCGCGACGATCCAGCTCACCTGAGGAAGGTCGCCGCTCGCGCAGTCCAGTGCGAACGCGTCGGCGCCGCGGTTGCGCATCGCCGCGTCGAACAGCGGGTCGGTGTCGGACAGGCCCTGGAACGCGGCGAAGAACTTCAGCGGGTTGTCGTCGTAGTCGTCGGCCTCGTGGTACACCCGCCAGCTCACGCCGGCCTCCTGCAGCCGCTCCGGGTACGTGGTCCACGTGAACGGGCCGGTCAGGTTCTCGATCACCGGCCCTCCACCGACGGCCTCCGGATCGATGGTCGCACTCATCGAGTACAGGCGGTTCGGCGTCGTGGGGCCGAGCACCGAGCAGAAGTACCGATCGCACAGCGTGAACTCGTCGGCGAGCGCCGAGTAGTACGGCAGATCGGGACGAGTGAAGTAGCCGAGCGCCACCGGACCCATTCGCGTCGCGAAGCCGTCGTTGGCGCCGCCGTTCCATGCGGCGTGCTGCCCGGCCCAGGAGTGGTCGGGGTCTGGACCGCACGCACCTGACGTCGTGGCCGTGTCCATGTGCCACGGCGGCACATCGCCGAACGTCATCTCGCCGAAGCCGCGCACGCCGCGCCGAGTACCGAAGTAGTGGTCGAACGACCGGTTCTCCTGGAAGAAGATCACGACGTGCTCGACATCGGCCAGCGATCCACCGGCGATGGTCGTCGTGGGCGCGATCGTCGTGGGCGGTGCGGTCGTGGCCGCCGCTGTCGTGGACGAGGTCGGCCCCGACGTTCCCGCGGCTCCACCCTTGCCATCGCTGCTGCAGGCCGCGAGGCCCGCAGCCAGGAAACCGGCGGCGCCGCCGAGGAACTGTCGTCTCGACGGGTGGACCATCGGACCATCGTGGCACGCGACGCACCGACTACGTTGCGCTCAGAACGCGACACACCGAGGGGGAGCGCACATGAAGGTCGACGGAGGCATCGGCGGCAACCTGGCATCAGCCGGTCAGCAGGCCAAGGAACTGGAAGCCGCCGGGTACAGCGGCGGCTGGACCGCGGAGACGTCGCACGACCCGTTCCTGCCACTGTTGCTGGGCGCCGAGCACACCGAGTCGCTCGAGTTGGGGACGTCCATCGCGGTCGCGTTCGCCCGCAACCCGATGCTGCTCGCCAATCTCGGTTGGGATCTGCAGGCCTTCAGCAAGGGTCGCTTCATCCTCGGCCTCGGCAGCCAGATCAAGCCGCACATCACCAAGCGGTTCAGCATGGAGTGGAGCCACCCGGCGCCGCGCATGCGCGAGATGATCATGGCCATCCGAGCCATCTGGGACACCTGGGAGAACGGCACCCCGCTCGCCTTCCGCGGCGACTTCTACACCCATACGCTGATGACCCCGTTCTTCACCCCTGACCGGGCGGACCTGGCCGGATTCGGCGTTCCGAAGATCTTCCTCGCCGGTGTCGGCACGTTGATGACCGAGGTTGCGGGCGAGGTCTGCGACGGCTTCATCTGCCACGGCTTCACGACCGAGAAGTACCTGCGCGAGGTCACCATCCCGGCACTCGAGCGCGGTCGCGCCAAGGCCGGCAAGACCATGGAGGGCTTCGAGATCATCGGGCCGTCGTTCGTCGTGACGGGCAACACCGAGGAGGAGATGGCCGCCGCTGCTGCCGGCACCCGGCAGCAGATCGCGTTCTACGGCAGCACGCCCGCGTACCGACCGGTGCTCGACATCCACGGATGGGGCGGCCTGCAGGACGAGTTGAACACGCTGTCGAAGCAGGGCAAGTGGGCCGAGATGGGCGACCTGATCACCGACGAGATCCTCGACGCGTTCGCCGTCGTCGGACAGCCCGAGACCGTCGCGCCCGAACTGCACCGCCGCTACGGCGACGTCATCCAGCGAATCAGCTTCTACGCGCCGTACAAGAGCGATCCCGAGCGTTGGTCGGGCGTGCTCAGCGCGCTCAAGGCGTCGTAGCCAACGGCAAGACTGGGGTGATGGAACCCGTCACCCCAGCTCTGTTCTCCGCTCTGCCCGACCTCGACGACTGGCGTTTCGTGCTGGGCGCGGTCCACGCCGAGTTCGGCTTCAGCACGTTCGCCGCGGCGGGAGAGTTCGTCGCTGCGATCGCGGCCGCGGCCGACGCTGCGGACCACCACCCCGAGGTCACTCTCCGCTACCCGGGACGTGTACGGGTGAGCATGCGCTCGCACGACTCCGCCACGCTGACATCGCGCGACGTGAACATGGCGCGCACCGTGTCGACGATCGCCCGCGACGCGCACGCCACGGTCGACCCCACGCACGGCCAGGCGCTGGAGATCGCCATCGACACCATGGACGCCTCGCGCATCCGTCCGTTCTGGGCGGCGGTCCTCGGCTATGTCGAGGTGGGCGAGAACGCCCTCGCCGACCCTGACCACTTCGGTCCCGGGGTCTGGTTCCAGCAGATGGACGAACCACGCAACGAGCGCCAGCGGTTCCACATCGACGTCTCGGTGCCCCACGACGTGGCGGACGCACGGGTCGCCGCGACCATCGCCGCAGGCGGGCGGCTCGTGAGCGACGAGTTCGCCCGGTCGTGGTGGATCCTCGCCGACGCCGACGGCAACGAGGCATGCGTCTGCACGTGGCAGGACCGCGGCTGACGGATCAACGGGCGCGCATCGCTCCGTCGATGGGAATGGCCGCCCCACTGAGGAACGCGGCGTCGTCGCTGCACAGGAAGCACATCAGCGCGGCGATGTCGCTGGGTTCGCCGTAGCGGCCGAGCGGGATGGACATGGCCATCATCGCGTGCACGGCTTCGGGGTCGTCGGGGTTCATGCCGGCCTCGAGCGAGCGCATCATGCGCGTCTCGACGGGCGAGGGGCAGACCGCGTTGACGCGCACCTGTGCCGGAGCGAACTCCATCGCCGCGGTCTTCGTCATGCCGATCACGGCATGCTTCGACGCGCCGTAGGCGACGATGCCCGGCGTGCCACCCAGGCCGGCGACCGAGGCGACGTTGACGATGGCGCCACCGCCACGAGCGACGATGACCGGGCCGGCGTGCTTCATGCCCAGGAACACGCCACGCACGTTGACGGCGATGACCTTGTCGAAGTGGTCGACCTCGGTCTGCGCGAGTGGCGCGACCGCGCCCTCGATGCCGGCGTTGTTGATGAGCGCGTCGACGCCGCCGAAGCGGGCGACCGCAGCCTCGACGTAGGCGGCCACCTGGGCTTCGTCGGTGACGTCGGCCGCGACGGTCAGGTACGTGCCGCCTGCGGCCTCGACCAGACGGGCCGTCTCCTCCAGGTCGGCACCAGGCAGGTCGACCGAGACGATCGACGCACCTTCGGCGACGAACCGCAGCGCGGTCTCGCGGCCGATGCCGCCGCCCGCTCCGGTGATGATGACGACCTTGCCCTGGAGTTGCCCTCTGCTCATGGCGCGGACCGTACACCGGTCCACCTGCATCGACGCGCAGCGGAGCAACCGTGTCACAGGGGGCGCATAGGGTGACCCGCATGTGCCGCAACATCACCACACTGCGCGGGCTCGACCCCGGCGCCACCGCGGAAGAGATCGAGGCTGCCGCCCGGCAGTACGTCCGCAAGGTCAGCGGCGTGCAGAAGACGTCGGCGAACACCGAGGTCGCGTTCGAGCACGCCGTGGCCGTCATCACCGCCGCCACCACGCAGTTGCTCGCCGAGCTGCCACCCCGCCAGCAGCCGCCACCCACGCTGCCGCCGCTGCGGCGGATCAACGCCAGGTCCACGGTTTCCAAGGGAACACCCGTTCGATAGGGTGGCCCGCATGGCCCCTCGTCCCATCTCGTGCGTCTATTGCGGCGGCGCGCACGCCACCGCACCGGAGGTCCGCGCCTGCTGGGAACGCAGCCAGGGCGTCCAGTCGTTGTCCTTCGAGCCGTCCCCCTCGGCCGACGACGACGACCTGCCACCGATCGACTGGTCCACCGTCGACGGCGCCGAGGTCGACCGTCACCGAGACGTCGACCGCCACGAGCACGATGCCCTCGACGACGGCGACACCGGTGGCGCGGACCCGACAGCGATCGAGGTGCGAAGCGAACGCGGTCCACTCGTGCTCGGGCGCAACGTGCTGGTCCGCTCTGGGCAGCCCGCTCCCCCGGCCTGGACCGACGCGCCGCGTGTCGAGGTCGCACTCACCAGCGGGTGCGTCACCGAGTTGCAGGCGCTCGCGCACCGGCGCATCGGCGTCGTCCTCGAGGTGGGCGACCAGGTCGAACCCGAGATGTTGGCCACCGACGCCACCACCCGCCCCGCGCACGAACTGGGCGCGCGCTACACGCTGCTGCGCGAGGCGTTGCGGCACCTGCTGGTCAGCAACACCATCGACCTACGCGGCGACGCCTCGTGGCCGTTGCTGCAGCGTGCCGCAGCTCGCGGTGCCCGGCCGGTCGGCGACGGTCGCGGCGACATCGAACTCCCCGACGGGTCCCGGGCCTGGCTCGACGGGGGTCCGCCACGATTCACCGCCCCCGTCGATGACGTCCCCGTGCTGCACCGCATCGCCGTCGAGCACGGCTCGTTGCGGCCGCCGCTCGGCAACGACACCACCGCCGATCTCGCGCCCGACCAGCTGGCCGCCGTCACCCACGACGAAGGGGCGGCGCGCATCATCGCCCCGGCCGGCTCGGGCAAGACCCGAGTGCTCACCGAACGTGCCCGCCATCTGCTGCGGCAGTGGAATCTGCCGCCCTCGTCGGTGTGCCTGGTCGCGTTCAACAAGCGCGCCCAGCAGGAGATGGTCACCCGTACGGCCGACCTCCGCGGCCTCCAGGTGCGCACCCTCAACGCCATCGCGCTGGCCATCGTCAACGGCAGCGCCCCGTTCGCCACGCGGCCGGCGCGGCTGGCCACCATCGACGAGCCCGAGGTGCGACGGCTCATCGGCAAGCTCGTCAGCTTCCCCCGCAAGCGCAACGCCGATCCGGTGGCCATCTGGATCGAGGCGCTCTCCATGGCCCGACTCGGCCTGCGCGACCCCGCCGATGTCGAGACCGTGTACGACGGCGACGTCGACGGCTTCACCGACGTGTTTCCCAAGTACCGCGCCGCGCTCGCCCGCGCCGGGCAGGTGGACTACGACGAGCAGATCCACCTCGCCATCGAGCTCCTGCTCGCCAATCCCGCGGTCCGCGAGGCCGCACAGCGTGCCTGCCGCATCCTGTTGGTCGACGAGTTCCAGGACCTCACCCCGGCCCACCTGTTGCTCGTCCGACTGCTCGCCGGACCCGACGCGGCCGTGTTCGGCGTGGGCGACGACGACCAGACCATCTACGGCTACAACGGCGCCGATCCCGGTTGGCTCATCGACTTCGCCGAGCTGTTCCCCGGTGCGGGCGAACACCCGCTGGAGGTGAACTACCGCTGCCCGGGCGGCATCGTCCGCGCCGCCGACACGTTGCTGCGGCACAACCGTCGACGCGTCACCAAGACCATTCGCGCGCACAAGGCCGACGCCGACGGGTTCCAGATCGCCGAACCGGAGGGCGAGTCGCTCGCCGTCACCGTCGAGGCCGTCACCACCGCCGTCGCCTCGGGCACGGCACCCGCCGACATCGCCGTGCTCACCCGCGTCAACTCGCTGCTCGCCCCGGTGCAGGTGGCCCTGCGCGCCGCGGGTGTGGCCACCAACGGCGGCGTCGGTCGCGAGTTCCTCGAACGCACCGCCATCCGCGCCGCGCTCGCCTGGCTACGGCTGTCGGTGGCGGGCGACACGCTGTCCAGCGCCGACGTCGGCGAGGCGTTGCGACGGCCCTCGCGCTCGCTGCACCCGCGCATCGCCGACTGGGTGGGCGAGCAGACCTCGGTGGCCGGCCTCCGCCGCCTCGCCGGCCGGGTGAACGAGGACAAGGCCGCCAAGGTCATCGACGAGTTCGCCGCCGACATCGAGGTCCTGCAGCGCAAGGCCAGCACTCGCACGCCCACCGCCGCCCTCCTGGCGGTGGTGTTCGAGCAGATCGGCCTGGCCGGCAACATCGCCCAGCTCGACGGCATGCGCAAGGGCATGAACCGATCCGCCCAGAACGACGATCTCACCGCGCTGGCGCAGTTGGCAGCGCTGCAGCCGGACCCGGCCTTGTTCGAGCACTGGCTGCGCACCGCACTCAGCGGCGACTGGCAGCAGGACGGTGTCACGCTCGCGACCGTGCATCGCGTCAAGGGCCAGGAGTGGCCGTTCGTGGTCGTCCATCACGCCGAGGCCGACCAGTTCCCGCACCGCCTCGCCACCGACGGCGAGGAGGAACGGCGCCTGTTCCACGTGGCCATCACCCGGGCGTCGCAGCGGGTGCTCGTGGTGCCGTCCGATCGGCCGTCGCCGTTCATCCTCGACTGCTCCACCGAGCCCAGCGCCCGGCGGCCCGAGCCCGTGGTGACATCGTCGGCACCGAAGCAACTCGCGCCCGCGGTCAAGCCCGGCCAGTCGCTCGAGGGCGACGGCCTCGCCCGCTTCGAGGCACTGCGCGCCTGGCGCCGTCACGCATCGGCCGGCAAGCCGGCGTACACCGTGTTCGCCGACGCCACACTCGACGCCATCGCCCGCGCCAACCCATCGTCGGTCGACGAACTGGCCCGCATCAAGGGCATCGGTCCCTCGAAGCTCGAGCAGTACGGCGACGGCGTATTGCGCGTCCTCGCCGACCTGGCCGACCAGCCCGCCTGACCAGTCGCGCGAACTTAAGTTCCTGGTGAACACCGCGAACTTCAGTTCCTGGGGAACACCGCGAACTTCAGTTCCTGGTGAACGCGTCAACTACTCACGTACTCAGCGACCCAGCGTCGTCTGACTACTGTGTCCAGCCATGACCGTCAGCAACCCGCAGTACGTCGTGATCGGACTCTTCCTCGCCTACATGGTGCTGGTCGTCGTGCTCTGGAAGGTGAACAAGGTCGACTACAACACCATCGGCGACACCATTCCGAACGCGCAGAAGGGCATCGTCATCCCCATCGGCGCCGGCGCGGTGATGCTGGCCATCGCCACCACGGTGCTGGGAGCGTGGCCCGACGTGCTGTTCGAGGACGGCCGCCAGGGTCCCGGGTGGGTCGTCGTCGTCCCCATCCTGTGGGTGCTGGTCGCGCTCGTCAACATCAGTTGCATCGACTGGAAGTCCGACGCCAAGGCCGTCCTGCCGTGGCTGGCGCTCGGCACGCTGCTCGTCGGGTTCGCCGAGGAGGTGGTCACCCGCGGCACGCTGATCGTCGGCCTGCGCGAGGCCGGTTGGTCCGAGACCAAGGTGTACCTGGTCTGCACGGCCCTGTTCGCGCTGTTGCACGGGGTGAACGCGCTCTTCGGCCAGACGGTCCAGCAGACCATCGTGCAGATCGTGATGGCGTTCGTCGCCGGCACCGCGCTCTACGTCACGCGCATGAGTACCGGCACGCTGCTCACGGGCATCGTCATGCATGCGGCGTGGGACTTCGGCACCTTGGGCATCACCGCGACGAAGAGCAAGCAGAAGCCGCTCGGTGGCATCCTCGCCTACGCGATGTTCATTCTCGGACTGATCGCCGTGTGGTTCATCGTCTGACCCTGCCCGCGCGAACTTGAGTTCCTGGAGAACACCGCGAACTTGAGTTCCTGGAGAACAGCGCGGGTCCAGGGACGTCAGGCGCCGAGGCCGACCAGCCAGGCTTGCACGTTGGCGCCGAGGGCGTCGACGTCGTAGCCACCCTCTTGCAGGACGACCGTGGGCAGACCGAGTTGGCGGACGATCTCGCCGCACCGACGCATGCCGTCGGTGGTGACCGCGAGGTCGCTGATCGGGTCGGTGATGAACGTGTCGAGGCCCAACGAGACGATCAGTGTCGACGGACCGAACGCGGCGATGCGCGCACACGCGTCGGCGAGGCGATCGGTGTACAGGTCGTCGTCGGCGCGCAGCGGCATCGGATAGTTCACGTTGTGGCCGAGGCCGCGCCCCGTGCCGGTCTCGTCGGCGAACCCCACCGAGTACGGGTAGGCACGGGCCGGGTCGCCGTGCAACGACACGTACTGCACGTCGTCGCGGTCGTAGAAGATCTGCTGCGTGCCGTTGCCGTGGTGGTAGTCCACGTCGAGCACGGTGACCTTCGTGCCCGTCGTCGCGGCGACGTGGTGCGCGGCGACGGCAGCGTTGTTGAAGAAGCAGTAGCCGCCGTAGAGGTCGGCGGGCGCATGGTGGCCGGGTGGGCGACACAGGCCGTAGGCCGACGACGCCCCGTCGAGCACCAGCTGTGTGGTGGTGAGCGCCGTGTCGACGGCGCCCCGGGCAGCGACGTACGTGCCCTCGGTGAGCGGCGTGGTGGTCTCGAAGCACCACCAGCCGATGCGTCCGTAGATGGACATCGGCTCGACGCCGGCGGACATCTTCTCGCGCAGCGCCGGACGGTAGAAGACGTCGGGCACCACCTCGCGCGTGCCCGGCCGCACCTGGTTGTACAACGCCCAGCCCTCGCTGAGGAACTTCACCAGCCCAGGGTGATGGACCGCCTCGATGGGCGCGGTGCCCCACTCGGACGGCGCCATGAACTCGAACCGAGCGTCGGCCTGCAGCGTCTCGCGAATGGCCTCGGCGCGGCCGATGTGCTCGAACGGGAAGTGGGCCTCGGAGGTCTCGAACTCGACGTGAGGATCGTGCTGCAGATGGGCCGGGGTGTAGACGACCTTCACGACGCCGCGCCCTCGACCATCTCCAACTCGTCGGCCAGGTACAGCTCGCGACACTTGGCCCGCTGCAGCTTGCCGGACGACGTCTTCGGCAGCGTGCCGGGCTTCACCAGCATCACGTCGCGGGGCGGCAGGCCGCACACGTCGAGCGCACGGTGGTGGATGGCGTGGCGAACGGTGTCGAGGTCGTCGGCGCGCACCTCGGCCACGACGACCACGCTCTCCTTGCCCTTGTAGCCCTCCACGCCGAAGGCGATGACGTTGCCGGCGCGAACGCCCTCGAGCACCCCGACCGCGCGCTCGATGTCCTCGGGGAAGACGTTCCGGCCGCCGACGATGATGACGTCCTTGATGCGGCCGCAGAGCACCAGTTCGCCGTCGACCAGATAGGCCAGGTCACCCGTGCACAACCAGTCGTCGCGGAACAGCGCCGCCGTGGCGTCGGGACGCTTGTAGTAGCCGGGCGTGACCGACGTGCCGCGCAGCAGCAACTCGCCCACGTGCCGTTCGGGCAATGACTCGTACGTGTCGGGGTGGACGACCTTCATCTCCAGACCCGGGACCGCCCAGCCGAGCAACGGCAGCCGCCTGACATCGATCTCTTCCTCCGCGTCGGCGACGTCGAGCTGCTTCGCGACCCGGTCGCGTTCGAGCACGACGCGGTCGACCGAATCGCACACCATTCCCCGGTGTCGACGAGGGAACGCTCCACCGATGGCGACCTCGGCCATGCCGAACGCCGGGAACACGCTGCCGGCGCTGAACCCGTGCGGCTCTGCGGCGCGCACGAACGCCTCGACGGCGTTCGGATCGACCGGCTCGGCGCCGCTGAGCGCGAGCGTCAGCGTGGACAGATCGATGCCCTCCATACGGCCCAGCGCCCGGGTGGCCAGGACCCACGAGAAGTTCGGACCGGCGGTGGCGGTGCCGCCGTGGTCGCTGATCCACTGCATCCAGTTGCCCGGCTTGGCCATGAAGTCCTGCGGCGCGGCCTGCACGAGCTGCACCCCGCGGGTCATGGGGATGGACAGGAAGCCCACCAACCCCATGTCGTGGTAGAGCGGCAGCCAGCTGACCATCACTTCGTCCAGGCTCAGCTCGGCCGCCTCGCACGAGGCGTCGATGTTCGCCCGCAGCACCCGGTCGGGGATCATCACGCCCTTCGGCTCGCTGGTCGAGCCGCTCGTGTACTGCAGGATGACCAGACGCTCGGCGTCGTCGTCCGGACGGACCCAGTCGTCGGGTGACGGCGCACCGTCGCTGCCGGGCAGCACGGCGGTCATCCGCTCGATGGGCGGGTCGCCCTCGATGGCCGTGTAGAAGTCGGCGAACAGGTCGTCGATGAGGATGAGCTTCGCGTCGCCGTGGCGGATGCGGGCGCGGGTGCTGTCGACGAACGCGTCGAGCGAACCCATGCGCATGGGCAACGGCAGCACCATGCTGGCGATGCCGGCCAGCCAGCAACCCTGGATGATGGTGATCAGCGGGCGCGAGGTGGGGCCGAGGATGGCGACGTGGTCGCCGGGCACCAGGCCCCGGGCCTGCAACGACGCGGCGACCACACGCGCGTCGCGATGGATCTCGGACCACGGCACGAACGAGTCGCCCTCGGCCGGCATGACGCTGGGACCGACGAAGCGGACGCCCGTCGGCCGCTCGGCCGCCGCGACCAGCCGTGCGATGATCGAGTCCTGGCCGGGTGCAGTCGTACTTGGCATGACCTTCAAAGGTAGTCCCGCCATGACGCACTTCGTGGATCTCAGCCATGTCGTCACCGACGGCCTCGTCACCTACCCCGGGATGCCCGTGCCGCACGTGTTCGAGCACCTCGGCCGGGCCGACGCCGAACGCATCTACGGCGAGGGCGTCACGTTCCAGATCGGCATGGTGACGTTGTGCAGCAACACGGGCACGTACATCGACATGCCCTTCCATCGTTTCGCCGACGGCCACGACCTCACCGGCCTCGCGCTCGAGCGGGTCTCGCAGGTGCCCGGCGTGTGCATCGACGTGCGCGGCGTCGCAGCCATCGGTGCGGAGCACCTCGACGGACTCGACGTCGCCGATCGGGCGGTGTTGTTCCTCACCGGCCACAGCGCGTCCTTCGGCACCCCGGCGTACCTCGACGGGCACCCGTACCTGTCGGTCGCCGCAGCAGCGCGCCTCGCCGACGGTGGCGCTGCCGTCGTGGGCATCGATTCGTTGAACATCGACTCGATCACCAGCCCTGAGGGGGACGGTCGACCGGTGCACACGCTGCTGCTCGGCGCCGGCATCCCGATCGTCGAGCACCTCACCAACCTGGAGGCACTCCCCCGCGACGGATTCACCTTCACGGCGGTGCCGCCGAAGGTGGCCGGGATGGGCACGTTTACTGTCAGGGCGCACGCGGCACTCACCTCGTAGAATCGGTGCGCCATGAACGACACCGGTACCCCCACGCCCTCCGACACGCCCGCCCACCGGTACACGGGCGCGCTCGCGCAGGACATCGAAGCCCGCTGGCAGGACCGCTGGGAGGCCGAGCGCACCTTCGAGGCGCCGAACCCGGCCGGCCCACTGGCCGACCCCGCCGGCGTGGCCGGTCGCCCGAAGAAGTTCATCCTCGACATGTTCCCCTACCCCAGCGGCGCCGGCCTGCACATGGGCCACCCGCTGGGGTTCACCGCCACCGACATGTACGCCCGCTACTCGCGAGCGACCGGCCACAACGTGCTGTACACGATGGGCTTCGACGCCTTCGGCCTGCCCGCCGAGCAGTACGCGGTGCAGACCGGCAGCACCCGCGCGATCACCACCGAGGCCAGAACATCGCCAACATCCGTCGCCAGCTGCGCCGGCTGGGTCTGAGCCACGACCTGCGCCGCAGCATCGAGCACCACCGACCCGGACTACTACCGCTGGACGCAGTGGATCTTCCTGCAGATCTTCAACTCCTGGTTCGACCCCGACGCTGAACAAGGCCCGCCGGATCGACGAGCTGGTGGCCGAGTTCGACGGCCGGGCACTCGTTCGGCCGACGACCGGCGACTGGGCCACGATGACCGCGACCGAACGCCGCCGCGAGCTGGACCAGTGGCGCCTGGCGTACGTCAGCGACGCGCCGGTCAACTGGTGCCCGGGTCTGGGCACGGTCGTCGCCAACGAAGAGGTCACCGCCGACGGCCGCAGCGACCGCGGCAACTTCCCGGTGTTCAAGCGCAACATGCGCCAGTGGATGATGCGGATCACCACCTACGCCGATCGGCTGATCGACGACCTCGAACTGCTCGACTGGACCGACGCGATCAAGGCGATGCAGCGCAACTGGATCGGCCGCAGCGAGGGCGCCACGGTGCACTTCGACTCGCCCGCCGGCCGCCTCACGGTGTTCACCACCCGCCCCGACACGCTGTTCGGCGCGACGTTCATGGTGCTCGCCCCCGAGCACCCGCTGGTCGACGCGCTGACCACGCCCGACGCAGGCCGACGCGGTCGCCGACGTACCGCGCCACGGCCGCGGCGGAGGACGACTTCGAGCGCCAGAACGACGACCGCGAGAAGACCGGCGTGTTCACCGGCTCGTACGCGACGAACCCGCTGAACGGCGAGCAGATCCCGGTGTGGATCGCCGACTACGTGCTGATGGGCTACGGCACCGGCGCGATCATGGCCGTGCCGTGCGGCGACCAGCGCGACTTCGAGTTCGCCCGCAAGTTCGGGCTGCCCATCGTCGCCATCCAGGAGCCGACCGACGGCCGAGGTACCGACACCTCGACATGGGCCGACGCGTTCGTCGGCGACGCGCCGTTCGTCAACAGCGCCAACGACACGCTCGTGCTGAACGGCGTCTCCTCCGTCGCCGAGGCCAAGCGCCGCACCAACGAGTGGCTGGCCGAGCACGGCCACGGCGAGGCCACGATCACCTACAAGCTGCGCGACTGGCTGTTCAGCCGCCAGCGCTACTGGGGCGAGCCGTTCCCCATCGTCTACGACGAGCGACGGCAACCCGCACGCCCTGCCCGATCAGGTGCTGCCGGTGCTGCTGCCCGACACCGACCAGTTCTCGCCGCGCACGTTCGACCCCGACGATGCGCAGAGCAACCCGGAGAGCCCGCTCGATCGCCTGGAGGACTGGGTGTGGATCGAGGCCGACCTGGGCGACGGCCCGCAAGCGCTACCGCCGCGACACCAACGTCATGCCGCAGTGGGCCGGTAGCTGCTGGTACGAGCTGCGCTACCTCGACCCGACGAACGAGAACGCGTTCGTCGACCCGGCCAACGAGGCCTACTGGATGGGCCCGCAGGGACCGGGCCACCCTGGCGGCATCGACCTGTACGTCGGCGGCGTCGAGCACGCGGTGCTGCACCTGCTGTACGCCCGCTTCTGGCACAAGGTGCTGTACGACCTGGGCCACGTCAGCTCGGTCGAGCCGTTCCACAAGCTGTTCAACCAGGGCTACATCCTCGCCGCGGCGTACCAGGACGAGCGCGGCATCTACGTCGACGCGTTCGAGGTCGCCGAGCAGGACGGCCAGTACTTCCACGACGGCAGGCCGGTCACCCGCGAGTACGGGAAGATGGGCAAGAGCCTGAAGAACGCCATCGCCCCCGATGAGGTGTGCACCGAGTACGGCGCCGACACGCTGCGCCTGTACCTGATGGCCATGGGTCCGTTGGACGCGTCGCGGCCGTGGGAGAACAAGGACATCGTCGGCGTCTACCGCTTCCTGCAGCGGGTGTGGCGCAACGTCGTCGACGAGGACACGGGCGACACTCGCCTGCTGGTCGAGCCCGCCGGCACCGAGACCCTGCGCGCCCTGCACCGCACGATCGCCGGCGTGCGCGACGACCTCGACAACCTGCGCTTCAACACGGCGATCGCCAAGCTCATCGAGCTGAACAACCACCTCACCAAGTTGGGTGGCTGCCCGGCCGACATCGCCGACGACCTGGTCGTACTGTTGGCACCGATGGCGCCGCACATGGCCGAGGAGCTGTGGGCGCGCCTGGGGCACACCACCAGCATCACGTTCGCACCGTTCCCCGTCGCCGACCCGGCGCTCCTCGTGGCCGACACGGTGGAGTACCCGGTGCAGATCAACGGCAAGGTGCGCAGCCGCGTCACCGTCGCCGCTGACGCCACCCCCGCCGCCGTCGAGGCCCTCGCCATGGCCGACGACAAGGTGCAGGCGGCGCTGGGCGGCAACGCTCCGAAGAAGGTCATCGTCGTGCCCGGCCGAATGGTCAACATCGTCGCGTGAGGCTCACCGACCCCATCCGTGTCGAACTGCCGTGGGGCCCACCTCGCAGCGGCCCGGCCGAAGTGGCGGTGAAGGTGAACACGCTGCGACGACCGTTCGCGCTCCTGGCCGTGATGCTGCCCCTGGCGATGATGATCATCGGTTCGGTCGGCGCCGTCCTGGCCGCCCACGCCGCCGAGCACGACCGCACCGAGCAGGTCGGCACGCTCGGCGTCGAGTTGGGAGCCGTGCTGTGGTTCGGTGGCGCCGTGGTGCTCGGGGCACGCGCCTCGGCCACGGTGCTGCGCATCGTCGCCCTGGTGCTCACCGCGCTCGCCGGGATGGCACTGGTCGCGGTCGCGCTGGTGCGCTCCTGGACTGGCCCCGGCCTGTCGTTGGCGATGGAGTTCGGCGTCGGCGCGCTGGCCGTGTCGCTCGTCGACGTGGTGCTCCTCGGCATCGTCCATGCGCGCATCGACCAGTTCGGCTCGGCACGCGACGACCGCGTCGTCCACCTTCGTCTCGGCCCGTCCCGCAGGAGCTGACCCGGGCAGTTCCCCAGGAACTCAGGTTGGCGCGGCTCGACCGTCAGGCGAGTTTGAGGAACAGCTTCTCGACCTCGTCGGGGTCGAAGCCGGCCTTGGCGGCCTTGTCGGGATCGCTCAGGCACGTGGCCATGCCGGACGCGAGCAGCTTGAAGCCGACCTGGTCGAGCGCCTTGCCGGCCGCCGAGATCTGGGTGACGATGTCTCGGCACTCGCGGTTGTCGCGCAGCATCGCCTGCACCCCACGCACCTGACCCTCGATGCGGGCCAGGCGCCGGAGCAGATCGGCTGTGGTCTCCTCGGGCAGTTCCATGGCGTCACTATACCCCCAGGGGTGTCAGCGCAGCAGGTTCTTCTGCACCTTGCCCATCGCGTTGCGCGGCAGCGTCGACACGACCCGGATCTCGCGGGGCCGCTTGTGCACCGACAGCGTGGACGCCACCAGGTCGATGAGCACCTTCTCGTCGACGCCCTCCCCGACCACGTAGGCGACGATGCGTTGACCGAGGTCGTCGTCGGGCACCCCGACCACCGCGACCTCGTGCACGCTCGGGTGGTCGAGCAGCGCCGCCTCCACCTCGCCGGCCCCCACCTTGAACCCGCCGGTCTTGATGATGTCCATCGACTGCCGGCCGACGATCCGATGGAAGCCGTCCGCGTCGATCACCGCCGCGTCGCCCGTGCGGAACCAGTTCCCGTCGAACGACTCGGCCGTCGCCTCGGGCCGGTTGAGGTAGCCGTCGAACAGCGTCGCTCCCTGCACCTCCAGCTCACCGATGAAGTCGCCGTCGTGGATCGCGAGATTGCCGGCGTCGTCGACCAGGCGGGTGCGGACACCGGTGATCGGCACGCCCACCCAACCCGGACGGCGTTCGCCGTCGGCCCGGGTGCTCAACGTGATGAGCGTCTCGGTCATCCCGTACCGCTCGACCGGGGCGTGCCCGGTGAGCGAGCGCAGCTGATCGAACACGCCGCACCGGCAACGGGGCGCTTCCCGAGACGAGCAATCGCGCCGACCGCAGCGCGGCAGCCGACGACGGCTCGGCGCACACCCGCCCCCAGACCGTCGGCACGCCGAAGTACAGGCTGCCCGGCGCAGCCGCATACGCCTCGGCGGTCGGACGGCCGGTGTGGACCAGGCGGGAACCGGTGCGCAGCGCGCCGAGCACGCCGAGCACCAGACCGTGCACGTGGAACAGCGGCAGCCCGTGGACGAGCGTGTCGTCGGAGGTCCATTGCCACGCCTCGGCCAGACCGTCGAGCCCCGCGGCGATGGCTCGACGCGACAGGCGGACACCCTTGGGTGCGCCGGTGGTACCGGACGTGTAGATGATGAGCGCGATCGAGTCGGCCGACGGCTCGGGCAGCGACGTGTCGTCGCCGTCGAGCGGGTCGGGCGGAGCCACCAGCGCCCCCGAATCGCGCAGGATGTGCGCTCGTTCCACCGGGCCGGCGTCGGGCGGGATCGGCACCGCCGGAACACCGGCCGCGAGCGCCGCGGCGATGGTCACCACCGTCTCGAGCGTGGGTGTCGCCTCGACGGCCACTGCGGGCATGCCCGCGAGCGCTCGGCCCAGTCGGTTCGCTCGTGCCGCGAGGTCGGCCCATGTCGCCACCTCGCTCGCCACCTGAACCGCCGACACCCCGTCGCCGAAGCGCCCCGCGAGCGCCGGGAGCAGGGGTCCGCTCACTCCTTGGCCGCAGCGACGAGGCTGTCGAGGCGGCGGGCGAACTCGTCGAACACCTTGGTGAGACGACGCTTGTCGCCCGTGGCGATGAGGTCCATCACCAGACCGGTGAACGTGGCCTTGGCCAACGAGGCCTCCACGACGGCCCGTGCCGGCGGAATGCCGTCCTGAGTGAGGTGCAGTTCTGCCTCGTGACGCCACACGCCGATCTGGTCGGCGCGAAGGTCGCCGGCCAGACCGGTGACCTTCGTGTCGAGCGCGGCGGCCTCGTAGTTCAGCCGCACCGTCGCCAGGTTCGCCGGCGATGCATTCATCCACTTCCACCACTTGCGGTACAGGTCGGCGTTGGTGAGGTTCGGGTTGCGCCGCAGCCAGCCGGTCTGCACGGCGATCTGCTGATCGATCGCCCGGCGCATGGCCGTGGCGAGCAGCTCTTCCTTGGACCCGAAGTGGTGCACCAGCCGGTTGATGCTGACGTCGAGCGACTTCGCCATCGGCCGCAGGGTGGCCTGCGCGAGGCCGTTGTCGGCCAGGTACACGACGATGCGATCCAGGAGCTCCTGGCGACGCTCGAGATCGGGGGTACGTGCCACGGGTGGGCACCCTAGTGGGTGCGTTCAGAGGCCAGAGAGCTTGACCGCCGCCAGCGAGACCAACGCCACCAACGCCCAGCTGGCCAACCCGAGCACCAACGGCCTGCCGCCGACGGCTCGTAGCTTGCGCAGGTCGACGTTGCTGCCGAGGCCCACCAGGCCCATGCCCAGCAGGATGGTCTCGAGGTCCTTGAGTCGCGCGAGCCACGAAAGCGGCAGCACTCCCGTGGACCGCACCACGACGGCAGCGAGGAACAGCACGATGAAGAGCGGCAGTACCGGCGGCCGCCTGGCACCGTCGATCGCCTCGCCGCCCTGTCGGCGCCTGGCGCTCACAGCGACGAACGCGAGCAGCGGCGCCAGCATGCGCCACCCGAGTGAGCTTGACGATGACCGCCACCGCCAGCGAGCGCGGGCCGTGTGTCGATGCAGCCGCCACCACCTGTCCCACGTCGTGCACCGATGCGCCGACCCATGCGCCGAAGGCGCCGTCGGGCATGCCGAACAGCGACCCGAGCGGTGGCAGCACCACGATGGCGAGGGTTCCGCACAGCGTGACGAGCGCGATCGAATAGGCCACTTCCTCCTCGTCGGCGCCGGCGAAGGGTTCCACCGCAGCGATGGCCGACGCGCCGCAGATGCTGTAGCCCGTCGCCATCAGCAGGCCGAGCGGGCGGCTGAGGCCCAGCCGACGGGCCAACCATTGGGTACCGAAGAACGTGGCGATCACGACGAGCGACCACCGCCACCAGCGCTCGCGGCCCGAGTGCACCGAGTTCGGACAACGAGAGTCGGAACCCGAGCAGCACGATGCCGGCTCGGAGCACACGCTTCGCCGAGAACTTCAGACCCGGTACGAACGACGCCTCGATGCGGCCGAAGGTGGCACCCAGCATGCCGAAGAACACCGACACGACGTGCGGCGAGATGACATCGACTCGGGCGATGGACGATGAACGCCACCACCGAGACGACAAGTGCCACGAGAAGGCCAGGGACCAACTCCCGACGCGAGTTCACGATGCCGACTGGAACACCCGGTGCACCAGCGGCACGCCTGGTCGGTAGACGAGGTGGGTGTAACTGGGCGCGTCGAGCACACAGAGGTCGGCGCGCATGCCCGGTGACAACGCCCCGACGTCGTTGCGACGCAGCGCTCTGGCGCCGCCGGCGGTGGCGGCCCACACGGCTTCGTCGGGGGTCATGTGCATGTCGCGCACGGCCAGGGCGATGCAGAAGCTCATCGAGGTCGTGTAGCTGCTGCCCGGGTTGCAGTTCGTGGCGATCGCCACCGACGCGCCGGCATCGATGACCCGACGCGCATCGGGGTACGGCTGCCGGGTGCTGAAGTCGGTCGCCGGCAGGAACGTGGCGACCGTGTCGCTGCCGGCAAGCGCAGCGATGTCGTCGTCGGACAGGTACGTGCAGTGGTCGGCCGACGCGCAGCCCATCTCGACGGCCAACTGCACACCCGGCCCGTGGCCGAGCTGGTTGGCGTGCAGGCGCAGCCCGAGACCCGGCGTCGCGACCGGCCTGCAGCACTGCCCGAGACTGGTCGACGTCGAAGGCACCGACCTCGCAGAAGCAATCGATCCACCGGCTGTGCGGCAGCGCGGCCTGCAGCATGTCGGTGCACACGTGATGCACGTAGTCGTCGGCGCGGCCGTCGAACTCGGGTGGTACCACGTGCGCGCCGAGGAAGGTGGTGTCGGCGGTGAACTGCTCGCCCGACGGCGAGGCAGCGTGCCTCGTGTCGGGCGTCGAGCCCGTAGCCGCTCTTGATCTCGACCGTCGTGATGCCTGCCCGCCGGGCCTCGGCGCGGCGCACCGCCGTCAGCCGGACCAACTCGTCGTCGGTTGCACCACGAGTGGCCTCCACCGACACGCGGATGCCGCCGGCCGCGTACGGACTTCCGGCCATCCGTGCCGCGAACTCGTCGCTGCGATCGCCGGCGAACACGAGGTGCGTGTGGCTGTCGACGAAGCCCGGCAGCACGCACCGGCCCTCGGCGTCGACGCGTTCGTCGGCCTGCTGACCGGCATCGCCCACCGAGACCACGACGCCGCCCTCCCACACCACCGACGCATCGCGGCGGATGCCGAGTGGACCATCGCCGAGCGACGGATCGTTGGTGACGAGCAGACCGATGCGGTCCAGCACGATGGTGGTCATTCGCCCTCCGCGACGGCGTGGATGGATCTCGCCAGCTCGGCGGCGACGTCGATGGATCGGTGCGCGCCGTCGGCCACCACGACCCGACCGCCGACCATCACGTGGTGCACGTCGGACGCAGTCGCCGCGAACACCGTCGTGGCGAGCGCGGTGTCGCGGCGGGCGCCCGCGGTGCGAACCGTGTCGAGCCGCACCGAGACCAGGTCGGCAACGGTGCCCACGGCGATCGTGCCCACGTCGTGCCAGCCGATGCTGCGGTGGCCGTCGATGGTCGCTGACCGCAGCAGCTCGTGCGGACGGTGATGGCCGCGTACCCGAGTGGCGAGACGTTCGTCGAGCTCGACAGCCCGGGCCTCCTCGAACAGGTCGATCACGGCGTTCGAGTCGGAGCCGAGCGTGATGGGCGAACCGGCGGCGCGCAGCGCCCCAGCCGGGCCGATGCCGTCGGCCAGGTCGCGTTCGGTCGTCGGGCACATGCAGACCGCACAGCCACGACCACCCAGCAGGGCGATGTCGCCGTCGGTCAGATGCGTCGCGTGCACTGCGCTGAAGCGGTCGCCCAGCGCACCACGCGAGGCGAGCAACTCGGTCGGCGTGGCGCCGTGTGCTGCCAGGCACTGCTCGTTCTCGGCCACCTGTTCGGACACGTGCGCGTGGAGCGGTGCGTCGTGGCGATCGGCCCACTCGGCCACCACCGACATCGACCCCGGGTCGACTGCGCGCACGGAGTGGATGGCGGCACCCGTGCGGACGGTGGGCGCGGTCGCGACGAAGGCCTCGGCTCGCACCGCCCACGACCCTGCGTCGCCGTCGCTGAACCGACGCTGCACCTCGTTCGGCTCGACGCCGATGCCACCATGCAGGTAGCAGGTGTCGAGCAGCGTGAGACGCAGGCCCGCATCGCTCGCCGCAGCGGCGAGCGCCTGGCCCATCGCGTTCGGGTCGGCGTACGGCACCCCGCCGGGCCCGTGGTGCAGGTAGTGGAACTCGCCGACCGCGGTGATGCCGGCGAGCACCATCTCCGCGTAGGTGGCGCGAGCGAGGTCGAAGTACGTGTCGGGTGTGAGACGTGCGGCGACGCCGTACATCTGGTCGCGCCACGTCCAGAACGAGCCGGGGCCGAGGTGGGTGCGTCCGCGCAGTGCTCGATGGAACGCGTGGCTGTGCGCGTTGGCCATGCCGGGCATGGTCAGCCCGACCAGTCGGGTCGCCTCCGGCGGACACGGCACGCCCACACCGACCCCGACGATGCGATCGTCGTCGACGTCGAGCAGCACGTCGGCCGACGCCGATTCGCCACCCAGCCAGGCGAGCTCGCACCAGTAGCGGCGCACCTACGAACCGACCCGGTTCACGAACTCGGTGATCCGCTCCACGAACGCGGCGCGGTGGAACTTCTCGAACTGTTCCCAGGTGGTCAGGGTGGTGGTGTCGAACACGCGGTCGAGGAACAGCAGTCCGTCGAGATGGTCGAGTTCGTGCTGGAACGTCCCCGCCGTGAGCCCGCGCTTCACCTCGTCGTGCTCGTTGCCGTCGCGGTCCCAGTAACGCACGCGGATGTTCACGTGTCGCATGACGTTGCCGCGCAGGTTCGGCACCGACAGGCAGCCCTCGTTCACGTCGACCATCTCGTCGTCGAGGAACTCGACGCTCGGGTTGACGACCACCGTCAGCGGGATGCGCGGCTTGTACGGGTAGCGCGGGTTCGACGTGACCTCGATCGTGGCGATGCGCACCAACTCGCCCACCTGGGGCGCGGCGATACCGGCGCCGTTGGCGTGGCGCATGGTGTCGACGAGGTCGTCGATGAGCTGCTGCATCGCGGGCGAGGCGAGCTCGTCGCGGCTCACCTCGCGCGAGCGCTCGCGCAGCAGCGGGTTGCCGACGTGGAGGATCTCGCGGACCGTCACGCCGACTCCCACAGCACCGGGAACAGCGGGTGCACGAGCGGTGCCCGATCGGAGAGTTCGTCGGCGAGGCCGGTGAACGGTGGCGACGTGGTCCACGGGCGCACGGCGTGCACCATGTCGTCGCCGAGGAAGCGGACGCTGAGCACACGGCGGCGATGGGTGCCGCTCACACCACCGGCCGCATGCAGGGTGAGCATGTGGAAGAACACGGCGTCGCCGGGCTCGAGCTCCCAGCCGAGGATCTCGAACTGGTCGGGGCGGCCGTCGATGTCGGGGAGCTCGGCGAGGGTACCGTCGGGGAACCACTTGGCCTGGCCGTCGAGGAACGAACGCGGCATGAACCACTGCCCGAGGTGCGAGCCCTTCACGAACTCGAGCGTGCTCTCGCGGGGCACCGGGTCGACCGGGCACCACATACTGACGTTCATCCGGCCGTCGACGTTGTAGTACGGCTGGTCCTGATGCCACGGGGTGCGCTGGCGCGTACCGGGCTCCTTGACGAGCACGTGGTCGTGGTACAGGCGGACCGTGTGGGCGCCCATCAACTCGCCGGCGATGCCGGCGGCACCGGACTCGCGGATGAACCGCTCCATCGCCGGTAACCGCTGCCAGTTGCAGAAGTCCTCGACGAACGCACCGTCGTCCGCGCCACTGGCCCGCTTCGCCAACGGCGACAGATCGGCGAGGTTCTCGTCGATCGCCGCCTCGGCCAGCCGCACCTGCTCGGCGCCGAACGCGCCACGGACGCACACCGCGCCGTCGGCCCAGAAGTCGCCCTCGACCCGCATCACTGCCCCTCGCGCATGGGGATGCGCACACCCCGTTCGTCGGCCACCTCGATGGCCCGAGGGTACCCGGCGTCGGCGTGGCGGATGACGCCCATGCCCGGGTCGGTGAGGAGCACCCGCGACAGCTTCTCGGCGGCGAGTTCGGTGCCGTCGGCCAGGCACACCATGCCCGCGTGGATGCTGCGGCCGATGCCCACCCCGCCGCCGTGGTGGATGCTCACCCACGTGGCGCCCGACGACGTGTTGACCAGCGCGTTGAGGAGCGGCCAGTCGGCGATCGCGTCGCTGCCGTCCATCATCGACTCGGTCTCGCGGTACGGCGACGCCACCGAGCCGGAGTCCAGATGATCTCGCCCGATGACGATCGGCGCCTTCAGCTCACCGCGGCGCACCATCTCGTTGAACCGAAGACCCAGGCGATGGCGCTCTCCGTAGCCGAGCCAGCAGATGCGCGCCGGCAGGCCCTGGTAGGCGACGCGCTCGCCCGCCATCTGGATCCAGCGATGGAGGTGCTCGTCGTCGGGGAACTCCTCCAGGACCGCGCGGTCGGTGGCGGCGATGTCGGCAGGGTCGCCGCTGAGTGCCACCCAGCGGAACGGCCCCTTGCCTTCGCAGAACAGCGGCCGGATGTACGCCGGCAGAAAGCCGGGGTAGTCGAAGGCCCGTTCGAAGCCGCCGAGCTTGGCCTCGGTGCGCAGGCTGTTGCCGTAGTCGAACACCTCGCTGCCCTTGTCGAGGAAGCCGACCATCGCCCGGCAGTGGGTGGCCATGCTCTCCCGGCTGCGGCGGATGAGCTCCTGCGGGTTGGTGCGCGCCATCTCGGCCGTCGCCTCGGGCGTCAGATCCACCGGGACGTAGCTGAGCGGGTCGTGTGCGCTGGTCTGATCGGTGACGATGTCCGCCGGGAAGTCCATCTCCAGCAGCTTCGGCAGCACGTCGGCCGCGTTGCCGACCAGCCCGACCGAGAGGCCACGCCCTTCGTCGCGGGCGCGCACGCAGCGCGCGACCGCGTCCTCCAGCGAGTCGGCGATCTCGTCGAGATAGCGGTGCTCGTGCCGGCGTTCGACGCGCCACGCCTCGACGTCGATGCACAGCGCGACGCCGTCGTTCATCGTGACCGCCAACGGCTGAGCACCACCCATCCCACCGAGGCCGGCCGTGAGCGTGATCGTGCCGCGCAGCGAGCCGTCACCCTGCCCCTTGGCGAACCGCCGTCTGCCGATCTCGGCGAAGCACTCGTAGGTGCCCTGCAGGATTCCCTGCGTGCCGATGTAGATCCACGAGCCGGCCGTCATCTGGCCGTACATCGTGAGCCCCATGTCCTCCAGGCGGCGGAACTCGTCCCACGTGCCCCACTCGGGGACGAGGTTGCTGTTCGCGAGCAGGACACGCGGTGCCCACTCGTGGGTGCGGAACACGCCGACCGGCTTGCCCGACTGCACGAGCATCGTCTCGTCGCCCTTCAACGTCTGCAACGTGCGCGCCATCGCGTCGAAGGCACCCCAGCTGCGCGCCGCCCGGCCGGTACCGCCGTACACCACCAGGTCGTCGGGCCGCTCGGCCACCTCGGGGTCGAGGTTGTTGTGCAGCATGCGGTAAGCGGCCTCCTGCGGCCAACCCAACGTGTTCAGGGTCGTGCCACGCGGGGCGCGGACGGGGCGTGCACCTTCCATCAGAGGACCTCCAGGTTCCCGATTGCGGATTCGACGGCAGCGAGCAGCGAACCGTCGGCGAGCAGTTCTTCGGCGGCGCGCAGGTCGGGCGACAGCCAGCGGTCGGGGCCCGGGCCGGCGACTCGATCGCGCAGCACGGCGAGCGCCGCACCCGTGCCAGCCGCCGGCTGCAACGGACCGCGCAGGTCGATCGCTGCGGCGGCACAGACCAACTCGACGGCGAGGACGCGACGCAACGTGTCGACGGACCGTCGCAGCTTGCGCGCTGCGGCCCATCCGTTGGACACGTGGTCCTCCTGCATCGCGCTGGTGGGCAGGCTCTGCGTGCTGGCGGGGACCGCCAGCCGCTGTGCCTCCATCGCCATCGCCGACTGGGTGTAGTGAGCGATCATCATGCCGCTGTTCACGCCGGCGTCGGGGGCGAGGAACGGTGGCAGACCGTGGCTGCGCGCCCGGTCGAGCATGCGATCGGTGCGACGTTCGGCGATCGCGCACAGCTCGGACGCGGCGATGGACAGGAAGTCGCACACGAACCCCACCGGCGCCCCGTGGAAGTTGCCACAGCTCTCGACGCGACCGTCGAGCAGGATCATCGGGTTGTCGATGGCCGCATCCAGCTCGCGCTCGGCGATGGTGCGCGCATGCGCCATCGTGTCGAGCGCCGCACCGTGCACCTGGGGCGTGCAGCGCAGCGAGTAGGCGTCCTGCACTCGGCTGTCGCCCTCGCGGTGGCTGGCGACGATGGCCGAGTCGGCGAGCAGGCGGGTGAGGTTGCGAGCGCTGACCGCCTGCCCCACCTGCGGGCGCAGGGCCTGCAGATCGGCGGCGAAGGCGCGGTCGGTGCCGAGCAACCCTTCGACGCTCATCGCCGCGGTGACGTCGGCCAGGCGCAGGAGCATCGACAGGTCGTGCAGCGCCAGGCAGAGCATGCCCAGGATGCCGTCGGTGCCGTTGATGAGCGCGAGCCCCTCCTTTGCACGCAACGTGACCGGCGTCAGCCCGGCTCGGTCCATCGCTGCCGCGGTGGGCTCGGCACCGCCGTCGGCGGCGAACACCTCACCCTCGCCGATCAACGACAGCGCGCAGTGGCTGAGCGGCGCGAGGTCGCCGCTGGCGCCCAACGAGCCGTGCTCACGCACCACCGGCGTGATGCCGTGGTTCAACAGGGCGAGCTGCAGGTCGACCAGTTCCGGACGAGCTCCGGAGAACCCCATGGACAGGCTGCGCGCACGGAGCAGGAGCAGCGCCCGCACCACCTCGGGCTCGACGACGTCGCCCATGCCGGTCGCATGCGAGCGGACCAGCGCGACCTGCAGCTCGGCCGTGCGTTCGGCCGGGATGACCGTGTTGGCGAGCGACCCGAACCCGGTCGTGACGCCGTACACGGGATGCGCTCCGGCGACGTAGCCCTCGACCAACGCTGCGCTGCGCTGCATCGCGCCGCGAGCGCCGTCCCCGAGTGCGGCGCGGGCACCGTCGCGGGCGACGGCGACCACCTCGGCCACGGACAGGCCACGCCCGTCGACGAGCACGGGCGACGAATCGACGGCAGGCTGCATGTGTTTCATCTTATGCAACACCATGCCATACTGCGCAACATGTCCGACGCCCCCACGAACGGTCGCCCGCGGGCCACCGACCGCGGACTCGCGCTGCTGCGCGTCGTGGCCGACCACCCCACCGGCATCGCCCTCGCCGACGCCGCCCGCGCGGTGGAGCTCACCCCATCGACCGCGCTGCGCCAGCTGCGCTCGCTGGAGTCGGCCGGCTTCGCGGCGCGCGACGAGGAGGGCCGATTCGTCCCCGGCGGCGAGCTGCTGCGCATCGCCCGCACCCTCGCCAGCCGCGCCGCGCTCCCCCGCCTGGCCGAGCCCGTGCTGGCGTCGCTGGCCGAGCTCACGGGAGAGTCGGCCTACCTGGCCGAGCCGTTCGACGCGCGCCACGCCGAGTACGCGGCCATGGAACCAGGGACGCACGCCGTCCGCCATGTCAGCTGGCTCGGCCAACGGGTCGCGCGACGCGGCACCGCCGTCGGCGCCGCGCTCGCCGGCCAGGTGGACGCCGATGGCACCGCCGTCCGCACCGACGCGGTCGAACCGGGTGTCACCGCGGTGTCCGCACCCGTACGCGACGCGAGCGGCGACATCGTGGCCGCGCTCAGCCTCGTCGGCCCCTCGTTCCGGCTCACCGGCGAGGCGTTGCAGCGTGCCCGCGACGCGGTCGGGCGCCAGGCACGCGACCTCAGTGCGCTGGCAGGAGCTCCCGCAGCGGCTCGTAGTCCGCGAGCTCGAACGGCACGAACCCGCGGATCCTGAGCCGGGCGAGGGTCGGTGCGAGCACCGGGTCGGCGACGGCTGCGGCGAACGCCGCGCGCACTTCATCACGTCGGGACGCGAGGCGCTTCGACATCACCAGTGGCAGCGATGGGATTCGCGGTCCGTGGCCGATCACGTTCACCCGGCCACCGAGGAACGCGTTGCTCTCGACGATGAACTGGAAGCTCAGGCCATCGATGCACGCGACCTGCGCCTCGCCGCTCGCGATGGCGCGCATGCTCTCGATGTGAGCGCCCGTGTGGAGCACGTTCACGGGAACACCACCCCACGCCGACTGGAGACTCACCCAGCCCGACAGGCTGTCGGGGCTGTTCCGCGCCACGACCGTGGCGGGATCGGCCTTCCACGCCTCGATGCCCAGCGGCTTCGACGCGACGAGGACCGACCGGTACCACCCGCCCGACGCGAAGGGAGCGACGACGTCGAACGCGCCGACGACCTCCACCACATCCGCGAGCTGATCGACCAACGGCCACCCGCACGTCTGCCCGACGATCAGGTCCGGGTGGCGCCATGCCGCGTGCAGTTCGACATCGTCGTCGAGCAGATCGGGCGCATCGCCGAGGCGCCGCCGAACGGCGGACCACAGCGTGTCCTGCGCCGCGCGGAGGTGCGGGAACGGGTACATGCCGAGTTGGGCGATCACCGTCGCATCCTGTCAGGTGCGCGGCGGCACGAGTTCACGCGACGCCGGTGCTGCCGTACGGCCTGGCGCCCGGAGACAGCGGATGATCGGGCTGGCAGAACGGCGTGAAGAAGTAGGTGCGCAGCACCTGGAGGTAGCCGTGCTCGTACAGCCCCGCTCCCTGCGCGGCGAGCTCGTCGGAGCCCAGCTCGACGTGCTTGGTGGGGATGTCGTACCAGGCCAGGTCGGGCAACGCGTGGTGGGTGTGGTGCAGGTTGTTGTTCAGGAACAGCAACGACATCGCCGGGCCGGCCTTCACCACCGCCGACCGGGTTCCGGTCGCGACGGCGCAGTGCTCGGCGAACGAGCGCAGTTGGGTGCATGCCGCGCCGCCGAGCACGAAGCCGAACACGTAGATCCACGGATCGATCCCGACGATGCCGAACAACCACCAACCGAGCAACCCGCACAGGCCGAGGTGGACCAGCCACTGCTGCACGAGGCGCGGCTCGCGCCACCGTCGGATCTCGCGGATCCAGAATCGGACGATGCCTCGAGGTACCCCGACGGTGAGCCGCCCGGGTGCGGTCCGCAGGAACAGGAACCAGCGACGGCGCAGCGGACCCGCCGACTGCCACACCGTGGGACGCACGTAGAACGACTCGGGGTCGCCCTCCGGATCGGTGAGGTCGGACAGGTGATGCTGCACGTGCAACGACTTGTAGCGCGGGAACGGGATCCAGAACGCGAGCGGGATCCGACCGACGAGCCCGTTGAGCCAGTTCCACCTCGTCGGATGACCGTGCAGGAGTTCGTGACCGAGCGACATCCACAGCCCACCGAGCGGCACGAGGACGACCAGCTGGACGGGCCACGGAATGGAGTCGTGGAAAAGGACGACCGACAGATACGCGAGACCGAACCCGAGCAACACCAACACGGTGGGCCATTCGATCGACTGTCTGGTCCGCCCTTCGGACACCATCGCTCCTCTTCTGTTGCTGTCCGACCGGCGCCTGCCTGCCCCGGTTCGGTGAAATCTTACCTATCTGGTCGGGATTCGGACGAACCGAACCTCACGTGCTTGCTCCGGCGCAAGTGATCACTGACGCCGGTACTCGGCGCGGTAGCCCGTGCCGGCGCCGCCCATGGCGCCGACCTCACCGTAATGCCGGGACAGTCGTTCCATCGACTTCTCGTCGAGCGACACGCCCAGGCCCGGGCCGTCGGGCACCGGCAGCACCCCGCCTCGGGGCGAGAAGTGTCCCTGTTCGAGCACCACGTCGGCGGTGAAGCGGAACAACGACTGATGCGGTCGGATCATCGTCGGCTCCGCCGCCGTGAGGTGCAGATAGGCGGCGGTCATCACGCCGGCATCGCCGCTGTAGCACCAGAAGTCGACACCCACCGCGTCGCACGCGCGCAGGAAGTCCTGCGCACGCCGATAGCCGCCGAGCTCGGCGATGTCGACGCAGATGCCGTCGGGCACACCGGTGCGAGCCGCACGAACGAGCGCTGCCTCGTGCGTGCTGAACGACACGGCGACCCCGTCGTCGCGCAGCCGCTGCACCTCGTCGAGCGATCGGCACGGATCCTCCAACCAGCCCACACCCAGCTCGGCCAACTGCCGGCACACCTGTCGGGCCGTGGGCACGGTGTACGCACCGTTGGCGTCGAGACGCTGCACCCGACCCGGGCCCAGCTCGCGCACCAGCTCGGCGACCATCGCCATCTCGTCGTCCACGGGCAGCACGCCCAGCTTGCCCTCGAAGGCCGGGCTGTCGAACTCCTCGGCCATTCGTACGCAGTAGGCGACCACGTCGCGCGGCGTGGTCTCGACCCCGTCGCGGAACGCGAAGTACTCGGTGAAGGCGACCTCGTCGCGGACGCGGCCGCCCAGGAGATCGACGAGGGGCACGCCGGCACGGCGGGCGCGGATGTCGAAGATCGCCATCTCGAGGGCGCCGAACGCACGCCGCTCTGCCGCGGCGTCGTCCCACAGGCTGAACCCGGTGCGCGGCACGCACCTCGCCTCCGCCTCGTTGAGCGCGTCGGGCGACAGCCCCACCAGCCGCGCTCCCAGCTCGTGGACCAGCGCCACCTGGTCGCCGTGGGGCGACTCGCCGAGGCCGACGACACCGTCGCTGTCGGTGACCTCCACGATCGTCGTCGTGAAGCTTCCCAGCAGGCCGAACGAGAACCGATAGGGCGCGACCATGGGAACGTTGACGGCGGTGGCCCTGACCGATGCGATGGTGCTCACCGTCACCTCCCCTTCATGTGACAGGTCACTGGAACGTCGCCCGATCGCTCGCCGTGCGAGCCAGCAACTCCTCGTCGAGCCGGATGCCCAGTCCCGGCTCGTCGGAGAGGGTGCACCACCCGCCCTCGGCCACCAGCGGCGCGGCCAGCGGGTAGTCGCGGCGCTCGAGCGTCCACTCCGGCGGGTCGAACGGCCACTCCACCCACTGCGACCCCTCGTGCCCCACCGTGCCGGCAGCGAGGTGCAGGTTCGCGAGCACGCCGATGCCGTTGCCCCACGTGTGCGGGGTGAACAGTGCGCCGGCGTCACGAACCTCGCGAGCGAGCCGCGACAGGCCGGTGATGCCCTGCGTGCACACTGCGTCGGGTTGGAACACGTCGAGGCATCTCGGCGTGCAGCAGTGCCCGGAACTCGTACGGCTCGCGGGTCATCTCCCCGCCGGCGATGCGCATCGAGCCATCGTCGCGCACCCTTCGACGCAACTCGGTCATTCCGGCGACGTCGCCGCGGTGCAGCGGCTCCTCCATCCAGTACACGTCGTGTTCCATCAACTGCTGGGCCACCGACCAGGCCGTCGCCACGTCCCACGGCGGTGCGGTGTCCCACGGCATCCGCCAACCCTGGTTGCAGTCCACCATCAGGGTCAGCTCGTCACCGACCGCGTCGCGGATCGCCGCGACCACGGCCAGGTCGTCGGCGATCGACGGCCGGCCGAAGCGAATCTTCATCGCCAGGAACCCGAGGTCGAGCATCCGTCTCGCCACCTGCACCATCTGCTCGACCGGTCGATGGACGGCCGTCGACGCGTACAGCCGCAGTCGCGGCTCGGTGCCGCCCAGCATGCGCCACACGGGCGTCGCGGCGGTGATGCCGGCGAGGTCCCACAGCGCCACGTCGAGCGGCCACGGGCGGCCGGCGTGGAAGTCGACGTTCGCGAGTCGCGCCGCGTGCTGCTCCAGCTCGCCGGCCTCCTGCCCGATGAACCAACGCGCGTGATCGGCGAAGCCGTACATCGACATCGCCCGACCCGATGCCCACGCGCCCGTCGCTGTCGCGCACCCGAACGATGGTCACCGGGAAGCGGGTGCGCGGCTGCGGGTCCCAGCGACGCGGGGAACGGTGGGTCCAGCGGCAACTGGTGATGGGTGATGTCGATCCCGGTGATGATCCCCACGGCTTCCCCCTGCACCCGGCATCCTCGCGGCGCCCATTCTCGTGACAACCGTACAAGGAATGGCGGTTGCCGCGTGTAGTGTCGCTCGACGTGACCGAGATCGCTGGGGACCTCAACACCGGACGCCGTCGCGGAGGCCGCGAGCGCAGCGCCGAGAGCCGCGGCCCACGCCTTCCCGAGCAGATCCCCTATCGCCAGCCGTACATGCGGTTGAACCACACCGAGGTCGTGTCGGCCGACGAGTTGGAGAGCGATCCACCTCGCCGCGCTGCACGATCCTCGAGCGCGTCGGCATGGAGTTCAACGACCCCGAGTCACGCAGCATCATGCGCGACGCGGGCGCCGACGTCGACGAAGCCACCATGCGTGTTCGCTTCCCGCGCGAGCTGGTCGAACAATCCGTCGCGCACGCGCCGTCCGAGTTCACGCTGCACAGCTGGAACCCCGCCCGGAACATGCGCGTCGGCGGCCGCTGGATCACGTTCGGCACGGTCGCGAGCACGCCGCACTACATCGACCGCAACGGGGTGCGCCGGACCGGCGATCGCGAGGGCTTCCGCGACCTGCTCAAGCTCGCTCAGATGCTCGACATCATCCACTACATCGCCGGCTACCCGGTCGAGCCGATCGACATCCACTCGTCGATCCGCCACCTCGAGGCGTCCTACGACATCCTCACGATGACCGACAAGGGCCTCCACTGCTACAGCCTCGGCCGGCAGCGCAACCGCGACTGCATGGAGATGGTGCGCATCGCCCGCGGCATCGACCAGGCGACGCTCGATCGCGAGCCGTCGCTGATCACCGTCGTGAACACGAACTCGCCGCTGCGGCTCGACATTCCGATGGCCCAGGGCATCATCGAGTTCGCCCAGCACAACCAGGCCGTCGTGGTCACGCCGTTCACGCTCGCCGGGGCGATGGCGCCGATCACCCTCGCCGGCGCGCTCGCCCAGCAGAACGCCGAGGCGCTCGCCGGCATCACGCTCGTCGCAGATCGTCAACCCGGGTGCACCGGTCATGTACGGCGGGTTCACCTCGAACGTCGACATGCAGTCGGGCGCACCGGCGTTCGGCACGCCCGAGTACGTGCGCACGGCGATGATCGGCGGCCAGCTCGCCCGCCGCTACGGCGTCCCGTACCGCAGCTCGAACGTGTGCGCCGCCAACGCGCTCGACATGCAGGCCGCGTACGAGAGCGTGTTCTCGCTGTGGGGCGCGATCATGGGCGGCGTCAACTTCCTGATGCACGGCGCCGGCTGGATGGAGGGCGGACTGCACGCCAGCCTCGAGAAGATGCTGCTCGACGCCGACCTGCTGCAGATGGTCGCCAAGATGCTCGAGCCCGTCGTCGTCGACGACGACGACGCTGGCCGTCGACACGATCGCCGAGGTCGGGCCCGGCGGCCACTTCTTCGGCACCCAGCACACCCAGGACCGCTTCCGCGACGCGTTCTACCGGCCGATGCTCCGCGACTGGCGCAACTACGAGAGCTGGGAGGAGGCCGGCCGCCCGACCGCCGACCAGAAGGCGAAGCGACTGGTCGCGCAGTATCCTCGACGCCTACGAGCCACCCGCCGATGGATCCCGACGACGAAGGCCGAGCTGCGCGCCTTCGTCGACCGGCGCGTCGCCGAGGGCGGCGTGCCCACCGATTTCTAGGCAATTCAACATGTCGCACGTAAGGGGACAGCAATGAAGTCATCGGCACAGGTCGTCGTCATCGGTGGCGGCGTGGTCGGAGCGAGCGTGCTCTACCACCTCACCAAGGAGGGCTGGACCGACGTCGTCCTCGTCGAGCGCAAGCAAGCTGACGCCGGGCAGCACGTGGCACGCGGCCGGTGGCATGCACACGCTGAACGGCGACCCGAACGTGGCCCGCCTGCAGCAGTACACGGTCAACCTGTACAAGGAGATCGAGGCCGAGAGCGGCCAGAACTGCGGCATCCACCTGCCCGGCGGCCTGCAGCTCGCCGACACTCCCGAGCGCCTCGACTGGCTGCGCATGGCCCAGGCCCGCGGCCGCTACCTCGGCATGCACATGGAGATCATCTCCATGAAGGAGGCCAAGGAGCTCAACCCGCTGCTCGAGGAGAAGTTCTTCGTCGGCGCGCTCTACGACGAGGACGAGGGCAGCGTCGACCCCCACGGCGTCACCCACGCGTACAGCGATCTGCGCCCGCAACCGCGGCGCCGAGGTGTACCAGGACACGTGGGTGAAGGCGCTGAGCCAGCGGCCCGACGGCACGTGGGACGTGATCACCGACCGCGACGACCACGTCATCCACGCCGAGCACGTCGTCAACGCCGGCGGGCTGTGGGCCCGCGAGGTCGGTCGCATGTGCGGCCTCGAACTGCCGGTGCTGGCGATGGAGCACCACTACCTGATGACCGAGCCGATGCCCGAGGTCATCGAGTACAACCAGACGCACGGCCGCGAGCTGCCGCACATGATCGACTTCGCCGGCGAGATCTACGCCCGCCAGGAGGGCAACAGCATCCTCCTCGGCACGTACGAGCAGGACAACCGGGTGTGGGCCGCCGAAGCAGACGCCGTGGGACTTCGTGTTCCAGCTGCTCCCCCACGACCTCGACCGCATCTCGCCCGAGCTCGAGCACGGCGTTCGAGCACTTCCCGGCCGTCGGCCGCGCCGGCATCCAGAAGTTCGTCAACGGCCCGTTCACGTTCAGCCCCGACGGCAACCCGCTCGTCGGCCCGATCAAGGGCATGAAGGGCATGTGGATGGCCAACGCCGTCATGGCCGGTCTGTCGCAGGGCGGCGGCGTCGGCCTCGTCGCTCGCCCAGTGGATGGTGCACGGCGACCCCGGCGCCGACATCTGGGCGATGGACGTGGCCCGCTACGGCGACTACGCGACGCTCGCGTTCACCAACGCGAAGGTGCGCGAGAACTACTCGCGCCGGTTCCGGATCACGTTCCCGAACGAGGAGCTGCACCGCCGCCCGCCCCCTGCACACGACGCCCATCTACGACCGCCTCACCGACCACAACGCGGTGTGGGGTGCCGGCTTCGGCCTCGAGCATCCGCTGTGGTTCCAGAAGCCGGGCCTCGAGCCGGTCGAGAACGTCACCTTCTACCGCTCGAACGCGTTCGACGTGGTCGCCGAGGAGAGCCGCGCCGTTCGCGAGCGCGTCGGCTTCAGCGAGGCGTCGAACTTCGCCAAGTACAAGGTCAGCGGCAAGGGTGCCGCCGCGTGGCTGCAGGGCCTGTTCACCAACTCGCTGCCGAAGGTCGGGCGCACCAACCTGACCGCGATGCTGAACCCGCAGGGACGCATCGACGGCGAGTTCTCGGTGTCGCGCATCGGCGACGACGAGTTCTTCCTGTTCGGCTCGCAGGCGGCCGAGGTGCACCACCCGCGCTGGTTCCTCGATCACCTGCCCGAGGGCAGCGAGATCCGCTTCGAGGTGCTGGCGTTGTCGATGGTCGGCCTCACGGTCGCCGGGCCGCGTTCGCGCGACGTCCTTCAGCAACTCACCGACACCTCGTTGGCGCACGCCGGACTTCCCGTTCATGGCGTTCCGCAAGGTCGACCTGGGCATGGCGCCCGTGTGGCTGTCGCGCATGACCTACACGGGCGACCTCGGCTACGAGATCTGGGTCGCCCCGGAGTACCAGCGCTACCTGTTCGACCTCATCTGGGAGGCCGGCCAGCAGTTCGACATGCGCCTGTTCGGCTTCCGCGCGCTGATCACGATGCGGCTGGAGAAGAGCTTCGGCACCTGGTTCCGCGAGTACCGGCCCGATCTACACACCGCTCGAGGCGGGCATGGATCGCGTGCTCAAGTTCGATCACGACTTCATCGGGCGCGAGGCCGTCGAGGCCGAGATGGCCGCTGGTGGCCCGAAGCGCAAGCTGGTGATGTTCGAGGTCGAGGTCGACCCCGAGGCGCCGGCCGACGTGCTCGGCGACGAGCCGGTCTGGCACGACGGACAGGTCGTCGGCTGGGTCACCTCCGGTGGCTACGCGCACTACTCGGGCGTCAGTCTGGCCCTCGGCTACATCCCCACGGAGTTGGCCGATGCGACGTCGGGCTTCGAGATCGAGATCATCGGGCGCCGCCGTCCGGCGGCCCTCCGACACGAGCCCGTGCTCGACCCGCAGGGCCTGCGCATGCGGTCCTGAAATACGACCCAGCACGTCATTGTTCGCCCGTCGGGGGCGTGTTATGTTGCCCGCCACCGACGGACGAATTCTTTGTACGGCTGTAACAAGAATCGTCCGGTGAGGTAACCGGCACGGGGCGCCGGTCTGCAAGAGTGGCGTCACCACTGACAAGGGGGAATACATGACCAACAAGGACTTCCGACGGATCGATGCGATCCGCAACACACAGGGTCCCGTCGCCAACCACGTGATCGATGAATTCGTCGCGGGACGCCTGTCCCGTCGCTCGTTCATCCGTCGTGGCACGATCGTCGGCCTCTCCGTGCCGACCATCGGCGCCCTCATCTCTGCCTGCGGCAGCGACGACACGACGAGCACCGGATCCACCACGCCGGGCACCGGCACCACGGGCGGCAGCACCGACACCACCACCGGCAGCACCGCCGCCCCGACCAAGGGCGGCACGTTGAAGGCCGCGGGCGGCGCACCGTCGTCCGCGTCGGCGACGCTCGACCCCGTGCTCATCAACGACGGCGCCGGCCTGACCCTGCTCAGCCAGGTGGGTCAGTTCCTCACCCTGTCGCAGTCCGACCTCACCCTCGCCCCGCAGCTCGCCAGCGAGTGGACGCCCAACGACGACGCGTCGGAGTGGACGTTCAAGCTCAACCCCGCCGCCAAGTTCAGCGACGGTTCGCCCGTCACTGCTGCCGACGTCGTGGCCAGCATCGAGCGCCTCATCAACCCGGACAACAAGTCGAACTCGCTGTCGGCGTTCTCGACCGGCAAGCTGTCGCCCGGTGGCGTCACCGCCAGCGACGACGCCACGGTGGTGTTCAAGCTGAACGGCCCGATGGGCAACTTCCCGTACATCGTGTCGAGCGACAACTACAACTCGGTCATCCTGCCCGCGTCGGTCACCGACACGACGAACTTCGCCGCCGACGTCATCGCCGGCAAGATCGCCACCTCGGGTCCCTGGACGATCGCTTCGTACGACCCCACCACCGGCATCACCTACTCCCCGAACCCCAACTACTGGGGCGACGCACTCAACCTGGAAGGCCTGGAGTACATCTTCTACTCCGATGTCGCCGCCCAGGTGGCCGCGTTCCAGTCGGGCGAGGTCGATGCACTCGTCAAGTTCGAGGTGTCCGGCGGCGAGTCGCTGTTCGACAACCCCGAAGTGACGGTGTACGAGCTGAAGTCGGCCAACCACCGCCAGATCCACCTGCGCTGCTCGGAAGGGCCGTTCGCCAAGAAGGAGATCCGTCAGGCCATGGCCATGGCGCTCGATCGTCAGACGATGATCGACAGCCTGTTCCAGGGCAAGGCGTCCATCGCCAACGACACGCCGTTCTTCGACGTGTTCCCGTCCTCGGGCACCCGTCCGGAGAGCAAGTTCGACATCGCGGCCGCCAAGGCGCTCGTCGATGCGAACGGCGGCGGCTTCGACGTCGACCTGTACGGCATCACCTACTTCGAGGGTCCGGACCTGGCCGTGCTGCTGCAGAACGCCGGCAAGGAGATCGGCATCAACATCAACATCCAGCTGCGCGACGACTACTACGACGTCAACTGGGTGCGCACCTACGATCCCTCGGTCGCAGGCTCCAACATCGGCATCACCGACTACGGCCACCGCGGTGTGCCCGACGTCTACCTCAACGCTCCGCTGAAGTCGTTCAAGAGCGTCGACGACGGTGCCGGCGTGTGGAACGCAGCCGAGTTCGCCAGTGCCGACTTCGATTCGGCCGTCGACGAGTACTCGGCCTCGGCCGACCTGCAGAGCCAGAAGGCGGCCGCGGAGAAGATCCAGGGCATCCTGCAGGACGAGGTCCCGATGCTGATCCCGTACAACATCAACTACCTCGCCGCGACGAAGACGAACGTGACCGGCGTGGTTCCCACCGCGATGGGTCACTTCTTCACCGACAAGGCGTCGAAGGCCTGATCCCGGCATGACCCGTTACGTACTCCGGCGGCTCGGTCTGGCGGTCATCACGCTGTTCATCCTGAGCATCGTGGTGTTCACCATCTCAGCCGTGCTGCCGGGGTCCGTGGGTCGGGCCATTCTCGGCCCGTTCGCCGACCAGGCGTCGGTGGACAAGTTGAACGAAGAACTCGGCGTGAATGGCCCCCTCCTCCAGCGTTATTGGGACTGGGTGAGCGGGGCCATTCGCGGCGACTTCGGCGACTCCTACAAGTTCAAGGCGCCGGTGATGGACTTCATCCCGACCGCACTGTGGACGTCGACGAAGCTCGCCGTCTGCACCCTGATCATCGTCGTGCCGCTCGGCATCCTCGGCGGCACCATCGCCGCCCTGCGCCAGGGCAAGACGGTCGACCGCTTCATCACCGTCGCCGGGCTCAGCCTGGCGGTGACGCCCGAGTTCGTCATCGGCATCGTGCTCATCATGGTGTTCGCGGTGAAGCTCGACTGGCTGCCCGCCGGTGGCACCCCGAAGGGCTCGGTGGTCGACCAGTTGAAGGTGCTCATCCTTCCCGCGGTCACGCTCACCGCCATCCTGTTCGGTTATCTCTCACGAATGGCCCGGGCGGGCACGATCGAGGCGCTGAACAGCGACTACACGCGCACCGCCACGCTGAAGGGCCTCCCCCGTCGCACCGTGCTGGTGAAGCACGTGCTGCGCAACTCGCTGCTGCCCACGATCGCCGTCATCGCCAGCCAGATGGCGTACCTGTTGGGCGGCCTGCTGGTCACCGAGACGCTGTTCAACTACCGCGGCCTCGGTCTGCTCATCTCCGACGCGGCGCGCGGCAAGGACATCCCCATGCTCATGGCCGCGGTGTTCATCGTCGGCGCCCTGGCGATGTTGTTCACGCTCGCCGCCGACCTGATCATCGCCGTCCTCAACCCGCGGGTGCGTCTGGGGAACAAGCAATGAACAACGTCGACGATCCCTTCGACGAGCCCATCGACCCGGTGGGCGACGTCACGGTCGACGCCGTCGGCATGACCGCGGCGACGACTCGCGAGCTCCCCATCATCCCCGGGCCGGCATCGACGACCAAGGCGGTCCGCAAGGAGGTCCGTCGCCAGCTCTATCGCTCGAAGACGTTCATCGTGGGCATGCTCCTGATGTTGTTCTGGACGCTCTGCGCGATCGTTCCGAGCGTCTTCGCGACGGCCGATCCCGCGTTGCAGGACCCGAAGATCAAATGGCTGCGTCCGTTCAGCGACGGTCACTGGCTGGGCACCGACCGGTTCGGTCGCGACGTCTACAGCCGGGCCATCTACGGAGCCCGCGAGATCCTCATCATCGCTCCCGCCGCGACGGTCCTCGGCACCATCATCGGCATCGTCCTCGGCCTGGCGATGGGCTACTTCCGTGGCGTGCTCGACGACGTCATCAGCCGAGTCATCGAGGCGCTGATGAGCCTGCCGGTCATCCTCGTGGCGCTGCTCGCGCTGACGTCGCTCGACGGTGGACGACTCACGCTGGTCCTGCTCATCGGCTTCCTGTTCGGCCCGATCATCGCTCGTACCATTCGCGCCGCCGTGCTCACCGAACGCAACCTCGACTACGTGCGCGCTGCCGAACTTCGCGGCGAGGGCAGTGCGTACGTGCAGTACGTCGAGATCCTGCCCAACGTGTTCGGCCCCATCGTCGTCGAGTTCACCGTACGCCTCGGCTACGCAGTGTTCACGATGGCCGGCCTGGCCTTCATCGGCTTCGGCACCCAGCCCGGTTCGCCCGACTGGGGCCGCACCATCTTCGAAGAGCGGTCCAGCCTGCTCAGCAACGTGTGGTGGCCGTCGATGGTGCCGGCGGTCGCGCTCGCCTCACTCGTGGTGGCCATCAACCTGGTCGCCGATGCCGTCCAGGGGTTGATCGACCGATGAGCACACCGGCACTGGAGTTCAAGGATCTCCGCCTCGCCTATCTGGTCCGCGGCATCCCTCGCGAGGTGCTGCGCGGCGTGTCGTTCGCGGTGCAGCCGGGCGAGACGTACGGCCTGGTCGGCGAGAGCGGATGTGGCAAGTCCACCGCCGCGTACGCCGCGGTCCGCTACCTGCCGCGCAACGCCCGCATCCTGAGCGGCGAGGTGCACCTCGCCGGACGCGACGTGATGTCGCTGAACAAGAAGGAACTGCAGGAGCTCCGCTCGCGCAATGCCTCGATCGTCTACCAGGACCCGGGCCAGGCGCTGAACCCCACCATCAAGGTCGGCCCGCAGCTGATGGAGGCGTTCAAGCTGCTCGGCCTGAGCACCTCCGAGGCGCAGGGTCAAGCCCGTGCGACCTTGAAGAAGGTCCAGATCGCCGACCCCGACAAGGTGATGCATCGCTACCCGCATCAGCTGTCGGGCGGCATGCAGCAGCGCGTCGTCATCGCCATGGCGCTGGCCTGCAATCCGCAGTTGCTCATCCTCGACGAGCCCACCACGGGTCTCGACGCCACCGTCGAGGCCGAGGTGCTCGACCTCGTCCGCAACCTGCGCGACGAGTACAACACGTCGGTCCTGTTCATCTCGCACAACCTCGGCGCGATCCGCAGCATGTGCGACCGAGTCGGCGTGCTGTACGCGGGCAAGCTGGTCGAGGAGGGCGACGCCCAGGACGTGTTCGACGATCCGCAGCACCCGTACACCGTCGGCCTGCTGCGCTGCCTCCCCCGCCACGGCTCGCGGAAGAGTGCCCAGCGCCTCGAGACCATCCCCGGCTTCCTGCCGCTGCTCGGCACCGAGCTGCCCACCTGCGTGTTCGTGGACCGATGCCCGCTCGCCTCCGACATCTGCCACACCGACGCACCCGAATGGGCGGACCACGACGGCCGCATGGTCCGCTGCCACCACGTCGACAAGGTCGGCCAGCTCGTCGCCGCCGAACTGCCCAAGGGCACCCAGGTCTCGGTCGACCGCAGCAGCGCACCGCTGCTGAAGCTCGACGGCGTCAGCAAGACGTTCGATCAGGGCGGCCACCTGGTGAAGGCCGTCCGCGACGTGTCGATCGAGCTGTACGGCGGCGAGACCCTGGGTCTGGTCGGCGAGTCGGGCAGCGGCAAGACCACCCTGGCGCACACCATCCTCGGCATCCACGCCCCCGACACGGCCGACACGATCACGTTCAACGGCAAGCCGTTGAAGCCCGGCACGCGCAGCCGCCCGAAGGACCAGGTCCGCGGCATCCAGATCGTGTTCCAGAACCCCGACTCGGCGCTCAACCGGCGCCACTCGGTGCGTCGCATCATCGGCCGCAGCCTGCAGCGCCTCGCCGGCCTCAGCGGTGTCGACCTCGACGCCGAACTGTTCTCGCTGGCCACGTCGGTCCGGCTCACCGAGCGCCACCTCGACATGCGCCCGTCCGCGCTCTCCGGCGGCCTGAAGCAGCGAGTCGCCATCGCTCGCGCCTTCGCCGGTCGGCCGAGCATCGTGGTCTGCGACGAGCCCACCTCGGCGCTCGACGTGTCGGTGCAGGCCGCCATCCTGAACCTGCTCGGCGACCTGCAGCGCGACCGCAACACGAGCTACCTGTTCATCTCCCACGACCTGCGCGTCGTGCGCTACCTGAGCGACCGCATCGCGGTGCTGTACCTCGGGCGCATCATGGAGCTCGGCCCGGCCGAACGTGTCTTCGACGGCCCGCACCACCCCTACACCGAGGCGTTGCTGTCCGCCGCGCCGTCGGTCGACGGGCCACAGGGTCAGCGCATCCGCCTCGAAGGCGAGATCCCCAGCGCGGTCGACCAGCCGAGCGGCTGCGTGTTCCACACCCGCTGCCCGCGCAAGCTCGACGGCGACATCTGCTCGACGGTCGAACCCGAGCTCACCGCCACGCCGGATGGCGGCGTCATCCGCTGCCACATCCCGTTCGACCAGCTCGGCGGCCAGCCCGTCACCCTGCGCGCCAGCAGCTCCGAATCCTGAACCTGGGGAGTCCCCGGTGAGCACCGTCGGCGCGCTGCGCAACACGCGGTTGGCCCGTCTGGTGTCGGCCTATGTGGGTGCGGCGGTGTCGGAGTGGGCGTCGTGGCTCGCCGTGCTGGTCTACGCGCAGGACCGGGGCGGGAGCTCGACGGCGGGCTGGACCGCACTGGGGCTGCTGGTGCCGGCCATCGTGGTCGCGCCGTTCGTCGGTCGTCTCGCCGACGGCCGTCGCCCGATCCGGGCCCTCACCGTGGTGTACGCCATCCAAGGGGTCGCGCTGGCGGTCGCGGCCTGGCTCGCGCACGAGGACGCGTCGGTGCTGGCCGTGACGTTGCCGACCGCTGTCGCCATCGGCGGGATCGCGTTCGTGCGCCCGTCGTTCGCCGTCATCGCACCAGGACTGGTGCGCACCGCACGTGAACTGACCGCCTCCAACCTGTTCGCCGGCTACTGCGACAGCGGCTCGGTGCTGTTCGGCCCGATCATCGCGACGGCATTCCTGGCCATCGGCGGTCCGGCCCTGGTGCTGGTGGTGTGTGCGGGCCTCGCCGCGGTCGGCGTGGTGGCCGGGCTGACGCTGCTCCCCCACGACCGACCGGCTGCAGCGACCGACCTGACACCCTCGGACGCGCCTCGTCCCTCGCTCGGCGAGGTCGTGCGCTCGGTCCGCGGCAGGCGCAACGTCCCCACCCTGCTCGCCGTGCTCGGCACGCAGCACGTGCTGATGGGGTTCATCGGACCGATGTTCGTCATCCTCGCCGTGGACGAGCTCGGCATGGGCGACTCCGGGGCGGGGGCGTTGAACATCGCATTCGGCGTCGGCGCGGTGTGCAGCACCGTCGGCGCCACCCTGCTGTCGGGACGAGGACGGCTGGCCCCGGTCGTGGCCGTCTGCCTTGGCGGCGCCGCGGCGTCGCTCGTCCTGCTCGGCAGCGTCACCACCGTGGCCGTTGCCCTCGGAGCCCTCGCCGCAGCCGGGCTGAGCCGCAGCCTGCTCGACGTGACCGCCCGCATCCTGCTGCAACGCTCGGCCCCACCTCAGTACCTGGCCAACGTGTTCGCGTTCATCGAGGTGCTCACCAGCGTCGGCCTCGCGCTCGGGACGCTCGCCGCGCAGCTCGCCGTGGCCACGGTCGGCCCGCGGGCGGGACTGGTGATCATGGGGCTGCTCACCGCACTGGTGCTCGCGCTCACGGCGCGACAGGTGTGGCAGGCGGACCACACCGCCGACGTGCCGGTCGTGGCCATCGCGTTGCTGCGCACCAACCGGGTGTTCGCCCCGCTGCCGCCCGCCGCGCTGGAATCGGTGGCTCGGGCAGCGGTGGAACGGCACGTCGACGGCGGCGAGACGCTCATCAGCCAGGGGGACGTCGGCGACCGGTACTACGCCATCGCCTCGGGCAGGCTGGAGGTCCGCAAGGACGGGGTGTGGGTGAGCACGCTGACGCGCAGCGACGGCGTCGGCGAGGTCGCCCTGCTCACCGATGTGCCGCGCACTGCGAGCGTGGTCACCGTCGAGCCGTCGGTGGTGTTCGAGATCGACCGCGAGCCGTTCCTGATCGCCGTCACCGGCCACGGCCCCTCCACCGACGCGGCGTGGCGCCACATGGCCAGCTTCGACCGCTAGGCCCACGCCTCCCAGGGGTGGCGGTCGAGTCGAACGGGGCCGTTCTCGGTGACGAGCACCTGCGTCTCGAGCTTGACGGCCTCGCCGACACCGTCGAGCGCGGTGAGGCTCTCGACGCAGACCACCATGCCGGCCTCGAGGGCCCCCTCGGGCGGGCTGAACGCCCCCGTGCCCCAGTACACGTGGGTGGCGACGCTGGGCCACTCGTCGGCCAGCCCGACCCCGTGGAAGGCGAGTCCGTAGTTGCGCGCCTGGAATCGATCGGGGATGCGCCAGCTGCGCTCGTCGAACTCGCGGAACGTCAGCCCCGGATGCAGCAGCGCCGTGTTGTGCTCGATCTGCTCGAGCGCATGGGCATACAGGTCTCGTTGCGCCGGCGACGGGGGCATCTGGCCGGCGGTCCAGGTGCGCGACAGGTCGGCGCAGTAGGCGAACGGGCCCACCATGTCGCAGTCGACCGCCACCAGATCGCCCTCCTCGACCCGACGGTGCGACGCCTGTTGGTACCACGGGTTGGTGCGCGGGCCGCTGGACAGCAGACGGGTCTCGATGTACTCGCCGCCATAGCGGATGTTCTCGTGATGCAGTTCGGCCCAGATCTCGAGCTCGCTGCGGCCTGGCTCGCTGCGCCGCCGCATGCGCTCGATTCCCGCCTCGCACACCCGGATCGCCCACAGCATCAGTTCCACCTCGTCGGGCGACTTCACGGCGCGGGCGTGCTCGGTGATCTGCTGCCCCTCGACCACCTCGACGCCGAGGCGGCGGAGCGCATCCAGCGCCGGCGGCTCGCACTTGTCGACCGCGAGGCGCATCGTGCCGTCGCCGTGCTCCTTCAACAGGCCGACCACCTCGGCCGCCCAATGGGCGGCGCGTTGCTCGACGTCGCCGCCGTACAGGTAGATGAAGTTCGTCCCCACACGAGCCTCGTCGACGACCGGCGAGGCGGTGGCGATGTGTTCGGAGCCCTTGTACGCGAAGTCGAGCACCGGCCCGTCGGTGAACACCAGCGCGTAGTGCGAGCTGTTGTGCATCATCCACACCGGCATGTTGGACACGCCGGTCGCATAGGTGATGTTCACCGGGTCGTACAACAGCATCGCCGAACAGTCACGGCGGGTCATGAACTCGCGCAGCCGACCGAGCCGGTACCGGGCCGCGGCACCTTCCACCCCGTCGGCGACGGGGCTCGGGACGGGGTGCTCGGCGTCGACCAGATCGAGGTGCGAGACGTCCCAGGTGGGCAGCCAACGGGTCACGGATCGAACAGTAGTGATACGACCGCCCGGCCGTGGCGTTCCGCATCGTGGAAGCGTTCCACCCAGTGGAATGAGTGCTATTCTTGGGACGATCGTCCCCCCAACGCTGGGGGAACACCGCTCTTCAGGGGGTCACCGTGTCCTTTCCGTCCGATCTCGAGATCGCCCGCGCCGCCACCCTGGCGCCGCTGAACGACATCGCCGCCAAGATGGGCATCGGTCCGCACCTGCTCGAGGCCCACGGCGACGACCTGGCCAAGATCAAGCTCGAGGCCATCGAGGAACTGAGCGACCGTCCGAAGGCCAAGTACGTCGTGGTCACCGCCATCACCCCGACCCCCCTGGGTGAAGGCAAGACCACCACCACCGTCGGCCTCGGCCAGGCGATGCAGCACATCGGCAAGAACGCCGTGATCAGCCTGCGCCAGCCGAGCATGGGTCCCACCTTCGGCATCAAGGGCGGCGCCGCCGGTGGCGGTTACAGCCAGGTCATCCCGATGGAGCTGCTCAACCTGCACCTCACCGGCGACTTCCACGCCGTCACCGCGGCCCACAACCTGCTGTCGGCCATGGTCGACAACCACCTCCACCAGGGCAACGAGCTCGGGCTCGACATCCACAACATCACCTGGCGCCGGGTGCTCGACGTGAACGATCGCGCCCTGCGCAACATCATCGTCGGCCTCGGCGGGAAGATGGATGGCGTCACCCGCCAGACCGGGTTCGACATCACCGCCGCGTCGGAGGTCATGGCCATCTTCGCCCTGTCCACGTCGCTGGAGGACATGCGCGCCCGGATGGGCCGCATCGTCGTCGGCTACACCAAGGACGGCGACCCCGTCACCGCCGAGCAGCTCAAGGGCGCCGGCTCGATGGCCGTCATCATGAAGGAAGCGCTGAAGCCGAACCTGCTGCAGACGCTCGAGCACACCCCGGTCATCGTGCACGCCGGCCCGTTCGGCAACATCGCCCACGGCAACAGCTCGATCGTCGGCGACCTCATCGGCATCCGCGGCGGCGACTACCTCATCACCGAGGCCGGCTTCGGCGCCGACATGGGCGCCGAGCGGTTCTTCAACATCAAGTGCCGCACCTCGGGCATGGTGCCCGACGCCGCCGTGCTGGTCGCCACCGTGCGCGCCCTGAAGGCGCACAGCGGCAAGTTCAAGATCACGCCCGGCAAGCCGCTGCCCGCCGACCTGCTGGCCGAGAACCCCGACGACGTGCGCGCCGGTGCCGCCAACCTGATCAAGCAGATCGAGAACGTGAAGGTGCACGGCGTCTCCCCCGTCGTCGCCATCAACGCCTTCCCTGGCGACTTCGCCAGCGAGCACCAGGCCATCCGCGAGATCGCCGAGAGCGTCGGCGCACGCGTCGCCGTGTGCACGCACTTCAGCGACGGCGGCAAGGGCGCCACCGATCTGGCCCAGGCCGTGGTCGAGGCGTGCGACGAGCCGAGCAACTTCCAGTTCTGCTACGAGGACGAGGACTCGCTGAAGACCAAGATCGAGAAGGTCGCGACGAAGATCTACGGTGCCGCCAACGTCACCTACTCCGCCGCAGCCAACACCCAGTTGGCCCGCTACGAGAAGAACGGTTTCGGCAACCTGCCGGTCTGCATCGCCAAGACCCACCTCAGCATCAGCGCCGACTCGTCGCTCAAGGGCGCACCGACCGGTCACACGGTGAACGTGCGCGAGGTGCGCGCCAGCGTCGGCGCCGGCTTCGTCTACCCGATCTGCGGCGACATGACCACCATGCCCGGCCTCGGTTCCGCCCCTGCGGCGAGCATCATCGACTTCGACGAGAACGGCGAAATCGTAGGGTTGAGCTGATGAGCATCACCCCCACCGGCGAGTTCGAACGCACCCCTGGCGGCGCGGTGCTGATGGACGGCATCCGCCTGCGCGGCGAGATCATCGCCGGGCTGCGCACCACCATCGAGGCGGCAGGCTCGCCTGCCGTGTGTCTGGCCACGGTGCTGGTCGGCGACGACAGGCCGAGTCAGCTCTACGTCGCCAGCAAGCGCAAGCTCGCCGGCGAGGCGGGCATGACCAGCCGTCACGTCGAACTGCCCGCCACGGCCACCCAGGCCGAGGTCGAGTCCGCCGTCGCCGCCCTCGCCGCCGACCCTGCGGTGCACGGCATCCTCTGTCAGCTGCCCCTGCCCGCCGGCCTCGATCCCGAGCCGGTGCTGGCGCTCATCCCGCCCGAGAAGGACGTCGACGGCCTCACCGAACGTTCGATGGGCCGACTGGTGCGTGGCCTGCCCGGCCACGTCGGCTGCACGCCCCTCGGCGTGATGCGCCTGCTCGAGCGCTACGGGGTGGAGACGAAGGGCAAGCGGGCCACGGTCATCGGCCGGTCCACGCTCACCGGCCTGCCGCAGGTGCTCCTCCTCGGCCGCAAGGGTGTCGACTGCACCGTCACGCTCGCCCACTCGCGCACGTCGGCCGACGACATGATCGAGGTCTGCCGGCAGAGCGACATCATCGTCGCGTGCGCCGGCCAGGCGCGGCATGATCACTGCAGCACACGTGAAGCCCGGCGCCGCCGTCATCGACGTGGGCGTGTCGCGCACCGAGGCCGGCATCGTCGGCGACGTCGACTTCGACGCCGTGCAGGCCATCGCCGGCGCCATCACCCCCATGCCGCGTGGCACGGGTCCGATGACCATCGCCTGCCTGCTCGAGAACACGCTGTCCGCCGCACGGATGCTCGGGGCCTTCCCGACATGAGCCACTGGCTGACCCTCGACGAGGTCGAGGACGTCAGCCGCCGCATGCTCGTCGCCAGCGGTGCGTCGCCGCTGCAGGCCGACGCCACGGCGCGCAGCATCCGCGATGCCGAGGCCGAGGGCATCCGCACCGTCGGTCTGGGCTATCTGCCCACCTACTGCGATCACGTCGCGTGCGGCAAGGTCGACGGCGATGCCGTCCCGGTCGTCCACCGGCCGCGTCCCGGCACGGTCGTGGTCGATGCCGGTCTGGGCTTCTGCCACCCGGCGTTCGAAGCCGGTGAGGCCGCGCTGGTCGACGCCACCCGGGCGAACGGCATCGCCGTGCTCGCCCTCACCCACTCGTACTCGGCCGGTGTGCTCGGCTGGTTCGTCGACCGACTGGCCCGTCAGGGACTCGTCGCGCTGATGTTCGCCAACTCGTCGGCCGCGATGGCGCCCCATGGCGGCATCCGCCCGTTCTTCGGCACCAACCCCATCGCCTGGGCGGCGCCGCGTGCGGACGGCCCGCCGGTCGTCGCCGACCTGTCGTCGTCGGCGGTCGCCTGGGTGACGGTGAATGCCGCAGCGCAGGCCGGCGACCCCATCCCGTTGGGCTGGGCACTCGACGCCGACGGCAACCCCACCACCGATGCCCGCGCCGCACTCGCCGGCTCGATGGCACCGTCGGGCGGGCACAAGGGCTCGGCCTTGGCGCTCCTCGTCGACGTGATGTCCGGCGGTGTCGCCGGCTCGCTCTTCTCGCACGAGGCCGGCGGCTTCGGCGGCACCGACGGTGGACCGCCCGACGTCGGTCAGGTGATCATCGCCATCGACCCGGGTGCGACGATGGGCCCGGCGTTCCTCGACCGACTCGAGCACGAGTTCGCCACGCTGGCGGCCGAACCGGGGGTGCGCCTGCCGGGCGATCGCCGCCACGCCGACCGGACGTCGGCCGAGGCGCACGGCGTGGAGGTGCCCGACGACCTGATGGCCGTGCTCACCGAGTATGCCGAGCACGGGTCACCCGCCCGCCCTTCCGCCTGACGTCGCACTCGTTCCGCCTGACGGAACGCATGCCGTATGATGGACTCGATGACCACGGTTCAGTCCATCGATCGCGCCTTCGCGGTGCTCCGCTCGCTCACTGCCGGGCCGGCGGGTGTCACCGAGATCGCCGATCGGGTGCACCTGCCCAAGAGCACCGTGTCGCGCCTGCTCTCGACGCTCGAGGAACTCGGCGCGGTCGAGCAGATCTCCGCGGGCGGCGAGTACCGCATCGGCGTGGACCATGCTCGAACTCGCCTCGGCCGCCCGGCCCGGCCGTTCACTCGTCTCGGTCGCTCGCCCCCATCTCGCCGAGCTGAACCGCCGCACCGGCGAGGCCGCCGGCATCAGCATCCCCGACGGCACCGAGATGCTCTACCTCGACCAGCTGACCCCCGACAGCGAGTTGCAGGTGCGCGACTGGACGGGGCACCGCATCCCCATGCACGCAGTGCCGTCCGGACAGGTGGTGCTCGCCGGCGACGACGAACTGGTCACCCGAGTGGTCGATCACCTTCAGCGGTTCACGCCGCACACCGTCACCACCGCGGCCAAGCTGCGCGAGCGGCTGGCATCTGGTCCGCAACCAGGGCTACGCGTGGGCGTTCGAGGAGTTCGCCGACGGACTCAACTCGGTGGCGGCGGCCATCCGCAACGACGCCGGCAAGGCGATCGCCGCGCTCCACGTCTACGGTCCCGCGTCGCGCTTCCCCGGCGACCGCGACCCGGCCGAGATCGGGGCGCTCGTCCGCTCGACCGCCGACAAGATCCGCATCGACTGAGAGAATGAGTGCCGTGGAGCGTTACGACTACATCATCGTGGGTGGCGGCTCGGCCGGCTCGGCGCTGGCCAACCGACTGAGCGCCGACCCGACCAACAGGGTGCTCGTGCTCGAAGCCGGCCGACCCGACTATCGCTGGGACGTGTTCATCCACATGCCGGCGGCGCTGATGTTCCCGTCGGGCAGTCGTTTCTACGACTGGTGCTACGAGAGCGAGCCCGAACCGCACATGGGCGGCCGCCGCATCGCCCACGCACGCGGCAAGGTCCTCGGCGGCTCGAGCAGCATCAACGGGATGATCTTCCAGCGCGGCAACCCGATGGACTACGAACGCTGGGCGGCCGAGAAGGGCATGGAGTCGTGGGACTACGCCCACTGCCTGCCGTACTTCAAGAAGATGGAGAACTGCCTCGCCGGGGGCGACGAGTGGCGCGGCAGCTCGGGACCGTTGAAGCTCGAGCGGGGCCCCAGCGAGAACCCGCTCATCCCGGCATTCCTCGAGGCGTGCCAGCAGGCCGGCTACCCGCTCACCGACGACGTCAACGGCTATCGCCAGGAGGGCTTCGCCCGCTTCGACCGCAACGTGTACCGCGGCCGCCGACTCAGCGCGTCGAAGGCCTACCTGCACCCGGTGATGGGCCGCAGCAACCTCACCGTGACCACCCGAGCGCTGGTGCACCGCGTGCTGTTCGACGGCACCACCGCCACGGGCGTCGAGTACTCCGTACGTGGCAAGGTGCTCACCGCCCAGGCCAAGGAAGTCGTGCTGTGCGGCGGGGCGTTCAACACACCCCAGCTGCTGCAGTTGAGCGGTGTGGGCGACCGCGACCACCTGTCCGGTCTGGGCATCCCCGTCGTCCACCACAACCCCGCCGTCGGCGAGCACATGCAGGACCACCTCGAGGTCTACGTGCAGCACATCTGCAAGGAACCCGTGTCGCTGCAGCCGAACCTGAAGCTGTGGAAGCGGCCGTGGATCGGCCTGCAGTGGCTGTTCCGCAAGGGCCCGGGCGCGAGCAACCACTTCGAGTCCGGTGGCTTCGCCCGCAGCAACGACGACGTCGCCTACCCGAACCTGATGTTCCACTTCCTCCCCATCTCGGTGCGTTACGACGGCACCGCGTCCGAGAGCCCGCACGGCTACCAGGTGCACATCGGCCCGATGTACAGCAACGCCGAGGGCTCGGTGAAGATCACCTCCACCGACCCGAAGGTGAAGCCGGCGCTGCGGTTCAACTACCTGAGCACCGATCAGGACCGCCGCGAGTGGGTCGAGGCCATCCAGACCGCACGCAAGATCCTGGCGCAGCCGGCGATGGACCGCTTCAACGGCGGCGAGAGCTCGCCCGGCCCCTCGGTGCAGACCGACGACCAGGTGCTCGACTGGGTGCGCAAGGACGGCGAGACCGCCCTGCATCCGTCGTGCACGGCGCGCATGGGTGCCGAGGAGGACGGCTGCGTCGTCGATCCGTCGACGATGAAGGTGTGGGGCGTGGAAGGGCTGCGCGTGTGCGACGCCTCGGCCATGCGCTACGTCACCAACGGCAACATCTACGCGCCGGTGATGATGATGGCCGAGAAGGCCGCCGACCTCATCCTCGGCAACACTCCCCTCGCCCCCGAGCCGACACCCTTCTACCGAGCCAAGTAGTCGCGGTGTACGAGCTCGTCCGCGCCCGGTTCGCCGACGCGTTGCGCACGCTCGACGACCGGCAGTACGCGACGCGGGTGCCGGCCACGCCCGAGTGGGACGTGCACGACGTCGTGGCCCACCTGGTCGGGTTGGCCGCCGACCTGAACGCACAGCGCTTCCCCACCGACGTCGACGACGGCGGTTCCGCCTGGAATGCAGCGCAGATCTCGTCGCGCCGTGCGCACACGGTGCACGAACTGCTCGCCGAGTGGGATCACGAGGGGCCGGTGTTCGACGCCGGGCTGCAGTTGTTCGGCCGCGAAACCGAATGCCACTTCGTCGGCGATCTGGTCACCCACGTACTCGACGTCGCCGAGGCACTCGAGATGTCGATCGTCGTGCCAGACACCGCGATCGACATGGCGCTCGAGCACTACACCGGCTTCGTGTCGGAACGCCTCGACGCGCTCGGCGCGACGATGCCCACCGCCGTGCTGTCGCTGCCGCCGATCGACCGGCTGCGTCTGCTCAGCGCACGTCGTCCGCTCGCTGCGGTGCCCGGCGCCGCGGTGCTCGCCGACGTGTACGCGGGCACCGGGTACACGTTCCCCGGCGTCTGAGCGCGGCCGGCCGACCGAACCCCGAGCTCCGTCTCGCACGCCCGCCGACCTGCGCCTACGGTGCCGTCATGAACCAGACCGACTCGAACTCCGTCGTCGCGACCGGAGTGACCGACGAACGGCTCGCCGGGCTGCGGCGCTGGAACCTGGTGCTCACCGCGCTCCACGCCCTGCAGGCGGTGGCGCTGTTGCTGCTCGCGAGCGACTTCGCGATCACGGTCACGACCACCTATCCCCAGGGCCCTCCCGGCACCCGCCTCGACGCGCCGCAGCCGATGTTCGACCTTCCCATCGGCCCCACGATCGCCGTGTTCCTCGCGCTCGCCGCCGTGGACCACCTGCTGACGGCGACGATCTGGCGCGGGCGATACGAGCGAGACCTGCGCGGCGGCATCAACAGGTTCCGCTGGGTGGAGTACTCGGTGAGCGCCACGCTGATGGTGGTCCTCATCGTGATGTACTCCGGGATCACCGACATCACCGGCCTCGTCGCAGTGGCCGGCGCGAACGTGGCGATGATCCTGTTCGGTTGGCTGCAGGAGCGAATGAACCCTCCCGGCCGCACGACGACCACGATGATGCCGTTCTGGTTCGGGACCGTCGCCGGCCTCGCTCCATGGATCGCGCTGACGATCAACGTCGTGGGTGCGGAGACGGTTCCGACGTTCGTCTACGGGATCGTGGTCGCCGAGGCGGTGTTCTTCTTCAGCTTCGCCCTCAACCAGTGGCTGCAGTATCGCGAGATCGGGCGATGGAAGAGCTATGCGTACGGTGAGAAGACGTACCTGGTGCTGAGCCTCGTCGCCAAGAGCTACCTGGCGTGGCAGATCTTCGGCGGATCGCTCGCAACCTGAGCCGCCAGGCGCGCTACGGTGCGCGCATGTCGCTCGAACTCGTCCCGCTGTTCACCTGCACCGTCACCCTGGCGCCCACCATCACGGTGTCGTCGTCGCTCGTCATCGGCGAGGTCACCGGCGCCGTCATCGAGGGCGAGCGCGTCAAGGGCACCATGCTCGGCCATGCTGCCGCCGACTGGCTGAAGGTGTCGCCCGAGGGCTACGGCACGCTCGACGTGAAGATCACGTATCAGACCGACGACGGGGCGATCATCCACGCCACCTACAGCGGCCGCCTGCAGTTCGACACGATGGCCGTGTACGCCGCGCCGCTGTTCCACACCGGCGACGAGCGCTACCTGTGGCTGAACCGCATCCAGGCAGTCGCCCGCGGCACCTTCCAGCCCGACGGCACCCTCGTCTACGAGATGTACGAACTCCGCTGAGCGACCAGGAAGGACGCACCATGGGACTGCTGCACCACTACGTCGAACTCGAACACCCGGGTGTGTGCTCGATGGACGACGCGCAAGCACATGCCGACCGGTTGCGCGAGGCCGGCATCGACGTGTCGATCGTCGAAGCTCACTCCCCGAGCGGGCAGAACCTCCTCACCGGCCGGTCCTCCCTCGCCCCCGGCACACCGCAGATGTACGTCCTGCGCGTCCACGCGCGAGCAACACGACGCCGCCCTGAGGGCGTGAACGGTTCGACCTCGTCGATGAAGCGAGCCCGGTCCGCGATCGCAGCCGCGTACGTGCTGGTCACGTTGTCGGCGTGCACGACCAGCGAAGCCGACGACGAGCAGTGCGGCGACGGAGCCTTATGTGTGACGGCACCGGAGAGCACGTTCGTGTCGTGTCAGCCCGTGCCCAGGTTCCACCTCGGGGGAATCGAGTACGAGAACCAGCGGTTCGACGACGTCGTGACCGTCTCCGACCTCGGACCCGTCATCGCCGAGATCGAGCGCGTGCCTCCGGGCATCGCCCTCTGCCAGAAGGTCGAACTGGTCGACGGCGAGGGAAGCTGGCCCGTCGGCACGCAGATCCATCGCATCACCGGAGTCGACCCGACGGCTGCACTCGCCGCCAGCCTGGGCAACGACCACTATCTCCGCTTCGACGCCCGTCCGTAGCGACGGTCCGACATGCCTCGTCGCGGTTGACAGCCGATGCGGTTCGGTGGAGCCTGAGCGGCAGGAGGACGTGATGGCGACCTGTCGAGTGTGTGGATGCGAGACCAGCGACTACGACGACGTCACCGTCGTCGGCGGCTCGGCCGTGCACACCGGGTGCGTCGAAGCCCACAAGGAACCGAAGCGACGTCGCATCGGCTCATGGGCGGCGATGGGCTCGCGCGGCCAGATGGCCATGGGCGCGGTGCAGCAGGACACCCGCACGGACTGACCTCCTGCGGGCCCGATCCGTCAGGTGCGGTAGCTCGGGTCGTCGGTGTCGAGGATGGCCAGCAACTCCTGGAAGTGCAGGTCGGCCCCTTCGGGGTAGTCGAGCCACTGCCGGCAGGTGAGCGCGGCGATGTCGTCGGGGATGGTCATCAGCGGGCGGCCGGTGCTCAACGCGTACACGTGCAGCTGCGCCACTCGCTCGAGGTAGTACAGCTCGTCGAACGCCTCGGCCACCGTGTTGCCCACCACCATCACACCGTGGCTGCCGAGGAACACGGTGCTCACCCCATCGGCGAGGAGGGCAGCGAGTCGTGGCCCCTCTGCGTCGTCGAGGAACATGCCGCCGTAGCTGCGGTCGTAGGCGACCCGGCCGAAGAACCGGCACGAGCTCTGATCCAGCATCAGCAGCTCGAAGTCCTGCAGACAGGCGAGCGACGTGGCGTACGGCATGTGCGTGTGCAGCACGACCTTCGCGTGCGGCACCAAGCGGTGCAGGTGCGCATGCAGGAACCACGCGGTCGGGTCCGCGTCGGGATGCGCTTCCCCGCCGGCCTCCGATGCGTCGAGCGACAGCAGCGAACTCGCCGTGATGCGCGAGAAGTGCGCGCCGCGCGGGTTCAACAGGAACTGGGTGTCGCTGCCGGGCACGAGCGCGCTGAAGTGGTTGGCGACGCCCTCGTGCAGACCGAGCCGCGCCGTCCAGCGGAACGCAGCAGCGAGATGGCGCCGCTGCTCCTCCTCGTTCATCGCCACGTCTCGTTCACTCCAGCTCGTCCGGGAAGCCGGGGGCCCGCAGGTCGGTGCCCAGTGCGTCCTCCAGCAGCTTCACCACCATGCTCGACCACGCCTCGCCGCCGTACTGCGACCGGGCGCGGATGAACGTCTGCAGGGTCTGGCTCGCCAGGTCCAGCGGCACGCCGAACTGCTTGCCGAAGTCCATCGCGAACCCGAGGTCCTTCACGGCGAGGTCCATCGTGAAGTTGATGTTGTAGCTGCCGTTGAGGATGACCTGGCTCTCGGTCTCGTGCACGAAGCTGTTGCCCGACGAGTGCAGGATGGCCTCGAACGACTTCGTCAGGTCCAGGCCACCGCGCTTGGCCAGCATCAGCGCCTCGCCAGCGGCCACGAGGTGGATGAAGGCGAGCATGTTGGTGATCACCTTGATGACCGCGGCGCTGCCCAACGGGCCCATGTACAGCACCGGGCTACCGATCGCGGCGAGCAGGTCGGCGTGCTCCTCGTACACGGCCTCGTCGCCGCCGACCAGCACCGTGATGTCGCCGGCAGCTGCCTTGTGCACGCCGCCCGTGACCGGGCACTCCAGCATGCGGATGCCCTTGGTCGCGGCAGAGGGCCGCCAGGCGCATGGTTTCGTCGCGGTCGTTGGTGCTGTTGTCGATCCAGGTGCCACCGGCGGCGAGGCCGGCGAGCACACCGTGCGGACCTGCCACCACGGCATCGACCGCGCGGGGCGACGGCAGGCACGTGAACACGACGTCGCTGGCGATGGCGACGTCGGCGGCGGTGTCGGCCCAGTGCGCACCTGCCGCCAGCAGCGGCTCGGCCGATGCCCGGTCGAGGTCGGTGACCGTGACGGTGTGGCCGGCGCGCAGCAGGCTGTGCGCGAGGTGAAACCCGAGGTTGCCGAGGCCGACATAGCCGACGCGGCGTGAGGTGGTGGTCATCAGCATCACTTTCGTTCACGCAAGAGCGGCGGCCCCACATGGGACCGCCGCTCTCGCAACAGTGTTCTTCGTCGGTCGGTCAGTGGCTCAGCCGAGCCACGCCTTCCACACGTCTTCGTTGTCCGCGACCCACTTGGCCGCAGCGTCGGTCGGGCTCATGCCGTCGCGGTCGACGTAGCCGGCGATCTCGGACTGCTGCTCGGTGGTGAGCGTCAGGTTCTTGAGGACGTTGAACGCCGCGGCGTTCTTGGCCTCGAGGCCGGCGTTGGCCGCCTTGTACAGCTCGTCGACGGGGTAGTCGCAGGCGTAGCCGCCATCGGCGGATGCGGCCGAGGCGAGGCACTCGTCGGTGACGTCGGGCAGCTTGACCTCGACCAGGTCGACCTCGAGCTGCTTCCAGTGCGGCTGCCAGAACTGCATCAGGAACGGCGTCTTGTCGGCGACGGCCTTGTCGATGGCGGTGAGCAGCGCGGCCTCGGAGCCGGCCACCACGTACTTCAGCGGCAGCTCGAGGTTGGCGATGATCTGCTCGTCGTAGGTGACGTAGCTGGGGTCGCCCATGGTGAACTGCCCCAGGTCGCCCGACTCGGCGGTGGCGAACAGCTTCGCCAGCTCGGGGTCCTTGAAGCCTTCCCAGGTGGCCAGTTCCGGATGCTCGTCGACGACGAACTTCGGCACGTACCAGCCGATCTTCGCGCCGACGGTCCGAGCTTGCCGAGGTCGACGACCGACCCCTTGCCGGTGACGTAGGTCTCGTAGTCGGCGGCGTGACCCGACGGCCACACCTCGAGCACGGCGTCGATGCTGCCGTCGTCGAGGCCGACCCACGTGGCGTTCTCGTCGATGTCGATGATGTTCGACGGTGCTGCCGAGGTTGTCCTGGATGACGCCTTGGCGACGTACGCGTTCACGGCGGAGCCCGTCCACGGGTTGACGGCGAGCGTGATGGCCTCGCCGCCGCCCGCAGGCGTGCTGCCGGTCGAGCCCGACGTGGTGTCGGCCCCGCCGGTCGTGCCGGTCGTGTTGCCCGAGTCGGTGCTGTCGCTACCGCACGCCGACAGCAGACGCGGCGATGGCGACACCGGCGAACAGCAGGCGCTTCGTGCCGGATGATCTCATTGGTGGTCTCCCCTTTGTTTCGATGTGCCCCATGCCTGGGTGATTCGGTCGAGCATGATCGCGAGCAGGACAATAGCCAAGCCTCCCGCCACGCCCTGGCCCAACTTGATGTTGGGCTTCGCCGTGGCCTCGTACGCGACGAGGCCCAGGCCGCCGGCCCCGATGAGGGCCGCGATGATGACGGTGGCGAGCACCATCATCAAGGTCTGGTTGATGCCGAGCAGGATGGACTTGCGCGCCAGCGGCAGCTGCACCTTCCGCATCTCCTGTGGGCCGGTGGCACCGAACGACGTCGCCGCCTCGCGAGGAGTGTGCGGCACCTCGCGCATGCCGAGCGAGGTCAGTCGGATGCACGGCGGCACGGCGTAGATGACGCAGGCGACGACGCCGGCGGAGCGACCGATGCCGAACAGGAACACCACCGGGATGAGGTAGACGAACGCGGGCAGCACCTGGGCGACGTCGAGGAACGGGCGCAGGAACGCCTCGAATCGATCGGAGCGCCCGGCGAGCATGCCGAGCGGCAGGGCGATGAGCACACTGAGGGCGATGGCGACCAGCACCTGGCTGAGGGTGTCCATCGCGACGTCCCACAGTGCGATCCGGCCGCCACCTCCGGGGATGGTGCCCATTGCCGCGATCAGCACCATGCACAAGCCGACTCCGGTGGCGAGTCGCCAGCCCTTGCTGGTGAAGCCGATGAAGGCGATGGTCACGACCACCAGGAACCACGGCAGCCACAGCAGGAAGCGGTAGAGCGGGTCGATGACGTTGCTCACCAGGAAGTCGCTGATCGCCTGGGTGACGTCGCTGAGGTTGTCCTGCACCCATTCGACCGCGCTGTCGATGGGCGTCGCGATGTCCACGGTGAGCCACGACGGGAACTCGGTCCAGTCGAAGAGGTGCGCCAGCGCCACGGCGCCGACCACCGAACCGAGCGCCACCCAGCGGGCGACGTGGTGCGGCACCTTGGGCAGCGCGGCCGCCCAACGGTTGAAGCTGTGCGTGCGGTCGCCGGTGGTGATGCGGTCCAGCGAGATGGCCAGCAGCACGATGCCCAGACCGGCTGCTGCTGCGTCGCCGACGTTCTGCTTCTGCAGCCCGGTGAGCACCGACTGACCCAGGTCGCCGGTACCGAGCAACGAGGCCAGCACGACGACACCGAACGCCATCATGATCACCTGGTTCAGGCCGAGCAGGATGGACTTGCGGGCGACGGGCAACTGCACCTTGAACAACTGCTGGCGGGCGTTCGCGCCGAACGACTCGCCCACCTCGTTCATCACGACCGGGACGTTGCGCAGGCCGTGGTTGGTGAGGCGCACCGCCGGCGGCAGCGCGTAGATGACGGTGACGACGATGGCCGGCGGCACCTGGATCCCGAAGAACACCTGCACCGGGCTGAAGTAGACGAAGATCGGCAGCACCTGGGCGGTGTCGAGCAGCACCCGGACCACCTGCTCGACACGATCGCTGCGCGCCGTCCAGATGCCGAGCGGGATGCCGAGCAGCAGGGCGATGAACACCGCGACCAGCATCACGGCCAGCGTGATCATCGCCAGGTCCCAGTCGGCGATCATGCCGACGCCGAGCATCGCGATCGCACCGGACAGTCCGGCGCGGATGCCGCCGGTGCGCCAGCCGATCGCACCGGTGAGCGCCACGACACCGGGCCACTTCAGGAACTCGAGCACGTTCATCGTCACGTCGAACAGGTACTGCAGGACGTCTTCGACGGGCTGGAAGAAGCGGGTGAACAGCGGCGAGGTCTGCCGGTTGTTGATCGTCCACTTGTACGCCGACTGGGCCCGTTCCTGGATGTTCAGGTCGAGCCAACTCGGCACCTCGTGCGACACGACGACGGCGATGACGGCGAGGAGCGCGAACACCCCGAGCGCGCCGTACAACTTCTTGCGTCGGGCCTCGGCGACGTGCTCGGACTCCAGCTCCGGCAGCGCCTCCACGGAGACTGCGGACATCAGCGGTCCTCGCCCGCGATCACCGACAGCACGCCGACGCGATCGATCGAGCCGACCGTGGCCCCGTCGTCGCACGACGCGCACCGGGAGATCGTTGTGGGCCACGAGACCGACGACGTCGCGCACCTTCGTGTCGGCGGACACCTCACCGGCGAAGGGACCGTCGCTCGGCGGCGCCATGACGGCCTCGACCGGTACGACGTGGCTGCGGGGCACGTCGCGCACGAAGTTCTCGACGTACTCGTCGGCCGGCTCGAGCACCACCTCGGCAGGGGTGCCGACCTGCACGAAGCGACCGTTGCGCATGATCGCGATGCGATCACCCAGGCGCAGGGCCTCCTGGAGGTCGTGGGTGATGAACACCATGGTCTTGCTTCAGCTCGTGGCGCAGGCGGACGATCTCGTCCTGCATCTCGCGACGGATGAGCGGATCGAGCGCCGAGAACGGCTCGTCGAACAGCATGATGTCGGGGTCGGTGGCCAGCGCACGGGCGAGACCCGACGCGTTGCTGCTGACCGCCCGACAGCTGGTGCGGCTTGTAGTCGCCCATGCCGGGCAGGCCCACGAGGGCCAGCGTGCGATCGGCGCGCTCGCGGCGCTCCTTCTTGTCGACGCCACGCAACTCCAGCCCGAAGGCGACGTTGTCGAGCAACGTGCGGTGCGGCAGCAGACCGAAGTGTTGGAAGACCATGCTCACCTTGTGGCGACGGATCTGCAGGAGCTGGTCGGCGTTGGCCTTGGTGACGTCCTCGCCCTCGATGATGACGCTGCCGGCGGTGGGTTCGATCAGCCGGGTGAGGCAGCGGATGAGCGTGCTCTTGCCGCTGCCCGACAGCCCCATCACGACGAACACCTCGCCGGGCGCGACGTCGAGGTTCACCTCGCGCATCGCCACCACGTTGCCGTGAACCGCCTCGAGTTCGGCCCGCGGCAGATCGGCGTGCGGCGACCCCACGATCCGGTCGGCGCGAGGTCCGTAGACCTTCCAGAGGTCACGAACCGAGATCATCGACTCCACTGGCGCAGTCCCCCTTGACGCTTGCCGAACGGGCGGGAGCTTAGACCTCGGGGTTCCGACGGCGGAACACTCGTCCCGTCAACGGACGATGACGACGTCGCTCGACCCCAGGGTCCTGCGCGACGCGGTCCCGGAGCACGGTCGGTGACGAGCACGTCGCCGGCTCGCATGGACGGCAGGGCGACCAGTCCCCGGAGGTCGAACTTCGACGAGTCCACGGCGAACACACGTCGTTCGGCGATCTCTCCCATCGCTGTCGACATCTCCGCCTCGGCGTGCTCCTGCACCATCAGTCCACGCCGGGCGTCGATGGCCGACGCCGACAGGATGGCGACGCGCACCTGCATGCCGCGCACGACCGCGAACGCCGATGCGTCGAACGACGCGCCGTCGTGGTTGCGCAGCTCGACCCCTGCCATGTGGACCCGGTTGCCGGGGATGGTGGCCAACGTGGTGGCGATGAACGTCGAGTTGGTGACCACGGTGAGGCCGCGGTGCTGGCGCAGCGCCTGGGCGACGAAGCCGGTGGTGCTGCCCGTGTCCAGGGCGACGGTGTCGCCGTCGTGCACGAGCGCGGCCACGGCACCGGCGATGGCCACCTTCTCGCGCTGATGCACCGTCATGCGTGCCAGGAACGACGCCTCTCCCGGTCGAGTTCGGCCGACGACCGCACCGTGCACCTTGTCGACCGCGCCGCGCTCGACCAACGGCTGCACGACGCGCCGCACGGTCTGCTCGCTGACGTTCAACAGCGTCGCCAGCTCGCGCACGCTGATCGTGCCGCGCAGCGCCACCGCGTGCAGCACCTCTTCCTCGTATCGGGCCATGTGAGCATTCCAACACAAACCAACAGTTCTGTCGTTGTGCACTCACCCGTGCGCGAAGATCCGATGGTGACCGCACTCCCCTCCTCCGCCCGCGTCGTCGTCATCGGCGGCGGCATCGTCGGCTGCTCCACGGCGTACCACCTCGCCAAGCTGGGCTGGACCGACACCGTGCTCGTCGAGAAGCACATGCTCACGTCGGGCTCCACGTTCCACGCGGCGGGTCTGGTCGGCCAGTTGCGTACGAGCGCCAACATCACCCAGCTGCTCGGCAACTCGGTCGACCTGTACCGCACGCTCGAGGCCGAGACCGGCCAGGCGACCGGATGGAAGATGAACGGTGGCCTGCGGCTCGCGTGCAACCAGGAACGGTGGACCGAGGTCCAGCGCCAGGCCACCACGGCGAAGAGCTTCGGCCTCGAGATGCATCTGTTGTCGGCGAAGGAAGCACAGGACCTGTGGCCGATCATGGAGGTCCACGACGTGGTCGGCGCCGCATTCCTGCCGACGGACGGGCAGGCCAACCCCAGCGACATCACCATGGCGCTCGCCCGCGGGGCGCGCATGCACGGCGCGACCATCTGCGAGGACACCGAGGTGACGCGGATCGAGGTCGTCGACGGTGTGGTGACGGCGGTGCACACGATCGATCCGCAGGGCCAGTCCTCGCGCATCGAGTGCGAGAAGGTCGTGCTGTGCGGGGGGCAGTGGACCCGCGAGCTCGCCGCGACCATCGGTGTCAACGTCCCGCTCGTGCCCGTCGAGCACCAGTACGTCATCACCGAACCGTTCACGCCGGAGGTGCCGCGCAACCTCCCGACGCTGCGCGACCCGGACCGGCTCACGTACTACAAGGAGGAGGTCGGTGGCCTGGTGATGGGCGGCTACGAGCCGAACCCCGTCCCGTGGGCCGTGAAGGGCATTCCCCGGCCGTTCCAGTTCCAGTTGCTCGAGAGCGACTGGGACCACTTCGCGCCGACGATGGAGCTCGCCATCGGACGCGTTCCCGCCCTGGCCGACGCCGGGCTGCGACAGCTGATCAACGGCCCCGAGAGCTTCACCCCCGACGGCAACTTCATCCTCGGTGAGGCGCCCGAGCTGCGGAACGTGTTCGTCGGCGCCGGCTTCAACGCGTTCGGCATCGCCGCGGGCGGCGGCGCCGGGCAAGCCCTCGCCGAATGGGTGCACGACGGCACCCCGCCGTACGACCTGTGGGTGGTCGACATCCGTCGCTTCGGCCGACCGCACCAGGACACCGACTGGGTGCGCACCCGCACGCTCGAGGCGTACTCGAAGCACTACACGATGGCCTGGCCGTTCGAGGAGCACCACAGCGGACGCCCGTGCCGCACGTCGCCGCTGTACGACCGGCTGACGTCCGCCGGTGCCTCGTTCGGCGAGAAGCTCGGGTGGGAGCGTCCGAACTGGTTCGCCGACACCGCAGCGGGTGAGGTGCCCGAGGACCGCTACACCTACGGCCGCCAGAACTGGTTCGAGGCCGTGGGTCGCGAGCACCGCGCCTGCCGCGAGGCGGCCGTGCTCGTCGACCAGACGTCGTTCGCCAAGTTCACGTTGAAGGGGCCCGACGCACTCACAGCGCTGGACTGGATCTGCGCCAACGACGTGAACAAGCCGGTCGGTTCGCTGACCTACACGCAGATGCTCGACGACCGCGGCGGCATCCAGTGCGACCTCACCGTTGCACGGGTTCGGCACGACGAGTTCTACATCGTCACCGGCACCGGGTTCGCGACGCACGACTTCGACTGGATCGAGCGATCCATCCCCGCCGGCGCCAACGCCCAACTCGTCGACGTCACGTCGGCGTGGGCGGTGCTGTCGCTGATGGGTCCGGCGTCGCGCGACGTGCTGCAGTCGGTCACCTCGGCCGACGTGACCGACGAGGCGTTCCCGTTCGCCACGATGCAGACCATCGGCATCGCCGGCTGCCCGGTGCGCGCCCTGCGCATCACCTACATGGGCGAACTCGGATGGGAGCTGCACCTCCCGGTCGAGTACGCACCGAAGGTCTACGACACGCTGATGACCGCCGGCGCCCCCCTCGGGCTCGTGAACGCCGGCTACCGGGCCATCGAGAGCTGCCGCCTCGAGAAGGGGTACCGCGCCTGGGGCAGCGACATCGGACCGGACCACACGCCCCTGGAAGCAGGCCTGGCATGGGCGGTGCGCACCGCCAAGGAGTTCCACGGCCGCGACGCGATCCTTCGCCAGAAGGAGACCGGGCTGCGCAAGATGCTCGCCGCGTTCACGGTCGACCCGGCGGTGGTGCTGCTCGGCCGGGAGACCATCTACCGCGACGGCCATCGCGTCGGCTGGCTCACCAGCGGCGGCTACGGCTACACCATCGAGCGCAGCATCGGCTACGGCTACGTCCGCAACGCCGATGGCGTCACGCGCGACTGGGTGCTCGCCGGCAGCTACGAGCTCGAGGTCGGCGGCACCCGGGTGCCGGCCGAACTGTCGCTGCAACCGCTCTACGACCCGTCCAACTCGCGAGTGAAGGCCTGAACCCCCATGGCAACAGCCGTCCCTGTCCCCTCCCGCGCCCGCATCGTCGTCATCGGCGGCGGCATCCTCGGCTGCTCCATCGCCTATTGGCTGACGAAGATGGGCGAGACCGACGTCGCGCTCCTCGAGCAGCACCACCTCACCGACGGCGCGACGTGGCACGCCGCCGGGCTCGTCGGGCAGCTGCGGTCCAGCCGCAACACGACCCGCATGCTCGAACAGTCGGTGGAGATGTACCGCGGCCTCGAGGCCGAGACCGGTCAGGCGGTCGACTGGCACGAGACCGGCAGTCTGCGACTGGCGTGCTCGCCCGAGCGCGTCCTCGAACTGAAGCGGCTGGCGACGATGGCGAAGAGCTTCGGCCTGCCGATGGACGTCATCTCACCGCCAGCGAGCACAGGCAGCTGTTCCCGTTGATGAGCACCGAGGACGTGCTCGCCGCGGCGTTCCTGCCCACCGACGGCTACATCGACCCGGCGTCGGTCACCATGGCCATCGCCCGGGGCGCGCGCATGCGCGGTGCGCAGATCTGCGAGCGAACGCAGAGTCGTGTCGATCACGGTCGACGGGCGCCACTGCAGCACCGTGCACACGGTCGATGCCGACGGGAACCCGCACGACGTCGAGTGCGAGATGGTCGTCAACGCTGCCGGCATGTGGGGCATGCAGGTCGGTCGTATGGCAGGCGTCCGCATCCCCGCCACCGCGGTCGAGCACCAGTACATGTTGAGCGGGCCCATCGACGGCTACACGCCCGTCGAACTCGGGAAGATGCCGACGATGCGCGACCCCGACCACCTCGTCTACTACAAGCCCGACGGCCCCGGCCTGCTCGTCGGCGGCTACGAACCCGACACCATCGCGTTCGGCACGGGTCAGGGAGCCGACGGCATCCCGTCGCCGTTCCAGCGGCAGCTGTTCGACCCGAACTTCGACCGCTTCGCCCAACTCGCCGAGATGGCCGTGAAGCGCACGCCGAGCATCGAGGCCGCCGGCATCCGCACCCTGCTGAACGGCCCCATTCCGTACTCGGCCGACGCCGACTTCGTGATGGGTCGCGTGCCCGAACTCGACAACTACTACGTCGCCACCGGCTTCCTCTACGGCATCGCCGCGGGCGGCGGCGCCGGCAAGATGATGGCCGAGTGGATGCTCGAGGGGCGACCGAGCCTGGACCTGTGGCCGCTCGACGTGCGCCGCTTCTCGTTCCACCACACGACGCGCCACTTCATGGACACGCGCATGGTCGAGATGTACGCGCACCACTACAAGCTGGCCGCACCGGGCTCCGAGAAGGTCACGGCTCGTGGCATCCGTCGCAGCCCGCTGCACGACACGCTGGCCGCTCACCGCGCCGTGTTCGGCTCGCGTGGCGGATGGGAACGTGCGAACGTGGTTCGCGCCCGACGGGGTCGACGCAGTCGATCGACCGTCGTTCGAGCGAGCCGAACTGGTTCCCACACGTCGGGACCGAGCATCGCGCCGTGCGCGAGGGTGTCGCGCTCGTCGACCAGACGTCGTTCGCCAAGTTCGAGATCTCGGGGCCGGGCGCGCTGGCGGCGGTGCAATGGCTCAGCGTCGCCGACATGGACAAGCCGGTCGGCACCGCGATCTACACCCAGTTGTGCAACGAACGCGGCGGCATCGAGTGCGACCTGACATTCACCCGCACCGCACCCGACAGCTGGTACGTCGTCACCGGCGCCGCGTTCGGCGCGCACGACATGGGGTGGATCCGCACCAACTCGCCCGACGACGGCAGCGTCGTCGTCCGCGACCTCACTTCGGCGCGTGCCGTCATCAACCTCTGCGGCCCGAAGAGCCGCGACGTGCTGCAGTCGGCGTGCGAGGACGACGTGTCGAACGAGGCGTTCCCGTACGCGACGGCGCGCGAGACTGACCATCGGGTCCGCGCCGGTGCTGGCGCTGCGCATCGGCTACACGGGTGAGCTGGGCTGGGAGCTCCACGTGCCCACCGAGTACGCCGCCCACGTGTACGAGACGCTGAAATCCGCAGGTGCTCGGCATGGCATCGTCGACGTCGGCTACCGCGCCATCGACACGCTGCGCATGGAGAAGGGCTACCTGTACTGGAGCACCGACATCACCCCCGACACCACGCCGTGGGAGGCCGGCCTGGCCTGGCGCGTCAACCTGAAGAAGGGCGACTTCCTGGGCCGCGACGCGCTCGTCGCGCAGAAGGAGGCGGGCATCGCCCGGAGGCTGTGCACGTTCACACTCGAGTCGATGGCGTACCCGGTGAGTGGCGAGGCGATCATCGCCGACGGGCCCGATGGCGACCGAGTCGTCGGCTTCACCACGATCGGCCAACTTCGGCCACACCGTCGGCAAGCCGGTCGTGTACGGCTACCTGCCCGTCGACCTGCTCGACCGCACCGACTTCGTCATCGAGGTCTACGGCGAGCCCATCCCGGCCGTGCGCCACGATCGCCCCGTGTACGACCCCACGAGTGCCAGGCTCAAGGCATGAGCGACATCGCCGACGCACTGGTGCGGGCCGGGTACCCGGCCGACACGCCGACCACCCGGCTCGCCGGGCTGACCAACGTCAACCACCTGCTCGAGCACGACGGCGGGAAGTACGTGCTGCGCATCCCGGGCGCCGGGACCAGCGAGTACATCGACCGCACCACCGAGGCGGTCGCCGCCCGTTCGGCGGCCGACGCCGGCGTCAACGCCGAGGTCGTGTTCTTCGATGCCACCGACGGGCTGATGGTCACTCGGTTCGTCGACGGAGCCGTCACCATGTCGGCAGAACGATTCCGCGACCTCGACGCCGTCGCCCGGGCCGGCCGGGCGTTCCGCGAGCTGCACACGACGGCCGCGCCGTTCGCCAACGACTTCGACCTGTTCGGCATGATCGACGACTACAAGCGTCTGCTCGCCGAGAAGGGCGCCACGCTGCCCGAGGGATACGACGCGCTCCAGGCCACCGCCGAGGCCACCCGGGCCGCGCTCGAGGCCGCAGCCCGGCCGCTCGTGCCGTCGCACTGCGACCCGTTGTGCGAGAACTTCCTCGACACGGGTGCGCGCATGTACGTCATCGACTACGAGTACGCGGGCAACAACGACCCGATGTGGGACCTCGGCGACCTGTCGGTCGAGGGCCAGTTCGGGCCCGAACAGGACGCCGTGCTGCTGCGCGCCTACTTCGGGGACGAGCCGCCCGCCGACGAGGTCGGGCGGATGGTCGCCTACAAGGCGATGTGCGACCTGCTGTGGACGCTGTGGGGGGTCATCCAGCACGTCAACGGCAACCCGGCCGACGACTTCTGGGCCTACGCGACCGGCCGCTTCGAGCGGTGCGCACGGCTGATGCACGACCCCGAATATTCGGTACACCTGTCTCGCGTTCACCCCGGTTGACATGCTAGAGTTCCACCATGCGGGTCTATTCCGCATCGTGGAACGCCCCGGAAGTTGGGGTCCACGCCCGCCGCGAACGAGGATTGCCACATGAGCGACGCCGACGACCTGGATCTGTCTTCCCTGCCCGACGATGAACTCGTCACACAGATGCACGAGGACCTCTACGACGGTCTGGCCCCCGAGATCGCCGAGGGCACGCTGATCCTCCTCGATCGCGGCTGGGGCCCCGACCGCGTCCTCAACGACGCCCTCGTCGAAGGCATGCGCATCGTCGGCATCGACTTCCGCGACGGCATCCTGTTCGTGCCCGAGGTGCTGCTGTCGGCCAACGCGATGAAGGCCGGCATGGAGATCCTCCGTCCGCTCCTCGCCGAGACCGGCGCCGAGCCCATCGGCAAGGTCGTCATCGGCACGGTGAAGGGCGACATCCACGACATCGGCAAGAACCTCGTGGCGATGATGCTCGAGGGCGCCGGCTTCGAGGTCATCGACCTCGGCATCAACACCGACGCCGATTCGTTCCTCGCCGCGCTGGAAGAGCACCAGCCCGACATCCTGGGCATGTCCGCGCTGCTCACGACCACGATGCCGTACATGAAGGTCGTCATCGACACGCTCCAGGAGCGCGGCCTGCGCGACCGCTACATCATCCTCGTCGGCGGTGCGCCGCTGAACGAGGAGTTCGGCCAGGCCATCGGCGCCGACGCGTACTGTCGCGACGCCGCCGTCGCCTCCGAGACCGCCAAGCAGCTCGTCACGGCCCGTCGCGGCCAGGCCGAGCCGCCCGGCCCGTCCGTCTGACGTCACCCATGGCACCGCCCCTCGTGCTGGCGTGCGGAGCACTCGTGAGTGAGCTCCGCGCGGTGTTGGCCGCCGACGGCCTCACCGAGCAGGTCGAGGTGCGCTATCTGCCGGCGAACCTGCACAACCGGCCCGAGCGCATCGTTCCCGGCCTGGTCGAGCTGCTCGACGAGCTCGACCCCACCGGCGATCGCGACGTGCTCATCGGCTACGCCGACTGCGGCACCGGCGGCAAGCTCGACGCCCTGCTCGCCGAGCGGCCCAACCTTCGCCGGCTCCCGGGCGACCACTGCTACGAGTTCTTCGCGGGCAGCGAGCTGTTCCACGCGCTCGCCGACGCCGAGGTGGGCACGTTCTACCTCACCGATTTCCTGGCCAAGCACTTCGAGGCGCTGCTGTGGCAGGGCCTGCAGCTCGACCGGCATCCCGAGCTGCTGCCGGCGTACTTCGGCAACTACACACGACTGGTGCTGCTGTCGCAGACCGAACGCGACGACGTCCTGGCTGCCGGTCGCGACGGCCGCGGCACGGCTCGGCCTGCGGTTCGAGCACCGGCACGTCGGTCTCACCCACTTCCACGACGCCGTCGGCGTCAGCCTGCGAAAGGTCCCCTGACATGTCCCGTCGTTCGAAGGACGAGATCATCGTCATCCTCTGGCGCGACATTCCCGCGCAGGTCAACGGGAAGGTCGGCGACGACAAGCACGGCGTCGTCCTCCCCCATCGTTTCCAGAAGGCCATCGACCGCGCCGCGATGGTGGCCGGCAAGAAGACGGCCCAGGAGTACGTCGGCCGAGTGGCGCCGCACGAGCTACCCCGTCACCGGCGAGCTCGTCGCCACCGTCGACGCCATCGCCGCGGCCATCGAGCAGGAGTTCACCAACGAACGACTGCACACCCTCGTCGACAACGGCGGCTGGGACCCCATCTCACCCGAGCAAGCAGCAGCACAGGAACAACCATGACCCACACCGTCATCAGCAGCGCCACCAAGGAAGTGGTCATCGGTTTCGACCGGCCCTTCGTGATGATCGGCGAGCGCATCAACCCCACCGGCCGCAAGCTCCTCGCCGAGGAGATGAAGAACGGCGACTTCAGCCGCGTCGAGGCCGACGCACTCGCCCAGGTCGCGGCCGGCGCGCACATGCTCGACGTCAACGCCGGCATCCCGCTGGCCGACGAGCCGGCGTTGCTGGCCCGCGCCGTGCAATTGGTGCAGGGCGTCACCGACGTGCCGCTGTCCATCGACTCGTCGATCATCGAAGCGCTCGAGGCCGGCCTCGCCGTCTACCAGGGCAAGGCCCTCGTCAACTCCGTCACCGGCGAGGACGAGCAGATGGAGCGGGTCCTGCCGCTTGGTCGCCAAGTACGGCGCCGCCGTCGTCGCCATCAGCAACGACGAGACCGGCATCAGCACCGACCCGAACGTCCGCTTCGAAGTGGCCCGCAAGATCGTCAACCGTGCCGCCGACTACGGCATCCCGTCGTCCGACATCGTGGTCGACCCGCTCGTCATGCCCATCGGCGCGATGGGCACGGCCGGGCGCCAGGTGTTCGCGCTGCTGCGCCGCCTGGTCACCGAGCTGAAGGTCAACACCACCTGCGGCGCCAGCAACGTGAGCTTCGGTCTGCCGGCGCGCAACAACATCACCGGGACGTTCCTGGCGATGGCCATCTCCAACGGCATGACCTCGGCGATCATGAACCCGCTGCACCCCGAGGTGAAGACGATGGTCATGGCTGCCGACGTGCTGGCCGGCAACGACCCCGACTGCATGGCATGGATCCGCGCCAACCGCGACCCCGATGCGGCAGGTGGCGCTCGCGAGGGCCGCGCCGGTGGCGGGCGACGCGCTCGGCGTTCGGAGTAGTCGCACATGACCCGTGTCGTGTTCACCCCGTCCGGTCTCGATGGTGAGGTCGCGCCCGGCACCACGGTGCTGCAGGCCGCGCGCCAACTCGGCGTCGACCTCGATTCGGTGTGCGGTGGACGCGGCATCTGCGGGCGCTGTCAGGTGACGTTCTCGCCCGGCACGTACTCCAAGTGGGCCATCGAGAACACCGACACGTCGCTCTCCCCGTGGGGCGACACCGAGGACGCCTACGAGCAGCGGCGAGGAATGAAGCCCGACCGCCGGCTGGGCTGCTGCGCGGCCATCGTCGACGACGTCGTGCTCGACGTGCCGCCCGAGAGCCAGGTGCACCGCCCCGTGGTGCGCAAGAGCCTCGACCTCAGCGACGTCGTCCTCGACCCGGCCGTCCACCTGTACTACCTCGAGCTGCCCCAGTCGGTGCTCGGCGACGCCGAGTCGATGACCGATCTCGTGGTCACCGCGCTGCTCGAGTCACACAGTTGCACGGTCACCCACCTCGACCTCGCGGCGCTGCAGGAGGTCCACCAGGCGTTCGCCGGACAGGACCGTGGCGCGACGGTCGTCGTGCGCGGCGACGCCGTCGTGGCCGTGTGGCGCGGCTACGTGGACCGCGCCTACGGCGTCGCCGTCGACATCGGCAGCACCACCATCGCCGGTCACCTGTGCGACATCAGCACCGGCGAGATCCTGTCGTCGGCGGGCCGCATGAACCCGCAGATCCGCTTCGGCGAGGACCTCATGAGTCGCGTGTCGTACGTGATGATGAACCCGGGCGGCGACCGCAACCTCACCGAGGCAGTTCGCACCGCGCTGAACGAGCTCATCACCGAGCTGTGCGAGGCCGCGTGGCGCGACCACCGGCGAAGTGCTCGAGATCGTGCTCGTCGGCAACCCGATCATGCACCACATCGTCGCCGGCATCGACCCCACTCCCCTGGGTCAGGCACCGTTCACGCTGGCGACCGCCGAAGCCATCAGCGTGCGCGCCGAGCAGTTCGAACTGCACTGCGATCACGCCCAGGTGTACCTGGCCCCGTGCATCGCCGGCCACGTCGGCGCCGACACCGCGGCGGTCATCCTCAGCGAGGGCCCGCACCGCTCGGCCACCGATGCAGCTGCTGGTCGACGTCGGCACCAACGCCGAGATCGTCCTCGGCAACGCCCAACGCCAGTTCGCGGCGAGCAGCCCCACGGGCCCCGCGTTCGAAGGAGCCCAGCTCAGCTGCGGGCAACGGGCCACCGCCGGCGCGATCGAGCGCGTCCGCATCGATCGCGACACGCTCGAGGCGCGGTTCAAGGTCATCGGCAGCGACCTGTGGAGCGACGAGGACGACTTCGCAGAGAGCGTCGAGTCGCTCGACATCTCGGGCATCTGCGGCTCGGGCATCATCGAGGTCGTCGCCGAGATGTACCTGGCCGGGATCATCGACCAGGACGGCGTCGTGCAGGGCTCGCTCGCGGCACGATCGTCACGGATCATCGCGGAAGGCCGCACGTTCAGCTACGTCGTGCACGAGGCACCCGGTGTGCGCCTGTGCATCACCCAGAACGACGTGCGGGCCATCCAGTTGGCCAAGGCCGCGCTGCGCGCCGGCATCGAGCTGCTGATGCAGCACGCCGAGCTCACCGAATTGCACGACATCCGTCTGGCCGGCGCATTCGGCAGCCACATCGACCCGCTGTACGCGCTGGTGCTCGGGCTCGTCCCCGACTGCCCCGTCGCCCAGGTCCGATCCGTGGGCAACGCTGCCGGTGCGGGCGCCGTGCGCGCCCTGCTGTCGGTCGCCGCTCGCCGCGAGATGGAAGCCGCGGTGCGCAACGTGGTGAAGATCGAGACCGCCACCGAGCCCGATTTCCAGAGCCAGTTCATCGCCGCCATGGCCTTCCCCCACGCCGTGGCCCCGTCGCCGAACCTGTCGGCCGTCGTCACGCTGCCCGAGCGCAGCGAGTCGTCGGGCGGTGGCGAACGCACCGGCCGTCGGCGTCGTGCCCGCGGCGACAAGGAGGAATCATGACCGACACCGAAGCTCCCGAGCACTCCGGTGGGGGCCGCCGGTCGGGCGGTCGCGCAGGGCGGGCCGCGCATGCGCGCCGCGCACGTCATCGAACGTGTGCCGTACCTGACGCGCACGCTGCCCCCGTTCGAGATCCTGGGCGAGGAGGCGCTGAGCACCATCGAGTACACGGCCGACACCGTGCTCGAAGAGGTCGGCATCGAGGTCCGCGACTACCCCGAGGCGCTGCCGATGTTCGCCAAGGCCGGCGCCATCGTCGACGGCACGCGCGTGCGGTTCCCCCGCGGCATGTGCCGCGAGATCGTCAGCGGCAGTGCTCCGGCGCAGTACACGCAGCACGCCCGCAACCCGAAGCACAGCGTCGTCATCGGCGGCGACCACACCGTGTTCGCACCGAACTACGGCTCACCGTTCGTGCACGACCTGGACCGCGGCCGCCGCTACGCCACGCTGGCCGACTTCCAGAACTTCGTGAAGCTCGCCTACTCGTCACCGTGGTTGCACCACTCGGGTGGCACCGTGTGCGAGCCGGTCGACATCCCTGTCAGCAAGCGTCACCTCGACATGGTGTACTCGCACCTCAAGTACAGCGACAAGCCCTTCATGGGCTCGGTCACCGCCGGCTCACGCGCCCAGGACTCGGTCGACATCGCCCGCATCGGCTTCGGTGGCGACCTGCAGGACCGCACCGTGATGACCAGCCTCATCAATGCCTCGTCGCCGCTCGTGTGGGACGGCACGATGCTCGCCGCAGCCCAGGTGTACGCCGAGAACAATCAGGCGACGATCATCACCCCGTTCATCCTCGCCGGGGCCATGGCACCCAGCACCAGTGCGGGCGTCGCCGTGCAGACGCTCGCCGAGGCGCTGGCCGGGATGACGTTCACCCAGATCGTGCGACCCGGCGCACCCGTGGTGTTCGGGTCGTTCGCCAGCTCGATGAGCATGCAGACCGGGGCGCCCACGTTCGGCACGCCCGAACCGGCACTCGTGCTCTACACCGTCGCCGCGCTGGCCCGGCGCCTCGGGGTGCCGTTCCGTTCGGGAGGCTCCCTCACCGCGTCGAAGCTCCCCGACGCGCAGGCCGCGTACGAGAGCGCCAACACCCTGCAGCCGACCGTGCTCGGTGGTGTCAACTTCGTGCTCCACGCTGCCGGCTGGCTGGAGGGCGGGTTGGCGCTCGGCTACGAGAAGTTCATCCTCGACTGCGACCAGCTGGGCATGATGCACACGTTCGTGAAGGGCCTCGACACTTCCACCAACGGCCTCGCCCTCGACGCGCTCCGCGAGAACACTCCGGGCAACCACTTCCTCGGCACCTCGCACACACTCGCCAACTTCGAGACCGCGTTCTACCGCAGCGACACCGCCGACAACTCGAGCTTCGAGCAGTGGTCCGAAGAGGGCGGCCTCGACGCAGCCCAACGCGCCAACGCGATCTGGAAGCGCCGCCTCGCCGAGTACGAGGCACCCGAGCTCGACAGCGCCGTCGACGACGAGCTCGTCGATTTCATCACCCGCCGCAAGGCCGAACTTCCCGACGAATTCGCCTGACCCGAGAACGGATCGACAACGATGTCCACCCTTCGCTCACTCATCGCCGAGGCCCGCTACGAGGTCATCCCGTTGAAGAACCTCGAGCCGCAGCTCGCGCACATCCCGGTGGGCGCGAGCGTGTCGGTGACGTGCAGTGTCAACAAGGGCCAGCAGGCAACGCTCGACCTCACCGATCGCATCCTGGCGCTGGGGCACCGCACCGTCCCGCACATCTCGGCGCGGCTCACCGAGGACGACGTGGCCGTGAAGAAGCTCGCCGAGTTCTGCCGCGAGCGCGGCCTCGACGAGATCTTCCTGGTGGCCGGCGACGCACCTGAGCCGGCAGGGCGTTACGACGGTGTGGTGACGTTCCTCGAGGACTTCCTCGGCCACGACCACGGCCTGCGCCGCATCGGCGTCACGGCCTACCCCGACGGCCATTCGTTGATCCCCAAGGACGTCGTCCACGAAGCGCTGCACACCAAGCAGGCGATGCTCGCCGAGGCAGGCATCGGCGCGTTCGCCAGCACACAGATGCACTTCGACACCAAGCAGTGGATCCAGTGGGCGCGCGACGAGCGCGCCGCCGGGCTGACCATGCCGCTGCACATCGGTGCGCCCGGTGCCGTCGACAAGATGAAGCTCATCTCGCTGTCGACGAAGCTGGACATCGGGAGCAGCGTGCGTTTCCTGAAGAAGAACAGCGGCGCCATCGGCCGCCTGCTGCGCCCCGGCGGCTACGACCCGGTGAAGTTCCTCACGCCACTGTCCAAGGTGGCCGACGAACTGAACCTCGAGGGTGTCCACCTGTTCACGTTCAACAACGTCGACGCCACCGCCGAGTGGCAACAGAAGACCCTCGCCAAACTCGCCTGACCCCCACCGCGCGAACTTAAGTTCCTGGTGAACACCGCGAACTTAAGTTCCTGGTGAACACCGCGAACTCGAGTTCCTGGTGAACACCGCGAACTCGAGTCCTGCGAGACGCTTCGCCTCGCTCTGCTACACAGAGCCGATGCGTATCGTGACCGGACGACAAGTGCCCGACGACGTCCGCCGACTGCTCGGCGGCCTGCCGGAATGGTTCGGCCGTCCGGAGTCGAACGACGCCTATGTGGAGTCGGCGCGGACACTCCCCACGTGGGCGGCTGTGTCGGACGGCGGTGAGGTCGTCGGTGTGTGCGTGGTGCGTCACCACACCCCCGTGTCGTCGGAGATCGAGCTGCTCGCTGTCGATCGTGCACTCCATCGAAGCGGCATCGGCCGCCGTCTCGTCGAGGCGGTCGAACGCGACGCTGTCACGCTCGGCGTGCAGGTGCTGCAGGTGAAGACGTTCGGGCCGTCCGGCGACTCAGCGGAGTACGCGCTCACCCGTCGGTTCTACGAGGCGCTCGGATTCCTGCCGATGGAGGAGAACCTCGACATCTGGGGCGACGACAACCCGTGCCTCATCTCGGTCAAGTTCCTCCCGAACTCGAGTGCCGCGTGACGCTCACTGCCGAACTCGAGTTCTGCGGCTTCCTCGAGGCGGATCAGGTCGGGGGGCGGCGACGGCGGACTCGGCGACGACCGATGGCGATGACCGTCGCCGGCACGTAGAACGCGCGCGCCGGCAACGACACCTCGCTCCACGGACGTTTCGCCAGCGGCGCTCGCCACGACAGGATGCGGTAGAAGAAGAACACGGCGATCGCGAGGTGCATCACCACCAGCGCCCACGGGAACCCGGTCGGACCGATGATGCCCATCATCGCGCCGGCCACGAGCGGGCCGCAGATGGCGCCCAGGCCGTACATCTTCACCAGTTGGCTCGCGGCACCGCTGAGGTGCTCGGGCTCGATCCAGTCGTTCGTGTACGCACCGACGATCGAGTACAGCGGATAGCTGAACCCGCCGACGAGCATGAACAGGAAGAACGCCATCGGCTTGTGGGGCGAGTCGAGCAACATCAACGCAGCCACGCCCGCCGCCGACGCGCTGGCCGCCAGTCCCACCGCACGGCGGTCGATCTCGTCGCTGGTCGACGAGATGGGCCACTGCAGCACCACTCCACCGATGCTGGGGAGCGCGACGAACAGACCGACCAGACCGAGGCCGACCCGGGTCGCGTAGACCGCCGCCATGCCGGACATCGCGCCGTGCGCGATGCCGACGAGGAAACACGAGTACACACCGGTGGGCACGATCTTCGACAGCTCACGCAGCGAGATGTTGCCGGTGGTCTCGATGGCGGGCGCGACCGCTGCCTCCGACAGCGCGACCGGCCCGACGGCGAGCGACGTGGCGATGGCCGCGACAGCGAACCCGGTGACCAGCAACGGATCGAACAGCGACACCGACACCTGACCGACGCCGAAGAACGCGATGGTGATGGCGCCGTACACGGCGAGCAGCCGACCGCGGTTCTCGTTGTCGGCGAGGTCGTTCAGCCACGACTCGGCCACGACGTACAGCCCGGCGAAGCACAGCCCGGTGACCAGCCGCAGCAGCGCCCACGACACGGCGTCGCCGGTGATGCCGATGGCGATGGTCGCCGCCGCCAGCAGCGACGCCAGCGCGGAGTAGACGCGGATGTGACCGACTCGGCCGAGCCCGCGCAACGTGAGCACCGAGCCGAGCAGGAACCCGACGTAGTACGCCGCGCTGATCACGCTGCTGACCACCGTGGGCAGGCCGACCTTCTCGGAACGCACACCGAGCAAGGTCGAGAACAACCCGCCGGCCATCATCAGCAACGCCAGCCCGGCGAACAGTCCCCAGGTGGCGAGCGCGAGGCCGCGTGGCGGCGCAGGGCCGTCGTCGAGACGCAGCGGTTCGCTGCTCATCCGTCGACCGTCAGAGGAACACGACGGACTCGACCACCGCTTGGGTGAAGTCGAGCAGGTCGGTGTTGGACGGGCCGGGGCCCTGGGCGTAGACCGCCATCGTCAGGTTGCGATCGGGGAAGACCAGCACCATCACGACCTTCGCCGACTGGCCCTCGGTGCCGCAGCCGTCGAGCAGCAGCACCTCGGCGTCGCCGAGCAGGGTCGGGTAGCCGGATTCCGAGGAGCGATCGGTGCACACCGTGTCGCCGGGGTCGGCGCTGGACAACAGCTCGGCGGCCGACGGCATCTGGTCGCTCGCTCCGACCGTCACCGAGATGCCGAACGTGTCGTGATCGTCGTCCTGGCTGAACGCGTTGATGTCGGTGGCGCCGGTGACGTTGGCGAGCTGCACGCCGTCCTGGTCGATGGGCGTGGTGTCGGTCTCGAAGCTGTCGAGCATCAGCACGGTGAAGGTGTTCGTGTCGTCGGTGAACACGCTGACGCCGGGTTCGAGCGTGTCGGCCGTCGTGGTCTCGACGGCCGGGGCCGAGGTACTGGGCGGCACCGTGATGGTCAGCGTCGTCTGCGGCGCTTCAGTGGTGGTCTCGGCGAGCGTGGTCTCGACCACGGTGGCTGCCGTGGTGGACGGAGAACTGCTCGTCTTGTCGTCACCGGTCAGCAGCACGATGGCGACGACGATGACGGCCACGACCGTGACGGCACCGGCGATGATCCACGGCAGCTTGTTGTTCCCACCCGAGGCCGGCGGCTGACCCGTCGGCGGCGGCGTGCCGGGCGGCAACCCGCCTGCACCGGCCGGGGCCTGGGCGGGGTACATCTGCGTCGGCGGGATCGCCGACGTCGGCATCTGTGTGGTGGGAGCGGCATCGGGGAACTGCGGCACGGCCGGCGGGGCCGGGGGCGGCACGGTCCACCCGGCCCGGGAGGGGGCGGAGGGACGGGCGTGAGCTGCGTCGGAGGAAGGTCGGGCTGCGGCCCCGGCGGCGGAGGAGGCGGGAGCTGATCGTTGTTGCCCATTGGCCCGAGCCTACTCAGGCGCCGGATCGCGCCCAGGGATCGCCAACGGGTCAGCCGCCCTTGCGACGACGCACTTCCTCGGCGATCGCGGGGATCACCTTGTGCAGGTCGCCGATGACCGCGTAGTCGGCCTTGGTGACCATGTTCGCCTCGGCGTCGGTGTTGATCGCGAGGATCTTCTTCGATGCCATCGCACCCACCCAGTGTTGGATGGCGCCGCTGATCCCGCACGCCATGTACAGGTCGGGGGCGATGCGCGTGCCCGTCTGACCCACCTGATCGGTGTGGTTGCGCCAGCCGTTGTTGGTGACCGCACGCGAGCACCCGACGACACCGCCGAGCAGCGCGGCCAACTCCTCCAGCGGAGCGAACGCCTCGGCCGATCCGACGCCTCGGCCGCCGCCGACGACGAGCGGCGCCGTCGCCAGCGTGACGCCCGCGGCGCGCTCGACACGCTCGGCCACGACCGTGCGGGCCAGCGAGGCGTCGAGGTCGACAGCGAGCGGCTGCGTGGCACCCGCGGCCGACGACGCGGTGGCCTCGAACGTGTGATGGGTGACGGTGACGAGCTTGGTCGTCGCAACGAGCGTGCACTGCTCGAGCAACGAACCGCCCCAACGCACGCGCACGACGTTCCAGGCGTCGACACCCGGCGTGATCTCGTTGCAGTTCGCCACGAACGGGAGGTCCAGACGAGCGGCGGCCTGCGCCATCACCTCGTTGCCTCGGTCGGTGCCGCATGCCACCACGGCGGTCGGCTGCAGTGCGCGTACAGCCTGGGCGACCGCCTCGCCCCACGCCTCGGGGCCGTAGTCGGCGAGCAGGTCGTGGTGCACCTGGTGCACCACCACAGCGCCGTGCTCGGCGAGCGTGGCAGCTGACGCGTCGGCCGCAGCGCCGAGGGTGAGCGCGTGCACCTCGTCGCCCAGTGTGCGGGCGGCGGCGAGCGCCTCGAGTGACGCAGCGCTCAGCGTGCCCCGATCGTGTTCGACGACGACGAGCGTGCTCACTTCAGCAACCCCAGTTCTTCGAGGAGGTCGACCACGGCGGGCGCGGCCTCCGGGCCGTTGCCGAGGATGACCGTCTGACTCACCTGTTCCGCCGCCTGCAGCAGCGTGACCATCTGTTGACCACCGGTGTCGCCCTGCGGAGCGACCTGAGCGACGTCGACCTTCTTCGAGGCCAGTCGGCCCTTCAGCGTGGGATAGCGGGGCAGGTTGATGCCCTCCTTCACGCCGAGCACTGCGGGCAGCGGCACGTGATACACCTCGACGCCGGCCTCGGATTCGCGCTTGGCGCGAACCAGATCGCCGTCGATCTCGATGCCCTTGATGCCGTTGACGATCGGACGCGACAGCGCGTGCGCGACCCGGATGCCGATCTGGAAGTTGCCCGAGTCGGCGCTCTCGTTGCCGAAGAGCACCAGGTCGAAGGGGCCGTCGGCGTCCTCCAGGCCGCGGATCGCCGTGGCGATGGCCGCGGCGGTGCGCTGAGGATCCCAGTCGGTGTCGTCGATGGGCAGCAGCACGGCCTTGTTGACGCCGATGCTGGCGGCATACCGCAACTGCTCGTCGGCCTCGGACGGGCCGAGCGTCAGCACCGTGGACTCGCCGCCGTGCTGCTCGACCAACTGCACCGCGGCTTCCACCGCGCACTCCTCGTGCGGACTGGTGGTGAAGGCGAGGTAGGCGGTGTCGACCGCCTGGCCGTCGGCCGTGATGTTGATCTTCGCGCCGGGGGCGGGGACGCGCTTGACGCAGACGAGGACCCGCATCGGTCAGCTCTTCATCCGCGCATCGGTCGGGTCGAACAACGGCGTCGCGCCGGCACGCTCGACGGTGACCGGATAGGTCTCGTTCATGTACATGACCTGCAGCTTGGCACCTTCGACGGCGTGCTCCGGCGGGAGGTAGGCCAGCAGCAGGTACTTGCCGACCGACGGGCCTGCGCCGGCAGTGGTGACTCGCGAGACGCGGCCCTTGCTGTCGACGATGCGATCGCCGGCCAGGGTGAGGATGGGCTCGTTGCCACCGGTCGGGAAACGGTCGTAGCCGTCGGCGCACCGCTGGCTGTCCATCGACAGCGTGCACATGATCGCGGCGGGGCCACCGTTCTCGGCTTCCTGCCGCGCCGTCAGGTACGCGGCCTTGCCGATGAAGTCGGCGCTCTTCACCTTCGGGCGGGCCAGACCGGCCTCGACCGGGTTGTACTCGCTCTCGAGCTCGGCGCCCATCAGGCGGTAGCCCTTCTCGATGCGTCCGGTGACGGCGTACACGCCGATGCCGACGGGGATGATCTCGAACTCCTGGCCGGCGTCCCAGATGGCGTCCCACAACTGCAGGCCGTGCTCCATGCGGGTGTAGATCTCCCAGCCGTTCTCGCCGACGTAGCTGATGCGGAACATCGTGCACGGCACACCGTTGATGATGACGTCGCGCACGGCGCCGTACGGGAAGCCCTCCTGGCTGAGGTCGTACGCAGCCGTGGTGTTGTCGGTGGTGATCTTGGCCATCGTCGCCGCGGCGTTCGGACCCCACACGCCGATGGTGCAGTAGGCCTGCGAGCGATCGGTGAACGTGCACGAGCCGAGGCCGTGCTGGGCGTTGAACTGCTCGAGGCACTTGGTGAACCAGTACCCGTCGCGGCCACCGTCGAACGCACCGGTGATGACCCGGTAGTGGTGTTGGCCGAGGCGCTGGATGGTGAGGTCGCCTCGGAAGCCGCCGTGCTCGGTGAGCAGCGGGGTGTAGACGCTGCGGCCGACGGCGACGTCGACGTTGTTCACGCAGACCCACTGCAGGAACTCCATCGCCTTGGGGCCTTCGAAGTCGAACTCGTTGAACGCGGTGAGGTCCACCATGCCGACGCTTTCGCGGATCTGCAGGTGCTCGGCGTTCGTGACCGGGTTCCACCAGCGGGCGTCCCACTCGTGGGTGCGCGGCGTGAACGCATCGGGGAACTTCGCCTGCAGCTTCTCGTTGCTGCTGTACCACTGCGGGCGCTCCCAGCCGCGGGCGTCGAAGAACGTCGCGCCGAGCGCCTCCTCGCGCAGGTAGAACGGGCTGCGCCGGACACCACGCTGGCTGGCCCACTGCTCACGCGGGTGGACGATGCCGTAGGTCTTGTTGAAGTGCTCGTTGCAGCGAGCGTTGATGTGCCACTCGGTCTTCTCGTGCGGGTAGAAGCGGGCGATGTCGCTGCCGTGGGGGTCGCACATGTGCGGGTAGCCGTACGTCATCCACTCGGCGACGAGCTGGGCGATGCCGGGGCCTTCCTTGATCCACACCGCGGCGGCGCTCCACAGGTTGCGCACCTCGACCGTCTCGCCGAGCACCGGGTTGGCGTCGGGAGTGAGGCTGAGCAGGCCGTTGATGGCGTACTTGATCTCGGCATCACCGAGCATCTCCATCAGCTCGATGGCCTGCTCCATCTGCGGATCGAAGTCGTCGTACGTGAGCGGCAGCTCGGTGGGGGTGAGCGCCGAGGCCTGGTTGCTCGGGATGTCGTCGGGGCGCATCAGGATGGGACGGTGGGCGTACGAGCCCACCTCCATCGAGCCGGCCGACTGACGCTCGTAGCAGAACGTGTCCATGTCGCGGATGATCGGGTAGGCGAGTTCCTTGTTGCTCTCGACGAGCACGTCGATCGGGCCGACGTCGGCCATCTGGTGCACGGCGGGCGTGAGCGGGATGTTGGCGCCGGCCATCGCGGCGATGCGCGGGCTCCACACACCGCAGGCGATCACCACGTGATCGGCCTCGATGCGGCCCTTGTCGGTGAGCACTGCGACCACCTTCGGCAGGCCGCCGGGGACGTCCTCGGTCTCGACGTCGAGCACTTCGGTGTTGGCGAACACGGACAGGTGACCGGCGGCGACGGCAGCTTCACGCATGCGTGTGCCGGTGGCCAGCGAGTCGACCACCGAGACGCTGGGGGTGTAGTAGCCGCCGAGGAGGATCTCCTCGTTGATGAACGGCACCATCTCCTTGATCTCGCCGGGGGTGACGAGACGGGCGTCGATGCCCCAGGCCTTCGCCGAGGTCATGCGGCGCTTGAACTCCTCGAGGCGCTGCGGCTCACGCGCCACCTCGATACCACCGCACGTGTTGTTCAGGCCGTGGTCGATGTACTGGTTCTGGCTCTCGATGGTGAGGAACGCCATCTCCTTGTTGTGGTCGGTCGGGAAGATGAAGTTCGACGCATGACCGGTCGAGCCGCCGGGGTTGGGCAGCGGGCCCTTGTCGAGCAGGACCATGTCGGTCCAGCCCATCTGGCTCAGATGGCCGACCAGGCAGTTGCCGACGATGCCGGCGCCGATGACGACGACCTTGGCCTTGGCAGGAACTTCGCTCATGTGGGTACCCCCGGGACGGACCCCGTCCTTGTGACTGGGGCACAGCTGATATATCTTTACCATATCACTGCTCATCTGTCACTCAGCGAACGTGCCTTCCAGGAGATCCGCCGCATGATCGTGCGGCTCGATCTCGCGCCCGGCGACGTCATCCGCGAGGACGAACTGCAGACCACGCTGGGCCTCGGGCGCACCCCCATTCGCGAGGCGTTGCAGCGCCTGGTGCGCGACCAGTTCGTCACGGTCATCCCCCGCCGGGGCATGTACGTCAGCAACATCGACGTGTCCGAGCTGGGCCTGCTGTACGAGACCAGGGCCATCCTCGAGCCGTACGTGATGCGCCTGGCCTGCGTACGCGGCGACGGCTCACACTGGGACGACATGGCGGCCGTGCTCGAACAGGCCACCGCGACGAGCACTCCCGACGAACTGATCGCCATCGATCGCCGCTGCCGCGAGCTGGTGTGGCACGCCGCCGACAACCGGTTCCTCACCGACACGCTGGACATGCTGTACGCCCAGAGCGACCGCCTGTGGCACCTGTACCTCGGCGACGTCGCCGACCTGCACCTGATGATCCAGGAGCACCGCGACATTCTCGTGGCCCTCCAGGCCGGCGACGCCGACACCGCGGCCGAACTGATCGAGGCGCACATGCGCGCCTTCGACGAGCAGATCCGCCACGCCGTCCAGCGCCGCCTCGCCTCCCCCCTCGCCGGCTGACCACCGACGGTTTCTGGGCGGGATCCTTCCCAACTCGCCTTCTGGGCGGGATTCCTCCCGGCTTCCGGGAACCAGACCGCCCAGTTCGGCCCGTCGACCGTTCGGCGGGCGCTCTAAGGTCGACCTCGATGTTCACCGTGGGCGCGCTCGCCATCGGCGCCCTGGCCGCCATCGTCACCGGGTTGTCCAAGACGGCACTCCCCGGCGCCGGGTTCCTTGCCGTGCCGCTGTTCGCCGTGGTCGCCGAAGGACGGATGATCCCGGGCGTCACGCTTCCGGTGCTGCTGTTCGCCGACCTGTTCGCCGTGAGTTGGTACCGGCACCACACGCGTTGGGACCTGCTGCGCCCGCTCGCCGTGTGGGTGCTCGCCGGCTTCGCCGTCGGAACCACCTTCTTCGTCGTGGTCGGCAACAACGTGCGCGCCCTCGAGGTGGTCATCGCCCTGGCGATCGTCGCGGTGGTGTCGCTGCAGGTCGTCCGCATCGTGCGCAACACGCCGGCCCGTCACGCCACCGCAGCCGAGACCGCCGCGTACGGCACCGCCGGAGGCTTCACGACGTTCGTGTCGAACTCCGCCGGGCCGATCATGAACACGTACCTCGTCGGGCTCGGCCTCGACCGAACAGCGTTGGTCGGCACGTCGGCGTGGTTCTACTTCGCGGTGAACATGGCGAAGGTCCCCGTCTACCTCGCCATCGGCGCATGGAGCACGGGCGGGCACTTCTTCACGGCGGAGAGCCTGCTGTACGACCTGGCGCTGTTCCCGTTCGTGGTCGTCGGCGTGTACGGCGGACGAGCACTGCTCCCCCGCATGCACGATCGCTTCTTCCTGTGGCTGGTCCTCGTGCTCAGCCTCGCCGGCGCGGTCAAGCTCCTGCTTCCCTGACCGCTCGACCGTCAGGGGCCGACCGCGGCGACGTCGGTGGGGTGTGTCAGATCCACTCCCAGCCGTGCCGCAGCGGGCGGCAGGGTGACGGCGAGTACCGGTCCGGTGCCGAATGCGAACAACAGCGTGCCGACGCCGGCAGCGCCACCGAGTGCGAGGCCCAGCAACAGCAGCGTCAGCTCCAGACCCCAGCGCGACCACCGGATACCGATGCCGCGGTCCATGAACGCGAGCATCACCAGCTCGAGTGGACCGGCGCCGACGTCCGACGCCACCACGCCGGTGATACCGACCCAGATGATCGCCAGCCCGCCGGCGAGGAACGCGATGCGGACGCCCAACACGTCGGGCGTCGGCAACGCCGCGAGCGCGCCGTTGATCGACAGCCCGACGATGACACTGCCCAGCACCGTGGCGATGCGCGGTCGCCGACCGAGCGCCCACGCGACCAGCATCGCGACGACGCCGGTGATCCACGCGGCCGTGCCGACTCCGAAGCCGAACGTGTCGCTGAGGCCGGTGTTGAGCACGTCGTTGGGCGCGACTCCGAGGTCACCCTCGACCATCAGGCCCACCCCGACGCCGATGACGCTGATCGACACGAGGTAGACCCCGATCCTCACCGACAACGACGCCACGTCGAACCACCGTACCGGGCGGCTCCGGAGAACCGGGTTCCCGTGGAGCCGCTGAACTGAAGTTCGCGGCTGTTCTCCAGGAACTTAAGTTCGCGCGAACACGCCTGGTCAGATGGGGAGGTTGCCGGTGGCGCTGTGCGTCGTGCCGTGGTCGCGGTACGCCGCGATGGAACGCTGGGCGATGCGCATCTGGTGGATCTCGTCGGCGCCGTCGGCGAAGCGCGCCCAGCGGGCGTGCTGGAACATGTGCGCGAGCGGCGTGTCGGTGCTGTAGCCGAGCGCGCCGTGCACCTGGATGCTGCGGTCGATGACCCGGTTCAACATGTTGGCGACGAAGTGCTTGGCCATGCTGCACCTCGCTCTTGAAGTCGGCGCCGGTGTCGATGAGGTACGCGGCGTGCAGGATCATCAGCTTCGCCTGGTAGATCTCCATCGACGAGTCGGCGATCATCCACTGGATGCCCTGCTTCTCGGCGAGCACGCTGCCGTGCGAGTAGCGCTCGAGCGAGCGGCCGACCATCAGGTCCAGGGCCGTCTCGGCCTGGCTGATCCAACGCATGCAGTGCGCCAGGCGGGCCGGCCCGAGCCGGTACTGACCGAGCAGGTGCCCCTGGCCTCGACCGCCGAGCATGTTCTCGGCGGGGATGCGCAGGTCCTCGATGACGATCTCGCTGTGGCCGGTGCCACCGTGCATGGTCTCGACCTCACGCACGCGGTTCCAGCCATCGCTGGGCAGGTCGACGATGAACGCGGTGTTGGCGGCCTGCGGCAGATCCGGGTTGTCCTCGGTGCGGCAGATGAGGATGGCGAACTTGGCACGGCGAGCGTTGGAGATGAACCACTTGTGGCCGTTCGCGACCCACTCGTCGCCGTCCTGCACCGCGGTGGTCTTGATGAGCGTCGGGTCGCTGCCGGCCACCTCGGGCTCGGTCATCGCGAAGCAGCTCATCGCCGTGCCGTCGCACAGCGGCTTGAGGTACTTCTCCTTCTGCTCGGGGGTGCCCCAGTGCAGCAGCGTGTGCATGTTGCCCTCGTCGGGTGCCTGGCAGTTCAGCACCCACGGTCCGTAGCTGGACTTCGCCGCTTCGGCCTGCACCATCGCGAGCTGCACGTGGCCAAGGCCCATGCCGCCCCACTCCTTGGGCATGTGCGGCATCCACAGACCGGCGTCGGCCGCCTTGCTTGCGCATGCCGATGAGGATGTTGAGGTAGTCGCCGCGGTCCTCGTCGCGGAGCGCGGCGAGCTCGAGCCTCGCCGGGCTTCACCACGTCGTTGACGAACGCGCGGACGCGCACGCGGATCTCTTCGAGTTCGGGGCTCAGGGTGAAGTCGATGGCCATTGGCGCACTGTAGGTTCCGCAGATGGCTGATGACTTGTTCGAGCTGTCCGGCAAGGTTGCGATCGTCACGGGAGGGTCACGAGGGCTCGGCCGCGAGATGGTGCTCGCGTTCGCTGCTCGAGGTGCCGACGTGGTGATCGCGAGCCGCAAGCTCGACAACTGCGAGGCGGTCGCCGAAGAAGTGCGCGCACTCGGCCGGCGAGCACTGCCGATCGCCTATCACGCCGCCAGCTGGAGCGATGCCGAGCGACTGGCCGACGCGGCGTACGCCGAGTTCGGGACGGTCGACATCCTGGTCAACAACGCCGGCATGTCGCCGCTGTACCCCAGCCTCGACGCGATCACCGAGGAGCTGTTCGACAAGGTCATCGGCGTGAACCTGAAGGGTCCGTTCCGTCTGTCCGCGATCGTCGGCACCCGAATGGCGGCGGGCGACGGCGGCAGCATCATCAACGTGTCGTCCATCGCCAGCGAGCGTCCCAGCCCCGCCGAGGTGCCGTACGGCGCGGCGAAGGCAGCGGTGAACAACCTCACCAAGGGCCTCGCCGCCACCTTCGGGCCGAAGGTGCGCGTCAACTGCATCCTGCCCGGACCGTTCCTCACCGACATCTCCAAGGCGTGGGACCTCGACGCGTTCAACGCCCGGGCGACGAACGCCTTCGCGCTCGGCCGGGGCGGGGAACCACACGAGATCGTCGGCGCCGCGCTGTACCTCGCGTCGAACGCCAGCTCCTACACCACAGGCGCGCTGATCAACATCGACGGCCTGCCCCCGCTGACTCAGCCGATCAGGGTCAGGGCCTGCTCCAGCAGCGACACGGTGGTCGCGTGCAGTTGGTCGCCGATCTCCTTGGGGGCCAGGCCGGCGCAGGCGCGGGCGTGTGTGCCCTTCCAGGATGAGCCCCAGTCGATAGCACGCGAGCACGCGGAACCACGGCAGATGGGTGAGGTCTGCGCCGCTGCGATCGGCGTAGCGGGCGATCACCTCGTCGGTGGAGGGCAGACCCGGCGCCGCGACGGTGACGGCCGACGCCGTCCTGGTGCGGCCACGTGGCCAGCAGGTGACCGAGGTCCAGCAGCGGATCGCCGATGGTGACCAGCTCCCAGTCGACGATCGCGGCGAGTGCGGGCCGGTCACGGGCCATCAACACGTTGGCGAAGTGGAAGTCGCCGTGCATGATGCCGGCGCGCACCGCAGGCGGACGCCGCGCTTCCAGCCACTCGCCGATGCGGTCCACGCCGGGCAGGTCGGGACCCGGGTAGCCGGGGAGCTCCGAGTAGCTGTCGAGTTGCTTGCGCCAACGTCCGACCTGGCGCTCGGCCCACCCCTCGAACTTGCCGAAGTCGCCCAACCCGACCGCCACGTGGTCGACGCGCGACAGCGCGGCGATGGCGTCGGCCATCGACAACCCCATCTCGTGCTGCCACGCCGGATCGGACGCGTGTGGCTCGGGCAGCCCGAGCGTGGCGTTGAACCCGTCGACGGGCTCCATCAGGTAGAAGCTCGCCCCGAGCACCTCAGGGTCGGGCTCGGCCGCGATCAGCGCCGGATGGGGCACGTCGGTACCGGCGATCGCGGCGAGCACACGAGCCTCACGCCGCATCGTCTCGTCGCTGTTGCTCCGCTTGTGCACCGGCGGGCGACGGAGCACGTACTCGCGCTCGCCACGCGAGAACCGCAGCAGCACGTTCTGCGTGCCACCGGCGATCAGCTCCGGCGACTCGAGCGCCCCGTCGCCGAGACCCCGCACGTCCATCCAGGCCGCGAGGACGGCGAGGTCGACACCCGGGATGTCCGCGCTGGGCGTACCCACGTCGGACGGATCGGCCATCAGCCGGCGCTGCGCACGCCGGCGCCGCCGTCGATGACGTACGTGTCGCCGGTGATCCACGATGCGGCGTCGCTGGCGAGGAACGTGGCCAGGTTGGCGATGTCCTGCGGTTCACCCAGGCGCTGCAGCGGCAGTTGCTTCGCCAGCCGGTCGCCGAAGTTCTCGACGAGGAACGCGGCGAAGTCGGTCTGCACCAGGCCGGGCGCGATGCCGACGACACGGGTGGGTCCCAGTTCGTTGGCGAGCTGCCGGGTGAGATGGATGAGCGCGGCCTTGGTCAGGTTGTAGACACCGAGCCCGGCCTCGCTGCGCAGCCCGCCCACCGACGCGATGTTGACGATGACGCCGGGCCGCTCCTTCATCGCCTGGTCCCACGCGGCCTGACACCAGAACAACGGGCCGCGCAGGTTGACCTGGAAGGTCTTGTCGAAACGGCCCTCGTCGACACCCAGCGTCTCGCCGTAGTACGGGTTCGTGGCCGCGTTGTTGACGAGGATGTCGAGTCCACCGAAGCGTTCGATGGTCGCCGCGACCGCGGCTCGAGCCACCTCCGGATCGCCGGCGTTGCCGGCGAACGTGGCCACGTCGCCGGACATCTCCGCCGCCGCAGCGTCGAGCGCGTCCTGCTTGCGCGACGAGATCATCACCTTCGCTCCCGCAGCCGCCATCGTGGCCGCGATCGCCTTGCCGATGCCGCGCGAGCCACCCGTGACGAGCGCGACCTTCCCCTCCATCGAGATCTGCATGAGGGGAAGTTAGTCAGTCAGGCCTGTGATGCCTTGAACGCAGCGATCATGTCGCCCCGCGTCGCGACGCCGAGTCGTTGGTAGACGTGCGTGAGGTGGGTCTTCACGGTCTTCTCGCTGATGCCCAGGCGATCGGCGACGTCCTTGTTCTTCAGCCCCTCCACGACGAGCTCGACGACTTCGCGCTCACGGTTCGACAGCTCGGGCATCTGACGCGCTGGGCGCGCCGACAGGATGGCCTGTGCGGCACGCGGCGACAGCGGCGCCTCACCGACCGAGGCGGCGCGCACGGCGCGGACGATGTCGTCCATCCCGCCGTCCTTCAACAGGTAGCCCGCCGCGCCGGCGTCGATGGCCTCGAGCACCATGCGCCGCTCGCTGAACGACGACAGCACGACCACCGAGACGGTGCTGTGCGCCGTCGTGATGCGGCGGGTCGCCTCGATGCCGTCCATGCCCGGCATCGACAGGTCCATCAGCACCACGTCGGGTCGGAACTCGTCGACCATCGTCATCGCCTCCGCACCGTCGCACGCCTGCCCGACGAGCTCGATGTCGTCGGCCGAGCTGAGCAACATCGCCAGTCCGTGTCGAACCAGTTCGTGGTCGTCAGCCACCAGGACCTTGATCATCGGGGTACCACCAGGAGGACTCGTGTGCCGTTGCCGGGAGTGGATTCGAGCTGCAGCTCGCCGCCGGCGGCGCGGGCGACGTCGCCCAGGAGGCGAACCCCGAAGTGGCCATCGGCCTGCTGGGCCTCGAGGACTTCGGGGTGGAACCCCTTGCCGTCGTCGGAGATGAGCATCTCGACGGTGTGTGCATCGTGGTCGCGCAGCACCACCTGAACGGTGGATGCTGCCGCGTGCTGCTCGACGTTGCGCAGCGCTTCACGCGCCGTGCGGTACATCAGCCCGTGCGCCGCGGAGCTGACCGACCCGGTGATCTCGTCGTGGAACTCGGTGGCCACTCCCCTGGCCTCGAACGGCACGAGGAGGTCGGTGAGCGCCCCGGCGAGGTCGCCGGACTCGAGGTTCGGCGGATAGATGTCGACCAACAGCGTGCGCAGACCCCGAATGGACGCCTGGGCCTTCTCGACGACCCGGTCGAGCGTGGCCACGGCGGTGGGCGACTGCTGGACGCTGGGATCGTGGCGGACCGCGTCGACCGCGAACGACACCCCGGCCAGGTCCTGGACGATGCCGTCGTGCAGGTCCTGGGCGATGCGGCGGCGCTCGCCGTCGCTGGCGTCGAGGGCGCTCTGCAGGAGCGCGGCGCGCTGACGCTGCGATTCGCGGACACGACGGGCGAGCCACCAGGCGAGCGGCAGTTGCAGCAGCTCCAACGCGATGAGCGAGCGGATGACGAGCGGCGAGAACGCGGCGGTCACTTCGTCGGCGCCGGCCGACACCGCGCTGGTGTGCTGGTAGTGCTCGTAGATGAGCGTCTCACCGGTGGTCAGGTGCATCGGCATGTACACCTCGAGCTGACTGTCGAGTTCCTGCTCGTATGCGTTCTCGGGGCCCTTCAGGTCGGTGAAGATGACCACCGGCTTGTTGCTGGTGAGGGTGGCGACGACGTCGGCCTCCAGCGGGAACTTCTGCCCGATGAGCAGGTGCTCGTCGGAGTACACCACCACGCCCTCCGGCGTGTACACCTTGACGCGGTTGATGGTGCCACGGCCGACGATCGAGTCGATGACCGCGTCCATCGAGGCCACCGCGATCGGCTCGCCGGCGATCAACTCGGGCGTCATCTTCGGCGCCACGATCTCGTTGGCCATCAGGCTGGCGAGCTCGCGTGCATCACGAATGGACTCCTGGGTGCTCGTGTCGCGCACTCGAGAGCCGGCAACGAGGGCGACGACGAAGAGGATGGCCACGCCGACGATCGCGAACTGCACCACCGCGGCGGCGATGGAGACCCCTCGCCCGCGACGTGGGGCGGGGCGCGGACCGACCGATCGTGCCGACAGCGGCTCAGCCGCCGCCTCGTCGTGCAGCGTGGTTCCCGTGATCGGTGAATCTACCGGAAGCGCGAGAGCGGCCACACGGCATCGATCGAGGCGTGCTCGATGGCCGGCGCCCAGTTGCCACCGACCGCAGCGCCCACGAGGCGACGCTCGTCGAGCAGCTCGTCGCGCAGGGCGATGGTGGCCGGCAGCGGTGCCGAGTCGAGCTCGAGGCGGATGGCCCGCTCGCACTGCTCGAAGAACCGCAGCACCATGTCGCGTCGGCCGAGCTGGCCGGCGGCACGCATGGCGACGTGGTAGGCGGACTCGCACGAGCGATCGATCGCGACCGCTCGCTCGGCCAGGTCGAGCGCGGTGCCGACCATGCCCTCGTCCAGGAACTCCTGGGCGGCGGCCACGTGCACCTCGAGGCGCAGGCGCTCGTAGTGGCGACGCGCTCCCTGCGTCCACTCCACGTAGCGCTCGTCGGCGAGGATCGGCGCCACGGCGAGCGAGCACGCCTCCATGAGAAGGGCTCGCCGCTCGGCACCCGCCGTGCCGGGCAGCGAGCGAACCAGCGAGTCGAACCGATCGACGTCGATGTCGGCCCGCTCGCGGACGAGCCGGTATGCGCCCGGCTCCGTCGCGATCAGAGAATCGTCGCGGTGCACGCCCGGCTGCAGGCTGCTGCGCAGCACCGACACGTACGCCTCGAGCGTGGCGATCGGGTCGCGGGGCATCTTCTCGCCCCACAGCTCGTCGATCAGCTCGTCCTTGGTGACCGCCCGGTCGTTGAGGAGCAACAGCTCCAGCAACCGTCGGGGCTTGACCCCGCCGAGGTCCCTCGGACCCAACACACGATCACCCACGCGCACCACAAGGGTGCCAAAAATGCCCACCGTAATCACTCTCGTCCTCCCGTTGACGATCGCTTCCCGCATGGACAGCGTGCCTGAACCCCCACCAGCCCACCAGCCGCACCCTGGTAGGACGTGGTAGCAGAAGGTCGTATCAGACGTCCTAAGACCCCTCGGCGGGATCCGACGCCCGATCAGGTGTCCGGGAGGCCGTGTTCGGCGACGAACGCGAGCACCTCGAGCTGGCTCCGCGCCCCCAATTTGGCCATCAACGTGCGCAGATGGCCACGACACGTGTGCACCGACATGCGCAGCTCGGTGGCGATCGCCGAGGTCGAGTTGCCCCTGCTCAAGGACTCGAGGACCTCGCGCTCGCGGGTCGTGAGGCGCGGGTAGGCGGCCACCGGCGACCGCGGCGCCATCGTTCGCAACTGCCCCCTGGCCTGATGCAATGCTCCCGACGTGAGGACCGTCATCGACGGATCGGCGGTGCGGATGCGACCCACCACCGCGTCGAGGGTCATGCCTCGCTCGACGACCACCGTGGCCACCGCCGGGTGACCGGTGGTGACGATGGCGGCGTCGCGGGCGGCGGCGTGACCGCTGTCGAGGTCGAGCACCACCACGTCGAGCCGCTCGGCGTCGATGTCGAGCGCGGCGAGCGAGGTGACGCACGCCGCCACCTGCAGTCCGTCGTACGTCGCCAGCGCGCGCTCCCACAGCGCGGCGTGCACCGCCCGACCGGTGACCACGCCCAACCTCACCATGGGCGCAGGCTACTCAGTAACGGCCGAGCGATCGTGTTCTGCTTCAATGCGGATCGGGCAACGAAGAACTGGGGGGTTCACTGATGACCGCAAGCAACGACGTCGACGTGGTGGTGGTGGGGGCCGGCTTCTCGGGTCTGTACCTGTTGCACGAGCTGCGCCGGCTGGGCTTCACGTTCCGGGTGCTCGAGTCCGCCGACGACGTCGGCGGCACCTGGTACTGGAACCGCTACCCGGGAGCACGGTGCGACATCCCGACCACCGACTACACGTACGCGTGGGACCGCGAACTCGAGGACCAGTGGACGTGGTCCGAGAAGTACGCGACGCAGCCCGAGATCCTCCGCTATGCGCAGTTCGTCACCGAGAAGCACGGCATGCGCCCCGACATCACGTTCGAGACCAAGGTCGTCTCCGCCGCGTGGGACGAGGTGGCGAAGCGCTGGAAGGTCACCACCGCCGCCACCGGCCCCGGCGGCAGCGACGAGACCATCACCTGCCGGCACTACGTCATGGCCACCGGCTGCCTCTCGCTGCCGAAGACGCCCGACGTGCCCGGCGCCGACCGCTACACCCGCGACGTCTACGTCACGGGCCGCTGGCCGCACGAGGGCGTCGACTTCACCGGCAAGCGCGTCGCCGTCATCGGCACCGGTTCGTCCGGCATCCAGTCCATCCCGCTCATCGCCGCCCAGGCGTCGCAGCTCACCGTCTTCCAGCGCACCCCGAACTTCTCCGTGCCCGCCCACAACGGTGCAGTGCGTCCCGAGAAGCGGGCGCCGCTCGAGGCCGACCGCGACGGCTACCGCCATGCCGCGAAGTACTCGCGCGGTGGCATCCCGGCCGAGCCGAACGAGATCATGGCACTCACGTCGACGCCCGAGGTCCGCCGCGAGCGGTTCGAGAAGGCCTGGGAGGCAGGCGAGCTGTTCGAGATCCTCGGCGTGTTCGCCGACCAGGGCGTCAGCCTTGAGGCCAACGAGGTGGTCGCCGAGATGATCCGCGAGAAGATCCGCGGCATCGTCGACGATCCCGAGACCGCCGAGACGCTGTGCCCGAAGGACCACCCGTTCGGCACCAAGCGGCCGTGCCTGGACACCAATTACTACGCCACGTACAACCTGCCGCACGTGCGGCTGGTCGACCTGCGCAAGACGCCCATCGACACCGTCACCGAGACGGGCATCGAGTTCGGCGACGAGACGGTCGAGTTCGACGCGATCGTCTACGCCACCGGGTTCGACGCGATGACCGGCGCCATCGTGTCGGTCGACATCGAAGGCCGCGACGGTCTCACCCTGAAGGAGAAGTGGGCGGCCGGCCCGGTGAACTACCTGGGCCTGATGACCACCGGCTTCCCCAACTTCTTCACGATCACCGGCCCGGGCAGCCCGTCGGTGCTGTCGAACATGATGGTGTCCATCGAGCAACACGTCGACTGGGTGCGCGACACGCTGGTCCACCTGCGCGAGCACGGCTTCGAGACCATCGAGCCGACGCAGACCGCCGAGGACGGCTGGGTGCAGCACGCCAACGACTGCGCCTCGCTCACGCTGCACCCGATGGCGAACAGCTGGTACATCGGCGCCAACGTGCCCGGCAAGCCCCGCGTGTTCCTGCCGTACATCGGCGGCGTCGACGGCTACCGCCTCGCGTGCGAGGACGTCGTCAACGACGAGTACCTCGGCTTCACGCTCGCCGGTCCCGCCGGCACGCACGTCAAGGACGGCATCGTCCGCCGCGTGCAGCCCGACGTGAAGATGGTCCTCGACATGATGGCCGAGATGCAGCTGCCCACGATGGACAGCATGTCCCCCACCGACGCGCGCATGTTCTCCGACGCGACCAGCGCCATGCGTCCGCCCGGGCCCGACGTGGGCGAGATCGTCGACGGCACCCTGCCCGCCGCCGACGGCAGCGACATCGAGTACCGCCTGTACCGCCCCAAGGGCAACGGCCCGCACCCCGTGGTCGTCTACTTCCACGGCGGCGGCTGGGTCATCGGCAGCCACACCTCCGACGATCCGCTGTGCCGCGACCTGTGCGATCGCAGCGACGCGGTCGTCATCTCGGTGAACTACCGCCACGCACCCGAGGCCCGCTTCCCGGCAGCCGCCGACGACGGTCTGGCCGCCGTGCAGTGGGTGGCCGAGCACACCATCGAACTGGGCGGCATCCCCGGTCAGCTCGCGGTTGCCGGCTGGAGCGCCGGCGCGAACGTCGCCGCCGTCGTCTGCCAGCTCGCTCGCGATGCGGGCGGCCCCGAGCTCGTCGGGCAGCTCCTGCTCACGCCCGTCACCGACGGCACCGTGGAGCGTCCGTCGTACTCCGACAACGCCGAGGGTTTCCTGCTCACCCGAGCGCTGATGGAGTGGTTCTGGAACCACTACTGCACGCAGGACGAGCGCGCCGACCCGAAGGCGTCGCCGCTGCTCGGCGATCTGTCCGGCCTGCCGCCGGCGATGATCATCACGGCCGAGTTCGACCCGCTGCGCGACCAGGGCAACGCCTACGCCGACGCACTGGCCGCGGCCGGCGTGCCGGTCGAGCACGTGCAGGCCCGCGGGCACATGCACACGTCGATCACGATGGTCGACGTCATCCTCACCGGCAAGGAGTACCGCGAGCGCATGGGCGACGCCCTGCGCGGCTTCTTCGCCAGCGTCCACGCCTGACCCCGGTCGCGTCCGTCCGGCGACGATCGCCGAATGGAGGGTTTCGTGCACCCCAGGGGTACACGAAACCCTCCATCTGAGCGATGTGACGTGAGCAACGCGGCGCCGGCGCGGCGGCGGCACACACCTCGACGGTCGGCTATCGTCCGATAGCCATGAGCACTCCCACCGTGCCCGATCGTGCCCGCGTCGTCATCGTCGGCGGCGGCGTCATCGGCTGCAGCATCGCGTACCACCTGGCCCACCTCGGGTGGACCGACATCGTGCTGCTCGAGCGGCACTCCCTCACCGCAGGCACCACCTGGCACGCGGCCGGGCTGATCACCTCGGCCGGCATGGCCGACGAGACCTCGCTGTTCATGACCCGCTATTCGCGCGACCTGTACTCGCGCCTCGAGGCCGAGACCGGTCACTCCACCGGCTTCCGCGAGGTCGGGCACATCCTGGTCGCCAGCACCCCCGAGCGAGTCGAGGTGCTCCGTCGGGCGGGTGCCTGGCAGCACGGGTTCGGCGTGCCCGAATCCGAGATCTCGCCGCGTGAGGTCGCCGACATGTGGCCGCTGCTGCGAACCGACGACCTGCTCGCCGGCTTCTACGTGCCCGACGAGGGCCGAGCCGATCCCGTCGGCTGCGCCGTGTCCATGGCGAAGGGCGCCCGACAACTCGGTGCCAAGGTCGTCGAGGGCGTGTCGGTCACCGACATCGAACAGCGACACGGCCGCGTCACCGCGGTCGCTCACCGATGCGGGCCGCATCGAGACCGAGATCGTCGTCAACGCCGCAGGCATGTGGGCCGGCGAGCTCGGCAGGAAGGCCGGGGTCCATGTCCCCCTGCAGGCCGCCGAGCACTACTACCTCATCACCGGAGCCGTTCCCGGCATGGACCCCGACCTCCCCGTCGTGGAGGACCCCGATCGCTACGGGTACTACCGGCCCGAGGGCGACGGCATGCTCGTCGGGCTGTTCGAGCCCGTGGGCAAGCCCTGGCACCTCGACGGTGTGCCGCACGACTTCGCGTTCGGCACGATCGATCCCGACTGGGACCGGATGGCCGAGTTCCTTGCGCCGGCCATGGATCGCATCCCCTCCCTCGCCGACTGCGGGGTCCGACTGTTCTTCTGCGGACCCGAGTCGTTCACGTCCGACGTCCGCCCGCTGCTCGGTCCGGCGCCCGAGCTCGACGGCTACTGGGTGGCGGCGGGGATGAACTCACTCGGCATCCTCCTCGGTGGCGGCGTGGGCAACCTGATGGCCCAGTGGATCGTCGACGGCGTCGCACCGCTCGACGTGACGCGTTACGCCGTCGGTCGGGTCGCCACGCACGAGACGAGCCGCCGATTCCGCGCCGATCGCACGCCCGAACAGCTCGGTGTGCTCTTCGGTGACGCCGTGTGGCCGCAGTGGAAGCCGTCGACGGCGCGCGACGTCCGTCGGTCGGTGCTGCACGACCGCCATGTCGCCGCTGGCGCCCACTTCGGCACCTCGTTCGGCTGGGAGTACCCGGAGTGGTTCGCCGCACCGGGCGAGCACCCGCAGACGGTGCTCGACTTCGTCCGACAGCCGGCCCACGACATCGTGGGGCGCGAGCACCGCGCCGTGCGCGACGCCGTCGGCGTGCTCGACATGAGTCTGATGGCCAAGTGGATGGTGCAGGGGCCGCATGCGGCCGCGGTGTTGAACCGCCTCTCGGCCAACGACATCGATCGCGAGGTCGGCCGCCTCGTCTACACCCAGTGGTTGGACGCGCGTGGTGGCATCGTCGCCGACGTCACCGTCTCCCGCCTCGGCGACGAGCGCTTCCTGGTCGTTGCGAGCGACATCACCCACCGCCAGGTCGAGGCCTGGGTGCGTCGCGAGTGCCGCAACGGCGAGGTCGTCGTCTGCACCGACATCACCTCGGCGACCACGCTCCTCTCCCTGCAGGGTCCCGCCTCGCGCGCGCTGCTCAGCCGGCTCACCGACGCCGACCTGTCGAACGACGCGTTCCCGTACCTCACCGCCCAGCACATCCACGTCGGGTACGCGCCGGTGCTCGTCGGCCGGGTGACCTACGTCGGCGAGCTCGGCTACGAGCTCCACGTCCCCACCGAGCACGCGGCCGGGCTGTACGACCTGCTGTTCGAGGCCGGCGCCGACCTCGGTCTCCGACCCGTGGGGTTGGGGGCAATGGCGAGCCTGCGGCTCGAGAAGGGCTACCGCGACATGGGCATCGACATCGACAACACCGACACGGTGCTGGAGGCCGGCCTCGGGTTCGCGGTGGCGTGGGACAAGCCCGGTGGCTTCATCGGTCGCGACGCGATGCTCGCCGCACGGGCGCTCGGCGCACCACGCGACCGTGTCGTCAGCCTGTTCGTCGACGACCCCGACGCCGAGCTGTTCGGCGGAGAGCCGCTGCTGCTCGACGGCAGGTGGAACGGCTACGTCCGCGCCGCCGCGTTCGGACACACGCTCGGCGGACCGGTCGCCCTGGCACAGGTGCACTGCGACGACGGCGTCACCGCCGCATGGCTCGCCGCCAACGACTTCGCGGTGCAGACGTCCACCCGCCGACTCCCGGCAACCGTGCAACTCGGTCCGCTCTACGACCCGCAGCGGTCGCGCATCCTCGCCGTCTGACGAATCGACCGGCCCGAGCAGGGCGTGCGCGGGCGTCAGCCGTCAGCCGTCGGTCGTCAGCCGTCGGCGCGCTGCGCCGCCGCGCGCACGGCGGCGACCCGAGACGGCCGCCGCAGCAGCCCGCGCAGCACGAAGCCGGCCGCCAGATCGGGCTCGTCGACGGCGCGAGCCACCGCCTCGTCGCCGGCACCGCGGATGGTCTCGAGCACGATCGCGTCGATCACCTGGCGGGCGAAGGACACGTCGATGTCGAGGAACTCCTCGTCGGCGACACCGCGTTCGATGATCGATTGCAGCAGCACCCAGTAGCGGGCGTTCAACGCGCGCCCCTCCACGAACTCGGGCATCTCCAGGATCTCACCCAGGTACAGGGCGCGCAGATCGAACGGTGTGCTGCGCACGTAGCGAACCTCCCACAGGAGGTAGCGGTACAGCTCGACCGCGGCGCCACCGCCCTCGCGGCCGAGCCGCTCGAGCGCGTCGATGCCGGCCGTGAGGTCGCGACGCAGCAACTCCTCGGCGATGGCCTGCTTCGACCCGAAGTGCTTGTACAGCGACGGCTGGCGGATCCCCACCGCGGCCGCGATGTCGTGCGTCGAGGTGCCGCGGTAGCCGCGCACGGCGAACAACCGCGACGCCTCCAACAGGATCAGTTCCCGCGTCGACCACGGCTCCGTCGTCGCAGGTTCGGCGGCCATGCGGCGAGTGTAGGTGTCCCCGCGCCGAGGGTCCTTGACCTGGTGTGCCGCAACGGCGACGCTGTCGCCGACATGGACACCAGCCCGCGCTCCACGGTCACCCGCTGGTGGGCGACCGCGATGGTCGTCGTGTCGCTCCCGTTCGTGGGCTTGATGACCGGGAACGAGACCGGCATCTCCAGCGACCTGCAGGACTACCACCTGCCGCTGTTCCGCTGGGTGTGGCGCACCGTCGGCGACGGCCACACGCCGTTCTGGGCGATGTGGTCGTTCGGCGGACAGAACGTGGCCGGGATCGGACAGGGTGCGATCTGGTATCCGCCGAACGCCATCTTCGGCCTCCTCGAGACCGTGACCGCGTTCCGCTGGTGGACGATGTTCCACCTGTGGCTCGCTGCATCCGGCGCGTTCGTGTGGGTGTGGCGTCGGTGGGGCTCGGCACCGGCAGCCACCGTCGCAGCCGTCGTGTACGGGTTGAACGGCGCACTCGTGCTGCACCTCATCCATGCCAACTTCACCATCGTGTCGGCCTGGCTGCCGTGGCTGTGCCTCGGCCTCGATCGCCTGCTGCGCCGCAGCGACGCCCGCGGATGGGCGGCCTACGTGGCGCCGCTCGCGCTCATCGGTCTCGCCGGACACCCACAGGTGTTGCTCGCCGCGCTCATCGCGGTGACGTTCATCGGGGTCACGGCATTGGCCCGACGAGGCGTGGGAGTACGACCCTGGCTGCACCTCGCCGGCGCCACCGCGCTCGGGCTGGCGATCGCTGCCGTGCAGCTGCTCCCCCAGCTGTTGTTCAGCCGCACGAGCGTCCGGTCGCAACTCAGCGCGACCGGTTCGTTCGAGGAGAACGCGAACCTGAGCGACCTCATCACCGCGCTCTTTCCGCAACTCGGCCGCACCGGCGTGCCCGGCAGCAGCGGCAACTGGTTCGGCAGCGAGCTCGCCCACGAGACGTCGAACCACCTCGGTGCGGCGGCGCTCGCACTGGCCACCATCGCCGTGGTCGCACGCTGGCGCGATCGCCGCGTCCTCGGCCTGGCGCTCCTCGCCCTGTTCGGCTTCCTCGCGGCACTGGGCGATCACACCCCGTTCGGTTGGCTCGCCTACCGCGCCATCCCCATGGCCGACCGCTTCCGCATCTGGCCGAGGTACCTGATCCTGTCGAACCTGTCCATCGCCGGATTGGCCGGTCTCGGCGCGACGCTCGTTCTCTCGGCACCCGCGCGATGGCGGCGCGGCCTGCTCGTCGCCACCGGCGCCGTCGCCCTGGTCGGTCCGTGGGTGGTGGTCGCGGCGACCCGCCACTCCCCGCTCCAGGTCGGGGCCGGCGATGTCGTCGTCGCCGTGGCGATCGCCGTCGTCGCGCTGCTGGTGCTGTGGTGCGCGGTCGGGCTGGCCGCATCGCGTCCCACGGCGGCCGGGGCACTGCTGGTGGCGTCGTGCGCCGTCCCCGCGATGCTGTTCACCTGGTCGGCCCCGTGGCGGCACGACTCGCTGTCACCGTCGGCGGCCGCCGCGTTCTTCGACGAGGACGCCGATTCGACCGCCGCCGACGACGCTCCGGGCGGTGTCGATCGTTGGATGAGCCGACACAGCGACCTTCGCGGTATCGAACGGGTGCAGGTCACCGCACGCACCGACGGGTACGAGCCGCTGCTCCAGGCCGACTTCGCCGCGATCACCGGTGCCGTCTACGTGGGTGGCGTCGCCGACGACCACCCGTGGGTCAGCGGGTGGACGCCCGACGTCCTGCGGATCACGACCCTGGTGATGCGCCGCGACGACTCCGCCCCGAACGCACGCTGGACGCGACGCGACACCATCCCCGGGACCGCGCTCGTCCGCTGGACCACCACCCCTCGACTGGCCGATGCCTACGTGGTCGGGGCGGTCGCCGTGCAGCCGTTCGACACGCTCACATCGACGGTGCAGTCCGATTCGATCGACCTGATGGACACCGTGTTGGTGGAGGACGACGCACCCGGGCTGACCGAGCTGCGCACTCGCACCGCTCCAGGCGTCGCCGGCACGGTCGACGGCTCGCTCTCCGACCACGGCAGCGGACGGTTCCAGGTGCGCGCCGCGCGCGATGGCGTCCTGGTGGTGTCCACGGCGTGGCTCGATGGCTGGACAGCGACCGTCAACGGTCGCGACGTACCGGTCGCACGCGCGAACGGGTTGGTGCTCGCCATCCCGGTCGAGGCCGGAGCGAACGACGTTCGGCTCGACTTCACGCCGCCCGGTCTGGTCACCGGCGGCGCGGCCAGCGCGATCGCTCTGCTCACCCTGGCCACCATCGCCGTGGTGCCGGTCGTGCGTCGGCGGCGCGCCCTCGGCACCTCAGACGCGACGCTCGAACCGACGGAGCCCGAGGGTGCTTGACCCGGCCACCACCACCGACGACGCTGTGCGCCGAATGGAGACCGACGACACTCCTCGCTCGCCGGTTCCACCGCGCTCGCGGCTCACCCGATGGTGGGCCGCGTCCATGGCGACCGTGTCGTTGCCCTTCGTCGGCCTGATGCTCGGTCGCGAGACCGCCATTCAGGGCGACAACTACGTGCTGCACCTGCCGATCTTCTCGTGGGTGTTCCGTTCCATCCTGCACGGCGAGTCCCCGTACTGGGCCGGTTGGAACTTCGCCGGGCACAACATCGCCGGCATGGGTCAGGGTGCCATCTACTACCCACCGAACTTCATGTTCGGCTTCCTCGACGAGGTGACCGCGTTCCGCTGGTGGACGATGCTGCACCTCTGGATCGCCGCCTCCGGCGCGTTCGTCTGGGCGTGGCGCCGGTGGGGCTCGTATCCGGGCGCCGCGGTCGCCGCCATCACCTACGGCCTCAACGGCCAGATCATCCTCCACCTGGTCCACGTGAACTTCACGATCGCGACGGCGTGGTTCCCATGGTTGCTGCTCGGACTCGACGGTCTGCTGAAGTCCGGCGGCCTCAGGCGCTGGCTCGCCTACGTCGTGCCACTGGTGTTCATCGCCTTCGCCGGGCACCCGCAGATGCTGTGGGCGGCCCTGGTCGCCACCGGGGTGGTGGTGCTCATCGAGTGTGGCCATCGCGGTACGCGACTGGCACCGTGGCTGCGCTACGCCGGCGCGACGGCCATCGGCCTCGGCATCTCCGCGGTGCAGTTGCTCCCACAGTTGCTGTTCAGCCGCACCAGCGAACGACCTGCGCTGTCGAAGGCGCAGACCTTGCGCGACTCCGCTCGCCTCGCCGACCTGTTCACCGCCGTGTTCCCTCACATCGAGGGCGGCGGTCAAGGCGTACCGGGCATGTCTGCCTGGTATCGGGGTACGTTCTCGTATCACGAGGTCGGCAACTTCGTCGGCATGGCCACCGCGCTGCTCGCGCTCGTCGCTGTCGTCGCCCGGCACCACGATCGCCGGGTGGTCTCGCTCGCCGTGTTGACGTTCGTGTCCATCGCACTCGCGCTGGGTGACCACACCTGGTTCGCCGGCATCGTGTTCGACACGGTGCCGTTGGCGGACCGCTTCCGCATCTGGCCGCGCTACCTCATCCTCGGCAACCTGGCCGTCTCGGGTCTGGCCGCCGCGGGCACGGCCGCACTGCTCACCGCTCCCCGACGGTGGCGCTCGACGGTGCTCATCGGCGGGGTGAGCCTGGTCCTCGTCGCGCCCGTCGTGGTCGCGCTCGGCGACTCGCTGGTCAGCGGCGGCGCGCTCGTGGTGGCCATCGGCATTCCGGTCCTCGCGTTCGTCGCCCTGCTGGTGTCCACCCACGTCGCCGACGACCGCCCGCGCGTCGCGACGGCACTCGTCCTCGCCGCCTGCGCCGTTCCTGCGGTGCTGTTCACGCTGGCGTCGCCCTGGCGCAGCGAATCGCTCTCACCTGCCGAGGCGGACGCGTTCTTCGATCCGTCCACCGCCGTGTGGCAGCCGTACGACGCGGCCGGCGGGATCGATCGCTGGGTGTCCCGCTACTCCACCGATCGCGGCACGGCGACCGTGCGCGACACCAGCCGCATCGACGGGTACGACCCGTTGCTCCAGCAGAACTTCGTCACCATCACGGGCGCCACCTACTTCGGTGGCGTCGTCGACGACCGGCTGTGGTCACCGGGTTGGCGCGCCGATGTGCTGCGCATCACCACGCTCACGCTGCCGCGCACCATCGACGCAGGCAATCCGGACTGGACGAAGACGGGCGAGCTCACCGAGGACCGCATGGCGATCTGGTCGTACGAACCGAAGTTGCCCGAGGTGTACGTCGTCGGCCAGGTGGTGGTCGACTCGTTCGACCAGATCGCCGAATCGCTCGGAGACCCCGACGCCGACTTCGCCGCCACCGTCCACGTCGAGGACGACATGCCGGACGGCGTGCTGATGGCGGCCGGTCGCAACACGCCGGGCATCGCCGGGAGCGTCGACTCGGGAGCAATGGACCGCCACGGCCACGGCAGCTTCGTGGTCACGGCGGACCGCCCGTCGGCGCTGGTCGTGTCCACCCTGTGGCTCGAGGGCTGGTCGGCGACCGTGAACGGGCGCGAGGTGCCCGTGGCCCGCGCCAACGGGCTGGTGCTGGCCGTGCCGCTGGACGCAGGGCGCAACGACGTCGAACTCTCCTTCACCCCGCCGGGGCTGAAGGCCGGTGCGGCGATCACGTTCGTCAGCCTGCTCGGCCTGCTCGGCGTCGCACTCGTACCGGCGGCACGCCGTCGGTACGGACGTCCCCGGCCGGAGGCCCCGACCGTCACGACGGGATGACGGTCACTTCGGGATGATCGTCCCGATGTTCATGATGCCGTTCGGGTCGAAGGCACGCTTCAACGTCTCGAGCATGAAGAACGACGATCCGTACTCGTCGCGCACCCAGGGAGCACGGGCCTTGCCGATGCCGTGGTGGTGCACGATCGAACCACCGAAGCGCAGCGTCTCCTCGCAGATGATGTTGATGATCGGGAAGTAGTACTTGTCGTTCTCCTCCTCCGGCGCACAGTCGATGAGGTCGTAGAAGTAGTTGAAGTACATGTTCGTGCCGTTGATGTAGCTGTGCGACGAGTGGCCACCGAGCAGCGTGATGCCGTTGATCTCGGCGCGGATGCGCGGGATGACGGCCTCGTAGATCTTGCCGATGCTGCTCCAGTCGGCCGAGATCTCGGTGGTGCGGTTCACGTTGCGCGTGGTGCGGATGCGATCGTCCTCGCGGGTCACCTTGTCGGGTCCCCACACGAGGTCGTTGAACCACTCCTCGATGTGCGCCGGGTCGACGGGCGTGCACTCGGGGTACTTCGCCACCAGCTCCGCGATGCCGTCGGCGGTCGCACGCGTGATGCCCGCATTGCCCTCGGCCATGAACAGCAACACGCACTCGTCGGGCTGGACGAAGTGCGAGAAGTGCAGCTGGCCGTCCTCGAAGTCGTACAGACGAGCCACCGACGGGTGGTAGCCGGCCACCATCACTTCGCGCAGCGCCTCGAAACCGGTCGCCATGTCCTTCAGGGTCCAGCCCATGAAGACGTGGTTCTCGGGCATGTACGGGAACAGCTTCACCGTGACCTCGGTGATGTAGCAGAGCGCTCCCTCGTTGCCGATGACGATGTGGCGGATGTCGGGGCCGGCGGCGCGACGCGGCACGTTCTTGATGCGCGACACCACGCCACCAGGGAACACCACCTCGCAACCGACCACCATGTCCTCGATGCCGCCGTAGAGGGTGGAGAACTGACCGATGCTCCGCGTCGCGACGAGTCCGCCCATGCTCGCGATCGGCTTCGACTGCGGTGAGTGTCCGGTGGTGAGGCCCAGCTTTCGGACCTCGTCCTCCAACTGCTGCAGCGGCACGCCGCACTGCGCCGTGGCCTGCATGTTGTAGGCGTCGATGGAGACGATCTGGTCGAGGCCCGAGCCGTCGACGATGATCGAGTTCTCGGCGCCGCTCTCCAGGCCGCCTTCGGTGGCGGTGCCACCGGTGCGGGCGACCACGTTCACACCGTGCTCATCGGCGAACGACAGGATCTGCGCCACCTCGTCGGTGGTGCGCACGTGCACGATCGCCGCGGGCATGGTCATCGTGTGCACGTCGAAGATGTTCTGCAGCTTGCGGAAGTTGTCGACGCTCGAGCGCTTCAGCTCGTCGGCGTCGGTGACCACGCGGTCGTCGCCGACGACGGACCGCAGGTGTTGGACGATGGCATCGCTGGAGAGGGCCATGGGTGAGATTTCCTTCGGGTTCGGCCGGTGGCGGCGAGGTCAGTGGAAGATCGGGTAGGCGCGCTCGAAGAGCGCGTCGGTGTGGTCGCGGATGTCGTGGTAGACGGTGTCCGCCATGCGGGCGTACACCGTCCGGTTCGCCGCATCGGGCTGGAACTGCTCGCGCTGCTTCGTCATTCGCTGCGCTGCGGTCTCGATGTCGGGGTGCACGCCGGTGGCCACGGCGGCGCAGATCGCCGCGCCGAGGCCGGCTCCCCCGCCGTCGACGGAACGGCTGGCGGGAATGTCGAACACGTCGGCGAAGATCTGCATGAAGAGCGGGCTGTTCGACCCGCCGCCCGAGACCACCAGTTCGGTGAGCGATGTCCCGAGCTCGTCGGTCATGGCGTCCACGTGGAACTTCATGGTCAGCGCGATCGCCTCGAGAATGCTCCGGTACACGTGACCGCGGGTGTGGCGGGCGTCGAAACCGAGCATCATGCCCTTGCGGAACGGCTTGTCCGTGGTGGCGAGCCAGTCGAGCACGGTCATCAGGCCGTCGCTCCCCGCCGGCACCAGCGCCGCCTCGCGCTCGAGGTACTCCTCCCGGGTCAGATTCAGCGACACGGCCCGCTCGGCCACCTCGTCGCCGAGCAGGTCGAGGAACCAGGTCAGCGTCCACATGCCGCGACGCACCCCGTTGCTCTCGTAGAGATAGCGGTGCGGGATGCAGGCGAAGTTGGTCCAGAAGCTCACCGGCGCAGCGTGGTACTCGTGACCGTGCACCATCGCGGCGATGTAGGTGCCCAGCGACACCAGGGCCGTGGTCTCGCCGAGCGTTCCCGAGCCGAGCATCTCGACGGCCTTGTCGTTGGCCGTGGCGACGACCGGCACGCCCTGCGGCAGACCCGTGGCGGCTGCTGCGTCGGCGGTCAACGGCCCGATGACGTCGCCGGGCATCTGCAGCTCGAACAGTTGCTCGCGACGTACGCCGAACTGCTCGTACAGCGCAGGGTCGTCGCTCCACTGCCACGTGTCGGCATCGATGGGCCATTGGAGCAGGATGTTGTTGGCGGCCGTGTCGCGGAAGCGACCCGTGAAGCGGTGCCCGATGTAGCCGGTGGTGGTCGTCGCGTAGGCCAGCGCCGGATCGTCGGGCACGTACGGTTGGTAGGCGCGGTCGTCCATCCAGCTGACCACCGGCTCGAGCAGCGATCCGTCGGCCCGCAGGAACGCCTTGCAGCAGCGAATCGGGCAGATGCCCACACCGACGATGTCCGCGGGGTCGCCGGGGAAGACGTCCATCGCCCTCCGGCTGGCGTGGCAGATCGCATCCCACAGGTCGTCGTCGGGATGGAACGCGACTCCGTGCCGCGGCCTGCTCATCGGCCGCAACAACTGCTGTCCACGCGCGACGGCATTGCCGTCGGCGTCGAACACGACGACCTTCGCACTCTGTGTGCCGCAGTCGACACCGACCAGATACGGCCCTGCCATGTCGTCACCCCCGTCAGCGGACGAGGTAGCCGCCGTCGACCGCGAGGATGTGGCCGTTCACGTAGTCGCTGGCCCGGCTGGCGAGGAACACCACCGTGCCCATCAGGTCGGCGGGGTCGCCCCAGCGATCGGCCGGGATGTGTTCGAGCACCCGCCGATTCGAGTCCGGGTTGCTGCGCGTGGCGGTGGTGATGGCCGTGGCGAAGTAGCCGGGTGCCAGACCGTTGACCTGCACGCCGTACATCGCCAGCTCGTCGGCGTACGCCTTCGTGAACCCGGCGATGCCGTGCTTCGTGGCGGCGTAGGCCGACGAGTACCGGCCACCGAGGAACGAGAACATCGAGCAGATGTTGATGATCTTCCCGCTGCGCTGGGGAATGAAGTGTTTGGCGGCTTCGAAGCTCATCTCGAAGGCTGCCGTGAGGTTCACGGCCACGGTGGGATCCCACTTGTCGCGACCGAACTCCTGCACTTCGCCGAGCGGACAGATGCCGGCGCTGTTGACCAGGATGTCGATCGAGCCGAGGCGGGCGACACACTCGTCGATGACGGTCGTCGGCACCCCGTCGGCGGTGATGTCGGCCTGCATGTACTCGTAGCGCACGCCCTCCGCCTCGACGAGCGGCCCGGTCGAGCCGTCGTCGTCCATCAGGCTGGGCACGAAGACGTTCGCGCCGCCCTTGGCGAGGGCCAGCGAGAACGCCTGGCCGAGACCGGTGTTGCCCCCGGTGACGATCGCGTTCTTGCCCTTCAGGCTGAAGAAGTCCATGGCGAATTCGGTGATGTCCATCTGCGCGCTTTCTCGTGCCCGGGCCGTGCGGATGCTAGTCCAGCACAGTCGCCTATCCGGAACACTCGTACCGGAAAATCCTCCGCCGTCGAGGCGCGGAGGCGGTCAGCTGCGCGCCCGCTCCCAGGCCAGCAGCCAGGCCGCAGCGGGCGACGATGCCTCGATCGTCAGCGAGTGACCGTCGAGGTGCTCGAGTTCGACGACCCAGCGCTCGTCGACGGCGACCATCCGCCCGTCGTCGTCGCGGCAATGGTTCTCGCGGTAGCTCAGCCATGTTCTCCAGCCGGCACCTTCGAGCGCGCGGCGCCGCCGGTCCGGCGTGCGGGGCCGACGATGCAGTGCGAGCGTGTCCATGCATCGATCATCCCCCACCCGCCCTGTGGATCGTCAGTGCCAACTCCCTGTGACTTTCCTGGGGACGACGAGTGCCGAGCGACGTCTCGGCCGGCCCTGGGTATAGGGTCGCCTCCCGACGAACGAGGAGCCATCGTGCCCGAGAAGTCACCCCAGAAGCCGTCCGCGAAGAAGACCGGCAAGTCGCTCAAGGAGAAGCGGGTCGCCAAGCAGACCAAGAAGGACAACCGACCGAAGTCGGTCTGACCGTGGCCGCCGAGACCCCGAGCGACACCCACACCACCCAGTCAGGCGAGCCGGGCGAGTCGGCCCCTGCGGCGGAACCCACCCGCCGCTGCTGGCGCTGCCTGCAGCAGTTCCCCACCGACGCACCCGACGAGGTCGTGCGGCCTGCCGAATGGTGGGTCTGCAGCGCGTGTCACGACGCGCTGTTCCCGCGCTGACGCCGGCGTCAGAACAGGCGGATCGACGTCGATCGGGCCGTCGTCGCGGCGATGTTGCCCGACACGTCGGTGAGCGTCGTCGCGGACACGAACGAGAACGTCCCGTTGGTCGCCTGCGTACCGAGTGAGCCACAGCCCGAACCGGTGCAGGTTCCGGTGAGTGTCACCGTCAACGTGCGACCCAGGTTGGTCAGCACGACGGACGACGTCCAGGTGGCCACGCCACCGTCGAGCGTCATGTAGTTGGCCCCGCCGGTGCTCCGTGCGCCGTTGGTGACACCGGTGATCGACAGGGTGTCGCTGCCCGTGCCGACGGGGTCGGTGAGGGTGAGCGAGGTGGATGTCGGCACCGAGGCGGTCCCGAGCGCTTCGCTGAACGTGATCGAGACGGAATCGCCGGCCTCGGCCCGACCGTTCGTCCCGACGTTGACATCGGCGACGGTCATCGGCACCGGCCGAGCCAGGTCCGCAGGGGTGCGAGCCGCGAACGAAGCGAGGTTGCCCGCCGCGTCGCGGATGCCGGTCGCGCTCGTCGCCATCGCGACGGTCATCGAACCGACTGCCGTGTCGGCGGCGCCGGCGCCCTCGGTGAGCGCGATCGTCAGCGTCGTCCCGCTCAGCGTCGCCGTGGAGGGCGTGCCCGACGACGGCACATTGGCCAACGTGAGTGGGGTGATGCCGGCCGAGTACGTCGACGGCGTCTCGCTGAACACGGCCGTCACCCGATCCACCTTGCCGTTCGCCGAGTTGTCGAGCAGGTTCAGGCCGATCAACGCGGGCGCGGCGCGGTCGGTCACGGTGGCCGCCGCGTAACTGGCCTGGTTGCCGGCGGCATCACGGATGCCCCCAGCGTTCGCCGCCAGCGCGACGGTGAACGAACCGACCGCGGTGTTGGCCGCGCCCGCACCCTGGTTCAGAGCGATCGCGGCCTGGTTGCCGGCGATGGCGACGCTGTTCACGGTGGCGCCGGATGGTGCCGCCGCCAGCGAGAACACGGTCGGGGCCGCGGCGAAGGGTGCGAGCGGCTCACTGAACGTCACCAGGACGCGGTCCACCTTGCCGTCGACGTTGTCGTCGAACATCTGCTGCGATTGGCGGAGCGGGGTCATGCCGTCGGCCGGTGCCGTGCTGAACGAGGCCTGGTTGCCCACGGCATCGCGGATCCCGGTGGCGCCCGCCGCGAGCGACACGGTGAAGGCGCCGACCGAGGTGTCCACAGCGCCGGCCCCCTCCGTGATCGTCAGCGTGACGGTCGGCGAGGTGACGCCGACGGATGCGAGGGTGCCCGCACTGGGCACGTTCGCCAGCGTCCACACGGTGTTCCCGGCGGAGTAGGGGGCCAGGGCCTCGCTGAACGACATGGACACCCGGTCCACCTTGCCGTTGGCGTTCGAGTCGATGGCCGCGAGGGCCTGCACTGCCGGCGGCGCTGCGTCGGTCGGCGCTCGCGCGGCGAACGACGCGGTGTGGTTGTTCACGTCGCGGATGCCCGACGCGTTGGCGGCGAGCGCGACGGTGAACGTGCCCACGGCGGTGTTCGCCGCGCCACCCCCCTCGGCGATCGCGAGCGTCGCAGTGCTCCCGCTCACGGTGACATTGAAGAGGGTGCCACCCGACGGCACGTTCGCCAGCGTCCACGGGGCGATACCGGCCGAGTAGGTGGCGAGAGCCTCGTCGAACGTGACGACCACGGAGTCCACCTTGCCGTTGCCGTTGACATCGCGCATCTGCACCGTCTGGACGACGGGGGCGAAGACGATGTTGACGGCAGCCGCGGCGGAGACTCCCGTCGAGTCCACCACGAAGATGCTGTGCGGCGCATCGCTGGTTCCCGCCGGCAGCGTGACGCTGACGCCCATCGACGCACTGCTCGTGACCGTGGCCGGCGAACCCGTGAGGACCGTGCCCGACGTGGAGTCCAGCCGGTAGGTCAGCGTCGCCCCGAGCGTGAACTGCGAGATCGTGCCGGTGACGACCTGTGGCAGGGACGTGATGGGGGCACTCGAGCTCAGTGTGAACGACGCGCTGGCCACGGTGATCGACGAACTGGCTGCGCTCTCGGGTCCGTCCCAGCTGCCCAGTCGGGCCTGCACCGTGTAGCGCCACGTGCCCACCGGGACGTTGTGCTCGACGCAGCTGGTGGTGGTGACGGTGATGCAGTCGTTCAGCACTGTCTGCAGCACGTTGGCCGTGCTGTATCGACGCACGACGTAACCGGTCACGGGGGTGCCCGCCGACAGCGTGGCCGCCGGCCAGGACACGGTCACCTCGCGTGCCGCCGCGACGGCCACGGGAGCCACGGGTTGCGACACCGACTGTGACACCGATTGCACCGACCCGACGGCCGACGCCGTGAACAGCGCCGACACCGATGGGGCCGGAGACGCGACAAAGGCAGTGGTCGCCAACAACGCGACGACCACTGCCTTTGCGTTCATCGAGTGATCAGGCCTGCGAGCCCGTCAGGGTGAGGGCGATCGTGAAGGTCACGCCCTGGCAACCGTCGGGCGCCGAGCCGGCCATCGTCACGACGTTGGCGATCGACTGTGCCGGGGACGTGGCGTTCGCCGCGACCGACAGGCCGAGGCCACTGGCGCTCAGCACCGAGATGTTCGATGCCGGGCAGTTGGTGGCGTCGCTCGAGGTGATGGCGCCGGGCGTCATCGACGAGAACGAGACGGGATACGGGTTGGGGTTGGTGATCGTGAACGTCACGTCGCCGCCGGAGAATCCGGGATACAGATCGGCGGTCGCGGTGGAGGCCGTGACGGTCAGGGTCTGCGCCGTGAGCGCCTTCGCCTGGCCGGAGCCGTTGCCGTTCGCCGACCACAGCGCGGCAGCGATGCCGCCGCCCGTCAGCAGCAACATCGCGATGCTGACGGTACCTACCTTGCGCTTGCGGGTCATTGCGTGGTCCTTTCGTGCAGATCTCGGGCCAGATGCTCAGATCTCGGCGTCGCCCTGATGAGCGATCGTCCGAGTTTCTTGATCGGCGCTTGATCTGAGGACCTTGAGGATATTTTCACTTAAGTACGCTGAGCAGGTCTGTTCCACGACACACCGGAGAATTCCGACACCGAAACCGTCAAGACGTCGAACCAGGTCGACGGTCGGACCATGCCGAGAGCGGGCAGATTCCCGACCGAGCGCTCGGCTTCGGTCCGGCGAACGTCAAGGTCCGGTGCGCGTCGCCGCGACGATGCGCACCATCACCTGGGTCGCGACACGGCGGCGGGATAGGTTGCTGAACGTGAACGACCCCGTCGACACTCCACTCCTGCGACGGATCCGCGAGTCGGTGATCGGCGACGACCAGGTGATGGACGGGCCATACGGTCCCCGCCGCATCACCTACGCCGACTACACCGCGTCGGGACGGGCACTCAGCTTCATCGAGGACTTCATCCGCGACGAAGTGCTCCCCCGTTACGCCAACACGCACACCGAGTCCTCGGGCACCGGCCTGCAGACCACACGGCTACGCGAGGACGCCCGTCGCATCATCCACGAGGCGGTGGGGGGCGACGACGCCACCTGCGTCATCTTCAGCGGCTCGGGCGCCACCGGGGCCATCGACAAGCTGATCGGCGTGATGAACCTGCGGCTGCCCGCCGACCTCGACGACCGCTACCAGCTGTCGAGCCACATCCCCGCCGATCAACGACCCGTGGTCTTCGTCGGCCCCTTCGAGCACCACTCGAACGAGCTGCCGTGGCGCGAGTCCATCGCCGACGTCGTCACCATCCCCGAGGACGCCGACGGTCACATCGACCTCAGCCGGCTCGAGGCGGCACTCGTCGAACACGCCGCGAGGCCGTTGAAGATCGGATCGTTCTCCGCAGCGTCGAACGTCACGGGCATCGTCTCCAACACCTGCGCGATCGCCGACCTGCTGCATCGCCACGGCGCCCTCTCCTTCTGGGACTTCGCCGCGGCCGGCCCCTACGTCGACATCGAGATGTACCCGCAGTGCAGCGAGCACCCCCTCTCCCACAAGGACGCCGTGTTCCTCAGCCCCCACAAGTTCGTGGGAGGGCCGGGAACGCCGGGCGTGCTGGTCGTACGTCGCTCGTTGCTGACCAACCGTGTGCCCGACGTCGTCGGTGGCGGCACCGTCGCCTACGTGAACCCCACCGAGCACCGCTACCTCGACGATCCCGTGCACCGCGAGGAAGGCGGCACGCCGGCCATCATCGAGTCCATCCGCGCGGGCCTGGTCGTGCAGTTGAAGCAGGCCGTCGGCGTGCAGACCATCCGGGCCCGGGAGACGTCGTACTGGCAGCGGGCCATCGCCGCGTGGTCGTCGAACCCCGCGTTGCAGGTGCTCGGCAACACCGACGCGGACCGCCTGTCCATCGTGTCGTTCGTGGTCCGCCGGCCGGAGGGTCGCTACCTGCACCACAACTTCGTGGTCGCCCTGCTGAGCGACCTGTTCGGCATCCAGTCCCGCGGCGGCTGCTCGTGTGCGGGCCCCTACGGCCATCGATTGCTGGGCATCGACCTCGAGCGGTCGCACGAGTTCGAGCACGAGATCACCCACGGATGCGAGGGCATCAAGCCCGGCTGGACCCGGGTGAGCTTCAACTACTTCATCTCCGAGGCGGTCTTCCAGTACCTGGTTGCCGCGGTCGATCTGGTCGCCGAGCACGGGTGGAGGCTGCTCCCCGAGTACCGCTTCGACCCGCCGTCGGGCCTGTGGCGCCACCACCTCGGCCCGGTCGAGCCGCCACTGCGCCTGAGCATGCTCTCCTACGACCCGGAGACCGGCGAGTTGCTCGTGCCACCGATGGGTCACGATCGTGCACCCGAGCAGGCGCTGCAGGACTACCTCGACGACGCCCGACGACGCTTCGCCGAGGCGTCGCTCGAGGTGCGACCCGAGCCCGCGGCCGGTGCGCTCTCGGTCGAGTTCGAGCACCTCCGCTGGTTCGAGCTGCCCGCCGAGTCGCTCGCACCGTGATGGAACACCCCGAGGTGCCCTCCTGGTTGCGCGGCTGCTGGCAGCGGTCGTGGATCCGATTCGCCGACGGGACACACAACGACACCGACACGGTCGTGTGGTTGCAGACCGCCGGCGTGATGGCCGACGTGCGCATCAGCGGCGACCGACCGTCGTTCGCGGGAGTCGATGGACTCGCCGACTGCAGTCCGGAGCAGCTGGCGGCGCTGGCCAGGTCGATCGCGAGCACCGGGCACACTCGGGTCTCGGCCGAGCACGAATCCGACGAGGGTGTGCACACCTGCGTCGCCGAGTGGTTCACCTACGGCCACGGCGCGAACTTCCAACCGGCCTGCACCTTCCCCGAGCCCGGACGGCTCGAGGTCGATGCCGACGGTCGGGTGATGATCGAACGCGCTCCCAGCGGTGCGTACGTCGAAGAGTGGCGGCTGGTGCCCGGCTCGGCCGACGAGCTCCGGCACGAGCTGCTCGTCGATGGACGAGAGTTGTTCGTGGCCGGCCCCGTGGCCGTGCTGCTGCGCGACCGCGCCACGCCGATGCAACCCGGAGACGAGTTCACGCTCGAGCGCCTCGACTGCGAATTCTCGGTCGCCCACCGCGACGACGACGGCATCTACCGCATCACCGCGTCCACCCTGCCCTGGCGCGAAGGAGTGCCCCTCGATGCCCCTGTCTGACGCGCTGTCCCGCCACCTCGCCGAGGTCGCCGACTCGACGTTCGCCGAGGCCCGCATGTTGCCGATCGAGATGTACCGCTCCGACGACGTGCTCAGCGAGGAGCACCGGCTGGTGCTCGGGCCGGGCTGGCACTGCCTGGCCCGGACGGCCGATCTCCCCGGCATCGGCGACCACCTGGTCGGCGAACTGCCGCACCAGCACGACAACGGTGCCGTCGGGTCGAGATCCGTCCTGGTCGCACGCGGCGACGACGGCATGCTGCGAGCGTTCGACAACGTGTGCGTGCATCGCGGCGCACCGCTCGTCGCATCGTGCGGCAACGAAACTCGCTTCACGTGCCCCTATCACGCGTGGGTCTACCGCCTCGACGGACAACTCGTCGCCGCGCCGTACATGCATCACACCGCTGGGTTCAGTCCCGCCGACCACCGCCTCGGCGAGCTGGCGGTCGAGGTGTGGGAGGGCTTCGTGTTCGTCAATGCACTCCCCGACCCGACGCCACTCGCTCCCTCGCTCGAGGGCCTCCGCGAGGAGGTGGGTCGCTTTCGCATGGAGGACTACGTCCCCGTCCATCAACAGGTCGACGTGTGGGCGACGAACTGGAAGCTGCTCGTCGAGAACTTCATGGACACGTACCACGTGTTCAAGGTGCACCGGGCCACGTTCGGATCGAGCAGCGACAGCCCGACGAACACCACGATGTATCCGGGCACCGATGCCTGGGCCCACCACGTGGCCCTCGATCGAGACGACATGGTCGGCCCCGACGACGCCCGCCTCGAGGGCGACTGGCGTCGGTCCGTCGTCCTCGCCGCCATCTTCCCCACCCACGTCATGCAGCTGCAGCCCGACTACCTCTGGTACCTGCAGATCAGCCCCATCGGCACCGACCGGGTGCGCATCCGATGGGACGTGTCGATCGCGCCAGAGGTGCTCGCCGCGCAACCCGACCGCGACGCGTACGTGGCGTCGATCCTCGACCTGCTCTGCACGGTCAACGCCGAGGACCAGCCCATCGTCGAACGCATCCGGCGTTCGGCGAACGGCCCGCAGTTCTCCTGCGGGCCGTTCAGCGAGTACGAACGCAACGTGTACGACTTCGACCGATACATCGCCGGCCGACTGTCGAGCGGTCGGGGTGAGTCGACCGGCGACGCCGACGGGCGAGTAACTTGCACGTGCAAATGCTTTCCGTCGACGAAGGAGTGTTCCGTTGAGCTTGCAGTCCGCCGACCGCGATCCGTCAATCGACCCAGGGGTCGACTTCTACCGGTTCGCCAACGGCGGTTGGCTCGACGCCAACCCCATCCCGTCCGGCTACGGCTCGTGGGGGTCGTTCGAAGAACTCGCCGCGAGGAACGACGCCGTCATCCGTGCATTGCTCGAGCATGCCGCCGTCGACCCGGCGAACGACCTCGACCGGATGATCGGCGACCACTACGCCGCCGGCATGGACGTCGAGGCCATCGAGGCTGCGGGCATCTCTGCCATCGCTCCCCTGCTGGCCGAGATCGACGCGCTCGACGACCACCAGGCGGTGCTGCGCTTCCTGCCGCGGCTGCACCGAACCGGCGTCTTCCCGCTCTTCGGATGCGCCGTCACGCTCGACCACGACGATTCCAGCGTGAACCTGCTGTGGCTGGCCGAGGCCGGCCTCGGCCTGCCCGACCGCGATTCGTACGACGTGGACAGCGAGGCGGCCACGGCCCTGCGCGCCGCGTACGTCGAGCACATCGCCGCCCAACTGCGCAACCTCGGTGCAGCGGCCGACGAGGCCGACGCCGACGCCGCGGCGATCATGCGCCTCGAGACCGAGCTCGCCGCGCGTCAACTGCGGGCGGAGCAGAAGCGCGACCCGGGCCGCACGTTGAACCGTCGCACCATCGCCGAACTGGCCGAGCTCGCCCCCGGGCTCGACCTGCCCGGCTACCTGCGTGCCGTCGGTGCCGGTGCGGCCGTCACCGTGAACGTGCAGCACCCCGACTACTTCGCCGGCATCCACGACGTGGTGCAGGGCGCCGAGCTGACGACACTCCGGTCGTATCTCCGCTTCCACCTCGTCCGCCAGGTCGCCAGCGCGCTCCCAGCGACGTTCGAGGACGAGAACTTCCGGTTCTACGGCCGACGGATCATGGGCCAGCAGGAGCAGCACGAGCGCTCCAAGCGGGTCATCGATGCCCTCACCGCCGACATGGGTGAGGCCCTCTCGCAACGGTTCGTCGCGGCCACGTTCTCGTCGGCAGCCAAGGACCGGGCCATGGCCATGGTGCAGGCCATCGTCGACGAGATGCGCCATTCGCTCGAGACGCGGCAGTGGATGAGCGACGCGACACGCGCCCAGGGGCTCACCAAGCTCGCCGCGATCCGCGTCAAGATCGGCTACCCCGACAAGTGGCGCGACTGGAGCGGCTTGGAGGTCCGTCGCGATTCCTACGCCGCGAATCGTCTGCATGCCGCGGCCCACGACATGCAGTTCATGCTCGACAAGATCGGCGCCCCCGTCGACGACACCGAGTGGGAGATGCCGCCCCACGTGGTCAACGCGTACTACCACCCAGTGCGCAACGAGATCGTGTTCCCCGCGGGCATCCTGCAGCCGCCGATGTTCGACGCCGAAGCCGACGACGCGCTGAACTTCGGGGGCATCGGCACCGTCATCGCCCACGAGATCACTCACGGCTTCGACGATCAGGGTCGGCGGTTCGACGAGAAGGGTGCCTTCCGCGACTGGTGGACGGCCGACGACGAGCAGGCGTTCGCCGCACTCACCGATCGTCTGGTCGCCCAGTTCGACGGCTACGTCGCCATCGACGACGTCCACGTCAACGGGCGCTTGACGCTCGGCGAGAACATCGCCGATCTCGGCGGGCTGGCCCTGGCCGAGCGGGCGCTGCGGCGCGTCGCGGCCGACGCGCCGCTCGTCGACGGGCTCACGCCGGTGCAGCGGTTCTTCTTGTCGAACGCCCAGATCTGGCGCGGCAACATCAGCGCCGAGCGCGCCCGCACGCTGGCGCAGATCGATCCGCACAGCCCGCGGCACCTGCGCGTGCTGGGGCCGATGTCGAACCTCGATTCGTTCCAGGAGGCGTTCGGCCTGGCCGACGACGCACCCGTCATGCGACCCCGCGACGAGCGCATCCAGATCTGGTGACCCACGCGCGAACTGAAGTTCCTGGTGACCCACGCGCGAACTTAAGTTCCTGGTGAACACGCGCGAACTGGAGGTTCTGCGGCTCCACGTCGGCCGATGCCGACGCGGCGCGAATCAGCGGTCGAGCGCCAACTCGGGTGCCGCCTCGGTGACGGCAGCCACGCCGCCCTGAACCCGTCCGCGCATCGTCAGTCCCTGGGTGCGGGTGAACACCACCACCGACACCAGCGTTCCCAGCATCGTCAACGCGCCGCCACCGACGAGCGTCCAGCGGGCGCCGTACTGTTCGGCCACCCAACCCAACAACGGCGCGCCCACGGGCGTGCCACCCATGAAGATCGCCAGATACAACGCCATCACGCGACCACGGACGTGCTGCTCGGTGGACATCTGCACGAACGAGTTGGCCGACGTGATGAGCGTGAGTGCGGTGATGCCGCAGATGGGCAGCACGATCGCAAACGTCAGGTACGAGGGCATCAGCCCGGCGACGACGACGGCCGTCCCGAACGCGAAGGCGGCTCCGACGACGAGGCGTTGCCGAGCCACGGCGCGACGAGCCGCCAGCAGCGAGCCGGCCAGCGAGCCGATGGCGAGGATCGAGCCGAGCATGCCGTACTCGCCGGCACCCTTGCCGTAGACCTCGGTGGCCATCAGTGCGGTGGTCATCTGGAAGTTCAATCCGAACGTGCCCGCGGAGAAGACGATGGCCATGACGAGCATGATGTCGGGGCGGTTGCGCACGTAACGCAGCCCGTCTCGGATCTGACCGCCTGCGCGCGCCAGCCGTTCGACCGGCGCCAGTTCGCTGCTGCGCATGCGGCTCAGCGACACCAGCACCGCCACGTACGACGCCGCGTTGATGAGGATCACCCAGCCGGTGGCCGACACGCCCGAGCCCATCGACGCGATCATCAGACCGGCGAGCCCGGGGCCGACCATGCGAGCGAGGTTGAACGAGGCCGAGTTCAATGCGACCGCATTGGGCAGGTCGGCGCGAGGGACCATCTCGTTGACGAACGCCTGACGCGCCGGGGTGTCGAACGCCGCGGCACTACCGAACACGAACGCGATGACGTACACGTGCCAGGCAGCGACCCAGCCGGTGACGGCGAGCACGCCGAGCAGACCCGCGGTCGCGCCGAGCACGATCTGCGAGACGGCGATGACCCGCCGCTTGGAGTACCGGTCGGCGAAGACGCCGGCGATCGGCGACAGTACGAGCATCGGGAGGAACTGCAGCCCGGTGGTGATGCCGAGCGCGCCGGCGCTGCCGGTGAGCGTGAGGATCAACCAGTCCTGGGCGACGCGCTGCATCCAGGTGCCGATGTTCGACACCAGCGACCCCATCGCGAACAGTCGGTAGTTGCGGATGCGCAGCGCGAGGAACGTCGAGCCCCTCGGTCGCTTCGCGGTGGTCGGTCGCTTCACGACGATGCCAGCCGGTCGAGCAGCGGGGCCGCCTCGGCGAGCAGGGCCCGCTCGTCGTCGGTCAGCTCGATCAGTCGTCGGGCGAGCCATGCATCGCGACGCCGACGGTCCTCGGCGAGCACCGCTCGGGCGTCGTCGGTGAGATCCACCACGACCTGGCGGCCGTCGGTCTCGTGCGGCCGGCGATCCACCATGCCCCCCTCGACCAGGCTGTTGACGATGCGGGTCATCGACGGCGGCTTCACCCGCTCGATGTGCGCCAGTTCGCCGACCGTCGACGCGCCATGACGATCGAGCGTGCCGAGCACGGCCATCTGGCTGAGCGTCATGTCGTCGGAACCGCGCTCGACCCGCAGCCGCCTCGCCAGACGCATGCATGCCAGCCGTACCGCGCCGGTGAGATCCACGTCGGTCTCGACGGTCGTGTCGGTCGATCGATGCGCAGCCATGTCGTTAGCATAGCTCATTACCTGTGCGAACGATCGCCATCTGGGTAGCGTGACCCCATCGAGAGCGCCCACCTCCCATCCTTCGGCCTCGACGGCCGCGTCGCACTCGTCACGGGTGCCAGCCGCGGCATCGGTCGTGGCCTCGTCGATGCGCTGGCCGCAGCCGGCGCCACGGTCGCGGTCGCCGCCCGTTCGCTGAACGACGCCACCGAGGTCGCCGACGCCGTGCTCGCCGCGGGTGGGCGTGCGACACCGCATGCGATGGACGTCGGCGACGTCGGGTCCATTCGTCGAGCGGTCGACCAGGTGGTCGCCCAGCACGGAGCGCTCGACATCCTCGTGGCCAACGCCGGCCTCGGCGCCAACCACCCTGCGCTCGACGTCACCGAGGCCGACTGGGACGACATGATGGCCGTCAACGCCAAGGGCCTGTTCTTCACCGCTCAGGCCGCGGGTCGGGTGATGCTGGCCCAGGGGTCGGGGCGCATCGTCGCGATCAGCTCGCAGGCGTCGCTCGTCGGCATCCGCGACCACGCCGTCTACTGCGCGTCCAAGGGCGCCGTGAACCAACTCGTCCGCGTGCTCGCGCTCGAGTGGGGCGGGCGCGGCGTGACGGTCAACGCCGTGGCGCCGACCTTCATCCGCACGCCCGGCACCGCCGAACGGCTCGACGACCCCGACTACCTGCGCGGCGTGCTCGACCGCATTCCGATGGGCAAGGTCGGAACGATCGCCGACGTCGCCGGCGCGGTGGTGTACCTGGCGTCCGACGCGGCCGCGATGGTGAACGGCATCGTCCTCCCCGTCGACGGCGGGTGGACCGCCCAGTGACGCGGGTTCGCCGCGCCTCGCGAGTCAGTCGCGCCGCAACTCGACGAGGTTGACCACGAGCAGCACCACGGCCGCCGCCACCAGGAGCAGCCCAGACGCCGTGCGCCAGTCGGCGAGGAGCCCGAGCACCACGACCGTCGCGAGCACGGCGACGACTGCGGCGAGTACGAGTGCCACCAGGAACCGAGCGAGCTGACGACGGGCGATCGCCTCGATGGTGCACATCACCAGCAGCGCCACCGCCGACAACCCGACGAGCGATCGGCCGAGCGGGACGATGAGGAGCACCAGCCACAGCAACACGAGTGGCGTGCTGATGGCCGACCAGATCGCGAGGACTCGGCGACGCGAACGCTCCTCGGCCGGGACCGGCATCCGGCGATGCCGAAGGTGGCTGTGGGGATCGCTCGGCAGTGCCGGCTGGCCGATCCGCGCCTCGAGGGTGGTGTGTTCGTCGCGCAGCCTCACCCGTTCGGTCGTCAGCGCCAACAGCGCTGCCTCGTCGGTCGGGCCAACCGCCTCGCCGCCCGCCGCCGCGGCGCGAATGGCGGTCTGCCTGCTGGCGATCTCGGACTGCAGGGCGAGGATCTCGGTGTCGAGTTCGGCGAGCCGGGCGCGCTGCTCCGCCTCGGCCGCCGCCGGGTTCGGTGCGACCTTGCGCAACCCCGACCAGCCCACGGGATCGCCCCACGACGCCCGCACTGCCGCGGACCGTTCGTAGCGCGGGCCCGCAGGCCCTCGCTCGCCGCCGAGCGGGTCCTCGGTGTCGTTGCCCCACAGCCCGCGATAGTGCAACACCCACGGCGTCGCCTCGTCGATCAGTACGGGATCCCACTCGCGGTCCTGGCCGGGGCCGATGCTCGGCCCGTCGCCACGCGAGTAGTCGATGTACGGGATGCCCACACCCGCCTGCGATCGCTCGCGGGTCCACGGCAGCACCGCTCGGGTGACCGATCGGAACACACGGATCAGGCGGTGGAAGGCGGTGCCGTCGAACGTCGTGAGGTACTCCCCCGCGACGTAGGCGCCGCTGTGCGAACCAAGGCCGGGGTGCACCACCGGATGATCGCCGACGAGGGTGAGGTCGGGATCGTCCCATCGACGGCGGAGGTCGTCGCCCACCTCGTCGTGGGCGGAGAACACCACCCACGAGGGCACGAGCGAACCGTCGGGTTGCTCGGCCAGGTAGACGGTCACCTGCTCCCAGTCCGCCTCGTGGTCGTTCACGCCGTAGACGCGGCTGCGCCAGTCGTTGAACGCGTAGAAGAACCAGTACTGCAGCACCACGTAGCCGGCGCTGTGGATGACCCGCCCGTAGTACGGGTGGTGCTCGGTGCGCATGTGCTCGCGGTACTCGGTCTCGGCCGCCGCCTGCGTGCCGCTCGCCACCTTGCCGCGCACCAGCAGGCTGGCACGGTTCAGGGCATCGACGATGCGGGTCAGTACACCGACGCGGGCGAGGCGGCTCGCGTTGTGGAACCGGGGACGGTCGGATCGCAGCCGCCACAACGCGACCTGCACGCGGCTGAGCGGTTCGTCGACCAACCGCAGGTACTGCCCCGGCCGCGGGTGCGCCCCGCCGAGCTCCGCCAACGTGTCCAGGTCGAGCTCACCCTTGGGAACCAGTCGCACGGCCCGCTGGTCGGGCCCACGCTGGTACAGCTCGCACCGCGCCACGTAGTCGGCGACGTCCACGGGGAGGAACAGCTCGCCCTCGGTCATGTGCAGGATGGGCTCGTACCTGCGCAGCAGCTCGAGCGAGTCGCGGCCGCTGGCCGAGGAGTGCGGGTCGGCGTCGTCCACCGGGATCGAACGTACCTCAGGAGCGCGGCAGCGTCGTCGTCGTCAGGTCGGACGCGACGATCACCTCGCCCGTGTAGCCGCCGCGTCGGACGTCGTCGGCGAAGTCGGACTCGGTGACGAAGCCCGGAGCTGGCGCGGGGATGAGGTGGGTGAGGACGAGGCACGGCACGCCGATCCGCTCGGCGAGAGCACCGAGCTCGACGGTGTCGGCGTGGTAGGCGGCGATGTGCTCGAGGTGCGGACGCGATGCGAAGAACGGCCGCAGCGCGTCGCGTCGGAACGCCTCGTGCACCAACACGTCCGCACCGGCCGCCAGCTCGGCGACCTCGTCGCACACGATCGTGTCGCCGGAGATCACGACCGCACCGTCGGGCGTGTCCACCCGGTAGGCCACCGCCGGCGTGACCGGCTCGTGGTGGACGGCTCGAGCGGTGACGCGTACTGCGCCGTCGTCCGACGACCACACGACGACCGGCCCATCGACGACGTCGAAGCCCCGCACCTCAGGGTCGGGCCGATCGGTTCGACCGACGTGCTCACCGCGCACCTGCAGGTCGTCGACCCACGGGTCCATCATCCGCGCGAGGAACTTCGTCGATGGGCCGATCGGCGCGATCACCGGCAGCGGGACGAAGTGTCCGTGTGACTCCAGCCAGCGGGCGAAGAGCAGATCCGTGAGACCGGTGAGGTGGTCGGAGTGGTGGTGGGTCACGAACAGCGCGCTGAGGTCCTGCATGCGCAGCCCCGCTTCGCACAGGCGCAGGGCCGTGGCCCGACCGGCGTCGAACTGCAGGGCGACGTCGCCGTGACGAACCAACGCTCCGGGTCCGGCGCGCCCGGGCGCGAGGTGCGGGACACCGGTTCCGGTGATGATGATCTCGGTCATCGCACGATCATGTTCGACCTCCGAGTTCGCTGTCCATGTGCGCCGCCCCCAAGCACCGCGGTCAGCGCTCGACGGCGACCGCCACCGCGCACGCCAGCGCCGACAGGCCGCCGAGCACGAAGGGCACGCGCGCCGAGGAGATCTCGATGACCCAACCCATCATCAACGCGCCGATCGGCGTCGACCCGAACCAGGCCATCTGTTGCAGCGCCATCACGCGGCCGAGCATGGCCGGTTCCGTTGCCTGCTGGAGGATGACGCTGTTCACCGATTGGAACGATGCAGAGGCGAACCCGAGCGCGACGCTGAGCAGCACGAACGACCAGTACGCCGGCGCAGCGGCGATGGCGAAGAACGTCACCGCGAAGCCCGTCAGCGAGATCGCCAGCGTGCGCCGGGGATGGGGCGTGAGCCCGGCGATGTAGACGCCGCCGAGGATCGAGCCGATGGCACTGACGCTCATCGCCGCGCCGACAGCGCCTGCGCCGCCGAGGAACTCGAAGCGCACGATCGACGGGATCGTGGTGCCGAAGTTGAACCCGATCGTGCCCACCACCGCCATCACCAACAACGGGCGGGCCACCTCACGGTGGCCGCGCACGTACTGCAGCCCCTCGCGCAACTTGCCCTTCGACGACCCGGTGAGCGGGCGCGACACCAGCTCGGAGGCGCGTAGTCCGAGGAGTGCGGCGATGACCACGAGGTACGACGCCGCGTTGACGAAGAAGCACGTCGCCGTGCCGACCGTGGCGATGAGCGCACCGGCGATGGCCGGGCCGATGAGCCGCGAGACGGAGTTGATGGTGCCGTTGGTGGCGACCGCGCTGGACCTCAGTTCGGGCTCGACGAGCTGGAACAGGATGGCCTGCATCGCAGGTCGCTCGACGGCCAGCACCAGGCCGAGCGACAGCGTGAGCACGTAGATCCACCAGATGGTGATGTGCCCCGTGGCCACGACGAGGCCGAACGACAGGGCGAGCAAACCCGAGACGGTCGACGTGCGCGACGAGCAGCCGGCGGTTGTCGAAGCGATCGGCCAGCACCCCTGCCGGCGCACCGAGGACGAGCATCGGCAGGAACTGCAGGGCCATGGCGATGCCCAGCTGGGCGCTGTCGTCGGTGAGCTCGAGCACCAGCCAGGTGACGGCGAGCTGCTGCGACCAGGAGCCGATGCTCGACACGGTCTGGCCGACGAAGTAGCGGCGGAAGTTCGGAATCTCGAAGGCCGCGAGCCGGCGTGTGGTGCTGATCGTCCCTCCCGGCGGCGATGAGAAAGGCCCGGGTCGCGTGACCCCGGGCCTCCGTCGTGTCAGGGCGCAGAGGCTACTCGTCGTCCGGCTGTGACGTAGTCCACGCCCTCCCACCGCAGCGCGATGGTGCGATCGCTGGCACGCTGGCAACCATGCACTCGCGGGACCTCTTGATCATCGGCGCCGGACCTGGCGGATCGGCCGCGGCGATGGTCGCCGCGCGTGCCGGCCTGAAGGTGACCGTCTTCGAGAAGGGCCCGCACGGCCGCGACAAGGTGTGCGGCGACGGGCTGACACCGCGGGCGATCGGCGCACTGAACGACCTGGGTGTCGACCACTCGGTCGCACACCGCATCGACGGGCTCCGGATGATCGCCGGGAAGACCAGTCGCGAACTGGCCTGGCCGGCCAACGGCCCGTTCCCGGCACATGGCGCCGTGTGGCCCCGCCACCGACTCGACACCGCCTTGATCGATGTCGCGTCCGCGGCGGGCGCGGAGGTGCGCTTCGAGGCCGAGGCGTTGCCGGTCATCGAGAACGGGCGGGTCGTGGGCGTCGAGGCCGGCGGCGAGCGGTTCCTCGCACCACTCACCATCCTGGCTGCCGGAGCGCAAGGCCAGGCGGCGGCGATGGTCGGGGCGACGCGCGATCCCGACGAACCGTTCGGCCTGGCGATCCGCGCCTATGCCCCCACTCCGCGCCATGCGGAGCGCCACCTCGAGGCGTGCTTGAGCCTGCGTGACGAGCACGGCACGCCGGTGCCCGGATACGGGTGGATGTTCCCCGCCGGCGACGGCACCGTGAACATCGGCGTGGGTGCGCTGAGCACGATGAAGGGCTTCAAGCAACTCAATCTGAACCGCCTGCTCGACCAGTACGCCGCGATCGTCCGCGAGCCGTGGGGGCTGGGCGCGTACGTCGACAAACCGCGTGCGTGGCGTCTGCCGATGAGCAGTGTGCGACGCGTCGGCCCGGGTTGGGTCGCCATCGGCGATGCGGCCGGCTTCGTCAACCCGATGAACGGCGAAGGCATCGACTACGCGCTCGAGAGCGGCACCATCGCCGTCGAGCAGTTCCTCGCGGACCCCGCCCATGCCGAGGCGCGGTACGACCGAGTGGTCGGCGAACGGTTCGACGCGTTCTTGCGGACCGGTCGACGGTTCAGCTTCATCATCGGTCACCCGTGGTTGCTGAAGCCGGGCCTCCGGGTCGCCGTCGGCACCCAGGCCGCCGCGGACATCACGCTGGCGGTGATGGGCAACCTCATCGACAGCACCACCCCCGGGGCGGCGGGACGGGTGATGCGGCTGGCCGACACGACACTACGGTGGGCCGACCCGCTGCTGCGCCGCACGCAGGCCAAGGCCTGAAGGAAGTCCCGATGAACTCGATCCCGTTCGACTCGACCACCGTCCCTCCGGCGATCATGGCGTACCAGGCTGCACACGACCGCCGCGACGTCGCGACCGCGCTCGCCCAGTTCACGCCCGACGCCACCGTCGTCGACGACGGCCGCACCTACGCAGGCGCCGCAGAGGTCGAGTCGTTCCTCCGCACGGCTGCGTCCGAGTACACCTACACCCGCACGGTGGTGTCCGCGGAGGACATCGAGACCGATCGGTGGCTCGTCACCAACCATCTCGAGGGCGACTTCCCTGGTGGGCAGGTCGACCTCTCCTACGAGTTCCGCCTCGACGACGGGTTGATCACCCGTCTCGTCATCGCGCCCTGAGCGCCGACGACGGGCAGAGGAACGAGAAAGGCCCAGGTCGGTTGACCTGGGCCTTCGTCCGTGGAGCTGAGGGGAATTGAACCCCTGACCTCTTCCATGCCATGGAAGCGCTCTGCCAACTGAGCTACAGCCCCGAACGAGTGGTGGACGATATCAGCGCAGGTCCCTCCGCCAAAACCCGCCCCCCAACCTTTGCGTCACATCGTTCGCTTGGAACGCAACTTGGCACGCAGCGGACCGACACCGAGCCGCATCACCGCGGTGATCAGCAGCGTGGAGATGACCACACGCACCTCCAGCGGCAGTTCGGCGATCCGGGGAGCAACGACGAGCGAACTGGCGATCGCCACCGGGTACACCCAGGCGACGTCGGTGACGATGCGGTTCGTCAGCGATCGCTGCGGTTCGGCTCGCGCCGGCAGTTCGAAGAAGTTCTCGACACCGACGGTGCGGGTGACCCGCTCGCTGATGACGAAGTCCCTGGCCCGATCGACGAGCGCGGCGCGCTGGGGCGAACGTTCCCATTCGCGCAGGTGGATGCCGTCGACGAAACGGAACACGAACTGGTGGTCGCCGCCGTCGGGACCCGGGTGCAGGACGCCGGCGCCGAGGCAGCCGTGATACTTGGAGAGGGTGTGGATGACCTCGTCGGTCCACGCCTCGTACTCGGCCTCACGACCCGGGACCACGGTGCGCGCCACCGTGACGGTGACGGGATCGGGCGCGATGCGCGGCAGTTGCGCCGTGTCGAAGGGTCCGGAGAGTGCGAGTGCCATGTCTCATCAACCCTAGAGATGATGAAAGCGTTTGCATCGGTGACACCGATCACAAGGGAACGAGCGAGACGGCCGTCCCCATCGCCGGACTGTGCCGGCGTCGGCGCCGTCAGGCCGTCCAGTCGACCTTCGGCACGTCGCGGTACAGGCGCTCGATCTCGTAGTACATGCGGATGTCCTCGGCGAACACGTGGACGACGACGTCGCCGTAGTCCACGAGCACCCATTGCTGCTCGTGCGCGCCCTCGATGCGGATGCGGCGACCGGCCGAGCTGCTCGCGCACGATCTCCTCCACCGAGTCGACCACGCTCTTGACGAGCCGCCGGTTGTTGGCGCTGGCGATCACGAAGTAGTCGGTGATCTGCAGCACGTCGCCGACCGCGAGCACCAGGGTGTGGTCGGCCTTCTTCTCGTCGGCGGCTCGCGCCGCGACGACGGCGAGCTCGCGGGCGGCAAGGGCCGCGGGGGAAAGGGGTGAGTCGGTCATCAGGGCACCGTCGTGGTCGTAGTGGTGGACGGCAAGGCGATGCCGGTGTTCGGGTCGTCGAGGAAGGTGGTGCCGAGCTGGATGATGACGTCGATGCCTTCGATCCGGTTGCCCGCCTCCAACTGCTCGAAATCGGAGCCGAAGAGGTTCTCGGCACCGAGGGCGTCGTCGGACAGGCTGAGGTCCGAGAGCAGCACCTTCGTGGTCGGCTGCTCGGGGCCGTCCTGCTTCACCCAACCGACGTTGCCGCCCAGGTAGAGCAGCGCCTCGACGGCCCACTTCACCTTGTCCTCGTGACCCGGAGGGGCCTCGATGCGGAACGTCAACCCGGTGGACGCGGCGGACATGTTGCTGGGGGCGATCGTGGCGAAGACCAGCACGGCGTCGGCACGATCGAGCTGCTCGACGTCGCGGTCGGATTCGATGGGGTCGGGCAGCGGCCCGGCGACGATGCCGCGCGAGTCCGCCGGGCCGGAGTACACCTGGCCGACGAGCTGCCCCAGCGACGTGGGGGTGAGCGGCGACGGGTCGGTGCGGCCGTCGCCGATGGCGGCCACGACCCCCTTCCACGCAGCGAGGATGTTCGGACGGCGGTCGGCCTCGGTCTGGCCGTCGGCCTTGGCGTTGAGCAGCTTGGCCATCTGGCCCGCCGACAGGCTGGCTTCGCCTGCCGCGTAGAGGGTGACCTCGGCGCCGTCGTCGGTGGTGACGACGTCGTCGGGCAGCACCACGTCGACCGGGGCGACCGGCTGCAGCAGTTCGGCGAGCTCGGTGGGCGTGGCCACCATGGACTGGTCGACGGTGAGCGACAGCAGGCTCTCGACGGCCAGCAGCAGCGCGTCGGCGCCCCCGTCGGCGTACGCCTCGGCCAGCGACTGACGCTGCCCGTCGACGCCACCGAGGATGTCACTGCTGATGGGCACGCTGACGATGCTGCCGCCGGGCGTGCGCGCCGGCTCGCCGTCGATGACCTGGTCCTCGTTGAGGACCCAGATCGTCACGCCGGTGAGCTGGTCGCTGTCGTCGACGGACGCGAGCATGCCCACCGGGGTGACCGGGATCGGCTCGGCGTCGACGGTGCGGTCCTTGCCACCCTCGTACCGGACGAGCGCCAGCGCGCCCGCGTACAGCAGACCGCCGATCGCCACGACCACCACGAGGCTGGCGGCGAGCATCAGCGCCGTGCGCGTGCGCCGCACCGAGGCCAGCGAACTCACACGACCGCCTTGTACATGCCCCGAGCACGGATGACGTCGAGCACGGGATCGGTGACCAGGTAGTCGAGCGGTCGACCATCGGCTGCCCGGGCGCGCAGATCGGTGCTGGAGACGTCGAGGTGCGGGACCTCGACGCGGATCCACTCGAACTCGCTGGACAGTTCCATCGGGGCACCGGGCCGGTCGACGACGACCAGACTGGAACGTTCGGCCACTTCGGTGTAGCGCTCCCAGGTCTCGATCCCGGCCGCGGCGTCGTCGCCGACGATCGTGAAGAGAGAGGCGTGGGGGTGCTCGCGGCGACAAGAGTGCCAGCGTATCGGCGGTGTAGCTGGGACCGCCGTGGCGGATCTCGGCGTCGCCCGCCTCCAGTCCGGGCACATCGGCCACGGCCGCCCGGACCATCGCCAGGCGATCGGCCGCCGGCGTGATCGGGTCGGGTGCCCGCCTTCTGCCAGGGAACGTTGGCCACCATCAGCACCACGACATCGAGCGACAGTGCGTGACGCACGTTGACCGCGGTGACGAGATGGCCGACGTGCGGGGGGTCGAAGGTGCCTCCGAACAGGCCGATTCGTCCCCACTCCGCGGTTCGTCCAGGCATCGGGAGCGGAGTCTACGTGTGCGGAACCCCAGGTCCGAGGCGCCACAGTTCATCAACACAGTGTCAAGATGCATTCTGACACGACAAAGGTTGACCGATGTAGTACTGTGACCTGTCCCCCCACGTACCGACCCCCCATCGGGATCCGGGACCTGTCATCACCAACCGGCGCGCTCATGTGCCCGATGACACACATTCCCGCGGAATCAGACGCCGAACCCACAAGTTGAGACACATTGCCATGAACGACTCCATCGGACTCTACCTGAACGACATCGGAAAAGTTTCCCTGCTCAATGCGGAGGAAGAGCGCGAACTGTCGCGCGTCATCGAGGCCGGTCGCGACGCCGCCGAGCGCCTCGCCAACGGCGAGAAGGGCGCCGCCCTCAAGGCCTCAGGTGGCAGCTGCCGCCGACGCCAAGGATCGCTTCATCCGCGCCAACCTTCGCCTCGTGGTGAGCATCGCTCGCCGCTATCCCCTGCCCCAGGGCATGGACCTGCTCGACCTCATCCAGGAGGGCAACCTCGGCCTCGAGCACGCGGTCGACAAGTTCGACTGGCGCCGTGGCTTCAAGTTCTCCACCTACGCCACCTTCTGGATCCGCCAGGCCATCGGCCGTGCCCTCGACCAGAAGGCCAGCCTCATCCGCATCCCCGGCGATCGCTCGGCCAGCCTCCGTGCAGCCCTGCGTCAGGCCAGCGGCGACGGCGAGACGCTCGACGTCGGCAACGCCGAACTGCACCGCCTCACCACGCCGGTCTCGCTCGACAAGACCATCGGCGACGACGGCGACGCCACCCTCGGCGACCTGATGGCCAACGGCGACGGCACCCCCGAAGACGCCGTGATGGCCATGGTCGACACCGACCTGCTCGACGAGCTGCTCGGCACGCTCGACAAGCGTGCTCGCTACGCGGTCGAGGCCCGTTTCGGTCTCCTCGACGGCGAGCGCAAGAGCTTCCGCGAAGTCGGCGAGAACCTGGGCGTCACCGCCGAGGCCGCCCGCCGCCTCGTCAGCCGTGCGGTCGCCGGCCTCCGCGAGGACGCCGTCCGCATCCTCGCCGTCTGACGCCACCGATTCCGACGAAGGCCGCAGCCCATCGGGCTGCGGCCTTCGCCCGTTTTCCGGGGCTCGTTTCTCCCGGGCACGCGGGCGGGCGTCCCGTTAGGCTGACCGACGTGGCAAAAGCGTGGTCCCCTTCCTCGTGGCAGGCACTCCCTGTCCACCAACAGCCCGAGTGGCCCGATGCGGGCGATCTCGATCGAGCGCTGAAGCAGATCGCGTCCTATCCCCCGCTGGTCTTCGCCGGTGAGGCCCGCTCGCTGCAGAACTCCTCGGCCCAGGTGGCCGCCGGCAACGCCTTCCTGCTTCAGGCCGGCGACTGCGCCGAGAGCTTCGAGGAGTTCTCGGCCGTCAACATCCGCGAGAAGTTGCGCGTCATCCTGCAGATGTCGGTGGTGCTCACCTACTCGCTCGGCGTGCCGGTCGTGAAGGTCGGTCGCATCGCCGGCCAGTTCGCCAAGCCGCGCTCGAGCAACACCGAGAAGGTCGGCGACCAGGAGCTGCCCAGCTTCCGCGGTCACATCGTCAACGGCGACGCGTCCACCGAGGCCGCGCGGCTGCCCGACCCAGACCGTCTCGTCCAGGCGTACAACCAGTCGGCCAGCACGCTGAACCTGTTGCGCGCCTTCACCAAGGGCGGGTTCGCCGACCTCGGCCGGGTGCACGCCTGGACACAGGAGTTCGTCGCCAGCAGCCCCGAGGGCCAGCGCTACGAGCAGCTCGCCGGAGAGATCGATCGCGCCCTGCGCTTCATGCGCGCCTGCGGCGTCGACACCGAGGCCACCCACGACCTGCACGAGACCAACGTCTACACCAGCCACGAGGCGCTGCTGCTCGGCTACGAGGAAGCGCTCACCCGCCAGGACAGCCTCACCGGCGGCTGGTACGACTGCTCGGCGCACATGCTCTGGATCGGCGAGCGCACCCGTCAACTCGACGCGGCGCACGTCGAGTTCCTGCGTGGTGTCGGCAACCCCATCGGCTGCAAGGTCGGCGCCACCACCGATGCCTCGTACGTGCTCGAGCTGTGCGAGAAGCTCAACCCGGCACGCATCCCGGGTCGGCTCACGCTGATCAGCCGCATGGGTGCCGACAAGGTGGAGGACGGCCTGCGTCCGCTGCTGCGCGCGGTACGCGACGCCGGGCACCCGGTGGTGTGGGCGTGCGACCCCATGCACGGCAACACGATCACCTCGGTGAGCGGCCGCAAGACCCGCGACTTCGACGCCATCTGCGCCGAGATCGACGGGTTCGTCAAGGCCCACCACGCCGAGGGCACCTGGCCGGGCGGCATCCACGTCGAGCTCACCGGCGACAACGTCACCGAGTGCATCGGCGGCGCCGACAAGATCCTCGACAGCCAGCTCGACGACCGCTACCAGACGGTGTGCGATCCGCGGCTGAACGGTCGGCAGAGCCTCGATCTCGCGTTCCACGTGGCCGAGATGCTCCGCTCCACCGGCCTCGCCTGAGCCGTCCATCGATGCAGGCGTTGCGGCTCACGGCGACGTGGCCGGTCGCCCACGTGGCGGCCGCGGCGATCACCGACGCCGGCATCCACACGATCGGCGACATCGATCACCCGTTCCGCATCGCGTCCATCTCGAAGATGTTCGTCGGCTGGACCGCGCTCGTCGCGTGCGAGGAGGGCATCGTCTCCCTCGACGATCCGGTCGGCCAGCCGGGCTGCACGTTGCGCCATCTGCTCGCCCACGCCGGCGGCTACGCGTTCGACGGGCCCGACCCCATCGGTCGGCCCGAGGCTCGTCGCATCTACAGCAACACCGGCATCGAACTGGCTGCGGACCACGTCGCCCGCGCCGCCGACATGCCGTACGAGCAGTACCAGCGCGAGGCCGTGCTCGAGCCCCTCGGGATGGCCGCGACGACGCTGAAGGGCTCGCCGGCGCACGGGCTGCGCAGCACGGTGCGCGATCTCCTGTCGTTCATCGCCGAGCTGCGCTCGCCGTCGTTGCTGTCCGAGCCGTCGGCCACCGCGTTCCGCTCCGTCCAGTTCCCCGCGCTCGCCGGGCTCGTCCCCGGCGTCGGGCGCTTCGACCCGTGCCCGTGGGGCCTGGGCACCGAGTTGCGCGGCGACAAGTCGCCGCACTGGACGGGCACCACCAACTCGCCCGGCACGTTCGGACACTTCGGTGGAGCCGGTACCCTCCTGTGGGTGGATCCGGGGGTGCAGATCGCTGCTGTCGCGCTCACCGACCGACCGTTCGACGAGTGGTCGGCCGAGGCGCTCACACTGTGGCCGAGCTTCGCGGACGCCGTGGTGCAGGAGGCCCGCGCATGATGCTCGGTCCCGGCGATCGCGTGCGCTACGAGTGCACCGGCGACGACGGCCTGCCGCTCGTTCGCTACGGCTTCGTCGGCGGCGTGGGCGGCAGCCAGGGTCCCGTCATCGTCCTGCTCGACGGTGAGCTCAACGGCGAGCTCGTCGACATCGACGACGTGCAGCCCGTGACGGTGCTGACCGTCGAGCTCATTCTCCACGGCATCGACCTGCTCGACGAGCCGGAACTGCGGCGAGGCCTGGTGTCGCTGTGGCACGCCGAGGCCGACACGGCCGGCCTCGACATCGACGCCCTGCACCCGCTGGGCGACGGCGAGTGCAGCGAGCCGGGCAAGTGGTGCCTGGCCGAACTGCACGCCGGTGACGAGCGCTACCTCTTGCGCGCCCTGCGCTGCGACCGCGAACCCGAGACCGTCCGCGTCCGCGCGGAACTGCCGTGACGGCGCAGCGCCCGACCGGTTGGTATCCCCTTCTCCTCGCAACAGCCAGCATCGGGATCGCCAACAGCGTCGTCTTCACCCTCCTCAGCGACCTGCAGGACAAGTTCGGCTTCAGCGACGCCGGACTCGGTCTGATCGCCGGCTCGGGCTTCCTCGTCGGCCTCGTCGGCCAGTTGCTGCTGGCCCCGTTCGCCGACCGCGGCCATTCGAAGCTGCTGCTCCTGCTCGGGCTGGGCTTCGCCGTCGCCGGGAGCGTGCTGTTCGCGATGTCCAGTTCGTTGTGGATGCTGGTCTTCTCGCGCGCGGTCGTCGGGTTCTCGAACAGCCTGTTCCTGCCGGCGTCGCGCGCCATCGTCATCAGCATCAGCGACGTCGACGTCGCCAAGCGGCTGGGCACCATCAGCGGTGTCGAACTGGCGGGCTTCGTCACCGGACCGGTCATCGGCGGGCTGCTCGTCGACCCGTTCGGTATCCGCGTGCCGTTCCTGGTGGCCGGCGCGTTCGCCCTCGCCGGGCTGTTGCTGCTCGCGTTCCGCGAACTGCCCAAACCGCCGATCGACAAGCAGCACGGGCTGGCGTTCGACCTGCTGCGCATCCCACGTGTGCGCGCCGGTGTGCTGCTGAGCCTGGCGCTGTTCCTGCCCGTGGGCATCTACGACGCCACCCTGGACCGGTATCTCACCGACCTGGGTGGCAGCAACATGCTCATCAGCCTCGGCTTCCTCGCCTACGGCATCCCGTTCGCACTGCTCGCCACCACGGGCGGCCGCCTCGCCGACCAGCGCGGCGCGCTGCGCGTCGGCGTGCTGGCGTCGTTGCTCGTCGGTCCGCTCACTGCGGTGTACGGGCACATCAGCACGCCCGCGCTCATCGTCGGGCTCAGCGCGATCGAGGGCATGGTGCAGGCGCTCGGTGTTCCCGCCGCGCAGGCCGTGGTGGCCGACGGCGCTCCGGCGGGTCGCGCGGCCGCGGCGCAGGGCCTGGCCGGCTCGGCGAACCTGCTCATCGGTGCCACGACCGCGTACTTGGCGGGTCCGATGTACGCCGCCATCGGGCCGGCGTGGATGTTCTCCATCGCCGGCGCCGGTGTCGTCTTCTTCGCGATGGTGGCGCTCGCCCAACGCGAGCGCCAACCCGTCACCGCATGATCAGCTGAGGCGCTCGACGATCATGGCCATGCCCTGGCCGCCGCCGACGCACATGCTCTCCAGGCCGTACTGCTTGTCCTCCCACTGGAGGCCGTTGATCAGCGTCGTCATGATGCGCGCGCCGGTCATGCCGAACGGGTGGCCGAGGGCGATGGCGCCACCGTGGATGTTCATCTGGGTGTCGAGGTCGATGCCCAGGTGACGAGCCGAGCCGATGACCTGGCAGGCGAACGCCTCGTTGATCTCGACGAGGTCGATCTGGTCGATGGTCATGTTGGCCCGGCCGAGCGTCTGGCGGATGGCCTCGATCGGGCCGAGGCCCATGATCTCGGGGTTCAGGCCGGACACGCCGGAGGCGACGATGCGGGCGAGCGGGGTGAGGCCGAGCTGCTTGGCCTTGGTGTCGCTCATCACCATCACGGCCGCGGCGCCGTCGTTCAGCGGGCAGGCGTTGCCGGCGGTGACGGTGCCGTCGGGACGGAACGCCGGCTTCAGCTGGCTGACCGCTTCGTAGTTCGTGCCGGGGCGGGGGCCGTCGTCCTTGGAGACGACCGTGCCGTCCTCCAGGGTGAGCGGCGTGATCTCACGGGCGAAGAAGCCGTTGTCGACGTGGTCGCAGGCCAGGTTCTGGCTGCGGACGCCGAAGCGGTCCATGTCCTCGCGGCTGATGCCCTCGATCTCGACCACGTTCTCGGCGGTCTGACCCATGGCGATGTACATGTCGGGCAGGCCCTCGGGCGGGGTCCAGGTGCCCTGGCCGCCCTGAGCGCGCAGCTTGGTGCGCTCGCCCGGGCCCTTGAAGATGGCGTTCGGCGCGACGTCGCTGGCACCGCTGGCGTAGCGGCTGACGGTCTCGACACCGGCGGCGATGAAGCAGTCGCCCTCGCCGGCCTTGATGGCGTGGAACGCCATGCGGATGGTCTGCAGGCTGGACGAGCAGTAGCGGTTGACGGTGACGCCGGGGACGTCGTCGAGACCGGCGAGCGAGGCGACGACGCGGCCGATGTTGAAGCCGCCCTCACCGGCGGGCTGGCCGATGCCCATCATCAGGTCCTGGACGTCGCTGGCCTTCACCTGCGGGACCTTCTCCATGAGGGCGCGGACGATCTGGGCGCTCATGTCGTCGGGGCGCATGGAGACCAGCGACCCCTTGTTGGCGCGGCCGATCGGGCTGCGGGCGGTGGCGACGATCACGGCTTCGGTCATGGCGTGAGCGTAGCTACCCGCCGGTAGCCGGTTTGAATCGGAGCGGGTCGGTCGGCGCGACGGGGCTCAGCCGGCGCGGACGACGCGGAACGCCTCGGCCAGCCGGCCCTCGGGGAGCCCGAGTGCAGTGGCCGTGCGGCCCATCCACTCGGTGACCCTGGCCGGCACACCGTCGGGGTCGGGGTGCTGGCTGACGTGCGACAGCAAGCGCTTCGAACTTGCGGTCGACGTGGTCGGTGACGTCGACGGCATCGGTGGGCACTGCGTGACCCGACAACCAGATCTCCTCCACCTCCCACGGCTCGAGGCCGGCCTCGAGCAGCTCGGGGAACGCGAACGGGTTGCGCGAGTCGGGGTACACGGCGCACATCGCCGCCTCGCCCGCGGCGAGGTGGTCGGGGTGGCTGGCGAAGATGCGATCGAGGTTGCGCTCGGGCGACTGGCACACGACCACCTGCGGACGGACCTCGCGGATGACACGGCTGATGTCGCAGCGCAGCGCGAGGTCGGCGACCACCCGGCCGTCGGGATGGCCGAGGAACACGAGGTCCTTCACGCCGACGGCAGCTGCCGCGGCCGTCTGTTCGACACGGCGCAGCGCCGCCATGTCCGAGCGCGCCATCGAGCGATCGGAACCGCCGGCGTCACCATCGGTGACGAGGCAGTAGGTGACGTGCACGCCGTGGTCGGTGAGCCAGGCCATCGTGCCCGCCGAGCCGAAGTCGACGTCGTCGGGGTGGGCCATCACGACGAGAACACGTTCGATCTGCGAGGGGTTCAGCACGCATCACAGGCTACGGCAGGGTTACCATCCGCCCATGCAACTCCCCGACGTCGCTCTCGGCTCCTTCGACCTCTCCGATCCCGAGTTCTGGATCGCTCCTCGCGAGTACCGCGAGGGCGCGTTCCAGACGCTGCGCACGCAGCAGCCGATCAGTTGGTGGGAGGAGTGGGACTTCCCCGACGCCCAGTTCCCGAAGGGCCCCGGCTACTTCTCGCTCGTCAACCACGAGGACATCTGGCACGTCAGCCGCAACCCGCAGCTGTTCTGCAGCGGCCAGGGCGTGAACGTCGGCGACATGCCGATCGAGATCGGCGAGTTCTTCGGCTCGATGATCATGATGGACGACCCGAAGCACTTCCGGCTGCGCTCCATCGTGTCGAAGGGCTTCACGCCGAAGGAGATCGCCCGCGTCGAGTCGTACGTGCACACCAAGGCCACCAGCGTGGTCGACCGTCTGCTCGAGCGAGTTCCCCGACCGTGAGTGCGACTTCGTGCACGAGGTGGCCGCTCCCCTGCCGCTGCAGATCATCTGCGAGATGATGGGCATCCCCGACGAGGACCACGCGCAGATGTTCGCCTGGACGAACATCATCCTCGGCGTCGGCGACCCCGAGTTCACCCAGTCGTTCGACGACCTCATCGCCGCCGGCATGGGCCTGTTCCAGTACGCGCAGGCGCTCGGCGAGGACCGCCTGAAGAACCCTCGCGAAGACCTGACGAGCGATCATGATGCACGCCGAGGTCGACGGCGAGCGCCTCACCCCGCAGGAGTTCGGCTCGTTCTTCATCCTGCTCGTCGTCGCCGGCAACGAGACGACGCGCAACGCGATCAGCCACGGCTGAAGCTGCTCACCGACAACCCGGACCAGCGCGACCAGTGGTGGAACAACTGGGATGCGAACACCAAGACCGCGGTCGACGAGATCGTGCGCTACGCCACGCCGGTCATCCACTTCCGCCGCACCGCCACCGAGGACACCGAGATCCGCGGCCAGAAGATCGCCGCCGGCCAGAAGGTGATCATGTGGTACAACTCGGCCAACCGCGACGACAAGGTCTACGCAGATCCGCACCGCTTCGACATCACCCGCCAGCCGCAGCCTGCGCAGGTGGGCTTCGGTGCCGGTGGCCCGCACTTCTGTCTCGGCGCGAACCTCGCCCGCCGCGAGATCTCGGTGATGTTCGACGAGCTCCGTCGCCGCGTCCCGAACATCCACACCGTGGGCGAGCCCGACTACCTGCAGAGCAACTTCATCAACGGCATCAAGCGCCTCCGCTGCGCCTGGTGACCGGACCACCAGGAACTTAAGTTCCTGGTGAACACCGCGAACTTAAGTTCCTGGTGAACACCGCGAACTTCAGTTCCTGGTGAACACTCCTGGGGGTCAGCGGGTACGGGCGTCCGCGGGCAGGTGCTCGAGGTCGCTCAGGCGTGACAACGCGAACGTGTGACCGTCGCCCATCTCGAAACTCTCGAGGCGGGTGATCGACGCGTGGTGGGTGACGAACCGATCCCACTCCCACGGCACCGGATCGAGTCCGAGCAGGTGGCACAGCAGCACACCGTTGGTGCCCGCATGGGCGACGACGGCGATGCGGAAGTCGGGCTGCTCGACGTGCCACACCGGCAGCGTCTGCTTGGCGCGGTACATCCCGAGTGAGGCCCAGAACTCGACGGCGCCGGCACGAACGCGTTCGACGAAGTCGCGGGGCGGTTCGCCACCACCGTTGAGGCCGTCCCAGCGCGCCTCGGACGGGCGCGACCGCTCTTCGGTGTAGGCGGCGCTCGCCAGCTCGGCGGGGGTGCCGTGCCAGTTCGGCTCGCGGATCTCCTCCAGGAACGGTTGGATCTCCTCGTCGTAGGACACGGTGGTGCGCAACGGCTCGGCGGTCTGCCTGGCGCGACGCAACGGCGACACGATGATCCGGTCGAAGTGCTCGCCTCCGAGCGCCCGGCCCACGCACTCGGCCTGCTGATGACCGAGGTCGGTGAGGGGCGGGTCGACGACGTTGAGTCCGTCGCGTACCCACTCGGGCTGGCCATGGCGAATGAGCACGATCTCCATACGCCCCCGATGGTAGAGCGCAACCGGAGATATCTTCGATCTCGTGAGCACCCCCATCGGTCCGAGTGGCTGGCACCCGGACCCCTACGGTCGCTTCGAGTACCGCTATCACAACGGCGCGCAGTGGACCGCCGACGTGGCCATGGGCGGGCGCCGCTTCGTGGACCCGAACGGCTCGCCGGGCTCACCGCTGGCACCCGGGGCCTACCCGATGCAGGCGCCGAACGTGCCACCGGTCGCGCCACGAACTCGAGGGTTCGCGGTCGCGTCGTTCATCATCGGCCTCGTCTCGGTGTTGGCGGCATGGTTGCCGTTCGTCTTCGCCGCGGCTGCGGTCGGCGCCGCGCTGGCGTTGGTGTTCGGCATCCTCGGTGCTCGCAAGGCGAGCGCTCAGGACGGACACGGTCGCGGCTTCGCCATCGCAGGTATCGCCCTGTCCGTCGCCGCTGCGCTGCTGTGCATCGTCGGCTTCATGTTCACCCGTGTGGTGCTGCGCGAACTCGACCAGTACGCCAACCCCGGCAGCTACGAGTTGGGCCCGAGCCGCTGCGACACGACCAACGACGTGGTCACCATGACCGGCACGATCCGCAACACCGACACGGTCACCCGCGACTTCACGCTCGACCTGTCCATCCTGGCCTCGGGCCTGGAGGTGGGGACGGAGACCGTCGCTGTCGACCGCCTCGCCCCCGGCGAGACCGCCACCTTCCGTTCCAACGGACTCGTGGTCGTGTCCGACGGCGCCGTGGTGAGTTGTCGCGTCGTGCACGTCAACGGCCCGATGCCGTTCGACATGCCGCCCGACGACATCGGCAACCTCGACGGCTGACGAGGGCAGACGACGGCCGACGAACGCTGACGACCTCGGTCAGCCGGCGGACGTCGCCGCGACCCAGGCGTCGTACATGCGCGAGTAGGCGCCGCCCGCCTGCACCAGCTCGGTGTGTGTGCCGTCCTCGACCAGTCGGCCGTGGTCGAGCACGAGGACCCGATCGGCGCGGGCGGCCGTGCTCAAACGGTGAGCGATCGCGATGGTGGTGCGACCGGAGGCCAGGTGCTCGAGGGCACGGGCGAGCCGCACCTCGGTGAGGGCGTCGACCGACGACGTGGCCTCGTCGAGCACCAACACGTCGGGGTCGACCAACGAGGCCCGGATGAGCGCCACCAGCTGCCGCTCGCCGGCGCTCATCTGCGCGCCGCGCTCGCCCACCTCGGTGTCCAGCCCGTCGGGCAAGGTGTCGAGCCAGTCGGCGAGGTCGAGCTGCAGCACGGCGGCGACCAGGTCGGCGCGGGTGATCTTCGGCTTGGCGAAGCGCAGGTTGGCTTCGATGGTGCCTTCGAACAGGAACGGCTCCTGCGGGACGACCGTGAGCCGCGACCGCAGATCGGTGTTGCTGACGCGCGTCAGCGGAACACCACCCACGAGCACGGTGCCCGCACTCGGGTCGGCGAGCCGGGCGACGAGGCGGCCGAGCGTGGTCTTGCCGGAACCCGTTTCACCGACGACGGCGACCTGCTGACCGGCCGGGATGTGCACGCTCACGTCGGTGAGCACCGGCGGTTCGTCGGAGTCGCCGCGACTTCGATAGCTGAAGTCGACGCGGTCCACCGTCACGGCCAGCGCGCCGGCCGGCAATGCCATCGGCACGGTGGGCTCGGGTGGGCCGATGGGGATCTCGAGCACGCCGAGGACGCGGCGCATTCCGGCCACGGCGGTCTGGGTCTGGTCGAGCACCTCGGTGAACTCGGCGATCGGCTCGAGGAAGCGGTAGGTGAGGAAGACGAAGCCGACCATCGCACCGGCGGTGAGGCCGCTGTCGGGACCGCGTAGCAACCCGGTGACGACCACGGCCGACACGGTGAGCACACCGAACACCTCGCCCGACGGGAACAGGAAGGCCCCGATGGTGCCGGCGCGGATGAACGAGTTCGATCGCTCGTGGCTGGCCTCCTTGGCCCGCTCGCCGTACCGCTCGCCGGCGTCGTAGGCGCGCAGCGTCTCGGCGCCGGCGACGACCTCGCTGATCTGCGTCATCACCTGGGCGTTGCGCGACCGAGCCGAGTCGTAGGCCTTCGACAGGTGGCCCTGCACCTGCTGCAGCACGAGCGCGAGCGGCGCAGCCGCGATGAACGCGACGACGGCGAGCACCCAGTCGTAGGCGAGCATGACCCCGGCGACGAGCAACATCAGCGTGCCGTTCAGCAACCACGCCAGGCCGCCCCACTGGAAGAACTGCGCCAGCGTCTCGACGTCGGACGTGACGCGAGCGACGAGCGCGCCCTTTCGCTCCTCGTTGTGGTCGGCGACGCTGAGCCGGTGGATGTGCTCGAACAGGCGGACGCGCAGGCCGTACAGCGCCTCCTCGCTCCGCCGACCGAGCCGATAGACCGCCGTTCGTTGCGCCCACGACGCCAGGCAGATGACCACCAGCGCGGTGACGGCCATCTTCACGACGACGTCGACCTTCACCTGGCCGGCCTCGAAGCCGCGGTCGATGGCCTGCTGCACGAGGATGGGGATGACCACGCGGCCGGCGGCACCGACCATCGCGAGGCCCAGCGTGACCATGAAGCCGGTGCGCAACGCGGGCGCGGCGCGCACCCCCTTGCCGATGGTCTCGACCGCGGTCCAGCGGCTCAGCGGCTCGGTCATGCCGCACCTCCCGCGGTCTCGGTGTCCAGTTCGCGTCGGTCGTGCTCGAAGGCCTCGATCAGCCTGCGGTACTCGGGCACCGACGCCATCAGCTCGTCGTGCAGGCCGTGGGCGACCACCTGGCCGTCGACCAGGTACAGCACGTCGTCGGCGAGCGCGATGGTGGACGGCCGGCTGGCGATGGCGATGACCGTCGTACTCGAGAGTGCAGCGCGCAGGTTGGCCAGCACCCTCGCCTCGGTGGAGGGGTCGAGGGCCGAGGTGGTGTCGTCGAGCAGCAGCACCGCGGGGCGACGGACCAGGGCCCGGGCGAGGGCGAGGCGTTGCCGCTGACCGCCGGACAGGCCGACGCCACGCTCACCGATCTCGGTGTCCAGACCTTCCGGCAGCTGATGCACGAACTCGGCCTCGGCGACCTGCAGCGCGAGGTCGACGGCGTCGGAGCCGACCTCGGCCCCGAGTGTGATGTTCTCGCGCACGCTGCCGGCCAGCAGGAAGGCTTCCTGGAACACGATCTCGGCACCGTCGGCCGGCACCGTCACCGTGCCCGAAGTCGGCGCGACCAGCCCTGCCATCAGGTGCAGCAAGGTGGTCTTGCCCGCTCCGGTGGCACCGACGACGGCCACGGTGCGGCCGCCGTCGATCTCGGCGGTGACACCGCAGAGCACGTCGCGTTCGCCGTCGTGCGAGTAGTGCAGGTCGCGCAGGTGCACCGAGTTGTCGGTGCCGTGCAGCAGCGAGCGGGCCGGGTCGGCCTCGACCGGATCGTCGAGCAGCGACCTGATGCGCGCCCACCCGGCCAACGAGTGAGGCACCTCGGACAGCGCGAAGCCGATGAGCCGCAACGGGAACACGAGCAGCGTGAACAGGTAGATGAAGCTGGTCAACTCGCCCACGGTCATCTCGCCGGCACGCACGCGGTACGCGCCGCCCACGAGCAGGCCCACGTTGACGATGCTGGGGATCGCGTCGAGCACCGCTTCGAATGCACTGCGCAACCGGACCGCCCCGAGGCGCGCCTCGCGCAACCGTCCGGCGATGGTGGCGAGCCGCTCGGTCTCACGGTGCTCGGCACCGAACGACTTGACGACGGCGACACCCTCGAAGCTCTCGTGCACGGCGGAGCTGAGCTTGCCCAACTCGTCCTGCGCGGTGTTGTAGAACCGGTCGACACGTCGCTGATAGCCGATGTTGACGGCGATGAGCACGGGGAACACGCACACTGCCGCTGCGCCCAGCAGCGGGTCGGTGATGAGCAGCCACGTCGACGACAGGAAGACCAGCACGACGGTGCCCGACGCGAACGGCAGCGGCGACAGGATGGCCGTGGCCGCTTCGGCGTCGACGCCGGCCCGCGTGATGAGGTCGCCGGTGGTCTGGCGCCGGTGCCACGGTGCTGGTTGCTCGATCAGCCGGTCGACCACCTGGCCGCTCAGCCGCTCGGTGACCCGCCATGTCGTGCGGCCCGCCCAGGTGCGGCGCACGACCACGCCGGCGGCTCGCACGACGCCGAGCAGGATGAGCGTGCCGAGCACGGCGACGACGGTGCTCGTGTCGACCGAGCCCTCCTGGAAGCGCGGGGTGATGACGTCGTCGATCATCCAGCGCACGACCACGGCCGACCCGACGGTGCACGCCGCGAAGACCGAGGCACCACCGACCGCGATGAAGAACGTGCGTTTCTGGTGCCGGAGCAGGCCCTTCAGCAGGTAGACCGCCTGCGCGAACCGTCCCTCGGGGAGGGGGATCACGGCCTCGTTCGTCACGGCCATCCTGTCTATCAGCGCGATGACCGGTTGCTGCCCGGACTTTCTGTCGGCGCCGCCGAGCGGACCGGACTAGGTCTGGTACAGCTGACGGGCGCTGGGCGGCCCCGTGCCGACCGCGTTCGACGCGACCACGTCCGCGTAGTAGGCGGTGAAGATCGGCATCTGGGTCACGCTGTAGCACGTGGTCGCGCTGGTCGTGCAGGTCAGTAGCACCGTGCCGCCGGTGGGAGCGCTCCACCAGCGCACGGTGTACGACGTGATGGGTGAGCCGCCGGTGGCCGGTGCGGTCCAGGCGGCGTTGGCGTGGGTGCCCAGCAGGAGCACCGGGAAGAACTGCTCGGGCACCAGCACCGACGACAACTGGACGTTCGTGGGTGCGCCGGGCACCGTCGCTGGCACCTTCACCGACACCGCCACCGACGATGCGCCGGCGCCCTTGACGTTCGCCGCCCGCAACCGGATCGAGTAGGTGGCGCCAGCGGCGAGCCCCTTGATCGTGATCGGGCTCGCTCCGTCTGCGGGCGACAGCGCCTTCCACGGGGCGTTGTTCAACGAGTAGTAGTGGTTGGTGATCGCCGAGCCGCCGTCCGAGCCCGGCCAGAACGTGATGGTCGCGCCACCGGCGATGGCCTTGGCCACGAGCGCCGTGGGTGCCGCGGGCACCGCCACCGTGGCACTCGGCCGAACCGAAACCGCCGCCGATGCCGCACCGACACCCTTGGCGTTCACGGCGCGGATCTTGATGCTGTACAGCACCCCGTTGGTGAGGCCCGGGATGCGAATCGGGCTGGAGGCGTCGCCGGGCGACAGCGACTTCCACGCACCGCCGTTCACCGAGTACTGGTGGTTGGTGACGCCCGCCCCGCCGTTCGAGCCGGCGAGGAAGAGGATGTTCGCCGCTCCGCTCCGGGGCGAGGCGACCAACTTCGTCGGCGCCGACGGCGGGACCGCCGTCGGCCGGACGGACACCGAGGCCGAAGCGGCGCCTGTGCCCATCGAGTTCACCGCGCGCAGCCGGATGCCGTACAGGGTGCCGTTGACCAGGCCTTTGACGAGGACCGGGCTGGCGTTGTCCGCCGGCGACAGCGCTGCCCATGCGCCGCCGTTCAACGAGTACTGGTAGTTGGAGATCGCGGCGCCACCGTTCGCTCCCGCCACGAACGAGAGGCTGACGGCCCCGTTGCCCGGCTTGGCGACGACGCTCGTCGGCGCCGCCGGAGCGCCGACCGGCTTCACCGCGACGGCCGACGATGCCGCACCGGCGCCCGCCGCGTTGACCGCCCGGAGCTGCACGCTGTAGGTCGTCCCGTTCGCCAGGCTGGGCACGGTCACGGGGCTGACGGCGTCAGCCGGCGACAGCGACGTCCACGTCGTGCCGCCGTTCAGCGTGTACTGGTGGTTGGTGATCGCAGCGCCACCGTTCGCGCCGGCCGTGAAGGCGATCGAGGCGGAGCCACTTCCCGCTGTGGCGACCAGCCCCGTCGGCGCGGACGGGGCGCTGCGAGGCGTCACCGCCACCGAGGTGGACGCCGCACCGGCGCCCGCCGCGTTGGCGGCTCGAAGTTGCACGCTGTAGGGCGTGCCGTTGGCGAGACCCGGGATGGTCACGGGGCTCGCGGTGTCGGCAGGCGACAGCGACGTCCACGCTCCGCCGTTCAACGAGTACTGGTAGTTGGTGATCCCGGCGCCACCGTTCGACCCCGGGGTGAACGCGATCGTCGCCGATCCGTTCCCGGGCGTCGCCACCAGGCTGGTGGGCGCCGCCGGGGTGGTGCGCGGCGTCACCGAGACGGATGCCGAGGCCGAGCCGGCGCCGACACTGTTGACGGCCCGCAGCTGCACGCCGTACGTGGTGCCGTTGGCGAGTCCGGGAATGGTGACCGGACTCAGCGAGTCGGCGGGCGACAGCGTGTTCCACGCTCCCCCGTTCAACGAGTACTGGTAGTTGGTGATCAGCGCGCCACCGTTGGACCCCGGCGTGAACGCGATCGAGGCGGTGCCGGCCCCCGGCGTCGCGGCGAGCGCCGTCGGCGCTGCCGGCGCCGTCGCGGTCGCCGTGGCCGCCTGCACGTAGATGTTGTGCTCGGTGAGCGTCGGGTTGGGCAGCGACACGGCCGGCGCGAGAGTCTGGTCCGACAACACCTGCATCACCGAGCCGTTGATGGCCTGGGTGGCGACGACGGGGAACCAGAAGTGCAACCGTTCGTTCACCTGCGACGCGACGGTGGGGAACGTCACGTAGCCGCCGAACATCGTCGGGTCGGCGCACTCGGGCATCGACCTGACGACCTGGTTGTTGAAGTTCGTGATGCCGCAGAAGACATCGGTCTGCGGGGTGATCGTGGCCAGCTGGAGCCCGGTGGGCAACAGCACGCGCATGCGGTACGACGCCGACCACAGGTTGTAGACCTCGGTCCAGATGTGGACGTAGAAGACGTCTCCCACGGTCGGCACCGTCAGCGGCGCGGTGTTCTTGCCCTGCCACGTGACCGCCACGCTGTAGGAGGCGTACTGCAGCCCCGTCCCGTCGTTCCAGCGGCTGACCGCGCTCTGGGAGATGACGGTCCACTGGTTCAGGTCCCACGGATCCGACGGATTGGCATGCGCGCTGGGGCCCGCGGCGGGCACCAGCACCGCCATCGTCGCCAGCAACGCGCCCGCGACGAAGCGGGCGACCCTCGAACGCCATGTGACCTGGGACGATGCAACCCGCATGCGCCAACCTCCTGTGTGCTGCCGTCGGAAGTAGACCGCGACCGCACCCGCAGGCGCATCGGTGAAAACCACATCCCGGTCCTGCCAGGCGCGGGTCACCATCGCCTGGGTAGCCTCGTGGCGTGCTCCACGCGAATCTCGCCATGCTCATCCTGCGGGTCGTGTTCGGCCTCTTCCTGGCGGCCCACGGTTACAACAAGGTGTTCGGCGGCAACGGCCTGAAGGGCACGGCCGGGTGGTTCGGCTCGATCGGCATGAAGTGGCCGATGTGGCAGGCCCGCCTCGCGGCCGCCACCGAGATCGGCGCCGGCCTGCTGTTCGCCGCCGGCCTGATCACCCCGTTCGCCGCGGCCGGCATGGTGGCGCTGATGGTCGTCGCCATCTGGACGGTCCACTGGAAGGTCGGGTTCTTCGTCTTCCGCCCCAACCAGGGCTGGGAGTACTGCGCCTCGATCGCCGTCGTGGCGTTCGTGGTCGGCATGACCGGACCGGGCGAATGGTCACTGGACCACGCGTTCGACATCCACTTCGACAACTGGCTGGGCGCCGCGATCGCGGGCATCCTCGGCGTCGGCGGCGCCCTGGCTCAGCTGGCCATCTGCTACCGACCGCCGAAGGCCGACTCATGAGCATTCCTGTCCTCGAGACCTCCACCCCGCAGCGCGGCCGTACCTGGGTGAAGGTCCTCCTCGCCACCCTGTGCGCCCTCATGGCGGCGATGTGGATCTACTACTTCTTCTTCGCCAGCGAGGAAGGCGTCTACCAGATGCAGGACCCGTCGTGGCGGGCCACGGCACAGCCCATCTGCAAGGCCGCCCAGGACGAGCGCAACGCGCTCGAGGACACCACCGGGGGCTTCATCGAGAACCCGACCATCGAGCAGATGGCACAGCGCGCCGCGATCGTCACCAAGGCGACCGACATCGTCGAGCAGATGCTCGATCAGATCGTCGCCATTCCGGTGAACAACGAAAAGGACGTCGTCCGGCTCGAGGTGTTCGAGGAGAACTATCGGCTGATCATCGCCGACCGCCGCCGCTACGCCGACAATCTGGCCAACGGCAATCTCGTCCCCTACACCGAGACCGTCGTCGGCGGTGGCCCCGTCTCGAACGTCGTGCTCGACTTCACCGCCGGCGTGAAGGGCAACGAGGTGCCCGAATGCTCGCCCCCCGGTGAACTGGGCGGCGAGGTCAACACCTGACCAGCCGAACCCCTCGCGTCAGCGAGGGCGAATGGCGTCGAGCACCAGCGACACGACGCGCTCGACGAGCGTGCCGTCGATGGGCTGGTCGGTGAGCATCCAGCGGTAGAGCATCGGCGCGACGAGCATGTCGTGGACGATGTCGAGGTCGATCGTCGCGTCGATCTCACCGCGCGCCGCGGCGCGTTCCAGCACGGTGCGCATCGGTACCCGGCGCTGGGCGATGAACTCTCGATACTGGTCGGCGACGTCGGGGTTCACGCGCGCCGCGGCGATCATCTGCGGGAACACGCGTTGCAGGTCGCGGTCGTGCACGGGCGAGTCGAACCGGCCGAGCAGCGCGAGCAGGTCGTCGCGCACCGACCCGGTGTCGGGCACCTCGGCCGGCCGCACGCAACTGGCCCACGCATCGAGCATCAGCGCTTCCTTGGACGACCACCGGCGGTAGATGGTGGCCTTGCCGACTCCCGCACGCGTGGCCACGGCGTCCATCGTCAACGCGGCGATGCCGATCTCGGCCACGAGCGCCAACGTGGCGTCGAGGATGTGCGTCGTGCACGACTCGTTGCGGGGTCGTCCTCGACGAACCTCGGTCTCGGTCGTGGACGTCATGGTCAGGATCCTGCCACGGGCGCGGGCCGCAGCTCGGGCATGGGCTCGTCGACGGAATCGTGCGCCGTCGCCGGCAGGAACCGATAGGCGACGACCGCCGCGAGCGCCACGATGAAGGCGCCCAACCGCAAGCCGTTCGACAGGCCGTGGACGAACGAGTCCTGCGCCGCGTGGGCGAAACCCACGCCGTCGGGCCCGAGCGTCGCCGAAGTCTTCAGCGCGCCACCAAGGCTGCCGCGCGACTGCTCGAGGGCCGCGCCGGAGACGCCGAAGTCGGCGGCCACGTCGTCGACCCCTGCGGCGTAGATGCTGGCGACCAGGCTGCCGATGACCGCCACGCCCAGCGCACCGCCCATCTGCCGAGTGGTGTCGTTGACGGCCGAACCGACGCCCGCCTTGGACCTGGGCAACGAGCCCATCACGCTCTCGGTCGCGGGCGCCATCACCAGCGCCATACCCATGGCCATGAAGCACATGTTGGCGATGACGCGCAGATAGCTGGAGTCGCGCTGGATGAACGACAGCACGACCATCGCCAGCGAAATGGTGCACAGCCCGATGGTGACGACCCGCTTCGTGCCGAGTCGCTCGACGAGCCGGGCCGACAGCGGCGCGACGACCATCATCGTCAGTGCGTACGGCATCAGCCGCACGCCCGCCTGGAGCGGGCTGTAGAGGTGGACGAGCTGCCAGTACTGCGTCATCAGGAACAGCGAGCCGAACAACGCGAAGAACGTCAGCGTGACCGCCGTGTTGGCCGCGGTGAAGCGCGGGTTCCTGAAGAAGCTCATGTCGAGCATCGGGTGGTCGGTGTACGACTCCCACAGGATGAACGCGACGAGCGAAGCGACACCGATGCCGAACGCGATCACGGTGGTGGTGCTCATCCAGCCCTTGTCGGGACCCTCGATGATGGCGAAGAGGATGAAGCCGAGCGCGACGATCGACAGCACCGCGCCGAACGGGTCGAGTCGCGGACCAGAGGGGTCCTTCGACTCGGGCACGAAGAAGTGGCCGGCGATCAGCGCAGTCGCCCCGATGGGCAGGTTCACCCAGAACACCGAGCTCCACGAGAAGTGGGTGAGCAGCACGCCGCCGATGACCGGACCGAGCGCGACGCCCAACCCCGAGAAGCCCGCCCAGATGGCGATGGCGCGACCCCGTTCGCGCGGGTCGCGGAACACGTTGGTGAGGATCGACAGGGTGGACGGCATGATCAGCGCGCCGCCGACACCCATCAGGCAGCGGGTGACGATGAGCTGCTCGGGGCTGTTCGCCAGCGCGGACAGCACGGAGCCGACGGCGAAGACGACGATGCCGAGGCGCAGCGCCCGCTTGCGGCCGTACTTGTCGCCCAGGCTGCCGGTGGTGAGCAGCAGGCCGGCGAACACGAGCGTGTAGCCATCGACGATCCACTGCAGCTGGCTGTTCGTGGCACCCAGTTCGTTGACGAGCGACGGGATGGCCACGTTGAGGATCGTGTTGTCCATCACGATGATCAGCAGGCTGAGGCACAGCGTGGCCAGGGTGAACCAGCGCCGGGCGTGGACACGGGGGTCGATGTCGTCGGACATCGGGGTGAACGAAGGGGTCATCGGGCACTCTTTCGATACGGAACCGTTCCGTATCGTAATCCGCATGCACCGACGCGACACCCCTCCGAGGCTGTGACATGCGTCAGCCGACGCGGACCCAGCCCTCGCCCTCGACGTAGCGGCGCAGGACCTTGGCCGGCGAGCCGACCGCCACGCTGTAGTCCGGGATCTCGCCCGAGACGACCGAGTTCGCACCGATGGTGACGTGCTTGCCGATGCGCGACCCGGGCAGCACCACCGTGCCGTGCCCCAACCACGAACCGTCGCCGATGCTCACCGGTCGCTCGGGTTGGGTCTGCAACGAGATCGGCAGGTCGACGTCCTGGTAGCCGTGGTTCTGATCGGTGATGTAGACGTGGTGCCCGGTCCACACGTCGTCGCCGATCTCGATGCTGAAGTGGCCGACGATGCCCGAGCCCTTGCCGATGAGACACCGCGACCCGATGCGCACGACGGGGTCACTGAGGCACTCCTGGCCGGGCACCATGCCGGCCGACAGCGTGGCCTGCGGGCCGATCATCGTCCCGTCGCCGATGTGGATGTAGCGCTCGTTGAAGATGGTGTTCGTGGGGAAGCAGATGATGCTCCCCTGCCCGAATCGGCCGAACTTGCGGCCCGTCGCGGAATCCGGGCCGATCGAGCCCACCCGCCCCAGCCAGGCCCAGGTACGGCGAATCCACTCGCCTCCCACCCGGTAGCACACGGCACGAATTCGGTGGGACAGACCTGCCAGCACGACCGGAACGCTACCCGTGGAAGCGCTAGCATTCCGGCGAAAGGGCGGACACTTCCGTGACCGATTCCAACTCGATGGCAGCAGATCAGACTCAACCCGCTCGAGTCCTCAACCACCCGGTGGCGAAGGGCTACCTCGTCCACTGCTTCACGGCGCTGGGCGCGGTGTGCGGCATGTTCGGCCTCATCGCCGTCGCCGACGGCAAGGCCAAGGCGGCCATCCTGTGGCTGGCCATCGCGATGGTGCTCGACGGCATCGACGGCCCGGTCGCACGCGGCATGGTGCGTGAAGGAGAACGTCCCGCGCATCGACGGCTACACCCTCGACCTCATCGTCGACTTCGTCACGTGCATCGTCATCCCCGTCGTGTTCCTGCACCAGTTCGGCATGCTGCCCGAAGGCTGGTCGCTCGTGATCGGTGCGTTCGTGCTGTTCATGTCCGCGCTGTGGATGTCGCGCACCGACCAGATGACCGACGACCACTTCTTCAACGGCTTCCCGTGCGAGTGGAACATGATCGTGCCCACCCTGTACCTGCTGAACGCGGGCCCATGGGTGGTCGGCGTGGTGTGCGTGCTGTTGTCGCTGACGCAGCTCACCAACTGGAAGTTCGTCCACCCGATGCAGGTCAAGCGACTTCGACCGCTCACGGTCTCGGTCACCGTGTTGTGGCTCGGCACCGTGGTCGCGATGACGTACGACCTGCCCAACCACAACAGCGCCGGCGACTACCTGCTGGTCGCCTGCCCGCTGTACATCGTGGGCCTCGGCGTGTGGCGCACGCTCGGCCATCAGCGACGACGAGCCGACTGCGGTGCAGGCAGCGACCATCGCGAACACGATCGGTTCGTGAACCCCGGCGGGAGCCTGACCGACGTCCCTGGCGTGAAGGTCGGGCATGCCCAGCGCGTCGGCCGAGGCTGGCGCACCGGCACGACGGTCGTCCTGCTCCCCGACGGCACGACCGTCGGCGTCGACGTCCGTGGTGGCGGACCGGGCACGAGAGAGACCGACCTGCTGTCACCGACCGCCACCATCGACACGGCCCACGCCGTGTGCCTCACCGGGGGCAGTGCGTATGGGCTGGACGCTGCAGGTGGCGTGATGGAGTTCCTCGAGTCGCGCGGCATCGGCTTCCGAGTCGGGCCCGGCGACCGCGAGGTGGTCCCCCTCGTCCCCACCGCCGTCATCTTCGATCTCGGACGGGGCGGTTCGTTCGCCCATCGGCCCGACCATCAGTTCGGGCTGCGCGCCGCGAAGGCGGCCCGGGGCGGATCGTGTGCCGTCGGTGCCGTCGGTGCCGGCACGGGAGCCCGAGCGCGCGGACTGCAGGGCGGCGTGGGAACGGCCAGCGTCACCCTGTCCAACGGCGTCGTGGTCGCCGCACTCGTCGTCGTCAACGCGGCGGGTTCGGTGATCGACCCCGACACCGCGCTGCCCTGGCAGGCCGGCAGCGTCCGTCTGCGACGCCCGTCGGCGTCGGACCGCGACCGCCTCCGCGCACACCTCGCCGCGGCCACACCGCCCCTGAACACGACGATCGGCCTGGTCGTCACCACGGCAGCGCTCTCCAAGGCCGAGTGCAGCAAGTTCGCCGCCGTCGCGCACGACGGATTGGCCCGCGCGATTCGCCCGGTGCACAGCCTGCTCGACGGCGACACGGTCTTCGGGGCGGCCACGGGACGCGACGACCTCGGCGCGCTGGACCTGCCCACCGAGCCCGACGCGCCGCTCCGGCGCGAACGGGTACTGCGACTGAACGCAGTGTTGGAGGCCGGCGCGCAGTGCTTCGCCGCGGCGTGCACCGACGCCGTCGTGCTCGCCGCGGCGACGGGTGACGACCCCTCCTACCGGGACCTCTGTCCGACTGCCTTCCCAAGTGCACGCCGGAGTGGCTAGCGTCGCTCACGTGGAACGCCAGAAGGTCACCGTCCCCGACCTTGCTCGGATGAAGGCGCTCGAAGAGCGCATCACCATGATCACGGCGTACGACGCCACGTTCGCCCACCTGGTCGACCTGGCGGGCATCGACATGATCCTCGTCGGCGACAGCGTCGGCATGGTGGTGCAGGGCGAGGCCAACACCATCCCGGTCGAGCTCGACGAGATGGCGTACCACGTGCGCCTCGTGTCGCGAGCCCATCCCAAGGCGCTCATCGTCGGCGACCTTCCGTTCGGCAGCTATCAGGTCAGTCCGCAGCAGGCGGTCGAGAGCTCGATCCGCCTGATGAAGGAGGGCGCCGAGTGCGTGAAGCTCGAAGGTGGTGTGGTGATGGCCGAGACCATCCAGACCATCACCCGCGTCGACATCCCCGTGGTCGGCCACATCGGCCTCACCCCGCAGAGCTTCCACCGCATGGGTGGGCACAAGGTGCAGGGCAAGAAGAGCGGCTTCGACGCCGGCGGCCGCGAGCGACTGCTCGAGGACGCGCACGCGGTCGAGCAGGCCGGTGCGTGTGCGGTCGTGGTCGAGGGCGTGCCCCGCGACCTGGCCCTCGAGATCACCCAGAAGCTGAGCATCCCCACCATCGGCATCGGCGCCGGTCCCGACTGCGACGGCCAGGTGCTCGTGCTCCACGACGTGCTCGGCCTCAGCGACACGTCGTTGAAGTTCGCCAAGCACTACGCCGACCTGCGCAACGGGGCCATCCGCGCCACCGAGGCGTTCATCCAGGAAGTCCGCGACGGCTCCTGGCCCGACGACCAGCACAGCTTCCACTGACCCCTGCCACCACCCAGCCGGCCACGACGGACCCGACGATGCAGTTGTTCACGAACCCGGGCGACATGGCCGCCTGGAGCGACCGATGCCGCGTGGACGGGCACCGGGTCGCCCTCGTGCCGACGATGGGAGCGTTGCACGCCGGCCACCTCGCTCTGGTCGACGAGGCCCGCCGCCACGCCGACGTGGTCGTGGTCTCGATCTTCGTCAACCCGCTGCAGTTCGACCGCCCCGACGACTTCGCCGGGTACCCGCGTCCCATCGACGACGACCTGGTCGCGTGCTCGGCCGCAGGCGTCGACGCGGTGTACGCGCCCACCGCGGCAGTGATGTACCCCGCCGGCTTCCAGACGCACGTCGAGCCGGGGTCGCTGGCCGACGTTCTGGAGGGGGCACGACGCCCCGGCCACTTCCGCGGCGTGGTCACCGTCGTGGCCAAGTTGTTCCACGCCACTCGGCCACACGTGGCCGTCTTCGGCCGCAAGGACTTCCAGCAACTGGCGATCATCACGCGCATGGTCGACGATCTGGACATGGGCATCGAGATCGTCGGGCTGCCCACGGTGCGCGAGCCCGACGGCCTCGCTCTGAGCAGCCGCAACCGCCGCCTCACCGGCGAGCAGCGAGCGGCCGCGGTGTGCGTCCCGCGGTCACTGCAGGCGGTGCGTGACGCGTTCGCAGCAGGAGAGCGACGCCCGCAGCGACTGGTCGACATCGGTCGCGAGGTCGTCGAGGCCGAGCCGCTGGCCCGATTCGAGCACCTCGAACTGGTGCACGCCGCAACCCTGCAGCCCGCCGGCGTCGTCGACGAACACACCGTGGCCGTCACCGCGGTGTGGTTCGACGATGTGCGTCTGATCGACAACTGCCGCGTCGTCGGTGGCGGGTGACCAGCCCGACAGCACGACCGCCATGGCGATGCCGTTGATCATCGCGTGGGCGATGATCGTGGGGGCCAGCCGGCGCACCAGATAGGCCGAGGCACCGAGCACGACGCCCACCGCGGAGAGGATGAGCACCAGCCCGATGTTGCGCATGCCGCGCTCGGGGCTGAGGTGGGCGAGGCCGAACAACACGCCCTGCGCCGCGACAGCCAGCGCGACGGGCCAGCGGGAGAGCAGGCCGCGCAGGACGAGGCCCCGGAACACGATCTCCTCCACGAGCGGTGCGGCCACGACCGACAGCACGAGCATCGCGATCACGAAGCCGCGATCGTCGCGCAGCTCGCGAATGGACTCGGTGTTGCTCTGGAACGGGATGTCGAGCGCGATGACCACGATCGCCACCCCCGCCTGTGCGGCGAAGCACGACAGCCACGTCAGCGGCCCCCACCCGAGATCGACGCGTCGCATCGTCAGGCCGACGTCCGTCGCTGGACGACCGGTGCCCCAACGGCGGCTGGCGAAGCGCAGGAACACCAGGGGCGGGCCATAGGCCACCAGCCCGGCGACCAACACGTAGGCGACGATGGGCCAGTCGTGGTCGGCGAACGGTCGCAGGATCCATCGACTCGCGACCAGCGGCACGGCGAGCGACAGGAGCGCGCCGACGGCGACCGGGAACGGCAGCGACGGGAACGGTGGTGGCGGTGGGGTGACGGCCACCGGCTGGGCGAGTTGCTCGGTCCACCCCTGCCCGTCCCAGTAGCGCTGCAACATCGGCTGGAGGGGATCCGGGTACCAGCCGGGCGGGGGCGCGTTCACGCCACGTAGTCTGGCGCGATGCACGAACTGTCGGACCTCTCCCTCTGGCACGCGACGATGTCCGCGGACGAATGGGGGCCGGCCCGCGAGCCGATGCAGGGCGATCTCGACGCCGACGTGGCCATCGTCGGCGCCGGCTACACCGGACTGTGGACCGCGTACTACCTGCAGGAGCGCGACCCGTCGCTGCGCATCGTCGTGCTCGAGGCGAACGTCGTCGGCTTCGGCGCCAGCGGCCGCAACGGCGGTTGGTGCAGCGCGCTCTTGCCAATGGGCCTGGACTCCATCGCGAGGCAGTCGTCGCGTGACGCCGCCGTACGCATGCAGCGTGCGATGCACGACACGGTCGACGAGGTGGCCCGGGTCGTGGCGGCCGAGGGCATCGAGTGCGACTATCAGCAGGGCGGGTGGTTGAACCTGGCGCGGAGCCAGATGCAGTTGCAGCGCTCGCGCGAGTACATCGACCACCTCCGCGAGTACGGCTTCACGGACGACGAGTACCGGCTGCTCGACGGCGACGAGGCCCGTCGCCACTGTGGCGCCTCGAAAGTGGTCGGCGGCACGTTCAGCCCGCACTGCGCGGCCATCCACCCCGCACGGCTCGCCCGTGGCCTGGCCCGAGTCGTCGAACGGAGGGGCGCGACCATCCTCGAACGTTCACCTGCGCTCGAGATCCAACCGGGAATGGTGCGTACGGCGGTCGGCACGGTGCGTGCCGGCGTGGTGGTCCGTGCCACCGAGGCGTTCACGAACTCGCTCGAGGGCCATGCGCGCGACCTGGCACCGATCTATTCGCTGATGGTCGCCACCGAGCCGCTCCCCGACTCGTTCTGGCACGAAGTGGGCCTCACCGAGCGCCCGACGTTCAACGACGGTCGGCACATGATCATCTACGGCCAGCGCACCGCCGACGGTCGACTGGCGTTCGGTGGACGCGGGGCGCCGTATCACTTCGGCAGCCGCATGGCGCCCGCCTACGACCGCAACGATGCCGTCCACACCCTGCTGCACCAGACCCTGCTGGAGATGTTCCCGATGCTCGGCGACGCCGCCATCACCCATCGCTGGGGAGGCGCCGTGGCCGCCGCTCGCGATTGGTGGTGCAGCGCCACCTACGACCGCGACACCGGGTTGGCCCGGGCCGGGGCCTACGTCGGCGACGGGGTCGGCACGACGAACCTCTCGGGCCGGACGCTGGCGGATCTGATCACCGAGCAACCGTCGGACCTGACGTCGCTGCCCTGGGTCGACCACCGGTCCCGCAAGTGGGAGCCCGAGCCACTGCGCTGGATCGGCATCAACTCGATGGTCCATCTTCCGGTCGGGGCCGACCGCCACGAGGAACGCAAGGGCACCCCGGCCAGGTTTCGGGCCTCGCTGATCGAGCGTCTGACCGGCCACTGATCCGATCGTTTCGCGCGAGTCGCGAGAACGTGTGGCGGGGGTGTCAAGCCTTCATCAAAGTCGCCACGGAACGCTTCAGGAGGCCGCTGGGCCCGCCGATGATCAATCGGCGAAGAGGTGGACGGCCCCTCGCGCCGGGAAGCGGACCCATGAGCAGGCTACGGAGTGCAATTGCAGTGATCGCGATGGCGTGCGTCGCCATCACCGCCCAGCCGACCGTCGCTGCAGCCGCCGAACCGGTCCCGCCGTACATCATGCCCAACGCCAACTGGCTGTCGGTCGTCAACTACTACCGCGCCATGGCCGGCCTGCCGAAGGTCACCGAGAACACCGCACTCTCCCCCGGCGCCTACAACCACTCGTGCTACATGCTCTACAACGGCATCTCCCACGACGAGACACCGGGGCTGCAGGGCTACACCACCAGCGGCGACACCGCGGGCAACCAGGGCAACGTTGCGGTCAGCTCCGGCTACGGCGCCACGGCCCGCAACCACATCGACCTGTGGATGACCGGACCGTTCCATGCGATCGGCATCCTGCGCCACAACCTCAAGACCGTCGGCTTCGGCAAGTGCGACCTGCAGAACACCCCGACCTGGCACTCGGGTGCGACGCTGAACGTGATCGCCGGCCTGTCCAGCTCGGTCACGCGGCCGACCACCCCGATCCTGTTCCCCGGGAACGGCACCACCACCTCGCTCAACCGGTTCATCGCCGAGACCCCCAACCCCGTGAAGCTGTGCGGCTGGACCGGAGCGGCCGGACTGCCCGTCATCGCGATGATGCCCGAGGCGTTCACCTCGGTGTCGTCGGCCACCATCACCGGGCCCAGCGGCCCGCTGCAGACGTGCAACCTGCACAAGGGCAACGCCAACGACGCGACGGCGAAGGCCATCCTCGGCGGCGACAACGCCGTCACGGTCATCCCCCGCAACGAACTCCTCAACGGCACCTACACGGTGAAGATCGTGACCAACGTGCGCACCGTCCAGTGGTCGTTCACGGTCGACTCGGCCGCGGCGGCGGGCATCATGCCGATGCCGCAGGTGACCCCGCTGACCGCAGCCCGGGCGTACACGACCATCACCCCCTTCCGCCTGGCCGACAGCCGCAAGACGTACCGCATCAGCAAGCTGCTGGCGAACGTGCCCAAGCTCATCCGGGTCGCCGGCGTGGCGGGCATCCCCACCGACGTGACGGCGCTGAGTGCCAACTTCACGGCCCTCAACGCCGCCGCCAACGGCTACCTGACGATCTACAACTGCACGGCCACCCGGCCCAATGCCTCGACCATCACGTACTACAAGGGCGAGGTCACCCCGAACGCCGGGCTGTTCCCGCTCAACTCGAAGGGCGAGTTGTGCCTCTACTCGCCACAGACCATCGATCTGATCATCGACGTCAACGGCTACTTCCGACCGACCTCGACGCTGAAGTACGAGGGCGAGCAGGCCAAGCCGCTCGTCGACACGCGCAGCGGATTGCGCAGCGCCGGTCGCCTGACGGCCGGGCAGACACTCAAGGTGAACGTGCCGAGCGCCGGTGTCGGCGTGCCGTCCGGCGCCGCCGCCGTGGCCCTGAACATCACGGGCAGCTGGCCGGACGTCAACTCGTTCATCACGGCCTACCCGTGCGGCGGCGTTCGCCCGGTGGTGTCGAACCTGAACCCGTCGACGGGCACGACGAAGCAGAACTTCGCGATCGTCAAGCTGCCCGCCAATGGCGACCTGTGCATCTACGTGCCGACCGGCATGCACCTCAAGCTCGACGTGCTCGGCTACTTCGGTGCGAACAGCCTGCACACGATGACGCCGACCACCCCCACCCGGGTCGTCGACACCCGCGACGGCACCCGGGCGCTGATGAACCTGGGCACCGCCGGGTTCCCGCTCGCCGCGAACACGACCAAGACGATCAAGCTCGCCGGCGATCGTGGCATCCCCGGCACGGCGTCGGTGATCTCGGCGAACGTGACGGTGGTGTCACCCGGCGGCACCGGATCGTTGACGATGTGGGACTGCGGGACGCAGCCACCCATCCAGTCGCTGAACTACCGGCAGGGCCGTTCGGTCGCCAACGGCGTGCAGGTGCAGACGTCGGGGACCGGCACGGTGTGCATCCGGTCGACCGCCGCCACCCATGTGGTCATCGACGTCACCGGCTGGTGGATCTGAGTCGACCGGTCAGCGGTGCAGGTTCGGGTCGCTGACCCGTGCCCGCAACCGCACGGTGTAGACGGAGTCGCCCGACAGCACGCCGCCGCGGCCGAACAGTCGTCCGCCCTGCCAGTTCGACAGGCCCAGTTCGGGCTGCACCAGCGCGAACTGGCCGTCGACCCACCGGGTGAACCCGTCACCGACGAACGGCGCGTCCACCGACCGATAGAAGGCTTCGTGCTCGTCGGCGTCGGCGCTGAGCAGCGACGCGACGAAGCGAGGGCTGAAGCGGTTGCACTGGGCGACGGCGTGGTCCACGTCGTCGACCACGACGACGGCCACCTCGGGGATGGTGTCCCACTCCCATTCCTGCCCCAGCATCGGGTCGTCGGGCTGGAGCTCGTGGATGATCGGGGCCACTCCCCTCACCGACGCTGCTTCGACGGCAGCGGCGCGGAACACGGGCAGCAGGTCGTCGGCCCGTGAGCGGACCACGCAGCACACGTTGAGCGTGTTGCACACCTTGCGGTCGAGCGAGTGCCGCACGGCGAGCGCGAACTGCTCGGTCGGTGCGGACGCTGCGGCCACCAACCAGGCGCCGCCGGTGCCGTGCAGGCTGACCGGGACCCCGTGCTGGCGGGCGACGGCACCGAGTTGTGCGACGGCGGTGCCCGAGCCCCGAGCGACGGCCAGCGACACCCGGCCGTCGGCGAACAGCGCCCAGCCGGCGGCATGTGCGGCGCTGTCGACCAGTTGGACCGCCCCCTCGGGCAGGCCGGCGGCAACGAGCGCGGGTGTGACGGCTGACTGCACGATGGCCCTCGCCGTGCCCAGCGCATCGCTGCCGATGCGGAACACGACCGTGTTCCCGGTGCGCAGCACGCCGGTGGCGTCGGCGAACACGTTGGGGCGACCCTCGAACACGAAGCCCACGACGCCCAGCGGGTCGCGCCATTGCTCGACCGTCCACCCGTCGTGCCGCACCTCGCCCACCATCTGCCGCCGGCGGGTGGGGATGTCGCGCCATACGCGCAGACCGGCCACCATGTCGGCACGCATCGCCGGGGACAGCGTGAGTCGGCCGGTCTGGCGCCCACGGGCGAGCGCCGAGGCCACGTCGGTCTCGTTCGCAGCGGCAATGGGGGCGAACACGTCGTCGTCCTCGAGCCGAGCGGCGAACTCGTCGAAGAACTGGCTGATCTGGTCGTCAGTCGTCTCGGACAGCGCATGGAAGGCGTCGGTGGCACGGCCGACCGCCGCCCCGACCGCCTCGTGCTCGGTGCGCGGGATGTGCAGCAGGTCGCCGGTCTCGTGGACCACGACCAATCGGTCCCCCGACGCGAATGCAGCGGCGAGTTCCGCGCCGACCGTGACCGCTCGATCGCCGCCGACGAGGATGCGCTCGCCCGCGACCAACGACGTGATGGGTTCGCTCATGGTGCGAGAACCTCCTGGAGGGTGACGGGGCGGCCGAGGTCGATGGACCGGTGCGCCGCCTCGCCGACGGCGACGGACATCAGCCCGTCGCGCAACGTGACGGCGGCGGGCAGGCGTTGCAGGATGGCGTCGCGGAACGCGACGTGCTCGAGGTACGAGGCCCCGTGGTGCATGCCGCGATGCGCGATCGACGGGTCGTGCACGGGGCGTTCGGTCACCACGCCGATGCCGTCGGCACGGCGGCCGACGCGAACGATCGCCTCGCCGACCAGCGCCTCCACCTTGCCCTCGTCACCCACCACCGAGATCTCCTGCTCGTTGCGGCTGGCCTCGGCGAACATGCACAGGTCGAGCATCGCCCGCACTCCCCCGTCGTACTCGACGATCACGAATGCGTTGTCGAGGATGTCGGGGGTCTCGCCGTCGTAGCGCTCGTCCAGATGGTTCACGTCCTGGGCGCCGCTGGCCAGTACCCGCACGGGTTCGGCGCCCACGAGTTGGTTCATCAGGTCGAAGAAGTGGCAGCACTTCTCGACGAGCGTTCCGCCCGTGTTGCGCGTGAACCGGTTCCAGTTGCCGACCTTCACGAGGAACGGGAACCGGTGCTCGCGGACGGCGACCATGCGGACTCGTCCGACGCTGCCGCTGCGCACCTCCTGCAGCACGGCTGCGGTGGGCGGCATGTAGCGGTACTCGAGGCCCATCCACACGACTCGTTCGGGCCACTGACCGGCGGAGGCATCGGCTGCGGCGATCACGGCCTGGCAGTCGGCCACGGTGGTGCACAACGGCTTCTCGACCATCACGTGGTGCGGCGTGGCGAGCACGTCGAGCAGGACGGATCGATGGGTGTGGTTCGGGGAGGCGATGACGACGGCGTCGCACAGTCCCGAGTCGAGCAGCTCGCGGTGGTCGACGAATCGCTGCAGCGGACGGTCGAGGCCGACGGCCAACTGCGCCCAGTCGCGACTGTCGGGATGCGGATCGCTGATCGCACTGACGGTGGCGCCGTCGAGGTGCAACAGGTTGGTGATGTGCTCGACGCCCATCATCCCGGTGCCGATGACGCCATAGCGAAGGGGCCCTGTCACGGGTGGTTATCGTACGGCGGATGACCTCCACCCCGGCCAGCCAGGCAGAACCCGGCAGCCGACGGCTCGGCGAGTTCACGGTCGGACCCGTGGCGTTCGGCTGTTGGCGGCTCACCACACCGTCCACCGCCGAGGCCACGGCATTGGTGACGGCGGCGGTGGACCTGGGGTGCACGTTGGTCGACACCGCCGACGTGTACGGGCTGGACTGGGGCGGCAACGGCTTCGGCGCCTGCGAGGAACGGCTCGGCCAGGTGCTGATGGATCGGCCCGGCCTGCGCGAGCGGATGGTGCTGGCCACCAAGGGCGGCATCGTGCCGGGCGTCCCCTACGACAGCAGTGCGAGCGGTATCACGGCGGCGTGCGAGGCATCGCTCCGCCGCCTGCGCACGGACCACATCGACGTGTACCAGATCCACCGACCCGACATGTTCACCCACCCTGCCGATCTCGCCGCGGCGTTGATGGCCCTGCACGAGCGGGGCCTGGTTCGACACTTCGGGGTGTCCAACCACACGACGGCTCAGGTCGCCGCGTTGCAGGCGCACCTCCCGGTGCCGTTGGTCTCGGTCCAGAACGAGTTCTCCGCGGCGCATCTGCAGCCACTCCGCGACGGCACGATGGACCAGGCGATGGAGTTGGGCATGACCATGATGGCCTGGAGCCCGCTCGGGCGCGGCCGCATCCCCGACGGCGAGGGCGTGTCGACCGCGCTGCTCGAGTGCCTCGACGACATCGCGGGCACGCATGCCGTCGACCGGGCCACCATCGCCCTCGCCTTCGTCCTGGCGCATCCCGCAGCCCCGATCGCGATCATCGGCACGCAGCGCATCGACCGCGTGGCGGCGGCGATCGCCGCCGCCGACGTCGCGCTGTCGCGTTCCGAGGTGTACGCCATCGTCCAGGCGTCCGAGGGGCAGCGGCTCCCGTGACGCACGGTCCGCTCGAGCTGGCCTGGTTCGCGGCGCTCTGCGACGACGACTACGAGCAGTTGGGCGTGCCCGACGACGACCTGGCGAGCAGCTACGAGCACTGCGCCGAGATCGTGCACGCCGCCGACCGTGCCGGGTTCGACAGCATCCTCATGCCGTCCGGCTACGCACTGGGCATCGACACGGTCACGTTCACCGCCGCGATCGCGCGCACGACTCGGCACATCACACCGATCGTCGCCGTGCGAATGGGCGAGGTGTGGTTGCCGCAACTCGCCCGCCAGCTGGCCTCACTGGACCGACTGCTCGGTGGCCGACTGGTGGTGAACGTCATCTCCAGCGAGATGCCGGGCGAGACCCTCGACTCGGCACCGCGCTACCGACGGACGCTCGAGCACATGCACGGTCTGCGCACGCTGCTGAACGGACAGCACCTGCAGGTCGACGGCGATTGGCTGCAGTTGGACGTCGATCCGCCGCGGGTGCGCACCAGCCGGGGGCAGTGCCCTCCGCTGTACTTCGGTGGCCTGTCCGACGACGCACGCGCCGTGGCCGCCGCTGCCGCCGACGTGTACCTGATGTGGCCCGACACGCTCGACGGGGTCCGCGACACGATCGCCGACCTCCGCGAACGGGCGGCGGCCCACGATCGCTCGCTGCGCTTCGGCTACCGAGTACACGTCGTGGTGCGCGAGACCGAGCGCGAGGCACGCGCCGCAGCCGAACACCTCGTGGCCGCGCTCGACCCCGAGGTCGGTGCGGCGATTCGGGCGCGATCGCTGGACAGCGGGTCCGCCGGCGTCCGCGCCCAGGCCGACCTGCGCGAGTCCGCCGACGTTGACGGTTTCGTCGAGCCACACCTGTGGACCGGTATCGGCCGGGCGCGCAGCGGATGCGGTGCGGCCATCGTCGGAGATCCGCAGCAGGTGGCCGACAAGATCCGTGGCTACCGCGCGATGGGCATCGACTCGTTCATCCTCTCCGGCTACCCGCACCTCGACGAGTGCCGTCGGTTCGCCTCGCTCGTGATGCCGCTGCTCGACGGCGCGTAGCCTGGACCCATGGCCGACGACCGCTTCTACTTCCGCCAACTGCTGTCCGGACGTGACTTCGCGCTCGACGACCCGATCGCCCAGCAGATGGTGAACTTCGTCTACGCCGTCGGCGACCGCGCCAAGGGCGAGTGCGTGCTCATCGACCCGGCGTACGCCGTCGACGAGTTGCTCGATCTGGTCGAGGCCGACGGCATGACCGTGACCGGTGTGCTGGCGACGCACTTCCACGCCGACCACATCGGCGGCAACATGATGGGTCACCAGGTGGAGGGCGTGGCGAAGCTGCTCGAACGGTGCAGTTGCCCCGTGCACGTGCAGCGCGACGAGACGCCGTGGATCACGCGCACCAGCGGACTGGGCGTCGACCAGCTGGTCGAGCACGACGGCGGCGACGTGGTCATGGTGGGCGATCTCGCCATCACGCTCGTGCACACGCCGGGGCACACCCCCGGCAGTCAGTGCTTCCACGTCGACGGGCGCCTGGTCAGTGGCGACACGCTGTTCCTCGACGGCTGCGGCCGCACCGACTTCCCCGGCAGCGATCCGGAGAAGATGTACGACAGCCTGCAGACCCTGGCCGGCATGCCCGACGGCACCGTGGTGTACCCGGGCCACCGCTACTCACTGCCGTCGAGCGCCACCATCGACGCGATCCGCGAGCAGAACTACGTGTACCGACCGAAGAGCAAGGAGCAGTGGCTGACGATGTTCGGCCACTAGAGCAGCGGGCGCACGAACTCGATCGCCTCGTACAGGCCGAGGTCGCGCGACGGCCAGCGATCCTGTTCGATCAGCCGCCGGGCTGCTGCCACCCGTTCCGGCATGGCTCGCTCGCAGCGCTCGATCGTGTCGGCGTTGCGGCTGAACAGCACCTGCACCGCCATGGGCAGCACACCGGCGAACGCAGCAGCCACACCGTCGCCGGGCCCCTCCCATGCAGGGTGGGTCTGCTCGATCTGCTCGTTCAGCTCGAGCAGCCGGTCGAGGCCCGTCCACAACCCGTCGTGGGCCAGGAAACGGACGGTGCCGATCCGCGAGAGCAGCGTGGCCGACCTGCACAGCAGGCACGGTTCGAGCGACGTGTGCAGGACGTGGTCGGTGTAGTCACCCATGGGCAGTTGCGAGAGCGCATCGATCTCGGCGTGCGCGATCGCCGTCGACCGGACCCGACCTGGCGGCGCGTCGGCGTCGCCGATCCGGTTCCGGCCCTCGGCCACGATCGCGCCGGTCGCATCGGTGATGACGCAACCGACCGGGAACGAGCCCGAGCAGTACGCCTCCCAGGCCAGCGTCAACGCCCGCTCCATCGGTGGATCCAGCGGTGCGTCCATCCCGCGACGTTAGACGGTCAGGCCGAGGCGCTGGAGTTGCTCGACGGGAGCATCCAACTCGGCGAGCGCGGTGCGCAGCAGGTCCTGCATGTCGCGCTCGACGGCCTCGCCGATGCGGTTCTCGGTCTCGTTCGGGTCGACGTCGAGGTCGTACAGGTGGTGCTTGCCGACGTTGGCGCCGCCGCTCACCCAGAACGGCAGCGCATCGCCCTGTTGGAACGGCTGGCGGATGACCGGCACGTCGCTGCCGGGCATGCGGTCGAGCCACGCCCGGTCGTCGGGCTTGGGGAGCTCGGTGATGCCCTTCACGTGGACCGGCATCGTGCTCCAGCGGTTGCTCCACATGCTGAGCGGGAAGTTGTCGCCCTCGGGCGCGCGGGCGTACTTGCGCCGCCCGTCGGTGACCTGCACCCAGTTGCCGAACACCCCGCCGACGGCCCACTCGCGCACACTCGTCACCTCGCCTCGCAACAGCGGCGCGAGCGACGCGCCGTGCGTGCGATGCGACGGGGCGACGCCGAACAGATCGGCGAGTGTGGCGTGCAGGTCGACCGCCGTGGTCAGCGCATCGCACGTGTCGCCCCCGGCGACACCCGGCCAGTGGATCAGCAACGGGATGTGACCGAGTGGCTCGAACTGCGGCACCATCGGCTTGCCCCAGATGTCGACGCCCTCACGCTCGTCGCCGAGGTAGTGGCCGTGGTCGGTGCACACGATGACCGCGGTGTCGTCCCACAGGTCGTGACGGTCGAGCTCGGCCATCAGGCGGCCGAACCAGTCGTCGATCATCGACAACTTGGCGCCGTAGTTGCCGCGGATGTGGCGCGCCTCGGCCTCGGTGATGAGGCCGGTGCTGCGGCCACCCACCACGTACGGCGGCCAGATGAGCCGCTCGCCCTGCCACGGCTCGTCCTCGTAGCGCCCCTGCCACGGCTCGGGGGTGTCGAACGGTTCGTGTGGATCGAACTCGTCGACGAACAGCAACCACGGCTGGTCGGTGTGGTGTCGAGCCGCGCCGGCCACCCAGTCGGCGGCTGCCTGCATCGTGCGCGGGCCGGGATAGTCGGTCTCGTCGCGGAAGAACGTGCGCGCTCGGTCGTAGCCGCGATCGAGATGCGGGGCGTGCTCACCGAACCGACGCCGCAGGAACCAGTCGCCGCGTGAGCGCCGGCGCGGGCACACCGATCCAGCTGGGATCGAGCCAGGTGCGCCACGGATCGCCCTCGTGGCCACGCACGTAGTCCCACCCGCCGAAGTCGGTGTGGTAGTTCTCGCCACCGGTCTCGAACAGGTGCGGGTGATCGGTGACCAGCATGGTCGTGCACGCCCGCGTCGCGCAGGTCGGCGGTGATCGGCTGCTCCCACAGTTCGATCGAGCCCCACGGGCGCCACAGGAAGTCGAGCGAGCCGCACAGGATGTCGTGCCGCGCCGGCATGCACGGCAGCGAGCCGGTGACGTGGCGGGTGAAGCGCGTCGCCCGCTCGGCGGCGAAGCGATCGAGGTGCGGCGTCGCGAACTCGATACCCCCGTAGCTGCCGAGCATGTGCCGGTTGAGCGAGTCGAGCAGCACGACCACGGCGTTGCGTGGGGTCCGGGTGGTCATCCGCTCAGCTTGTCAGACGAGAGCGAACACGATCGTGAACGTGCCGGCGGTGAACAGCAACCCGAGCACGAGGTTGCGGAACCGCTCGCCGTGGAAATGCTTCTTCACCGGCCAGGCCAGCCCCTGACCGACGAGCCAGGCGGGAAGCGCGATCGCCGAGGCGACGAGCCCGTCCTTGGTGATCTTGCCGTTCGAGCGCGAAGAGGGTGATGCCGACGATGTTGCTGAACGCGAACACGGTCGAGATCGTGGCGCGGAACGGCGCCGCGCCGAGGTGGCGGGCCTGCAGGCCGAACACCAGGGGTGGCCCGTTCGTGGACAGCGACGTGTTCAGCACGCCCGACACGAAGCCGACGCCGTAGTCGAAGTGGTTGCTGGCTGCACTGAGGTTGATGCGCGCGATGAGCAGGATGGTCGCGACGATCACCGCGATGCCGAGCGTCAGCCGCAACGCGGTGTCGCTGACGACGTTGAGGATGAACAGGCCGAGTGGCATGCCGACGAACGCCGCGAGGGTGAGGCGCTTGGCGAGCGGCCTGTCGGTGTCGGCGCGCAGCACCCACGCCTGCCAGGTGGTGCTGATCATGCCCAGCAGCGTGCTGACGACGACCGCCTCCTTCACCGGCAGCGCGAGCGTCATGATCGGCATGGACAGCAGGGCGAAACCGAAGCCCGACAACACCTGCACGAACGCGGCCACGAAAATGGCGACGGCGACCACGATGAGTTCAGTCGCTGTCACAGTCGCCGATTGTGTCACCTACGCTGCCCGGGCATGAAGCTCTTGCCCGTCGTCGACCCCGACGAGCCCGATGCTGCGACACGAATCGACCGGGCCTGTCGGGAGGTGGGCTTCTTCGCGGTGCCGCTCGAGGCGCCACTCCGAGCACTTCGCGACCGCGTCATCGCCACCGCCAGCGAGTTCTTCGCGCTCCCCGACGACGAGAAGGCCCTGGTCTCGATGGCCGTGGGCGGCCCGGCATGGCGCGGCTGGTTCCCACTCGGCGGCGAGCTGACGTCGGGGGTGCCGGACCGCAAGGAGGGCTTCTACTTCGGGGCCGAGCTGCCACCCGATCCTCGCCCGATGCACGGTCCGAACGTGTGGCCGGCACGGCCGGGCGCGCTCCAGCCACTCGTCGTCGAGTGGATGACGGCGATGGAGGCGCTCGGGCAGCGGGTGCTGACGCTGATGGCGATCGGGCCTGGGCCTCGCGCCCGACTTCTTCGCCCTCGGGCTCACGGCCGAGCCGACACCGCTGTTCCGCATCTTCCGCTACCCGCCCCAGCCGGTCGGCGACACGTCGACCTGGGGCGTCGGCGAGCACACCGACTACGGCTTGCTCACGCTGCTCGCCACCGACGGCACGCCCGGCCTGGAGGTGAAGTCGCACGGCGAGTGGATCGCCGCGCCGGCCGACGCCGACCTGGTGATCTGCAACCTCGGCGACATGCTCGACCGGCTCACCGGCGGCCGCTATCGCAGCAACCCGCACCGGGTGCGCAACCACGCCGGGGCGCGACCGCTACTCGTTGCCGTTCTTCCTGGACCCTGGCTGGGACGCGTCGATCGAACCGCTCGAACTCCGACGACGACTGGCAGCAGCCCGCCGATGCGAACGAACGCTGGGACCGCGCCAACCTCCGCGACATCGGCGGCATGTACGGCGAGTGGCTGTCGGCGAAGGTGGCCAAGGTCTTCCCGGACCTGGCCCACGACCTCGGCCACGACGTGGCGTCACCAGGAACTTAAGTTCGCGACAGGGTGTACGTGCGCGCGTGGCGGTCGACGGCCGACACGACCCAGCCCTCGGCGAGGTGCGGCGCCATCTCGTCGCGGATGGCCAGGCGGGCGGCGAGCGCTGCCGGGTCGGACGCGGCGATCTGCTCGGGCGACACCGGCGGCACCGACAGGACGAACGACTCGCGGAAGTCGGGCCGGGGCGCGACCATCTCCCACTGCACGGTGAGCCGATCGCTCGGCAGCGAACCGTTGATGCCACCGAGCGCGCCGTAGTGGTCGACGTGGTAGCTGCACACCGAGCGCGCCCAGCTTGTTGAGGTTGAGGTGCGCGTTGGTGAGCTGCATCGGGTCGAACGTCCAGCGCATCGCGTGATACCCGTTGCTCACGGCACCACACCGCCTGCTCGCGTTTCATGCGCTCGCCCAGACCGAGACCGCGGTAGTCGGGGTGCACCGCCATGTAGTGCGAGTGCAGCACACCCTGCTCACGTGTCGGGAATGCCGAACGCTGTGGCGACCACCTGGTCGCCGTCGAACGCGGCGTTCGCCAAGCCGCCCTCACCCACCACCGCGACGAGCACGTTCACCGACACCCGCTCGTCGTCGCCACCCCAGATGAAGTCCTCGAACGTCGGGCATGACCGCCAACTCGGCGGCCGTGGTGAGCACCCGGAACTGCAGGGAGTCGATGTCCGCGGTCACCGCACCACGTCCACCGATTCCGTCACCTCGTCGAGGAACGGTCGGTCGAGGGTGACACCGATGCCCGGCCCGGCGGGCACGGGCATGATGCCGTTCGTGGTCTCGAGCGGTTGCTCGACGATGTCGCGCACGTAGGTGCGGCTGGCCGACGCGGTGTCGCCGGGGAACACGAAGCCGGGCATCGTCGCGATGTGGATGTTGTGCGCTCGGCCGATGCCGGTCTCGAGCATGCCGCCGCACCACATCGGGGCCTTGCGGGCGACACACAGGTCGTGGATCTCGCGCACCGACTGCAACCCGCCGACCCGGCCGACCTTCACGTTGACGACGGTGCACGCGCCGAGGTCGAGCGCCGCGGCGACGCGAGCGGGCGAGGTGAGTGTCTCGTCGAGGCACAGCTCGGTGCGCAGCTCGCGTGCCAGGCGGGCGTGCTCGGTGAGGTCGTCCCAGTGCAGCGGCTGCTCGATGTAGTGCAGGCCGAACTGGTCGATCTCGCGCAGCACGGGGAGCATTTCCAACGTGTACGCCGAGTTGGCGTCGACCGTGAGCTCGATGTCGGGGTGCACCGCGCGCACCGCGGCGAGCAGCTCGAGGTCCCAGCCAGGTTCGATCTTCAACTTGACGCGGCGATAGCCCTGTTCGACATGGGCGGTGACACTGTCGACGGTGACGTCGATCGGGTTCATGCCGAGCGAGGCGCCGACCGGGATCTCGGTGCGATCGCCGCCGAGCAGCTCGCGCAGGGGCACGCCCTGCTGACGCGCGTAGCAGTCCCACACGGCCAGTTCGAGCGCGGTCTTCGCCATCGGGTTGCCACGCCACCGCGACCAGCGTGCGGTCAGTTCGGACGGATGCTCGCAGCCGTGGGCCAACAGGTCGGGCCCGAACGCGTTGCGCAGCAGGTGCAGCGCTCCGGTGATGGTCTCCTCGCGATACATCGGGAACGGGTCCATCACCCCTTCGCCATAGCCCTCCACTCCGTCGGAGCGGACCGTCACGATGGTGGCGTGCTTCTCGGCCTCGGCGCCGAACGAGGTCTTGAACGGCGACCGGTACGGCAGGCGGACGACACGCAGTTCGATGGAGTCGATCTTCACGGGCACTTCCTACCAGGTGTCGATGTTCGGCCGCTTCTTGCCCTGCCGCGGAACGGGTGCGGGCATCGCTTCGAGGATCGCGCTGATCCAGCGGCGGGTGTCGGCGGGGTCGACGACGTCGTCGATCTCGAAGTGCGACGCGACGTTCACCGCCTTGCCGATCTCGTACATGCGATCGACCATCGTCTGGAACGTGCGCTCGCGTTCGTCGACGTCGGCGATGGCCTCGAGCTCGTTGCGGTAGCCGAGGCGCACCGCGCCTTCCAGCCCCATACCCCCGAACTCGCCGGTGGGCCAGGCGATGCACGCTGCCGGCGCCTTCGTGCTGCCACCCATCATCGCCTGGGCGCCGAGGCCGTAGCTCTTGCGCAGTACGACGCTGACGACCGGCACCGTGAGGTTCGCTCCGGTGACGAACAGGCGGCTGCAGTGGCGCACGAGCGCGGTCTTCTCGACCTCGGGCCCGACCATCATCCCCGGCGTGTCGACGAGGGTGACGACCGGGATGTCGAACGCGTCGCACAGCTGCAGGAAGCGGGCCGCCTTGTCGGCACCGTCGCTGTCGATGGCGCCGGCGAGGTGGCCGGGGTTGTTGGCGACGACACCGACCGGTCGACCCTCGACGCGAGCGAACGCGGTGACCATGCCCAGGCCGAAGTCGCGGCGCAGTTCGAGCACGCTGCCGGTGTCGAACAGGCCCTGGATGACGCGGTGGACGTCGTAGCTGCGTTTGCGGTCCTCGGGGATGACATGGCGCAGCTCGCGCTGGTCGGCGCATTCCCACCCTGCGGCCGGCTCGGGCGCGAAGTAGCCGAGGTACTGCTGCGCCGCGGCCACCGCTGCGGCTTCGTCGGGCACCACGATGTCGACGACGCCGTTGGCGCGCTGGACGTCGATCGGGCCGATGTCGTGGGGGTCGAACACGCCGAGGCCACCACCCTCGATCATCGCCGGCCCGCCCATGCCGATGTTGCTGTCGGTGGTGGCGATGACGACGTCGCAGCAGCCGAGGATGGCGGCGTTCCCGGCGAAGCAGTACCCCGCGTTCACGCCGACGATGGGCACCAGCCCCGACAGCTCGGCGAAGTACAGGAACGCCAGGCAGTCGAGGCCGCTGACGCCGCTCTGGTCGGTGTCGCCGGGCCGTCCGCCTCCCCCTTCGGTGAAGAACACCACCGGCAGGCGCATCTGCTCGGCCAGCTCGAACAACCGGTCCTTCTTGTGATGGTTCTGGGTGCCCTGCGTGCCGGCGAGGACGGTGTAGTCGTAGCTCATCGCCACGATCGACCGCCCGTTCACCTTGCCGAGGCCACCGATCATGCCGTCGGCGGGGGTTCGAGCGATGAGGTCGGCCAGCTCGCGTCGACGTCGTTGGGCGGCGATGACCACCGGGCCGTACTCGACGAACGATCCCTCGTCGACGAGGTCGGCGACGTTCTCGCGTGCGGTGCGGCGCCCCACCTTGCGTCGTCGGGCGACAGCATCGGGACGAGCTGCAGTCGAGGCCGACCGCGTGGCGTTGCACCACCTCGGCCAGGTCGGGCCGCACATGGGCGGGGTCCTCCTGCACCTCGGCGACGATCTCGGCGACGGTGACGGCCCCCGGCTCGACGGAGGCGACCACGGCCCCCTCCATGACGGTGGTGCCGGCCGCGATCGCGAGCACGCGCACCACTCCGTCGGTCGACGACTCGATGGCGTGATGCATCTTCATCGATTCGATCAGCATGAGCTGCTGCCCCTTGCGCACCTGCTGTCCCACCGTGACGTCGACGACGACGATGGTGCCCTGCATCGGTGCGGTGATGTCGGTGATGTCCCCCACGTGGTGGACCGTAGTCGGGGTAAGGTCCGACGACATGAGTGAGGCCGTCGAGATCCCGGTCGCCGGTCGCACGGTCACCATCACCAGCCCCGAGAAGGTGTACTTCACCGCCCGAGGCGAGACGAAGCTGGACCTCGTCGAGTACTACCTGTCGGTCGGTGACGCGGTGATGCGCCAGATGCAGGACCGGCCGGTGCTCTTGCAGCGCTTCCCGAACGGCGCGCACGGCTCGAACTTCTTCCAGAAGCGCATCCCCGAGAGCGCGCCCGAGTGGCTGCAGACCACCACGGTGCTCACGCCGAACGGCACACCGTCGCGCGCGCTCGTCGTCGCCGATCTCGCCCATCTGGTGTGGGCGGTGAACCTCGGTTGTCTGGGCTTCCACTCCTGGCCCGTGCGCGTGACCGACCAGGACATGTGCGACGAGCTGCGCATCGACCTCGACCCCGGACCCGGCACCACGTACGCCATGGCGCAGGAGGCGGCCGTCGAGACGAAGCGGTTGTTCGACGAACTGGGCATCACCAGCTTCATCAAGACGTCGGGCAACCGCGGCCTGCACGTCTATGTCCGCCTCGTCGCCGACCACGACAGCTACGCCGTGCGGGCGGCGGCCGTCGCGGTCGCTCGCGAGCTCGAGCGGCGCCGGCCCGACCTGTTGACGGCCGCGTGGTGGAAGGAGGAGCGCGGTGAGCGCATCTTCATCGACTTCAACCAGAACGCTCCGCACAAGACCGTGTTCGCCCCGTGGTCGGTGCGCGCCCTCGACCACGCTCCGGTCAGCTTTCCGTTCCCCTGGGAGCTGCTGCCCACGCTGCGGCCGCACGACATGACCATCGCCACGGTCCCCGCGTGGGTGGACCAGCACGGCGACGCATGGGAGCTGATGAACGACCACCCGCAGCCGCTCGCTCCGCTGCTCGACATGGTGGGTCGAGACCAAGCCGCAGGGTTGCCCGACGCTCCCTGGCCGCCGCAGTACCCGAAGATGGAGGGCGAATTGACCCGCGTACAGCCAAGTCGAGCGAAGAAGCCCGCACCGCCGAAGCCCGGCGACGACGCATGAGCGCCCTGCCCCTGGCCCACCGCTGGTTCGAGCGCACGACCGTCGACGACTCGATCACGCTGCTGTGGGAGCCGCACGTCATCCCGCTCATGCGGTGCAACATCTGGCACGTGCGCGGTCGCGACCGCGACCTGGTCGTCGACACTGGCATGGGGGTGATGCGGCTCAGCGACGAACTGAGCGACCTCGTCGACAAGCCGGTGACCGCCGTGGCCACGCACGGCCACGACGATCACATCGGCGGCCATCACGAGTTCGACGACGTGGTGGTGCACGACACCGAGGCCCACCTGTTGCTCGCTCCGCCGCTCACGACGCTGCACATCCGCGACGCATGGGGCGACGAGGTGGTCGACGGCCTGGAGGCGATGGGCTACCCCATCCCCGAGACGTACTTCGTCGATGCACTGCCCGCCGGGCTGTCGGTCGACTCGTTCCGGCAGGGCGCGGTCCGCTCGGTGCGCACCGTCGACGAGGGCGACGTGGTGGACATCGGTGATCGGGCGTTCGAGGTGCTGCACCTCCCCGGGCACTCCCCCGGTTCGATCGGGCTGTGGGAGGCCGCCACCGGCACCCTGTTCTCGGGCGATGCGGTGTACGACGGGCCGTTGCTCGACGAACTCCCCGACAGCGACATCGCCGCCTACTGCCGCACGATGGCCCGGCTGCTCACCCTTCCCGTGCAGGTGGTGCACGGTGGCCACGATCCCAGCTTCGGTCGCGACCGCCTACGCGAACTGGCTCGCAGCTACCTCGACCGCCGCGGTTGAGGACACCCGGCCGACCGGCCGCAACTACGGCCTCAAGGCGACGGCGGATGATCCCGACATAGGGGTGATGGATTCGCCACAGTTGCCGACGCTGCCCAGCCTGCCGCCACGTCCTGGCACCGCTGCGGCGGTCGCCACTGCACCCTTCCCGCCACCGTCCGCTCCACCCTCCGCCGGTCCACCGCTCGCCACCGTGCCGCCCGCCATCGCACCAGCCGTGCCGGCGGCACCCTCGATCGCGCCCCGCGCGACGCCGACCGTGCCCGCCGCGTCCGCCGCGCACGCGATCGGTCCGCAGCCGCACGCACCCATCGACATCGCCCGCCTGCGTCGCCCCAAGCGACGGATCCGCACGACGATCCTGACCACCACCGTGGTCGGACTGTTCATCGGGCTGCTGATCACCGGCGGGGTTCTGGCGTGGCGGGCGATCGACGACAACAGCGCCGACGAGGCGGCCGCCACCTCCACGACACCCACCACGGCCCCGGACTCCACGATCGTCGGGGCGTCGCCCACCACACCCCAGTTGCAGGTCGCCGGAGCGGACTGGCAGGAGTTCTCGCACCCGCCGTTCACCGTGCGCATCCCTCCGTCAGCCGTGACCGAGACCGACGAGTCGGGCACCACCTACACCGCGAACGATCAAATGCTCATCGTGTGGATCTCGCCGTACGGCACGAACGCCACCGGAGCCGAGGAACAGGTCTTCCGCGACTCGATGACCAAGATCGCCAGCGAGATGGGCACGCCGATGGCGACGATCGGCCCGCTCAACTCGCTGGGCAGGGCCTATTCGGCCGTCTTCGACAACGGCGACGGCACGTGGCTCCACGTGCGCACGCTGTTCCTCGCCGGCACGATGCTGACGGTCATGGGCCAGGGCGGCGCGACCGTGCCGAGCGCGGTCACGGTCGCCTGGTCGGGCATCGTCTACGGCGGCGTCGTGGCCACCGGGGCCTGATCAGACACCCAGTTCGGCAGCTCGAGCGAGCACGCGCTCGCGTTCGTCGCCGATGGTCGTGCTGTCGCCGTGGCCGGTGTGCACGATGGTGTGATCCGGCAGCGCGAGCAGCCGGTCACGAATGGACCGCAGGATGGTCGGCTCGTCGCTGTACGACCGGCCGGTGGCGCCTGGGCCGCCGCAGAACAGCGTGTCGCCGCTGAACAGCACCCCGGAGGCGACGTCGTGGAAGCAGCAGCAACCGGGTGAGTGGCCCGGCGTGTGGACGATGCCCAACTCGTGCCCGGCGACGGTGAGCACCGCTCCGGGCGTGACGGCGCCATCGGGCTGCTCGCCCGGGTAGACGACGTCCCACAGCATGCGATCGGCGTCGTGCAACAGGATGGGCGCATCGACCAGGTCGCGCAACGGCACCGCTGCGTTGATGTGGTCGTTGTGCCCGTGGGTGAGGACGATCGCCTTCACCCGGCGGCCGTTGACCGCAGCGGCGATGGGCGCAGCGTCGTGGGCGGCGTCGAACACGACGACCTCGCGGTCGTCGCCGACGATCCAGATGTTGTTGGTGACGTTCCACTCACCGCCGTCGAGGGCGAAGACGCCGTCGGTGGTGACCAGTTCGATCGCCACTCAGAGCACCACCACGGACCGCAGCACTTCGCCGCGCTCCATCTTGTGGAAGGCCTCTTCGACCGCGTCGAGCGTGATGGTCTCGGACACGAACTTGTCGAGCGGCAGACGACCCTGCTGGTGCAGCGTGACGAGCATCGGGAAGTCGCGCGACGGCAGGCAGTCGCCGTACCAGCTGCTCTTCAGCTGACCGCCACGACCGAACACCTCGATGAACGGCAACTCGAGCGTCATGTCGGGGCGGGGTACACCCACCAGCACGACGGTGCCGGCCAGGTCGCGGGCCTCGAACGCCTGCTTGTAGACCTCGGGGTGGCCGATGGCCTCGATGCACACGTCGGCACCGTTGCCGCCGGTGACGGAGCGGATGTACTCCACCGGATCGGTGGTCTTCGAGTTCACCGTGTGCGTGGCACCGAACTGCTTGGCGAGTTCGAGCTTCCGGTCGTCGATGTCGACGGCGATGATCGTGTGCGCACCGGCGAGCAGCGCTCCGGCGATGGCGGCATCGCCCACGCCGCCGCAGCCGAACACGGCCACGGAGTCGCCACGACCGACGTTGCCGGTGTTGATGGCGGCACCGATGCCGGCCATCACGCCGCAGCCGAGCAGGCCGGCGGTGGCCGCCGGCACGTCGGGATCGACCTTCGTGCACTGACCGGCCGCGACCAGCGTCTTCTCGACGAACGCACCGATGCCCAGGGCGGGTGACAACTCGGTGCCGTCCTCGAGCGTCATCTTCTGCGTGGCGTTGAACGTGCTGAAGCAGTACCACGGGCGGCCGCGCAGGCAGGCCCGGCAGGTGCCGCACACGGCACGCCAGTTGAGGATGACGAAGTCGCCGGGCTGCACGTTGGTGACGCCTTCGCCGACGCTCTCGACCACTCCGGCGGCCTCGTGGCCGAGCAGGAACGGGAACTCGTCGTTGATGCCGCCCTCGCGGTAGTGCAGGTCGGTGTGGCACACGCCGCAGGCCTGCACCTTCACCACTGCTTCACCCGGACCGGGATCGGGCACCACGATCGTCTCGATCGTCACCGGAGCACCCTTGCTCCGAGCCACCACACCACGAACCTTCTGCGACATGAACCCCTCCTCGAAAAACCGTCGTGACCTTAGTGGGTCGGCCTCTGGGCGAGCCACCACGCAGCCCGACGCCGACCGCACTGGGCGCGCGAACCGACGGGCCGAGTCGTCAGGTCGTGCGGCGGGCGACGAGGCCGGCGAGCATCAGATCGAGCGCGTCGGCGAACCGGTCGTCGGCGGTACCGCGGTACAGCTGTGGCGACACGGCTCGCAGGGCCGGGTACTCCGCTGCATCGAGCGCGGCGTAGTCATCCCGCCAGCGTTCGTACGTGGCCGCTCGCTCGTCGCCGGGCAGGCCGGCGACCGCGGCGTCGATGGCCGCCGAGCCGACGGTGAGCTCGATGAGCGAGTGGTACGCCTTGGCAGCCGCGGGCGCACGGAAGCCCGCCTCGGCGCAGCTCGCGGAACAGCGCCTCGGTGAACGCCAACTCGTTGCCCAGCCGGGTGGGCGCCGCATGCACCAGCGCGGCGAGCCGCGGCTGGCGGAGCTGCGCGGCACGCAACTCGATGCACAGCCTCCGCACAGCGGTCCGCCACCCTTCTCGGGGTCGTGGCGCGATGTCGACGTCGGACAGGAAGTGGTCGCCCACGGCTCGATGCAGATCCTCGACGTTGCGGAAGTGCCGATACAGCGCAGTCGGGTCGCACCCGAGCGCCTCGCCGAGCGAGCGGACGGTGAGGTGCTCGGCCCCCATCCGCTCGACCAGGCCGACGGCGGCCTCGACGATGCGATCGCGGCTGAGCGTGGGCGGGCGGCCCATCAGTCGAACAGCCGCGCCCGGCCGAGGCGCTCGGTGCACACCTCGGCACTCCACGGCAGCATGGTGCTGCCCAGTCGAGCGTCGCGGTACATGCGCTCGAGCGGCAGGTTCTTCTGCATCGATTGCCCGCCGCACACCTTGATGGACATGCTGGCGACCTCGGCCGCGTGCTCCATCACCGTGATCGCCGCGGCCCAGCCACGCACCAGGTCGTCCTCGGTGGGGTCGATGTTCGCCTCGTCGATGGCGCGGTACAGCATCGCCCGCGACTGCTCGTGCTTCAGTTGCATCTGCGCCCAGCCGACCTGCTTGATCGGGTGGTCGCGACGCGAGCCGGCCACCTGACCGGGCAACTCGCCGCGCAGGTACAGCCGGGTGGCGTCGATGATGCCGCCGGTGAGGCCGAGGTAGCTCGGGCACAACGACAGGAACAACCACGGGTAACGGTTGGCCGCCTGGTTGTACATGCCGGCCGGCATCCACTCGTTGTCGTGCGGGACGAAGACGTCCTTCATCAGGAGCGTGCGCGACACCGTGCCGCGCATGCCGAGCGGATCCCAGTCGTCGACGATCTCGACACCGTCGCCGTCGGACGGCACGCCGAGCAGGCGGATCTCGTCCTCGCCCGGCACCTGGCAGGTGACGTTGTAGAACGTCGCCGCACCGGACAGCGAGGCGAAGATCTTGCGGCCGGTGACCAGCCAGCCGCCATCGACCGGCACGGCCTTGGTCGCCACGCCCGCGGTGGCACCGGGGGCGAGGCCCTCGGAGAACGGCTGGCTGTGGATGTCGCCGCGCTCGACCACGCCGCGGTACATCGCGGCGCGCACCACCTCGTGCCGCTGGCGTTGCTCGGGGGTCATGTCCAGCAGATCGGCCACCTGGCCGCACCACAGCATGGTGGCGTTGTGCATGTTGAAGGTCAGTCCGGTGGCACCGCAGTGACGACCGACCTCCTCGCTGACGCGGATGTAGTCGGCGTAGTTGCGCGCCGAGGCCGCCGTACTGCGTCGGCACGGACACGGCGAGCAGTCCGTTGGCCCGGAAGTCGGCGAAGTTCTCGAACGGGAAGCTGGCCTGCAGGTCGTAGGTGACCGCCCGCTCCTTCATCGCCGGGCCCCATCGCCCGCACCAGTCCGACCATCTCGTCGCGCGTCATCGCTGCTGCCATTGGGGCATCAGACCAGAGATGCCGTCCATTTGTCAACGATGTTGACGAACCGATTGACACGTCCGACCCGGGTGGTCAGACTGTGGCGATGCCCGTGGTCAGCGACGTCCAGCACGACCGCTTCGCCTGGCGCGAGGCCGGCACCGGCGACCTGGTGGTGCTGTTCCACGGGCTCGGTGGCAGCCGCATCTCGTGGGACGCCCAATTGGCCGGTCTGAGCGACCGACACCGGGTGGTGGCCTGGGACCTGCCGGGTTACGGCGCCGCCGCTCCCCTTCCCGACGAGCCACTCACGTTCCGTGCCCTCGCCGATGCTGCGGCCGACCTCATCACACGTGCTCGGCCACGATCGCGCCCACGTGGTCGGCATCTCGATGGGCGGCATGATCGCCCAGTACCTGGCTGCATGGCACCCGGCGATGGTGCGATCGCTCACCCTGCTCGCGAGCAGCCCGGCGTTCGGCCTCGACGGCACCGACCCCGACCAGTGGCGTGCGGCCCGACTGGCACCGTTGGACCAGGGCCAGCAGCCGTCCGACTTCGCCGAGCGCGTGCTGCGGTCGCTCGCCGGCCCCCACATGGACGATGCGGCGTTCGCCCAGCAACGTGCGGCGATGGGACGCATCACCGCCGCCGCGCTGCGGCGCAGCATCGAGTGCCTCGTCACGCACGACACGCGCCCGCTGCTGGCCGACATCACCGCGCCCACGATGGTGGTCGTCGGCGCGCTCGACGCCGAGACACCCGCCGCGTACAGCGCAGTACCTCGCCGAGCACATCGCCGGTGCCACGCTGGTCGTGGTGCCGTCCGCCGGCCACCTGTTGAACGCCGAGGCACCCGACGCGGTCGACGATCTCATCCGTGAACACCTCGACCGAGTGGAGGCCATGTGAACCAGCCCGCCACGGAATGGCGCTACATCCGAGCGTTCGCCGCACACTTCGCCCGCTGCGGCCTGCACGACGGTGAGAAGGTGGCATTGCTCAGCGAGTCGCAGAGCCGTCCGGCGCTCGTCGAGACGGCACGCCTCGCCGCGCAGTCGCTCGGCGGCCGCGTGTTCGACATCGTCGTCCCCACCCCACCGGCAGCGCACGCCGTGCCCATCCGGTCCACCGGCGCGTCGCAGGCCATCGCCCACCACGACGCCGTCATCGCCGCACTGGTGCACAGCGACCTGGTCATCGACTGCACCGTCGAAGGACTGCTGCACAGCCCCGAACTGGGGCGAATCCTGGCGGGAACGGCGCGGGTGCTGATGATCTCCAACGAGCACCCCGAGGTGCTCGAGCGACTGCCGTGGGACGACGACCTGCCCCGCCGCGTCGACCTCGGCCACCAGTGGCTGAAGTCGCGCCAGCACGATGTCCGTCACCTCGCCGGCCGGCACCCACCTCACCGTGCAGCTCGCGGGCGGCTTCACCGCCGGCAGCACCGGTCTCACCGACGGCCCCGGCTCGATCGCCCATTGGCCGGGAGGCCTCGTGCTCACGTTCCCCGCCGCTCACTCGGTGCACGGCACCATCGTCCTCGCTCCCGGCGACATGAACCTGACGTTCAACCGCCTCGTCGAGTCACCGGTGACGCTGCACATCGACGACGACCACATCGAGCAGATCGACGGCGACGGCGTCGACGCGATCCTGTTCCGCGAGTACCTGTCGGCGTTCGGCGACCGAGAGAGCTACGCCACCAGCCACGTCGGCTGGGGCATGAATCAGTTCGCCCGGTGGGACGCAGCGCAGCTGTACGACACTCGCGAGACCTGGGGCACCGAGGCCAGAGCGTGGGCGGGCAACTTCCTGTACTCGACCGGCGCCAACGAGACCGCCGGCCGCTTCACCGCAGGCCACTTCGACCTACCGATGCGCAACTGCACCGTGCTGCTCGACGACCGGGTCGTGGTTCGTGACGGCACGCTCGCTCCCGAGCTCGCCCCCTAGGCTCGCCGCATGACGACCGAACGGGTCATCGAGGCGGCACAGGTGGTGCTCCCCTGTGACGAACCGATCAGCACGACGATCAACTTCTTCACCGGCCTGGGCTTCAAGGTCCGCACCATCGTGCCGGCCGATCACCCGCGCATGGCGGTGCTCAGCGGCCACGGCATGACGCTGCGTCTCGAGGTGGGCGCCCAGATCGCGCCCGGTCGCCTGCGGCTGCTGTACACGGCGGGTGATCCGGGCGAGGTGGTCGCCCCGAACGGCACGGTGGTCGAGTTCGCATCGGCCGCCCCGGCGCTGGACATCCCTCCCCTGGTGGAGGCGTTCGTGGTCAGTCGCATGCCGGCCAACGACGACTCGTTCGGCGAGGGCCGCGTCGGGCATGTTGTACCGCGACCTCATCCCCGACCGACTGGGCGGGCGATTCATCGCATCGCACATCCTCATCCCGAACGGCGGACCGGTCGGCGACTACGTGCACTTCCACAACATCCGCTTCCAGATGATCTACTGCTACCGCGGCTGGGTGAAGGTGGCCTACGAGGACCAGGGCGAGCCGATGCTGATGCGCGAGGGCGACTGCTTCCTGCAGCCCTCCACCATCCGCCACCGAGTGCTCGAGGCGAGCGATCGCATGCAGGTCATCGAGATCGGCTGCCCGGCCGAGCACGAGACCTGGGGCGACCCCGAGACGGTACTGCCGACCGGCGCACTGCTCCCCCTCCGCGGCTACGGACCCGACGGGCACCGCTTCGTGTTCCATCGCGCCGCCGAGGCGACATGGCAGCCGTGGCGGATCGGCGGCTACGAATGCCGCGACACTGGTATCGGCGCAGCGATGGACGGCGTCGCCGGCGCACGAGTGGTGCGCCCGGTCGGCGCTCCTGCACCGGTCACCACACAGCACAGCGCCGAGTTCGTGTTCTCGTTCGTGCTCGACGGTGGCGTCACCCTGCAGCACCGAGGCGACGAACCGCTGCGCCTGAGCGAGGGTGACGCGTTCGTCGTGCCGGCGCACACCCCGTACACGCTGAGCGACCCCAGCCCCGATCTGCAGTTGCTCGACGTCACGCTCCCGGCCGACGTCGCCGCGGCCTGACCCGCGGCCGTCAGGCGTCGAGGGACTGCAGCACCTGGGCGAGCCACTCGACGGACTCCTGGGTGATCGGATCGACGACGAGTTGCACGTGTGCTGCGCCCGCGTCGGCGAACGCCACCAGTTGCTCGGCCAACTGCGCGGGCGAGCCCTGCAGCGGCTGCACCGGCTCGGACGACGAACCGCCCATCGTGCGGCCCACCCCGTTCGGCGCCTGCACGTAGACGCACGCGGTGGCCTCCACCGAGTCGGGGTCGCGTCCGACGGCTTCGGCGCGCGCTCGGACATCGGCGACCACTGCGGCAAACCCGGCGGCGGTGTTCCCGTAGATCGTCCACCACACGTTCCACGCGTGCACGTGCGGCAACGTGATGGACAGCATGCGCGGCGAGTGCGAGCCGACCATCAGCATCGGTCCGCCGGTTCGTACCGCCGGAGGGTCGATGACGCACCGATCGACCGAGTAGTAGGTACCGGTGTGGGTGACGGTCTCGCCGGCGAGCAGTCGGCGGACGATGCCGAACGCCTCCTCGAACCGATCGACCCGCCGGTCGAACGGCAGCCCGTAGGCGCGGTACTCGCGTTCGTTCCATCCCGCGCCGACACCGAGCACCAGTCGCCCACCCGACACGGCGTCGATGGTGGCGGCCATCTTGGCGATCATCGCCGGGTCGTGGAAGCCCAGCGACGACACCAGCGATCCGAGTTGGACGCGCTCGGTCACCGCCGCGAGCGCGGCGAGTGACGTGTACACCTCCCAGGGACCGCGGCTGGTGCCGTCGGGCAGGTCGTACAGCAGATGGTCGCCCAACCACACCGAGTCGAAGCCTGCATCCTCGGCGGCCTTCGTCATCGAGATGAGCTCGGGCCACGGCACGCGCCGTTCGACCTCGGGCAGTTGAATTCCGACGAGCAGGGGACGAGCCATGGGCCCGAGCCTACGGTGGGTCAGGTCGTCGGGGCCTCGCCGCGGAGCGCAGCGAGGTGCGTGCGGTAGTCGTCGGGGGCGATCTCGCCGCGCGCCAGACGCTCGGCGAGGATGGCCTCGGCAGCGGCCGTGGGCGACGGAGCCACGGGGGCGGCCGCCGACGGGGCGACCGCCGCCGGCCGGCGACGGACGACGAGCCACACGCCCAGCCCGATCGCGGCGCCGACGACCACCATGCACAGCAGGCCCAGAAGGGGGTGGAAACCGTGGCCGTGCATACGGCCGAACTGGCGGCCGCCTTCAGCGATGAGTGCGTGGGTCATGGCTGCACCGTACCCATGGATGTCGGCTCGGTGGGTGGGAGACGAGTGAGAGTTGGGTGTGAGCGTCAACCGGCCAGCACGGTGCGCAGCGCCGTGTCGACATAGGGCGACAGGAACTCGGACGTCGTCGCGTTGATGTGGCTGTTGTCGCGGTAGACGAGCACCGTCCCGATGATCACCGGGCACGCCTGATCGGTGCACAACCAGTCGCTGGTGGGGACGAAGTCGGCGTCGTACTGCGCGGCGACGTCGCGCTCGACCGCCAGACGGCTCGGCCGCACGGCCCCCTCGCGGGAGTTCATGCACGCCGGCACGTTCGACAGGTTCCCGGCCAGGCAGCTGGGTACATCGCTGAGTGGCGTGGGGGTGTCGCCGAGGAGCACGAGGTGCTTCGTCGACGGCCGCACCTTCGCCACCGTCTTCTCGATGCCCTCCCGCCACACGGCGTCGGGGTCGCGTCCGGCAGCGGAACCGACCTGCTTGTACCGGTACGACGACATCACCACGAGGTCGGGCTGCAGCTGCGCGATCTGGTCGACCACCGCAGCTCGCCACACCGCACAGTCGGTGCCGTTCGGGTCCTTGTCGGTGGGGATCTCCGCGTCGGGGCAGGCCCGCTTGGTGTGCACGATGAGCCGCCAGCCGTTCTGCAGCGCCACCTTGTGCAGCGCGGGCATCCATTGCGCGGCGTGCGAGTCGCCGAACAGGACGATCGTCACACTGCCGCCGGCGTCGCCGTAGATGCAGCTCTTGGTGCGGTTGTCGCCGACGTCGACGATGCAACCGTTCGAGTACACCGCCGGCAGGTCGTTGCGGGCGTTGCCGAGGCTGGGCGACAGGTTGCTCGGCACCTTCGCGGTCTGCACCGCGCTCTCGAGCGTCGGCAGGTTGGCCGCCACCATGGCCGCGAGTTCGGCCGGGTTGTCGCGCGAGGCGTCGGCTGCGGGCGCGGACGCGGCGGTCGTGGTCGGCGCGACGGTGGTGCTCGCGGCCGGGTCGGTGGCGACGACCGACGACCCGGGCTCGACGACGGGCACGGTCGTCGACACCTCGGTCGCCAGCGTGGGCGCCACCGCCTCGACACCGGCGTCGAGCGTCGGCGGGTTGTTGAGCACCAGCGCAGCTGCACCGACGCCGATGACGGCCACCCAGGCACCCATCACCAGGCTGCGAGTCGGGGATGCGGCGAGCGCTGCCGAGTGGCGCACCGGGTTCTCGACGATGACGTAGCTGAGCGCGGCCAGGACGACCGACAGAACGAGCAGCAGCACCCGGGTGGCGGCGGGAAGCGGGCCCCACTCGCGGTCGGCCAGGATGAGGATCGGAAAGTGCCAGAGGTAGATCGCGTACCAGCGCGCCCCCAGCCACTGCAGCGGTTTCGCCCGCAGCACCGCGAACGGACCGTCGAGGTTGCCGTCGCCGGCGTTGATGACCGCTGCCGTGGCGAGCACCGGCAGCAGTGCCAGCCAGCCAGGGAACTTCGACGACCCGTCGAGCACGACGGCCGTGAGGACGATGACGGCCACCCCGGCCCACCCGAGCAGACCACGAGCGCGCCGCGGCATGGCCACGATCGTGCCGCCGATGAGCGCAAGGCCGGCGCCGGTGAGCAGCTCCCACGCCCGGGCGGGCAGCAGGAAGAAGGCGTTCGGCTGCGTGGTCGTTGTCCAGCGCACGCACAGCACCAACGACACGATCCACATCGCCGCCATGGTGACGCCGAGTGCTCGGCGGCTGAGCCGGAGCACCCGCACCAGCACGATCAGCAGACCGGGCCAGATCATGTAGAACTGCTCCTCGACGGCCAGCGACCAGAAGTGCAGCAGCGGTGACGGGGGCAACTGCGACGTCAGGTAGTCGGTGCCGACGTTGGCGAAGCGGATGTTGACCACGAACGCGCACGCAGCCAGCGCATCGCGCGCCAATTCCTCCTGCGACAGCCCGTCGAGCAGCACGCGACCGGCGATGAGCGTGGCGACGAGCACGATGCCCGACGCGGGCAGCAGTCGGCGGGCGCGTCGCGCCCAGAAGTTGGCGAGCGAGACGGTGCCGGAGTTGGCGAACTCGCGCAGCAACAGCGACGTGATGAGGAAGCCGGACAGGACGAAGAACACATCGACGCCGATGAAGCCGCCGGATGCCCAGCCGAACTCGGCGTGGTAGACGAGCACGAGCAGCACGGCGACGGCTCGGAGTCCCTCGATGTCGGCCCGGTGTCCTCCGGTGGAGGGCATGCCCTGCACTGCGGGAGGCGTGTCCGGACGCGGAAGCACCGCGATCCAGCCCGAATCGCGGCCTTCCAGATTTTGGTTCCAGTCGCCCTTCTTGATCCACCAGAAGGTGATCAGTGCGGCGAATGCTGCACCGACGACGACCGACTCCACGTCGGGCGACGTTAGTGCACGAGCCGGTGCCGGCCCAGGTTCACCCCGCCGCCATCGCCGGCGAACCGACGCTGGTGTCGATGGCGACGGACGAGGTGTCGACGGCCGGCTCGCTGCGGCGGGCCCGGCGAGGCACCCACACCACGCCGCCGCGCAGTGCCAGCGTCCACAGGACGAGCACCGAGTCGGCGATCAGGAACAGCTTGGTGACCAGCAGGAACCCTCGCACATGGGCGTCGCGAGTGGCGCTGATGGCCTGGCAGGTGGCGTCACAGGTCGACGAGCCCACGAGCACCGGTGTGGTGCCCTCCACCCGGTAGAGCGGATGGCGCAGGTGCTGGGAAAGGTCGATGTGGCGGATCTGCAACCAGTAGTCGTACAGCGAGCTGAGCGCCATGTGCGCCATGCCGACGACGACACCGGCGACGATGACCGTCCCGACCGCCGTCCACAGCCGACGCACCCGACCACCGCGTCCGGCGAGCCGGCGAGCCAGGTACAGCGACCCGACGATGGCGATGGCGTACACCGGGATCATCGTGATCGAGTTGAACATCCACTGCTCGAACGGCGGGGAGAGCCGCTCGATGGCGCCGACGGTCCACTGCATCGAGGTGACGAAGAAGCCGTTGGCGAACGCCAGCACGGTGGCGAAGAGGCCGACCGACCACCAACTCGCTCCGAGTCCCTGGAGCGAGCCGGTGATCCGGCCCAGACGGGTGGTGGTGCTCATGGCGACCTACTGGATCTCCCAGCCGAACATCATCGCGTGGTCCTCGTGGGCCAGGTTGTGGCAGTGCGCCACATAGGGGCCGACGAAGTCGCGGAAGCCGCGATACACGATGACCGATTCGCCCGGATCGAGGTTGATGAGGTCTTCCTTCGAGGCATCGTCGGGGTGACCGGCGTCGGTGCCCGTGACGTTCTGGCCGCGGTACACGACCTTGCCGTTGCGCATCATCGTGCGGTGTTCCTCCATGTGGAGGTGGAACGGGTGCACCCAGCCGCCGCCGCCGTTCTTGATCTCCCAGAGGGCGAAGCTGTTCTTCTTCTGGATGGCCAGCGGTGTCTTGCCGTTCGGGTTCTTCAGACTGGTCGCCGACACGGTGGGATCGAACTGACGACCGTTGATCAGCCATTCGGTCTCGCCGCCGGCGCTGCCGCGCTGCACCTCGAAGATCTTGCGATCGGCGAGCATGCTCGACCAGTTGGCCGGAACGGGGGGCAGCTGAGCCATCTGACGGGTGACGGTGGGCATGACGCTGTTGTCGACGGCGTTGCCGCCGATGACGATCTTCATCATCGGCACCTTGTAGGCCGGGTCGGGCGAGAAGCGCGAGCTGTTGCTCCACATGCGGCCGTCGGGCATCTTCATGACATTGGTCAGGTAGATGACGTCGCCCGTGGTGGTGGGGTGGCCGTCCATGTACTTGCTGAAGTCGACCACCATCTCGCGACGCTTGGCCGGCCACAGTTCGAACGAGTCACGAACGATCGGGAACGGGATGATGCCACCGTCGGCCGCCATCTCGGTCCACTTCATGCACTGCTGACCGTCGGGGATGCGGTACTGGCCGTCGAGGTTGCTGCCGGTGTAGCCCAGCGAGGCCGCCGACACCGGGCCCTTGGTCGAGCTCATCAGCTTGAACTCGTAGCAACGGGCGATCGAGGCGTCGAGGAACCGCAGACGGTAGCGACGACGCTTCACCTCGAGCGTCGGGTACGCCACGCCGTTGACGGTGAACACGTCGCCGACGAAGCCGTGGTTGGGGAAGTGCTTGAAGAAGGTCTTGCCCCACCACTCGGGGTGCGTCCGGGGGTTGCCCGCGTCGGGGAACTCGCCCAGACCGTCGTGCATGTCGTTGTGGGTGGTGACGCCGTCGTCGAGGCGGCAGTCGTAGAACGCCAGCGGGATGTCGTACGCCACGTCGAACGAACCGTCGGGGTTGTTGGTGCGCACACCCGGCAGACGCAGACCCAGGCGCTCGTCGCCCATGTCGCGGTTGTTCTTCGGGTCGTAGATCGGGTACAGGCCGACCATGCCCTTGTAGACGTTCGAACCGGTGTGGTCCATGCGGTGGTCGTGGAACCAGAAGAAGCTCTGCTTCTCGCGGTCGTCACCACCGGCCGGCCAGTTCAGGTAGAGGTTGTCGCACCACATGCCGGGCAGGTAGCCGTGCGTGCGGGGGCCGTAGCCCATGGTGTAGTGCGGGTTGCCGTCGCTCTCGGGCGCGGTGTGAGCGTTGTGCAGGTGGGTGAGGAACGACCAGTCGGGAGCGCCGAAGTCGCCTCGATCGAGGTTCAGCGGGTTCTCGTGCAACTCGTTCTGGAAGCGAACCAGGCACGGCTTGCCGTACTCGGCGTTGATCATCGGTCCGGGGAACGTGCCGTTGAAGCCGTAGATGGTGCTCATCGGCAGGGTGCGGACCGTGCCCGCCGGGTACGAGTTGCCCTGCTCGTCGAACGAGACGGTCGGCTGACCCAGGCTGTTGATCGGCAGGACCTGCGAGGTGGTGAACGACTTCGGGGCCACCTGCAGCTTGATCTGGTACACGATCGGATCGGGGCAGTTGATGTCGCCGCTCCAGATCTGGTGCTTCTCGTTGCCGAGCGAGTTCTGCTGGCCGACACCGTTGCCCGGGGGCTTGGCCCAACCCTCGTAGGTGGACTTCGGCACCGGTGCCAGGGCCTTGGGGATGGCCAGCGGGTCGGTGAACGGGTTCAGGATCAGCGGGCTGGTCGGGAACACCTCGGTGTAGAGCGAGCCGGCGAGGGCGATCGAGCCGGCCTCGACGAGTCCGTCCTTGGAGAACAGACCCTGCACCTTGAGTTCCGGGATGAGTGCCGAGCCGGCAGCGCCGACGGCCACGGCTGCGGCGCCGACGGCGCCCAGCTGCAGGAAGGTGCGGCGCTGGATGGCACCGGGCGCCTCGTCGTGTTCCACGTCGTTCACGTCGGTCACGTCGGTCATGATTTTCGTCCCCTTGTTCACGCTTGCTGGTGGGGCCGGTCACCTTCGTCTGCGGGCTGGACTGCGATGGCGGCGTTGCAGGACGGTCTAATGACGCCACCCTCGGAAAACCTTCGGAAAACCCTCTGAACGGCGCGGAAGGTCAGTTTCGGGTCTGGAAGTGGGCCGTTCGGCCTACCGAGGGTGGCGGACGACCGCCCGATGCGACTTCAGCCGACGACGACGGCTTCGGGGCCCACCACGCCGCGAGTGCGGTCGAGACTGGCCAGCAATGCGTCGTGGATGCCGCCGAGCGACGGGTCGGTGAGTGCCGTCTCGATCAGCCGCACACGCCCTGCCGAGGGGTCGTACCAGGTGGGATGCACCACCGGAGCGGCAGCGACCAACCGGTCGCCGATGCCTCGGTGGAAGCTGACGGTGACGATCATGCCGTCGTACGTGCGCGGCTTCTCGCTCCCCTGGTTGGCCACCAGGTTGCCCAGGCTGAGCAGGGCGTACTTCTCGTGGAAGACCTCGATGGGCTGCAGCACGTGGGGACCATGGCCGATGAGCAGGTCGATGTCGTCCGAGGCCAGCAGACGATCGGCGAGGGACCGCTGCGACGAGTTTCCATCGGTGTCGTACTCGTCGCCCCAGTGCAGGCTGACGAGGACCAGTTCGGCGCCGGCGGCGCGGGCGCGGTGAGCGTCGGCGAGGATGCGGTCGGGGTCGATGACGTTGGCCATCCAGCCCCGCTTGGGCCCCGCGCCGTTGAAGCCCCAGGTGTAGGCGAGGTGGGCGACTCGGACGCCGCGGATCTCGACGAGCGGGACTGCCGCCGCTTCCTCCTCGGTCCGTGCCGTCCCGCTGTGCCCCACCTGCGCAGCGTCGAGCGCGTCGAGCGTGGCGACCAGTCCGGCAGAGCCGCGATCGTTGGTGTGGTTGGACACGGTCGAGCAGCGATCCCACCCGCCCGCGTGGATGCCGGCACCGACCTCGGCTGGAATGCCGAACTCGGGGTAGCCGCTCAGCGGCTTGCCCGGCGGCGCGACCGGGACCTCGAGATGGCAGATCGACAGGTCGGCGGCGCTGAGCCGCGGCACCAGATCGGCGAACATCGGGGCGAAGTCGAACGCCGCGCCATGTGCCTGACCTGCCATGCGAGCGTGTTCGACGACCGACGGATGGGGAAGGATCTCACCGGTCACGTCGATGGTGAACGCCGAGTCCAGTGCACCGGCGTCGGCCTGCGGAGGAGCGGCCACGACGTCGAGCCCACGCTCGGGGTTGCGCACCTGCACGCTCAGGGCCACGATCGTGGCGACGACCAGGAGCGCGGCGAGGCGCCACAGTTGGCGCGGCGACCCGGTGCGAGGCTCGAACACGAAACCCAGTATGAATCTCCTGATCGCGCGGATGGTGGATACCAGCCTCACGCTCCGCGCGATATCAGCCGATTCCGATATCAAGCACAGCACCCGATGTGCCGACGAGTTGACCATGGAACCGATCGCTCAGGTCGCGTCGTCGGGCCCGCCGACACCGGCGGCGCCTGTCCTCCCGTCACTCCCCACGCTGCCGACCTTGCCCACGTTGCCGACCAGGCCGGCAACGACGCCCGCTCCGGCGAATCCGACCGCGACGGACACGTCCTTCACGGCCGCGTCGGCGTTGCCGCCACCGGTCGGTGCCACGCCCGTGGCGATGCCGTCGCCGGCGACACTCGACCTGATCGCCGCCGCTCCCCCTGTGGCGGCACCGACGCCTCGACCCCAGCGAACCCGCCGCCGCATCGTCAGCACCGCGGTTCCCCATGCGCTCACCATCGTCGGACTGCTCATCAGCGTCGGTGCGCAACTGTTGCTGGCGGGCAGCGACGAGGCCACCAACGCGACCGAGCGTCCAGCTCTCGTCATCGTCTCCGCCGCGGCCGGCGCCTCGTTCTGGATCGGTTGGATCTGGTGGACGGTGATGGCGGCCGTGAACGCCCGGGCAGTGAACTCGCGGGCCCTCTCGCCGTGGACAGTGCCGTTCGAACTGGCGTTCATCGCGTTCGCCTCGGTCGTGTACGGAATGGTCAGACAAGGAGCCCAGTACACCGAGAAGGCCGACTTCGCCAAGCTCGTGTTCGTCACCGTCGTCCTGATCACTCACCTGGTGGTGCTGAGCAACTTCCGCAACACGGCGAAGATGCTGGGTGCCGACAACGGTGATTGGACTCGCGTGATGTGGGTCCCGTTCGTCGTCGGCCCGTTGGCAATGATGGCGATGATCGCCGTCGGGGCGAGCGACACCGTCCTGGGGCTGCAGGTCGGCCTCGGCGTGATGGTCGTCGGTCTCGGCTACTGGGCGCTCTGCATGCACCGGGCGATGGCGACCTGGGAACGAGGTGTCGTGCGCCGTGCGGAGCAGCACGAGAGCAAGGAACTGTTCGACCGCAGCTTCGGCAAACGGTTCGGCTGAACGGTCGACAGCGCGACACGCTTCCACGAACGGCCGCCCCGCGAGCCGCCGGTACCCTCGGTCGCATGACATCCGGGAACCTGTGGCTGCAGATGATCGAGAACAACCCGGACCACTCGAGCTGGTACATCGAACGCTTCCGGACCATGGCCGCAGAAGGGGCCGATCTCGACGGGGAGGCCCGCTTCATCGACGCGATGGCACCCCGACACGCACGCATCCTCGACGCGGGCTGCGGCCCCGGCCGCGTCGGTGGACGTCTCGCCCATCTGGGCCATCGGGTTGTCGGCGTGGACATCGATCCGGCCCTGATCGCGGCTGCGGTCGCCGAGCACCCCGCTGCGACGTGGCACACGGGCGACCTCACCGAACTCGACCTGGTCTCGTCGACCGAGGGGGACGGCTTCGACGTCGTCGTCTCGGCCGGCAACGTGATGACGTTCCTCGATCCGGTCACCCGTTCGACGGTGGTCGAGCGCCTCGGCGACCACCTGGCGGCGGACGGGCGCCTGGTCATCGGCTTCGGCGCGAATCGCGGTTACGACTTCGCCGAGTTCTTCGACGACGTCGCCGCAGCTGGCCTTGGCGCGGAGTTCGTCCTGTCGAGCTGGGACCTGCGCCCCTTCGACGCCGCGTCGAGCTTCCTGGTCGCCGTCCTCGCCCGCTGACCCGAGCCGCACCTCCCGAGGTCGTCCGACACCCACCGGGAGCTTCCGCGCCCACGGGCGCGAAGCGTCTCGAATCCGGGTCACACCGCGCCCGTGTGCGCGATTCGTCCCAATACTGGGACGAATCGCGCCCAACCTCGGTCATTCCCTCGACCAGTTCCGAGTGGGCTCCGAGAACTGCAACGGCCGCCCTCACGGGCGGCCGGTACTCACTTCACTGGTGTCGGAGGGGGGACTTGAACCCCCACGAACTTACGTTCACTAGCCCCTCAAGCTAGCGCGTCTGCCTATTCCGCCACTCCGACGTGGTGGGCAATCAACCTACCGCAGCAGCCTCAACGCACCAACAGGAAACTCAGCGCCACGACGGTGCCGATCCAGATGATGCCCAGCACCGTGGTGATGCGGGTGAGGTTGCGCTCGGCGGCAGTGCTGCCCAGTGCTGTGGTGCCGGCTCCACCGAACATGTCGCTGAGGCCACCGCCACGGCCGCTGTGCATGAGCACGCCGGCGACCATGCCGACGAGCGCCAGGACATTGACGACGATGGTGACGTACAAGATGAAGTCGCGCACGGGGATCAATTCTACTCTGAGCGTTCCCAGACCGAAACGCTGGGCGTCAGGTTCACGGGCGTCGACTCGGCGAAGTGGCAGGCGACCGGGTGGCCCTGTCCTCGGTCGACGAGCGCGGGCTCCTCGACGGCGCAGATCTCCTGCGCGATCGGGCAACGGGTGCGGAACCGGCAACCCGACGGCGGGTTGATCGGGCTGGGGACGTCGCCCTGCAGCACCACGCGGCGCCGCTCGCGCTCGCGGTCCGGGTCGGCCACCGGCACCGACGACATGAGCGCCTTCGTGTACGGGTGCGCGGCGTGGTGGTAGACGTCGTCGCGGGTTCCGATCTCGACGATCTTGCCCAGATACATGACGGCCACGCGGTCGCTGATGTGGCGCACCACGGACAGGTCGTGGGCGACGAAGACGTACGACAGGCCGAGGCGGTTCTGCAGGTCTTCCAGCAGGTTGATGACACCGGCCTGGACGCTCACGTCGAGGGCCGACACCGGCTCGTCGAGCACGATCAGCTTGGGATCCAGGGCCAGCGCGCGGGCGATGCCGATGCGCTGGCGCTGACCGCCCGAGAACTCGTGCGGGTAACGGTTGCCGTGCTCGGGGTTCAGGCCCACCAGGCTGAGCAGCTCGGCGACGCGGTCGCCGTTGGCCTTGCCGTGCGTGCCCTGCACCGCGAGGGGCTCGCCGATGATGGCGTTGATCTGCCAGCGCGGGTTCAGCGACGCGTACGGATCCTGGAACACGATCTGCATGTCGCGGCGCGTGGCGCGCAACTCGTCCTTCGAGAGCGTGGTGACCTCACGGCCGTCGAACACGATCGAGCCCTCATCGGGCTCGTGCAGCCGAAGGATGCAGCGCGCCGTCGTGGACTTGCCACAACCGCTCTCGCCCACCAGGCCGAGCGTCTCGCCCTTGTTCACCGAGAACGAGATGCCCGAGACCGAGTCGACGATGGCGATGGTGCGGCCGAAGAAGCCGCCCTTGATGGGAAAGCGCTTGGCGAGGCCGGTGACCTCGAGCAGGGGCTCACTCACAGCACGACCTCCTCGGGGGCGAACAGCGACCGCACGTCGGTGGTGAGCACCTCGGCCTGCCGGTGGCAGGCCGCGACGTGGCTGAGCGTGTTGATGGACTCGAGCACGGGCGTCTCGACTCGGCAGCGATCGATCACCATCGGGCACCGGGTGCTGAACGGGCAGCCGGGCTTCATGTTGATCAGCGACGGCGTGGTGCCCTTGATCTGGCGCAGCTTCTGACCATCGCTGGCCTCGCTGGGAATGGCTCCCAACAGCCCGATCGTGTACGGCATGCGCGGCCGGTAGTAGATCTCGTCGACCGGCGCGATCTCGACGGCCGCACCGGCGTACATCACCATCACGCGATCGGCCATGCCGGCCACGACGCCCAGGTCGTGGGTGATGAGGATGATCGCGATCTTCGTGCGTTCCTTGATCTCGATCAGCGTCTCGAGGATCTGCGCCTGCACCGTCACGTCGAGGGCCGTGGTGGGCTCGTCGGCGATGAGGACCTCGGGGTCGTTCGCCATGGACATGGCGATCATCGCTCGTTGCCGCATGCCACCGGAGAACTCGTGCGGGTAGCTGTCGGCGCGCGTGGCCGCGTGCGGGATGCCGACCAGGTCGAGCAACTCGACGGCGCGGGCATGCGCCTGCTTCTTGTTCGCGTCGTTGTGGGCGCGATAGGCCTCGGCGATCTGCCAGCCGACCGTGTACACCGGGTTGAGCGATGTCATCGGATCCTGGAAGATCATGCCGATCTCGCGACCGCGGAACTTCGACTGCCGCTTGCGGTCGAGGCCGACGAGCTCGTTGCCCTTGTAGAGGATGGAGCCGTCGATGCGCGTGCTCTTGGGCAGCAGGCCCATGATCGCCATGTTGGTGACCGATTTGCCGGAGCCCGACTCGCCGACCACGCCGAGCACCTCGCCCGGATCGATGCTGAACGACACGTCGCGCACTGCGTGCACGACACCGTCCTCCGTGGGGAAGCGGACGTTCAGGTTCTTCACTTCGAGCAGTGCCATGGTTACGCCTTCACCCTGTTCTGCTTGGGGTCGAACGCGTCGCGCAGACCGTCGCCGATGAAGTTGACGCACAGACAGATCAGCACGATCGCTGCGGACGGGAACCAGAACAGCCACGGACGCGTCTTGAACGCGGACAGGCCGTCCTGGATGAGGAAGCCGAGCGACACGTCGGGGGCACGCACGCCGAGACCGAGGAACGACAGTGCCGTCTCGGTGATCATGGTGCCGGCGATGGCCAGCGTGGCGGCGACGATGATGGGACCGGCCAGGTTCGGCAGGATGTGCTTGAAGATGATCCGCCGGTCGCGTGCGCCGACGGCGCGGGCGGCCTCGACGAACTCCTTCTCACGAAGGGACAGGAACTCGGCGCGCACGATGCGGGCCAGGGTGGTCCAGGCGAACACGCCGAGGATCACCGGGATCATGTACCACGGCGACTGCGGATAGCCGACCGACACCACGGCGACGATGATCAGCAGCGGAATGGTGAGCACGAGGTCGGTGAAGCGCATCAGGATCGCGTCGATCCAGCCACGGAAGTAGCCGGCGATGGCCCCGAGGATGACGCCGATCGTGGTGATCAGGAACGAGGCGATGAAGGCGATCTCGAGTGAGCGCTGCGTGCCGCGCATGACGCGGCCGAGGCCGTCCTTGCCCAGTTCGTCGGTGCCCATCGGGTGCTCCCACGACGGCGCCTGGTTGCGGGCGCCCTTGTCGCGGACCGTGTAGGGCCACTTCCACCAGATGGGGAAGATGAACACGAACAGCGTGATCACGATGAGGACGACCAGCGAGATGATCGCCGGGCGGTGACGGAAGAATCGACGGACGACGGTCTTCCACTGCGACCGTGCCTCGACGGAGAACTCGCGCTCGTCGGGTGCCGGCGGCGGGGTGAGGGTGGAGGTGTCAGCCAATTCGGATCCTCGGGTCGAGCTGGGCGTAGACGATGTCGGCGATCAGGTTGAAGACCACGACCGACACGGCCGTGACCATCACGAAGGCCAGCAGCGACCGCGGGTCGCGCTGCGTCAACGCATCGGTGAAGAAGCGGCCCATGCCCGACCACCCGAAGATGGTCTCGGTGATGATCGCACCACTGAGCAGGGCGCCGAAGTCGAGGGCGACGATGGTGACGAGCGGGATGAGCGCGTTCCGCACGCCGTGCAGCGTGGTGACCCGCTTCTCGCTGATGCCCTTGGCACGGGCCGTGCGCACGTAGTCGCTGCTCATCACGTCGAGCATCGAGGCACGCATGTAGCGGCTGTAGCCGGCGAAGCCGATGAGGATGAGGGCGGTGGAAGGAAGGAGCATGTGCCAGAACGAGTCCTGGATGCTCTCGAGGAACGTGCCGTTGAACCCCGGCGTGGTCTGGCCGACCGTGGGGATGAGCGGCTTCGGGTTGCCCTTGCGGAACACCTCGCCGCCCCACACGAAGTTGAACACGAAGATGCCACCGACGGCGATGCCCAATCCGGCAGCGGCGCCGATGAGGTATTTGCTGAGCGGCTTCTCGCGCTCGAATTTGAGCCTGCTCTTGATGACCAGGTAGCCGCACAGCAGGCCGAACAACGAGATGATGATGATCATCGGCGTCGACATGCTCGGTTCCCGGAGCCAGGGGTTGAGCTTGATGGCACCCCACTCCTTCAGGAATCCGGCCAGCACTGCTGCGGGGATGGAGAAGAAGGTGAACGCCATGAACGTCATCAGGTAGTCGAAGACGGTGTACTGGCGGATGGCGCTCATCACACCGACGAGCACGCCGAGCAGCACCGACATGACGGTGGCGGCGATCAGCAGCCGGATGGTCACCTGCATGGCGTCCCACATGAGCGTCCGGATGTCGAGGCCGTTGTAGTTCTTGCCCCAGTCACCCTTGATGAACTTGGTGAACCAGTCGACGTAGCGCTCGAACGGGCCCTTGTCGATACCGAACTGGCGCCGGAGGCTGTCGATCTGGCTCTGCGACGCGTTCGGCCGGGCGAGCGCGTCTTCGATCTTCTTCGGCGTACCGATGTTCGTGACGAGCACGAACGTCAAGATGCTCGATGCGAAGAGCAACGGGATGGCGACGAGGATCCGTCGCAGGATGAACCGGAACATCGGAGTGTACGCGTGGCCTTTCGTTCACGGTGAGGGCCGGACCCCACGAATGGGGTCCGGCCCTACTGCCGCTACTTCTGGATGATCAGGACGCGAGCGCCCATTCGTTACCGTTCCACGTGACGCCGAGCGGGCCGTTGAAGACCACGTTCTGCACCGTGTCGTTGAAGGCAACCATTTCCTGGAACTGGAACAACGGCAGCGTGGCCATGTCGTCCCAGAGGACCTGGTCGATCTGGTTCATGAGGTCGGCGCGGGCAGCCGCATCGAACTCCTTGTTGGCCTGATCGAAGAGCTCCTGGATCTTGGGGTTCTTGTAGCTGTTCCAGTTCTGACCGCCGTCGGCCACGTACAGCGACGTGTTCGACGAGAGCAGCGGGGTGGCGACCCACGCGAAGAGCGCGATGTCGTAGTCGCTGGCGGGCAGACGAACGGCGTTGAAGTCCTCCGCCGGGTCGTCGGTCAGCTCGATACCGGCCGCGGCGCACTGCTCGGTGAAGAGCTCGTTGGTGCTCTGACGACGCGGGTTCGGGTCACGACGACCCAGACGCAGGCTCAGACGCTCGCCATCGGCATCGGCGTACACGCCGTCGGCACCCATGGTGTAGCCGGCGCCCTCGAGGAGGGCCTTGGCGCCATCGATGTCCTGAGCGAGGCCACTGCTGTTGTCCTTGTAGTCGGCAGCCGACGGGACGTAGATGTGGTTGTTCAGCACGGTGGCGTCAGGGTTGATCGGCGTGACCAGGGTCTCGACGATCTCCTCACGGTTGATGCAGAGCGCGAGAGCCTGACGGACCTCGAGCTTGGCCAGGTGCTTGTTCGCCTGGTTGAAGTCGTAGTGCTCGAACGTGAGGCCCTGCTCGACGTTGGCGGTGACGCCTTCGATGCCCTCGAGCTGTGCCACGAGGTCGGCGTTCGGCTGCGGCGAGATGACCTGGACGTCACCGTTCTGCAGGGCGGCCGGCTGCTGCGTGGCATCCGGGACCAGCAGGAACACGATCTCGTCGAGCGTGCCCGGGGTGCCCCAGAACGCCTCGTTGCGCTTCAGGATCAGGTTCTGACCCTGGGTGAACGAGTCGATGGTGTACCAGGCGCCCGAGAGGTCCTTGGCGGCGTCGAAGCCCGAGAAACCGGTGCTCCACACTTCGCCAGCGGCGATCGAGTCGTCGGACGACGTCGTGGCGTCGATGGCCGTGAGGTCGGCAACACCGGACTCAGCCTCGACGACGTGCGCCGGGATGAGACCACCGAACAGACCCTGCCAGTCGGCGTAGGGGGTGTCGTAGGTGGTGGTGATGGTCTTGCCATCGTCCGAGCACTCGAGCGACGTGATGTTCTCGTAGCCCGTGGTACCGGCAGCGTTGAAGTCGGGCAGGGTCTCGGGGACCTCGTTGCCGTCAGCGTCGAGCTGGCCGGGGCCGGTGTAGTCGGGGTTCGGGTGCACGAGCTTGCCGTTGCCGGAGATCCACGACAGGTAGAAGTCGTCGCAGTCGATGGCTTCGCCATCGCTCCACACGGCCTCGGGCTGAATGACGTACTCGACGATCTGCGGGTCTTCGCTGGTGACCTCAGCCGACACCATCATCTCGTCCCAGAGCTCGAAGGTGAGGTCGGGCTTGGAGATGAACGGGCCGGGCTGCACGAGGTTGAGCACGAGCGTGTTCGCGAAGAGCACCTGGTCGGCAGTCGCGTTGTTGTACGCGGTGTACTCCTGCTCCGCGGCATACGTGACGGTGCCACCGGCGGCCGGCTCAGCGGTCGTCTCGGTGCTGTTGGCAGTGGTCTCAGAGCTGTTGGGCGTGGTCGTGTCGCCAGCGGTGACGCTGGTGCTGTCGCCATCGCTGCTGCAAGCGGCGGTGACGAGTGCGAGACCGACCGCGAGCGCAGCGAACTTGCTGGCTTTGCTGGTCCTCACGTGAATGGTCCTCCTGATGTGAGTGGAGGGAGGTGGGTGGTCTGGCGGGAAGCCACACCTACGCCAACACAGTCCTCCCCGATCTGTGCAGGCGAAGCGAGGCTAGCACGCCTCGTTACCGATGGGTATGGCAGTCATTCCCAGAACTTGAACTTTTGGTACAAACGTTCCACGCCCTGTGGCCGTGGCGACCGCGTTCCGGGGTTCAGGCACCGAGTTTGCAGATGCGGGCGAACTCGTCGGGGTCGAGGCTCGCTCCCCCGACCAGAGCGCCGTCGACGTCGGGCTGGGCGATCAGTTCGGCGATCGTGCCGGCCTTCACGCTGCCGCCGTACTGGATGCGCACCGAATCGGCGGCCTCCTTGCCGGACAGCTCGGCGACACAGCCGCGGATCGCTGCGCACACCTGTTGCGCGTCGTCGGACGTGGCCGTGCGACCCGTGCCGATGGCCCAGATGGGCTCGTAGGCGATGACCATCGAGCCGACCTGCTGGGCGGACCGCCCGGCGAGCGCGGCGCGCACCTGGCCGAGCACCTTGGTCTCGGTGTCGCCCGCCTCGCGCTCGGCGAGGGTCTCGCCGACGCAGAGGATGGGGGTCATGCCGTGCTGCTGGATGGCGGCGACCTTCTTGGCGACGATCTCGTCGGTCTCACCGAACAGCTCGCGCCGTTCGCTGTGACCGCAGATGACGTACTGCACACCGAGCTTGGCCAGGAACACCGGCGACACCTCGCCGGTGTACGCGCCCTTCTCCTCCCAGTGGCAGTGCTGCGCGCCGAGCAGGTAGCCGAGCTTGTCGGTGTCGATGAGCGTCTGCACGCTGCGCACGTCGGTGAACGGCGGGTGCAGGCTGACGTCGACGACCTCGAGTTCGTCCTTGCCCACCAGGTACGCCAACTTCTGCACGGTCTGGATGGCTTCGAAGTGGTTGAGGTTCATCTTCCAGTTGCCGGAGATGAGTGGCTTACGCATTCGGGGCCCCTCTCAAGGCGTCGAGGCCGGGCAGGTCGCCCAGCTCGAGCAGTTCCAGCGACGCGCCGCCGCCGGTGCTCACGTGGGAGACCTCGTCGTCGAGACCGAACTGGGCCAGGGCCGCCGCGCTGTCGCCGCCACCGACGACGGTGAACGCCTTGGTGTCGGCCATGGCCTGGGCCACGGTGCGCGTGCCGGCCGCGAAGCGCGGGTCCTCGAACATGCCCATCGGACCGTTCCAGAACACGGTGCGAGCGTCCATGATGACGTCGCTGAACGCCGCCGCCGAGCCGGGACCGATGTCGAAGCCCTTCGCGCCCTCGGGCAGGCGGGTGCCGAACGTCGCGAAGTTGCCCTGCGCGTCGACGCCCACGATGTCCTCGGGCAGATGGATGGTCTTCCCGCTGGCAGCCGTCTCGGCCAGCAGACGCCGGCACGTGTCGACCTGCTCGGGTTCGAACAACGAATCGCCGATCGGGTTGCCCTGCGCGGCGAGGAAGGTGAAGCACATCGCGCCACCGACGACGAGCGCGTCGACCGAACGCAGCAATGCCTCGACGACGCCGAGCTTGTCGCTGATCTTCGACCCGCCGAGCACCGCGACGAACGGATGCTTGGGGTCGTTGCGCAGGCCGAGAAGGACCTCGACCTCCTTCTCGAGCAGCAGCCCCATCGCGCTCGGCAACGTCTGCGGCGGACCGACGATGCTGGCGTGGGCGCGGTGACACGCGCCGAACGCGTCGTCGACGTACGCGTCGATGCCCTCGATGAGCCGGGCGACGAACGCGGGGTCGTTGCCCTCCTCGCCCGGGTCGAAGCGCAGGTTCTCGAGCAACTCGACGCCCGGCGCGAGCTCGGCGAGGCGAGCGCGCACCGGGTCCATCGAGTACTTCGGGTTCGGCTGCCCCTTCGGCCGGCCGAGGTGCGAGCAGGTGACCACCTGCGCGCCACGCTCGAGCAACCAGTTGATCGTGGGCAGCGCGGCGCGGATGCGGAAGTCGTCGGTGATCTCGCCGTTCTCCATGGGAACGTTGAAGTCGGTCCTGACCAGCACCCGCTTGCCGCTGACGTCGCCGAGATCGGCGAGCGTGGGGATGCGGCTCATGGCGATTACCGCTTCTTGCTGCGCTTGGCGACCTTGCCGCCGGCGTAGAGCGTGGTGTCGACGAGACGGTTGGAGTAGCCCCACTCGTTGTCGTACCACGACAGCACCTTGACCATCTTGCCCATGCTCATGGTGAGGCCGGCGTCGAAGATGCTGCTGTGCGGGTTGCCCTGGATGTCGCTGGACACGATGGGGTCCTCGGTGTACTCGAGGATGCCCTTCAGCGCACCGGACGACGCGGCCTTCTTGAACGCGGCGTTGATCTGCTCGACCGTGGCCGCCGTCTTCAGGTTGGCGGTGAAGTCGACCACCGAACCGGTGGGCACGGGCACGCGCAGCGAGGTGCCGTCGAGCTTGCCCTTCATCGACGAGAGCACGAGCGCGGTGGCGCGGGCCGCACCGGTGCTGGTGGGCACGATGTTGATGGCCGCGCCGCGGGCACGACGGAGGTCCTTGTGCGGGCCGTCGACGAGCTGCTGGTCGCCGGTGTAGGCGTGCACGGTCTGCATGAGGCCCTGCTCGACACCGAACGCGTCGTCGAGCACCTTCACGACCGGCACGAAGCAGTTCGTGGTGCAGCTGGCGTTGGAGATGACCTTCTGCGTGGCGAAGTCGAAGTCCTTGTGGTTCACGCCGTAGACGAACGTGGCGTCGGCACCGTCGCAGGGAGCGCTGACGATGACCAGCGGTGCTCCGCCCTCGAGGTGGTAGGCGGCGGTGTCGCGCTTGGTGAAGATGCCCGTGCTCTCGATGACCACGTCGACGCCCAGGTCGCCCCACGGCAGGTTCTTGGGGTCGCGCTCGCTGAGGACGCGCAGCTCGTCGCCGTCGACGGTGATGCCGCCCTTGCTGGCCTTGATCTTCTGCGGCAGCACGCCGAGGACGCTGTCGTACTTCAACAGGTGCGCCATCGTGTCGAGCGATCCGAGGTCGTTCACGGCAACGATGTCGATGTCGGCGCCACGCTCCTTCACCGCTCGGAAGAAGTTGCGCCCGATGCGCCCGAAACCGTTGATACCCACGCGAACCGTCATGGCTGCGTTCCTTTCACTCAGGAGGCTTTCGCCATCGAGCCTACTCGGCCCGAGGTCAGCGGCTCAGATCCCGATGCCCGGTGCGCACCGCGTAGCCGCGGTCGCGCAACCTGGCGGCCAATTCCTCCGCGACGGCGACGCTGCGATGGCGTCCGCCTGTGCACCCGATGGCCACCGTGAGGTAGCTCTTGCCCTCGGCCTCGTACGACGGCAGCAGCGAGAGCATCAGTCCCTCGAAGCGGTCGAGGAAGTCGCTCGCCTGTGCTCGCTCGAGCACGAAGTCGCGGACCGCCGGGTCGTGGCCGGTGAGCGGTCGCGAGGTTGTCGTCCCAGTGCGGGTTCGGCAGGAAGCGGACGTCCATCACGATGTCGGCGTCGATCGGCAGGCCGTGCTTGAACCCGAAGCTCTCCACCGCGATCTGCAGGCGGTGGTCGTCGATGCCGTCGTCGAACGCGGCGAGCAGCTTCGCCTTCAGTTGGTGGATGTTCAGCTCGGTGGTGTCGATCACCAGGTCGGCGCCGGCCTTCACCGGCTGCAGCATCTCGCGCTCGAGCGCGATGGCCTCGACCAATCCGGCGGCCTCACCGTCGAGCGGGTGCTTCCGTCGCGTCGCGTCGTACCGCTTGACGAGCGCGGTGTCGGACGCGTCGAGGAACAACAGGCGCACTCGGTGCCCGTCGGCGCGCAGGCCGGCCATCCGCGGCAGCAGCTCGGGCTGCTGTCGACCGGCCACGAGGGCGAGGCGTTCGATGTCGCTGCCGGGCTTGCTGACCAGCTCGACGATCGTGTCGACCAGCGAGGTGGGCAGGTTGTCGATGACGTACCAGCCGAGGTCCTCCAACACCGCCGCGGCGCCCGAACGCCCGGCGCCCGACATACCGGTGATGAGGAGGATGTCGGCCATCTAGCGAACCGTATCCGCGGACACCTTGCGCGTGCGGAGATACAGCAGTCGCGGGATGGTGCTCGCCGCGGCGTACTCCTCGGCCTTGGCGAGGAACCCGGCCGGCGGCGACGGCTCCTCCATGCGCTCGAGGAGCAGCCCGTTGGACGACAGCGCGTTCACGTAGCGGCTGAGCGGTCGGTGGATGAACGGGATGAACACGTCCTTCTCGACCTCCTCGATGGTCTCGTTCTCGACGAGGTACTCGCCGATGCGCCAGTACTGCTCGGGCGGGTCGAGGAACTGGTCGTCGATCCAACCGCTGTTCGGGGTCTGCAGCAGCGGGTGGTTGAGGAAGAAGCAGAAGCGCCCGCCGGGCTGCAGGACGCGAGCGACCTCGGCGATGGCGTCGTCGACGTCGCGGATGTGCTCGAACACGAGACACGCGACGACGGCGTCGAAGCTGGCGTCGGCGAACGGCAGCTGGGCGGCACCGGCGCGGGCGACCGCGCTGCCGCGTTCGTGGGCGACGCTGACGCAGTTCCAGGTGGGGTCGATGCCGACGACGTCGGCGCCCAGACGAGCGGCGAGCCGGCTCACCTGACCGTCACCGCAGCCGACGTCGAGCACCTTGGTCGCGCCGGTCAGCTCGCGCGCTGCGAGCGGCAGGATCTGCTCCTCGTACTCGGGGTCGACCCCGTCGGTGAATCCGTCGATCCACCACTTCGCGTGCGTCTCCCAGAGGTTGTCGGCCATGTCACCAGCGTAGGGGCACCGACGTAGGCTGACCGATGTGACCATCACTTTCCGTGCCCTCGACATCCCCGCCGCCGACCTCGCCGAGAAGCCACTCGGCCAACCGTCCGCCGAACCGCTGACCGGCGAGATCCTCACCCGGGCGAAGGTGTTCCTCGACATCGAGAAGATCACCTCGGGCACATGGGAGTGCGAGCCCGGCGCGTCGCGGTGGGAGTTCACCACCCGCGGCGAGGTCATCTACGTGTTGAAGGGTCGCATGACGGTGCACGAGGACGGCGGCGAGCCGGTCGAGCTGACCGAGGGCTCGAGCTGCATCTTCCCCATCGGTTGGCAGGGCGTGTGGACGGTGCACGAGACCCTCCGCAAGGTCTTCGTGGTGTACCGGCCGTGAAGTTCTCCGTCTGGCCCTCCTACGACCGCACCTGGGACGAGACGCTCGCGCTCGCCACGTGGGCCGAGTCCGCCGGCTTCGACGGGTTCTGGTTCGCCGATCACCTGATGCCGTTCCGCCCCGACGGCACACCCGACCCCGGCGACGCGCTCGAGTGCTGGACGGTGCTCACCGCTGTCGGCGCGCTGGTGCCGCGGGTGCGTCTGGTGTCGATGGTCTCCCCTGTCACCATCCACCACCCGGTGCTGCTCGCCAAGCGCGCCATCACCGCCGACCACGTGTCGGGCGGCCGTGTCGTGCTCGGCCTCGGCGCCGGCTGGCAGCAGAACGAGCACACCGCCTACGGCTTCGATCTTCCCGCACCCGGCCCGCGCGTGTCGCGGTTCGACGAGGCCATTCAGGTGGTGCGCAGCCTGGTGCACGAGTCGGCCACCACGTTCCACGGCGAGCACTACCACCTCACCGACGCACCGTGTGAGCCCAAGCCGGTGGGTCCCCTTCCGCTGCTCGTGGGCACCGGCGCGCCGCGCATGTCGCGCATCACCGCCCGACACGCCGACGAGTGGAACACCTGGGGCGACCCCGACATGGTGGCGCAGCGCACCGCGCAATTCGACGAAGCATGCGCTGCTGTCGACCGCGACCCGTCCACCGTGCGCAGGTCCGCACAGGCGTTGGTGTTCATCGGCGAGGCATCCGACGAGGCGATGCCGGGTCGCACGTTGTCGGGCAGCGACCAACAGTTGATCGATCAGCTCAACCGCTACGTCGAGCTCGGCGTCGACGAGTTCGCCATCCCCGACTTCACCCTGGGCGACACCGCCGAGGCCCGCGCCGAGTCGTTCGCCCACCTGCACGCCAACGTCGTCCCCCACGTCGCCTGACGCTCGGATCAGACGGGCGGGGCGCTCCAGCTGCGGGCGATGTCGCCGAGCATCTCGGTGAGGCGGCGCAGGCTGTCCTCGGTGACCCACTCGAGGTGCTCGTGCAGCCCCTCACCCGTGGGGCCGAGGACCATGGCGGGAGTGCCCGCCGCTTCGTGCAGCGCCGCGTCGGTCCAGTACGGCGCGTTCGCCGGCTCGCTGCCGACGACGTCGACCACGGCGGAGAGGAACGGATGCTCGCTGGCGATCGACATCGCTCGCCGGTGGAGAGTGACCCCGACATCGACCGAGCACGCCCCCGCTGCGCCCCGAACCGCGGCGATCGCTGCGGCGATCTGATCGTCCTCGTCGGGGGCGACGGTGCGCAGCTCGACCAGCAGCGTGCACCGATCAGGCACAGTGGCGGGCGAACCCTCGCTGTTGGCCGCGTTGGCCAGCACGAGTGGCCGCGACGTGATGTCACCACGCGACTCCCACGACCGGTCCAGTTCGTGGACGGCGATTGCGGCGCGCGCTGCGGCGAGGACCGCGTTCACGCCGCGGTCGGGTCGCGACGTGTGGCTGGGAACGCCAGTGAACTGGGCACGCACCATCGCCCAGCCGCGGTGGCTGCTGATGACGCGCAGGTCAGTGGGCTCGAGCACGACGGCCGCGTCGGGCGTCCAGTCGCGGACCAGGGCCTCGGTGCCGACGCTGCCCATCTCCTCGTCGGCGACCGCAGCGACGATGACGTCGCCAGCCAGTTCGCCGGGAACGATCGCTGCGGCCGCGACCATCGCCGCGGCCAACCCGCCCTTCGTGTCGAGCACGCCACGGCCGTGCAGACGGCCGTCGGCCCGGAACACCCGCATCGTCTCGGCGCCCGTCGACCCGACCGTGTCCATGTGCCCGTTGAACAGCAGCGACCGACCACCGCCACTCCCCTTCCGGACCGCCACCACGTTCGGCCGGCCGGGCGCAGCGTCGACTGCGGTGCACCTGGAAGCCCCGCGCCTCGCACCACCCGGCGACGTAGTCGGCCACCGCCTGCTCACCGGCGCCGCCCGGCACCAGGTCGGGGTTCACCGAATCGATCGCCGCCAGCGCCGCCGTCAGTTCCACCACGTCGTCCGGACCAGCCATGGACCGCACGGTAGGTGGCCGGATCACGCGGGTGGGTGGAACTTGGCGTAGATCGCCTCGGCGACCGCGTCGGGCAGGAAGGTCAGCTGCTGCAGCGTGTCGAGCGAGGCTGCCTTCACCGCGTTCACCCCGCCGAGCGACTGCACCAGCTTCTTCTTGCGTGCCTCGCCGAGGCCGGGAATGTCGTCGAGCGCGCTCTTCGTCATCCGCTTGCCGCGCAGTTCGCGGTGGAACGTGTTGGCGAAGCGGTGGGCCTCGTCGCGGATGCGCTGCAGCATGAACAGCGCGTCGCTGCCACGCGGCACCTCCACCGGGAGGCTGCGGCCGGGCAGGTAGACCTCCTCGAACCGCTTGGCGAGCGAGGCGATGGGGATCTCGTCCTGCAGACCGAGCGAACGCACGACGCGCTCGGCGACCGCGAGCTGTCCCTTGCCGCCGTCGACCACGAGCAGTTGCGGTGGATAGGCGAACTTCTTCGGCCGTCCGCGGGCGCCGGGCTCGTCGGCCAGCTCGTCGTCGAGCGGCTGGTCGCGCTCGTGCAGGTATGCGCTCAGCCGTCGGGTGAGCACCTCTTCCATCGCCGCGTAGTCGTCGTTGCCCGGCACGTCCTTCACCTTGAAGCGGCGGTACTCGCGCTTGTTCGGCAGGCCGTCCTCGAGCACGACCATGCTGCCGACGTAGTCGGTGCCCTGCAGGTGCGCCATGTCGTAGCACTCGATGCGCAACGGTGCCTCGGGCAGACCCAACAGGTCCTGCAGCTCGGTGAGCGCGCGGCTGCGCGCGTTGTGGTCGCCGGCACGGCGCAGGCGATGGCGCAGGAACTCCTCCGAGGCGTTGCGCGTGACGGTGGCGTGCAGCTCGCGCTTGTCGCCGCGCTGCGGTACGCGGATCTGCACGCGGCTGCCGCGGAAGTGGGTGAGCCACTCCTCGTACGTGGGCGAGTCGTCGGGCTCGACCGGCACGAGCACCTGCTTGGGCACGCCCGCCGGCGGCTCGTCGCCGTAGAGCTCCTCGAGGATGCGGTCGACGAGGCCGCCGGGCGACAACTCCTCCACCTTGTCGAGGATGAAACCCTTGCGACCGACCACTCGTCCCTTGCGGACGAAGAACACCTGCACCGCAGCTTCCAACTCGTCGTCGGCGATGCCGATGACGTCGATGTCCTCGCTGCGCTCGGCGACCATCTGCTGCTTCTCGATGGCCTTGCGGACGGCGAGCAACCGATCGCGCACTCGAGCGGCTCGTTCGTACTCCAGTTCCTTCGCGGCCGATGCCATCTCGGCCTCGAGGCGGTGGACGATCTCGTCGGTGTCGCCGTCGAGGAAGTCGATCAGCTCCTGCACCAGCACGCGGTAGGCCATCTCGTCGATCTCGCCGACGCACGGGCCGCTGCACTTCTCGATGTGGAACAGCAGGCACGGTCGACCGAGGCGGTGGTGCTCGTTGAACTTGCCCGGGCTGCAGGTGCGGATGGGGAAGCTGCGCAGCAACAGGTCGAGCGTGTCGCGGATGGCGTAGGCGTGCGCGTACGGCCCGAAGTACCGCGTGCCCTTGCGCTTGCGACCCCGCATGACCATCGCTCGCGGGAACTCCTCGTCGAGCGTGACCGCCAGGAACGGGTAGCTCTTGTCGTCGCGCAGCCGGACGTTGAACCGCGGCCGGTGCTGCTTGATGAGGCTGTACTCCAGCATCAAGGCCTCGACCTCGTTGCGGACCTCGATCCATTCGACCGTCGCCGCGGTGGCCACCATCTGCGCCGTGCGCGGATGCATGTTTCGCGGATCCTGGAAGTAGTTGCTCAGCCGTTGGCGCAGGCTCGACGCCTTGCCCACGTAGATGACGCGCCCGTCCTTGTCCTTGAACTGGTACGAGCCCGGCGTCTCGGGAATCGTGCCGGTCGGCGGGCGGGTCACCATGCCGTTGACTCTACGGTCGGCGGCCGTCGCGCAACGGCTGCGTCGTCCGGGTACGACTCGGCGGCACGCCAGGAAGCCCACCGCCGACCCGGATAGGGTTGACTTCGTGGCCCGCTACCAGTTCTCCATGCCCGAGCGACGTGCCCGAGACGGCTGGTTCCGAATCGGCACCCTCGACGTCACCACGACAGCGCTGCTCGTCATCCTGAACGTGGCGAGCATGTTCTGGTACGCCATCGACCGTGCCTCGCAGACGAACCTCATCTTCGTCGGGTTCCTGGTCCGCGACGGCGACTTCTGGCGCGTCGCCACCTGGCCGTTCTACTGCGAGCCCACCGTGTGGGCTGCCATCACGCTGGTGTTCTTCTGGTTCGTCGGCCACATGGTCGAGGAGCGCATCGGTCGACGCCGGTTCACCACCCTGATGGTCGTGATGACCATCGTTCCGGCCGTGTTGGTCACCCTGATGCAGATCGACCCCGACGTCGGCGTCGACGGGTTGAACCTGCTGGCCCTGGCGCTGCTCGTCATCTACGCGCTCGACAACCCCACCGCCACCGCCTGGTTCGGCATCCCCATCTGGGTGTTCGCCGCGGTGTACGTCGGCCTGATGATCCTGCAGTACATCGGCGACGGCGCGTACGAGGCGCTGACGATGGGCCTGATGGTCATCGTCATGGGGCTCGGTGGCGCACGCCAGTACGGCATGCTCGACGACCTGTCGTTCATCCCCCGACTCGGGGGCGGCTCGTCGTCGAGTCGCTCGTCGTCGGGCCGCGCCCCGAAGCCGGCCAAGTCGAAGGGCCGCAGCAAGGGTGGCGACGTCGTCGCCGGCCCCTGGGCTGCGCCCACCAGCCACTCGGCCATCGAGGAGATCGAGCTGAACCAGTTGCTCGACAAGATCAGCGAGCACGGCATGGACTCGTTGAACCGCACCGAGAAGGCACGGCTGAACGAGCTCAGTAAGAAGCTCCGCGGCCGCTGACCCGCAACCGCAAGGTCTGCAGGTAGCCCAGCACGAGCAGACCACCGGCCAACAACGTGGCCGCGTCGGCCAACAGGTGGAAGCTCCAGGCCTGCTTGATGAAGCCCGATGCGAACGCGGCGATGCCGCCGCAGAAGCTCATCGTCAGGTCGGCCGTACCCTGCACCTCGACGCGGGCGGTGTCGGGCACGGCGCCCGTGAGCATCGCCGAGCCGGCGATGAGCCCGATGCTCCAGCCCATTCCCAGCAGGAACAGCCCGGCGAAGATGAGCGCCGGCACGTACCCCGCGAGCGTGGACACGACGCACCCGAGGCCCAACACGACGGCGCCGACCATCACGGCCGGCACCTGGCCGATGCGGGCGACGAAGCGCCCGACGAACGGCGCGAACGCGTACATGCCCGCGATGTGCAACGCGATGACGTAGGCGGACAGGTCGGCCTGGCCGTGATCCTTCATGTGCGACGGCGTCATGGTCATCACCGCGACCATGGTCGTCTGGGAGATGACCATGGCCGCCAGGCCCAATGGGGCGAGGTGGCTGTCGGCGAATGACGCCCGACGACACGCGCACCTGCTGCATCGGCCGCACCCGCTCGGCATGCGGATCGAGCTGACCGTTGACGGCCAAGGGGTCGGGCCGCAGCAGGCGGGCGATGATGAGCATGGACGCGACCAGGAACAGCGACGCGAACAGGAACGGGCCGATGAACTCGTCGAGCCCGAGCGCGTCGCCGACGCGCTTCTCGAACGGGGTGAGCACCGGGCCGAAGATGGCGCCGAGCGTGCCGACGACGACGACGCTGCCGATGGCCTTCGCCCGGTCGTGCGGCTCGGCGAGGTCGGCCGCGACGTAGCGCCCCTGCAACGTGGCCGCCTGAGCGCCGCCGAAACACAACATGCCCACCAGGAACAGCGAGAACCAGCGCAGCTGACCACCGGTGGCGGCGATGAGCGCGCCGATGGCGCCGAGCCCGAACGCGAACATCAGACCCGGTCGACGACCACGGCGGCGCATGTACGCCGACAGCGGCACGGCCAGGAACGCCGAGCCGAGCGTGAACGCCGCACCACCCGAACCGGCGAAGCGATCGTTGCCGTGGAGCAGATCCTTGGCCAGCAACGCGCCGACCGCCACCACGCCGGCCACCGCCGCCTGGCCCGGCACCTGGGCGATGCGCAGGGTGACGAGGGTGCGGCGTTGGAGCTCGGCGTACGGGTGCGCGGCGGCGCTCACTCGATGCCCAGCAGCGGGCGCAGGAAACGACCGGTGTGGCTGCCGTCGGTACGGGCGATGTCCTCCGGCGTGCCTTCGGCCACCACCAGTCCACCGCCACTGCCGCCCTCGGGCCCGAGGTCGATGACCCAGTCGGCGGTCTTGATGACGTCGAGGCTGTGCTCGATGACGAGCACGGTGTTGCCCTGATCGACCAGTCGGGACAGCACGGTGAGCAGTCGGCGGACGTCGTCGAAGTGCAGACCCGTGGTGGGTTCGTCGAGCAGGTAGATGGTGTGGCCGGTGCTGCGCTTGGCGAGCTCGGTGGCCAGCTTGACGCGCTGCGCCTCGCCGCCCGAGAGGGTGGGCGCCGACTGGCCCAGGCGCACGTACCCGAGGCCGACGTCGAGCAGTGTCTGCATGTACCGCGAGATGGCCGGCTGGTTGGCGAAGAAGTGCACGGCCTCGGCGACCGGCATGTCGAGCACGTCGGCGATGTTCTTGCCCTTGAACTGGATGTCGAGCGTGTCGCGGTTGTAGCGGTCGCCCTTGCAGACCTCGCACGGCACGTAGACGTCGGGCAGGAAGTGCATTTCGATCTTGATGGTGCCGTCGCCCGAGCAGGCCTCGCAGCGACCGCCCGCGACGTTGAAGCTGAAGCGACCCGGCATGTAGCCGCGCACCTTCGCCTCGGCAGTGGTGGCGAACAGCTTGCGCACGTTGTCGAACACACCGGTGTACGTGGCCGGGTTGCTGCGCGGCGTGCGACCGATGGGCGACTGGTCCATGTCGATGACCTTGTCGAGCAGTTCGATGCCCTTGATGTGTTTGTGCCGACCGGCGGCCATCTTCGACGAGTAGATGCGCTGCATCAGCACCGGCAGCAGGATGTCGCGCACCAGGCTGCTCTTGCCACTGCCGCTGACGCCCGTGACCGCGACGAAGCAACCGAGCGGGATGCGCACGTCGATGTTCTGCAGGTTGTGCTCGCGTGCGCCGACGATCTCGACCCAGTCGAGCTTCGGAGGACGCCGCACCTCGGGCACCGGGATGCTCTTCTTGCCGGACAGGTACTGGCCGGTGATGGAGTCCTTCGCCTTGAGGATGCCCTTCACCGGGCCGCTGTACACGACCGCGCCACCGTGCTCGCCGGCGCCGGGACCGATGTCGACGATCCAGTCGCTCTCGCGGATGGTGTCCTCGTCGTGCTCGACGACGATGACGGTGTTGCCCAGGTCGCGCAGGCGATGCAGCGTGTCGATGAGGCGTCGGTTGTCGCGCTGGTGCAGGCCGATGGACGGTTCGTCGAGCACGTACAGCGTGCCCACCAGACCGCTGCCGATCTGGCTGGCGAGGCGGATTCGTTGCGCCTCGCCACCGGCGAGGGTGCCCGCCGAACGGGACAGGCTGAGGTAGTCGAGGCCGACGTCGAGCAGGAAACCCAGACGGGCGTTGATCTCCTTGGTGACCCGCTCGGCGATCATGCGGTCGCGCTCGTTCAGTTCGAGCGCGGCGAGGAACTTCGCCGATTCGCCGATGGCCATGTCGCTGACCTCGGAGATGTTCTTGCCGTTCACCAGCACCGCCAACGTGGACGGCTTCAGCCGCGCGCCACCGCACTTGCTGCACGGCACCTCGCGCATGTACCCCTCGTACTGCTCGCGCGACCAGTCGCTCTCGGCGCCCTCGCGGCGACGGTTCAGCCAGGGGATGATGCCCTCGTAGGCGGTGGAGTACTCGCGAGTGCGGCCGTAACGGTTCTTGTACTTCACCTTCAGGTTGCCGTCGACACCGTGCAGGATGACCTTCTGCTGCTTCGCGGTGAGGCTCTTGTAGGGCTTGTCGAGATCGATGCCGTAATGCTCGGCCACGGCCTCGAGCATGCGCGTGAAGTACTGCGTGTGGCTGCTGCGCCAGGGGGCGATGGCACCCTCGTTGACCGACATGTCGGTGTCGGGGATGACCAGTTCGGGGTCGACCTCGAACGTCGTGCCCAGGCCGTCGCACGTCTCGCACGCGCCGTACGGCGAGTTGAACGAGAAGTTGCGCGGGGCCGGCTCGTCGTAGCTGGTGCCGCACTTCGGGCAGGCCAGGTGCTGGCTGAAGGTGAGCGTCTCGCCCTCCACCTCGCCGTCCTTGGCGACGATCTCGACCTCGGCGACGCCATCGGCCAGCTTCAGCGCGGTCTCGAGCGAGTCGGTGAGCCGGCGCTCGATGCCACCACGCAGCACCAGGCGGTCGACGACGATCTCGATGGTGTGCTGCTCGTAGCGCGCCAACTTCTCGTCGCGCTTGAGGAACTCGGTGATGTCGACCACCTCGTGGTCGATGCGGGCACGCACGAAGCCCTGGGCCGTGAGGTCCTGCAACAGCGTGTCGTACTCGCCCTTGCGGCCGCGAACCACGGGCGCGAGGACCTGGAACCGGGTGCCCTCGGGCAGCAGCAGGATGCGGTCGACGATCTGCTGCGGGGTCTGCCGCTGCAGCCGTGTGCCGTCCTTGAAGCAGTGCTGGACACCGATGCGCGCGTACAGAAGTCGCAGGTAGTCGTACACCTCGGTGATCGTGCCGACCGTCGAGCGGGGGTTGCGGCTGGCGCTCTTCTGGTCGATGGAGATGGCCGGCGACAGGCCTTCGATGACGTCGACGTCGGGCTTGTCCATCTGCCCGAGGAACTGCCGGGCGTACGACGACAGCGACTCGACGTACCGGCGCTGGCCCTCGGCGTAGATGGTGTCGAACGCCAGGCTGCTCTTGCCCGACCCCGACAACCCGGTGAAGACCACCAGTCGGTCTCGGGGAATCTCGATGTTGACGTTCTTGAGATTGTGCTCTCGGGCACCGCGGACGACGATCTTCGCTTCGGGAGCGGGGGGCATACACCGAGGCTATCAAACCGCACAGGCCCCGAAACGAACAGATGTTCCCCTACAGTGACGGGCTTTGCGTGCCGATGACTCTTGCATGACGAACGGTTGGGGACACGACACGAATTTCTCCAGGACGTCGCTGGGCGTGCTCGAACACCTGTCCACCACGTCCGGACTGCCGACCTGGCTGCTCACGCGCACCAACGCGGGCGTGAGTCAGGTGCTCGCCGTCGTCGACCCGAGTGCGACCATTCGTATCCACCAGTCCGTGGCCAAGGACGTGGGAGAGGGCGCCGGCTCGCGCCTCACCGTCCCGATGATGCTGGGTGACGGCCGCCTGTTCGGCGAGGTCGTCGGCTTCGGCACCGCTCCCCTGTCGCAGTACGAGCAGGAGCAACTGCGCACCACCGCGGACGCGTTCGCCACCGTGCTCGGAGCGCTCGCCGACTGTGAGCGCACCCTCGCGTTCGAGCGTCGTTCGGCCGACCGCCACGCGACCGACCTGGGCGACGGTCACTCCGACCCGCTCACCAGCCTCGCCACCCGCCAGGCCTGGGAACACCGCCTGCGCCAGGACGAGCACTTCTGCGCCGAGTTCGGCGAGAACGCCGCAGCGTTCGTGCTGGAGATGGACGACCTGAAGCGCAACAACGAACTGCACGGCCACTCGGCCGGCGACGAGCAGCTGCGCACCGCCGGTGCGTTGGTGCGCGAGATCCTCGGCGACCAGCACTACGGCGCCCGCCTCACCGGCGACCGCCTCGGCGTGCTGATGGTCGGCGTCGAGGACCACGAGATCTCCGAGGTGGAGCGCCAGCTGCGCCAGGCCTTCTCCGCGGCCGACATCTCCCTCGCCCTCGGCGTGGGCGTGCGCCACCCGGACACCGGCCTCGACGGCTCGATCCTCGAGGCCGAGGAACAGCTCGAGCAGAACCATGCGACACGCCACGCGCCGTCGGCCGATGCCACCGAGGCGGCCGCCGTCCTCGAGGCGATCGAGCTGGGCGCGATCAAGGCCTACTTCCAGCCGATCGTCGACCTGCGCACCGGCGCCGTGGTCGCCATCGAGGCACTCGCCCGTTGGCAGACCCGTGACGGCATCCGCGAGCCCGACCAGTTCCTCCGTGCGGTGCAGCAGGCCGGGCTGTTGGGCGCCTTGTTCGACCGCATCCTCGACGACGGGCTGTCGCACCTGGCCGAGTTCCGTCACATCGTGCCCAACCTGCAGTTGGCCGTGAACTTCGAGTTCGACTCGAAGCCCGAGGAGAGCTTCCTCGAGAGCGTCAGCACCCTGCTGGCCAAGCACCGCGTGCCGCCGTCGGCGCTGTCGATCGAGCTCGGCGAACGTCAGAGCTTCGACCTGCCGACGAACATCCGCCGTGAACTGCTGGCCGTCGCCGACATGGGTGTGCAGCTGGTGCTCGACGACTTCGGCACCGGCTTCGCGTCGCTCGAGACACTCACGTCGCTGCCGATCAGCGGCGTCAAGCTGGACCGCCGCTTCACCAGCCAGGTCGTCAACGGCGATCGCGAGCCGGTGGTCGTGAAGGCGATGATCGCCATGGCCGCCGAGGCCGGGCTGACCGTCATCGCCGAAGGCATCGAGATGCAGCTGCAGTGCGACCGTCTGGTGCGCATGGGCTGCCGCCTGGGCCAGGGCTACCTGTTCGCCCTCCCCCAGCCCGCCGACAGCCTCAGCGCCGTCCTCAGCGCCCCCCTCGTCAGCACCTTCTAGCCCACGCTGGAGCCGCACCTTCACCGAGGTCACAGGAATACGACCGGTTTCGGTCGCTTCCGTGTGACATCGACGGGCGAGCAGAACGGCAGGAGTGCGCGCTACCGGAGGCAATCCGGCAGTACCGGGGTTGTCGGGTTACCTCGGTCAGGGCTGATCTGCCGGAAAACCTCGGAAGTGCTGAGGGCCCGTTCTGTGCGCGGTCGGCCAAGGGCGTCGGTGTCTGAAATGGGACACACGTTCTCTGGTCGCGCGTGGCCACCAGGAACTCACGTTCGCGTCACTGGGCGTCGCGGAGTTCGCGGCGCAGCTCGTTCACTTCGTCGCGAAGGCGGGCCGCGTACTCGAACTTCAGCTCCGCGGCGGCCTCGTGCATCTCTTCCTCGAGCGTCTGGATGAGCCGCCCCAGCTCTTTCTGCGGCAGCGTCTTCAGCTCGCGCTGCACCTTGTCGCGCTCGCGGTTGCGACGCTGACCCTTGCCGGGCATGGGCGACGTGTCGTCGGGACGCAACAGCGACAGGATGTCGCCGACCGCCTTGCGGATGGTCTGCGGGTTGATGCCGTTCGCCGCGTTGTACTCGAGCTGCTTCTGCCGGCGCACCTGGGTGGTGCTGATGGCGGCCTCCATCGAGCGGGTGACCTTGTCGGCGTACATGATGACCTGACCGTCGACGTTACGAGCCGCACGGCCGATCATCTGGATGAGCGACGTCTCGCTGCGCAGGAAGCCTTCCTTGTCGGCGTCGAGGATGCACACCAGGCTGACCTCGGGCAGGTCGAGGCCCTCACGCAGCAGGTTGATGCCGACCAGGACGTCGAACTCGCCCAGGCGCAGGGCGCGCAGGATCTCGATGCGCTGCACCGTGTCGATGTTGCTGTGCAGGTACCGCACGCGCAGACCCTGCTCGAGCAGGTAGTCGGTGAGGTCCTCGGCCATCTTCTTGGTGAGCGTCGTGACGAGGATGCGGTCGCCGCGGGCGATGCGGTCGTTGACGAGCTCGATGAGGTCGTCGATCTGGCCCTTGGTGGGCTTGACGATGACCTCGGGGTCGACCAGGCCGGTGGGACGCACGATCTGCTCGACCACCTGCTGGCTGTGCTGCACCTCGTAGTTGCTGGGCGTCGCCGACATGAACACGCACTGGTTGATGCGTTCGAGCACCTCCTCGAACCGCAGCGGCCGGTTGTCGCGGGCACTGGGCAGGCGGAACCCGTAGTCGACCAGCTCGTCCTTGCGGCGCAGGTCGCCGAGATACTGGCCGTGCAACTGGGGCACCGCCACGTGGCTCTCGTCGATGACCATGAGGAAGTCGTCGGGGAAGTAGTCGAGCAGGGTGAACGGCGGCTCACCGGTGGAACGGCCGTCGATGTGCATGGAGTAGTTCTCGATGCCGTTGCAGTAGCCGACCTCCTGCATCATCTCGAGGTCGTACTGGGTGCGCATGCGCAGACGCTGCGCCTCGAGCAGCTTGCCGTTGGCCTCGAACCAGGCGAGCCGCTCCTGCAACTCGGCTTCGATGCCGACCATCGCCTTGCGCATGCGCTCGTCGCCCGCCACGTAGTGCGTGGCGGGGAAGACGAGGATCTCGTCGTGCTCGGCGAGCGTCTCGCCGGTGAGCGGGTCCACGGTGGTGATGCGGTCGACGGTGTCGCCGAACATCTCCACGCGCAGCACGCTCTCCTCGTACGACGGGTGGATCTCGATGGTGTCGCCGCGCACACGGAACTTGCCGCGGCCGAGGGCGATGTCGTTGCGATCGAACTGCAGGTCGACCAGGCGACGCAGGATGCTGCGCATGTCGTAGTCGACGCCGGTGTGCAGTTCGAGCAGCTGGCCCTTGTACTCGGCGGGATCGCCCATGCCGTAGATGCAGCTGACGGACGCGACGACGATGGTGTCGCGGCGGGTGAGCAGCGCGGCGGTGGCCGAGTGGCGCAGCCGGTCGATCTCGTCGTTGATGGACGAGTCCTTCTCGATGTACGTGTCGCTGGACGCGATGTACGCCTCGGGTTGGTAGTAGTCGTAGTAGCTGACGAAGTATTCGACCCGGTTGTTGGGGAAGAACTCCTTCATCTCCTGCGCCAACTGCGCGGCGAGCGACTTGTTCGGGGCGAGGATGAGCGTCGGCTTCTGCGTGGCCTCGATGGTCCAGGCGATGGTGGCGCTCTTGCCCGAGCCGGTGATGCCGAGCAGCGTCTGGAAGCGGTCGCCGCGCGCGATGCCGGCCGACAGCAGTTCGATGGCCTTCGGCTGATCGCCCGCGGGGGCGAAGTCGGACACGACCTTGAACCCACTCGGCTTGAACCCCGTCGGTTCGGACCCACTCGCCTCTGACACTGACACGTCGGTCATGTTAGCCGTCCGAACGCATGTTCGCAGTGGGGTACGCTCGGGCGATGCCGGCCGACATCCTGTTCACCACCCCGAGGCTCGCGGTGCGGATGATGCGCGACGCAGACGCGCCCATCGTCGCCGCCTACCGAGACGACCCCGCCGTCAACGTCTACCAGGACTGGGACCTGCCGTACACGCTCGAGATCGCCCGCGAGCGCCTGGCCGGCCAGGCCGACCTCGACGGCATCACGGCGGGTCGATGGGTGAACCTGGCGTTGGTGCTGCCCGACGGCACGGTCGTCGGCGACCTCGCCTGCCACCTGCACGAGCACGGCCGGGTGGCCGAGATCGGCTACACCCTGCGCACCGAGTTCCAGGGCAAGGGTTACGCGTCCGAAGGTGCCGGTGCGCTGGTCGACCACCTGTTGGCCAGCACCGAGGTGCATCGCATCGAGGCCAGCCTCGACCCGGTGAACGTACCGTCGATGCGCGTGCTGGAAGCCGTCGGCATGACGTTCGAGTCGCTCACCCGGCAGAGCTACCCGTTCCGCGGCCGGTGGGACGACGACCTTCGCTACACGATGCTGCGCGACGACCGAGCCGCGTGGTTGGCTCGACCCACCACGCCCCCGGCGGCGCTGGAACTCGTCGAGCTCACCCCCGACGACGCCTACCTGTGGGGCCGGTTGCGCACCCACCGCTCGCAGGAGCGGTTCGTGTCACCGATGGCGTTGTCGTTCCGCGACGCACTCTTCCCCGAGGTCGTCGACGGCGCGCCGGTCGTGCCGTGGTTGCGCGGTGTGCTGGCCGACGGCGAGCGAGTCGCGTTCGTGATGCTCGCCGCCGTCACCGAGCACCACCCCGAGCCCTACCTGTGGCGACTGCTCGTCGATCGCATGCATCAGCGACGTCGCATCGGTTCTGCCATTCTCGCCGAGCTGCGCGGCCAGCTCAGCGAGCAGGGACACCACAGCATCCTCACCAGCTGGGTCGACGGACCCGGCAGCCCTCGTCCGTTCTACGAAGGCCACGGCTTCGTGCCCACCGGGCGCATCGTCGACGGCGAGATCGAGGCCAGGCTCAGCTGGTAGCCGGGTCGCCGGCCGGTGCGCCGCCCTCGGGCTTGTCGACGCCGTCCTTGCGGCCCGGGAACTCGAAGTCGGCCGGCAACTGCGGCAGCGACGTCAGCCACGTCCACAGCTCGTCGAGCTGCCCTTCGAGCGCCTCGAGGTCGCCAGAGTTGTCGACGACGAACGACGCCGTCGCCAGCCGTTGCTGGCGCGTCGCCTGCTTGCCGATGCGGGCCATCGCGTCGCCCTCGTCGAAGCCGCGGAACTTCACCAGCCGCTCGACCTGCACGTCGACCGGGACATCGACCACGACGACGCCCTGCAGCCCGTCGCGAGGGTTCTCGGTGAGCAGCGGGATGTCCATGACGACCACGTGATCGGTGTCGCGTTCGGCGAGTACCTGCCGGTTCATCTCGGCGCCGACCGCCGGGTGGACGATCGCGTTCAACGCTTTCAGCGCATCGGGGTCGGTGAACACGATGCCGGCCACCGCGGCGCGGTCGAGCGAGCCGTCGGCGGCGATGACGTCGGCGCCGAACCGCTCGGCCAGCTGCTGCAGCACCGGCGAGCCCGGCGCCTGCACGTCGCGCACGATCGCGTCGGCATCGACGATCACCGCGCCCCTGGCAGCGAGCCCGGCGCTGACCGTCGACTTGCCCGAACCGATGCCGCCCGTCAACCCCACGAGAATCATGGAACAACCGTATCCGGCGGGTCCCGACCGACCGGGGTCCACGATCACTAACATCGCACCGTGGTCGAGCACGGTGACGAACGGCGGGTCGAACGACGCGCGCAGAGCGCCGACCAGCATGGCGTCAGCTGGCCGCTCGTCGAACGGCGTCGATCCGACGGCCCTCCGCCCGAGGGCATCGACCGGCGTGGCCCTCGTCCAGTCGATCCGGGTGCCGCGCCACCCACGCTCAGCGCCGCACCCCTGTGGCCGTTCCGCATCGCCGCCCTCGCCGGCGCGCTGGTCCGAGCCGTGCCCGAGATCCTCGACGGCGACTGGGGCCTGACCATCATCACGGTCGTCGCCGTGCTGTTCACGATCGTCACCTGCCTTCGCCCCGCCCCGTATCGCAATGACGCCGCAGTGCGGCGACGCATCGTCGTCGAGCAGACCCTGAACACTGCCGCAGTACTGCTCAGCGGGGCGTGGAGCTCGCCGTTCGTGTTGTTCTTCGTGCCCACGGGCATGCTCGCCGGCTTCGCTGCCGGCGCGGTCTACAGCGCCTACGTCGCAGCCATCGCCGTGGCCATCACCTCGGTCCAGTACGTCGGCGACGTCGGTGTGCGCACCGGCATCCAGGACGGAGCGCTCTGGGCAGGCCTGCTGGGCCTGGTCGCGTTCACCAGCGGTCTCGCCCACCGCGCCGCGGTCGACGCCGCACGCCAGCAACAGGTCGCGCTCGATCGCGTCAGCCGACTCGCCGAGGCCAACTCGCTGCTGTTCGCGCTGCAGCGCGTCGCGCAGACCCTGCCCGCGTCACTGGATCTCGACGAGGTGCTCGACTCCACCGTCGGGCGATTGAAATCGATGGTGTCGCACGATGCCCTCGTCGTCTACCTGCTCGACAGCGCCAGCCAACGCATGGTGCCCGCTCGCACCAACGGGGTGCTGCACGCCCGCGCCTACCCGCTGTACCAGTTGCCGAAGGGACTGCAGACGGCCATCGATTCGCCGAAGACCGTGCGCGTCGACGACCTGCCACCGGGTCAGGGCGTGGCACCCGACAGCCGATCCGGCCTGTACGCCGCGCTGCGCACGCGCGGTTCGTTGGTCGGCATGATCGCCGTCGAGTCCATCGCCCCGGCGAACTTCGGCCAGCAGCAGGCCGAAGTGGTGCACGGCCTCACCGAGCCGTTCGGCATCGCCATCGACAACGCGCGCATGTTCCTGCGCATCGGCACGCTCGCCGCCGACGAGGAGCGCAAGCGCATCGCTCGCGACCTGCACGACCATGTCGGTTCGTCGTTGGCGATGATCGGCTTCGAGGTCGACCGGGCCATCTCGATGGCCGCCAACGACGAAGAGGTCGAGCCCGTGCTGCGCGAGTTGCGCCAGCAGGTGTCGGCCGTCGTCACCGACGTGCGCGACACGCTCTACGACCTGCGCACCGACGTCAGCGACACCCGCGACCTCGGCCACACCGTGAAGGAGTTCCTCGTCCGGGTGCAGCAGCGCAGCGGCATCCAGACCACCGCCGACGTCGACCTCGGCCCTCGCCTGCCGCTCGTGCTCGAGCGCGAGCTGTGGCAGATCGTGCGCGAATCCATCGTCAACGCCGAACGACACTCGCAGGCCGAGCGCATCATCGTCTCCGGTCGCCGACAGGGCGACCGCATCACGCTGTCGGTCACCGACGACGGCGTCGGCCTCGACGCCACCAACGCCCGGCCCGACAGCTACGGCCTGATGGGCATGCGCGAACGGGCCAATCGCCTGGATGCCGAGCTGCACCTGCGTACGCTTCCGTCGGGCGGAACCGAAATGAAGATCGAACTCTCCGAAGGACCACCACGCTGATGACCACTGTCGTACTCGTCGATGACCACACCATGCTTCGCCAAGGCCTGCGCCGCGCCCTCGAGGGCGAGGGCATCAAGGTCGTCGGCGAGGCAGCGGACGGCGACGAGGGCGTGAAGATCTGCCTGGCCACCAAGCCCGACGTCGTGCTGATGGACGTGTCCATGCCCGGCACCGACGGCATCGACGCCACCCGCAAGCTGGTCGGCGCCGACAACCGCATGCGCGTCGTCATGCTGACCATGCACATCGACCGCGACATCATCGACCGGGCCATCAAGGCCGGCGCGGTCGGCTATCTCACCAAGGACGCATCGATCAGCGAGGTGCTCGAGGCCATCCGTCTCGCGGCCAACGGCGACCGCCCGATGTCGCCCCGCCTGGCCGCGGCGATGCTCACCGAGGCTCGCAACGACACCGAGCCGGTCATCTCGCAGCGCGAGGAAGAAGTGCTGCAGTTGGTGGCCGACGGGCTGGGCACCACCGAGATCGCCGAGCGGCTGTACATCAGCCAGAAGACGGTGAAGAACCACCTGGCCAGCATCTACGAGAAGCTCGACGCCCGCGACCGCACGCAGGCCGTGCTGATGGCCGTGAAGATGGGCATCGTCAAACTCACCTGAGGCGCCGCGGTCGTTCGGCGACGGTGACGGTCCCGGAATCGCCGAAGGGGCACGGACCGCAGTCCGTGCCCCTTCGGGCAGATCAGTGAAGATCGATGAGGATCAGGCCTCGGGCGCCGCTTCGGCAACGGTCTCTTCGGCCGGAGCCTCGGCGACCTCGACGACCTCGGCGGTCGCTTCGCCGGCAGCTTCGGCTGCAGCAGCAGCTGCGGCCTCGGCGGCGGCTTCGGGGTTCTCCTCGTAGTACTCGGCCCATGCGGCCTCGCGCTCGGCGTCGTCCTGACCGGCGGCCCAGTTGCCGTGCTCGTCGATCTCGAAGTGCTGACGGTACTCCTCGGCCAGCTCGCCACCCTCGGCAGCCTGCTTGATCGAGAGGCTGATGCGGCGACGGGCGAGGTCGAGATCGATGATCTTGACCCACAGCTCTTCGCCGGGCGTGACGACCTGCTCGGGAGCATCGACGTGGTGCGTGGACATCTCGGAGATGTGCACGAGACCCTCGATGCCGTCGCCCACCTGCACGAACCCACCGAAGGGAACGAGCTTGGTGACACGGCCGTAGACCAGCTGGCCGACCTCGTGGGTGGAGGCGAACTCCTGCCACGGATCCTGCTGGGTGGCCTTCAGCGAGAGGCTGATGCGCTCGCGGTCGAAGTCGACGTCGAGCACCTGGACGGTGACCTTGTCGCCCACGGCCACGACGGCACCCGGGTGATCGACGTGCTTCCACGACAGCTCGCTGACGTGGATGAGGCCATCCATGCCGCCGAGGTCGACGAACGCACCGAACGACACGACGCTGCTGACGACACCCTCGCGGACTTCGCCCGGCTTGAGGTTGGTGAGGAAGCTGTCGCGGCTCTCCTTCTGCGTCTCTTCGAGGTACGCACGACGGCTGAGCACGACGTTGTTGCGGTTCTTGTCGAGCTCGATGATCTTGGCCTGGACCATCTTGCCGACGTAGGGCTGCAGGTCGCGGACACGACGCAGTTCGACGAGCGACGCCGGCAGGAAGCCACGCAGGCCGATGTCGACGATGAGACCGCCCTTGACGACCTCGATCACCGGACCCTCGACCATGCCGTCGGCTTCCTTGATCTTCTCGATGGTGCCCCATGCCCGCTCGTACTGGGCACGCTTCTTGCTGAGGACCAGACGGCCTTCCTTGTCCTCCTTGGTGAGGACGAGGGCCTCGACCGAATCGCCGAGCGAGACGATCTCGCTGGGATCCACGTCGTTGCGGATGCTGAGCTCGCGAGCGGGGATGACGCCCTCGCTCTTGTAGCCGATGTCGAGCAGTACTTCGTCCTTGTCGACCTTCACCACGATGCCGTGAACGAGCTGGCCGTCCTCGACGTCGACCATGGTGCCGGAGATGGCATCGGCGAATGACATGCCGAGATCGTCGGACACGATCTCGCGGGGGGTGTAGTTGCCCTCTTCATCGAAGGTGCCGTAGGCACTGGTGGCGGAGGGGGTCTGAGGTATCGGACAAAGGACGATCGCTTTCGGACAGGAACACTGAAGATCCGGCGGATTCCGGACCTGCAGAGGATATCAGCGATGTTCCGCCGTGGCATCAGGCGCGGGGCGCGACGACCAGGAATTCAGCGGTCTCCACCGTGGGCGTCGCTGCCTCGTAACGACCTGGTTCCACGCTGTACACCGACCGCAGGTCCAGCCCGGCGGCGCGACACAGCAGCCGCAGCTCGCGGGGCGTGTAGCAGCCGGTCCACAGGTCGACCGTCTTCGCTTCCCCGGCCTCGCTGCGGACCTCGGTGTGCTCGTGGTTCACGCCCGTGTCGGCGTCGAACGTGGACTGGCCCTCGTCGTCGCCGACGAAGTACTTCACGGCGAAGTAGGCGTTGAACGCGCTGAGCGCCAACCGGCCCCCCGGCAGACAGGCAGCGGGCCATCCCGGCGAGCACCCGTTCGTCGTCGCCGTTCGCCGTCATCAGGCCGAACGCGCCCTGGCACAGGCAGATCACGACGTCGAACGCGGCCGCCAGGTCGGCGCGATGCCCAGCTCACGGGCATCGAGCCGTTCGAAGGTGGCGCGACCGGGTACATCGGTCGGGGTGTGCTCGGCGGCCAGGTCGACGAACCGCTGGGCTGATGTCGATGCCGTGCACCACCAGGCCGCGCCGGGCCAGTTCGTGGGCGTGGCGGCCGGGCCCACAGCCGACGTCGAGCACCCGCATGCCCGCCGTCAGCCCGAGGTCGTTCGACCAGGAAGTCGACCTCCTGCACGGTCCCCTTGGTGAACGAGTACCGCAGATACGCCGACCCCAGATGATCGGCGATCGGCTCGAACCAGTGCTGCGTGGGTCACTTGCCGGCGGCCCAGGTGGCGCCCCAGGCGGCGTTGACCTCGAGCGGCACGTCGAGCTCGGCAGCGCCGCGCATCAGGTCGAGCACCAGTGGGCCGACCTGGTCGCGTTCGGCCTCGGGCACCTCGACGAGGACCTCGTCGTGGACCTGGAGCACCAGCCGGCTCTGCCACGCCGGCCTCGTCGAGCGCCTGGTCGATGCGCACCAGCGCGACCTTGAAGATGTCGGCGGCGAGGCCCTGGATGCCGGCGTTCATCGCCTGGCGTTCGCCGGCCTGGCGGATGCGGAAGTTGCTGTTCGACAGCTCGGGGATCGGGCCGACGCCGGCCGAACAGGGTCTCGGTGTAGCCGCGCATGCGCGCCTCGACGACCGTGCGCTCCATGTAGTCCTTCACGTTCGGGAACGCCACGAAGTACGCGTCGAGGATGACGGACGCCTCGTCGGTGGGGATGGCCAGCCGCTGGCCGAGCCCGTAGGCCTCCATGCCGTAGGCGAGGCCGTAGCTGACCATCTTCGCCTTCGAACGCTGCTCGATGGTGACGTCGGCCGGCTCGACGCCGAACACCCGCGCTGCCGTGGCGTTGTGGATGTCGGTGCCGCTGGTGAAGGCCTCGATGAGGCCCGGGTCCTGTGCCAGGTGGGCGATGCAGCGCAGCTCGATCTGGTTGTAGTCGGCCACCAGCAGCTGGCACCCGGGCGCCGGGATGAACGCCTTGCGGAACTGGCGGCCCTCTTCGCTGCGCACCGGGATGTTGTGCAGGTTCGGCTGATCGCTGGACAGCCGGCCGGTGCGGGCGACGGTCTGGTTGAACGTGGCGTGGATGCGCCCGTCGGGTGCGACCTCGGCCAGCAGGCCCGTGCCGTAGGTGCCGCGCAGCTTCTCGACCTCGCGGTACGCCAGCAGCGGGTCGATGAACTCGGGCCACTGGTCGCGCAGCTTCTCGAGCGTCGCTGCGTCGGTGCTGAAGCCGGTCTTGGTCTTCTTCCCGGGAGCCAGGCCGCGTTCGGTGTACAGGATCTCGCGCAGCTGCACCGGCGAGTTGATGTTGAACGGCCGGCCGACGATGGCCTGCAGCTCGGCCCCGAGCCGCTCGACCTCGGCGGTGAGCTTGTGGTTCAACGCGGTGAGCTCGGCGACGTCGACGGCGATGCCGACGTGCTCCATCTTGGCCAGGACCTTCACCAGCGGGTTCTCGATCGTGGCGTACAGCTCGGCCATGCCCTGGTGCTCGAGCGACGTGTTCGAGCGACTCGGCGAGGTGGGCGACCGCGAGGGCCTCGCGGCAGGCGATCTGGCGGTCGTCGGCGGCACCGTCGAAGTCGAGCTGGCCCGACGCTGCCGGGCCCTCTTCCGGCGAGTTGGAAGCGCGGTGTAGCGCGCCAGCAGGTCGCGCAACGCGTACCGGGTGTCGGCGGGATCGATGAGGTAGGCGGCGATGGCCGTGTCGAGGCGCAGGTGCGGCACGGGGCTGCCCTGGTCGAGCAGCCAGCGCATGAGCGCCTTGGCGTTGTGGCTGCGCAGACCGGTGTGCGACGCGACCGCGGCGACGACCTGCGGGTCGCGAGCCACGGCGGCGGGGAACCACGCCACTTCTGCCGACCGACGGGTCGGTGACCACCGCGAGGCCGGCGACCTGGCTCCGGCCGGGCTCGCCCTCCCACGCGGCGATGGCGTCGAGCGTGGGCTGCGCGGCGACGAGCGCCGCCGCGTCGGCCGCACCGGCCACCTCGGTGATCTCGGCCTCGAGCACCTCGGCGGTGGACACACCGGCGGGCGCCGAGTTGCCGAACACGGCCAGCGCCTCGTACATGCGCGGATACAGCGCTTGGAATTCGAGGAAGTCGAACAGGCGCTGCAGCTCGGCGTCGTCGGCCTGCACGCCGAGCGTCTCGAAGTCGACGTCGATGGGCGCGTCGCGGCGCAGCGTCATCAGCTCGAAGTTCGCCCGGGCACGGTCGGCGAACTCCTCGAGGTTGGCACGCAGCTTCGGTGTCTGCTCGGCGGTGTGGGCGAAGATGCCGTCGAGGCTGCCGTACTGGTTGAGCAGCTTCGCCGCGGTCTTCTCGCCGACCCCCGGCACGCCCTCGAGGTTGTCGCTGGGGTCGCCGCGGAGCGCCGCGTACTGCGGGTAGATGTCGGGCGTGACGCCGGTCTTCTCCTTGATGCCCGCCTCGTCGTACAGCGCGTAGTCGCTGACGCCGCGCTTGTTGTACAGCACCTTCACGTGCGGGTCGCTGACCAGCTGGTAGCTGTCGCGGTCGCCCGTGACGATGACGACGTCGTGGCCGAGCATCTTCGCCCGCTCGGCGACGGTGGCGATGATGTCGTCGGCCTCCCACCCGGCGAGGTCGACGCACGGTGATGTTCAGCGCGGCGAGCACCTCGCGCACCAGGCCCATCTGCTGGCGAAGGATGTCGGGCGCGGCCTCGCGCTGGGCCTTGTACAGCGGGTTGGCCTCGTGGCGGAAGGTCGGCTCGGGCCGGTCGAACGTGACCAGCACGCCATCGGGCTGCTGGTCCTTCACCATGTAGATGAACATCGACGTGAAGCCGAACACCGCATTGGTGACCTGCCCCGACGCCGTGGCCATGTCGGTGGGCAGCGCGAAGAACGCCCGATACGTGAGCGAGTTGCCGTCGAGCAGGAGGAGCTTCATCGACGGCGACTCTAGATGAGGGGTGTCACACCTGCCGCCCCCACACCGGGGACCGCACGAGGGACGTCACGGTCAGGGGCGGAGGGTGCCGTCGAGGACGCGCTCGGCGACCTCGCGCATGCGCGACCGTTCGCTCATCGCCGTGCGCTGGATGAAGGTGAACGCCTCGCTCTCCTTCAAACCGCACTCGTCGATGAGGATGCCCTTGGCACGGTCGATGACCTTGCGCGACTCGAGTTGCTCGCCCAGCGCGTCGACCTCGCCGTGACAGCTGCTGCAGTTCGCGGAAGCGGCCGATGGCCACCTCGATGGCCGGGATGAGATCGCTCTTCTGGTACGGCTTCACCAGATAGGCCAGGGCGCCGGCGTCGCGGGCGTCCTCGACGACCTCGCGCTGGCTGAACGCCGTCAGCATGAGCACCCCGCAGATGCGTTCGCTCGCTGATGATGCGCGCCGCTTCGAGGCCGTCCATGTGCGGCATCTTGATGTCGAGGATGGCCAGGTCCGGCTGCAGCGAGCGGACGAGTTCGACCGCCCGGTCGCCGCGGCCGGTCTCGCCGACGACCTCGTAGCCCTCTTCCTCGAGGGTCTCGCGCAGGTCGAGGCGAATGATGGCTTCGTCTTCGGCGATCACGACTCGGATCGTCATGTGGCGTTCCTTTCCGGGTGGCCCGGCGACATTCTGGCAGGCAGGGGACGCTAGCCCGAACCCAACTGATCGAGCAGGGCGTCCTGTTCGGCCTGCAGCCGGGCGATGCGCTCGCGCATGACGGCCCGGTGGCGGTCCATCGCCTCGAGGTCGGGCTCGCCCTCACCGATGTACAGCGACTGCTCCTCGCTGACGGCGAGCTCGTCACGCGCGGCCCGAAGTCGGGCGACGTTCTTCGACAGCTTGCGTTTCACGAGCCAGGAAGCCATGCCCACACTCTATGAACCGGCACAATGGCGAGGTGGACGAACTCCCCCAGCCCTCGAACGCGTACGGCATCGCCGACGGCTATCACGACGTGCACGGCCAGTGGCACGACACGCCCGGTGCCACACGCGACCTGCTGCAGCACCTCATGGGCGAGCCCCGACCGGCCGACCCGCTGTGGTTCGTCGACCAGGGCAGCGAACACGGCCTGCACGACCGCTGTCACCTGGTGCTGGAGGACGGCACCGACCGCGGCGAGATCGACGTGCTTCCCGGGGACCTGCCCATCGGCATGCACGTCCTGCAACCGCTCGACGGTGGACCGACCACCACGCTGTTCGTCGCTCCCACCACGTGTCCCGCGGCGCCGCACGGTTGGGGTGTGGCCGCACAGGTGTACTCGTTGTGGCGGCCCGATGGATGGGGCATCGGCGACCTTCGCGACGTGGAGGTGCTGGGCCAGGCGGTCGCCGCACGCGGGGGCAGCGCGGTGCTGCTCAGCCCGCTGCACGCACCGGCGCCCACGCGCCCCCAGGAGGCAAGCCCCTACTACCCCAGCTCGAGACGGTGGTTGAACCCGCTGCACATCCCGCTCGACGGCGATCCGCCCGGCGACATCCCCAACGCACCGGGCGGGATGATCGATCGCGACCGGGTGTGGGGTGCCAAGCGGCAGATCCTGGCGCAACGCTTCCAGGACGAAGGCGCCGCCGGCGACTGGCGGGGCTGGGCCCGCGCGCAGGGTCCCGAGCTGTGGCGGTTCTGCACGTGGAACGCGCTCGCCGACCGGCACGGTCCGGCATGGCGCACGTGGCCCGACGAGCTGCGCCATCCCGACGCTCCCGCAGTGTTGGACCTGCCGCTGCAGGATCATCGCTTCGCCGCCGAGTGCGAGTTCCACGCGTGGCTGCAGTGGTTGGCCGATCGCGAACTGCATCGTGCGTCCACCGGCGCCGGCGTCGCCCTCATCGGCGACCTGGCCGTCGGCTGTTCGTCCGACGGGGCCGACGCCTGGCTGCACCAGGACCAGATGGCCCTCGGCGTGTCGGTGGGCGCGCCGCCCGATCCGTTCAACTCGGCCGGCCAGGACTGGGGGCTGCCCCCCTTCGTCCCGTGGAAGTTGCGCGCCGCGCACTACGGCCCGTTCGTCGCCATGGTCCGTGCCGCGTGCCGCCACATGGGCGGGCTGCGCATCGACCATGTGATGGGGCTGTTCCGTCAGTACTGGATCCCCGCGGGAGGCTCCCCCGCCGACGGTGCCTACGTGCACCTGCCTGCCGCCGAACTGCTGGCGATCATCCGCATCGAGGCCACCCGAGCCGGCACGTTCGTCGTCGGCGAGGACCTCGGCACCGTCGAGCCGCACGTCCGCGACGCGTTGCGGTCCAGCGGCATCCTCGGCACGAAGGTGTGGTGGTTCGACACCGACACCGAGCACTGGGCCGAGCCGAACCTGGCCACGGTCACCACGCACGACCTGCCCACGGTGGCCGGCGTGCAGTTCGGCGCGGACGGCAGCGACGAGATGCAGTCCGCGCTGCGGCACCTCACCGCCGCGACCGATGCCACTCAGGCCGCGGTCGACGTCCACCGCGCCGTCGCGTCCAGCCCGTCGCAGCTCGTCATGGCCACCACCGACGATCTGGCCGGAATGGTCGAGCGTCCCAACCACCCGGGCACCACCAACGATCAACAGCCGAACTGGTGCCGCCGCTTGCCGGTCCCGGTCGACGCGCTGTTCGACCGCGAGCCGGGCACGTCGATCATCGACGTCGTCCGCGGCGCCCGCCCCTGACCCGACGGAGACGGTCGCGCTAGACGATGAAGTGCTCGGGGCGGGTGGTTCCGGCGCGGAACCGCTCGACGTCGAAGCCGCTCACGTCGACCGGTGGCTCCCGGCGCAGCACGAGGTCGCGCATCACCTCGCCGACGGCCGGGCCGAGTTGGAACCCGTGGCCGGAGAAGCCGGTGGCGTAGAGAAATCGGCTCGGGCTGACGTGTTCGCCGACGAGGGCGTTGTGGTCGGGTGTCGTCTCGTAGAAGCCGTCCCACCCGCCGGCGATGCCCACCTCCAGCAGCGCCGGAGCACGACGCGCCACGACGTCGCCGACCTGTTCGAGCCAGTCGCGGCGAGTCGGTGCGTCGAAGCCGCTCGGCTGCTCCGGGTCGGCCATGCCGAACAGCAGACCCTCACCCTCGGCGTGGAAGTAGAAGCCCGTGCTGAAGTCGATCGTCATCGCCACCGTGGACGGACGGCCCGGCATCGGCTCGGTGTACCAGATGGGCCGCGACACCGGTTCGACGGGCAGGTCGACACCCGCCAGCCGCGCGATCTCTCCGGCCCACGGCCCGGCGGCGTTGATCACGATGTCGGTGCGCACCGTGCCGCGCGGCGTGACCACGCCGGTGATGGCGTCGCCGTCGCGTTCGATGCCGGTGACCGGGCAGAACTGCACGATCCGGGCGCCCATGTCCCGCGCCGCGAATGCGTAGCCGTGCACCACCGCTTCAGGGCTGCAGTGGCCGTCCTTCGGGCAGAACGACGCAGCCAGCACACCGGTCATGTCGGCGAGCGGTGACAGCTCGGCCGCCTCGGCGGGTGTGAGCATGCGGCTCGGCACGCCCATCGACTGCTGCAGGGCCACGTTGCGTTCGAAGATCGCCACGTCGTCGGGGTCGTCGAGCAGGAACAGGTAGCCCACCTGATGCATGGCGATGTCCGCACCCGGCCGCTCGTGGAACCGTTCGAACGCATCGATGGACCGCTGCGCGAGCGCGATGTTGATCTCGTCGCTGAACTGCAGCCGGAAGCCACCCGCCGACTTGGCGGTGGCGCCTGCGGCCAGTTGATCGGCATCGAACAGCACGACGTCGGTCATGCCTGCCTCGGCGAGGTGGAAGGCGGTGCTGGCGCCCATCACGCCACCTCCGATGACGACCGCGGCGGCCGTTGCGGGGAGGGGCTGCTCCATCGACATCGCTGGGACCATAGCCAAGGCGGCGACGACCGGCCCACTACCGTGACGCCGTGACCGAGGTCGACGAGCACGAGCGCTCCGGGCGCAGGCAGTCGCCGCTCACCACCGACGCCGCCCGAGACCTGGGGCTGTTCGCCTGGCTGCTGTTCGCCGTGATGACCGCCGTTGCCCGTTCACGCCAGCCGAGCGGTGACTGGTCGTTCTTCGCGGCCGCCGGCCGCACACTCGGATCCGACCGCTGGATGTACGTCTACGTGGACCACCCGAACGCACAGACCGGGCCGATCACGCTCGCGATCGCCTGGCTGATCGACCCACTCGGGCTCGCTGCGGTGCGCCTCGGCATCATGTTCGCCGGCATCGCCATCATGGGGTTGCTGGTCTGGTCGAGCCGAGGCCTGCCCGGCGTGCGCTGGCGCCTGGCGATCGGCGGCGCCGCGGTCGCACTGTGGTGGCCGCAGCTCAGCTACTTCGGTCACCTGGACGATGCGCTGGTGCTGCTGGCCGCGGTCGCCGCGATCGTGCTGGCCCGCCGCGGACGCCGCACACCCGTCGGCGCGTTGGCAGGCGTCGCCATCGGTGTGAAGCCCACGGCGTTGTTCCTTCTCGCGCTGGCCGTGCCGCGCACGGCATGGCGTTCGTTGCGATCGTGGACACCGCTGCTGGTCGGTGCCGCGGTGGCCGCCGTCGTCTGGGCACCGTTCCTCGTCGCCGATGGTGCACTCGACGCGCTGAAGCCGCGGGTGCCGATCATGCCCGACAGCGTGATGGGGTTGATCTTCGAGCCGATGCACCTTCCGTCCGGCGCGCTCCGCGTGACCCAGCTGCTCGTCACGCTCGTGCTCGCTGCGCTCGCCCACCATCGGCACGGCCCGGCCGCCGTGCTGTGGACCGGGGTCGCGGCACGGCTGCTGCTCGACCCTGCGGCGTGGCCGTACTACACCGCCGGGTTCGTGCTCGGTGCGCTGGTGTGGGAGGTGTTCACCGCCCGCCGACGCATCCCGTGGGCGACGGTGGCCAGCGCGCTGCTGTTGGCGCCCGAGTGGATGATCGCCTCGGACACCGCACGGGCCTGGCTGCGGCTGGCCGCATGCGTCGGCGCGCTGGTCGCGGTGTTCACCGGGCACCGCGAGCCGGTCAACGAGGCGGCGCACCCACCGCGGTGAGGTCCTCGGCGTAGTGACAGGCCACCAGGTGGCCGGGACGCAGCTCGCGCAGTTCCGGCACGGCCTCGGCGCAATGCAGCTGCGCGTACGGGCAACGCGTGCGGAATCGACAGCCGCTGGGCGGGTTGGCCGGTGACGGCAGGTCGCCCTGCAGCACGATCCGCTGGCGTCGATCCTCGACCACGGGGTCGGGCACCGGCACCGCCGACAGCAACGCCAGCGTGTAGGGGTGCAGCGGCTCGGCGTAGAGCTGCTCGGACGACGTCTTCTCGACGATGGTGCCGAGGTACATCACGGCGACGTGGTCGGCGATGTGCTGCACCACGGCCAGGTCGTGGGAGATCATCAGCAGCGTGAGGCCGAGTTCCGACTGCAGCTCCTCGAGCAGGTTGATGACCTGCGCCTGAATGCTGACGTCGAGAGCGCTCACCGGTTCGTCGGCGACGATCAACGACGGCTCGGCGGCGAGGGCCCGGGCGATGCTGATGCGCTGCCGCTGGCCGCCGGAGAACTCGTGCGGATAGCGGTTCGCAGCACCGCGGGGCAGACCGACCGAGTCGAGCAGCTCGAGGACCCGCTCGCCCACCGCCGTGCCCTGCCGCAGGCCGTGCGTGCGGATGGGCTCGGCCAGGATGGAGCCGACGTTCTGTCGCGGATTGAGGCTGCTGTAGGGGTCCTGGAAGATCATCTGCACATGCCGGCGGGCCTTGCGCAACTCGTCGCCCTCCAGCGACGACAACGGCACCCCGTCGAACGAGATGGTGCCACCGGTGATGGGCACCAGCCGCACGATCGCCTTGCCGACGGTGCTCTTCCCGCAGCCGCTCTCGCCCACCAGACCGAGCGTCTCACCCTGCACCGCGTCGAGGTCGACGCCGTCGACGGCGCGCACCGCGCCGACCTTGCGGTCGAAGATGACGCCGGCGGTGATCGGGAAGTGCACCTGGAGATTGCGGATCTCGAGCATCAGGGCGCCTTCCACATCGAGTCGTCCGCCGTCGTCTCGGCGCCCGGCCAGAGGGGCTCGTCGGCGGCAGCCGGGTTCACGCACCGCACCTTGGTGCCGTCGTCGTTCTGCACCAGTTCCGGCGCACCGCCGAGGCAGGCCTCGGTGACCGCCGCGCACCGAGGCGCGAACGCGCAGCCATCGGTCCAGGAGATGACGTCGCGGGGCGATCCGGGAATGGGGTTGAGCTGACCACCGATGAGGTCGAGGCGGGGCACCGAGCCCAACAGCCCACGCGTGTAGTGGTGGCGTGGGTGGGCGAACAGCGCATGCCGTTCACCGGTCTCGACGATGCGCCCGCTGTACATCACGTGCACCCGGTCGCACATGCCCGCCACCACGCCGAGGTCGTGGGTGATGAGGATGAGCGCGGTCTTCGAGCCGACCACGAGGTCCCGCAACAACTCCAGCACCTGCGCCTGGATGGTGACGTCGAGGGCGGTCGTGGGCTCATCGGCGATGAGCACGGCGGGCTCGCACGCGAGCGCCATGGCGATCATCACGCGCTGGCGCATGCCGCCCGACAGCTGGTGCGGGTAGTTCTTCAGCCGCGCCCTGGCCGATGAGATGCCCACTCGTTCGAGCAACGCGGCCGCCCGCTCGGGTGCCTGCTGCTTGGAGGCCACCTTGTGCCGGACCAGCACCTCGGTGATCTGGCGACCGATGGTGAGCACCGGGTTGAGCGAGCTCATCGGGTCCTGGAACACCATGGCGGCGCGACGGCCGCGGATGTTCTGCAGTTCCTTCTCGGGCGCACCGATGAGCTCGGCCCCGTCGAGGGTGATCGATCCCGTCACGGTGACGCCGCGAGGTGGGAGCAGTCCGAGGATGGCGAGCGACGTGACGCTCTTGCCCGAGCCGGACTCGCCGACCACGCCGAGTGTCTCGCCGGCGTGCACCTCGAACGACACGCCGTCGACGGCGCGCACCTCGTCGCTGCCGCGCGTCGCGAACGTGACGTGCAGGTCGTCGACCGCGAGGATGGGCTTCCCTGAGGGCTCGGCGGTCATCGGCGCAGCTTCGGGTCGAGGGCTTCGCGCAGCGCTTCGCCGAACAGGTTGAAGCCGAGCGCGGTGATGAGGATCATCAAGCCCGGGAAGATGGCCAGGTGGATGGCGACGTTCGTGTACCGCTGCGCGTTGGCGAGCATGCGCCCCCACTCGGGGATGGTCGGGTCGGCGGAACCGAGGCCCAGGAAGCTGAGCGCCGCGGCGTCGATGACGGCGGTCGCCAGCGCCAGCGTGCCCTGCACGATCATCGGGCTCACCGAGTTCGGCAGCACGTGCGACAGCACCAGCCGCTTGCGCGCGATGCCCACCGACGTCGCCGCGGACACGTAGTCCTTCTGCCGTTCGGCGAGCATCGAGCCGCGCAGCAGTCGGGTGAACAGCGGGATGTTCGGCACGGCGACGGCGACCATCACCGCGACCTGACTCTGGCCCATCACCGCGGCCACCGACAGTGCCAGCAGCAGGCTGGGCACGGCCAGGAGGATGTCGGTGATGCGCATGATCAGCGAGTCGACCCAGCCGGGGAACGCGCCGGCGATGAGACCGAGGATGGTGCCGAACGTGGCACCGATGATCAGCGACACGACGCCGATGATGAGCGACGAACGAGCGCCGTAGACGACGCGCGAGAACAGGTCGCGGCCGCTCTCGTCGAGACCGAACCAGTGGTCCCACGACGGACCCGGGATGGACGACGGGCGGATCTGGTCGAACCAGCTGTTGTCGCGCGGGTCGTACGGGGCGATGAGCGGGGCGAAGATGGCCACCAGCACGAAGCCGACGACGATGAGCCCGCCGACCATCGCCAGGCGGTTGGCGCGGAGCCGCTTCCACGTCTCACGGGTGAGGCTCGAGCCCGAGGTCTCGACGACCCGGTTGCCCATCAGCGACTTGAGATGTTCCTGAACGGTGGACATGCTCACCTCACCCGGATCCGCGGGTCGATGACGGCGTACAGCACGTCGACGATGAGGTTGACGACGACGAACACGACGGCGAGGAACAACACGCCGCCCTGGATGACGGGGTAGTCCTTGTCGAGCACGGCGCCGCTGATGAGTTGACCGACGCCACCCCACGCGAACACCGTCTCGGTGAGCACCGCTCCCGAGAGCAGCAGACCGATCTGCAGGCCGACGACGGTGACGATGGGCAGGAGCGCGTTGCGCAGCACGTGACGACGGTCGACCACGCTGCGGGACATGCCCTTCGAGCGCGCGGTGCGGACGTAGTCCTCGTTGAGGACCTCCATCACCGACGCACGCGTGATGCGGGCGATGATCGCCAACGGGATGGTGCCGAGCGCGATGGCCGGCAGCACGAGGTGCATCATCGTGTCCCAGAACGCGTCCCAGTCGCGGGCGATGATCGAGTCGATGGTGTTGAAGTTGGTGACGTGCTCGAGCTCGCGTGCCGGGTCGAGCCGGCCGATCGTCGGGAACCAACCGAGCTTCTGGGCGAAGCCGTACTTCAGGATCTGGGCGAGGAAGAACACGGGGATCGACACGCCGATGAGCGATGCGACCATGGCCGAGTTGTCGACCCAGGATCGCTCGCGCTTGGCGGCGGCGAAGCCCAGCGGGATGCCCACCATGGTGGCGAACATCATCGCCGCGACGGTGAGCTCGACCGTGGCGGGGAACCGTCGCACCATCTCGTCGGTGACGTCCTTGCGGAGCGTGATCGACTGACCGAAGTCGAGATGGACGATGCGGTTGAGGTACTTCAGGTACTGCTGGATGAGCGGCTGGTCGAACCCGTACAGACGGTTGACCTCGGCCACCCGCTCGGGAGTGGCGCGCTCACCGAGCAGCGCCGTTGCCGGACCGCCCGGGAGGGCGCGCACCCACACGAACAGCAAGAAGCTCAGGCCCAACAGGATGGGCACGAGCAGCAGCAATCGGCGGATGATGAACTTCAGCATGGCGCGGGACGACCACACAGGGGTGGGTCACCGACATGATGCCGGTGACCCACCCCTGCAGTGGAATCGTTGGGATCAGCCCATCGAGACCGTGGCGAAACTCTCCAGCGACACCGGGCTCGGCACGTAGCCGGTGACGTTCTTGGCGAACGCCAGCGCCGGCTGGGTGTGCACGTACGGCACGCCGGGGAGGAACTCCATGATCATCTTGTTGGCCGCTTCGTAGAGCTTCGTGCGCTCGGCGGCGTCCGCGGTGTCGCGGGCCGTGGTGAGTGCGTCGAAGATCTCCTGGTTGTCGAAGCCCCATGCGGGCTGCGGCGTACGGAAGAAGGTGCCGATGAAGTTGTCGGGATCGCCGTAGTCGCCCGTCCAGCCGAGGAGGTAGATCTCGGCATTACCGGCGTCGACGTCGTCGAGGTAGCCCGAGCGCCACGGGGCGGTCTTGGGCGTGATCGTGAAGCCGACGGCCTCGAGGTCGGCCTTGAAGGCCTCGAAGTTGGCCGTGGGGTCCGGCATGTACGGACGGCTGATGTCGCTCGGGTAGTAGAACTCGATGTCGAGGTCGGTGACACCGCTCTCGGCGATGAGCGACTTGGCCTTCTCGGGGTCGTACCCGTACTGCGGGACGTCGGCGCTCCAGCCGAACAACTGCGGCGGCTGGAACTGCGTCGCCACTTCGGCGCCCTCGGGGTACTTGGCGGTCACGAGCGCCTCGCGGTTGAGGGCGTAGGCGATGGCCTGACGGATCTTCGGGTTGTCGAGCGGCGGCTTGGCCTGGTTGAAGCCGAGGTAGCCCACGTTGAACGCCGGGCGGAGGAGGATGTTGTAGCCACCGTCCTCGAGGGCGGTCACGTCGGCCGGGTCGACCAGGTCGTAGCCCTGGATCTCGCCGGTCTCGAGCGCGGTGCGACGGGCGGGGCCGTCGGCGATCGGCTTGAAGATGACCTTGTCGAGCAGGGCCTTGTCACCCCAGTAGCTGTCGTTGCGGACGATCGTCAGCTTGTCGCCGGGGGTCCAGCTGTCGAAGACGAACGGGCCGGTGCCGACCGGGTGCTCGGTGCCGAAGGTGCCGTCGAACGTCGGGGCGTCCTCGGTGCCGCCGACCTTGTCGGCCTCGTACGTGGTGAGGGCCTCCGGGCTGGCGATGGAGAACGCCGAGACGGCGAGGCCGCTCAGGAACGCTGCCGACGGGGCCGTCAGGTGGACGACGGCGGTGCCGGCATCGGGTGCCTCGCAGCTCTTGTACAGGCTGGGCGTGGCGCCATCGGAGAAGCCGCCGAAGACGGTGCTCCAGTAGTACGACACGGCCGCGCTCTGGGCGACGCCGGTGAAGTTGAACCAGCGGTCGAAGTTGAAGCAGACGGCTTCACCGTTCAGGTCGGTGCCGTCGTGGAACTTCACACCCGGGTGGAGGGTGAAGGTCCAGTCGAGGCCGTCGTCGCTCGCGGTCCACGAGTCGGCGAGCAACGGCTCGATCTCGGTGCCGCCGGGCTTGGTGGTGACCAGGGTCTCGAAGATCTGGTCGATGACGCGCAGCGACTCGCCGTCGCTGACGTAGGCACCGTCGAGCACGACGGGGTCCGACGACGTGCCGAACACGAGCGTGCCGCCGGCGGCTCCGCCACCGGCCGTGGTCTCGGTGGTCCCACCGGTGCTGCCACCCGTGGTACCGGTTGTCGAGTCGTCGCTGCCACCGCACGCCGCGATGACGAATGCTGCAACGACGCCGAGCGCAAGCGCTCTGCTCCTCTGACGCATGTTTCCTCCCCTGACGCGTTCGAGGGTTCGAACGCTGATGGGGGTCGACCTTACCCCACCCACGACCGCTGTCTGGAATGTTCCAGCCGCGGAGTGCGGTGGACGGAGCGATTTGTCCGAACGGGTGATTGACGCTCACCCACGGTCGCTGCCACCATGTCGCACGACGACGCATCGGTCTCCCGGCGTGGGACCGACGACCGCAGAGAGGACGCGCATCGTGTCGACACCGACGGAGACCGACGATGCGCCGCGTCGGCGCGTCCTCGTCGTCGACGACGAACGGTTCGCTCGCGAGATGGTCGACCTGTTGCTCACCGCCCGCGGCGCGCGGGTCACGACCGCCGACGGCGCCGAGACCGCGCTGTCGGCCATCGAGCAGGACGTGTTCGACGTGATCGTCGTCGACAAGAACATGCCCGGCGTCGACGGCATCGAGCTGATCCGGCGCATCCGAGCCATTCGCAGCGTCACCGGCCACGAGCCAGCGATCGCGATGCTCACCGGCGACGCCATCGAGGCGTCGCGCGAAGCCGCCATCGAGGCGGGCGCCGACCTGTTCGTGACGAAGCCGCCGTCACCGGCCGTGCTCGACGCGATGATCGACCTCCGACGCTGAGTCGGCCGACCCCGAAGCGCGACGCGAAGGCGAGGTAGGTTCCGCGTCGGCCACGACCCAGGGGGAACCACTGTGAAGACCATCGCCGCCGTGCTGCGCGGACACGACCAGCCGTACACGATCGAGGACGTCGAGCTCCGCGACCTGCGGGCGCACGAGGTGCTGGTGCGCATCGTCGCCGCCGGCATGTGCCACACCGACGTGCTGCCGCGCATGCCCGGCTTCATCGCCGCTCCCCCGATCATCGCCGGGCACGAGGGTGCCGGCGTCGTGGAGGAGGTCGGCAGCGCCGTCACGAAGGTCGCGGTCGGCGACCACGTGGTGTTGTCGTTCGACTCGTGCGGCGCGTGTGCGAACTGCCACGCCGGCCAGCCGGCGTACTGCGACACGTTCATCGTCCGCAACCTGTTCGGTCGCGAACTCGACGGCACCGACACCGCCACCGACAGCGACGGCCATGCCGTCGGTGCCCGCTGGTTCGGCCAGTCGTCGTTCGCCGGGCACGCGATCACCACCGAGCGCAACACGGTCGTGGTCGACCCGACGCTGCCGCTCGAACTGCTCGGCCCGCTCGGCTGCGGCATCCAGACCGGTGCCGGCAGCATCCTCGGCGCGCTCGACGTGCAGCCCGGCACCAGCGTCGCCGTGTTCGGCGCCGGGGCAGTGGGACTGGCCGCGGTGATGGCCGCCAAGGTGGCCGGCGCGACCACCATCGTCGCGGTGGATCTGCAGCAGCACCGCCTGGACCTGGCACTCGAGTTGGGCGCGACACACGCGGTGAAGGGCGACGACGCTGACGTGTCGACCCAGATTCTCGCCGCGAACGGTGGCGGCGGCGTGCAGTACACGTTCGACACCACGGGCGTGCCTGCCGTCATCATCTCCGCGCTGCAGGTGACGCGAATGACCGGCAAGTGCGGTCTGGTCGGGGTACAGCAGGGTGACCTGGTGCTCGACTCGAACACGATGCTCGGCAAGTCGATCGTGAACATCCTGGAAGGGAGCGTGGACCCGCAGGTGTTCATCCCGCGCATGATCCAGTTGTGGCAGGACGGGCGTTTCCCGTTCGACCGCCTGATCGAGGAGTTTCCGCTCGCACAGATCAACGAGGCCGAACAGTCGTCGCTGGCCGGCGGCGTGATCAAGCCAGTGCTGCGTCCCTGACCTGCGCGAGGCGTGCGGCGAGCCGGGCCGATTGGGCGGGCAGATCGGTGGCCTCGACGCGTTCGAGCGCCGCTCGGGCCTCGGCCGGCACACCCCGTCGACGGTGGACGTCGGCGAGCTCGACGGTCGAATGCGCCCACCACAGGTGCGCACCGCCCTTCTCGGCCCGCTCGGCGGCCGCGTGGAGGTGCTCGGTCGCTCGATCGAGGTCGTCGCACGCTGCGGATGCCAACCCGGCGTAGTGCTCGCCGAAGCCCATGACCACCGTGCCCAGGCCGCTCATCACCGTGCGATCGCCCAGCATCGCCAGCCGTGCGGCGCACCATGCACCGAGCGTTGCATCGCGCCGCGCTGCGGCGATCTCGCTGGCAAGTGCGATGAACACGCCGTGGCTGTCGTCGACAGGAACCTTCGGCGCCAGTTCGGCGAGGCGAGCCGCGACGTCGTCGTCGCCGAGCGCCACCACGGCGTCCCAGACGGTCGGCATCGCGAACGTGGCGCCGATGTCGCGCGCCTGCGCGACGAGCACGTCGACGAAACCCGCCTCGCGTGCCAGGAGGAACTGCTGCGATCGCAGTGCCGCAGTGGTGGCGATGGTGCGCATGCGCGTGCCCAGGTCGAGGGCGTGCGCCATCAGCGCCGGTACCTCGTCGAGCCGGCCACGGGCGAACGCGTTGGTCGAGCGACACAACGCCACGCGCACCATGCCGAACGGCAGCATCGCGTCGCGCGACGCCCGTTCGAGGACGTCGAGCACGTCGTCGACCACTGCAAGGTCGCCACGCTCGTAGCCCGCCCTCAGGGCCCCCTGCGCAGCGACGGTGACGAGTGTCGCGTCGCCGGTGGACCTGGCCAGGTCGTACGCCTCGGCCGCAGCGTCGGCCACCTCGTCGGCCGGCCGGTAGTGCACCGACGCCGACAGCGCCTGCGTCACCAGCAGGATGGCGCGTGACCGGTCGGAACGATCGCGCTCGTAGACCTTCTCCGCCTCGGCCAGCAACCTGTCGGCGGCGTCCGAGGCGTCGGTGAACAGCACCGTGATCGCGGCGCAGCAGAGCAACTCGAGCACCTCTGGTGCATCGGACGGCAGCAGCGCCAGCGGTTCGAGGAACTCGACCAGACCGTCGGCCTTGTCGACGGGCACGCCTGCGCCGAAACGCACCATGGCAGCCACTGCGAGCAACTCGCCGTCGCGCAGCTCGCGCCCCAGCAGGCGGGCCTGGTCGATGAGCGGGAACGGATCGCCGTCGCCAGAGAGCATGAGCAGCCGGGCCCGGGCGAGCAACACCAGGCCCTGCAGACGGCGGTCGCCGGCCTCGGTGGCGGTGGCCTCCGCCTCGTCGATGATCTGCCCGGTCTCGTCGAACACCCCCGCTCGAAGGAGCGCATAGGCCGCCCGCAATCGGGCCTCCACCTCGACCGTGCGCTCGGCGCGGAACACGAGCGGTGACGCCGCCAGCTCGGGAGCATGGTCGAGCACCTGTTGTTCGACGATGCGCAACGCCGGGCCGGGGTCCAGGCCGAGGCGCTCACGCAGGTCGTGGCGCACCTGGGCGATCACCGCGAGCGCGTCCTCCTGCCGACCTGAGCGGTAGAGCGCGACGGCGAGCAGCTCCGCGCGGCGTTCGCGCGTCGGCGAACGCGACAACGCGCCGCGTAGCTCTGCAACCGCTTGCTCGTGCCGTCCGACGAGGAGCATCAGCTCGAAACGTTCGTCGACGGCCTGTTCGCGCAGTTCCTCCAGCCGATGCGCCTCGCTCTGGAACCACTCACCGGCCTCGGTCCCTTCGAACGCAGTCCCGGACCATTCGTCCAGTGCCGCATCCAGCGCACTCAGACGACGTTCGATGGACTGCGACCGGTCACGGGCGAAGCGGACCGCTTGTTCGAATCGAACGGCGTCGCATGACACTCCGTCGAGCAGATATCCGCCGCCACGGCGCACGACGACGGCATCGCCGAGCGCCTTCCTGACCCGGGTGAGGGTCACCCGCACCGCTCCATCGCTGCCACCACCCTCGGGCCACAGATCGGCCGCCAGTCGTGCCGGTCCGACCGGCGAACCGGCTGCGAGCGCGAGCCGTGCCACCAGCAGCAACGGCCTCCCGGTCAACGGCTGACGGTCGCCATCGATCGTCAGCCGCAAAGGGCCGAGCACCCGCACGTCGATTCCCAACACCACGCGCAATCTAGAGCACGGACGAGCATCCGTGTAACAACGGTGTAACTGCCATGGCGTACAACTGTGGCACTGGTGGTGATGTGCGGGAATGCCACCAGGCACACAGGTCGGGAACACATCGATTCGAACAAGCGATGTGATGCCGAGGGCGGCTGGTGGCTCGCAGCACTCGGACCCCGACCTTCGACCTCCTCGTGGAGTGGAGGCAGCTGAGGAGCGGCTCGACGACCCCAACGTCGAGCCGCTCTTCGCGAGTCCGTCACGAAGTTCGCGTCGATCGGGAATATACCCCATGGGGGTATGGTTGGACGGCGCATGCACCGCTCCATCGACACCCACCGCACCGCCGCGGACCAGGCGGACCACACGGATCACATCGACCATGACCACCATGCCGGACACGACACACATGCCGGACACGACACCCATGCCGGGCACGACCCCGAGGTCTTCCGCCGTCGGTTCTGGCTGAGCCTGGCGCTCACCATCCCGGTCGTCGCCACCTCCGAGATGGTCATGGAGTGGTTCGGCTACCACCTCTCCGGCGTCGCCTGGGTCGCCCCGCTGCTCGGCACGCTCGTGTTCGTGTACGGCGGCCGCCCCTTCCTGGCCGGCGCCGTCCAGGAAGTGCGCCACCGCTCCCCCGGGATGATGCTGCTGATCGCGATGGCGATCACCGTCGCCTGGGCTGCATCGGCGGCATCGACCCTCGGTTGGGTCGACCTCGAGTTCTGGTGGGAGCTGGCGGCGCTGGTGACCATCATGCTGCTCGGTCACTGGCAGGAGATGAAGGCCATCGGCCAGGCCCAGGGTGCGCTCGCAGCGCTCGCCGCGCTGCTGCCCGACGAGGCCGAGGTCGTGCACGGATCCGACACCCACCGGGTCCCCGTCGGATCACTTCGCGTCGGCGACACGGTGCTGGTTCGGCCCGGCGGACGAGTACCGGCGGATGGCGTCATCGTCGAGGGCGACGCCGCACTCGACGAGTCGATGATCACGGGCGAATCACGTCCCGTCAGCCGGACCGTCGGTGGTCGAGTCGTCGCCGGCACGGTGACCACCGACTCGGCGATCCGCGTCCGCGTCGATGCCGTGGGCGACGACACCGCGCTCGCCGGCATCGGCCGCTTGGTCGCCGACGCACAGCGGTCGCGATCGCGGGCACAGGTGTTGGCCGATCGGTTCGCCGCCCTGCTCTTCTACGTCGCCACGGCGTCGGCGATCGTCACCTTCGCCGCCTGGGCACTGCTCGGTCGGTGGGAGACCGCACTCGAGTCGGCCGTCACGGTCCTGGTCATCGCCTGCCCTCACGCGCTCGGCCTGGCGATCCCCCTCGTCGTGTCCATCTCCACCGCACTCGCAGCCCGGAACGGGATCCTGGTCAAGGACCGCCTGGCGCTCGAGCGGATGCGCACCATCGACACCGTGCTGTTCGACAAGACCGGCACGCTGACGAAGGGCAACCACGCCGTCACGGCCATGGCGGCCGCCGGCGGGCGCGACCGCGACGACGCCCTTGCCATCGCGGCGGCCATCGAAGCCGACAGCGAGCATCCCCTCGCCAGGGCCCTGGTCGCCGCAGCCGCCCCGCTACCCCCGCGGATCGCGACCTCGTTCCGTGCGCTCACGGGCCGCGGCGTGGAGGGTGTGGTCGACGGACGCCGACACGCCGTCGGTGGACCGGCGCTGCTCCGCGAGCGCGACCTGCAGCTTCCCGCCGAACTGGCGGCCGAGACCACCACGTGGACCGAGCGTGGTGCTGCGGTGCTGGTGCTGCTCGACGACGACGGCGTGGTCGCGGCGTTCGCGCTGGAGGACGAGGTGCGACCGGAAGCAGCCGAGGCCGTGCGCGATCTGCACGCGCTCGGCGTCGACCACGTCGTGATGATCACGGGTGACGCCCGCTCGGTGGCCGATCACGTCGGTCGCGCAGTGGGGATCGACGAGGTGTTCGCCGAGGTGCTGCCGGAGGACAAGGACGCAGCGGTGGCCCGCCTGCAGGACCGCCACCTCGCCGTCGCGATGGTCGGCGACGGCGTGAACGACGCCCCGGCGCTGGCCCGAGCCGACGTCGGCCTGGCCATCGGCGCGGGCACCGACGTCGCCATCGAGTCGGCAGGGGTGGTCCTCGCCGGCAACGACCCCCGTGCGGTGGCTTCGGTGATCCGCCTCTCGAAGGCGAGCTACCGGACGATGCGCCAGAACCTGGCCTGGGCGGCCGGGTACAACGTCGTCGCCATCCCATTGGCCGGCGGCGCCTTGGCGTGGGCCGGCGTGACGCTCGCTCCCGCAGTGGGCGCCGTCCTGATGAGCGCGTCGACGATCATCGTCGCCCTGAACGCTCAACTGCTCCGCCGTGTGCGTCTGCGCTGACGGCCGAGTTCGTGACGGCCGGCCGCTGCGCCGTTAGCCGCACTTGTCGGCGCAGCGGTCGCAGGCCACGGCCGGGTCCACCAGGACCTCGGCGGCGCCGACGGGTGGTGGCCCCGACGCCCGGACACGAACGGCGTAGTCGTCAGCGGTGACGTTGAATCGGCACTCGACCAGTCCGTCAGGCCAACGCACTCCGGTCAGGTCGTCGGGGACCCGGCCGGCGACGAGCTCGGCGAAGGTGACGTGGCGGGTCGGCACGAACGACACGGTACCGACCGGGGCGTCGTCAGCGGTACGAGGCGAGGAAGCGTTCGAGGGCGTAGGCGGCGATGTCGGCGGTCTGGGTCAGGTCGCCGCTGAGCGCCGCCAGGACCACCGGACCGGCGAGCGTCTGGGTGACGATGCGTGGGTCCAGCCCGCCGGGCAGGGCTCCCTCGGCGGCACCGAGGTCGAGGATCGCGACCATGGTGGTGAGCTTGTCCTCGAAGTCGACCTCCAACAGCGCGGCCATCTCGGGCGATTTCGTCCGCAGCTCGAGCATCGCCGACAGGATCCGCGGCCAGTCGGGTGCGGACAGGGCGACGACCGCCTGCTGCATCCAGTCGCGCAAGGCAGCCTCGAAGCCGCGGGTCATGTCGATGTCGGCGGGCTCGGGCATGTTCTCGCGCACCACGGTGATGAGCAGTTCGTCGACCGAACGCCAGTGCCGATACAGCGTGGACTTGGCGACACCGGACTGTTCGGCGACGGCGTCGACCGTGACGCCCTGAGGGCCGCCGGCCACGAGCAACCGGGTGGCGGCAGCGAGCAGCTTGGCTCGGCTGCGGCCCTTCACACCGCCCGCTTCGGTCGACGTGATGCCGGGGGGATTCGTGCCGGTTGGATTCATAGGAATGAAACGATACTGTTTCGTTTCACTGATCGCCACCCCCTGATCATCCACCCCCGAAGCCCGACCCCGGAAGGAGTCTCGTGAGCGCACACCCCCCTGCGCCGCTCGCCGAGCGACCGCACACCACCCTCTCCCCGCGCGACCTGCGCAACATCCTCATCGCGATGATCACCGCGCTCGTCGCCGTCATCGCCGCGATGTCCGGCCTGAACGTGGCCCAGCAGCAACTGGCCATCGGCCTGGGCGCCACGCAGGGCCAGGTCCTGTGGATCATCAACGCCTACACCGTCACCCTGGCCGCGCTGCTGCTGCCGGTCGGCGCGATCGGTGACCGGTGGGGGCGCAAGACCGTACTGCTCACCGGCCTCGTCGTGTTCGGCCTGGCCACCGTCGGCTCGCTGCTGGCCACCACCGCGCCGATGATGATCGTCGCCCGCGTCGTCGCCGGCGCCGGTGCGGCGATGATCATGCCCGTCACCCTGTCGATCATCACGTCGAGCTTCCCGCCCGACGAACGGGCCAAGGCCATCGGCGTGTGGGCCGGCTTCGCCGGTGCCGGCGGCATGATCGGCCTGTTCGTGTCGTCGTTCATGATCGACTTCATGTCGTGGCGGTGGGTCTTCGCCCTGCCGCTGGCACTCGTCGCCATCTCGGCGTACATGACCACACGGTTCGCGCCGAACTCCAAGGAGGCGCGCGAGCACCCGTTCGACACGATCGGCTCGGTGCTCTCCGCGCTCACCATCGGCGGCATCGTCCTCGGCGTGCACGAAGGTCCCGAGAACGGGTGGAGCCACCCCCTCACCGTCGCGGGGCTCGGCATCGGCGTCGTCGCCCTCGTGCTGTTCATCCTGTGGGAGCGCCGTCATCCCGAGCCACTGCTCGACATCTCCGCGTTCCGCGACCGAGGCCTGGCCTCGGGCACGCTCACGCTCGTCATCGTGTTCGGCGTGATGTTCGGCATCTTCCTGGTGCTCTACCCGTTCTTCCAGGCGGTGCTCGGCTGGACGGCGCTGAGGTCCGCCTCGGCCATGCTGCCCATGGCGTTCATGATGATGCCGATGTCCACCATCGCGCCGCGGATCGCGGCTCGCATCGGCAAGCGCAACACGATGATCGCCGGCGTGTCCATCTTCGCCGGCGGCCTCACCAGCATGGCGCTGTTCGCCTCGGTGGAGGGTGGGTACCTGTCGGTGCTGCCCGGTCTCGTCCTCATCGGCCTGGGCATGGGTCTCACCATGACCCCCGCCACCGAAGCGATCACCGAGACGCTGCCCCACGACAAGCAGGGTGTCGCGTCGGCGCTGAACGACACGTCCCGCGAGCTGGGCGGCGCTCTCGGCGTCGCACTGCTCGGGTCGGTGCTCAGCGCCGGCTACCGCGCCGCCATCGGCCCCATGCTGGCCGGGCTGCCGCCCGAGTTGGCCGAACCGGCCAAGGACGGCATCGGCGCCGCCTACGCCATCGCCGCACAGGCGGGCGATCAGGCCGGCATCATCATCGACGCAGCCAAGCACGCGTTCGTCGAAGGCTGGGTGAAGTCCATGTGGCTGGGCGTCGGCATGGCCGGTGTGGCGTTGCTGTACCTGGTGGTCCGCGGACCGCAGCGGGTCGTCGCCGAGCCCGTGATCGAGGCCGAGTTGGTCGACGTCCACTGATCCGTGCGACGGGTTAGCGTTCACCCATGCTGATCGCCCTGGACGTCGACGGCACGCTGTTCGACGGTGCGGGCGTTGCCCCGGCCGCGGTCGACGCGCTGCGCGACGCCCGCGACGCCGGCCATGTGGTGATGATCGTCACCGGGCGCCGCGCCGATTCGCTGATCGACGTGGTGGCCGACGTGCTCCCGCTGTGCCACACCGTCGTCGCCGAGGACGGCGGTGTGCTGGTGGACCTGACCTCGGGCGCCGTCGAGCTGCTCGCACCGCGCATCGACCCAGCGTTGGTCGATGCGCTGCGGGCCGCGGGCGTCACCGACCTCGACGTCGGGCAGGTCGCCGTCGGCGCACCTCGTCGCTTCGAGGAAGAGGTGCGCAGCGTGAACGAACGGCTCGGTGGCACGCGCACCGTGCTCGTCAACAAGGGATCGGTGACGCTCGTCCCGCCCGGCTGCCACAAGGGCACCGGGCTGCTCGCCGCGCGAGCACGCCTCGCCGACCCCACCATCGAGATCCTGGCCGTGGGTGACGCCTCGAACGATCTGCCGATGTTCGCGGTGGCCACCATCGCCGTCGGCGTGGCCAACTCGGACGACGCGGTGCGCTCGACCGGCATCGTCATCACCGACGCGGCGTGTGGCGACGGTGTCGCCGAGGCCGTCGCGCGCTTCGTGCGCTGACACCGGTTGCGCGGTGCCGGTCAGGCCACCGGCTGCACCGACGCGATGCCGTTCGACACCCAGACGTCGAACCGTCGGCCGGCCCAGCAGACGCCCGAGAGCAACATGTCGTTGTCGAACGCGCTGCCGATCGCGTCGACGTGCAGGCCGTCGTCGCCTGGTTCGAGGCCGAGCAGGGTGCGCAGCAGCAGAAACGGCGACGTCGCGGCCCACGCCTGGGGCGAGCACGACGTGGGGAACGGGATGGGCGTGTCCACCTGGGCGCGGTCGAGACCGGCGAACAGTTCCGGCAGCCGACCGTGCCACGACGCCGACGCGGCGAAGAGGCCGTCGGCGATGGTCCGCACCTCCTCGTCGAACCCGTAGCGGCGAAGCCCCGCGGCGATGAGCGCACTGTCGTGCGGCCACACGGTGCCGCAGTGGTAGCTCATCGGATCGTACGCGGCCTCCTCGGTGCTCATCGTGCGGATGCCCCACCCGTTGAACATGTCCGGTGCCAGCAACCGGGTCGCGACCTCCTTGGCACGGGTCTCGTCGGCGATGCCGGTCCACAGGCAGTGCCCGATGTTCGACGTCAGCGATCCGACCTGTTCCTTGTCCGGCCCCAACGCGGTGGCGTACCAGCCGAGCTCGGGCATCCAGAACGCCTCGTCGAACCGCCGCTGCAGGCGCTCGGCGAGCGAGCGCTGCTCCCCCGCCGTCGCTGTGTCGCCCAACCGGTCGGCGATCGTGGCGCGCGCCTGATGGGCGGCATACGCATACCCCTGCACTTCGCACAACGCGATGGGCGCGCCGACGATCGAGCCGTCGCGCCGGCGGATGGCGTCGACCGAGTCCTTCCACCCCTGGTTCACCAGACCGCGTTCGGACATGCGCTCGTACTCGATGAACCCATCGCCGTCGCGGTCGCCGTACTCGGCCATCCAGGCGAGGGCCCGGTCGGCGTGGGGGAGCAACCGTTCGAGGTCGGGCGTGGACAGCCCCCACCGACAGAGCTCGCCGAGGACCATCACGAACAGCGGGGTCGAGTCGACGGAGCCGAAGTAGGTGCTGCCGCCGATGAGCGTCGGCTCGTCGACGTCGAGCGAGCGCGTCTCGTGCATGATCCGCCCCGGCTGTTCCTCGGTGACCTCGTCGACCTTCGTGCCCTGCAGTTCGGCGAGCGCGTCGAGCACGCCCAGGGCCAGGTCGGAGTCGATGTGCATCGCCATGTACGAACTGATCAGCGCGTCACGCCCGAACAGCGTCATGTACCACGGCGCACCCGCGGCGATGACGGGACGCCGTTCCGAACTCGGGTCGTGCAGTCGCAGCGCGGCGACGTCGGCCACCGAACGCTCGTAGGCGCCGCTCCACGACCGGTTCGAGGTGCGCAGGCGGGGCACGCCGTCCATCCAGGCGCGGTGCCGGTTCGACGCGTGCGGCAGACGGGGCAGGTGGTGGCGGCGTTCGATCCACGACGCACCGAGCGCGACCGACAGGTCCAGTTCGATGACACGGCTCTCGTGTCCGCCCAGGTCCAGATGCCAGGTGAAGCCTCGCGTCGAGACCTCGACGTCGGCGCCGCCGACCTGCAGTGCTGCAGTCCGATGGAGCGAACCGAGTCGCCAGCCGAACAGCAGGCCGTCGGGGTGTACCTCGGTGGCGTGCTGGCCTTCGCTGCTGGTGCGCCCTTCCTTCAATGCGTACACGTCGGCGAAGTCGGCGGCGACCTCCAGTTCCACCGTCACCGACATCGGCGCCGAACCGGTGGTCATGAACTCCAGGTCCTCGTGCCACACCGACCCGAGACGGCGACGACGGATGACGAGCATCCGTGGATCGGTGTGCACCGCGGGTACCGACCGACCGACGAAGGTCGCGCTGCTCGCGTCGCCCAAGCTGACCGCGAGCGGCTCGACCGGGGCACCGTTGACCAACAGCTGCGCCAGGCTGAGCACGCGCATGTCGGCGAAGAACACCCCGTGCGTCGGGTTGGCGCTGAAGTCGCCGGACCGACCGCTGAGGCAGAACGTCTGTCCGTTCACGAGGGTGATCAGGTTCGTCGGGTCGCCAAGGCTCCGTGGCTCGGAGGCGAGCACCCATGGGCTGGGGTGATCGGCCCCCGTCATGCGTCGATCGCCCCCGTCACCAGCCGGTCGGCAGCGCCGGCCGGACCGGCACGTCGCTCGAGGCGGTCGCGGAAGATGTCGAGGTATCCGTCGACCATCCGCTCGACGCTGAACAGTCGCGCGACGCGTGCTCGGCAGGCGCGGCGGTCGATCTGATCGAGCCGCGCGAGCGCGCCGACGAGCACGTCGTCCTCGTCGCTGAGGAAGCCCGTGACGCCGTCGTCGACGATCTCCGGTGCGGCACCGGCGGGGCAACCGACCACCGGGGTGCCGCACGCCAGCGCCTCGAGCATCGCCATGCCGAACGGCTCGCGCCAGGTGATCGGGTTGAGGAGCGCTACGGCATCGCCGAGCAACTGCACCTTGTCCGCGAACCCGATCTCGCCCAGGTACTCCACCTCGGGGCCGAGGTGCGGGCGGACGTGCGCGTCGAAGTAGTCGCGCTCGGCGGGTTCGCGCATCTTCGCCGCGATCTTCAGCGGTACACCGGCCGTCCGCGCCACCTGGATGGCCCGGTGGATGCCCTTGCCTGGCGCCATGCGGGCGAGGATCGTGACGTAGCCCCCCGCCCCCCTTCCTTCGGGGAAGTCGGCGAGATCCACGCCGTGGTGCACCACACCGTCGACGGGCAGGTGGGTGGACGACGCGTGCGAATGCGAGATGGCGACCAACCCGACCTGGGGAACGACCGCGCCGAGCACCGCGTTGCGGGTGCGATCGAAGGGTTGGTGGTTGGTGGTCACCACGTTGGCGGTGGGGTGTGAGGCAGCGAAGAGGGGCCCGGCGAGCGTGTGGTCGTGGACGATGTCGAACCCTTCCACCAGCCGGTACGCGCCGACGACGTGCTCGAGCTCGATGCTGCCACGGCCCATCCGCACCGTGTCCTCCGCCGGGATGACCGACCGTCCCGGCACCGGACAGGTGGAGTCGGGGTGCGCGATGAGCAACACGTCGTGGCCGGCGCGGTGCAGGCCTCGGCAGAGTTGGTCGATGACGGCCTCGGTGCCGCCGTACGCGGGCGCCGGGACAGGAACCCAGGGCGGGGCGATGAGCGCGATGCGCATGGTGGCTCGTCTCAGCCCACGCTCAGGAGCGGCGTCGGTCGCATCTCGTGGAGCCGCTGGAGGAAGGTGTTCGCCCAGTGGTGCACGTCGTGACGGCGCACGACGGCACGCATGGCGTCCATGCGCGCCGTCTTGTCGACGTCGGCCATGTGCACCGCCGAATGCAGCGCGTACTTGATGGCGTCGATGTCGTAGGGATTGACGATGATCGCCCCGTCGGCCAGTTCGTGGGCGGCCCCGGCGAACTCGCTGAGCACCACCGACGCGATGCCGTCGCCTCGCGTGGCGACGAACTCCTTGGCGACCAGGTTCATGCCGTCGGCGAGCGACGTCACCATCATCACGTCCGACGCTCGGTACCAGGCGGCCAGTTCGCGTTCGTCGATGCCGCCCTCCAAGTAGCGCACCGGAACGGAACCGTCACGGCGGACGTGGCGACCGTTCACCTCGTGGACCGCACCCTCGACATCGTCGCGCTCGTCCTGGTAGGCGGGCAGGTCGCCCCGCGTGGGCACCGCGACCTGCACGAACGTCACGTCGTCGGCGGACAGCCGCCCCTCGTCGAGCAGTTCGCCGAAGGCTCGGATGCGCTGGGCGATGCCCTTGGTGTAGTCGAGTCGCTCGATGCCGAGCAGCACAGTGGCGACACCGAGGTCGGCGCGCAGCTGCTCGGCGCGATCCACGACCTCGGCACCGAGGATGTCCCACTTCCCGAAGTCCACCGAGATGGGGAACGCACCCACCGCGACCTGGTGACCGAGCCGACGGATGACGCCGTCGGTGGCGGTGACGTTGGCGCAGCGGTCGGCGGCAGCGAGGAAGTTGTCGGCGTCCTCGGTGAGTTGGAAGCCGACGACGTCGGCACCGAGCAGGCCGGTGATGATGTCGCGCCGCCAGGGCAGCGAGGCGAACAGCTGCGCGTTGGGGAACGGGATGTGCAGGAAGAAGCCGATCCGCAGGTCGGGTCGAAGGCGGCGCAGCATGGCCGGCACGAGCATCAGGTGGTAGTCGTGCACCCAGACGGTGCCGCCACGGGGCGCGCCCTTGGCGGCGGCGATCGCGAAGCGCTTGTTGACGTTGCGATAGGTGCGCCACCAGGCCCGGTCCAGCTCGACCGGGCGCAGGCGACCGTGGAACAGCGGCCACAGCACCGAGTTGGCGAAGCCGCCGTAGTAGCGGTCGACCTCGCCGTCGGTGAGCGTCACCGGCTGCATGTGCAGGCCGATCTCACCGAAGTCGATGCGCCCCGACGACGTCGCGTCGCCCCAGCCGACCCAGCGGTCGCCGTCGGCGATGACCGATGACAGCGCTGCCACGAGACCACCTGGGCTCGGCTGCAGACCCCCATCGGGGGCTGCCTCCACCGGCAGACGATTGGCGACAACGGTCAACGACACGGCGACCTCCTGAGTGAGGGGCACCGACGCGAGCCGTCATGGGTCGCGTCGAACGGCCCGTGGATCCTTCGTGTTCTGCCCCACTTTCGTCCCGTTCAAACCCGAGCGCCAGCCATCGGACGGAACTCGCCGTGTCACCTGGGGCGACGCGGGCGGTCGCACACGGTCAGGTCAACCCCTCGACGACGAGGATGACGCCGAACACCACGAAGATCACCGACGCGCCGATCTTGACGGCTCGTTCGGGCAGGCGGGCACCCAGCTGCTGGCCGACGACGATGGCCAGCGCGTCGGCCGCGACCATGCCGAGCGTCGAGCCGATCCACGTCCCGAGCAGGCCGTTCGTGGTCGCCAGGGTGATGGTGGCGAGCATCGTCTTGTCGCCCAACTCGGCCAGGAAGAAGGCCAGGCCCACGGTCCACAACACCGAGCGGTCGCTCTTCGCGGCGCGGGCTTCGTCGTCCTCGTCGAGCTCGTCACCGCGGAGCGTCCATGCGGCGAAGCCCAGAAAGGCGATACCGGCGACGACCGAGATGAGGTCGGTGGGCAGCGCCACGCCGACCACGGCCCCGAACAGCACGCTGACCAGGTGGACCAATGCCGTCGCGAGGGTGATCGCGATCAGGATGGTGACGGCGCGGTAGCGCGCCGCGAACGTCATCGCCATCAGCTGGCTCTTGTCGCCCAGTTCGGCGACGAAGATGATCCCGAAACTGAGCAGGAATGCGTCCATGAAGTCCTCCGGTCGGCCCGGAAGAGAGCAGGGATGCCATCGACCGGGCATCGTGTGATGCCTGGCCGAAGGTCTTGCCCACCCGCCGGAGCGGGCCCGGGGACCGGGGTTCATCACCCAGCGTGTCGATCTCCCGATGAAGAGCTACTCCCCTTCGCCGCCGGCAATGCTACCCCGCGGCGAACGCCGCGAGGCTCTTCGCCCGCGCCACGCTGATGTCGGGAACGACCACGGACATCAACTCGGCGGCATGCGACGTGCCGAGCAGCATCTCGGACCGCGCCGCGACCCCGGCGCGGACCAGCAGGCGATAGAAGGCGACGCCCTCGTCGCGCAGCGGATCGCACTCGTTGACGACGACCGTCGTGCGCGGCAGACCGGCGACATCGGACTCGGTGGCGAACAGCGGCCAGGCCAACGGGTCGCGCCGTTCGAACGCCTCGATGCCGTAGCCGTACCGGCCGTTGTTGTTGTGCAGGTCGAGCAGGATGCCGTTGTTCTCGATGGTGCTCGGCAGGTCGGGGTTCGGCCATTCGCCGGCGATGTAGGGGCACATCGCGTACAGACCGGAGATGAGCGAGATGTCGCCGTCGCGCAACAGACGCATACCGGTCGCGAGCGTGAGGTTGCCGCCGCCACTCTCACCGGCGACGATCACCCGCGTGGTGTCGATGCCGAGCGTCGAGGCGTTGGCGACGGTCCACTTCAGACCGGAGATGCAGTCGTTCAGACCGGCGGGGAACGGTGCCACCTCGGGCACCGACGACGGCACCTCGCAGTTGCGGAAGTCGACCATCACCACGGCGACGCCCTGCTGGGCGATGAGCCGACCCCATGTGCGGTACAGGCCGTACGTGCACGAGAGCGAGGCCATGCCGCCACCGTGGATGTAGTACACGCAGGGGACGACGTCGTCGGTGTCGGGGCGAATGACCCGGATGAGGATCGAGTTGCCGTCGGGCTGGGACGTGATGTGCTCGTCGGTGATGCGCAGGCCGGCCGACGGGGCGATGTCCTCGCTGTCGAGCGCCTCCATCGCCATCTGCATCATGGCCAGCATCTGCGCGGCCTCGGGGGTGGACACGCGCTCCAACAACTCGTCGCGCGACGTGACGTCGGCGCTGGGTTGGGCGGGCATCAGTTCGAGGAAGGTCGACAGGCGCGGATCGAGGCGGGATGCTGCATCAGTGGTCACGAGGGAACACTGCCACACCCCGATCGACGACGACCACCGTGTCGCTCAGCACTCGCTCCTCGCCGAACGAGGCGGATCTAGCAGATGCCAGCCTGTGTGGCACCGTACTTCGCCTGCTCCACTGTGAACTGATCTCCGTATGCCGAGGACAACTGATCGATCAAACCTTGGCACGAGAATCCAGAGATCTCAAGGTAACGCTGCGCCGATCCGACGGCCTGCACATTCCAATCGATGTCAAGGCTGTCCACCGCCACAGTGGCATCCGCGAGAGCGAACTTCTCGCCGAATTCCGACGAGAGTTGATCGATCAAACCTTGCCGCGAGAACGACATGAACTCGAGGTACGACTCCGCCGATCGGACGGCGTTTTGCTGGGCGGGCGAGAGCGTCGACTGCAGCTCGGTCGCAACTGTCGCGGGCTGCGTCTCCTCCGCTGCCGGGAGCTGAGACCCCGCAGTTGCACCGGACCCTGTCGAATTCGGCTTCGCGGTCCCCGTCGAAGGGTCGGCCTTCTTCGGCGAGGCAACGGCCGCGATGACGACCACCGTGACGAGCAGCGCAGGCACGACGAACCACCACCGCTTCCACAGCGCCTTCCTCTTGGGCAGGACCACCGGAGGTGGGCCCGAGGGGACGTACGACGGGGCGCGCGGCGGCAGTGTCGCGACCGGTGGAGGCAGCAGCAACGGCCGATAGTTGGGATGTGACTCGGGCGGATACCACTTGCCGTCCGACGCCTGCCACCACCCTGGTCCGTTCGGAGTGTCGCTCATGATTTCGATCCTTCTTGCGAGCAAATCGCGCTGCCGTGAATCCCTCACTTGGCGAATTGGTGTTGCCGTACAAATGAAATCATCGGCCGAGCGCGCTCTCGACTTGAACGGGCACACCACCACACGCCTGTCCGCTGTCGCCTGTCACCTGTCGGTTTCAGGCTCAGTGGAAGCAAGGGAGCGTCGTCACGACACCGAGGAGTGGTGCACACTGATGGTGTCCGCGACGCGCCCGGTGTCGCGCTCGAAGCGGAGGATGTCATGGGTCTGTTCGGTGGCGACAAGGACAAGGGCAAGGCCGATCACCGTCACTTCCAGATGAAGGAGAAGATGTTCTCCATCGGCGACGACTACTGGATCGAGAACGGCAACGGCGACCGGGCGTTCAAGGTGAACGGCAAGGCCATGCGCATCCGCGACACCTGGACCCTGGAGGACACCGAGGGCCGCACGGTGGCCACCATCCAGGAACGCAAGATGTCCGTCCGCGATGCGATCCACATCGAGGTGGGCGGACGATCAGCGACCGTGAAGAAGGCGCTCATCGGCATCCGCGAGCGCTACGAGGTCGACGTCGATGGCGGACCGGACCTCAAGGCCCACGGCAACATCGTCGACCACGAATACGAGATCGACTGCGACGGCGACAAGGTGGCCGAGGTGTCGAAGAAGTGGTTCCGCATGCGCGACACCTACGGCATCGAGGTCCTCGATCCGGCGCAGACCGTGATGGTGCTCGCGATCACCGTCGCCATCGATTCACTCGCCCACGATCTGGGCTGAACCGTCGCGAAACGGAGGGTTTCCCTGCCACACGCCGTCACGGAAACACTCCGTTTCTGACGAAGGCAGCCGATCGTCAGTCGCCCAGCGGGAGGCGGACCCGGGCGGTGGTGCCCTGCGGCGAGGTGTCGAACGTGATCTCGCCGCGGTGCCGATCGACGACGATGCGGCGAGTGATGTCGAGACCGAGGCCGGTGCCCTTACCGACGTCCTTGGTGGTGAAGAACGGCTCGAACACTCGCTCGAGCACCTCGGCCGGGATGCCCGTGCCCGTGTCGGTGAGCTCCACCTGCAGCGCGCCATCGACCACACCGGTGACGATGTGCAGGGTGCCCGTGCCGTCCATCGCATCGACCGCGTTGTCGATGAGGTTGGTCCACACCTGGTTCATCTCGGCCGCGTAGCCACCGACGGTCGGTGTGTCGCCGAAGTCGCGGATGACGCGGACGTGCTTCAGCTTCGGCGACAGCATCACGAGCGTGCTCTCCAGGCCCTCACGCACGTCGAAGGGCTGGCGTCCGGCGCGGTCGAGCTGCGAGTAGCTCTTCACCGCCTCGACCAGGTTGGAGATGCGCTTCGTGGTGTCGGTGAGTTCGGCCAGCAGGCGGCTGGCGGCGAACGTGGTGGCCGCCCAGCGCAGCGCAGGGTCGAGCGCCTCGGGACCGACCGCACGAAGCACGGCGTTCAACCAGTTGCCGTCGGCACCCACCGACGCCAACGAAGGTGCGAGTCCCCACGGTTCGCGCACGTCGTGGCGCTCGAGCCAGTCGCCCACGTTGTCCTCGCGCGACATCATGGCCAGCGCGTCGGCCTCGGGCACGGCCAGGTCCAGCAGTTCGCGGCGCAGGCGATCGAGTTCGACGAACTGCTCCGCGGTGATGGGCATGACGGCGAGCGCCGACAGGTTGCCGAGCATCGCGTCGCAGGTGTCGTTCAGCGCCGACACGGCGCGCAGCGACGCCGACGCCGGGTTGTTGATCTCGTGCGCGAGCCCGGCGGCCATGGTGCCGAGGGCCACGAGCGATTCCCGGTGACGGACGGTCGCTTCGATGCTGCGGACCGTCTGATAGATGCCGGTGATCAGGTGTTTCCCGAACGGGAACCATTCGTCGATGAGGTGCGCGAGGTCGGCCGACGGCAGCCGGAACAGCGAACTCTCCTCCCCCGTCGTGCCGGTGGCGCGGTAGGCGGCGGCGCTGGAGTCGGCCCAGGCCCGGAGCCCGCCGGCCCACTGGCCGGGTGAGGTCATGGTGGCCACCACCACCGTGTCGCCGCCGGATTGCCGGGTCAGTTGGACCGAGCCGCTGAGCAGGATCCACAGGTAGTCGGCGGGCCGGCCCTCGACGAACACCTCGGTGCCGGGTTCGACGGTGAGCTCGTCGCCCAGGGCCCACATCTGCTCGAGCTGTGCATCGGTGAGCCCCTGCGTGAGGAACGCGCCGCGCAGCGCATCGATGCTCATCAGACGGTCTCCAGGTACATGTGCACGTTGCTGACCGCATTGGCACCCTCGCCCACGGCCGACGCCACCCGCTTCATCGACGACAGGCGCACGTCGCCGGCGGCGAACACCCCCGGCTTCGACGTCTCGAGCAGGAACGGCATGCGTTCCAGCGGCCACTGCGGTGACCCGTCCACGTGCACCGCGGCGACGTCGGGGCCCGTGAGGACGAAGCCCTTGCGCATCGCGGGCGACGTCGTCGCCCAACCACTCGGTGCGCGGCAAGGCACCGATGAACGCGTACACCCAGTTGGCGGCGACCGTCTCGGTGGCGCCGGTCTGGCGGTTCGCGAGTGTGAGCGTCTCGAGGTGGTCGGTTCCGGTGCCCGAGTGGATCTCGGTGTGCAGCATGACGTCGATGTTCTCGGCGTCGTTGATCCGTTCGACGAGGTACTGCGACATCGCTGCCTCCAACGACCCACCGCGCACCAGCATCACCACCCGCTTGGCGTACTTCGCCAGGTGCAGGGCGGCTTGACCGGCGGAGTTCGCCGCGCCGACGATGTACACGTCGTCGCCGGCCGTCCCGGGCGCGTCGCTGGCCGATGCGCCGTAGTACACGCCGCGGCCGGTGAGCTCGGCCAGGCCGGGCGCGTCGAGCAGGCGGTACGAGACGCCGGTGGCCACCAGCACCGCCCGGGCCTCCACGGAGGTGCCGTCGTCGAACTGCACGGCGTGGATGCAGCCACGGGTCTCCAGCCCGACGACGTTGCGGGTGAGCACCATCTCGGCACCGAGCCGCTTGGCCTGGGTGACGGCTCGATGGGACAGGTCGGCCCCGCTGAGACCGTTCGGGAAGCCGAGGTAGTTCTCGATGCGCGAGCTCTGCGCGGCCTGGCCGCCCGGTGCCTCGCGTTCGATGATCGCGGTCGTCAACCCTTCCGACGCGCCGTACACCGCTGCGGCAAGTCCTGCCGGTCCGGCGCCGACGACGACCAGGTCGTACAGCGGCGACTCGGCCGTGGTGCGCAGACCCAACGCATCGGCGAGGGCGCGGGTGTCGGGGCCGTGCAGCGTCGTTCCGTCGGTCATCAACACCAGCGGCTCGGCCTGCGCGTCGCCGGCGAACAGCGCGTGCAGGCGCACGGCCTCGGCGTCGCGGCCCAGCTCGAGCCACTGGTAGGGGACGTGGTTGCGGGCGAGGAACATGCGCGTGTCGTGGCTGCGCTCACTCCACTTGCTGCCGACCACGCGGACGCCCTGGAACCGGTTGCCGTGTTCGCGGCGCCAGTCCTCCAGCAGGTCGTCGAGCACCGGGTACAGCCGCTCCTCCGGCGGCGCCCACGGCTTCATCAGGTAGTGGTCGAGGCCGATGTCGTTGATCGCCCGGATCGCGACGTCGGTGTCGGCATATGCCGTGAGCAGCACCTTCTTCGCGTTCGGGGCGAAGACGAGCGAGCGATGGAGCAGCTCGATGCCGGTCATCTCGGGCATGCGATGGTCCGACACGATCAACGCGACCTGCTGGTCGCGTCGGGCGAACTCCTCCAGCGCCGTCAGCGCCTCGGCTCCCGACGTGGCGCGAGCGATGCGGTAGCGATCGGAATAGCGCGTTCGCAGATCGCGCGTGATGGCCTGCGAGACGGCCACGTCGTCGTCGACCGTGAGAATGATGTCAGCCGCCATGTGCTCCCCCGTCAGACGGCCAGCTCATTCGTCGAGCCGACCCGACGAGCATCGTACGCGGCGGACGGCACGCGTCGGAAGCGTCCCAGGCCGAGGCGCGTGGTCAGCCGACCAGGTGATGGCGGGCGATCGCGGCGGTCACCGCTGACCACGCGTACGGCTTGCCCCCGGCACCCTGACCGGTGAACGGGTTCCAGTACTCGGAGAACCCGGCGCGCAGCACGCCGAGCAGCACTGCGTCGGCGATCTCCACGGTCGCCTGCTCATCGGCGGCGGCCCGGGTGGCCTGCCACAGCAGGTACTCGAGGTTCGGCCACGTGGGCCCGCGCCAGTACACGTCGGGTTGCAACTGCGGGTCGTCGAACGGCAGGAATGCGCGCCCGTAGCGAGCAGCGAAGCGGCCGCCGCCGGTCAACTGACGAAGCGCCCGGTCCCGGTGGTCGACCTTCGTGGTGACGAGCGCCGGCAGCGCCCCGTCGACGGTCGGCAGGTGCGACGACGTGCCGCCGCCGACGAGCGGGAGGTCGTCCCACAGTCCCTGCGTCTCGTTCCACAGCAGCGTGTCGATCCGGTCGGCCAACAGAGAGGCCCGTTCGGCCCAGTGCTGTTCGCCGGACAAGACGGCCTGTTCCGCGCACGCCCAGGCGGTGATCGCGTTGAAGCTGGCCGGGCAGCAGACGAAACGGTCGTTCCACACCGCGATCCCGTCGGCGTCGAACCGGGTGACCTCGACGAGGTCACGGTCGTGCCGGGACAAGCTGTCGATGTCCCACCCCTGCGGGGACGCCCACGAGTCCCAGCGGGGTGAGTCGTCGGTCCCGGCTTCCCACGGGTGGACGATGAAGATCAACCCGTTGTCGGCGCGCCGATGGTTCCACAGATGGTCGAGCGCCCGGGCGGACGCCGCGATCATCTCGTCGGTGACGTCGAGGCCGGCCATCGCCGCGGCGCGGAGCGCATGTGCGAACACGGGCGGCTGGGTGTACGACGACCGATCGGTGCGCGGACCTCGACCGGATGATGGCGTGGTGTAACGGATGTGCGGGAGGAACCCCTCGGCGGTCTGACCTGCGAAGAGGTGCTGCAGTTCGACGATCGCTCGCTCGTCGTCGAACGCCGCCCAGGCGACTGCGTTGAACGACGAGTCCCACAGCCACTGGTGCGGGTACGCGTACCGATTCGGGTAGCAGCAGCCGCTCTCGGGGTTCCATGCGTCGTTCAACATCACCCTCGCCTGCGCGATCACCTCGGCGGCGAGCGCCGGCAATGCGGCGCGGTCGACCGGATGGGCTGTCGGCGAGATCGGGGCGCTGGTGCGCGGCCGGTGGTGTCGATCGCGGAACCTGGCGATGTTCGACAACCAGGCTGCGCCGTGCGGGCTGTTGCCACCGCTGGCGTACTCGATCGACCCCGTCAGTCGTTCCCACTTCGCGGATCGGCCGACGCGGATCAGGTGCGGCGCCTGCCCGGTCTGCTCGACGGCTGCGACCAGCCGGTCGGCCGCGGCGTTGACCAGCTCCCAATCGTCACCCGCCGCGGCCACGGCGAGATCGGTCATCGCGACCAGCCATCGTGCACGCTCGGGCACGTCGAGCCCGGCGACGTCGGACCGGGGCGCCCCGTCGACGGCGACGCCGGCCTGGAGGGTGGCGGCGAGCGCGAGCAGCAGCCGGTCGAGATCCGTCCTCGCCGCCGGGAGCTTCGGCAGTGCGCGACCTGCCCACGCGGCCGCAAACGCTTCGGCGGCCAGGTCGCCGTCGGCGGCGAAGGCCGCCGACGCAGCGGTCAGGTCACCTTCCTCGAATGCGCGCCAACCGGGGGTCACGAGGTCGACAGGGCCGTTGCTCACCTCGCCCATCGTGCCAGTTCGGCTCCTCGAATGTCGCCGTCCGCTGCGAGCGACCGGGTGCCGGACCGCCGCGAGTCGGACTGAAGCCCAAGGAACAAGTGCCCGAGGTGGGACTCGAACCCACATGTTGTTGCCAACGGAGGATTTTGAGTCCTCTGCGTCTGCCATTCCGCCACTCGGGCAAGTGACCCGAGCGATCGTAGCGGTCGACTCAGCGCTTCAGCTCCTCCACGAGCTGTCGACGCCACTCGACGTTGCACTTGTCGGCCTGCACGCTGACCAGGGTGGTCTGGTCGAGCGGCAGCACGCCGTCGAGCTGCTCGAGCATGCGCTTGTCCTCGGCGCCGATGGCCAGGTCGAAACGGATGACCTCCTCGGCCGAGACCGAGAAGTCGTCGTTGCGCCACACCACGAATGCGAAGTACGAGGTGACGTCGTCGATGGGCGTGGACAGCAGCAGCAGGATGTGCTCGAGCCCGCTGCCGTAGCGGATGGTGCTGCGGCAGTGCAGCGGCAACTGGAAGCCCGACGTCATCGACCGCTCGACCACGTCGCTGGTCTGTCCGCTGGCGAGCGAGCCGCCGGCGGTGTCGTTGTTCGCCTTCACCTCGTATGCGTAGCCGAACCAGCCGTTGTCGAGCGGCTGCAGTTCGACCGTCGGCACGCGGGTCTCCTGGCCCTTGCCGAACGTGCCGGTGTGCACGAACGGGAAATGGGTGATGTCGAGGAAGTTGTCGACCATGCGCGGCGCCGAGGTCGCCCACACCTCGACCTCGGTGTTGATCCGCCGGAACGCGGGGTCGGCGTCGTGCGGGATGGACGGGATGTCCAGCTTCGGTGCACCGATGGTCATCCACACCAGGCCGTACTTCTCCTGCACCGGGTAGGTGTTCAGGTGGGCGCGGGGCGGCGGCGGCACGTGGTCGGCCGACGACGGCACGTTCACGCACTTACCGTCGGCGCCGAACACCCAGCCGTGGTACGGGCAGACCAGGCACCCGTCGGACATGAAGCCCGCCGACAGTGGCGCCTCGCGGTGCGGGCACCGGTCGGGCGCCGCGACCACCTGTCCGTCCACTCGGTACAGCACGGCCTTCTTGCCGAGCAGCATCACCTGGATGGGTCGGTCCTGCACGTCGATCGTGCGGGCGACGACGTACCAGGCATCGATGATCGCCGGCTTGTCGCACAACGTGCCGGTGACGGGAGTGGCGGGGAGGAGCGACGCGGAGGTCATGTGGCAACCTTTCCAGAATGGCTGACGAAGTGGTGCTGGTACGGGGTGGTGACGTGGTCACCATGGACGAGAACGGCACTGTCGTTCGCGACGGGGCCGTGCTGGTAGAGGACTCGGTCATCACCGCAGTCGGAGCGTGGAGCGACCTGCACGTTCGGCATCCGCACGCGACCGTGATCGGCGACGCCGAGGCGCTGGTGACACCCGGCTACGTGAACGGGCACCAGCACATGACGGGCGACCGTCTGGTGCACTCGTGCATCCCCGACGCGATCGATTCGCAGGAGGCCATCTTCGGCTGGGCGGTGCCCGTGCACAGCGCGCACACGCCCGACGACGACGAGCTGTCGGCGACGCTCGCGGCCGTGGAAGCGCTGACGAACGGCATCACCTGCACGGTCGAGGCCGGCACGGTGGCAAACCCCGATCGCGTCGCGGCAGGCATGCGCGCCGCCGGCATCCGCGGCACCGTCGGACGCTGGGGCTGGGACGTCGACGGCGTTCCGTTCGGCGCTCCCACCGACGAAGTGCTCGCCCTGCAGGCCGAGATGCTCGACCGCCATCCGGCCGGTGGTCTGGTGGAGGCATGGGTGACCCTGGTCGGACACGACCTGATGAGCGACGAGTTGCTGGTCGGTGCCAGCGAACTGGCCCGCGCCCGCGACGTCGGCATGACGTTCCACATCTCGCCGCACCGCGGCGACCCCACCAGCTACCTGGCGCGCACCGGCAAACGGCCGCTCGTGCACTTCCACGAGCTCGGCGCACTGGGCGCGCACATCGTGCTCGGCCATGCCGTGCACCTGGACGCCGACGAGGTGGACATCGTGCTCGACACCCGCACCGCGGTGGCCAGCTGCCCCTGGGCGTACCTGCGGCTGGCCCAGGGCTTCACCGCTGGTTGCCACGGCGAGCTGTTCCGACGTGGCGCTCGGCTGGCGCTGGGCTGCGACGCCGAGAATGCCGGCGACGCGGTGGACATCCTGCGCGCCGCTGCGTTGTTCGTGGGCGTAGTGCGCGACGTCAGCATGGACGCGTTCTCGATGACCGCCCACGACGGGCTCGCCTTGGCCACCCGCCGTGGCGCAGAGGCCATCGGCAAGGGCGACGTCGTCGGCTCGCTGGAGGTCGGCAAGCAGGCCGACATCGTGGTGCACGACACCAGCGGACCGCAGTTCCTGCCGCGCAGCACCGACCCCGTACGGCAGTTGGTGTGGGCCTCGGACGGCCGCTCGGTGGGCGACGTGCTGGTCGCGGGACGTCAGGTCGTGCGCGACGGTCGCTGCATCAGCGTCGATGTCGACGGCCTCCGCGACGAAGCGCGCGCCCGACGCGATCACCTGCTCGCCAGCCGCGGCTGACGGCGGCGAGGAACGCGTGGCGAGGACCGAGCGCATGGGCGAACTGTACACCTTCGATGGTCAGACCATCAGTCCAAGTTTGCTACTGTGACACTCATGAGCAGTCCGAACACTTTGATCTTCGTCGACCTCCCGTCGGATGACGTGGAAGCCTGCGCCCGCTTCTACCACGACGTCATGGGATGGATGGTCGAAGGCCGTCCCGACGGCGTGTTCCACCGGGCAGTGCCCGGCGGCTTCTTCCCTCTCGAGGACGGTTCCGATTCTCCCATCGGCAACCTCCACCTGGGTTTCAGCGATGTGAACAACATGCGCCCCCACCCCGATCCCGCCGGGGTCGAGCCGCGGCACATGTCCACCGGTGGCCGGGCGATGCGCCTGTGGGTGCTGGTCGGCGACGACGACAGCGAGGACGCCATCCTCGACCGCGCCGAGCAACATGGGGCGAAGGTCCTGTGGCGCCACCACTTCTGGAAAGAGTTCAATGGCTTCAACGGCGCCTTCGAAGATCCGTGGGGCAACACGGTGATCGCGTGGACCAAGGGCGGCGACGATCCCCAGATCCCGGAGGACTTCACCCGTGAGTGACACCGCCCCCATCAAGCACCCCGAGTCCGTCGAGGCACCGGCCGACCGACCCGACCGCCTGCGACCCACCGGCGTGCGCTGGACGCACATCGCGTTGCCGGCCACCGACATCGACAAGACCATCGCGTGGTACGAGTCGTTCACTCCGCTCCGGCTGCTCGATCGCCGCGAGGACGCCGACGGCTACGGCGCCTGGCTGGGCCATCCCGACCAGGGCGACAAGCCGTTCATCCTGGTGCTGGTCAGCTTCTTCCGCGACCAGGACAAGGGTCAGCAACCGATCATGGCGCCGTTCGCCCACATCGGCATCGAGATGCCCTCCAAGGCTGCGGTCGACGAGATCGCCGAGAAGGGCCGCGCTGCGGGTTGCCTGGTGTGGGAGGCGCAGTGGATGCCCGACCCCATCGGCTACATCTGCGCGTGCACCGACCCGGACGGCAACATGATCGAGTTCTCGTACGACCAGGGCGTCTACGAGAAGGCCCAGGAGGTCTGGGGCTGAACACCGCCGACGTCTGCCGGTCGTACCTCGCGTCGTTCGCGACCGGCGACCCCGACGCGGTCATCGCGCACGTCACCGACGACTTCGTCAACGAGCACACCGCTGCCCTCGGCTCGGGGTGCGAGGGCAAGGACGAGTACGCCCGCCGGGTGCCGAACTTCCTGGCCTCCATGCCCAGCCTGCGCTACGAGGTGGAGGACGTCATCGCCGACGGCGACCGTGCTGCGGCTGCCTACACGCTGCACACCCACGTCAACGGCCACGACGTGGCGGTGCGCGGCATGATGCGCTTCCGTCGTGCGCGACGGGCTCATCGCCAAGCGCACCGACTACTGGGACAGTCTCGTGTTCCAGCAACAGGCCGGTCTGGCATGACCCTCGTCGCCGGCCCCCTCGCGCTCGGCACGATGATGTTCGGCCGGTGGGGCAACACCGACGAAGCCGAGTGCCGCCGCATGGTCCACCGGGCCATCGACGCCGGAGTGACGCTGTTCGACACCGCCGACATGTACGACGCCGGCGAGTCCGAGCGCATCCTCGGCGAGGCGCTGGTCGGTCATCGGCATCGCGTCGCCATCGCCACCAAGGTGGGCAACCCGATGGACGGCGACCTGCAGCGCAGCGGACTGTCGCGCCGCTGGGTGATGCAGGCCTGCGACGACAGTCTGCGGCGCCTCCAGGTCGACCACGTCGAGCTGTACCAGATGCACCGCCCGGACCCGTCGACACCGATCGCCGAGACGCTCGACGCGATGCACGACCTGGTCCTCGCCGGCAAGATCGGCGCCATCGGCACGTCCACCTTCACCGTCGAGCAGATCGACGAGGCTCACGCCGTCGCCGTGGCCAACGGTTGGACCGTCCCGGTGATGGAACAGCCGCCGTACTCCGCGCTCGCCCGCGGCATCGAGCGCGATGTGCTGCCGGCGCTTCGCCGTCACGGCATCGGCGCACTCGTCTGGGCGCCGTTGAACGGCGGGTGGCTGACCGGCAAGTACCAGGTCGAAACCTCCGACGCCGCCGACCGCGCCCACCGTCAGCCCGATCACTTCGACCACCGCGACGAGGCGATGCGCGTCGAGAAGCGGCGGCTGGTCGACGAGTTGCAGATCGTCGCCCGCGAAGCCGGTATGACGCTCACGCAGCTCGCACTCGCGTTCGTGCTCGACGAGCCTGCGGTGACGGCGGCGCTCATCGGCCCACGCACGCTCGCCCAGCTCGACGATCTGCTGTCGCTCGGTTCGCTGGTGCTGCCCGACGGCGTCCGCGCCGCGATCGATGCGATCGTCGCCCCCGGCCGCAACGTCAACCCCGCCGACGCCGGCTGACGGTGTTCTCCAGGAACTTAAGTTCGCGGTGTTCTCCAGGAACTTGAGTTCGCGGTGGGTGGGTCACCAGGTGGGGTACTTGGCCTTGTCGGGGAGGCCGCTGCGGGCGGTGATGGCCTCGCCCATCTGCTGGGCGTCGGCCCACAGCTTGGCCTCGTCGATGGTGGTGCAGTGGCCGTCCTCGACCACCACCTTGCCGTCGACCAGCACGGTGTGCACGCCGCGACCATCCGCGCTCCACACCAATTGGTTCATCACGTTCAGCAACGGGCGCCACTCGGGGCGATCGGTGTCGTGCAGCACCACGTCGGCTTTGCGGCCCGGCACCAGTGCTCCGATCTCGTCGTCCATCAACATCGTGCGTGCCCCGCCGAGCGTGGCCATCTCGTAGGCCTTCTCGGCAGGGAACATCTGCGGGTCGACGCGCGCGTCCTTGAACAGCCCCGCCACCAGGTACGTGGCGCGCATCAGGTCGCTGTAGTTCGACGCGTTGTTGCCGTCGGTGCCGATCGACACGTTCACGCCGCGCTGGACCATCTCGGGGAACTTGCCGACCTGGGTGATGCCGTAGCTGACCTTCAGCGCGGTGGTCGGGCAGTGGGCCACGCTCGTGCCGGTGTCGGCCAGCAGCTGCAGCTCGGTGTCGTCGATGCGCACCGCGTGCGTGACCGCCACGTTCGAGCCCAGCACGCCGATCTCGGCCAGGTGCACGAACGGCCGCTGGCCGAACTCGGCGATGAAGCTGTCGGGGTCGAGCATCGCCGGCGACATGTGGAAGCTCAAGCCCACGCCGCGGTCGTCGGCCAGCGCCTTCGCCGCCTTCCACAGCGGATCGCTGCACGTGTTGTGGCCGACGAGAATGCTCCATGCGGCGATGCGCCCGTCGGCGTGCGATCGGTGCGCGTCGAGCTGGTGCTCGAGATGGGCGATCGACTCGTCGGTGCTCTGCCGGTACACCGACGGCTCGGGCGGCAGGTCCCACACCCACCTGCCGACGCGGCCACGGATGCCCACCTCCACCAGCCCGTCGATCACCTCGTCGAGGAAACGGATCGTGCCGGCCTCGAGGAACGTGGTGGTGCCCGAACGGAGCATCTCGACCGCGGCCAACTGACCCGACGTGCGCTCCTCGTCGGCCCGGAAGACCGAGTAGAGCGGGGTGAGCCACTCGAACACGTTCTCGATGAACGGTGTGTCGTCGGGGACGTAGCCACGGGTGAGCGGTTCGCCGGTGATGTGGATGTGCGTGTTCACCATTCCCGGCGTGACCACGAAGCGGTCACCACCGATGGTGCGCTTCGGTGCATAGCGGGCGCGCAGGTCGGCCGCTTTACCGACGTCGACGATGACGTTGCCGTCGATCGCGACGGCACCGTCGCGGATGATGTCGCGCGACTCGTTCATCGTGACCACCTGGTGGCCCTCCACCAGGACATCAACGGCATGGGGTGCGGCATCGGTCATGTGAGCTCCTTCACGACGAGTGCGGCCGGTCGGCCACGTAGACGAACTGGAACCCGATCGGTTCCACGAGACGAACCGACGCGAAGCCCGTGTCGCGCAGCCACCCGGACACCTGCGCGTTGGTGAGCACTCCCCCGACGCGGGTGTTGGCCATCATGGTCAGGCCCATCTGCACACCGAACGGGTTGTACTTGCGGTCGTTGTCGGCGAAGTAGTCGGCCAACAGCAACTGACCGCCGGGGCGCAGCGCGCGCCACGCGCGCTCGACCAGCGACCGCCCACCGGTGTCGCCCTCGGTGCGGCACACGTGTCCGAGCACGACGACGTCGTACGCGTCGGGCTCGATGTCGATCTGGTGGAAGTCGCCCGGTCGGAACTCGACGCGCTCGGCCAATCCCCTCCCGGCGACGACGCCGCGAGCCTCGTCGAGCACACGCGTGAGATCGTTGACGACCGCAGTGCTGCCGGGCGACTGCTCGAGGATGGCGATGGACCACGGGGCGCGGCCCGCCCCGAGGTCCAACACCCGCAACCCGGCTCGCCGCTGCCAGCCGAGGCGCAAGCCCAGCCGAGATGCAGCGCGATGCTGGGTGACGAACGTGGCGTCGACGAGCGGCCCGTAGAACGCTTCGGGATCGTCCTCGATCGGGGTGGCGACTCGGCCGTTGCGCACCGTGTCGGCCAGTTGCTCCCAGTTGGCGTGCGGGCCCGGGGCGACACGGATGAGCGACGCCATCGACGCCGGACCGTCGGTGCACAGGTAGCGCTCGGTCGTCTCGGTGAGCTCGTAGCGATCGTCCACCTGGTCGAGGAAGCCGAACGTCACCAGTGCGTCGCACACGTGGCGCAGGTGGGGCGCCGACACCTGCAGGTCGTCGGCCAGGACGCCGACCGTGCACGGCGCCAGCCGCTGCACACCGTCGAAGATGCCGAGGTCGACGGCAGCGACCAGCGTCCAGTACGAGCCGAACCCCTGGATGATGCCCCACACCGGGCCCGACGGCGGCGGCTTGAAGTCGCGCCACGGCCGCCCCGCTCGCGCCATCGTGTGGCGCTTCTTCAGCTCGGGGTACGGCGAGTCGGTGCTCACGAGTCGGTGCTCACGGCTCGAGGATGATCTTGCCGAAGAAGTCGGCCGACAGCATCTTTTCCTGTGCCGCAGCGCCGTCCTCCAACGGGTACACGCTGTCGACGACGGCACGCATGTCGGCCGCCGTGTACACCGCCCAGGCCTCGGCGAACTCCTCGTAGCGATATGGGTCCGAACCCAGGATCTGGATGCCCATGTGGAACATGAAGCCGAGCGACGGGATGGTGGCCGTGTCGCCCGAGGTGTTGCCGCAGTTCACCAGACGGCCACGCTGCTTGAGCGAGAACATCGACTGGGCCCACAGCGCCGGACCGACGTGGTCGAACACCATGTCCACGCCCGGGCCGCCGGTCACCTCGTGCGCCCACCCGGCGACATCGCCGGTGCGGTTGTTCAGCACGTGGTCGGCGCCCAGTTCGAGCGCCCGCCGGCACTTCTCGTCGGACCCCGCAGTGGCGAGGACCGTGGCGCCGGCGTGCTTGGCCAACTGGATGCCCGCCATCGACACACCGCTGCCGGCGGCGTGGATCATCACGGTCTCGCCGGCGACCAGCTTCCCCACCGGGAACAGCGCGTGCCATGCCGTGAGGAACGCCGTCGGGAACACGACCGCCTGGTGCCACCCCATCGCGTCGGGGACGAGGTGGACGTGTGTCTCCGGGGCGAGGCATTGCGTGGCGTAGCCGCCGTCGACGTTGGCACCGATGACACCCAGCTCGCCGTAGAGGTCGCCGCGGCCGGCGAGCTTCGAACCTTCGGGAACCTCGGCCAACGAGGGATCGACGACCACCCGGTCGCCGACCTTCACCCGCTGCACGTCGGCACCGACCGACCGCACCGTGCCGACCACGTCCATGCCCGCGATGTGCGGCAGCGTGAAGCCGGGCAACGAGTACCAGCCATTGCGCTGTACCACGTCGAGGTGGTTCAGCGCCGTCGCCGCGACGTCGATGACGACGTCGCGCGCACCCGGCTCGGGGTCGGGGGCGTCGACGTACTGCAACACCTCTGGGCCGCCGGGTTGGCGATACAGCAGGGCCTTCACGGGATGTGGCTCCTCGAGTTCGGGGGTGGTGGGGCGGGTACAGGCCCGCGGTCAGGTGAGACCGCGGACGAACGGTTGCGCGAGCGCTCTCGGTTGCCGCGTGCGGGTGGCGAACACGGCCGTGAAGAACAGCGCGACCAGGTACGGCAGGGTGGCCGCCAGCTGGGCATTGATGCGATAGCCGAGCACCGGCAACGTCTGCTGCAGGGCGAAGAAGTAGCCGAACAGCAGACAGCCGAGGATGGTGCCGCGCAGCGTCCACCCGCCGAAGATGACGGCGGCGATGGCGATGATGCCCTTCAGGCCCACGTGGCCGCCCTCGTAGCCGTTGATCGAGATCTGGCCGAGCACCAGCACTCCACCACCGAGACCCGACGTGGCCCCGGCGAACATGATGGCCTCACGGCGCCGCTTGTTGACGTGGATACCCGACACGTCGGCCGACTGCGGGTTGTCGCCCACCGAGCGGATCTCCAGTCCCCAGCGGGTGCGGAACACCAACCACCAGGCGAACGGGACGAGCGGCACGACCAGGTACATCGGCCACGGTTGGCCGAACAGCGCGGTACCCACGAGGGGGATGTCGTGCAGCAGCGGGATCTCGGTCGGCTGCACCACCTCGGTGATGGCCTCCCACCGGCTGTCCAGGAACAGGGCCAGGCCGAGCACGAACAGGTTCAGCGTCAGGCCGACCACGAACTGGTCGATCGACAACTGGTGCGACAGGTGCGCTTGCACCAACGACACGGCCACCCCGGCGACGGTGCCGGCGGCCAGGGCGAGCGGCACCGACCCGGTGGCCGACCACGTGACCGCAGCCGTGTAGGCGCCGCCGATCATCATCGCCTCGAGCGAGATGTTCAGCGTGCCGCTGCGCTCGGCCACCCATTCGCCGATGGCGGCGAAGGCGAGGATGACCGCGAAGCGAATGGCCGACTCGTACATCGCGTCGGCGGTGAGAACGTCGCCGAAGGCACCGAAGAGCGAGGCGATCATGCCGTCACCACCGAGACGACAGGCTCATCGGTGGACACCGGAGCGGGCGGCGGCGTGACCCTTCGGCGCCACATCGCCATCAACGCCGGCGGCACGAGCAGGGCGAGCACGAGCAGGGCCCGCACCACGTCGACGATGGACCGTTCGACGCCCGTGGACGCCAGGAAGCCGGACCCGGTGCGCAACGCGCCGAACACGAGCGCGACTGGGATGCACACGAGCGGGCGATTGCGGGCGACGAGCGCCACGAGCAGACCTTCCCAGCCGACGTTGTTGGAGAAGCCGGGCGTGAACCGGAAGTTGGCCGATCCGGCCGTCAGCATCACCGCACCGGCGAGACCGGCGAAGCCGCCGCTGAGCATCAGCGCCGTCGCACCGGCGATGACCACCGGCACACCGATGCGCTGCGCGGTGCGCGCGTTGCGGCCGAGCACGGTGAGGCGGAAGCCCCACACCGTGCGGTGCATCACCACCGAGACGACCACGGCCAGCACGAGCGCGGCGAGCACCGTCCACGGGAACGAATTGCCGAACATGGTGACGTGGCCGATGCGCGTCGACGGGTCGAGCTGCGCGCTGGTCTGCACCCGATTCGGCTTGTTCGGATCCGGGTCGAGCAGCAGGAAGGTGCGGGTCAACAGATAGCCGGTGCCCTGCGATGCGACGAACACGAGCAGGAGCGTGGTGATGACTTCGGGCACCTTGCGCACGTACTTCAGCAGTGCGGCGATGCCGGCCCAGATGGCGCCGCCCACCACGCCGGCCACGAGGCCGAAGAACAACGCAACCGGACCGGAGAACGAGGTGCACACCACCGTCGCTGCCGCGGCACCGACCGCGAGCTGCCCTTCCTGACCGATGTTCACCAGGCCGGCCCGGCTGGCGACGATGGCGCCGAGGGCCACCACGAGCAACGGCGTCGCTTCCGCGAGCGTGTCGCCCCAGCGGCCGGGCTTGCGAATGGAGCCGTCGATCAGCGCGCCGAGCACTTTCTGCCAGGGGCCGCCGGTGATGGCGATGAGGATCGCGGCCAGCGTGAGCGCCACCGCGACCGACAGGACGTACAGGCCGACGAGCACGAGGCCGCGCCGCATCTGCCCGGAATCAGGACGCGTCATCGGTGGCTCCCTCGGAGTCGGACGGCACTTCCATGCCGCCGAGCAGCAGACCCAGGCGCTCGGACGTCGCCTCGGCGCGGGTGAGCTCGCCGATCACCCGACCGCGGGCGAGGACGACGATGCGGTGCGAGAGATCGAGGATCTCCTCCAGCTCGGTGGAGATGAGCAGCACACCGATGCCCTGTTCGGCGGCGGCACGCAGTCGCTCACTCATGTACTCGATGGCGCCGACGTCGAGGCCACGGGTGGGCTGCGCGGCGACGAGCACCTTCGGTCGATGGCTCAACTCGCGGGCGAGCACGACGCGCTGTTGGTTGCCGCCCGACAGGCTGCCGAACGCCGAATCGGGTCCGGCGCCCACGACGTCGAACTCCTTCATCAGCTGCTGGGCCATGGCCCGTTGTTTCGAACGGTTGATGAAGCCCCACTTGGCGACGGTGTCGATGCGATCGATGATGATGTTGTCGGCGACCGACATGTCGAGGACGCATCCCGAGTCGTGACGATCCTCGGGGATGATGGCGATGCCGGCGTCGGCCATCGCGCCTGCCCTGCCGGTGCGCACCTCGGTGCCGTCGACGACGACGGAGCCGGCGTCGAGCGTGGTGAGGCTGGCGAGCATGTCGCCCAGCTCGCGCTGGCCGTTGCCCTCCACGCCGGCGACGCCGACGATCTCGCCGGCGTGCACGTGCAGGGAGAGCTCGTCGAGCAGTCGCACGCCGCGTCGCGACAACGATGCATCGGTGATGCGCAACACCTCGGGCCGGTGCTCGCTGTCGGTGGTGGTGGGCGTCGCCAGATCGATCTGGTCGGTGGCGCCGAACGCTGCGGCGCTGGAGCGCAGCGACACGTCGCGCCCGACCATCGCCCGTGCGAGCGACGCCGCAGTGGCGGTGGACGTGGTGGTGCGCTCGACGACGCGGCCGAGCCGCATGATGGTGACGACGTCGGTGGCGTGCAGCACCTCTGCCAGCTTGTGGCTGACGAGTGCCACGGCGCGCTGCTCAGCGGCGATCGCGCCGCGCAGCGTCTCGAACAGTTGCTCGCTCTCCGCGGGCGTGAGCACCGACGTGGGCTCATCGAGGATCAGGATCTTCGGGTCGCGGCGGAGACACTTGATGAGTTCGACGCGCTGGCGCAGACCGGCCGAGAGCTCGCTGACCCGCCAGTCGGGGTCGATGGCCAGGCCGTAGTGCTCGGCCGTCTCGGCGACCTGGTCGCGAGCCGCGCGACGGTCGAACTTGCGATGGTCACCGAGGAGGACGTTCTCCCACACGGTGAGTGACTCGACGAGGCTGAGGTGCTGGTGCACCATGCCGATGCCGAGGTCGGCGGCGGTCTGCGGGTCGTGGATGACCGTGTCGTCGCCGGCGAGGGTGATGGTGCCCTCGTCGGGCTGCACGAGCCCGATGAGGATCTTCATGAGTGTCGACTTGCCGGCCCCGTTCTCGCCGAGCACCCCATGGATCTCTCCGGGGATCAGCTCGAGGTCGACGTCGTGACAGGCCACGACGGGCCCGTAGCGCTTGGTGATGGACGAGAGTCGCACCGCGGGGGTGGGCGCCGTAGCGCCCACCCCGTCGGGTGCATCAACATGATGCGACAAGCTCAGCCGCCCGCGTAGGCCTTGCCCTTGATGGCACCGAAGTCAGCCGCGAAGTCGCCGGCGGCGATCTTGGCGTACAGGTCGTCCATCGCGGTCGTCTGCTCGGCGGTCGGGTTGCAGATCTCCGCACCCGGCTCCTTGTCGACGCCCACGTGGAAGACGCGGATGTCGCCTTCCTTCATGGTGCCGGCGATGATCTCGTTGAGGATCGTGTCGAGGTAGTCGCCACCGTCGAACTTCACCTGGATGTCGTACTTCAGGTCGGTGCGCTCGCACGCCTTCGACGAACCGGCCGACATGACGATGAGGCCCTTCTCGTTGGCGATCTTCACCAGCGGCTCGTGTGCGCCACCCAGGTACGGGTAGACGGCGACGGCGCCGTTGGTGATCGCACCGTTCAGCGCCTCGGTGGCGCCGGCGGTGTTGTCGAAGTCGAACGGGAAGTTGCCGGTCGGGATGTAGGTCATCGTGTAGCTGGCGTCGACGGCCTTCAGGCCCTCCTCGAACGCGAGGTAGGCCTCCTTCTCGAAGTTCAGGTCGCAGCAGCCGACGAACGCGGCCTCGGTCCCGGCGGCCTTGTCCTTCATCAGCAGACCCGTGGCGAAGCCGGCGGTGTAGCTGATCTCGGACGAGTCGTCCTGGCTCTGGGCCAGACCCGGGTTCTCGGGGTAACCGGCGCCGCAGTTGCAGTACCAGAAGATGTCCGGGTACTTGTCGACGAGGTCGGTGAGCGGATCGGCGATCTCGCTGGCACCCACGAAGATGGCGTCGACGCCCTGCTGGGCGAGGTTGTCCAGCTCGGTGGCCGCGTCCTCGGTGGCGATGTTGTCGACCACGATCGGGTCCTCGTAGCCGTTGGCGGTGGAGATCTCGGTGGCCTTGTCGACCAGCGCCTGGTAGTAGCCGCCGTCGTCACGGGGACCGGCGGCGGCGATGCCGAACTGCACCTTGCCGTCGCCGTTGGTGTCCATCTCGGTCGCGGTCGGCGCGGTGGTGTCGGTGCCCGGCGCGGTGGTCTCGGTGGAGCCGGTCGATGCCGTGGTGGTCTCGGTCGGCGCGGCGGTGGTGGAACTGGACTCGCTGTCGCTGCCGCAGGCAGCGAGGACGATGCTCGCGGCAGCCAACGCTGCCAGCGCGATGCGTGATGTCTTCATGTGGTGGTCTCCCCCTGGAGGTCTGTGATCATTCATTGCGGAGTTGATGTGGATGACGGTGGTGACGGGCTCCGTCCTCAGCCCGGTACGTGGCGGTTCACCTCCTCCTCAACTCGTCGACGACGGACTTCTTGTGTCGGTAGGCGGTGCGGAGGGACTCGCCCTCGGCCAGCGCCGCCATCACGGATGCCTCGCCCGCTGCGTATCGGTCGGCGGCGGTGAGCACGGCGTCGAGGTGCTCGCCGCGCACCCGGACGCAGCCGGAAGCATCGGACACGATGTGATCGTCGGGACCGACCTCGACGTCGGCGATGCGCACGGCGCCTCCCACGGCCCGGATCTGCACCTGACCGGCCGGGCCGTCGACTCGCAGGCCCGACGCGTACACCGGCAGGCCGATGGCGGTGAGGTCGGCGACGTCGCGCACCCAGCCCTCGACCACTGCGGCCGTGGCGCCCTGTCGGGCGGCGGCCGTGGTGAGGATTTCGCCCCAGATGGCCCCCGGTACCGGCTCGGCGCCGGCGAACACGAGCGTGCGCCCCGACAGGTCGTCGGACAGCAGCTCGTACATCGCCCCGAACCCCTCCCCCGTCGGTGCCGCGTAGAGCTCGACCGGCAGGGCGCGCCCGATGACCGCCTGCGGCGCGCCGACCACGGGATGCAACGGCGGCGTGAGCCAGCCGTCCTCACCCCAGAGGCCGAGCACGTCGGCGATCGCGGACACGGAAGGAACGGACATCAGGAGGGCCAGCCCCCGCGGTAGCGCTGCACGAGCCACTTGTTGAACTGCACGTGGCTCTCTTCCTGCCACGAGTACCGACCTCGGGCCGCGTACCGGCTGTGCATGCCGCGCTGCACCTTCATGGTGGCGTCCTGGTCCTGTTTCACGAAGACCTGCACGCCCGCGTCGCTCATCTGCATCTTGTACTCGAACATCGGATCGTCGAGCGCGGACGGGTGGAACAGGTAGCCGATCTCGACGTCGATGGTGTCGGCCGACTTCGGGCGGATGATGAAGAAGAACGCCTGATCGGGTGCCGTGCCGAAGTTCAGCGTGGGCGGCATCAGCGCGAACGTCGAACGCTGCCGTTCCTCCTCGGTGAGGTCGGGGAAGATCGGCATCAGCGCCTTGGTGGTCGCGTTGAAGCCACCGTCGATGTGGATGTAGCCGTTGGTGCGGAAGATGACGTTCGACTCGGGCGTCCACTCCACCGGGAACGCCGCCAGCTCGCTGGGGCAGAAGTCCTGGATGGTGTGGTGCAGCTTGTTGGCGTGGTAACCGTCGTTGAAGTTCTCGAACATCACCTTCCAGTTCCACGGAAGGTCGGTGAGCGTGAACGTGCCGGGGCACACCGCGTGCTCGAGGTCGTAGTGCTCGAGATACGGCGTGTAGGCGGCCAGCGTGGGAGCCAACGGTGCGGCGTTCGGGTCGACGTGCACGAAGACGAAGCCCTGCCACAACTCCACCTTCAGCGCCGGCAGCGGGAACTCCTTCTTGTCGAAGCCCGCCGTGCGCTCCATCGCCGGCGCACCCAGCAGACGACCGGTGAGGTCGTAACTCCACAGGTGGTACTTGCACGTGAACTTGGTGCACGTGCCCGTCTCGCCGTCGTCGACGACCTGCATGCCGCGGTGCTGGCAGACCGACGAGAACGCATGGATCTCGCCGTCCTTGGCACGAGCCACGATGACCTGCTCGCCGCTGCCGGTGGAGGTGGTGAAGAAGTTGCCGACCTCGGGGATGCGGTCCGCACGGCCGACGCACTGCCACTCCTTGGCGAACACCGCCTCGCGCTCGAACGCGAGGAACTCGTCGGACGTGTAGATGACCGGCGGCATGGTGAGCGCGGTGGCGACGTCGGTGACCGACGCGTCGAACGAGGCCAGCAACTCGGGAGTGAGCACGGTCGACGTGGCGGAGTTCTGGGTCACGGTCATGGTCAGCTCACTTTCTCGGTCGCGGCGCCATAGCCGCCGCCGCCCGGTAGTTCGAGGCGGACGTGGTCGCCCGGCTGGAGGGTGACACGAGCCTGGGTGCGCACCGACTCGCCGTTCACGGTGAACGAGCCGGCGGCACCTGGCTCGCCTCCGAAGATGCCTTCGGGGGCCTTCTCGAGCCGCGACGTCACGGCGTTCAGCTGCCAGGCGCGCTCGGTGTCGACGGTGAACTCGATGGTCTGGCCCAGACCACCCACCTGGCCGCCGTGGCCGCCGCTGTCGCGACGGAGCTCCTTGCGCAGGAAGCGGATGGGGGCCGACGCCTCGACCACCTCGACGGGCACGGCGGCCACGCCGGTGGGGTACGAGCACGCCGACAGACCGGGCTTGGTGGCCCTGGCGCCCACGCCACCGGCGTAGGTGAACATGGCGGTGATGAACGGGCGGCCGTCGTCGTGGTTGCCGCTGACCTGCATGGTCCACACCGCGCCGGACCCCTCGGCCATCGCGTTCTCGGGGCGGATCTGGGCGAGCGCCTTCAGCAGCGCGTTCGGGAGGAACATGCCCACCACGTGGCGTGCCGTGCACGGCTGCGGCGAGACCGCGTTCACGATCGAGCCCTCGGGGGCCTCGACGAGGATGGGTGCCAGGCTGCCGTGGTTGTTCGGCAACTCGGGGTTCAGCACCGACCGCACCGTGAACGTGGTGTAGGCGTGGGTGTAGTTCTTGACCACGTTGATGCCGAACGGGCTGGCGCCCGACGAGCCGGCGTAGTCCACCAGGATCTCGCCCTTCACCGGGTCGACCGTGACGGCGCAGACGATGTCGATGATGCTGCCGTCCGCGAGGTCGAGAATCGCGCTGGCCTCGTAGCGGCCCGCCGGCAGTTCGCGGATGCTGGCCCGGGTGGCTGCCTCCGAACGGGTGATGATCTCGTCGGCCAGCTCCTCGATGCCGTCCAGGTCGTGGCGGGCGCAGAGGGCCCGCAGTCGCTGGGCACCGACTTCGCCGCTCGCCATCTGGGCGTGCAGGTCGCCGGCCATGTGGTCGGGCTGGCGCACGTTGCTGAGGATGAACTTCCACACGTCGTGGTTGCGCTGGCCCGCGATCATCAACCGGCAGATGGGGATCCACAGGCCTTCCTCGAACACGTCGCGGCCGCCGGCGCCGATGCCGTAACCACCGACGTCGGTGTGGTGGATGGTGGACCCGAAGAACGCGATGACGCGTCCGTCGGAGAACACCGGGTAGAGCACGGTGACGTCGAGCAACTGGCCGGCGGTCTTGTACGGGTCGTTGGTGATGAGGACGTCGCCCTCGACCAGCGTGTCGACCGGGTATTCGTCGAGCATCGCCGACGCGGCCCGGGCCAGGGAGTTGATGTGGCCGGGTGTCCCGGTGACGGCCTGGGCGACCATGCGACCGCGACGGTCGAAGACCGCGTTGGCCAGGTCGCCGGCTTCGCGGACGATCGGCGAGAACGCCGCTCGCTGCAGGGCGCGGGCCTGCTCGTTGACCGTGGCGATGAGGCTCTGCCACAGCACCTCGAGCTCGATCGGATCGAAGTGCTTCATCGTGCTGCCCCCTGTGCCGCCGTCTGGCTGGCGATGCGATCCGCGATCAGCGAACCGTCCTCGACGATCTGTGCCGTCCAACCCGGGCGGATGACGGCCGTGGTCTCTCGTTCCTCCACGATCGCCGGTCCTTGGATGACCTGGTGCAGGCCCAGGTCTGCCCGGCGGTAGACGGGAGTGTCGACGGGCGCCGTGCCACGCGAGAAGCGCACCGGACGCGAGCGGTGCGGTTCGGCGAACGTCGTGCCCACCTCGTACTGCGGCTCGACCGGCGCCGCCGGCGCGAACGCCGAGAGACGCCAGGTGACGGCTTCCACCCCGACGTCGGGGATGGTGAGGCCGTAGATGCGGCGGTAGTCGGCCTCGAAGTGCTCGACCACCTCGGCGTAGGTGGAGGGCCATTCCTCGCCCTCGCCCACCCAGATGGTGATCTCGTTGCCCTGGCCGATGTAGCGGGCGTCGACGCCGTAACGGAAGCGGATGTCCTCCGCGGCCACACCGGCGGCGGCGAGGACGCGGCCACCCTCCTCACGCAGCTCGGTGAGCATCGCGGTGCGCTCGTCGAGACGCGGACCGGGCTGGTCGAACTCGGCCAGCGGGCGCACCATGCTGCGCGCCAGGTCGATGCGGACCGGGGTGACGAGCGTCCCGAATGCCGAGAGCACACTGGCGTTCACCGGGAACACGACGCGAGGCGACTCGAGCAGGTCGGCCACGCCGCAGGCGTGCACCGGACCGGCGCCACCGAAGGCGAGCACCGTGATGCCACGCAGGTCGGCGCCCTGTTCCACGGCGTGCATGCGCGAGGCAGCCGCCATGTTCTGGTCCACCAGCTCCTGCACACCGGCGGCGGTGTCGCCCGCCGACAGGCCGAGGCGCGAGGCCACCGAGTCGAGCGCCGACTCGCACGCGGCGAGGTCCAGGGGCATGTCGCCGCCGAGGAAGAACGAGGCGTCGAGCACACCCAGGAACAGGTCGGCGTCGGTGACCGCCGGCTTCGTGCCACCGCGTCCGTAGCAGGCCGGGCCGGGATCGGCACCGGCGGACTCGGGGCCCACCTTCAACAGACCCAACTCGTCGACGCGGGCCTGGCTGCCGCCACCCGCACCGATCTCGACGAGGTCGACCGAGGGCACGGACACCGGGAAGCCGGAGCCCTTCTTGAAGCGGTAGATGCGGGCGACCTCGAAGGTGTTGGTCAGCTCGGGCTCGCCGTGTTCGATGAGGCACGACTTGGCCGTGGTGCCACCCATGTCGAAGCACAGCAGGCGGTCCTCGCCCAGGCGGCGGGCGAACCAACTGCCCGCGAGGGCTCCGGCGGCCGGGCCGGACTCGACCAGGCGGATGGGCGCGCGTGCGGCGTCGTCGGCCGACACCACACCACCGTTGGACAGCATCATCAGCACCGAGCCACCGAAGCCCTCGGCGGCGAGCCACTTCTGCAGCTCGTCGAGGTACGGCCCGATGACGGGCATGGTGGCCGCGTTGCACGCCGTGGTGATCATGCGCGGGTATTCGCGGATCTGCGGCGAGATCTCGGACGAGATGCACACCGGCACACCCAGCTCACGGCGCAGGTGCTCGGCGACGACTCGCTCGTTCGCCGGGTTGGCGTACGAGTTGATGAGACACACACCCACCGCTTCCACCTGGGCGGCGCGGAGCTGTTCGGTGATCGCAGCCAGTTCGTCGGCCGACGGCACACCCGACACGACACCCTGCGGGTTCGTGCGCTCGGCGATCTCGACCACGCGGTCGCGCGGCACCGGCGGTTCGGGGAACTCGATCTGCAGGTCGTACATGTCGTAGCGATGCTCGTTGCGGATGAGCAACGTGTCGCCGAAGCCTGTGGTGGTGACGACGCCCGCACGACCGATCTTGCCTTCGATCAGTGCATTGGTGATGAGCGTGGTGGCGTGCACGATGGGCGCGGTGATGTCCGCGGGCCGCACGCCGGCCTTGGCCAGCAGTTGCCGAACGCCGGTGCGCACGCCCTCGAGCGGGGCCGACGGCGTGGTGAGCGTCTTGTCCACCACGACGCGACCGGAGACCCCGTCGAACAGGACGACGTCGGTGAACGTGCCGCCGATGTCGACGGCGAGACGCCAGTCGGCGGTCATGACGCCACCTCCTGACCGTTCACGGCCGCGTCGGGACGGCGGGTGATCTTCTCCTCGCGGGGCGGGGCGAACACGTCGAGGATCCAGACCTCGTTCATGTCGTCGTCGCCGATGAAGATGCTCTCACCGTGCCACACGGCCGGCGGGGCGAGGTAGAAGTCGCCGGCGCGGAGTTGCTGCCGGGGGGCATCGGCGGCGTCGCCGATGCGGAAGTCGAGTGTGCCGCGCATGATGATTCCGAGTTGTTCGTTGCCGTCGTGTTTGTGGAGGAAGGAGCCTTCGGTGCCACCCGCGATGCGCCAGAACCACAACTCGAGGTTCTCGCCCGTCACGACGCGGCGGCGGAAGCCGGGGCGGTCGGTCTCGACGAACTCGTCGTCGTCGAGAAAGTAGACGTATCGCGGGTCGCGCGGGGGTCGGGTGTCGCCGACGTTCTCGCTCACAGCAGACGCTCCACCATGCGGCGCTCGACGTCGTCGAGGTGGGCGACCACCGCAGCGTGCGCCTTGCGCGGATGACCCTTGGCGATCGCCTCGGCGATGGCGCGGTGCGCCTCGCAGGACGAGTCGATGATCTCCGTGACCTCGGCCCGGTTGGCTTCGGCGTACAGCAGCGAGGCGAACTCGCCCGAGCCGAACAGCGACGCCAGCGCCTTCGCGTGGACCTCGTGCAGCAGGGGGTTCCCGCACGAGCGAGCGAGCAGCGCATGGAACTGGCGGTCGATGTCGCGGAATTCGTCGAGCGACGTGGGCATGCGGCCGGCGAGGTCGGAGATCTGCTGACGTTCGGTGTCGGTGGCGCGCCGGGCGGAGAACTCGGCGATCACCGGCTCGATGACCTGGCGGACCTCGAACAGCTGGGAGACGAGGGCCTTGCGGTCGTCGCCGGTGAAGTTCATGTCGGGGAGTTGCTCGGCCACCACGGAGCGGTTGCCGCGCCGCTCGATGTAGCCGGCGATGACCAGACCCTGGATGGCCTCGCGCACCGAGGTGCGTGCGACGCCGAACTCCTCGCACAGCACCCGCTCGGCAGGCAACGGCATGCCGGGAGCGAGCTGACCGCTCTGGATGGCATCGGCGAGGCGCTGGCGGATCTCCGCCGAGACCGTGCGCCGCGTGACCGGATCGAAGCTGGTGGGGCTCATGAAAGGCCCACCGCCTGGAAGCGGCGGATCTCGCCATCGATGTCCAACGGGTCGACGATCGCCTGGTCCTCGGCCGCACCCCAGTGAGCGGCGGGCACCAACCACATCACCTCGAACTCGAGGCCGTCGGGGTCGTGGGCGTACAGGCTCTTGTTGCAACCGTGGTCGCTCATGCCGACGAGGGCACCGGCGCTGTCGAGGCGGTCGCGCATCTCGGACAGCTCGGCCAGTGTGGGCACCTCCCACGCCAGGTGGTACATCCCGACGGTGCGGCGACCGGCCTCGCTGGGCGTGGCGTCGGCACCGATGGTGAAGAACGCGATGTCGTGATGGTTGTCGGACGCTGGCGCACGCATGAAGACGAAGGCTCCGTCGGGATGCTCGATGACGGTCGAGAACCCGAGCACATCGGAGTAGAACTTCTGCGAGCGACGCGCGTCCCGCACGTAGAGAACCGCATGGTTCATTCGTGTGATCGGCACGTGGATACCCCCTCGGAATCTCGGGCGGCCCCACGCCGCCTTGGACTGATGGTCAGACCATAGCAAGGGCAGGGGTCCCCCACAAGCAACGCGAGGGCGGCGCGCCGCCGAGTGGTGGGGCGGGTCACGACACGATGTCCCGGGCGATCGCCGCATGACACCCGAGGGTGCCGTCGACGACCTGGGTGACGCCGAGATCGATCGCCACCGACGCGAGCGAGTACGCCTCGTCGGCCGACAACCCCATGTGGGTGCGCAGCAACCACAGCATCTGTTCGGCCGCCATCCGCATCGCCGCATCGAGGTCGGCGCCGAAGCCGTGGGTGAACCAGTGGGTGTCCGTCTCGAGCAGCGGCGACGTGTTGCCGACGCCCTTGATCACCCGGACCTGGATGACCGCGTCGAGCGACGCCTCGATCGCGGTGCCGCAGATCTCGCCGTCACCCTGCGCGAAGTGCGGGTCGCCGACGTAGAGGTTCGCGCCGGGCACGTTCACGGGGTAGCACATCACCGCGCCGGGCCCGACCCGCCAGTTGTCGACGTTGCCACCCCACACACCGGGTGGGATGGACGACAGCCGTCCACCCTCGGCCGGGGCCACGCCCATCACGCCGAAGTGCGGACGCACCGGCACGCGGACTCGTCGGCCGAACGGCTCACGGCGCGCCGGATTCGGCGGGGTGATGACGCCCGGAAGGTCGTACAGCGGCCGGGCGTCGAAGTCGAAGCCGAACACGGGACTCGCCGTCGCGGTGAACTCGTCCGCGTCACCCTTCGCCGTGTCGGCATCGGGATCGAGCCCGTAGATCGTCACGCGCTCCTTGGCGAACGTGTCGTACAGCAGTCCCCAGTTGGCGGCGACGTTCGAGCCGAACGGCAGGCGCGGCCGCATGGACACGATGCGCACGGCCAGCGTGTCGCCGGGCTCGGCGCCACGTACGTGGATGGGTCCGGTGAGGATGTGCACGCCGGGGCCACGAGTGTCCTCGGCGATCGCGTCCCAGATGGCGTGGATGCCCTCGTCCATCAGCAGGTCGGGCGCGTCACCGGCATGGTGCGTGATCGCTTCGACACGGATGATGTCGCCGTCGTCGACGGTCAGGCACGGCGACTGGTCGCGGTCGATGTACCCCCAGTAGCACGTCGCCGGGGTGGCCGGCAGGAAGTGCGTGACCGGATTGGAGACGGTTCGGAAGGGGGCACCGAGGTCGAGGCTCATCACCGCCGCACGGTAGGGAGCCACCGTTTCCGGCGTGTTTCCGGGCCGTTGCCACGGACGCACATTTCGGTCTGATGGTCAGACCAAGAGCACAGACGGATCGCTTCCCGCTCGGGTGGACAGCGACACCCCGGGCGCCAGCGGGAACACGCCCGCGACGAGGTGCGGCGCGACCTCGCTCGCCGCCTCCGCCGCCGCACGAGCGCCGACGAGCAGCTCGGACCGCATCCAGCGGACGTCGCCATGCGCGCCCTGACCGACCGGGCCACCGGCGCCGAGCACCACCTCGTGATCGAGCAGCACTCCCCCACACACCTCCAACCGCTGCCGAAGCGCGAGACGACCGGGAGCCTCCTCGTGACGGCCGAGCATCACCGCCTCGGCGAAGCGCACCTGTGCACCGGCCGCCACGTCGAGGTGTGTCCTCGCGTGATGGTCGCTGCCGACCACGCTGATGATCGGTTGCGTCGACCAGTCGAGCGTCGCCCCCTCCCCAACTTCGACCGTCGTCCGCATCGTCGATGCGCCCCCGTGAGCGCCCGGCTGGGCCAGCATCGCCGCGACCGACCTGACGCTCACCGATGCGCCGTCGCCCACGCGCACGACCAACTCCAGGTGGTCGCCGCCCAGGGGACCCGCTGCGCCGCCGACGAGCATCAGGGTCAGCGCGCCGGTGGCACCGTCGGTGCGAACCAGCAGCGGCGCCTCGCACCGGACGGTGCGAACCACCGACCGGCCGCGCTCGTCGAGCGCGACCTCCACCACAGTGCTCGCGCGCATGACGATCAGACCACCGGCCTCAGCGCGCGTCGGCGCGCCAGCGCACCAACTGGGCGCGCACCCACGCCGCCACCTCGGCCGCGCCGTCGGGCTCGACCAGCGATGTGAAGCAGATCGGCAGGTCGCCGCGTCGAGCCTTCGCATCTCGGTCCATCACACCGAGATCCGCATGGACGAGTGGCGCGAGGTCGGTCTTGTTCACGACCAGCAGGTCGGCCGTGGTCACGCCTGGACCGCCCTTGCGCGGCACCTTGTCGCCGCCGGCGACGTCGATGACGAAGATCTGCCGGTCGACCAGCGCGCGGCTGAAGATGGCCGTCAGGTTGTCGCCGCCGCTCTCGATGATCGTCAGATCCACTGGGGCGTGCTGTGCCTCCAACTGCTCGACTGCGTCGAGGTTCGCCGAGATGTCGTCGCGGATCGCCGTGTGTGGGCAGGCGCCCGTCTCGACCGGAACGATGCGGTCATCGGGCAACACGGCCATGCGCCGCAGCGCCTCGGCGTCCTCGGTGGTGAAGATGTCGTTGGTGACCACGACCGTGCTGAGTTCGGTCGCCAGCAGTCGGCACAGTGCCGCCACCAGTGCGGTCTTGCCGCTGCCGACAGGTCCGCCGATGCCGATGCGCAGCGGGCGCGACCCGGGCCGGCCGAACGCCCACACCGTGTCGTCGGGCAGACCGTCGTGGTGGCCGTGTGAATGTCCGTCACGAGCGTGATCGTGCGGCACTCCGGGTTGATGATCAGGAGGCAAAGAGCCTCACCTCCCATGTGGCGTGGTGCTCGGCCAGGATGTCGGCGAGCAGGCTGTTGTCGGCGGGCAGGTCGATGGCATCGCCGACTGCCTGCGTGGCCGCACGTTCGGCGAGTTGCTCGAGGCGGTCGGCCGAGCGTGCGGCCAGCGCCTGCACGTCGAACGGGTCGAGCCCCAGCAGGCGCACGGCTGCGGTGGTCACCGCACCGACCAGATGGTGCAGCGAACACAGCGCGGCGTCGACGGGCTCCAACCCGGCGGCCGACGCGACCGCACCCAACGCGATGGGCTGCATCGGCCCATCGGCGTGCAGCGCGCGCATTCGATCGGTGTCGAGCTCCGGCCACGCCCGGCCGCCGGCGCGCAGGAGTTGCCGACCGAGCGACCGGCTGACCGACCGCAGCCGTGGCGAGGGCGTGCGCGCCGCGAGCTCGCGGTCCAGCAGCGACCAGTCCGCGTCGCGGACGCAAGCGGCCGCGGCGAACGCTGCCTCGGTGGGCGCGACGGTCGCCAACCGCCCGTGGAGGAACTGTGCCAGATCCGCCAGCGAACGAAGGTCGCCACGCGAGTACGACGCCTCCACCCCCGCCGAATGCGCGTGCGCACCCGTCGGGAATCGGCTGTCGGCGAGGAGGAGCAGTGCGGCGCGGGTCATCGTGGTCAGAACAGGAAGTAGCGCTGCGCCATCGGCAGGCGATCGACCGGCGCCGCCTCGATCAACTCGCCGTCGATGCGCACGGCGAACGTGTCGGGATTCACGGCGATGTGCGGCGTGGCGTCGTTCTGCGGAAGGTCCGCCTTGCCACGGGTACGGGTGTCGGCCGACGCCACCAGGCGCCGACGCAGCCCGAGTCGCTCCTCCAACCCGTCGTCGAGTGCCACCTGGGCGACGAACGTGACGCTCGTCGCCGCCGCCGCACGCGGCGACGCGCCGAACATCGGGCGGGCGAACACCGGCTGCGGCGTGGGGATGGATGCATTCGCGTCACCCATCGCGGCCCAGGCGATGAAACCACCCTTCAGCACGGCGTGCGGGCGGACACCGAAGAACTTCGGCTCCCACAGCACCAGGTCGGCCAACTTGCCCACCTCCACCGAGCCGATCTCGTGATCCAGGCCGTGCGCCACTGCCGGGCAGATCGTGTACTTGGCGACGTAGCGACGGACGCGGTGGTTGTCGGCCTCGCCGTCGCCCTCCAATGCGCCGCGGCGCAACTTCATCACGTGCGCCGTCTGCCACGTGCGCAGGATGACCTCGCCGACGCGACCCATCGCCTGGGCGTCGCTGCCGATGATCGAGATCGCTCCCATGTCGTGCAGCACGTCCTCGGCCGCGATGGTCGACGGGCGGATGCGGCTCTCGGCGAACGCGAGATCCTCGGGCACCGACGGGTTCAGGTGATGGCACACCATCAGCATGTCCAGGTGCTCGGCCAGGGTGTTCACCGTGTGCGGGCGCGTCGGGTTCGTCGACGACGGCAGCACGTTCGGCAGCGATGCGACGGTGATGATGTCGGGCGCGTGGCCACCGCCTGCGCCTTCGGTGTGGTACGTGTGGATCGACCGGCCGGCGATCGCGGCGAGCGTGGAGTCCACGTAGCCGGCCTCGTTCAAGGTGTCGGTGTGGATGGCCACCTGCACGCCGGTGCGGTCGGCGACGGTGAGGCAGGCATCGATGGCCGCGGGCGTGGTGCCCCAGTCCTCGTGCAGCTTGAAGCCGCCGGCGCCGGCGAGCACCTGCTCGTGCAGCCCGTCGATCGACACCGTGTTGCCCTTGCCGAGCAACACCACATTCACGGGCAGACCGTCCATGGCCTCGTGCACGCGGGCCAGGTTCCACGCACCGGAGGTCACCGTGGTGGCCTTGGTGCCCTCCGCCGGGCCGGTGCCCCCGCCGATGATGGTGGTGATGCCCGACGCCAGCGCCTCGTCGACGATCTGCGGGCAGATGAGGTGGACGTGGCAGTCGATGGCGCCGGCCGTGAGGATGCGGCCGTTGCCCGACAACACCTCGGTGGACGGGCCGATGACCAGCGCCGGGTGCACACCGGTCATGGTGTCGGGGTTGCCCGCCTTGCCGATGCCGACGATGCGGCCGTCGCGCACACCGACGTCGGCCTTGACCACACCCCAGTGGTCGAGGATCAGCGCGCCGGTGATGACCAGATCGGGAGTGCCCTCGGCACGCGTGCGCGCCGACTGCCCCATGGACTCGCGGATCACCTTGCCGCCGCCGAACACGGCCTCGTCGCCGCCTGCCGACAGGTCGGCCTCGACCTCCACGATCAGATCGGTGTCGGCCAGGCGGACGCGATCGCCCGTCGTGGGACCGAACAACTGCCGGTAGCGGGCGCGGGAGATCTCAACCATCGAGCGACCCCCCGACCTCGCCGCGCAGGCCGAGCACGATGCGGGCGCCGCCGAGCGGCACGAGGGCGATCTCGCGGTGCAGACCGGGTTCGAACCGCACCGACGTGCCGGCCGGAATGTCGAGGCGCTGGCCCCGAGCCGCCTCACGATCGAACTGCAACGCCGGGTTGGCCTCGGCGAAGTGGTAGTGCGAGCCCACCTGCACGGGCCGGTCGCCGGTGTTGACGACGACCATCTCCGTCACGGGTGCACCTGCGTTGAGGACGATCGTCCCGTCGGGACCGGTCACCTCTCCAGGAATCATCGGGCCAGGAATCATCGGACCGGCGCTCATCGGATGGCGCTCATCGGATCGGCTGGTGCAGGGTGACCAGCTTCGTGCCGTCGGGAAACGTCGCCTCGACCTGCACCTCGTCGACCATCTCGGCGATGCCCTCCATCACGTCGGCGCGGGTGAGCACGTGGCGGCCGGCCTCCATCAGGTCCACGACCGTGCGCCCATCGCGGGCGGCTTCGTACACCCACGACGTGAGGATGGCGACCGACTCGGGGTAGTTCAGCAGCAGGCCGCGAGCACGGCGCTTCTCGGCCACGTCGGCAGCCAGATGGACGAGCAGGCGCTCCTGCTCGTGTGGCGACAGATGCATGCGGGCATTGTGGGGAGCACACGTTTCCGGGATGTTTCCGGAGTGTGCCGGTTCAGAACAGCAGCATCTTCCCCGCGACCGCCACGCCGAACGCGATGACGATGGCCCGCAGCACCTTCGGATCGAGCTTGCCCACCATCGACCCGCCCAGGTGGCCGCCCACCAGGCTGGCGGGTGCCATGACCGCGACGTAGGCCCACTCGACCTTGCCGGAGAAGACGAAGAACATGGCCGCGACGATGTTGATCGTGAACGACAGCACCGTCTTCAGCGCGTTCAGCTTGGGCAACTGGTCGTCGAGCAGCAGCCCGAGCACGGCGAGCAGCATGATGCCCAGCCCCGCACCGAAGTAGCCGCCGTAGATGGCGCTGAAGAACACGCCGACCATCAGCACCGGCGGGGCGTCGTGATGCGCGTGGGTGCGGTTGGCGAACACCCGCCGCTTGATCGTGTCCTGAAAGCCCAGCAACGCGCACGCGGTGAGGATGAGCACCGGCACCAGGTTGCGGAACACCGCGTCGGACGTCAGCACCAGCAGCACCGAGCCGACCAGACCGCCCACCGCCGACACCGGCAGCAGACGACGGGCGCGGCCACGCTGGTCCTCCAACGCGGCGCGCTGCGCGTACGCACCACCGAAGTAGCCGGGGCAGAGGGCGACCGTGTTCGTCACGTTGGCGTTGACCGACGGCACCCCGAGCCCGATGAGCACCGGGAACGACACCAGCGTGCCGCCACCGGCGACCGCGTTGATGCCACCCGCGACCATGGCGGCAGCACCGGCTGCGACGAGTTGAAGGGGGGACGGCACGGGGCTCCTCGGGGATCCACTGAACGATGGCGCGGACCGGGCCGGCGGCGCCGACGCTCGAATGTAGCGAGCGACGCTGCGTTACTGGCGGGTAACGGAGGTACCCACGGGTAACCGTCTAACGTTGTCGATCATGCTTGCGTTCACCTTCCCTGGCCAGGGCTCCCAACGGCCGGGTATGGGTCGCCCCTGGGTCGACCACGACAGCTGGGAACTCGTCGCAGAAGCGTCCGAGGTCGCCGAGCGCGACGTCGCCCGCCTGCTGCTCGACGCCGACGCCGACGAACTGCGCGACACCCGCAACGCCCAACTCACCACCTTCGTGTCCAGCCTGATGGTGCTCGATGCCGTCGAACGCCTGGGCATCGAGCCCAGCTTCTGCGCCGGGCACAGCCTGGGCGAGTACACCGCGCTCACCGCCACCGGCGCCCTCGGCTTCGACGAAGGCGTGCGCCTGGTGTGCGAGCGGGCCGATGCCATGCACGACGCCGGCAACGAGAACCCGGGCACCATGGCCGCGGTCCTCGGCCTCGACGACGACCAGGTCGAGGTGGCCTGCCGCCGCGCCGACAGCGACGTGTGGGTCGCCAACTTCAACGCTCCGGGCCAGGTGGTCATCGCCGGCTCGCCCGAGGGCGTGGCCGCCGCCAGCGCCGTCGCCAAGGAACTGGGCGCCAAGAAGGTCATGCCCCTGCAGGTGTCGGGGGCGTTCCACACCCCGTTCATGCAGGCCGCCCGCGACCGTTTGCGCAAGGCCATCGCCGATGCCGACCCGCGCGACACCGAGGTCCCGGTGGTCAGCAACGTCGATGCCCTGGCCCACGACGCCGGCAGCGAGTGGACCAGCCTGCTCTCGGCCCAGCTCGTCAGCCCGGTGCGCTGGAAGCACTGCCTGCTCGGCCTGGCCGAGCACGGCGTCACCGATTTCGCCGAGCTCGGCCCCGGGGGTGTGCTCACCGGCATGGCCAAGCGCACCGTCGAAGGTGCCCGCACCATCTCCATCGCCACGCCCGAGGAGCTCGACAAGCTGCTCGAGTGGGTCAACGCTGGTGCGCCGCTGGTCACCCAGCACGAGGGCGAGCACCTCTTCGCCAGCGAGCGGCTGGTCGTCAGCCCCGCCGCGGGCGTCTTCTCCGCCGTCGGTCAACTGGCCGACGGGGCGCGCATCGAGGTCGGCACCGTGCTCGGCCACGTCGGCGACGCCGAGGTCCGCTCTGCGTTCGCCGGAGTGCTGCAGAGCTACATCGCGGTGGAGGGCGAACGTGTCACGCTGCGCCAGCCCATCGCCTGGCTGAGGACGGTCTGACATGCCTGCCATTCCCGCGAACGTCCGTGGTGCCGTCATCACCGGCTGGGGCACCGCGTTGCCGCCGAAGGTGCTGACCAACCACGACCTTGAGCAGATGCTCGACACCAACGACGAGTGGATCACCGAGCGCACCGGCATCAAGGAGCGCCACGTCGGCGGCAGCACCGTGCAGCTCTCCATCGAGAGCGGCCGCATGGCGCTGGAGATGTCGGGCGTCGACCCCGCGTCCATCGACGCGCTCGTGCTCGCCACCACCACCCCCGACCGCGTCGTGCCCGCCAGCTCGGCCGCCGTTCAGAACGAGCTCGGCCTGCGCTGCGGTGCGTTCGACGTCAACGCGGCGTGCAGCGGCTTCGTCTACGGGCTGGTGCAGGCCCACGGGCTCATCGCCATGGGTGCCAAGAAGGTGCTCGTCATCGGCACCGACACGCTGTCGCGCATCACCGACTGGACCGACCGCAACACGGCCATCCTCTTCGCCGACGGCAGCGGCGCCGTCGTGCTCGAAGCCGTCGAGGGGCAGGGCCAGCTGTTGGGCTGGGACCTCGACGCCGACGGCTCGGCCGAGCACCTGCTGTACAGCGACATCGGCGGCTACATCCACATGGACGGCAAGGAAGTGTTCCGCCGCGCCGTGCGCATCATGGTCGACTCGGCCACCAAGTCGATGAATCACGCCGGCGTCACCGCCGACGAGATCGCGCTCGTCGTGCCGCACCAGGCCAACGTGCGCATCATCTCGTCGGCCTGCGACAAGCTCGGCATCCCCCTCGAGAAGGCGTCGACGGTGCTGCACCGCACCGGCAACACGTCGTCCGCGTCCATTCCGCTGGCACTGGCCGACGCCCTCGACGCGGGCCGCGTCCGCCAGGGCGATCTGGTGCTCCTGGTCGGCTTCGGCGCCGGCATGACCGCCGCCAGCGCACTGCTGCGGTGGGGCGGCGCCGCCGAGACCAAGGCGCTCGCATGAGCCGCGTGGTCCTGGTCACCGGCGGTTCGCGCGGCATCGGCCTGGCCTGCGCGCAGCGCTTCGCCGCGCTCGGCGACCGCGTCGCCGTCACCTACAACAGCTCTCCCCCGCCCGACGGGTTCTTCGGCGTGCAGTGCGACGTCACGTCCACCGAGTCCGTCGATGCCGCGTTCAGCGCCGTCGAGGCCGAGTTCGGCCCGGTCGAGATCCTGGTCTCGAACGCCGGCATCACCAACGACGGCCTGCTCCTGCGGATGAAGGAGGTCGACTTCACCTCCGTCGTCGATGCCAACCTCACCGCAGCGTTCCGAGTCACCAAGCGCGCCTCGCAGGGCATGCTGCGCGCCCGCAAGGGACGCATCGTGCTCATGTCGTCGGTGGTCGGCCTGCTCGGCTCGGCCGGCCAGGCCAACTACGCCGCGTCGAAGGCCGGGCTCGTCGGCTTCGCCCGCTCGGTCGCCCGGGAACTGGGCTCGCGCAGCATCACGTGCAACGTCGTCGCCCCCGGTCCGGTGTCCACCGACATGACCGCCGCGCTCGGCGAGGCCCGCCTGGCCGAGCTCACCGCCGCCGTCCCGCTGGGCCGCATGGCCTCACCGGACGAGGTCGCCGGCGTCGTGGCGTTCCTCGCGTCCGACGACGCCGCGTACATCACCGGAGCCGTCATCCCGGTCGACGGCGGCCTCGGCATGGGTCACTGACCCACCTCGCTCACTAACATCTACCCATCGCCGCGCCTCGCGGCACCCACATCAAGGAGATCAACCCGTGGATCAGGAACTGTTCGCCCGCTTCAAGAAGTGCGCCGTCGACGTGCTGTCCGTCGACGAGTCGAAGGTGGTCCCCGAGGCCAAGTTCGGCGACGATCTCGACGCCGACAGCCTCGACCTGGTCGAGCTCGTCATGGCGCTCGAAGAAGAGTTCGGCGTCGAAGTCCCCGAGGAAGACCTCGAGGGCGTGGAGACCGTCGGTCAGGCGTACGACCTGGTCGTCGGCAAGCTCTGATGACGACCACTGCGCCCGCGCTGCGGTCGCAGGGTCGTCGCGTCGCCATCACCGGCTACGGCGTCGTCGCACCCTGCGGCCTCGGCAAGGCCGCGTTCTGGGAGGGCCTCAACGGGCCCGGCATCCGTTCCGGTCGTGCCATCGAGATCGCCGACTGGGACCCGCAGCCCTACTTCGACAACCCCAAGGAAGCCCGCCGCGCCGACCGCGTCGAGCAGTTCGCCGCTCGCGGCCGCGATGGAGTGCTTCGAGCACGCCGGTCGGCCCGATGTCGACGACTCGCGCTTCGGCACCATCTTCGCCACCGGCGTCGGCGGCCTGCGGTCCACCGAGGAACAGATCGTCGTCCTCAACGAGAAGGGTGAGCGGCGGGTGTCGCCGTTCACCGTCCCGATGATGATGCCCAACGCCGCCGGCGCCGCGATCAGCATGCGCTACGGCCTCCGTGGCCCCAACGAGACCATCACCACCGCGTGCGCGGCGTCCACGCACGCCATCGGGTATGCGGCACGCCTCATCGCCTGGGGCATGATCGACGCGTGCGCCACCGGCGGCAGCGAGAGCGCCGGCGGCCCGATCGGCCTGGCCTCGTTCGGCAACATGACCGCGCTCAGCTCCAGCGGCGTCAGCACCCCGTTCTCCCCCGACCGCGACGGATTCGTCCTGGGCGAAGGTGCCGCGGTGTTCATGCTCGAGGAGTGGGAGTCAGCGGTCGCCCGCGGCGCGAACATCGTCGGCGAGGTGCTCGGTGCGGCGTCGAACGCCGACGCCCACCACATCACTGCGCCCGCGCCGGGCGGCACCGGCGCGATCAAGTGCATGCAACTCGCCCTGCACGACGCCGGCCTCGAGCCCCGCCGACATCCGCCAGATCAACGCCCACGGCACGTCGACACCGCTGAACGACGCCGCCGAGAGCGCCGCGATCACCGCCGTGTTCGGCGCAGGCGCGGTGCCCGTCACGTCCACCAAGGGCGTCACCGGTCATGCGCTCGGCGCCGCAGGTGCACTCGAGGCCGCCGCCCTGCTGCTCAGCATGGAGCACGCGCTCATCCCCTACACGGCGAACACCTCGGTGCTCGACGAGGGCTTCGAGATCGACCTCGTCACCGGGGCCGCCCGTTCGTGGACCCCCGGCCCGGCGATGAGCAACAGCCTCGGCTTCGGCGGCCACAACGGCTCGATCATCCTCGGCCCGCCCACCTGACCGATCGTCCGCTTGGGCGCGATTTCGTCCCGGTCACGAGACGAATCGCCCCCACGGGCGCACAGTGACCCAGATCCAGGACTGTTCGCGCCCACGGTCGACCCGCCCAGCTCGGCAGCCCGGGGCCGGCTGTGCTCACGCGGCGATTCAGCACCTTCACCGAGGTCACAAGAATGCGGCCGGTTTCGGTCGTTTCCGTGTGACCTCGACGGGAGAGCGCGCCGGTTCGCAATCACCGGTCACGAGTGCGCCACCTACGCTGACCCTGTGTCGAGCCTTCACTCTCCATCGCCTGAGTTGAGCGATGGACCGACGCGCCTTCGACACTGGTCGCTCGACGACGTCGCGTGCATCGCGGAGGCGAGTACCGACTGGCGGATCTCCGAAAGCACGACTGTCCCTGCCGTGTACAGCCCCGACGCCGGTCGCGCATTCATCGAGCGGCAGTGGTCCCGACTCGACAACGGGGAAGGATTGAGCCTTGCGATCGCATCCTCGGTGGCGAGTACAGCGATCGGTCTGATCGTGCTGACGTTGCGTCCCCAGAGCGGTGTTGCGGGAATTGGCTACTGGGTCGTCCCGTCGCAGCGGGGCCATGGCCACGCTCCACGCGCAGTGCGCCTCATCACCCAGTGGGCGCTGTCTGATGCGGGTCTGTCACGAGTCGAGGCCTGGGTCGAGCCGGACAACTCGGCGTCCCAACACGTGCTCATCTCAGCCGGTTACGAGCATGAGGGAACCCTCCGATCCTTCTTGTCGTTTCCGACCCGACGCGTCGACGCGATGGTGTTCTCACGCGTCACTGCGCGTTGATCGGCCATGAGGCGAACCACAGCACGTCCCGCCCCAGATGCCAGCGGTGGAGGCCTGTCCAGCGAAGTTGGCGGCAGCCGGTTACGCGTCGTGGCGTTCAGCCGTGTGTGTCACATCGCTGAGCGGCGTCCACGTGGTCAGCGGTGTGACACAGACCAGTTCGGACACGAAGACCGCGGCACGAGCCAGGCACGTCCGCGTGAAGAGCATGCAGCCTTGCCGCCGATCCTCCGAGTGCCCGTTCGGGGCGAACTGGTTGCGGCGCCGTCAGGCGTCGACGAGGACGAACATCAGCTCGCACTCGCACGCGACCTGGCCGTTGAGGACGGCCTTGCCGCTGCCCTTGCCGGCGCGGGCCGACATGCGGCCGAGTTCGACGCTGAGCTCGAGGGTGTCGCCCGGACCCACCTGACGGCGGAAGCGGGCGCTGTCGAGGCCACCGAACAACGGCAGCTTGCCGGCGAAGCGTTCGTCGCGCAGCACGGCGATCGCACCGACCTGGGCGATCGCCTCGCACATCAGCACGCCGGGCAGCGTGGGGCGGCCCGGGAAGTGGCCGGCGAAGAACCACTCGTCGCCCGTCAAACGCCACAGGCCCGTGGCCGACTGGCCCGGTTCGAGCGCGATGACCTCGTCGACGAACAGGAACGGGGGTCGGTGCGGCAGCACGGACTCGGGAGTCGGGAAGGCGCTCACTCGGCCGCCTCCAGCGCCTCGAGCAGCTTCACCGGGGTGTCCTTGGGGCTGATCTTGTACCAGACCTGCTCGAGCTTCCCGTCGGCGCCCACCAGGAACGCCGAGCGGACCACGCCCATGTACTTCTTGCCGTAGTTGTTCTTCTCCTGCCACACGCCGTACGCCTCGGCGACGGTGTGCTCGGTGTCGGCCAGCAACGGATAGCCCAGCTCGTACTTGTCGTCGAACTTCTTCTGCGCTGTCGGGGCATCGGGGCTGACCCCGAGGATGGCCGTGTCACCCACCTGACCTGCGATGTCGCGCAGCGCACAGGCCTGCTGGGTACACCCCGGGGTGTTCGCCTTGGGGTAGAAGAAGACCAGCACGCGCCGCCCACGGTAGGCGCGCAGCGTGACGGTCTCGCCGTGCTGGTTCGTCAAGGAGATGGCAGGAGCGGGCCGACCGGGCGTGAGCATGTCGCCGAGTGTAGCGCATCACCCCAGGTCGATCACCACGCACTGCGTTCGTATGACTACATAGTTTTCTTCTTCAAGACTCTTGCAAGAACTCCCACCCGGCGTGATATGGTGACGGAGCGTGACCGACCAGCGGAGTCCTTGAGACTTTTCTGTCGGGACCGTGACACTCCACTCCCGCATTTTGAAAGGCAGCCAACATGCACCGGGTTATCGGCGGCGTCAGGTGATGTCAGCCACGGCTTGACCGTGGCACGAAAGGTCCGCTCCTCGGTCGAGCATGGGCGTGAAAATGCGTGGGAATACTGCGCATGTTCTGATCCAGCCACGGTTCGACTCCGAAGCGGTCCACGACAATCGAGCTCAATCGAGCCAGTAATACGACCCGAACTTCCTCTGGGGGGTTCGGGTCGTGTCGTTTCCACACGACCATCGGCACGAAGCACGACTCGCATTCGGCGACCCAGCACACGTCGTCCTCGTAGTAGCGCTCGGTCAGCGGAGCCGCTTCGCACAACTCGCAGCCCGGGTCGAACGGCACGGGGTCGAAGGGCACGGCATCGGAGGGTACGGGTTCGCCGGCGGTCGGCTGGTCGAGATGCAGGTCGTCAGGCACCCGTGCATCATGACGCGAAACGAGGGCCCCGAAGGGCCCTCGTTCCAGTTGGGGGATGTCTCGGAGGCGCCGATGCGGCGCCGAGCTCACAGACCCGAGATGTCGAGGCCCGGGGGCAGGATGACGGCGTCGATGACGTGGATGACGCCATTCGAGGCCTCGACGTCGGTCGCCGTGACGGTGGCCGAGTCGTTCAGCTTGACGGTGCCGCCGTCGACCGTGATCGTGATCGGCGAGCCCTCGACCGAGGCCACGTCACCGGCAGCCACGTCGGCGGCCATGACCTTGCCCGACACCACGTGGTACGTGAGGATCTTCACGAGCGTGTCCTTGTTCTCGGGCAGGAGCAGCTTGTCGACCAGACCGGCCGGCAGCGCCTCGAAGGCGGCGTTCGTCGGTGCGAACACCGTGAACGGGCCGGGGCCCTGCAGCGTCTCGACCAGGCCGGCCGCGGTGACTGCGGCGACCAGGGTGGAGAAGTCGGGGTTGCCCGAGGCGACGGCGACGATGTCCTCGGCCATCGGCGCGGCCGTGGTCTCGGCGCCGGCTGCCGTGGTGGGGGCTGCGGTGGTCGCGGCCGAGTCCTCGTCGCTGCCACAGGCGGCGAGAAGGAACGAGGCGGCGACGGCCGCAGCGGCAAGAGTGCGAAGCTTCATGGTGGATCTCCCAGGTGTTCACGGACCTCGCCAGGGGGTGGCGAGGCCATCGGCACCTGTTCGGAGCCGCCGGGGACCCGGATGGGTATTTATTGCTAAAAGTTGTTCAGCCTCGATCGAGGCCCGCACGGACCTCGGCGATGAACTCCCCCGCTGCGTCGGCACCACCCTCGAGGATGCGCCGCACCACCGAGGCGCCCATGACGACCCCGTCGGCGACCTCACAGGCTTCGCGAGCCTGATCGGCGTTCGACACGCCGACACCCACCAGCACCGGCACGTCGGTGACGGCCTTCAGCCGTCGGGCCAGGCTGACGGCGGTGCTGGCCAACGTGGCCCGCTCGCCGGTGACGCCCAACAGACCCACCGAGTACACGAAGCCCCGCGCCCGAGCACACACTCGCGGCAGTCGCTCGTCGGGCGCGGTGGGCGCGGCGAGCATCACGGTCTCGATACCGGCGGCGTCGGCCGCCGCGCACCACGGGCCGCTCTCCTCGAGCGGAAGGTCGGGCACGATGCACGCGGCGATGCCGGCGCTCTTCAGCTGGGCGGCGAAGCGTTCGTGGCCGGCGTGGTGGACCGTGTTGTAGTAGAGCATCACGGCCAGCGGGATCTGCACGTCGAGTTCGCGCACCTCCTGGAGGATGCTCACCGGCGTGGCGCCGCTCTCGAGCGCCATCTGCGACGCCTGCTGGATGACCGGACCGTCCATCACGGGATCGCTGAACGGGATGCCGATCTCGATCGCGTCGGCCCCGGCCGCTGCGGCGGCGCGCACGCTGTCCTGCCACCCGGCGAGGCCGCCGGTGACGTACGGAACGAGCAGTTTGCGGCCCGCCGCTCGCTTGGCCCGGAACGCCGACTCCATCGCGCCGAGCTGGTTGGTGTCGAGGTCAGTCACGGTTCAGCACGTCCATCATCTGGGCCACGTCCTTGTCGCCACGGCCACTGAGGTTCATCAACACGGTCTGTCCCTGCATCTCGGGTGCGGCGCGCACGATCCAGGCCAGTGCGTGTGCGCACTCGAGCGCGGGAATGATCCCCTCGGTGCGGGCCAACAGCTGGAAGGCGTCGATGACCTCGGCGTCGTTGACGTTCGGGTACTCGGCCCGGCCGATGGACGCGAGGTACGAGTGCTCGGGTCCGACGCCCGGGTAGTCGAGGCCGGCACTGATGCTGTGTGCCTCCTGCACCTGGCCGTACTCGTCCTGCATGAGATAGCTGCGCATGCCGTGCACGACACCCGGCTGGGCGCGAGTGACCGCGGCGCCACCGGCAGGCTCGACACCCACCAGTCGCGACCGGTCGTCGACGAAGCCGCTGAAGATGCCGATCGCGTTCGAACCGCCTCCCACGCAGGCGACCACGACGTCGGGCACGTCGCCGAGCATCTCGATGCTCTGAGCGCGGGCCTCGTCGCCGATGACCCGATGGAACTGACGAACCATGAACGGGTACGGGTGCGGGCCCATCACCGAGCCGAGGCAGTAGTGCGACGTCTCGACGGTGGCCACCCAGTCGCGCATCGCCTCGTTGACGGCGTCCTTCAAGGTGCGGCTGCCACTGTGCACGGCCTCGACCTCGCTGCCGAGCAACTTCATGCGGAACACGTTCAGTTCCTGCCGGGCGACGTCGACCGCGCCCATGTAGACCTTGCACTCCATGCCCATCAGGGCCGCAGCGGTGGCCGACGCGACGCCGTGCTGGCCGGCGCCGGTCTCGGCGACGAGGCGCTTCTTGCCCATGCGCTTGGCGAGCAGCGCCTGGCCGATGACGTTGTTGATCTTGTGGGAACCGGTGTGGTTCAGGTCCTCACGCTTCAGGACCAGGCGAATGCCCAGTTGCTCGCCGAGGTTCTTGCACTCGGTGAGCATCGACGGACGACCGGCATAGGTGCGCAGGACGTGGTCGAGTTCGGCGCGGAACGCGGGATCGGACCAGGCGTCGTCGAACGCGGCCTCCAGTTCCTGACACGCGGGAACGAGGGTCTCGGGAACGAACCGTCCACCGAACTCGCCGAATCGGCCCTCGGCCGACGGCTCAGCCATCAACGACATGACATGCACTCTTTCTCCATTGGGGGGAACTTCAGATCTCGTCGTCGGCCCAGTCGTAGGGCATCTGATCGGGGCCCAGGTGGCGCGTCGGTGCGGCGGCCCTGGCCCGTTCGATGAACGACTTCACCTTCAGCGCATCCTTGCGACCCGGCGACTTCTCGACACCTGACGACACGTCGACGCCCCACGGGTTCACCAGGCGCACGGCTTCGGCGACGTTGTCGGGGTCGAGGCCGCCGGCGAGGATGATGCGCGGGCCTTCGGCCACATCGTCGACCAGACCCCAGTCGAACACCTTGCCCGAGCCGGGCTTCGGGGCGTCGACCAGCACCATGTCGGTGCCGAACCGATCGGCCCGCTGCGCGTCGGTGGACCCGGCCACGACGGCCTTGATGACCCAGCGGATCTGGGCGGCGACCTCGGCCACCATGTCGGGGGTCTCGTGGCCGTGCAGTTGTGCGGCCTTCAGACCGGCACGATGGACGGTGTCGATGACTCGTGCCGGGGCCTCGTCGCGGAACACACCGACCGTGAGGATCTCGGGCGGCAACCGCCGAGTGATGTCGTACACCTGCTGGGCGGCGACCTGGCGGGGTGACGGGGCGAAGACGAACCCCACGGCGTCGGCCCCCATGGCGACGGCGAACAGCGCGTCGTCCTCGTTGGTGATCCCGCAGATCTTCACGAACATGCGTCCACAACGTACCCCTCAACCGGTGGGCGACGCGGTATCGATTACGCAGAAACCCCCTCGAACATCGGCCAGGGTCCGCCTGCACTACGTTCGGACCGATGAGCGACGGTGACGACCTGGCCACACGACGGGCCGCGTACGTGGCCGCAGCGGAGTCCGAACGTTCCCGTGCGCTCGCCAGGTCGTGGATCGATCGACTCATGGCCGAGCGAGATCGCGCGTGGCAGCGCGTCGACGAACTCCGGATCGAAGCCGACCTCGAGCGCTCCGAGGCCGACGAGTGGGCAGGCACGGGCTTCCTGCAACTGGTGTACCGCCTGTTCGGTCGCCTCGACGAGCGGCGCGACCTGGAGTCGTCGCAGGCGTTGGCCGCGGCCACCCGGCTGGCGACTGCACAGTCGGCGCTCGACGAGCTGGAGCGGTCGCTGGCGGAGGCACGCACCAAGGTTCCCGCCACCGTCGACGTCGGCGCCGCACTCGAATCGCTGCGCAACGCCTGGGCACGAGTCGACCCGGACGGCTACGCCGGTGTGGTCGAGCTGGAGCAACAGTCGGCCGCCGCGGCGGCGCTGCTGAAGGAGTACGACGAAGCGATCGAGGCGGTGCACCGCTGCCAGGAGGCTGCGGCCGTCGCCGAGCAGCGGCTGTCGTCGGCCAGGGCCTGGGGCACCTACGACCTGCTCGGTGGCGGCCTGCTCGCGTCGGCGGTGAAGCGTCAACGGGTGAGCGACGCGCTGTCGGCCATCGAGTCCACGACGTCGGGCATCGCGGCAGTTCGGCGCGAGCTGGCCGACATCCCCACGTCGGTCGCAGTGCCCGCCGGTCTGGAGATGGGCAGCGGGGCGTGGGCCTTCGACGTGTGGTTCGACAACATCTTCAGCGACCTGAACATGCAGGCGCGCATCCGCGAGGCGGCCGACAAGGTGGTCGCGCTGCGCGACACGCTCGACACCACCCGGGCGCAACTCGACACGGCGCGCGCCCAGGCCGCCCGCGACGCCGCGAACGCCGCCGCCCGAGTCGCCACCGCCTTCACGGCCCCCTGACCATCGGCACGTCACCCCACAGGGCGCGAGGTTGTCGGATTGCCTCGGGCTCGCGTTCGCTCGGCGTGGATGAGGGACTGGATGGCGGCGGCGGGGTCGCCGGACGTCACCAGGGTCTCGCCCACCAGCACGGCGTGGTAGCCGGCGGCGTGCAGGCTGGCCGCGTCGGCGGGTCCGCGGACACCGCTCTCGGCCACCTTGACCACCTCGGCGGGCATCACACCGCCCATGCGCACCGCCCGTTCGTGATCGACCTGGAACGTCACCAGATCGCGCTGGTTGACCCCGATCAGCGTGGCTCCGGCGGCAAGGGCGACGTCGAGCTCGGCCTCGTCGTGGATCTCGACGAGCACGTCGAGGCCGACGCTGACGGCCAGGTCGTGGAACGCGATCAGCTCGCTGCGCTCGAGCGCAGCGGCGATGAGCAGCACGCAGTCGGCGCCCATCAGTCGGGCGTCGAGCACATCGTGCTCGCTGACCGTGAAGTCCTTGCGCAACACGGGCAGCGTGCAGGCAGCACGTGCGGTCTGCAGGTCGGCGACCGAACCGCCGAAGAACTCCTCGTCGGTGAGCACCGACAGGCACGATGCGCCACCACGCTCGTACTCGGCCGCCAACGCCGCCGGGTCGAGACCGACGTTCAGGTCGCCCTTCGACGGCGACCGTCGCTTCACCTCGCTGATGACACCGAGTTGCACGCGACCGGCGAGTGCATCGCGAAAGCCCCGCGCGGCGCCCATCGCGAGCGCGTGCTCGATGAGCGCGCCCGTCGACCGCGAGTCGCCCTTGGCGACTTCGCGGTGACGTTCGAGGATGCGATCGAGGTAGGTGGCCACGTGCGAACGAGCGGCGACGACGGGCAGCGGGTCAGAGACCCTTGCCACCCACCGGGTTGACGATCTTCATGTCCGGGCGACCGGCCAGCACCGGGCCGAGCTTGGGACCGAACGTCTTGAACCAGTCGGCACCGGCGTGCGCGGCGAGTGCCTCGCCGTCGGTGTACTTCTCGAAGAAGTAGAGGACGTTCTCGTCGTTGGGATCGGTGTGCAGCAGGTACAGCTCGGTGCCCGCCTCGGACTCGACGGCGTCGAGCGCCTCCTGGATGATGGCGATCGCCTCGTCACGCTTTCCGGGCTGCAGATCCAGCTTCACCCACACCGACACCTTGCTCATGACGACTCCCCTGTGACTGCACCGCCGGCGACGGTGTCCGTCGGGCACCGTACCAGCGTGGCACCATGAGCGACGTGGCCGACACGGGAGCGAACGAACGGAACCTGGTGATCGTCGAGGACGACCCGCACATCGCCGATCTGCTCGACGCGTACCTGCGCGACGCGGGCTTCCGCGTGCTGCAGGCCTCGTCGGGCGAACGCGGCCTGGAGCTGGTCGAACTGCACCGACCGGTGATGGTGGTGCTCGACATCGGGCTGCCCGACATCGACGGGTTCGAGGTCTGCCGTCGCATCCGCTCACGCAGCAGCGTGCCGGTGCTGTTCCTCACCGCCCGCGACGGCGAGATCGACCGCATCCTCGGGCTCGAACTCGGCGCCGACGACTACGTGACCAAGCCGTTCTCACCCCGCGAGATCGTCGCCCGCGTGAAGGCCATCCTCCGCCGCGGGCAACCCGACACACGCGTCGACGCGACGAGCACGGTCGTGTGCATCGGCGACGACTTCGAGATCGACGTCGCCCGGCGCGAGGTGCGGCACCGGGGCGCGGCGGTGGCCGTGGCCACGCGTGAGTTCGAGCTGCTCGCGTTCCTGGCCCGCAACCAGGGCCTCGCCCTGTCCCGCCAACAGCTGCTCGATGGTGTGTGGGGCGCCGACTGGATCGGCGACGATCGCACGGTCGACGTGCACGTGCGCCAGCTGCGCAAGAAGCTGGGCGACGACCTGCCGCTGGCGACCGTGTGGGGCATCGGCTACCGGCTCGGCTGACATGACGGACACCCTCGCACTCCTCATCCGTCCGCCGGCGTTCACAGATCCATCACACCGATCGGGCACGCTGCGGTCATGACTCGTCGGCTCGCGCTCGTCATCGTCGGTGTCGTCGTCGCCACACTCATCGTCGCCGGTGGTGGCACGCTCGCCCTGGCCGCTGTGCGCGCTCGCCACACCACCGAGTCCGAGCTGCGCGACCAGACCACCGCGTTCGCCAGCAACATCGCCGAGTTCCTGCAGACCGACCAGCCGCTCGACACGCCCGAGGGGCAGCGTCAGCTGAAGGTGCGCATCCGCCAGCTGCAACGCCTGAAGGCGATCGTGCCGCTGGAGGAGTTCGTGGTCCTCACCTCGAACCGACAGGGCGGCTTCGACACGTCCGAGCTACCGACCGACCTCACCCTCTCCCCCGCCGAGTTGACCGTGCTGGAGGAGGGCGGCGTGGTGTCGGGCATCCAGCGCCGGGTGGCCTACGCCGCCGCGCCCGCCGCGGCACCGACAGGTCGCTCGTTCGCCGTCGTGTCCACCCGGCCGATCGACGCCAACCTCGGCGCAGCGGTGCGCCTGTTCCTGTGGGCATCGGTCGCGACCATCGTGCTCGCACTCGGCGCGGCCGTGCTCCTCGGCCGCCGTCTCAGCAAGCCGGTGCGCGACGTCTCGCACGCCGCGTCGCTCATCGCCGCGGGCGAGCTGTCCACACGCGTCGCCGAGCCCGCCCCCGGCAACCGCGACGAGTTGGCCACCCTGCAGCGCGGCATCAACCACATGGCCGACTCGTTGGAGCGCAGCCGAACGCTCGAGCAACAGTTCCTCCTGTCCGTCAGCCACGACCTGCGCACGCCGCTCACCTCCATCCGCGGCTACGCCGACGCGATCACCGACGGCACCGTCGAGCCGACCAAGGCCGCTGGCGTCATCCGCCACGAGTCTCGTCGCCTGGAACGCCTGGTGGCCGACCTGCTCGACCTGGCCAAGTTGCAGGCCCGATCGTTCACCATGCACCCGATGCGCGTGGACCTCACCGAGGCCGTGCACACCGCCGTTGCGGGCGCCACCGGCGCCTCCGATGGCGTCACCGTCCACGCCGTCGCCACGTCGTCGGTGCCCGTCGACGTGGATCCGGATCGTCTCGCCCAGGTGCTGGCCAACCTCGTCGAGAACGGCACCAAGTACGCCCGCGCGAACGTCTACGTGTCGTGTCGCAGCGACGGCGAGTCGGCGCTCTGCACGGTCGACGACGATGGCCCGGGCATCGCACCGGTCGACCTCCCGCACGTGTTCGAACGCCTCTACTCGGCGCGCCAGCGACCCGAGCGGACCGAGAACCCCAGCGGCCTCGGCCTGGCCATCGTGCACGAGCTCGTCGCGGCGATGGGCGGCGAGGTGACCGCCGAGAACGCGCCGCTCGGCGGCGCCAGGTTCACGGTTCGTCTCCCGCTGCAGAACTGAGCATTTCGGCGGACGGACGGTCCGGGCAGCGTGCCTACGCTTGGCCTCCCGACGAACAAGGAGGCAGGCCATGTCTGCGTTTCCGCCCCTGGCCCACGTGGCCGTCACGGTCAGCGACCTCGGTCGCAGTCGACCCTGGTATGCGGCACTGTTCGGCAGCGAACCGGTCCTCGACGAGGACGCCGGCGCCTTCCACCACGTGGTCTGGCTGCTCGGTGGGACGCTGTTCGGCATCCACCAGCATCCCAGTCCGACCAGTGCCGAGCCGTGCGACGAACTGCGCCCCGGCCTGGATCACGTCGCGTTCGGCTGCGCCAACCGCGCCGAGCTCGAGACGTGGCAGAGCAAGCTCGAGGCACTCGGCGTCGCCCACGGCGGCATCGTCGACGCGCCCTACGGGTCGGGCCTGTCGTTCCGCGACCCCGACAACATCCCGCTCGAGTTCTTCGCGCCTCCCGGCTGACCGCACCGGTCGCCCGGCGAGCGCTCGACGCGCCGTCAGTCCGTGGTGCGGACCACGAGCACCGTGCAGCGCGCATGGTGCGACACCTTGTTCGGCACGCTGCCGATCAAGAACCGCTTCGCGCCCGACATGCCGCGGTTGCCGACCACGATGAGGTCGGCGTCGACCTCATCCGCCACGTCGAGCAACACCTCGCCCGGGTCGCCACGCACCAGATGGGTCTCGACCGCGACCCCTGTGGCCGCGCAGGTCGCCGCGACCTGCGTCAGCATCGCCGCGCCGTCGTCGGGTGCGTCGTCGCCGAGTGTCGCCATCGCCGCCGAGACGTCCCACGCGTGCACGACGTGCAACGTGCCGCCACCGAGGCGCGCCAACTCGCACGCGTGATCGACGGCCAGGCTCGCGGTTGCGGAGCCGTCGGTGCCGACGACGACCCGCGAGTAGAGCATCAGAAGCCGAGGCGGCGGAAGAGCTCGACCGACAGGTCGGCGATGGGCACACGCACCTGCTCGGTGGTGTCGCGCTCGCGGATGGTGACCGCGCCGTCCTCCAGCGAGTCGAAGTCGACCGTGACGCAGAACGGCGTGCCGATCTCGTCCTGGCGGCGATAGCGCTTGCCGATGGCCTGCGTCTCGTCGTAGTCCACCATGTAGCGCTCGGCCAACGTCGCGAAGATCTCCTTGGCCAGCGGGGTGAGCGTGTCCTTCTTGCTCAGCGGCAGGACCGCCACCTTGAACGGCGCGAGGCGCGGGTGGAGGCGCAGCACGGTGCGCGGCTCGTCGTTGATGATGTCCTCGTCGTACGCGGCCAGCAGGAATGCAGCCATGGCCCGGTTCACACCCGCAGCGGGCTCGATGACGAACGGCACGTACCGCTCGTTGGTCGCCTGGTCGAAGTAGTCCAGCTTCTGGCCGCTGTGCTGGGCGTGCTGGTTGAGGTCGTAGTCGGTGCGCTGGGCGACACCTTCGAGCTCGCCCCAACCCCACGGGTAGAGGAACTCGATGTCGCTGGTGCCCGACGAGTAGTGGCTCAGCTCGTCGGCGTCGTGCGGGCGCAGCATGAGCATCTCGGCAGGGATGCCGAGGTCGATGTACCACTGCAGGCGGGCCTTGCACCAGTAGTCGTACCACTGCGCGCTCTCGGCCGGAGGCACGAAGAACTCGAGTTCCATCTGCTCGAACTCGCGCGTGCGGAAGATGAAGTTGCCGGGCGTGATCTCGTTGCGGAAGCTCTTGCCCACCTGGGCGATACCGAACGGCGGCTTCTTGCGGCTGGTCTGGAGCACGTTGAGGAAGTTGACGAACATGCCCTGCGCCGTCTCGGGGCGCATGTACACCTCGGCGCCAGAACCCTCGACGGGGCCGGCGTAGGTCTTGAACATCAGGTTGAACGCGCGGGCCTCGGTGAACGAGCCCTTCGAGCCGCAGTTCGGGCACACGTCGGGATCGGTGAGGTGGTCTTCGCGGAACCGCTGCTTGCAGTTGGTGCAGTCGACGAGCGGGTCGCTGAAGTTGGCCAGGTGACCGCTCGCTTCGAACACCTGCGGCGGGGCGAGGATGGCGGCGTCGATGAGCACGACGTCGTCGCGCTGCTGGACCATCGTGCGGATCCAGGCCTCACGCACGTTGCGCAGCATGAGCGAGCCCAGCGGGCCCGTAGTCGTAGCTGCTACGGAAGCCGCCGTAGATCTCGGCCGACGGGTACACGAAACCGCGTCGCTTGGCGAGGTTGACGATCTGGTCGAGTTCGGTGGCAGCCATAACGTCTCAAGGCTACGGCCACCCCCTCAGCCACCGCGAACCGATTCCCGAAAAGCCATCGGAAGGCGGGGCCGCTAGTGGGACTCGAACATGGCGACGGTGCGCAGGCGGCGCTCGATGTGGTGCTCGAGCGAGCGGGTGGCGTGCGCGGCGACCTCGTGGGTGGCGGGCGACGACGGCACCGCCAGTGCATCGTTCAGGCGGCCGCCGAGGATCATGCGCATCAGGTCGAGCGCCTCGGAGCTGAGCGGCGCCCCCGTGCGGCACGCTCGGCACAGCGCACCGCCCTGGTCCATGTCGAACGCCACCAGTGGACCGTCCTCGCCGCAGCGCACACACACGTCGAGTTCGGGTGCCACACCTTCCGCGGCCAGCAGCTTCCAGTAGAACGACGGCACCACCAGCGGGCCGCTGCGTTCGGCGATGGTGCGCAGCGCACCCACCACCATTCGGTAGAGGTGCGGCGCGGGCTCGCGATCGAGCGTCATCTGGTCGGCGGCCTCGAGCACGGCGATGCCGTTGGTCAGGTGGTCGAGGTCGGCCATCATCGGCGCGAGCGTCTCGACGCTGTCGGCCTGGCTGACGATGTCGAGCTCACGGCCCTGCGACAGCAGCAGGCGGACGTGGCTCATCGGCTCGAGCCGGGCACCGAACTTCGACTTCGTCTTGCGCACGCCCTTGGCGACGGCGCGGATCTTGCCGTGCTCCTCGGTGAGCAGCACCACGATGCGGTCGCTCTCGCCCAGCTTGTAGGTGCGCAGGACGACCGCCGTGTCGCGGTACAGGTGGCTGGCCACGGGCGCGGTCAGTCGTTCACGCCGCCGAAGCGACGGTTGCGGTGGGCGTAGGTGCTGATCGCCTGGTCGAGGTGTTCGGGCGTCAGTTCGGTCCAGGCGACGTCGAGGAACACCAGCTCGCTGTAGGCCAGCTCCCACACCAACGACGGCGGCAGGCGATGCGACGAGCCGAGGATGACGACGAGGTCGGGGTCGGCTTCGGCGGGGGCGTTGAGGCGTTCGGCGATGGCGTCCTCGGTGACGGGACGCCCCGCTGCCTGCAGTGCGTTCACCGCCGCGGCGACGCGGCTGCGGCCGTCGGCCTCGGGGTGCGCGCTGACCAGGCAGTCGCCGACTGCGACCGTGCGCTCGGGCACCGAGCTCGTGGCCTCGTCGGCACTCGAAGCGCCCTGGTAGGGCCGCACGGTGAGCCAGCTGGCGCCGACCGTGTCGGCCACCTTGCCCAGCTCGCCGAGTCGCTCGGACCACTGCTCGGCCGACCACGCCGCCCAGTCCGCGACCGTCCCGCCGACCACGATCACGTGGCGGAGCGCGCTGGTGTCGGCGACGGCGTTCATCGCCCCCATTGTCCCACGCGTGATGGGGTTACGACGTCATGCCGTTGAGGCCGACCAGGCCTCGGGCGAGCTCGATCTCGCCCATGTGGCGCAAGCCGTGCTGATAGATCCAGCACTCGGTGGCGTCGAGCAGGGTGATGCCCTCCGGACCGGCGACGCGGGCGCTGTAGGTGCTGGCGATCTGCGGCGGGAAGGGGCGGGTGATGACCACCCGGTCGAGCTCGGCCGGGTCGAGTTGGTCCAGCCAGTCCTCGGTGCGCTGGAACACGGCGCGCATGTACTCCTGGAACGCGTCGTAGTCGCCGATGCGCTGGTGGATCATCTCGTCGACCGTCTTGTGCTTGCCGTGGTCGTTGATGGTCATGCCGCACCCGCTGCTGCCACTCGTCGTTCCAGATCGGTGGCGTGCCCGTCATCATCATGAACGACGCGTCGATCATGTTGGTGATGTGGAACAGGCAGAACGCGATGGGCAGCACGCCCTCGCGCTCGAAGTGGTTGACGTGCTCGAGGTCCATCGTCTCGACGGCCTGGTGGTACAGCGAGTGCATGGCGCGCATGCGCCGGCGGAGCGAATCGAGGACGAGCGGCGACGAGGAATCCATGCGCCAACCCTACTCATGTCACAAGCACTGTCAATAGTTTCGGGCGACCGTTTGTTACCGTGACCGACGTGGCACCGCCTCCCCCCGCTCCGACGCGCCGCGCCCATGTCGCGTGCATCATGGACGGCAACGGCCGCTGGGCCAAGGCTCGTCACCTGCCGCGCACCGAGGGGCACACCGAGGGCGAGGAGAACCTCGCCCGCCTGGTGCGCGTCGCCGTCACCCGCGACGTCGGTTGGCTCACCGTGTTCGGCTTCTCCACCGAGAACTGGGTGCGGCCGCGGACCGAGGTGCGCCACATCCTCGGGCTGCACAAGAAGCTGTTCGGACGCGTCGCCGAGTTGAACGACCTGAACGTCCGCATCCAGTGGATGGGGCGCCCGTTCGACAGCCCCGACGCGCGCACCCCCAAGTACGTGCAGCGGGCCATCCGCAAGGCCATCGCCGACACCGCCGGCAATACCGGCATGGTGCTCACCGTGGCGTTCGACTACGGCAGCCACGCCGAGATGGTCCACGCCGCCGCCCAGGCCGCGGCCGAGGGCCCGGTCACCGTCGAGTCCATCGGGGCTCATCTCTATCTACCCGAGCTGCCCCCCGTCGACGTGCTCGTGCGCACCTCCGGCGAGGTCCGCGTGTCCAACTTCATGCTCTGGCAGAGCGTCGGCACCGAGGTGTACTTCACCGAGAAGGCCTGGCCCGACTTCGACGCCGTCGAGCTCGACGCCGCGCTCGAACTGGTCGACTGACCCGAGCACGAGCGTCGACCCGACGCAAGGGCATCAGCCGAGCACGCCGATGAGCGAGATCACTTCATCGCACGGCGCCATGTCGGACGACGTGATGTTCAGCGTGCCCGAGGTCAGCTCGCCGACGTGCATGAAGCCCGTGCGCACATCGCCGGGCAGCGCCACCGAGATGACCCCGGTACGGCCGTCGGCCTTGAAGACGACCCCGATGAACGGTCCGGAACCGATGTCGGCCTTGCCGATGCTGGTGTAGGTGCCACCGAAGACGGCGCAGTCGTCGTTCGCGGCAACGCCGGCCGACACCACGGCCTTGGCGACGCGGATGCTGTTCGAGCCGGCCTGCTTCGTGGCCTGGAAGCGAAGACCGATGTCACCGAGGCGCTCCACTCCGGCGGTGCGGTAGTACTCGGTGTCGGTGTTGAACGACGACGAGATGCTGATCGTGCCGTTCCGGCCCGTGCTGCCGGCGATGCCGGTGAGGCGACCACCGCCGTTGACGGTGCCCTGGCAGGCGGCAGCGGACATGGCGAGCACGACGATGCCGGCGGCGACGGCCATCTTCTTGGTGAGCTTCACAGGCTGGGGTCCTTCTGGTTGGTGGCGCGCGACCGCGACGGGGCGGCGCACCCGTGACGGTCCGGCGATCGCCGTATCCGGCCAGGGGGTCGAGCCCGACCGTATGCTCGCTCCGGTGAGGATCCAGGCCGCGCTCGACGCCGTCACCCATGCGCTGCCGGCCGCCGAGGACCGACCTGGCCAGCGGCAGATGGCCCAGGCCGTCGCCGACGCCATCGACTCCGGTCGCCATCTCGTGGTCCAAGCGGGCACCGGCACGGGCAAGACCATCGGCTACCTGGTCCCCGCGCTGCTGGCCGGGAAGACCGTCGTGGTCGCCACAGCGACGAAGGCGCTGCAGGACCAACTGGCCAGCAAGGACCTGCCGTTCCTGGAGACGCACCTGGGCACGCCGTTCGAGTGGGCGGTGCTGAAGGGGCGCAGCAACTACGTCTGCCGTCAACGTCTCGACGAACTGCAGTCGAAGACGCAGGGGCAGCTGGAGATCGACGAGTTCGCCAACACCACCAAGGTCGAGATCAACCGCCTCGCCGAATGGAGCCGCACCTCCACCAGCGGCGATCGCGCCGAGCTGGACTGGGCACCCACCGACCGGGCGTGGCAGGCCGTGAGCGTCGGGTCGGAGGAGTGCCCCGGCGCATCGCGATGCCCGAAGGGGCCGGTGTGCTTCGCCGAGGCCGCTCGCGATCGGGCCGCCACCGCCAACGTCATCGTCGTCAACATGCACCTCTACGGGCTCGACGTCGGCACCGGCGGGGCGATCCTGCCCGAGCACGACGTGCTCGTCGTCGACGAGGCCCACCAGTTGGAGGACGTGATGAGCGACACGGTCGGTGTCGAGGTCACGGGTGGACGGTTCACCGCGTTGGCCTCGGCGTTGCGCCGCATCCTCGTCGATCCATTGGTCCTCGCACCCATCACCGAGGCGCCCGGCGCCATCCGCGACACACTCGGCCCGCTGGTCGGGCAGCGCCTCTCGAACCCGCTCCCCGCCCCCGTCGGCGACCTGCTCGTCGATCTCCGCGGCCGGCTGCAACGTGCCCAGGACGCGCTGCGCGCCATCGACACCGACGTCGACGACGCGAAACAGAAGAAGCTCCGCGGCCAGCAGATGACCACGCGGCTGCAGGAGGCCATCGACATGGCGCTCGAGTCGCTGGAGGGCAAGGTCCCGTTCGTCGGCGGTGGACCCGAGTTCCCGCGCCTCGAGATCGCCCCGCTCGACGTCGCGCCGGTACTGGCCAACGGGCTGTGGTCGCGGCGCACGGGCATCCTCACCAGCGCCACCATCCCGTCGTCGCTGGGCGTCCGAGTCGGCCTGCCGAGCGGTGAGTTCGACGAGATCGACGTCGGCAGCCCGTTCGACTACGAGCATCACGCGATGCTCTATTGCGCGCTGCACCTGCCCGACCCGCGGTCACCCCAGTTCGCGGCAGCGGTGCACGACGAACTGGTCGCGCTCATCACCGCTGCGGGCGGCCGAACGCTCGCCCTGTTCACCAGCTACAAGGCGATGGACGCCGCCGCCGAGGCGGTGAAGGCCAGGGTCGAGTTCCCGGTCTTCACGCAACGCGATCTCCCCAAGACCGCGCTCGTGCGCGCCTTCAGCGACGACGAGCACGCCTGCCTGTTCGCGACGGCGGGGTTCTTCCAGGGCGTCGACATCCCCGGCCGCACCTTGAGCCTGGTCGTGGTCGACAAGATCCCGTTCCCTCGACCCGACGACCCGTTGCTGTCGGCCCGGCGCGAGCTGCTCGGCGCCGCGGCGTTCGGCCAGATCGACATCCCGCGCGCGTCGATGTTGCTGGCGCAGGCGACCGGCCGGCTCATCCGCACGGCCACCGACCGCGGCGTGGTGGCCGTGATGGACCCCCGCCTCGGCAAGGCCAACTACCGCTGGGACATCGTCAAGGCGCTGCCACCGATGAAACGCACCCGCCATCGCGCCGACGCCGAGACGTTCCTCCGCGAGATCACCGCGCCCTGAGGTCGTCGACGAGGCACTCGCTGACCATCAGGTCGGCCTGCTCGCCGCTGCGGACCACGTGCTCGAGCAGCGCCCGCCGCGACACTTCGCCCAAACGGCCGAGCTCGTGCAGCCCGCTGTCGGCGGCGTGGTCGGGGTCGAGAAAGGCGATGTCGACGACGTCCCGGCCCACCACCAGATCGCACGCCTCGAGCGCATCGGCGGCGGCCAGCACCTCGAACCCGGCTCGGGAGAGCGCCCCGGCGAGCGACCGGCGTGAACCGTCGTCGGTGGCCACGACCAGCGCGAGCCCCGAGCGGCTCGGCTCGACCATCGGGAACCGCATCGTGACGTCCACGCCGCACGGCCGCGCCGGCGACATCGCGATCGTGCCGTCGAATCGCTCGACCACGCGCCGCACGATGGCGAGACCGAGCCCCCAGTGCGCGCCACCCTTGGTGGAGAACCCGTCGTCGAACAGGCGCCCGCGCAGCTCGGACGGGACACCCGGGCCGTCGTCGCCGATCGTCAACACCGCGTCGTCGCCGTCGGCGAACACCGTGACCCGCACGCGTCCGGTCCCGCGGAGCGCGTCACGCGCGTTCGACACGAGGTTCGTCAGCAACTGGGTGACCGCGGTTCGATCGAGCGCGGTGTGGATGGCCACGTCGCCGACGACGAACTGAGTGTCGACCCCACCACCTGCCAGCCGCCCCAGGAAGGACTGCAGTTCGAGCACGTGCGTTCGCAGGTCGGTCGGTCGTGGCGCCGGGCCGTCGTCGGGCCCCGTGTGCAGCAGTTCGGTGGCCACCGACAGCCCCCGTTCGGAGGCGTGCAGGACCTCCATCACCAGGCCGAGCGCCTGTCGGCCGTGCATCTCCTCGGCCAGGTCGACGGCACACAGGCTGATCACCGAGAAGATGTTGCGCAGATCGTGGGCGAGTGCGCGATTGACGCGCACGAGTTCCGCCGCGTCCACCGATGCGTCGTCGTGTCGCGCCGGGTCGTCGGGGTCGACCGCCATACGACGACAGTACTGAGCTTTCTCACCGTTTTCCAGTCCGGTCGTACGACCAATTCCTCCGAATCTTGACGTAATGTGGCAACGATGTACGGCGGAAGTACTACGACCAGCGCGGGAACGGTGTTGCTCGTCGACGACGACGACGACGTGCGGCGCGTCGTGCGCGACCGCTTGTCGGCGAACGGCTTCCAGGTGGTGGAGGCCACCTCGGGCGAGGCCGGGCTGTCGCTCCTCGACGAACACGACATCGATGCCGTCCTGCTCGACGTGCACCTTCCGGGCCTCGACGGCTTCGCCGTGCTGCGGTCCATCCGCCTCCTCGGTCACGTGCCGGTCATCCTGCTCACCGCCGCCGACGAGGAGACCGACCGCGTGCTCGGTCTGGAGTTGGGCGCCGACGACTACGTCGTCAAGCCGTTCTCGGCGAGGGAGCTGGTCGCTCGTGTACGCGCCGTGCTGCGCCGCTCGCAGCACGGCAACGACAAGCCCGTCATCGCCCACGGCGACCTGACCATCGACACGTCGGCGCGGCAGGTCTCGGTCAGGGGCGAGGTGTTGACCCTCAGCCCTCGCGCCTACGACCTGCTGGTCTTCCTCGCCGCCCGACCCGGCCGAGCGTTCTCACGTGACGAGTTGCTGCAACAGGTGTGGCGAGCCGAGCCCGAGTGGCAGCACGTCGCCACCGTCACCGAGCACGTCCACCGGCTGCGACGGCAGATCGAACCGAGTCCGGAGCGTCCGGTGCATCTGGTGACGGTTCGAGGCAGCGGCTACCGCTTCGACCCCTGACCCGACGCACCAGCACTGCACCCAGGGTCACCACGACGAGCCACACGACGGCGAGCGCCGTCGCGATCGGTGCCCAGGCCGCGGTGGACACGACGGTCTCGGCACGCGGCTGCGGCGCCGCCTGCACCTGCACCGCCGGATCGAACGAGTTCACGGGCGCGGAGGGTCGGTCGATCTGGACGTTGACGGAGTACGAGCCTGGGGCGGCGAGGTCGACGTCCGCCCACTCCAGGTTGCCGCCCTGCGGGACGCCGTCGCGACGGGCGACTTCCAGGCCGTCGCTGCGACGCACGACGACCGACACCCGCTCGACGACGCCCGGCGACGGACGACGAGTGTCCAGTACCGACACCTTCAGCAGGTTCGCGCCGGGGAGGGCCGGTTGCAGGAGCACGCTCACGGTCAGGTCGTCGACGTCGCCGGTGACGACCTGCGGGTCGGACCCGACCAAGGGCTCGAATCGCTCCCCCACCGCGGGAACCCCGCTGGCCAGCAGTGCGGCGAGCACGACCGCCACCAGGGCTGCGACCACCTCGAACGCGACACCGCGTGGCACATCGGCTCGCACGACCCGGCGCGCCGCGAACCAACCGATGCTCGCCAACACCAGGAGCACCAGGAACTTGCCGACGATCATGCGGCCGTAGGCCGTCCCGAACAGCGCGGTCACCGTGGCCACGACTCGCCCGCTCATCAGCAACCCGCTCGCACCCGTGACGGCCAGGCCGACCGCGGCAAGGCGGCTGACGTCGGGCCACAGCCGGCGCGCACTCGCATCGGTTCGAGCGATCCACCACAGCACCGCGACCGCACCGATCCACACGCCGAACGAGCCGTAGTGGAGTGCGCGGAGGGTCACGCCCACCACTGCGCTGCCCCCGACTCCGGCGTGACCGCCGAGCGAGGCCATCATCACGAAGGCCAGGGCGAGCACCACGAGCACCTGCGCGATCGGGCGACGCGATCCGGTACGCAACGTGCGCATGAAGCGGGCCGACCACCACACGGCCAGCGCCAGCTCGATGCCGACCACTGCACGTCGGCCCGGGTCGCTGCCCAGGAGCAACGATCCCCAGCGAGCGTGCGCGAAGCCCACCGACCCGACGTCGGCGACGAAGACCGCCACCCAGCCGATCGCCGTGCCGGCGGCGCCGATCACGGCGAGTCGGGCGGGGGCGATCGACGATCGGATGCGTCGGACGCCGAGCCACGCGACGGTCGCACCGCCGATGGTGAGGATCAGCGCCGCGTCGGTCGCAGCGCGCAGCGCCGCCGACCACCGTGATGCGCTGAGCTGGCTTCCCGTCGGCGTGGCGGGTGGCACGATCCCCACACCGAAGGTCACGCTGCCCACCGTCGTGTGCAGGTCCGAAGGGTCGACCGCCCGGAACCGCACCAGGTACGCGCCCGTGCTCATCGGTGGCAGGGTCGCCTCCACGGTGGCGCCGTCATCGATGCTGCGCAACGCGAGGCGCACGGTCGTGCCAGGCCCGAGATGCGTCAGCGTGACCGTCGTGGCGTCGAGGAGCACCGGCTCGGAGAATCGAAGCGACACGACCATGGGCGCGCGTTGCAGGACCGAACCATCCGTGGGGTCGGCGCCGAGGAACGACGAGTGTGCGGAGGCGCCCGTGGCGGGCACCGCGACGAGCACGACGATGGCAGCGAACAGGCACGACCACAATCGTCTCCAGCGCCGCACCGTCAACCGCCGGTGCTGGAGGTCGGCACGGTGGCCGTCGTCGACGTGGCCACCTGACCGGGAGTGAGCGAGCCGTCGGCGGCCACCTGGACGACACCCATGGCGCACGCGGCACACCCGCCTCCCGACTGATCGAGCACCGTCAGCGCCCCCTGGTACGACCCGGCCAACGAACCCGGTCCGGTGAGGGTGAGCGTGTGGTCGGCCCCGGACCCGAACGACGCGAACGGGACGAACTTCGTGCCACCCACGTCGCTGCGCGACAGGGTGATGTCGTGGCAGTCGCCGTCCAGGCACAGCGTCACCTGCTCCGACGAGCCGGCGGACAGTGTCCCCGCGAGCTCGCTGACGTAGAAGTTGATGCCAGGCCGACACGGCGTGGTGCAGTCGTCGCCGCAGGCAGCGAGCACGAGCAGCAGCACCATGAGCAGCAGCGGGCCACGCACGACCAGACCACCTCGAAAGAGCGCCATCACTGCACGCGCACGTCGCGGAGCTCGAGCGAGCCGATGCGCACGGTCACCACGTCGCCGCGGTGCACGGCGCCGCCCGCATCGGCGAGCAGCAGTGTGTCCGAGCTTCCCGAGTTGCCGGTCGCGCCCACATGGCTGTGACCGGCCATGCCGGGATCGGCGTAGACCGTGCCGTTCGCCGCGACGACGGCAGGTGCGGCATCGGTGCCGTGCAGCGCCTCGGCCTTGTCACCGTCGAGGATCTGGTAGCGGAGCTGGATCATGCCACCGCCGGCGGTGACGGCGACCGATTCGAGGCGCACTCCGTAGGTGGACTCGATCGATGCACTGACCGGCATCGCCACCGAGGGCGGGGCGGGCCCGTCCTCGGCGGCGAACGGCCCCCAGCCGCGTCCGGCCAGGATGACGAGCACCATCAGCGCGAGGCCGCACGGGAAGCCGGCCCTCCGCAACCAGGTGCTCGCACGGCGACGCGGCACACGGCTGGGCGCTGGTGTGGGAGCACTCCCTCCGTTCGTCGCGTCGGCGAGGGGAAGTGCGTGTTCGGCGATCACGGCACCACCGGTCCTGCGATCACGAACGCCGGGTCGCTCGTCGTCGCGTTGGAGTCGGTCACCCGCACCCACACGTGTTGACCCGTCACGGCCACCACGGCCTGGGCGATGTTCAGGGCGTCGCCATCGCCTGCGGTCCAGGCATCGGGTGCTGCGTCGGTGTCGGTGACCGCGTACTCGAAGCCCGTCAGGGTGAGCAACGGATCGGCGACACCCGTCGCGGTGAGCATCGCTCCGTCGTAGGCGAGCGCACCGACGGTCGGTGCGGAGTACGGCACCAGCACCCGGGCCGGCGAACTCTGCAAGCCGTTCGAGTCGGTGGCACGCACCCACACGTACTGGCCGTGGGCCGCCGTCAGCGGTGTGCTGATGGCCACCGGATCACCGACACCGGGGGTCCATGTCGAGGGCGGCGCGTCCGTGTCGGTCACGCCGGTCTCGAACGAGGCGACCGTGGCGGGCGCCGTGGCCGCAGCGGTGGCGCTCAGCGTCGTCCCGTCGAACACCAGGTTCGACACGGTCGGTGCAGCGAGTGCGACGACCGACGTCGGAGCGCTCCAGAGCGTGCCGTCCTGCTGCGCCCTGACCCAGACGTGCTGTCCGGCCGTCGCAGCGATGCCGGTGACGTCGATCGCGACGTCAGCGCCCGCGGCCGGCACCGGGTCGATCGTGACCGCCAGGCCCACCCAGTCGGCCTCGAGCGGCAGCAGTTCGGAATCGGTGACGAGTGTCTGGTATCCGGTGATCGTGTGCGTGGCATCGGAGGGGTGTCCGGTCGCGGTGAGCGTGCCGGTGGCGAGGTCGAAGCCGAGACCGTCGACCGTGGGCGACGTACCGGCCCAGACGTCGATGAACGTCAGCGCCCCGCCGAAGCCGGCGGCCGTTCCGCCGTCCATGTGCCGACCCTGATCCATCAGCGAGTACTTCTGGCCCGCCGACGCCTCGACCGGCACCGAGACGGCCACGTCGGCCGTCTCGCCGGGCCCGACGAGCGGGGCGACCAGCGTCTGCGGTGAGCTGTACGCCGACGCATTGCGGCCGAGCAGTTGCTGGCGCAGCCCGAGCAGGCCCATGTTCTTGTCGGTCACCCCCGCGTTCACGTAACGGAGCAGCACGTCGTCGCCGGCGCGCACGTCGATGACGTCGGTGTCGGGGAACGACCGGCCGTTGATCACGTGGTACACCCGGCGTGTGTGCTGCTGGGCGTCGCCGGTCTGCCCGAAGTACGACATGTCGAAGTGCATGGGGTCCTGGGCGAACTCGGCGTCGAGGTCGGTCGTGGCGACGATCACCTCGTCGTCGAACGCCACGGCCGGGTCGTAGGCGCAGGTCGCACAGTCGGCGACGGGGTCACCCGAGGTCGGCGTGACCACGAGCACCCCGACCAGACCCATTGCGACCTGGCGCGGTGCGAGGTCGTTGGCACCCGGCTGGAACACCATCGTGCCCACCTTGTCGGCGACGACCGTGTACACGTCGCCGGCCCTGGTGACGTGACCGAGGCTGGGGAACGACAGGTCGAGGTCCTGCCCGAGTTGGTTGTCGAGCGTGAGGTGGATCGTGGTGCCCAACGGCACCTTGATGACCGACCCGTCGGCGCCGGCGAGCGCCGGCGCGGCGCCGTTCACGCCGAAGCCGTAGAACGGCACGGTCGTGTCGCCCGCGATCTCGTCGGTGACGGCCACCGAGCCGGTGCCCGCGGTGAGCGTCACGTCGCAGGCGGTGTCGAGCGTGCACGTCGGCGCGACCGCCGGCCACGTCGGTGCGGCCGTCGTCGCCAGATCCTGCGTCGCCCCGGTCTCGAGCGCCCGGGTCCGGAACGGATCCGCATGCGTGACCAGGGCCCCGCCGGCGATGCCGACGACGGTGACCGCGGCGACGAACAGTCGCCTGGAGGTTCGTGAAGCGCTCATGACACTGCCTTCCCGCCGTGCGGCCGGTGTTGCGCGAATGGGATCGAGTTCGGTGCGCCCGAGGTCGGACTGCCCGGATGTGGTGTGCTGGTTCATCGCCGTGGTCCTCATCCGTTGCAGGGCGACTGGGCGTCGATGGACGTGCGGGGCGGCTCGACCTTGATCAGGGTGAGCATGCCGCCGAAGGTGATGCCGTAGTTGGTGACCTGGGTGAGGTCGTGGTTGTGGGCGACGTGGTAGTACTCGCCGCACTGGGTCTTGCCGAGGATGCCCGGGTTCAACCGGCCGCTCTCGCCGAGGTACGGCGAGCCGCTCCAGAAGTCGCCCTCCTGCAGGTTCAGACCCTGCGGCCACTGCACCGGCACACGATGGCCGTCGCTGTCGCTGTAGCCCTCCTCGTTCGTCCAGCGGAACGTCGCGTCGACGGTCGAGCCGGCGCCGACGAGGATGTTGAACTTCTCCTCGGTGTTGTCCTCACCGGGCTCGGCCGCCGTCGCGTCGGTGGCGGCCACCGCTGCCACCTTCATCAACGCGGCATCCTCGGCGATGACCCGTTCGTGGTTCGAGTGCGGGTGGAAGTCGTACCCGGCCGTGCCCACACCGACGTAGCGGATGAACGCGTCGAGCGGGTTGTAGGAGGGATCCCACGGCTCGATGACGGCCATCGACCCGAAGGGCTGGGCCGGCAGCCAGGGGGCGAAGTTCGGGGCGATCGTGTCGGGCATCGAACGCCCGTTGATCATGAAGTAGTGGGCCTCGTAGCCGTTCGAGTACACGCCCGAATGCATGTCCGCGGCGCGGCCGTCCTGCTGTGCCTGCTCCATGAACGCGTGCAGCCCGGGGTCGACCTCCGAGAGCAGGAGGATGTTCTCGCGGTCCTTCTCGAAGATCGCGTACGGATCGCACTTCGTCGCGTCGTCGACGCTGCGATACGCGCAGGCGGCGTCGCTGTCGGCCACGATCTGCGCTTCGGTGCCGTCGAGTCCGTGCGTGCCGTTGGTGCCACCACCGTCGACCGGAATGGCCTGCACGTCGGCAGCGGTGATGGTGACACCGCTCGGATAGACCACCAGGGCGCCGAACAGGCCCATCTGCACCTGCAGTTGCGGGTCGGTGCCGCTCTGGTACAGGTACGTCCCTTCGGCGTCGGCCGTGAAGTCGTAGCGAACCGAGCCACCGGGCGCTGCGTCCTGCACGAGCGATTGCAGATTCCCGTCGCCGTCGGCCACGGGCCCCACCGGACCGTCGCTCGCCGGGTCCGCATAGGTGTAGTGCACATCCTGCTGACCGGGGAACTGGATCGAGGTGGGCACCGGCAGGTCGTTCTGCAACTGCACCACGACGTGCTCACCGGTGTTGGCGCACAGCACCGGACCGGGCAACTGGAACGAACCCGTCGAGGTGTAGCTCCAGTCGTAGATGGCGTTGCCGTCGGGCTCGCTCGTCCAGCCGTCGGTGGCAGTGACGGCGAAGGTGCGTGTCGCGGTGCCCGCGTCGAGCGTGCCCCATTCACACACCATGCCCTGTTCGTTCGTGGAGAGCGCCTGCGTGGTGGCGCTCACCGGCACGAGTGCCGCAGCGCCGCCGCAGGCGAGCACCGCGACGGCCGCACCGATGGTGGTGCGACGTCGCCGTCGGCCGGTTCGTTGGTTCCCGCTCATCGAGTTCCCGCCCTTTGTTGATGTGGTCGTGCTGTCGTGATGATGTCCGTCGGACTGAATTCCGGTGTCGGCGTGCGTGTCCATGTCAGAACCGCACTCGTGCCGAGATGGTGGCCAGGCCGTGGCCGTCGACGGCCCGCACCCAGTAGTTCCGCACCGTCGTGTTCGTGGGGTTCACCCGTGCGTCGAACGTGACCGGGCCGCCCTCGGCGTAGGGCAGCGAACGCCATTGGTTCGAGCCGACGTTCGGCGGGGTGTTGCCGGTGGCCGATGCCCACTGCAGCGTGGACAGGTACGTCGACGGATCGATCGTCACCGTGCCCTTCAGGTACTTGCCCCGTTGGTTGGTCGGGCCGCTGTTCTTCGCGTAGCCCTGCGCGGCGACGACGGGCGCGACGTGTGGCATCGCCTCGAGCGCCTGCTCGCCGTTCCACCACGGTTCCCCCGCCCAGCCGTTCGGCTTGAGTTGGGCACCGAGGCCGGCGACGACGCGCACCGCACTGCGGGCACCGCCCACCCAGGCATCGGTGCCGTCGGCGTTGCCCGGGTAGTGCTGCAGGCCACGGTCGTAGAACGGGTGGTCACCGGGAGTGTCCGGTGCCGTGAAGAACACGTCGCGGCTCTCGCCGGGACCGATCTGAATGGTGTCGGTGGCCAGCCGCTGTGCGCTCTTCGGGACGTAGCGGGCGTCGCGACCGAGCACGTCGACCGACAGGCCCGGGAACACGATCGATCGGTTCTGAAAGCCGAGGTTGACGAAGCGGATGAGGATGCGCTCGCCCGGGGCGGCCTCGACGAGCGAGCTCAGCGGGTTCGAAGCCAGCCGATCCTCCATCGTGTCGGCCGGCGCATCGACGAGGTGGTGCACGCCCGCGGCGAGTCCCTGATCGATCTGCGCGTGCAACACTCCGTCGGCGCCACGGCGCCCGTTCGGCAACAGCGTGTCGGGATACGAGCGGCCGTTCATCGTGGTGAAGTCGGCGTGGAAGTCGGTCCAGTCCGTGGCCTGGATGTGAGCGTCGTTGAAGTGCGCCCGGGTGTCGATCTCACTGATGAGGATCGCGAACTCGCGGTCGTAGCGGGTCTCGCCAGTGGGATCGCCATCGTGCACGCCGTAGGCCTTCTGTTGGCCGGCGGCCAGGCCGACGCGGTCGGCCGGGCTCGGCTTGACGAAGACGACACCCTGCATGCCCATCGTCACGTGCTCGACATCCTCGAAGTGGCAGTGGTACATGTACGTGCCGGCGTCCGCCGGGCGGTAGACGTAGGTGAAGTCGTGGCCGATCGACACGGCGATGCTGCTCTCGGGCACACCGTCGTAGAACGGGATGGCGTTGCGGAAACCGTGCCAGTGCAGCGTGTGGCCGTCCACCAGATCGGGCCGCAGCTGCAGACCCAGGTTGGTGAGCGTCACCCACAGCTCCTCGCCGACCGTCGAGTGGAGCAACGGCGCGCAGATCTGTGTCTGACCCTTCAGGCCGGCCACCGTCTGGCGGTCGAGACCGGTGACGTTGCGGAACGAGAACACGTACGTCGTGCGGTTGCCCGGCTCGGCCAACGGATCGGGGAAGTACGGGTCGATGTCACCGACACCGTTCGCGCCGCCGACCAGCGCCGACGACGGGAACGTGGCCCAGCCGTCGGTACCCGCGAGCGCCAGGTAGCGCACGACGGCCTTGGGAGCGACCGCTCCGTCGTTGCGGTTCGCCAACGGGTCGAGGCCGGTGGGATTCGCGCTGCGCGGCGTGGGGTGCGGTCCACCGGCCCGGATGAGGGCTGCCGCCGCACCGGTGCCGCCCACTGCCACGGCCGCGCCTGCCGCGCCGAGGGCGAGGAACCGTCGACGGCCGACGAGCCGTGCCAACATCCCCTTCGTCTGCTCCGTGTCGCTGCTCACGTCGTTGTGTCCCTTCGTTGCGTCCCGCTGGACGTCGAGTTCGGTTGCACGGTCGAGGTCGGCGCTCATGCCGCACCGCCGCGGAAGTCGTCGGCGCGAGCGCCGGTGGGCAGCTGGATGCCGGTTCGGCCGCCACCGGTGACGCCGGTGCTGCCCGAGCCGATCCAGACGCCGTTGATCCAGACGTCCACCCGCCCGAGGGCGTCGGCCCTGGCGAGCACGGTGTTGCCGCTCGACAGCGCACCGGTCATCGTGGCGACGGTGGTGTAGCTGATGCCGTTCGTCGTCGTCTCGATCAGCACCTGGGTGCCGGTGAAGCGCACCCGGATCTGGTTGGCGTAGGCCCCGAGGAAGAACGAGCCCGACGACTTCAGCAGGATGCTGTCGCCGTTGACGGTGGCGTTCGCCACGGTGAAGCCCGCGGCCTGGTTGGCGCCGAAATCGGCGCCGCTCCCGTTCCAGAAGGCGTTGCCGGTGAGGGCTGCCGACGCCTGATTGGCGTTCACCCGCAGGGCGGCGACGCCGAACGCGATCGCCTGCTGCCACGAGCCGCCCAGAACGTTCGCGTTCGCCCGGGTGAACGAGTCCAGCAGGTTCGGTGTCGGTGTCGGCGGTGGGATGACGTCGGTGTCCGTCGCCGAGTTGTCGGCAGGGTCCGGGTCCGACGCCGTCGACGAGACGGTCGCCGTGTTGACCACCGAGCCGGTGGTGCCGAGCACCACCGTGCCCGTCAGGCGGAAGGTGGCCGAAGCACCCGACGGCAGCGCCAGCGTGCTGGCGATGCTGCCGGTGCCCGACGGCGTGGCACAGGTGCCGGCACATGTCCACGAGACGTCGGTGAGTGAGGTCGGCACCGTGTCAGTGACGACGGCGTTCGCCACCGCATCGGGACCGTCGTTGGCGACCACGATCGTGTACGTCGTGGTCGAGCCCGGCGTGATCGCGGTGATCCCGTCGGTCTTGGTCACGGACAGGTCGGCCTGCAGGCCGCGGATCTCGTCCGCACCACGATCGGCCGCCGATCCCTGCGGACGGGCCTGGCCATCGATGTCCGCGGTCGGCACCACCGGGTTGGCAGCGGGGTTGACACCCTTGTCGACGGCGTAGGTCGTGCTGGCCGCAGCCACCAGGTGGTAGTCGGCCAGCAGGCGGATCGGCACGAGGTGGGCGACGATGACGGGGAACGACACGTTCGTGTTGGTGCGCCAGCCGAGGCTGTCGACCACGAAGTCGACGGGGTTGACGAACCCGATGGTGGACGTGCCGTCGGTGCCGCCGTCGATGTTGTCGCCCGCCGGTGCGTAGGCGATGCCGCCATCGGTGTTCACGAGCGTCGACGAGGTGTTCGTCGTGTTGCTCTGGCCGCCGAAGGTGGGGCTGCTGCCCACCGGGCAGCTGTGCGACACCTTGTCGTACGTGTCGCACAAGCCGGCGGGAGCGCCGATGCCGATGTCCCAGCGCTGGACAGCGGTGCCGTCGCCATCGCCACCGATGGCCCGGATGGCCGAGGTGTTGTAGTTCAGCGTGGTCGGGAGCTCGGCCCAGCCGGCCCGGTTGTCGGCGAACAGGTTGTTCACCAGCACCGGCTTCGACCAGTTCGGCACGCCGTTGGGCAGCGTCGCCTGCAGCAGTGCGCTGTTGCCACCCGTCGACAGGCCGGCCGGGTTCGCCGGGCGGATGTCGTTGGCGATCGCCGAGTTCGTCGCCGCGGTCGCGGTGGTGATGTTCTTCACCACGGTGTTGTCGACGATGGTGACGTTCGGTGCGTCGTCGAGGGCGATGCCGGCGCCCTCGTGGGTGGACAGGTTGTTGGCGATGACGTTGTTCTTCAGCAGGAACGGGAAGTTGCCGGCCATCAGCAGGCGCACGCCGCCACCGTCGTCGTTGGACTGGTTGGAGACGAGCTGGTTGCTGTCGATCGTCACGCCGGCGGTCACCGTGGTGACCGTGCTGCCCGACACCGTGGTGTAGCTGCCACCTGCACCCAACGACAGCGAGCTGTTGTTCGGCGGCAGGTTGCCGGCGACCATGATGCCGCCACCCTCGTCGTAGCCCTGGTTGTAGTAGATGCGGTTCCTGCTGATCGACCCGCCCGCCGAGGCGCCGTAGTGCGTCAGCGCGCCGCCGTACTCGGCGGAGAAGTTGCCGCAGAAGTCGTTGCCGGTCACCTTGTACAGGTCGGTGCCGGCGTAGATGCCCAGCGCGCCGGCCAGGTTCGTACCGCCGTTGGCCACGAAGCGGTTGTTGGCGACGTTCAGGCGCTCGTCGTGGTTGTCCTGCGCCGCGGCGCTCGAGCCCAGGTCGGGTGAGCCCACGCGAACCGTGCCGTAGGTGCCACCGTTGGACTGGATCAGGTTGTTGGTGATGTTGAAGTCACGCACGTACTGGTCGAGGGTGATGGCGCCGCCCTGGGCCGGCCCGGGGTTCGTCGGGGCGGTCGAGCCCTGGCCTGCGGCGCCCGGTGCCGTGTTGATGTTGCCGGGGTTGCCCTGCTGGTCGCCGCCGGTGATCACCATGCCGTCCACCCCTGCCTTCTGGCGGCTGGGAGTGGCGAGCAGGTTCTCGCGGTTGCGGTTGCCCACCCGAACGGTGAGGTTGGCCCACTGGTTGTTCGACTCGGCGATCGCCAGGACCGCCTCGCCCTCGGGCAAGTCGGCGGGACCGGTTCCCGCACGTGTCAGCCCGTTGGCGAAGGTACGCCAGTCGTCGGAGTACGCACCGTCCGCGGTCTGGAGGTTCGTGCCCGGCGCCGAGGCCTGTGCCGCCGCCCAGAAGAGCGAGGCGTCGAGCGTGGTGCCGTCGACGATGTCGGTGGCGCTGTGCACGCCGCCGGGGCCGACGCCCTGCAATGCCACCTTGCCGTGCAGCACGACGTTCTCGAAGTAGGCCGCGTTCGCGTTGTGCGGCGCGTAGTTCGTGGCCGTGTTGGGGTAGATGACGATGAGCTTCGGTCGGTTGTCGCCGTTGCGGCCGTAGGCCCGCTGGTACGAGGCCTCGATCGCCCGCTGGATGGCGCGTCCACCAGCGACGTTGCGACCCTGGGCGTCGGTGCCGGAGAAGCCCGCCGGCGTGTTCGTGAACGCGTCCCACGCGTCGTGCATGGGGGTGAAGATCCGAGCGTTGGTGTTGTCGGTGTTGATCAGGTTGTTCGAAGCGTCACGGGCTCGCACCTCGTACACGTCGCCGCGCTGGTAGTAGGTCGTGTCACCCGACGGTGCCAGGCGGTGGAACGTCAGACCGTTCACCGTGGCGATGCCGTTGCCACTGCGCACCGACAGTTGGTGGCCGCCGACGCCCAAGCTGGCGGGCACTCGGAAGGTGATCTCCTGGTCGGTCCACGTGAGCGGGGTGATGGTGGTCGAACCGAGCAGCAGCGCCCCGCTGCCGCGTGTGGCGCCGAAGCCGGAACCCTTCAGTCGGAACGTGGCGGTCCCGTCGACGGCCGGGTCGAAGTACGGCTTGTCGATGGCGAAGATCTCGGGGGTGATCGACGCGGCGGGGGTGTCCGCGTCGTTCAGCTTGCACAGGCTCAGGGCGCCGAACTGCGCCGCCGGCCCCTCGATGGTGATGCCCTGGTGGGTGGGTGCCTGGTCGACGGGGTGCACCACACCGGTCCATGCCTGGAACTCGGTCGCGATGGTGCGGAACTGCGGGTTGTAGTCGAGGTTGCGATGGTTCAGCGTGCCCGGGTCGTTGCCGACCAGCCGGTACACGTTCGGGCACGGCCCGGCCGGCAGCGGGCAGTTGTAGGTGTCCATCGAGGGCAACAGCACCTCGTAGTTGCCGTTCATGTCCGAGTGGGCCGTGAACTTCCAGTTGCCGTTCTCGTCGTAGATGCCGATCGGACCGTTGGAGACCGGCGCCACTTCACCGAGGAGGATGCTGCGCCGATCGACGTTGACGTTCAGGTCGTCGTTCAGCAGGCCGTAGAACTTCGCGGGGATCGGCACGTCGGTGTAGACGAAGAACGTCGGGTTCACCGAACGCCCGTTGACCACCTTGACGACCTTCGCGTCGCAGACCGGACGCTGTTGGCCGAGGTACGGGTTGCCGCCGTTGGCCGCGAGATCGCCGTTGTCGTCGACCACCTCGGCCATGGTGCCGCCGCACTTGGCGATCGTGTTCGCACCCATGGTGTTGACGTCCTCGCGGATGGTGCGCGGGTTGTACGGGTTCAGCGTGATGCCGGGGTCGTCGGCCGCGTCGGGACCGACGTAGCCGTCCTGCGGCACGTAGGTGTCGCCGCTGAACACGTTGATCGACGTCTCGTCGGTGAACCGGTACACCTTCTTCGGCGTGGGTCCGCTGACGTCGCCACCCTGGTCGGCGTCGGCGCCGTTCAGGGTGACGCCACCGAGCTGATCGTCGAGGTTGACGGCCTCGACCACGTAGTCGGCCGGGGTGAGCGTGTCCCAGTTGGCCGACACGTCCTTGGTGTCCGTGTACAGCGACACCAGGGAGTCACCCGAGGCGGGAGCGTTCTGGACGGCCTGCGCCGTGATCAGGTTGGTGAGGGCGTAGTTGCCGTCCACCGAACCGTCGCCACCGATCTGGAAGCCGTTCATCGGGCTCTCGATGCAGTCGGGCTGGTTCGGGTCGGTGTGCGAGTAGTCGACCGCGCCCTTGTCGTCGGGCGATGCCGGCAGCGCCAGTTCGCCCTGCAGCTTGTCGCCGTTCACGTCGAGGGCCATGCAGCCCGTCGGGCGGGTCCAGCTCTCGGTGACGTAGTAGTCGAACGGCTTGCAGTCCTGGCTTGCGTCGGCCAGGGCGTCGGTGCCGCGGTCGCTGTCGAGGCGGTTGCACTGCTGACCGGTGGAGCGACTGATGCCGACCTGGACGACGGCGCCGCTGCCGGGATAGTGCTGCACCGCACCGCCGACCTTCGCGGTCTTCCACAGCTGCATCGGGATGCCCGACACGCCGGGCTGGTAGTCCTCCTGCGCGGAGTAGGCCGGGTCGAGTTCGTTGCGGGTGACGTCGTAGGTGACGGTGCCGGCGATACCGCCGTTCTCCCCCTGGCCGTACGGCAGCACGCCGACGTCGATCCGTGCGGACAGACCGATGATCGGCAGGAAGTCGAAGTCCACCTGGCCGGTCTGCACGGTGTGCGGGCCGTCGTTGTCGGTGTCGTAGGTGATGCCGGTGGTCATGAAGCGCGGGTTGTACGCCTCGAACACCAGGAACTGCCCGAGCGGGTAGGCCTGGCTCAGGTCGAAGTCGCCCTTGTCGTCGGTGACGCCGGCCGCCGCGCCCTGGTCCTGCAGCGAGTTGCCGCGGGTGCGCACGGTGACACCGAAGTCGGGTACGCCGCGCTCGCCCGCATCGCGGACACCATTGGCGTTCGTGTCGACGAACACCGAGCCCTGCAGATCGGTGAACCAGCCGGGCAACAGCACCTGGCCGGCGTCGGTGGTCGCGCCACTCACCACCGAGTACTGCATGACGGCGAGGATGTAGCTCTGCGTCTCGTCCCAGAAGGCGACGGTGTAGTCACCGGTCTGCAGGCCGGTGACGGTGAAGGTTCCGTCGCTGTGTGCGCGGCCCGTCCACACGGCGCTGTCGGTGGGCGCGTCACACGTGGCGATGCAGCTGATCGAGATGAGACCGTCCTCGATGGGACCGTCGGCCTTCGCGTTGGTCAGGTTCATTCCGGCGAGCGCCTGCGCACCACCGGAGCCGATGTACGCACGGCCCACCATCAGCCGACCGGTCAGGACGCCGTTCTGGCCGTTCGGGCTGTTGAAGCCCGCCGACGCGTCGTAGTACGCGCTCGCCGGCATGGTCGCCATCTGGGCGTCGTTGTGGGTGAGGCGGACGAAGCCGTGCGCGACGGGGGGAACGCGCTCGCCGCCCACGATGAGCTCGGTGTCGAAGCCCGTGCCACCCTCCAGGTTCCACGTGTCCCAGTCGTGACCGCCCTCGAGCGTGGTGGTCTGCACCCACTGGACACCGTCGTGCGTGATGGGGTCGGGCGGGACGACCGTCACCGCGTAGCGGTTCGGTCCCATGTTCGGGATGACGATGTCGCCGTAGTGGTCGGAGATGCAGCTCGACTCCGTGCCGGCGAGCGTTCCGCCGAACATGATCGGCGTCGGCGAGCCGTAGCCGTCGAGCACGACGTTGCCGTTCGCATCCTTCAGATAGTCGGTGCAGAGCGGATTGCCGAAGACGTCGGTGGTGACGCCGGCGAGCACATCACTGATCTGCACCGAGAACCCCGACATGTCGGTGGCGGGATCACCGACGATGTTGGGGTCGGTCACGTTCGCACCGCCACAGTTGGCGGCTCGCTGCGCGGGAGTCGCATCGGCGCACGTGACCAAGGTCTCGGTCTGGCCGTCCCACTGGCCGTTGGTGCTCGCGTCGTCGTTGTAGACGTGCACGCGCACGGTCGCCGTCTTCTTCGGCAAGGGGTTCATCAGCACCACGAAGCGAGCACCGGGTTGCCCCATGGCGATCTCGTTCACCGACCGCAGCGTGTGGTCGGCAGCGACCTCGAAGTGGATGCCGTCGATCTTGAACCCGGCCGCCGTGACGGACAGGAGGTACTTGCCGGCGGGCAACCCGGCGAGACGAGCGGCGTCGGCCTCGGTGCCGGTGGCGACGACCGTGGAGTGGCCGAGCACGGAGTGGATGGACGGCCACGGGCAGTCGGCCATCTCGACTCCGGTCGACGACACGGTGCCGGCGTCGGCGTAGATGGCCGGGTTGGCCGTGGCGGCGCGAGCCGGAAGGCACTTGGCGACGTTCTCGGCCGACATGGTCGGGTCGCCGGTGCTGTCCTCGTTGACCAGCCAGCGGAACTCGGTGATCCGTTGTCCGGCGACGATGCCCGTCGCATACGGCGGCTGCGCGGCACCGGCCGTCGAGCTCTCGACACACAGTGTCGCGAGGTCGGTGCCGAGCCCGGCGCACGTCGCCGGTGCCGCCGTCGCCGCAGTGGTGCCGACGAGCACCGTCGCCGCCACCATCGCGATGAGCACCGCCAGCATGCCCAACTTGGTCACCGCCGAGGCACCGCCCCGTGTCCGATCCGCCGTCTTGGTTCGCATCCCCGTCTCCTTGGCTTGCGATGGCGAGGACCCGATGGTCCATGGCCCCGCCCGTCCGAGGTATTAGGTCCTACGGTCCTTCGGGAAACCTTTCATTTCACCTTTCAGAATGGAAGGTTGAGCGCATGTTGTCGTCGTTGATCAACTGTTGATGTCGCCGATCGTGGCATGCGATGCCCGTCCGCCCGGTGTCGACCATGTCGACCGGGGACGTAGTCAGTGCAGGAACAGTGCCCTGAGCAGCGGTAACGTGATCTCGATGCCGCCATCGTGCGCCACCGAGGCGAAGCCGGCCTCGACCAGGGCGTCGACGGCTCCGGCCACCTCGACCGGCGCGACGAACATCAGTGCACTGACGTCCTCGACCCGAGGAGGGTCCATGGACCGAGCAGCAAGACGTACGACCTGGGTCACAATCGGCCCCATTTCACCCACGAGCGCACCCAGGTCCTGGGTCCCCCCCACGTCGAGCACGCCGCCGGTGGACGCCGCCCGAGCGCAGACGGAGAGCACGGTCGGGTGCCCCGCGGTCGCCCGCCACACCGCCTCGCCGCCCACGATGGCGAGCTCTTCGGCGGTCAGCAGCGGCAATGGCACGGCGTCGGCTCCGTCGGGGACTTCGCCGCCCGTGGTCACCACGACGAGCGACGCGGCTCCGCCGGAGGCGACCAGCGATCGCATCACGGCCAACGACGCCGAGTCGGCCCGATCCACGTCGTCCACCAGCACCACCGTCGCGCCCGCGGCGTCGAAGTGAGCGGCGAGGCGTCGGAACAACTCACCATCCACCGGTGCTTCGGCGACGCCCGACGACCGCGCCAACCGTGCGACCAGCAACGAGCCGACGACCGAGTCTCCTTCGTGGCACGCCAGCCGGTGCACCGTCACTCGTGGGTACGTTCGGTGCAGGTGGTCCTCGATCTGCTCGAGCGTGCGGCTCTTGCCCATCCCGCGTCGCCCGGTCAGATGGAGCCACTCCCCTGCAACTCGCGCGGCGGGCTCACTCGGAGTCGAACGGACCGCTCGCACCGCGGCATCGACCCTGGCGACCACCTCGGCACGCCCGAGGAAGGGCAGCGGCCACGGCACCCCGCGCAGCTCGTCGCCGATGGTGACCGGTGCCGCGCCGCCACGCAGTTCGAACGGCCGTTCCAATTGCTGCCGCACGGCGAGCAGGGCCGGCCCGGCCGTGGTGGAGCGTTCGCGCGCCAGCCGCGCGTCTGCCTCGGCCAGCAGGGCCACGGCCTGGCTGCGCCGGCCCTGTGCCACCAGCGCCTGCGCCCCGATGGCGTACGCGTCCTCGAGCACCACGTCGGCGGCGGTCCAGGCCAGCTCGGCGATCTCCAGCGCCGACGTGTCGTCGCCGCACGCCAGCGCACTGCGACCCAGCATCAGCCGAGCCAACTCCACGCGGCGCCGGGCCCGATCTCGGTGCGGCGCCAACCAGTCGAGTGCCGGCTCGTCCTCCAGCAGCGTGCCGCGAACGCTCATCAATGCACCGCGCAGCAGCTCGACTCGCGCGACGTCGTCGAGCCGCTCGGCGGCCACGAGTGCCCTGTCGAACTCGAGGACGTCGATCGTGACCGACCCGGGATCCAGCCGGTAGCCGCCCGGCTCGGTGAGCACGACCCCGGCGGCGCCGATGCGGTCGAGCGTCGAGCGCAGCAGCGAGACCGCGACCTCCACCGTCGCCGCCGGCGAGACCGGCGCCCGTCGCCGCCAGAGCGTGTCGATCAACCCGTCCTTGGTGACCGTCTGGCCACCGGCGAGGGCCAGCACCTCGAAGACCCGCTGCGACTTCTTCGACCGGAACTCGCCAGCGGTGACCACGCCGGCCGCGGTGCGGACTTCGATCGGTCCCAGCACGCGGATCTCGACGGTCACGATGCGGAGCATAACGACGGACCCGATCGAGGCGCGGGGCACCCGACCGCAGGCGTCTCCGGTCGCGGCGTCTACAGTCCCGGCCGTGGGGGAACTCGTGCACTGCACCGTCGAATCGGGCGTGGCCACCATCACGCTCGACTCGCCTGCCAATCGAAACGCGCTGTCGCGGCAGTTGGTCGCCGACCTGGCCACGGCACTCGACCGGGCCGAACAGCCCGACGTACGGGCCGTCGTGCTGACGCACACCGCGCCCGTCTTCTGTGCCGGCGCCGACCTGAAGGAACGCGCCAGCGGGGCTCCCGACGCGCAGTCGGCGGGCAACCCGATGGCCGACGCCATCACGCGGTTGGGCTCGATGCACGCCGTCACCATCGCTGCCGTCGACGGCCCCGTGCGCGCCGGTGGCATCGGCCTGATGGCCGCGTGCGACCTGGTGGTGGTCAACCGGTCGGTGTCGTTCGCACTCACCGAGGTGCGCATCGGTGTCGCTCCGGCGATCATCAGCGTGCCGATCCTCGCCCGCTGCGGCTGGAGCAAGTTGGCGGCGCCCTTCCTCACCGGCGAACCGTTCGACGCCGACGCCGCTCGCGACATGGGCTTGATCACCCACGTCAGCGACGACGTGCCCGCTGCGGTGCAGACCCTGGTCCGCGGCGTGCTGGCCGGAGCGCCGAACGCCGTCGCCGCGGCGAAGCGGGTGCTGCGCCAGGGCCAACCCGACATGGACGAGATGATCGCCCTCAGCGCGGCGTTGTTCGACAGCGACGAGGCGGCCGAAGGCATGCGCGCGTTCGCCGAGAAGCGACCGCCGTCATGGGCCGTTCCGGAGGAAGGGCTCCCGACATGAGTGTGCTCCCCGACCGCGTCGTCGACGCCAGCGACGCGTTCCGCGACAACCGCGACTCGCTCCTTCGGCAGATCGCCGCCCACGACGAGCAGTTGGCCATCGTCAACGGCGGCGGCGGTCCGAAGTACGTCGAGCGTCATCGCGGACGCGGCAAGATGCTCGTGCGCGAACGCATCGAGGCCTTGCTCGACCCGGGCTCGCCATTCCTCGAGCTGTCGCCGCTCGCGGCCTATGGCAGCGAGTTCCCGGTCGGCGCCGGCACGGTGAGCGGCATCGGGTTCGTCGAGGGCGTCGAGTGCATGATCACGGGCAGCGACCCCACACTGCGCGGCGGCGCCAGCAATCCGTACACGCTGAAGAAGAACCTGCGCACCAACGACATCATTCGCGAGAACCGTCTGCCCACCATCGCCCTCACCGAGTCGGGTGGCGCCGACCTGCCGACCCAGAGCGAGATCTTCATCCCGGGCGGACGTGGCTTTCGCGACATCACCCAGGCGTCCGCCGACGGCATCCCTCAGATCTCGCTGGTGTTCGGCAACTCCACCGCCGGCGGCGCGTACGTGCCCGGCATGAGCGACTACGTGGTGATGATCAAGGAGCGCTCGAAGGTGTTCCTCGGTGGCCCGCCGCTGGTGAAGATGGCGACGGGCGAGGACAGCGACGACGAGAGCCTCGGCGGCGCCGAGATGCACGCGCGCGTCAGCGGTCTGGCCGACTACTTCGCGCTCGACGAGCTCGATGCCATCCGCATCGGCCGCCAGATCGTCAAGCGTCTGAACCACCGCAAGCTCGGGCCGGGCCGACGCGGCGCTGGGCGCCCTCCTCGCTACGACGCGGAGCAGCTGCTGGGCATTCCGTCCGCCGACCCGAAGGTGCCGTTCGACCCGCGCGACGTCATCGCCCGCATCGTCGACGACAGCGACTTCGACGAGTTCAAGCCGCTGTACGGCACCTCGCTCGTCACCGGCTGGGCCGAGCTGCACGGCTACCCCATCGGCATCCTCGCCAACCACCGCGGCGTGCTGTTCAGCGAGGAGAGCGAGAAGGCGGCACAGTTCATCCAGCTCGCCAACCAGGTGGACACCCCGCTGCTGTTCCTGCAGAACACCACCGGCTACATGGTGGGCAAGGAGTTCGAGCAGCGCGGCATCATCAAGGACGGGGCGAAGATGATCAACGCCGTGTCGAACAGCCGGGTGCCGCACCTCACCGTCAACATGGCCGCCTCGTACGGCGCCGGCAACTACGGCATGTGCGGCCGGGCCTACGCGCCCACGGTTCCTGTTCGCCTGGCCGAACGCGAAGAGCGCGGTCATGGGGCCGGCGCAGTTGGCCGGCGTGCTCAGCATCGTCGCTCGCGAGTCGGCCGCCAGCATGGGTCGCCCCTTCGACGAGGAGGCCGACGCGGCGATGCGTCAGATGGTGGAGGACCAGATCGAGAAGGAGTCGCTGGCGATGTTCATGAGCGGCAAGGTCTACGACGACGGCATCATCGACCCTCGCGACACCCGCACCGTGCTGGGCATGTGCCTGAGCGTCATCGACAACACACCGATCCAGGGGACACGCGGCTACGGCGTGTTCCGGATGTGAGCAGCATGAGCTCGTCACCGTCACCCACGCCGCGCATCGACCGGTTGCTCATCGCCAACCGAGGTGAGATCGCGCGGCGAATCATCCGAACGTGCCGCGCGCTGGCGATCAGTCCCGTGGTCGTGTTCAGCGACGCCGACGCCGACGCGCCGTTCGTGCGCGAGGCCGACGACGGCCTACGACTGACCGGCAACACCGCGGCCGAGACCTACCTGCAGGGCGACCTCGTCATCCAGGCAGCGCTGCGGCTGGGCGCCCAAGCGGTGCACCCCGGCTACGGCTTCCTGTCCGAGAACGCCGAGTTCGCCCAGGCGGTGCTCGACGCAGGGCTGTTGTGGGTCGGCCCTCCCCCGTCGGCGATCGCCGCCATGGGCTCGAAGATCGAAGCGAAGCGGCTCGCTCGCGAACACGGCGTGCCGGTCGCCCCGGACAGCACGGTCGAGTCGCTCGACGAGATCGGCCTGCCCGCGCTGGTGAAGGCGTCGGCCGGCGGCGGCGGACGAGGGATGCGCATCGTGCGCGATCCCCTCGAGATGGTCGAGGCCATCGCGTCGGCCGAGCGCGAGGCCGTGGCCTCGTTCGGCGACGGCACGGTGTTCGTCGAGCGGTACATGGAGGACGCCCGTCACGTGGAGGTGCAGGTCTTCGCCGATTCCCACGGCAACGTCGTCGCCCTCGGCGAGCGCGACTGCACCATCCAGCGTCGCCACCAGAAGGTCGTCGAGGAGGCCCCATCACCTGCGGTCGGAGCCGAGCTGCGGGAGCGCATGTTCGCCGCTGCCATCGCCGCCGCCCGAGCCGTCGGCTACGTGGGCGCGGGCACCGTCGAGTTCATGCTCGACCGTGCCGGCACGTTCTCGTTCCTGGAGATGAACACCCGCCTGCAGGTCGAACATCCGGTCACCGAGATGGTCACCGGGCTCGACCTCGTGGCGCTGCAACTGTCGGTCGCCGAGGGCGCTCCGCTTCCCGATGCCGTGCTCGCGGGGGTGCCGACGAACGGCCACGCGATCGAGGTGCGGTTGTGCACGGAGGACCCGTATCGGGGGTTCCTGCCCAGCTCAGGCGCATTCCACACGGTCTCGTTCCCCCACATTCCCGGGCTGCGGGTCGATTCGGCCGTCGAGTCCGGCTCGGTGGTGTCGCCCCACTACGACTCGATGGTCGCCAAGGTCATCGCCCACGGCACCACACGCGCCGAGGCGGCCCGCAAGGTGAAGGTCGCGCTGGAACGAGCCACCCTCACCGGACCGGTCACCAACCGCGCGCTGCTCATCGACCTGATGACGAGGCTGTGCGAAATCGACTCGCCAGGGTCGCTGGACGCTGCCGACGCACCGCAGGTCGACACCGGCTGGCTCGACCGCCAGGACCTCGGCGACGGCCCCCGCCCGACGGCCGCACAGGTGGCCGCGGCCGCGCTCGCGGTCGTGCGCACCGCGGCGGCGTCGCACCCGTTCCCCGTCGGCTGGCGCAACAACCCGTCGCAGCCGCACGTCCAGACCATCGGCGATCACACGGTGTCGTACTCGTTCGATCGCGCCGAGCGATTGACGCACCTGGCCGTCGATGGCGAGTCGTTGCCCGTCGATGCGCATGGCCTCGACCTGATCGCTCGCGTCGACACGACGATCGTCGGCGACACCGTGTTCGTCGGCGGCGGAATGTTCGCGCTCGCCGTGCCGCCACGCTTCACCGACCCCGACGACGCCGGCCGCGCCGGATCCACCATCGCACCCATGCCCGGCAAGGTGGTGCGCCTGCTGGTGGCCGTTGGCGACACGGTCGCAGCGGGCCAGGCGCTCCTCACCCTGGAGGCCATGAAGATGGAGCACCAGGTGGTGTCACCCACCGCGGGCATGGTGTCGGAGGTGTTCGTCTCCGCCGGCCAACAACTCGACCACGGCCAGCCGCTCGTCAAGGTCGACCCCGCATGACCGACCGGCGCGAACTTGAGTTCCTGGTGACGGGCCTGAACGCACGAGGCCCGGCGTGACGACACGGCGGGCGGTGCGGATCGCGAACTGCAGCGGGTTCTTCGGCGACCGGTTGTCGGCGGCGAAGGAGATGGTCGAGGCCACGCTCGACGAGCACGGCGACATCGACGTGCTCACCGGCGACTGGCTGGCGGAGTTGACCATGCTCATCCTGCACAAGCAGCGGGCCCGCAACGCCGAGCTCGGCTACGCGAGCACGTTCCTGATGCAGATGGAACAGGTGCTGGCCACGTGCAAGGAGCGCGGCATCAAGGTGGTCACCAACGCCGGCGGCCTGAACCCTGCCGGGTGCGCCCAGAAGGTGCGCGACATCGCCGCCAAGCTGGGGCTCGACGTGAAGGTCGCCCACGTGGAGGGCGACGATCTGCTCCCCCGCGTCGACGGCCTGCGCGACCAGCTGAACCACCTCGACACCGGCGCACCGCTCATCGGCGAGCCGATCACCGCCAACGCCTACCTCGGCGGCTGGGGCATCGCCGCCGCGCTGAAGGCCGGCGCCGACGTCGTGGTGTGCGGTCGAGTCACCGACGCGGCCATCGTGGTCGGCCCCGCGGCGTGGTGGCACGACTGGGCGGTCGACGACTGGGACCGCCTCGCCGGCGCGGTCGTGGCCGGGCACGTCATCGAGTGCGGCACGCAGGCCACGGGCGGCAACTACACGTGGTTCGACGAGATCCCCGACCCGTCGAAGCCGCTCGGCTTCCCCATCGCCGAGGTCGCGGCCGACGGTTCGTCGGTCATCACCAAGCATCCCGGCACCGGCGGCGTGGTCAACGTCGGCACGGTCACCGCACAGCTGCTGTACGAGATCGGTGGCGAGACCTACGCCAACCCCGACGTGGTCACCCACTTCGGTTCCATCCAGGTCGCCCAGGAGGGGACAGACCGCGTCCGCATCAGCGGTGTGCAGGGGTCGCCGGCACCGGCCACGGCGAAGGTGTGCCTGAACCTGGAGGGCGGGTTCCGCAACCGCATGTCGTTCGTGCTCACCGGGCTCCGGCAGGCCGAGAAGGCGGCGTGGGTCGAGCGAGCCCTGTTCGCCCGCCTCGGCGGCAAGGAGCGATTCGACGACGTCGACGTGCGCTTCGTGCCCGCCCCCAGTGACGCGCGCACCCAGGAAGAAGCCTCGGGCCGCCTGCACGTCACCGTGAAGAGCAAGGACGACCGGCTCGCCGGTCGCGGCTTCAGCTCGGCGTGCATCGAGCTCGCCCTCGCCAACTACCCCGGGTTCTTCGCCACCGGCGCACCGGGCGACGCACAGTCCTACGGCGTCTATTGGCCCGCGCTGGTCGACGTCGCCGAGATCGACGAGCGCGTCGTCCTGTGGGACGGTTCGTCGATCCGAGTGCCACACCACCAACCGAGTGCCACGCCATCCGATCGAGTGGCAGCGCTCCATCCGAGTGCCACGCAGCCATCCGAGTACTCACTCGCACCCGGGGTGGGAGTGAGCACTCCGACCCCCATCGGGCCGGCCGTCGGCGAACCGCTCGGCGCGCACTTCGCCGCCCGCTCGGGCGACAAGGGCGGCAACGCCAACGTGGGCATCTGGTCGCGCGACGAGGCCGGCTACGCCTGGCTGGCGGCCAACCTGACGGCCGAGAAGGTTCGTGAGCTGCTGCCGGAAGCGGCCGAGTTGCAAGTGCGGCGGGTGGAGTTGCCGAACATCCACGCACTCAACTTCGTGATCGTCGGCCTGCTCGGCGAAGGCGTCGCCAGCAGCACCGCGTTCGACGCGCAGGCGAAGGGCCTCGGCGAGTACCTGCTCAGCCGCGTCTGGCGCGACTAAACCTTTCGGCAGCGCCAACCGTCTGAGGGGTGTGATCCTCTCCAGCGTCGTCACCGAACCGAGGGACGCCATCGACTTCGACGAGTTCTTCCTCGCTCACCACACCCGCCTCGTCGCGTGTGCACTGGCGTTGACGAACGATCGCGAGCGCGCCCGAGATGCTGCGCAGGAGGCCCTCGGCCGCGCCTACCGCGACTGGTCGAAGGTGCAGCGCATGGACCACCCCGCCGCCTGGGTGCGGCGCGTGCTGGTGAATCTGCTCACCGACGAAGGCCGCCGCGACGCGCACCGCCGCGTCCAGCCGGCACCCGTCGAGGCCTGGCACGAGGACACACCGCCGTCGGACTCGTCGTTGCTCGAGGCCATTCGGCAGCTCCCCATCCGCCAGCGCACCGCCGTGGTCCTGCACTACCTCGACGACCTGCCCGTCGAGCAGGTGGCCGCCGCGATGGGTGTGGCCACCGGCACGGTGAAGGCCACCCTGCACCAGGCCCGGGCGACGCTGGCACGAGACCTGGAGGCCCCCCGATGAACGACCGGCTCGACACCGAACTCGCCGCGCTGCGCGATGCCCTGCACGCCGAAGCCCGCCACGATGCCCGCAGCGAGGACGCGCTCGCCGACGTGAAGGCCGGCGTCACCACGGTCACCCGGCCGCCCCGACGTCGACCCATGTGGGTCGCCGGTGCCGTGGTGCTGGCCGCGGCGGCCGCGGCAGTGGGAGTCGTCGTGCTGTCGAACGACGACCGCGACGGGGTCACCGTCCCCGTCACCGACCCGACCATCGCCACCACGGCCCCCGAGACCACCGCCGCGCCCGACACCACGACTCCGCCCTCCACCGCGCTGCCCACCACGACCGACGTCGCGGTGCACACGACGGTGCCCGTGCCGTCGCAGTCGGTGACGAGCGTTCGGTCGATCTCGTTCAGCGACACCGACGGCGGCTGGGCCATCGTCGAGCAAGGAGAAGGACGACCGTCGCTGATTCGCACCGACATGCCCGGTCTCGCCGCGAACTGGGTGATCGCCGACTCGCCCGCCCCGGCCGCCGACCTGATGGAGGTCAGGTTCGCCGATGCGCTGAACGGCTGGCTGATCGGTGCCCAGCGGTGGTGGTCCACGCACGACGGTGGAGCCACCTGGAACGAGTTGCCGCTCGCCGACTCCGGCGATGCCCCGCTCGACGTGGTCGTGGCCGGCGGTTGGGCACTCGTCCTGCGGGCGGAGCAGTCCGATGCGGAACCGTTCGCCGTCCGGGTCTGGCGCAGTCCGATCGGGACCGACGACTTCCAGCCGACCGACGCCGTGCATCCGAAGGGTGCCGGCGGCAATGACGTTCAGCTGGCCGCCGCGTTCGACGGCACCGACGTGCTGCTCTCGTTCAACGACCGCGGCGGCTCCACCTTCCGGCTCCGTCCCGACGGATCGATGTCGGGCTGGATCACACCGGCGACCGGTCGCGGGGGCGACATCGTCCTCGAGTCGGCACCAGGAGGCGGCGCCGTGTGGGCGCTCTCCCAGACCGGCGCATGGGGTGGCGACGCCGACCCGACGCAGGTGGTGTCCGTCGCCGCAGCCGAGGGTCAGGCGTTCCGAGACGTCGTGCTGCCCGAAACCGTGGACCTCACCGACGTGGGCGTCCGTCTGTGCGGCCTCGGCCAGTTCGACGACGGCAGCACGGCACTGGTGATGTGCGACGTGAAGGGCGCCCGCCAGTACCGCTCGACCGACCTCGGCGCCACCTGGGAGTCGATCGGCACGGCCACCGGTGGGAACGAGGGCGACGAATGGTCGTGGGGCGGCGGCGCCTCGCCGCAGGGCCCGATGGTGCTGTCGGTCAGCCACACCAGCGCCGAGACGACGAACGTGAGCAACGGGATCTGGGCCATCGTCAACTCCACCGACGCTTGGCTGAGCATCCTCGGCGGCTGATGGAGCCGCCGAACGTAAGTTCGCGGTGTTCACCAGGAACTTGAGTTCGCGGTGTTCACCAGGAACTTGAGTTCGCGCTGCGGGCCGACCGTCAGGTGAGGAGGCGGTAGCCGATGCCACGGGCCGTGACGATCAGCTTCGGGTCGTCGGGCTGGTCCTCCACCTTCACCCGCAGCCGACGCACGTGGGCGTCGACGAGTCGCGAGTCGCCGAGGTACTCGTAGCCCCACACCCGCTCGAGCAACTGGTCGCGCGACAGCACGGCGTTGGCGTGGTCGGCGAACTCGCAGAGCAGGCGGTACTCGGTCTTGGTGAGGTTCAGCTCGACGCCGGCCTTCAGCACGATGCCCTGCTCGCGGCGCAACTCGATGTCGCCGAACCTGGTGGCCGCTGTGGCGGCCGTCGACGCCTCGTGGTGCAGATGCACGCGGCGCAGTGCGGCGCGGATGCGGGCCGCGAGCTCCTTGGGCACCACGGGCTTGGTGACGTAGTCGTCGGCGCCGGCCTCGAGGCCGGCCACCAGGTCGTAGGTGTCGGTCTGGGCCGTCACGATGATGATCGGCACGATGCTGATGGCTCGCAGCTGCCGGCACACGTCGAAGCCCGACAGGTCGGGCAGGCGCAGGTCGAGCAACACCAGGTCGGGCTCGCGCTCCTGGAACAGCCCGATGCCGGTGCGCCCGTCGGGCGCCTGGCGCACCTCGTATCCCTCGTCCTCCAGGGCCAACGACAGCGCCAGTCGAATGGCGTCGTCGTCCTCGATGAAGAGCAGGGAGTTCACGGCCAACACTCTGGCAGAAGCACCCCGGCCTCCCGATTCTGTTACAGAAATCGCACACAACGAGTGGGGATCGGTCACACACGAGGTCCAAGATCACTCCTGTTCACGCTGCTCTGGTGGGGTACCTTCCTCCCCCTGGTGCCCCACCGGCAGCGGAACCTGCGGGCAGCACCCGGCGTCCAACGCCACAACCCATCCAGACCACGGAGGTTGCGACATGCTGGCACCAGCGCTCACCGCTCACACCGATCTTCACCGGCATCACGTCGCCGTGACGGTCGCCGGGCCCCTGGCCACCGAGGACCACGCCGCTGCGCTGCAGGCGGCCTGCATGCCGCTCCCCCGCACCTACGGGCTGATCGTCAACCTCAGTGGCGTCACGGTCATCACCGAGGCGGGTCTGAAGGGGCTCCGCGCGTTGGCCACCGCGGTGCACGCCACCGGTCATCGCATCGCCTTCGTGTGCAGCGAACTGATCATGCGCGCCGAGCTCGTGCTCGCCGACCTCGACACCATCGCACCCGTGCTGCAGGCCGACGAGCAGGCGTTCCCCATCGTCGGCTACGCCGCCTGATCACGGGCGACGCGGCCCGATCGACGCCACCTGATTCCAGCAACGGTGGCCCATCGGCCACACTGTGACCGATGAACACGACGCGACGACGCCGCACCCTGCGCCTGCGCACGCGCGTCACGCTCTTCTTCTCGCTCACGTCGTTGGTGGCGGGCCTCGGTCTCGCCGTGGTCACCTACGCCGTGGCGAGGTCGTTCCTCATCGACCAACGTCAGCAGACCGCACAGACGCAGGCGTTCGCGAACGCGAAGACAGTGCGCGACCAGCTGCTCGTCGAGCAGGAGTTCGACGTCGCCACGCTGCGCACCGAGAGCGGCGGCTTCCCGGTGCTGGTGCTCGACGGAGTGCAGTACACCGCGGATGCCACGCTACTCGCTCGAGGCCTTCCCGCTCGAGCTGCGCCTCGCGGTCAGCCAGGGCGCGAGCGCGCAGCAACGGTTCGAGTACCTCGGCGACCCGTACGTGGCAGTGGGCGTGAACATGCCGGCCGTCAATGCCGAGTACCTCGAGGCGTTCCCGATGGAGAGCACCCAACGCACCATCAGTCGCATCGCCACCGCGCTCCTCGTCGGCTCGGGCGTCACGATGGTGCTCGCCGGCTTCCTCGGCTGGTGGGCCAGCCGGCGACTGCTGCGGCCGCTGTCACGCGTCGCCACCGCCGCCGGGTCCATCGCCGCCGGCGGCCTGGACGCGCGCATGCCACCGGAGAACGACCCCGACCTCGACCGCCTGGCCCGCTCGTTCAACGACATGGCCGACGCGGTGCAGACCCGACTGGAACGCGAGGCCCGCTTCGCCAGCGACGTCAGCCACGAACTGCGCTCGCCCATCACCGCGCTCACCGCTGCCGTCGAAGTGCTCGACGGCCGACGCGACGACCTCCCCGACCGCACCCAGCAGGCGCTCGACGTGGTGGTCAGCCAGGTGCGTCGGTTCGACCACATGGTGATGGACCTGCTCGAGCTGTCGCGCATCGACGCCGGCAGCACCGAACTGCACCGTGAAGAGGTCGACGTGCGCGAACTCATCCCGCGCATCGCCCAGCGGTACGGGTTCGGCGACGTGCCCATCGAGATCGACCCGAAGCTGGCGGCGGTCGTGAAGATCGACAAGCTGCGCTTCGAGCGCATCCTCGCCAACCTGCTCGAGAACGCCCGCGAGCACGGCGGCGGCCCCGTGCGCGTGTCGCTCGACCGGCAGGGTCGTGCGGCGATGGTGCTCGCGGTCGACGACGCCGGGCCCGGCGTCGCCCGAGGCGAGCGGTCGCGCATCTTCGAACGCTTCGCCCGCGGCAGCGCGGCACGCCATCGCGTCGGCACGGGGCTTGGGCTGTCGCTCGTCGCCGAGCACGCCCACGCGCACGGCGGCGAGGCCTGGGTGGAGGACCGCCCGGGCGGCGGTGCCCGTTTCAAGGTGAGCTTCCCGGAGGTGGTCTGATGCGCGCTCGGTTGACGCTCCTCGCCGCGACGTTGGCGGGCGCTGCGGTGTCCTTCGGCGCATGCAGCGTGGTCGGCAACGGCAAGGTCGACACCGTCGACCCGCCGTTCGGCCTGGACCAGACGCTGCCCAGCAGCACCACCATCGCCACGACCACCACCGAGTTGGCGACCACCACGACCGGGCTCGACACGAGCACCACCGGGGTACCCACCGAGGCGGTGCGGCTGTACTACATCACCAGCGGGCAGCTGAACTTCATCCCCACGCCGCTGGCCGCGGGCCCGTCGCTCGGCCAGATCGTCGCCGCGCTGCAGGCCGGTCCGATCGACAACGAGCTCGGTGTCGGGTTGCGCAACGCCGTCCCCGACGACGTCGAGATCAAGGCCAACGACAACAACGCCGGTGTCGCCATCGTCGAGCTGCCGGACGGATTCTTCGACGGCATCCCTGCCGCCGACCAGCGCCTGGCCGCCGCGCAGTTGGTGCTGACGCTCACCGACAGCCGTGGCATCGGGCAGGTGCAGTTCAACCAGGCCGTGCAGAAGCCGTCGGGCGCGCTGGCACCGGCGGGCGAGCTGCTGTCGCGCAGCGACTTCCTCGCGCTCGTCGAAGGCGCCACGCCGCCGAGCTCGTCGACCACGAGCACCACGACCGCCGGGTGACGCACGCCGATAGCGTGAACCACCTCATGCGCAGCGGATTCGTCACCCTGGTCGGCCGACCCAACGTCGGCAAGAGCACGTTGGTGAACGCGATGTGTGGCCACAAGGTCAGCATCGTCAGCGACAAGCCGCAGACCACCCGCACCCGGGTGATGGGTGTGCACACCACGCCCGAGGCGCAGCTGGTGTTCGTCGACACCCCGGGCCTGCACAAGCCGGTCACCGCACTCGGCGAGCGGGTCAACGCCACCGCGCTCGACAGCGTCAACGACGTCGACGTCGTCTGCCTGGTCATCGACGCCACCAAGCCGTTCGGCAAGGGCGACCAGTGGGTCGCCAGCCACCTCGACCTGCCCAACGCCATCCTCATCCTCAACAAGATCGACGCGGTGAAGGACAACGAGGTCATGCGGCAGCTGACGATGGCCTCGTCGCTCGGTGCCGCCGAGTACTTCCCCGTGTCGGCCAAGAGCGGCAAGGGCATCCCCGAGCTGCTCGCGTTCCTCACCGCGAAGCTGCCCGAAGGACCGATGTACTTCCCCGAGGAGACGGTCAGCGACCAACCCGAAGAGCTGTGGGTCGCCGAGCTGGTGCGCGAACAGCTGCTCGCCGTCACGCGCGACGAGCTGCCGTACAGCATCGCCACTCGCGTCACCGAGTGGGAGTGGCCGCGCATCCGCGTCGAGATCCTGGTCGAGCGCGACAGCCAGAAGGGCATGGTCATCGGCAAGGGCGGTTCGGTGTTGAAGGAAGTCGGCCGCCTCGCCCGCGCCCAGCTGCCCGAGGGCGCGTTCCTCGAGCTGTTCGTGAAGGTCGACAAGGACTGGCAGCGCAAGCCCGACCGGGTCGAGCGCCTGGGGTACTGATGGCCACGCCGGCGGCCGATGTCGACATCGACGAGGCGCTGGTTCGACGGCTGTTGCAGGCGCAGCGACCGGATCTCGCCGGCCTGGCGATCCGGGTCGTGGCGAACGGCTGGGACAACGCGATCGTTCGCCTCGGCGAGGAGTGGATGGTGCGGCTGCCGCGTCGCACGGCCGCGGCCACGTTGGTGGAGCACGAGCAGCGCTGGTTGCCCGAGTTGGCACCGCGACTGCCGCTCACCGTTCCCGTGCCGCTGTTCGCCGGCTCCCCCAGCGACGACTTCCCCTGGCGCTGGAGCCTGTGCCACTGGATCCACGGATCGCCGGCATCCGCCGTGCAGCCCACCGAGCCGACGACAGCGGTCGACGCGTTGGCATCGTTCCTACGCGCGCTGCACCAGCCCGCTCCGGACGACGCACCGGCGAACCCGGTGCGCGGCGTGCCGCTACGTCACCGACACGACACCGTCCTGCAACGGTTCGACACGCTGGCCGACGTCGTCGATCGCGAGCCAGCGCTCACGCGTGTGGGAGCGACTGTCCTCGACGCCCCGATGGGACGGCCCGGCGCTGTGGCTCCACGGCGACCTGCATCCCGCGAACATGCTCACCGCGGACGGATCTCTCGCCGCGATCATCGACTGGGGCGACATCACGGCCGGCGATCCGGCGACCGACCTCGCCGTCGCCTGGATGATGTTCGATCGGCCGCACCGAGATCGGCTGCGGTCGGTCACCGGCACCGACGACGCCACCTGGCACAGGGCAGGAGGTTGGGCGCTCAGCCTGGCGCTCGCCTACCTCACCGGCGATGCCGAGTCGCCGATGCCCGCCATCGGCCGACGCACCCTCGCCGAAGTGCTCGACGAGTTCGGCTGACGCTCGCGTACGATCGGGCGATGATCGCCGTCGTCCGTGCCCTGCACCGATCGTCCGAGTACACGTTCACGAAGGAATCCGTCGACGAACTCGAGTTGCTCGCCGGACTCGGCGTGGCCGGCGACGTCCATTCAGGAGCAGCGGTTCGGCACCGCAGCCGCATCGAACGCGACCCGACCCAGCCCAACCTGCGCCAGGTGCACCTGTTCGACGGTGAGGTGCTCGACATGCTCGCCGCCGAGGGCTTCGCCGTCGCACCCGGCGCGCTCGGCGAGAACGTCACGACGAGCGGGCTCGATGCGCTGTCGCTCCCGACCGGCACGTTGCTGCGCATCGGCGGCGATGCGCTGATCGCGCTCACCGGAGTCCGGAACCCGTGCCGTCAGATCGAGGCCCGCTTCCCGGGTCTGCTCAAGCGCATGGTCCACCGCGACGACGTCGGGCGAGCTGCACCGTCTGACCGGGGCGATGTCGGTCGTCCTGCAACCCGGCGTGGTGCGCGTCGGCGACCCGATCGAGGTCGTCCTACCGCCCGGCGCGCCCCAACCCCTCCAACTCGTCTGACTGGATGGAGTTCCAGAACGCGGTCAGACCTGGCTGGCGCGGCCGGCCCAGAAGGGGGAACGCAGCTCGCGCTTGAGCACCTTGCCGCTGCCGGTCTTGGGCAACTCGTCGATGAACGTCACCGACCGCGGCACCTTGTAACCGGCGAGGTGCTCCTTGGCGAACGCGACCACGTCGTCGGTCGTCATCGACCCGCCCTCACGGACGACCACCACCGCGTGGACGGTCTCGCCCCACTCCTCGCTGGGCACGCCGAACACGGCGACCTCGAGCACGTCGGCGTGGTGCTCGAGCGCGGCCTCGATCTCGGCCGGGTAGATGTTCATGCCCCCGCTGATGATCATGTCCTTCTTGCGGTCGCAGATGTAGATGTAACCCTCGTCGTCGCGGTAGGCGATGTCGCCGACGGTCTGATAGCCGTGCTTGTTGTCGGCCATGAACTTGTCGTGCTGCTTGTAGTAGTCGGCGAACACGCTGGGGCTCTTCACGAACAGCTCGCCGGTGTGCTCGGGGCCAACACCCTCGACCTCGTTGCCCTCGTCGTCGAACAGCTTGATCTCGACCATCGGCGCGGGCTGCCCGCACGAACCGGGCTTGCGCAGTTGGTCCTCTGGACGCAGCACACAGTTCACGCCCAGCTCGGTGCTGCCGTACACCTCGAACAGGCTGTCGCCCGGGAAGTAGGCGAGGTACATCTGCTTCAGGGCGAAGCTCCACGGCGCGGCGTTGGCGATCATCCGCTTCATCGAGCCGACGTCGTACTTCGCCTTCACCTCGTCGGGCAGGTTGCAGATCATGCGGATGGGCGTCGGCGCGCTGAACGTGGACGTGACGCGGTACTTCTGCACGAGGCGCAGCCAGTCCTCCGGGTTGAACTTGCGCTGCAGCACCACGGTCTGGCCCAGCGTGAGGGCGATGCCCATGAACCCGCCGGGACCCGAGTGGTAGAGCGGGCCGGTGGGCACGTACACGTCGTCGGGCGTGTACCCGATGTGCGCGAGCAGCGCGGCTCCCTGGGCCGCGCCCTGCGTACCGCGACGGAGCGCGCCCTTCGGCTTGCCGGTGGTGCCGCTGGTGTAGATCATCGTCGAGCCGGGCTCGGTGGCCTCGGGGATCTCCGGTTCGGTGGACGGCGCCGAGTCGATGAGCGGGTCGATGGCGATCATCCCGTCGGGGACGTCGCCGTCGAACACCAGGTACTGCTGCACCTGCGGCAGGTCGCCGCGGATGCGCTCGAACATGGGCGCGAACTCGGCGTCGACGTAGACGATGGTGGCGTCGCAGTGGTCGGTGACGTACGTGGCCTCCTCGTCGCTGAGGCGGTAGTTCAACGGCACCGCCGTGACACCCAGCTTGCGGGCCGCATTGATCATCACCACCAGGCCGATGGAGTTCTGCCCGCACCACACGACCTTGCTGTCGCCGGGCACCACGCCCATGCCCAACAGCACGTTGGCCAGCTTGTTGGCCTGCTCGTTCAGCTGCGCGTAGGTGAGTTGGCGGACCGTGCCATCGGGACGATCGTCGATGACCGCCGGCTTGTTCGGCTGGGTGATCGAGTAGGCGGTCAGGAAGTCGGCCATGAGCGCGCTCCTGAGCGAGTCGGGCGGTGTTCTTCGCAAGTCGTAGCGGAAACAACGCAGCCCGAACGAGCCGATCCCCATGTGAATCCCCCACGGCTTCACCGTAGAGCATCCGCGAGTGCAATGCTCTCGTCATGGCACCTCGCATCATCAACGGCAGCGCAGAACTCAAGTCGGCAATCGGCGAGCATCTCGGCTACTCGCCCTGGATGGAGATCTCCCAGGAACGCGTCAACCAGTTCGCCGAGGCGACGGGCGATCACCAGTGGATCCACATCGACGTCGAGCGCGCCAAGAAGGAGAGCCCCTTCGGTGGCCCGATCGCCCACGGCTATCTCACGCTGTCGCTCGCGCCGGTGCTGTTGCCGCAGGTGGTCGTGTCCACCGGGTTCAAGATGGGCGTCAACTACGGCTGCAACAAGGTGCGGTTCATGTCGCCGGTGCCGGTGGGCGCCAACCTGCGCCTCGGCGTCAAGCTGCTCGCGGTCGACGACATCGCCGGCGGTGTCCAGAGCACCTACGAGCTCACCTTCGAGACGGAGGGTGCCGCCAAGCCGAGCTGCGTCGCCGAAGTCATCTTCCGCAGCTACGAGTGACGTGACACGCCCCTCCCTCCATGTGGGGTGCCCGATGTGGGCGCAGCGCGCATGGGTGGGCAACTACCTCCCCACCGACACGGCGCACGGGCACGAACTGCACCCGTACAGCCGTTTCCTCAACGCGGTCGAAGGCAACACCACCTTCTACGCGCTCCCGCCGGCGAGCACCGTCGAGAAGTGGGCGACGCTCGCCGAGCCGGGTTTCCGGTTCGTGTTCAAGGTGCCGCGCTCGATCACCCACGACGCACGTCTGCGCGACGTGAAGGCCGAGTTGGCCGCGTTCGTGGAACTGCTGTGGCCACTGGGCGACCTGGTCGGTGGGTTGACGTTGCAGCTGCCGCCGTCGTTCGGCCCGCGCGACCTGGATGCGCTCGACACGGTGCTGCGCGAGGCCCCTCCGGTGTGGCGTTGGTCGGTGGAGGTGCGGCATCCGGAGTTCTTCGGCGGCGACGGACGACGCTCACTCGAGCAGGTGCTCGGGCGCCACGGCAGCGAACGGGTCGTGCTCGACACCCAGGAACTGTTCCACCGCACGCCCTACAGCGAGGCGGGTCGCGAAGAGTGGCGCACCAAGCCGCGAGTGCCGCTCATCGCCGAGCCACTGACCGAGCACCCCATCGTCCGCTTCATCGGCTCGGACCACCCCGAGCTCACCGATGTCGGTCTGCAGCGCTGGGAGCAGACGATCGCCGAGTGGCTCGACGAGGGCCGCTCCCCGACGCTGTTCGTGCACACCCCCGACAACACGCGCAGCCCGGCACTGGCCCGAGCGTTCCACGAGTCGGTGTGCTCCATCGTCGACGGTCTGGAACCCCTGCCCGAGCCCCTGCCGGTCGACCGAGCCGAGCAGGGCTCGCTGTTCTGACCGCCCCCGGGCTCAGCCCGCCGCAGCGCCGACGAGCAGCAGCGTGGCGAAGGCACCGGCGACGAAGGCCACGCTGACCCACGTCCACGGCAACCCGATGAGCAGCAGCACCGAACCCACCGACGCGCCCCAGATGCCCAGGCCCGTGCCGGCGAGCATGCCGACCAGGCCGACACCCAACGCCGCGATGCCCGCGACGACGCAGATCATCCGCGCCAACGCCACCGCCGCGCTCGAGGCGACGTCCTTCATGGACGGTCGACGTCGCCGACCGCGCACGTCCATCTGATCCTCAGGTCGCTCGCGCCGCATCGGTCGCCTCCACCATCGTCACCACCCAACCCTGTCACACCCGTGGGAGAACGGCCTCGCAGAACTCGAGTTCGCGCCGTTCACCAGGAACTTAAGTTCGCGCCGTTCACCAGGAACTTAAGTTCGCGCCGTTCACCAGGAACTCGAGTTCTGCGCGCGTCCAGACCTAGCGGAAGTTGGGGATGACGTCCTTGGCGAGCAGTTCCATCGTCTCGGTGTCGGGGTAGTCGCTGCACCACGGGATGAACCCGGTGCAGCCGAGGTCGATGTAGCGCTGGATCTTCTCGCTGACCTGCTCGGGCGTGCCGACCAGGTTGCCCTCGCTCCAGCTCTCGAGCGCCTCGCCCCAGAAGCTGCGGCTGCCGGCGGCGGTGACTTCGGCCTCGGTGCTGCGGATGAACACCTCGGGCGACCAGGTCTTGCGGATGGTCGCCTCGTCGCGGCCGACCGCGGCGCAGTGACCCTTCAGGATCTCGCGCTTGCGCGCCCACTCGTCGGGCTTGCCGCCGAAGTTGCTGCAGTCGGCGTAGCGGGCGACGACCCGCAGCGTCAGTTGCTCACCGCCGCCACCGATCCAGATGGGCGGGTGGGGCGACTGCAACGGCTTGGGATCGCACTGTGCACCCTTCAGTTGGTAGTGATCGCCGTCGAAGGTGGTGTCGGGCTCGGTCCACATGCTCTTCACGATCTGCACGCTCTCGCGCAGCATGCCGATGCGCTCCTTCGGCGCAGGGAAGTCGAACCCGTACCCCTTGTACTCGTGCTCGTACCACCCGGCGCCGATGCCCCAGTCCAGACGGCCACCGCTGATGACGTCGATGGTGCTGGTGATCTTCGCCAACACCGACGGTTCGCGGTAGCTGTTGCAGCCGACCATCTGCCCGAGCCGGACACGCGAGGTCCGCTGGCTGATCGCGGCCATCGTGGTCCACGCCTCGAACACGGCCTCGTGCGGCGGCGCGGGGCACGTTGTGGAAGTGGTCGTACACCCAGATCGAGTCGTAGCCCAGCTCCTCGGCCAGCACGGCGATGTCGACGGCCTTCTGCCACTTGGCTTCGGCACCGTCGATGCCCGACAGTTCCATCTTCCAACCCTGGGGCATGAACACCCCGAAGACGTTCTTGGACAGGTCGCGGGTATCGGTAGCCATGAGCGGACTGTACCCGTGTTCCGATGAACCGAGCGGCGTGGTCGCTGGTCTAGGTTGCCGACCCATGACGGCCCAGTTCTCGGTTGCGGAAGTCCACGAAGCCATCGCCGGCACTCGGCCCGACGACGTCTGTCTGGTGTTCCGCGAGCAGCGCCTCACCTGGGCCGAGGTCACCGAACGCACCCGCCGGCTGGCCAACCACCTCATCGCCGCCGGGCTCGGCTGTCACACCGAGCGCGACGCACCTGCAGGGCCACGAGAGCGGCCAGGACCACCTGGCCATCTATCTGCACAACGGCAACGAGTACCTCGAGTCGATGCTCGGCGCGTTCAAGGCCCGCGTCGCCCCGTTCAACGTCAACTACCGCTACGTCGCCGAGGAGCTGCGCTATCTGCTGCTCGACTCGCAGTGCCGCGGCCGTCGTCGTGCACAGCCAGTTCGCGCCCACCCTGGCCGAGGTGCTGCCCGATCTCCCGAACCTGAAGGTCATCGTCCAGGTGCCCGACGACAGCGGCAACGCGCTGCTGCCCGGGGCGGTGTGGTACGAGGACGCGCTCGCTGCCGCGTCGTCCGACAAGCCGGCGGTCGAGTGGAGCCCCGACGACCTGTACATCCTCTACACCGGCGGCACCACCGGCATGCCCAAGGGTGTGCTGTGGCGCAACGGCGACGCCAACATCGAGTGCTTCGGCGGCAGCCGCGGCGAGACGCTCGACGCCGTGCTCGCCGAGGCCACGGGAGGCCTGAAGGCGCTGCTCGCGCCGCCGTTCATGCACGGCGCCGGCCACTGGATGAGCTTCCGCACGTGGAACACGGGCGGCACCGTGTTCGTGCAGAGCGTGCCCGAGCGGCTCGACCCCGACGACATCTGGGGCCTGATCGAGCGCGAGCAACTGAACTTCCTGCTCATCGTCGGCGACGCGTTCGGACGCCCACTGCTCGACCGCCTGGCGCACGGGCGAGCTACGACCTGTCGTCGCTGACGGTGCTGCTCTCCGGCGGCGCACCGCTGAGCGCCCCGCTGAAGGAGGAGTTCCTGCAGCACCTACCGACGCTGATGATCGTCGACGGCCTGGGCTCGTCCGAGGCGGGCGGCCAGCTGTCGCACGTCTCCGCCGGCAGCGGCGCCACGACCGGCACCTTCCCCATCAGCCCCGGCAACCACGTGCTCAGCGACGACCTCAGCCGCGAGCTCGACGCCGGCGACCCCGAGATCGGCTGGCTGGCCAAGAGCGGCAACCTGGCCCTCGGCTACCTCGGCGACGCGGCGAAGACCGCGCGCACCTACCCCGTCGTCGACGGCACGCGCTACGCCGTGCCCGGCGACCGGGCCCGCCTGCGCGCCGACGGCATCATCGAGCTGCACGGTCGCGATTCGGTCACCATCAACTCCGGTGGCGAGAAGATCTTCGCCGAGGAGGTGGAGGCCGCGGTGAAGGCCCACCCCGGCGTCTACGACTGCGTGGTCGCCGGTCGGCCCAGCGAGCGCTGGGGCAACGAGGTGGTCGCCATCGTCCGCATCCGCGAGGGCCACACCGTCACCGAGGACGACCTGCGCGCCGAGGCCGAGCGCCACATCGCCCGCTACAAGCTGCCCAAGGCGTTCGTGTTCGTCGACGAGGTCGTGCGGTCACCCGCGGGCAAGGCCGACTACCGCTGGGCCAAGCAACAGGCCGCCGACGCCTGACGGCCCGAGGTTTTCCGACACGTCGGCCCTGACCGAGGTTTTCCCGCGCCCCTGGGTGTCCGGAAAACCTCCGTCACGCCGCGGTGGCCGGAAAACCTCGGGTCCTGTTCACCAGACGGGGTCGATGGGGGTGATCGTGCCGAAGTGCTGCTCGAGGACCTCGGCGCCGCGCAGGGCGGTGAGGTCGGCGAAGCGGCGGGCCACCACCTGCGCACCCACGGGCGTGCCGTCGGCCATACCCACGGGCACCACTGCCGCGGGGATGCCGAGGATGTTGCCCGGCAGCACCGGGCGGATGAGTTCGAGCACCGCGCGGGCGTTCTCGACGGACTCGACGTCGAAACCCAACTCGAACGGCGGCTGCGCCCACGTCGGCATCAGCAACACGTCGTGCTCGGACAGGAAGCCGTGCCACTCGCGCGCCACCCGGTTCCGCTCGGCGAACGCGTGCATCAACGTCGGCGTGTCGACCTGCTCGAACACCTCGTCGGCGAACGACAGGAACTTCAGGCCGGCCTCACCCATCACCATCTGCAGCAGCGGCAGGTTGGCGCGGACCTCGCTGATCAGAATGGTCGACCACAGCTCGAGCGAATGCTCGAACGACGGCGGCGTGGCCTCCACCACCTCGTGGCCGGCCGCGAGCGAAGGCCTGACCCGCGGCCTGGATGGCGGCAGCGACCTGCGGGTGGGTGGTGCCACCGGGCGGGTCGGACAGCAGCGCCACCCGCAACGGCCGCCCCTCGGTGCGATCGACCAGGTCGACCGGCAGCGAGTTGACATCGCGGTCGTGGGCGCCGGCGATCGCCAGGAACCCGGCTCGCACGTCGGCCACGTGACGGGCCATCGGACCGTCGGTGAGCATGATCTGGCCGGCGATGCCCAGGTCCTCGGGTGGGATGACCGTCGCCGCCGGCACCACCCCGGTGGTCGGCTTGAGCGAGGTGATGCCGCAGCAGGTGGCCGGGTTGCGCAACGAGCCGCCGATGTCGTTGCCGAAACCCAGCGGGCTCATGCCCGACGCGAGCGCCGCCCCTTCGCCGCCACTGGAACCGCCAGTCGTGCGGGTGGGGTGCCAGGGGTTGTGGGTGTTGCCGTGCAGCGAACTCTCGGTGGTGACGCGCAGACCCAGGTCGGGCAGGTTGGTGCGGCCGATGGGAATGCCGCCCGCGAGGCGGACTCGCTCGACCAACGGCGCGTCGACGGGCGACACGGCCTCGGCGAGCATCACGACCGCCTGGGTGGTGGGCGTCCCCGCGAGGTCGATGTTCTCCTTCACCGTCACGGGCACGCCGTGGAAGACACCCAGCGGACCACCCGCGGCAACCGCACGGTCGGCGGCAGCAGCAGCCTCGAGCGCCGACTGGTCGAGGCGACGCACGACCGCGTTGAGCTTCGGGTTGACGTCGTCGATGCGGGCCAGGTGGGCCTGCACCACCTCGACACTGCTGACCTCCTTGCGGGCGATCATGCCCGCCAGCTCGAGTGCTCCCCTACGCCACAGTTCGTTGCTCATGGCGCGAGATGCTGCCACAGGAACGGACTCAGTTCAGCAGGCGGAGGTGGTCGACGATGCCCACGGCGTCGTCAGTGGCCTGTGCCAACGTCGGCCGCACCTCCCCCGCCCACACACCCGGCTCGCCACGCATCGTGTGCGCCTGGGCCTGGAAGCCGACGTCGGACCCGCCGGGCAGCCCGCCGGCCGCTCGTCGGCCATCAGGGGCTTCACCTGCAGCCACCATCGACCGACGACGGCGCGACGCACGGTGCGCAGGCTCTCGTCCGGTGGTGCACCGTCGAGCCGCATGTTCGGCAACCGACCCATCGGCCGAACAGTAACCGTCGTCGCCCAACGGGCACCCGGCACGACGGCCCGTTAGCCTGCACCCGATGGCCGAACGCAGCTGGGACACCGAGCAACTTCCCGAGGGCGACGAGAAGGTGCAGGCCGTTCGACAGATGTTCGACACCATCGCGCCGCGCTACGACATGGTGAACCGCATCATGACGTTCCGCCTCGACGTGCGCTGGCGCAAGAAGGCCGTGAAGCTGCTCGCGCTGCCCGCAGGCAGCACGGTCATCGACCTCGCTTCCGGCACCGGCGATCTGTGCATCGACCTGCAGAAGTCCGGCGCACTGCCCATCTCGTTCGACCTCAGCTACGGCATGTTGGCCAACGACCGCAGCGGCAGCCCGCGGGTGCAGGCCGACATCCTCCGCCTGCCGCTGCCCGACGGTTCGGTCGACGGCGCGACGTGCGGCTTCGCGCTGCGGAACCTGCTCGAGCTGCCGGCGTTCTTCGCCGAGCTGGCCCGCGTCGTCCGGCCCGGCGGGCGCATCGCCCTGCTCGACGTGGGCATCCCCCACAACAAGGTCGTCCGCTGGGGCAACAACATCTACTTCGGCAAGGTGGTGCCGAAGATCGGCGGCATGCTCAGCGACGGCCCGGCGTACCGTTACCTGCCCAAGAGCGTCGCCTACCTGCCCCCTCGGGAGCAGATGGTGCAGATGCTGCGCGACGCCGGGTTCGCCGACGCCGAACACCACCAGCTGTCCGGCGGGCTGACGCAGTTGATGGTCGGCACCCGCCGCTGACATGCGCGCCCACACCCGCCCGCTGCTCGACGACCTGGACCTGAACGACGTCGCCCGCGGCGACGGCTACCTGTTCGTGCGCGACGGCGTCGGCATCGCCGGCCGGGGCGTCGCCGCACGCGTGCCGTTGGCCGACGTGGCCGCGGTCCTGGCCGGCATCGAACACGTCGACGAGGTGGGCGGCGTCCACCCGCTCGCCATCGGCGTGGTGCCGTTCGAGCCCGGCACACCCTGCGAGCTGGTCATCCCGGCCGTCACTGTCGGCAAGGCCGCCGACGGCCGCCAATGGGTGACCGTCATCGACGACGCACGGACCGACCTCGCCGGCGGGCCGCGTCCGGTGCCACGGGCCCAGGAGTTCGCCGTGTCGCCATTGACGCCGGTCGACCGCTACCTGGCCGCGGTCACCACGGCCCGCGACGCCGTGCGCGACGGTTCGCTCACCAAGGCCGTCATCGCCCGCGAGGTGCTGGTCAGCAGTCCCGAGGCCATCGACGTGCACGCCGTGCTGCTGCGCCTGAAGGCGATGTTCGGCCGCAGCCACCGCTACTCGGTCGACGGGTTCATCGGGGCCTCGCCCGAGTTGCTGATCGCGGTTCGCGGCAACGAGGTGCGGTCGCATCCGCTCGCCGGCACCACCCCGCGGACGGGCGACCCCGACACCGACCGACGCGCCGCCGACGAGTTGCTGGCCAGCGAGAAGAACCAGATCGAACACCGCGTGGTCATCGACATGATCCACGACACGTTGCTGCCCTGGTGCAGCTACCTCGACTGGGAGCCCGAGCCCAGCATCGTCACCGTCGCCAACGTCCAGCACCTCGGCACGGCGATGGAGGGCCACCTCAGCGATCCTCGACCGAACGTGCTCGAACTGGTCACCGCCCTGTCGCCCACGCCCGCCCTCGGCGGCTTTCCGCGAGCCGAGGCGCTCGCACTCATCGCCGACGCCGAGGGCTTCACCCGCGGTCGCTACGGCGGGGCCGTGGGCTGGGTCGACGCGGCGGGCGACGGCACCTGGGCGGTGGCGATCCGCTGTGCCGAACTGAGCGACGACCGTCGCACGGCACGCCTGGTGGCGGGTGGTGGCATCGTCGCCGACAGCGAGCCGTTGGCCGAGCTCGCCGAGACGCAGGCCAAGCTGCAGGCCATGCTCAGCGCCATCGTCCGCCCCTGAGCGACGCCCGAATCACCCGACCCGGGGTGGACAGCACCGCCGACATCGGCCATCCTGGCCAGATGTCGCGACCGGCCGCGCACAACCACCTCACGCTCTCGCCGATGCATCGCGAGTTCGAGTCGCTGGTCCAGGCTGCGTACGGCGCCGGCGAGATCCGTCGGATGGTGGCGTCCACTCGCGTTGCTCGCGCCTGGGCCGCAGCCGCGGCAGGACGCGTTGCCGGCGGCCGGCGAGCCGGCGACGTCGTCGTCGGGCTCGGCGACCTCGGCGTGTTCTGTGTGGCGCTCGGTTCCCTGTCCATCCTCGGCGCCGTCCCGTCGCCGGTGCGCGCCGCGGTACGCGCCAGCATGGATCACACCGCCCCGGGCGCGTGGCTGGCCGACGATGCCCTGCTCGAGGGCCATGCATCGCTGACATGGTTGCGCGACACCCTGGAATCGGCCGACGACGCCGCGCTGCGCACCTGGACGGTGACGATGCTGCCGCTGGTGGTCGACGCATTCGCCCGCCAGGCGCCGCGTTGGTGGCGCATCCGCCGCACCGGGTTCGCCGGCGTGGTGTTGCAGCGCCTCGCGCTGCGCGCTCGCTGACGGTCAGTTCAGGGCCGCGGCCACGGCCGCGTGGACCGCATCGTGATCGGCGAGGTTGCGATCGCGATCGCTCTCGATGCGCACGACGGTGGCTTCACGGTCGCTGACCGCGGCCAGCAGGTCGTCGACGGAGTCGACCGTACGTGCGCCCAGCCCGTGGGCTCGGGCGACGGCCACCAGGTCGGTGCCGTGGGGTGTGCCGAAGAGTTGCTCGAACCGTTCGGTGCTGAGCGCCGTGCGCTGGGGAAGGAACGAGAAGATGCCGCCACCGTCGTTGTCGACCACGACGAGCGTGAGCGGCAACTGGCGGGCGGCGAGACCCGTCAGCGACGATTGGTCGTGGCAGAACGCCACGTCGCCGAGCAACAGCACGGTGGGCTCGTCGGACGCGATGGCCACGCCGATGGCCGTGGCGATGACACCGTCGATGCCGTTCGCACCGCGGTTCGAGTGCACCACGGTGGTCGAGGCGGCGCCGAACCATTCGACGTCGCGCACCGGCATCGACGCGGACAGCACCAGACGACCCGAGATGGTGGACAGCGCACGGGCGACCGCCGGTTCGGTGAGACCTGCAGTCGTGCTGGCATCGACCGTGGCGGCGATGGCCGTCTGCGCGGTGGCCTCGGCTGCCGTCCACGCAGCCAGCCAGGTGTCGTCGCGCACCACTTCGACCAACGGCTCGACGGCCTCGCACACCGTGCTCACTTCGCCGTAGACGCGTTCGGTGACGATGCCCAGCGGGTCGATGGTGCGGCCCTGGGCATGCACCTGCACGTGCACCGCACCGGACGCCTGCAGCCACTGGCCGAGCACCTTCGAGGCCGGCGGCTCGCCCAGGTGCAGCACCACGTCGGGAACGTGTGCCGCGGCGAACGCGGCATGACGAAGAATGGGATCGAACGCGGTGATCGCCTGGGGAAGGTGCCGACAGCCCGAACGAGGGTCGGCCATCACCGGCCACCCGAGCGTGGCGGCCAGCGACTCGACGGCGTCGGCGTCGTCGACACCCCGTCCGGCGACGATGACGCCGCGCGGGTGACGGATCATGTCGGCCAGTTCCTCCATCGACAGCCGCGTCATGAACCAGACCGCGTCGTCGAACGGATCGCCCACCTCGTCGGTCACGGGCGGCAGGTCGCCGATCGCGCCGACGAGGGGCTCGCGGAACGGCAGGTTCAGGTGCACCGGACCGCCATCGATGCCCGCCGCGGCGAGCCAGGCGTCGGTGGCGATGTCGCGCCACACGTGGGCCGAGTCGGCGTCGGGCACGTCGACCTGCACGAACAGTCGCACCACGTCGCCGTACAGCTCGACCTGGTCGATGGTCTGCGGTGCCCCGATGCCCTGCAGTTCGGGGGGACGATCGGCGGTGAGGACCAACATCGGAACGCCCGAGAGGTCGGCTTCGATGGCCGCGGCGTGGAAGTGCGCCGCCGCCGTGCCGCTGGTGCACAGCAGCGCTGCCGGTGTGCCCGATGCCAGGCCGATGCCGAGCGCCATGAACGACGCCGTGCGCTCGTCGTGGGCGACATGCAGCTGCAGGTCGTCACGCGCTGCCAGGGCGAGCGCCATCGGAGTGCTCCGCGAGCCCGGCGACACGACCGCGTGGCGCATGCCCATGGCGATCCATTGATCGACGAGCGTCGCACAGAAGGTCACCTGAACGTCGGCTGCCGTCATGACGCCCACGATACGGGCGTATCCTCGAGGTCGTGGTACCGACCGTGAGCGTGGAGATCTGGTCCGACGTCGTCTGTCCCTGGTGCTACATCGGGAAACGACGCTTCGAGAAGGCCATCGCTCAGCTCGAGGGCGAAGCGCAGATCGACATCGTGTACCGCGCCTACCAGTTGGACCCCACGGCATCGCCGGGCAAGGCCACGCCGGTGGTGGAGGCGTACGCGAAGAAGTTCGGCGGCCCCGAGCGTGCCGAGCAGATCCTCGAACAGCTCACTCAGGTCGCCGCGGCCGAAGGTCTGGACTTCCACATGGAGCGCGCCCTGCGCGCCAACACCTTGCTCGCCCACCGGCTGCTGTGGCTCGCCGAGGCGACGGGCCACCAGCAGGCGTTGAAGGAACGGCTGCTGAAGGCGTACTTCGTCGACGGGCTGAACGTGGGCGACCCCGACGTCCTCGCCGAGTGCGCCGGCGACGTCGGCATGTCGAGCGAACGCGTCCTCGCGTTCCTCGAGAGCGACGACGGCGTGGTCGAGGTCCAGCAACAGCTGCAGCTCGCCGCCCAGTCCGAGATCACCGCGGTGCCCACGTACGTCATCGACGGGCGATGGGCGGTGCCCGGGGCACAGGATCCCGACACGTTCGTCAGCGTCATCCGCCGACTGTTGGCGAAACGGGACGAGGCGACCTCATGATCGAGTGGAGGCCATTGGCCGGACGGTTGGCCGCCGAGGTGGCCGGCCCCGACGACGGGCCACGCATCGTGTTCCTGCACGGGTTCACCCAGACCGCGAACTCGTGGAAGCCGATCGCCGAGCACTTCGTCGCCACCGGCCACGAGTGCATCGTCGTCGATCTGCCCGGCCACGCCGGTTCGACGCACGTGCGCGCCGATCTCCGCCGTGCGGCCGACATGATCGCCGCCATCGGCGACAAGGCCACCTACGTCGGCTACAGCCTCGGGGGTCGTGCCGCCCTGCACGTCGCTCTGCTGTACCCGAACGTCACGCAGCGCCTGGCGCTCATCGGGGCGAACCCCGGCATCGACAGCGACGACGAACGCGCTCGACGCCGAGAGAGCGACGACGAGTTGATCGCACGGATGGAGGAGGTCGGCCTGGAGGCGTTCCTGCAGGAGTGGGCGGCACTCCCCCTGTTCGGTGGTCGGCCGCTCGGCCCGCTCGAGATGCAGGATCGCCTGCGCAACACCGTCGAAGGGCTGTCCGGCAGCCTTCGCCTGGCCGGCACGGGCGCTCAGGGCTCGCTGTGGCCGCGGCTCCGTGAGTTCAACATGCCCGTGCTCGCCATGGCGGGCGAACGCGACGAGAAGTTCACGGCCATCGCCCGACAGATCGCCGACACCGTGCCGCGTGGAGTGTTCGCGTCCATCCCCGGGGCCGCGCACAGCGCCCACCTCGAGCACCCGCAGGCGGTCGTGGCCGCGATCGGCACCCTGCTCGACCGCCCCGCACCCATCGGCTTCTGACCGGGCGAGGCGTCGGCCGTCGGGTCAGGTGCGGTTGCTGATCAGGTTGACGACGAACAGCGCACCGAACACGAGCCCGATGATGCCCAGCACGATGCCGGCCGTGGCCATGCCGCGGTTGCGGTACATGCCACCCGAGCGATCGATCTCGCCGCGGGCCTGCAGACCGAGGACCAGCGCGAGCACCGAGAACACGAACGGGATGCAGAACAGCCCGATGATGCCGAGGACCATCGCGGTCGTGGCCTTCTTCAGCGGCTGCGGGTTGGCGCCGGGCACGCCGTAGGCCTGATAGCCGGGTGGCGGCGTCATGGGCGGGGGCGGGGGCGGCGGCACGTCACTCATGGCGCCGGAGAATATCGTCCGCGCTCAGGCCGAGAGAGCGATGCCCACGGCCGCGAGCACCCCGGTGACGAGTTGCACCTTGCCGGTCGCACCGAGCACCGGGATGAGCCCCCGGCCCGCGGCTCCCAGGCGAACCGCTTTCACCGCAGGCGCCGCGACCACGACGCCGATCAGCCCGATCGCGGCCCACGGCCGATGGACGGCGGCGATGACCACCACGAGTGCGAACGCCAGCCCGAGCAGCACGACGTAGAACGAACGCGTGCGGGCGTCGCCCAGGCGGACCGCCATGGTGCGCTTGCCGACCTCGCGGTCGGTGGGGATGTCACGCAGGTTGTTGATCACCAGCAGCGCGCACGCCAGGCAGCCGGCGACGCAACCCGCCAGCCAGGCGACGGCGGTGATGCGTTCGGCGACGACGAAGGCACTGCCGGCCGTCGCCACCAGCCCGAAGAACACGAAGACGAACACCTCGCCGAGCCCCAGGTAGCCGTACGGCTTCGGACCACCCGTGTAGAACCAACCGGCCAGGATGGCGGCCGCGCCGACGGCGAGCAACCACCACGACGTGGCCGCGGCGAGCACCAGGCCGGCCACTGCCGCGACGCCGAACGCGGCGAAGGCGGCGAGTTTCACGGACCTCGCGCTGGCCAGCCCGCCCGCCACCAAGCGGGTGGGCCCGACCCGCACCTCGTCGGTGCCACGCACGCCGTCGCTGTAGTCGTTGGCGTAGTTCACGCCCACCTGCAGCGCCAGCGAGACCACGAGCGCGAGGCCCACACGCCACCACACGGGCGACGGCTCGCCGACGGCCGCGGCCGCGCCGAGTGCCACCGGCACGACCGCCGCGGGAAGGGTTCGAGGACGGGCACCGAGCAGCCAACGATTCATCGCCGCCATTGTTGCGGAATAGGGTCGGTTTCGTGCCACATCTCGTCGCGGTCGATCTCCCGGGCGGTGCCGCGTTCGTCGAGACGCTGCGCCGCGAGTGGGACCAGGGCAATGCCGTCCTGCCGGTCGATCGCCGGTTGCCCGCCCCCGCCAGGGCCGCGCTGCTCGCGGCGATGGCACCCGATCGTCTGGTCGACGAGGCGGGAACGCACGCCCTCGAAGGCCGCGGCATCGACGAGGGTGATGCGCTGGTCATCGCCACGAGTGGCTCGACCGGTACACCGAAGGGCGTGGTGCTCACCCACGCCGCGGTCGCCGCGTCGGCTCAGGCGACGTCGCGCCATCTGGGCATCCATCGCTCGGACACCTGGTTGGCCTGCCTGCCGCTCGCCCACGTCGGAGGCCTCTCCGTGGTCACTCGGGCCATCCTCACCGACACCCCGCTGGTCGTGCACGACGGGTTCGACGCCGAGGCCGTCGAACGCGCCGCACGCGAGGGCGCCACTGCGGTGTCGCTGGTCGCCACGGCGCTGCGACGCATCGACGCGTCGCTGTTCCGCATCATCGTCCTCGGCGGCGCACGCCCGCCCGCCGATCGACCGGCGCACGCAGTCACCACCTACGGAATGACCGAGACCGGCAGCGGCGTCGTGTACGACGGGCGACCCCTGGCCGACGTCGACGTTCGCATCGAGCCCGACGGCGAGATCCTGCTGCGGGGGCCGATGCTGCTGCGCTGCTACCGCGACGGAACCACACCGTTGGACCGCGACGGGTGGCTGCACACGGGCGACCTGGGCCGGTGGCTGCCCGATGGTCGGCTGCACGTGGATGGTCGCCGCGGCGACCTGATCATCACGGGCGGCGAGAACGTGTGGCCCGAGACCGTGGAAGCCGCCGTGCAACACCGACGCGACGTCGCCGAGGTCGCCGTCGCGGGCGTCGCCGACGACGAGTGGGGCCAGCGGGTGGTCGCCTGGGTGGTCCCGGCGGACCCCACCGCTCCTCCGACGCTCGCCGACGTGCGGGCCACCGTGACCGAGCACCTCCCTGCGTTCTGCGCCCCCAAGCAGTTGCACCTGGTGCTGAGCCTGCCACGGACCGCGTTGGGCAAGGTCCAACGCCATGTGTTGCAGGCATCCCGGGACGACGACGCCGGCGCCCACTAACGTCGCCCGCATGCAGCGCCGTGTCCTCGTCACCGGCGCGGCCTCCGGGATCGGCCGCGCCATCACCGAACGTTTCGTGGCCGACGGCTGGGCGGTGCTCGCCGCCGACATCGACGACGCCGCGCTGGCGCGCCTGGCCGACGAACTCGGTGACGCCGTCGACACCGTGCGCTGCGACGTGACCTCCGAGGACGACGTCGCCGCGATGTGCGATCGCGCCGATGCGCTCGGCGGCCTCGACGCCGCCGTCGCCAACGCCGGACGCGGTGCGTTCTCGCCCATCGTCGACCACTCGCTCGACGAGTGGAAGGCCATCCTCGACCTCTGCGTCACCGGCGTGTTCCTCACCATCAAGCACTCCGCCAGAGTCATGCACGACGGCGGCAGCATCGTCACCATCGCATCGCTGAACGGCACCCAGCCGTCGTCCGGCATGAGCGCCTATTGCACCGCCAAGGCGGGCGTGCTGATGCTCACCAAGGTCGCCGCGATGGAACTGGGCGGGCGCGGCATTCGCGTCAACGCCATCGCACCCGGGCTCATCGAGACCAACGCGACCGGCGCGTTCTTCATGGTGCCGGGCGTGGTCGACGAGTTCGTCGAGAACACCACGGTCGGGCGATTCGGGCAGCCCGCCGACGTGGCGAACATGGCGGCATTCCTGGCGGGACCCGAGAGCACCTACGTCAGCGGGAGCACGTTCCCGGTGGACGGCGGGGCCTCGACGAAGCGGTATCCCGACCTCCCGGCGGCCTTCGCCCGGTTCGCCTCGCCCACCGGGTGACCGACGTGTCCGACGGCAAGCGCGCCCGGCTTCCCGGCGCCTATTGGCGCCTGTGGGTCGCCAGTGCGATCTCCAACACCGGCGACGGCATCCTCACCGCGGCGTTGCCCATCCTGGCCACACGGGTCACCGACGACCGGCTCTCGATCGGCCTGATCTCGACGTTCTTCAGCATCCCCTGGCTGCTCTTCGCCCTGCCGGTCGGCGCGATCATCGACCGAGTCGACCGACGCAAGGTGCTCGTCGTCGCCGACCTCTGTCGTGGCGCCCTCATCGCCGGCCTGGCCGCGATCGCCTACTTCAGCGACGTGCGAATGTGGATGCTGTGGGTCCTGGCCTTCGGCCTGGGCGTCGGCGAGGTGTTCTTCGACTCGACCTCGCAGACCATCCTGCCCGACATCGTCAGCGACGATCAGCTGTCGCGCGCCAACGGGTTGCGCTACTCGGTCGAGCTCACCGGCAACACGTTCGTCGGCGCCCCCATCGGCACCGTGCTGTTCGCCGCCGCGGTCTGGCTGCCGTTCGGCGTCGATGCCGCCAGCTTCGTCATCGCCGCGTTGCTCGCCGCGTCGCTCCGGGGCAGGTTCAAGCCCGAGCGCATCGTGCCCTCGCTCGGCTGGCGCAACGACGTGCAGAAGGGCGTCCGCTGGCTGTGGCGCAACACACTGCTGCGCAACCTGGCCATCGCCCTGGGCCTGACGAACCTGTCGTTCGCGATGTGCGAGTCCACGTTCGTCCTCTTCGCCACCCAACAGCTCGGTGTCAGCGAGCGCATGTTCGGCGCGCTCATCGCCATCGTCGGCGCCGGCAGTGTGGTCGCCGGCATCGCCGGCGGATGGCTGGTCGATCGCGTCGGTCGCCGCTTCGCCATCCTCGTCGCCTCGTTCGTCCCGGTACTGACGATGACGGCGATCGGCGCCGTGGCCGTCACCTGGTGGGTGGTCGTGATGATCACCCTGCAGGCGATGATGGTCACCGTCTGGAGCATCATCGCCGTCACGCTGCGCCAACAGATCGTCCCCGGTCACCTGTTCGGGCGGGTCAACAGCGTGTTCCGCTGGTTCAGCTGGGGCGCCATGCCGGTGGGCGCGTTGCTCGGCGGCGTCGTCGCCAAGGTCGCCGGCCTGCGCGCGCCGTACTTCGTCGGCGCGGCCGTCATGCTCGTCGCCTACGTGATCATCGTGACGCACCTGCGCGAGCCCGCCATCCGCCGAGCGATCAACCTCAACCGGCCGCCGAAGCCCGAGGACCGCGCCGACGACCCGACGCCGCCGCACATCGATCGGCACCCGCTCGACGACGTCCTCGGCCCGCTGCTGCACACCCCTGGCACGATGCCCGGTCCGGGCAACGGGCCGGGTCCGGTGATCTGAGCGGCAGCCCCGAGTCGGTCGGCCGCGTCAGCTCGGGCGGGACTCAGCCGCCGGCGTCGTCGCCGCTGGGTTCGCCATCGGGTTCGAGCGACACCTTGACGCGACGGATGCGCCGCCCGTCGACCTCGACCGCGGTGAACCGCCAGCCGCCGTGGACCAGCCCCTCACCGATCGCGGGCACGTGTTCCAGGGTGCCGAACAGGAAGCCGCCCACGGTGTCCCAGTCGTCGTCGGGCACGTTCAGGCCGAGCAGGTCGTTGAGGTCGTCGATCGACGTGCCGCCGTCCACCAGGTAGGCGCCGTCACCGAGCGCCTGGACGTCGTCGTCCTCCTCGTCGTGCTCGTCGACGATCTCACCGACGAGCTCTTCCAGGCAGTCCTCCAACGTGATCAGGCCGGCCAGTGCGCCGTACTCGTCGGCGACCAGGGCGAGGTGGAACTTCTCGGCCTGCATCTCGCGCATCAGACGCGCCACCGGCTTGTTCTCGGGCACGAACTTCACCGGACGGATGAGCTCGCTGACCGGGCGATCGCCGCGACCCTCGCGCTCGGCGCGCATGAGGTCCTTGGCGAACGACAGACCGAGCACGTCGTCGTCCTTGTCCTCGTTGATGACCGGGATGCGGCTGTAGCCGTGCTCGAGCGCGATGTCGAGGCCCTGGGTGATGGTGGCGTCGTGGGCGATCGTGATGATGTCGGGGCGGGGCACCATGATCTCGCGGGCGATGGTGTCGCCGAACTCGATGATGCTCTCGATGAGCTCGCGCTCTTCCTCTTCGATCACCTCGTCGTCGACCGCGGTCTCGACGATGCCGAGCAGCTCGCTCTCGGACACGAACGGCCCCTGCTCGAGTCCCTTGCCCTTGACGATGATGTTGGTGAGACCGATGAGGCCTCGCGAGATCCACTGCAACGGCGGGAAGGCCACCAGCGCCGCGGTCGGCCGGGCGGCGAACAGCGCGGCGCGTTGCGGGTACAGCACCGCGTACGTCTTCGGCACCGCTTCGGCGAGGACGAAGAACACGACCACGTTGAGCACCACACCGACGGCCACACCGGCCGGGCCGAACAGGTTGCCGGCGACCACACCGGTGAGCGTGGCCTGCACGATCTGGCAGATGTTCACGGTCAGCAGCAACGGGTTCACCCATCGCTCGGGTTCGTCGACGAGCCGCTTGAGCGCCTTGCCACCCTTGCTGCCCTGCTCGGCCAACGACGACGCACGGGGTCGGCTCATGCGCGACAGCGCCATCTCGGCCACCGAGAGGAAGATCAACACGATCAGCAGGACGAAGATGACGACGAGCATCAGCACGTCGAGGTTGGTCACCGAGGCGGCGATCATTCGGGCTGCTCCTGGCGGAAGGCGGCGGGCGCGGGGCCCACCCAGTGGTGGGCTTCGAGCAACGCCAATTCGCGGGCGCGCATGACGGCGGTCTCGTCGGGCTCGTGGTGGTCGTGACCCAGCACGTGGAGAATGCCGTGCACGACGAGCAGCGCCAGCTCGTCGTCGAGCGTGCCGGCGTGCTCGGGCGCCTGACGAGCGGCGACCGCTGGGCAGATGACCACGTCGCCGAGCAGCAGCGGCATGTCGCCCGGATCGGGCGGCGAACGGTCGGGTCCGCGGTTGGGCGGCTGGTTGTGCAGCACCAACTCGGCCTCGGCGGCATCGATGGGGAACGCGAGGACGTCGGTGGCGCCCTCCTTGCCCATGTAGTCGTGGTTCAACTCGGTGATCTCGGCCTCGCTGATGAACAGCAGGCTCAGCTCGGCGAGGCCGCGCACGCCTTCGGCGCGCAGCACCGCCATGGCGAGTGCCTGCCAGCGGTCGATGTCGACCGGCAGTTCGGCCTGCTCGTCGGCGCAGAACACTTCGGGTTCGCCGTCGCCACCGACACGCCGCGGCGCGTCGACCCGCGGACGGGAAGGGTCAACCACGCGGACTCGCCTTCTCGTAGGCGGCAACGATGTCGGCGACGATGCGGTGACGGACCACGTCGCCGGCCGTGAGGTGCACGAAGGCCAGGCCCTCGATGCCCGTGAGGGTCTTCTCCAGCCCGATCAGGCCGCTGCGGCCGTCGGGGACGTCGATCTGGGTGGTGTCGCCGGTGACGACGACCTTGGACCCGAAGCCGATGCGTGTGAGGAACATCTTCATCTGCTCGGGCGTGGCGTTCTGCGCCTCGTCGAGGATGATGAAGCTGTTGTTCAGCGTGCGGCCACGCATGAACGCCAGCGGGGCGACCTCGACCATCTGCCGCTCGAGCAACTTCTGCGCTCCCTCGGGTTCGATCATGTCGTACAGCGCGTCGTACAGGGGGCGCAGGTACGGGTCGATCTTGGCCATCAGGTCGCCAGGCAGGAAGCCGAGGCGTTCGCCGGCCTCCACCGCGGGGCGGGTGAGGATGATGCGCTGCACCTGCTTGCTCTGCAGCGCCTGGACGGCCATCGCCACCGCGAGCCAGCTCTTGCCCGTGCCGGCCGGACCGAGGCCGAACGTGATGACGTTCTCGCGGATGGTGTCGATGTAGCGCTTCTGCCCGGCGGTCTTGGGCCGCACCGGCTTGCCCTTCGCACCGCGCATGATGTCGTCGGTGAGCACCTTCGACGGGCGCTCGTTCTCGCGGACCATCTCGATGCTGCGGCGGATGGCCACTTCGTCGAGGTGCTGGCCCTGCTGGAGCAGCACGACCAACTCCTCGATCAGCCGTCCGGCGATCTCGGCCTGGGCGCCGGCGATGTGGATCTCGTTGCCGCGCACCACCACGGTGCACTCGGGGAACGACTGCTCGATGAGCCGGAGGTGGGCGTCGCGCTGCCCGACGAGGGCGGACATGAGGTGCGCGCCCGGCACGACGACGGAGTACGGCTGCGCGAGTTGGGTCATGTTCGACCGGCGAGTGGAATCATTCCGCCTTACGGTAGCGAACCGCAGCGGCATCGGGTGTCACCCGTTCGGCGCGGTCGACCACCGGGTCGGCGCGCCCGCTGCGCGCCTGGTCACGCATCGTGTTCGACCCACCACGCGACCGTTCCGATATCGACAAGGAGCGCGCAAGAAATCACCCCTTGCGCGAAAGTGCAGGTTATGGGTTATGATGTGGACACGTTTCCCGCGGGCGGGCGTCCGTGTTCCAACTGACGGGAGGGAGGCGCATGAAGCGGGCATCGACACTTCTCACCTGGTGGTACCTCGCGATCGGCGGGGCGATCACGGCCGCGGCCGCCGCGGCCTCGGACGACCGCGTGCGCTGGATCCTCGAACTCGTCGCCATCGTCCTCGTCCTCGGCACCATCGTCGCCGCGCGCGTCCGCCACCTGCTCACACCGGCGCTGGCCCTGCTCTCGGCGGGAGCGGTGCTCGCGTTCGGGTTGTCCCGGCTGCTCCCCGACGACACCGCGCCGTCGGCCCACCTCGCCGCGGTCATCGCCGGCGTCACGGGCTACGCCATCACCCTCGGCGCCCTGTTCATCCTGCTCGAGCGCCGCGGCGTGCACATCCGCAACGGACTCGCGGCCGACGCCCTGGTCGTCGCCCTCAGCGCCTGGGTGATCGCCTGGCCGGCGCTCGTGCAGCCGATCATCGACCGGCACGGCGTCAACGCCGCCACCGTCCTGCACTCGATCCACCAGCCCATCGCCTCGGTGGTCCTGTTCCTGGCGGTGACCCTGCTGCTGGACACCCGCAACCGCAGCGTCTCCGCGTGGCTGCTGGGCGGTGCCATCACCCTGCAGGTGCTCGCCGACCTGGTCGACGACCTCATCGACGCCGGCCACCTGGCCGGCGGGTTCGATCGTCTCGCCATGTCGCTCGGCATCGCCGCTGCCGTGTGCCTGGGCGGTGCGTTCCTGCACCCCAGCCTCAGCGCCCTGGGCAGCACGCAGCCCGACGACGAGCAGTCCACCCTCGGCCGCCTCGTCGTCACCATCGGTTCGCTGTCGTTCCCGGTCATCGTGCTCGGTGCCACGTCGGCCACCGGCACCGCCGACAAGATCGTCCGCACGTTGTCGGCCATCGCGCTCGCGCTGCTCGTCACCGTCCGCGTCATCCACACCGTGCGCGCCAACTCACGCAGCCAGGCCGCGCTCCTCCACGGCGCCCAGACCGACGAGCTCACCGGCCTGCCCAACCGCAACGTGCTGCTGCAGGAGATCACCAACCTGCTCGGCCGTTCGTGGGCCAACGATCAGCTGCCGACGCTGTTCTACATCGATCTCGACCGGTTCAAGAACATCAACGACTCGCTCGGCCACGCTGCCGGCGACCAGGTGCTGCGCCTGGTGGCGCACCGCCTGCGCGACACCGCTCCCGCCGGCGCCACGGTCGCCTACGTGTCGGGCGACGAGTTCGTGGTGCTGCACCCCATGCCCACCTCACAGGACGACGCCGGCGCGGTCGCCGACGAGCTGCTCGCCGTGCTCCGCGAGCCGTTCGCACTGGACCACGGCGACGTGTTCATCAGCGCCAGCATCGGCATCGCCACCATCAGCGCCACCTCGAGCAGCTCGCCCGCCGACCTGGTCCGCCACGCCGACTCGGCGATGTACCGGGCCAAGGACGAAGGCCGTGGCCGCCACGCCGTGTACGAGGAGGCGATGAAGGACCGCGTCACGCATCGCCTCGCCGTCGAGACCGCGCTGCACCGGGCCACGGACCGCGGCGAGATGCGCCTGTACCACCAGCCGATCCTCGACCTGTTCACCAACGAGGTCACCGGCTTCGAGGCGCTCATGCGCTGGCAGCAGGCCGACGGCACCATCGTCTCCCCCGCCGAGTTCATCCCCATCGCCGAGGACAACGGTGTCATCGTCTCGCTCGGCAAGTGGGCACTGCTCGAAGGCCTCACCCAGTTGCGGTGCTGGATCGACGAAGGCGTGTGCAGCCCGAGGGCCACCATGTCGGTCAACGTGTCGGCCCACCAGCTGCGCGAGCCCGACTTCCCCGACACCGTCAGCGAGGCCCTCACCCGGTCGGGCGTGCCGGCATCACTGCTGTGGCTGGAGGTCACCGAGACGGTGATGATCAACGACGCCGAGCTGGCTCGCACCACGCTCACCCGGCTCAGCGAGCTCGGCGTGCGCATCGCGCTCGACGACTTCGGCACCGGCTTCTCGTCACTGTCGCTGCTGCAGAAGTTCCCGCTGCACCGCATCAAGATCGACCGGGCGTTCGTCCGCGGCCTCGCCGAGAGCGAGAACGATCGTTCACTCGTGCGCACCATCATCGCCATGGCCAAGGCCCTCGACCTCGACATCGTCGCCGAGGGTGTGGAGAGCAAGGCCCAGCTCGACCTGCTGCGCGACATGAAGTGCAAGAAGGCGCAGGGCTACCTGATCAGCCACCCGGTGCCGGCCGACGCCATGCGCACGACCGTGGCCGCGCTCGAGCGCATCGACCAGTTCCTGCCGCTGCACCGCACGATCACCACCAACTGAGCCCGTGTCCGGCGTCCGACGCCGAGGCCCTCGACAAACGCGCCGATAACGGGCACTCGGCACTCTGGCGACTGCGTTCTTGTCATTCGCTGACCGGGGATTCGCCGGTCAAGGCATGACAAGAACGAGGATTCGACCGACCCATCGCTGCCGATCTGCTCGCTGGACAACGCATCCCACTTCGGGCAATCTGCGCTACTTGGCTTCCGACTTCTCCCGAGACAACGACGGACGTACGCCGTTGCACTACGCGGCCCTCGATGACGACGTCCAAGGTGTTGAAGAAGGCCTGCGAAGTGGCATCGATCCGGATTGCGCTGATCGCGAGGGCTTCACGGCTCTTCACTTCGCCGCGCAGAATCATTCGGTCACCGCAGCTCGCCACCTCCTCGAAGGCGGCGCCACCGTTGATCAGGTCAACAGGTTCGGGAACTCGCCGTTGAGCACCGCAGTGTTCAACTCCAAGGGGCGTGGCGAGATGATCGAGTTGCTCCGCGAGTGGGGAGCCGATCCGTTCCTGGCCAACAACTTCGGCAAGACGCCGCTCGAGTTGTCGCGGATGATCGCCAACTTCGACACCGCCCAGTTCTTCGGCGACCTCGCCTAAGGCAGAACTGCCGCTAGGTGCGACCGGGTGGTGTCGCGAGCGACCTCACGGACACGTGAGAGCCACCATGTCGATGAAGCCGAATGTGGCGTCCATCATCTCCTCCATGCCCTCGCCTGCTGGCGGCGGATCGACCGCCACGGTAAGGAGCTTCTGAACCGCGTCGCGCTGGGCCGGCGATAGTGCGCTAGAGGCGAGGAGGACCTCAAGCCGACCCTCAATGTTCGGGAGCCGACCGGACGTAGTCAACCCATCACCAGCGAGGTTCCGTAGCTCAACGCAGACGTCCTGCTGCGTGGTCAACTCGGGGCCACCTGAATCGGAGCAACCCAAGACAAGAAGCCCAGCGACGAGCGAGGCGCCGACAACTCGAACTGTGTTGCGCCCCATCGCCGCCACCTTACCGACGAGCGCAGAACTGCCGTTCTGCGCGCTGGACAAAGACGGCCACTTCGGGCATTCTGCGCTAGCCCGGTGAAACCTTCATGGCGCCGCTGCTGGAGATGCGAGGACGGACGATCGTGAATCGATTCAGGTGGATTCAATACGCGGTTTTCGGGCTGGCCTTCTTCAGCTTTCTCTGGCTCACCATGGGCTTCGGTCTACGGATGCTCGTGGGCTTCGTCGTCGTGAGCGCGATCTGCATCTTCTCGGCGGACTACAGGACCGAAGCAAAGGGACGCCGCCCCTAGCTGCCGCTCTGGGCGGCTGCGGTGCGCGAGGCTGCACCGATGTTCAGTTGTCCGGTGTGCGGCGCGAGTGAGTTGGCGGTGAAGCCATACGCGCACTGGCCACCCGATGATGCGGACGCTCTGAGACCGCCCTACGAGGACGTCCTCGGGTCGCCGTCGTACGAGGCGTGTCCGTCCTGCGGGTTCGAGTTCGGCAACGACGACAACCCCGGTACAGCCGCTCCGCTTTCATTCGCTGAGTATCGAGTCGAGTGGACTGCGCGAGGCCGACCGCGTTTCCGGCCATAGCGCAGAGCTGCCGCTATGCGTGCTGGACAACGGCGGCCGCGTCGGGCGTTAGGAACGGGTTGCGGCCGCTTCTGTAAGAACGGCGAGTCGCTTCCTTGAAATCGGGCCATCGCGCTCGGCCACATCGTCGTGCGCTCGACTACGCCATGCTGTCGCCATCGGGTGATTCGCCACGGTCGCCAGCGCAGCGATGCTGAAACGAATCAGACCCGGTGTTGCGGGAACGACAAACGGCGAGGCCGCCGTTGGCTTGTCGAGTAGCTCCGTCAGGAGGTCGATGACCGAGTCGGTCGTTGGTAACCCGTCGAGGAATCCAATGACCGCCGCAAGATCTTCTCGAAGTCCTTGGATGACGCCCTCTCGCGAGTTGCCGATCAGCTGATCGGCGGTGAACATGGCGACGCGAGCGGGCCCGATCAGCTTCGTCGTGCTGCCCAAGGCGAAGCACTGGCTGACCTGATTCGGATCGAGCGCCTCGCCGGGCCACAGCATCTGCAGCATCGTCTGGTGGAACAGACCGAACACCGGCGTGTGTCTGCCGTGCGCGCTGTCGAGCCCTACACGTTGCTCGTAGCCGGCCGCGGGCCGCATCCACACGCGGCGTGAGCGAGAGAAGCCTGCTTCCTCGAGTTCGGCGTCGAACGACGCACGAAGCGCGGAGTCGATCACCGTGCGGTCAGCCACAGGGACACCATTATGTCTCACCCGCAGCGCAGGGCTGCCGATAGGTGCGGTTTGACTCACCAGCCCCGAACGGACAAAGTGCGCTCGGTGACCGTGATTCCCGTGTTTGCTGCCTCTCATGGCCGGAGTCGACTCTTCGCGTGGTTGGGTCGCGTGCTTGCGGCGCTCGCTCTTGCGGCGGCGGGTGTCTGGTGGGGCGACTTCATGCATCGCGCTGGCATGACGTACTGCGAGAGGAACCCGGGATGCAACGACATCGACAGCCTCGGCGTCGAGGGACTGGTTGCGTTGGTGTTGTGGCTGGTGACGGCGATCGCGACGGTCTTCATTTGTCTGAGTGCCGTACTGGCTGCACCCTCGACCTATCGGGGGCGGGCTGTGTGGGCCGCGATGATTGGCTTCTCGGTGTTCGTGGCACACCGTTACAACCTCATCTGGGCGGTCATTGTCACATGCGCTGCGACGTGCGCCGTCCTGTTCGTGTCAGACGATTTGCCTGACCCAGCGCGGCGTCGCCGTTGGGCTCGAAAGCGTGGACCACGGTCCATCGTCGAGTCGTAGCACGCGCTGTTCACCGTCCGCGCATAGCTGCTGATAGGTGCCCTGGACAAACGCCGTGCGGTTCGGCCAACCTGCGCTGGTGACCGAGGAAGCGGAACCAGGCGAGTGGCAGCGCCGATTCGAGGAGTCGGTCGCCCGAGAGGACGCCAGACATGAGGCCGACGCTACGGGCTGCCTGGCCCAGCTGACCGATCTTCGATTGTGGGCTGCCGCGATTCTCATCCCGCTCAGCCTCGCTGCCGCTGGTCTCGGCTGGGTGGCGACCAGACTCGGGTGGCCGCGCTGGGTCGGGCCCTCTGCGGCCGGCGTAGTCGCCGGTGCCATCGCATGTGTGTTCATCGCTCGGCGAATGAACAGCCGCCGACAGAGCCAGTGACCCGTGCAGAGCTGCCGCTATGCGTGGACGAAGCAAGGTGCCACACTCTCTCAATGCTGCGAAGGATTCCGCCTCGCGCTCGGACTCATCGGACTGATGCTCGGATTGCAGGCCTGCGATCGTCCGTTCGACACTTCGGTTCAGGTCGTCAGCACGGGGAGCCAGGTGTGCGTCGAGGGAGTTGAGAACCACACCTCCAAGTGCTTCGCCAGTGGTGACCTACCCGCCGAACTCGCAGCCGCGCCGGTAGGTGCCTGCTTCGTCGTAAGGATGAGCCAAAGCGTTGAAATCCTGTCGGTGCGCAGGGCCTGCCCGGCAGCAAGACGCGAGCAGATGGAACGCGGCCACGCACAGCGCTGCCGATAGGTGCGGACCATCGGCAGCTGCGGGCGTTTCTGTCGCGCTAGCAGTTCGCCGACGGATCACGGCATCCACACCACCACCCACTGTCGGCCTCGACCTGATCTCAGAATCCTCGTCGAACGTGTTGACAATCGAACGTATGTTCGATATGATGGGATCATGGACGAGATCTTCGATCTTCTCGACAGCGCCGCTGCTGCGGCTGCGGATCTCGTCCCCTTGTGTACGGGAACGGTGTCGCAACGTTGTGCCCTGCTCGCCCTGCAGACCCACCTCGATCGCATCGGGGTGGTCCAGGCCAAGCTCCTCGCCTTGGCCGAGGCGTCGAAAGCCCATGAGGGCACCGGGGCACGGAACGCGGCGGGTGGTTGGCGGGGAAGTCGAAGTCGTCGCTCGGTTCGGCTCGCAAGAAGGCGGAGTTGGGTGAGGCGATGAACAAGTCGAAAGCCCTCGACGACGCCGTCACCAACGGCGAACTCTCGCCCGACGCCGCGGCCGCGTTGCACGACGCGGTGACGAACCCACCGGAGGGTGCGTCCGAGGCTGATGTGGATCAGTTGGTCGACGCGGTCAAGGGTGCCGATCCGTTCGAAGCCAAGCAGGCCGCGAACCGGTGGAAAGAGATCCTCTCCTCCGAGTCGGAAGAGCAGGCCGAGGAACGCCGCCACCAACAACGCTCCGTGCGGATGACCGCCCCCTGCGATGGTCTCGTCACCATCAACGCGACATTGCCGGTGCTGCAAGCGCGTCAGGTGTACGCGTCGGTGTCCCACATTGCCGGCCAGTACGGCAAGGACGACTCGCGCACCACCGAGCAACGCTTGGCCGACGGGCTCGTCGAACTCGCCACCGCGTACGCGAAGGGTCAGATCACCGGTGGGCGGGAGAACCCGAACCTGCTGATCACCATCCCCGTCGACTCACTCACCGGACACTCCGACGAACCCGGCGTCACCAGTTGGGGTGACCGGATCCCCGCGTTCGTCGTGCGCCGCCTGGCGGAGAATGCGACCCTGCAGCGGGTGTTGCAGGCCGGGTCGCACATCCTCGACCTCGGCCGGTCGGTCCGCCTCGCGACCGATCAGCAGTACCAAGCGCTTGTCGTTCGCGACGGTGGGTGCCGGTGGCCCGAGTGTCACCTCCCCGCCGCGTGGTGTCAGATCGATCACCTCACCGACTGGATCCTCGACGGGCCGACGGATCTGGACAACCTGGTCCTGTGGTGCACGTTCCATCACCACGAGAAACACCGCCCCGGCGTCACAGTGTTGGGCAACGCCCACGACCTCCGCCTCCAACTCGCGGACGGCACGATCGTGCACTGCCCACCCAAGAACGGCAGAGACGTCACCAGGAACTCAAGTTCGCGCCAGACCAGCCGGGCAGAGCAGGGCGACCTGTTCGACGAACCGCCCGAACGATCTACCCAGGCGGCGGCCTGAGATCACGCGCCGAGCACACCGACCACCACCCGTCGAACGTGCAACCCAACCGGGAAACCCGCGCCACCGCGGTGGGCAGCGGCGCGTTCACACCCCGCACTACCCTCTGCCCGATGCGGTCGACGACGGATACGGACGGACGATGACCGAGCTGCCGCTCATCGGGCGGGGACGTGCCGCCGACGTGTACGACGCCGGCAACGGGCGGGTCCTGCGCCGCTATCGCGAACCGAGCGGTGCGTCGATGGAGCGCGAGGCACTGGCCATGCGCCACCTGCGCGCCCACGGCGTCCCGGTACCCGAGGTGTACGACGTGAGCGGCGACGAGATGGTGATGGAGCGACTCGACGGGCCGACGATGCTCGACACGTTGAAGTCGAAGCCGTGGCGGGCCGGCGCGGTCGGACGCACGCTCAGGGAGCTGCACTCGCGCATCCACGCCGTCCCCGCGCACGGGTTGGACATCCGCCGCTTCAGCGACGGCGACGCCGTGCTGCACTTCGACCTGCACCCCGACAACGTCATGGTCACCTCGAAGGGTCCGATGGTGATCGACTGGAGCAACGTCGCGATCGGCGATCCGCTGGCCGACGTGATGCACTCGTGGATGATCATGGTCACCAGTTCGCCGGAGGACGTGCCACTCCTGCTGCGGCCGATCCTGCAGCGAGTCCGTCGATCGCTGACGCAGGGCTACCTGGGCGAGACCCCGCTCGACGAACCGGCCCGACGCTGGCTGCAACGGGTGTGCGAGCAGCGCGTGCTCGACCCGCACACGTTCGAGCACGAGCGAGATCGAGTGCGAGCCCTCGCCGCGGAGCACCCGGGCTGACGGCAGCTACTGCTTCAGCCAGGCCTTGAACTTGGCCATCGACCCCACCGGTTCGGGCGGCGCGGTCGTCGTCTTGCCCTTGGGCTTGGCCTTGGGTGCCCCGGTCTCGCGGCACGAGCAGCGCTGACTCTTCGGGACATCGCCGAGCACCTGCTCGACGTGGGCGCCACACCCGGCCCAACTCGGCTTCCCACACTGCTTGCACGTCGTCCGTCTGCACATACCCCCCAGGGTATCACCCTGAGGGGTCTGTGCAACGATCGGATCAGCCGACGGCGAGGTCGACCGTCCCCTCCCCCAGCGCCACGGGCGCCGGCGGCTCGACGGCAGGCGCACCGCCGCCGAGGTGCTGGATCAGCGTCGCCGCCAGGCCGTCGATGGTGCTGCCACCACCGGTGACGAGCACGTTCGGCATGACGTCGATGCGGCCCTCGGCGATCGCGTTGATCGCTGCGACGATCGCGGTCGCCGCCGCGCCCAGCGCCTCCTTCTGCTTCTCGAAGCCCTCGGCGCGGGCCAAGCCCAACGCCTCGGCGGCCTTGGCCTCGGCCAGACCCACGGCCTCGGCGCGACTGGCCTCGGCAGCACCCACGGCCTGCACCTTGGTGGCCTCGGCGAGGCCGATGTTCGAGATGCGGCTGGCGTCGGCCTTGCCCATGACCTCCACCTTCGTCGCCTCGGCGCGGGCCGTGGTCTCGACGTACGACGCCTCACCCCGCGCCTGCTCGGCACGGGCCTCGGCGGCGTTGTGGTTGATCTCGATGCTGACCTGCGAACTGGCCAGCTGGCCCTGCATGTCGGCCGTGCCGCGTGCCTTCTCGACCTCGATGCGGGCCGACTGCGCCTCGCGCTGCTCGTGGAACGTCGCCTTCTCCTGCTTGGCGATCTCGCGCTCGGTCAACACCTGCACGAGCTCGACCGGGAAGATGACGTCCTGGATGTACACGCCGCGCGTCTCGACGTCGTACGACGCGAGATAGCGGGTGACCGCCTCGAGCGCAGCCTGCTGCACCTCGTCACGGGTCTCGATGAAGCGCACGGCCTCGAGCCGCTGCAGGGTGTTGCGGAAGTGGTTGCCCACTGCCGACTGCAGCACCTCGTTGACCAGGTTCTGCATCGTCCCGACCATCGAGATGACCTTCGGCGCCTTGGTGTCGCTGACGTGGATCTGCACCTGCAGGTCGATCGAGAACACGAAGCCTTCACGGCTCTTGCCGTCGATCGCGCTGAGCGACGAGTCGAGGTCGTGGGCCTTGCTCGATGCGCTCGCCCAGTTGAGGGTGAGGATCGACGTGGGCACGATCTCGGCCGCGTAGATGCGCGGGTTGATCGGGTACTTGCCGGTGCGCAACGGCTCTTGCCAGATGCCGCGACGACCGGGTTGCACGATCGAGCCGAACTTGAACTCGACGCCGCTGGTGTCGAGCGTGGGCAGACCCACGAAGCTCTTCACCACGGCGACCTCGCCCTGACGGACGACGAGCATCGGCACCATCTCGACGCGCACCAGGAACGGGTTCAACAGGTAGGCGCCGTACAGCAGCGGGTCGTGCTGCAGACCGATGCGACCACCGTGGGCCATGAAGGCCTGGAAGTCCTGGTAGTTGTTGTGCAGCTCGTTCTTGCGACCGAGCAGCGTGTCGATGATCTCGGCGTCGGTGGCTCCCTCGGACTCCATCGCCTCGACGTCGGCGAAGCCGCCCAGGCGGCTGGCGATGTCGCCGGCCGGCAGCGGCTCGCCCTCGAGCGCGGTGACGATGCCGACCATGTCGGTCGTGCCGTTCGGGGCGATGATGGTGACCCGCAACTGCTCGGGGCTGAGCCCGAACACGTCGGGGGTGATGCCGCCGCGTTGGCGGACCACGGCCTGCAGTTCGCTGGACACCGGTGCGCCGTAGACGCGGCTGGCGGTGATCACGAGGAACGCCGCAGGATGGATCGGCACCAGGGTGCCCGGGGGCAGCACGGGACGCTGGACGCCCTTCTGCCCGCCGTTGGCGAGGAACGCATCGAGGTCGTTGAAGTTCCCGAACTCGGGACGGAACTCGCCGCTCTTCGCGCCGATCTTCAGCGGGTCGCCCACCTGGGCGATGACCACGCCGATCTCACCGGCCGGCACCTGCACCCACGGGTGCTTGGTGACGGCGTTGACGGGCCACAGCTTGAAGCGCAGACCCGGCATGAGCAGCCCGGCCTGGAAGCCGGCCTCACCCTGCAGGGCGACGGGGTTGCCCTCGTCGAGGCTGCGCCGAGCGAGGCGCTTGTTGACCAGGCCGACCTCGGAGGGGCCGATGCTGTGGAAGGACCGCAGCAGGATCAGGACGATCGCTGCGACCACGACCAGGATGATGACAAGGAGAACGATGCCGACGGTCGACATCGCTCACCCCCTTTCTCGGGTTGCCCCGCATAGGTGAACGTGTTTGCCGACCAGACTTCCCGGCGCACCAGACGAGATGGACTTGTTCTGCACCTGTCTGCTTCTTGTTCTACACCTGTCTACATGGAAGTCAAGGGCTGCTCGAACGACCGTTCAGCTTCCCCATCCGCCGGAACCGGGTTCAGCACCGTGCGTCGACGGGAGAATACCCTGCTGTCGATCCACAGCGCGACGCCCAACAGTCCGATGGCGACGAGGCCGTCGAGCCACCAGTGGTTGCCGGTCGCCGACACGGCCAGCATCGTCAGCACGAGGTGACCGAGCGCCAGCCATCGCCACCGACTGGTGCTCGCCGCCACCACCCCGAAGGCCACCACCGCGGCCCACCCGACGTGGATGGACGGCATCGCCGCGAACTGGTCGGAGACGCCCGTGCCGACCGGGCCGTACACCGACCAGCCGAAGGTGGTCGCGAGGTCGACGTAGCCGAGGTCGGTGAGGAACCGCGGCGGGGCCACACGCACGAAGCGGATCACGAGGCAGAACCCGGTGACCATCGCCAGCGCGTTCCTCCACCGCGGGTACGCGTCGCGGTGACGGACGAACAGCCACACCAGGAACGCGACGGTCGCCGGCACGTGGACGATCGCGTAGTACCAGTTCAGCCCGCGACCGACCCACTGGTGATCGAGGGAGAAGTGCTGCAGGGAGAGCTCGGTCGGGAAGTGCAGCCACTGCTGCAGGTCGTCGATGTGCCGAGCCCGTTCGATGGCGCCGTCCTCGGTGGCGAACGGCAGGGTGCGGGCGATGCGCCACACGGCGTAGAGCGCGCCGAGCAGGGCGAGTTCGGTGAGCGCCGGGGCGGCCGCGTCACGCACCTTCGAGGGCGGCCGCCGTCGGAGCACGGCGACACCCGACAGGCACACCACTGCGAGGGCGACTCCCTGCTGCCACGTCGGCCACATGCCGCACAGTCTGCCCGCTCAGGAACGGCGCAGCGTGGCGGTGAGGTGCAGTTGGTGGGGCTCGCCCACCGCGGCCATGTGCAACTCGTACTCGAGGACGTCGCCGCGCAGGCGGAGCCGACGCTCGACCGAGTCGACCCGCTTCGCCGTCGGCGACGCAGCCACCGTGATCGTGTGCAGGATCAGGTCGAGACCGCCGTCGACCAGGCCCACCGTGCCGGTGTGCACCTCGCTGACACCCGTGGGTGAGGCGACGACGAGCTCGGGGGCACCACTCGCCCACCGCAGGTAGCCCGCCTCGGCGTGCAGGGGCCGCCCGTCGTCGACGGCGTTCGTGCGTTGCGTGTAGGCGAGGAAGGGCTTCACGCCACCGTCGGCGAAGGAGATCTCCTCGAGGTACTCGAACGTGGAGATCGTCGGGTAGACACCACGACCACGGCCCGCCCACGTGCCGGTGAGCAACGCGAGCGGGCCGAGACGATCGTCGTTCGTCATGAGCGGACGTTCATGGGTGAGGCGTCGGTCACGGACCGGTGAACAGGCGGCCCTTGGCCACGTGCTGCGAGTCGTTGCCCTCGCGGCGGTCGGATTCGCGGTTCTTGACCTCGGCGCGGGCGACCACCTGGTGGTGCACCTCGTCGGGGCCATCGGCCAGCCGCAGGGTGCGCTGGCTGTGGTACATCTCGGCCAGCGGGAACCACTGCGAGATGCCGGCCGCACCGTGCATCTGGATGACTTCGTCGATGATGTCGCAGCACTTCTCGGGCACCATCGCCTTGACGGCGCTCACCCACACACGGGCCTCGGCGTTGCCGAGGGTGTCCATGGCCTTCGCGCCACGGAGCACCATCAGACGCATCGCCTCGACCTCGATGCGAGCACGCGACAGCACCTCCATGTTCTTGCCGAGGTTGATGAGCTTCTTGCCGAACCCCTCGCGGCTGACGCCACGGTCGACCGCCATCTCGATGGCCCGCTCGGCAACGCCGATGGAGCGCATGCAGTGGTGGATGCGGCCCGGCCCGAGACGCAACTGCGAGATCTCGAAGCCCTTGCCCTCACCCCACAGCACGTTCGACTTGGGGACGCGGACGTCGTTGAAGCGGATGTGCATGTGGCCGTGCGGTGCGTCGTCGGCGCCGAACACCTGCATCGCCTCGACGATCTCGACACCGGGGGTGTCCTTGGGGACCAGGATCTGCGACTGCTGCTTGTACGTGTCGGCATCGGGGTTGGTGCGGACCATGACGATCATGATCTTGCAACGCGGGTCGCCGGCGCCCGAGGCGTAGAACTTCGAGCCGTTGATGACCCACTCGTCGCCGTCGAGGACGGCCGTCGTCTGGATCTGCTTGGCGTCGGAGCTCATCACGCCCGGCTCGGTCATCACGTACGCCGACCGGATCTCGCCGTTCAACAGCGGCTCGAGCCACTGCGCCTTCTGCTCCGGGGTGCCGACGCGCTCGAGGACCTCCATGTTGCCGGTGTCGGGTGCCGAGCAGTTCAGGCACTCCGAGGCCAGCCGGTTCTTGCCCAGCTCGGCGGCGATGTAGGCGTAGTCGAGGTTGCTGAGGCCCTCGCCGGTCTCGGCGTTGGGCAGGAAGAAGTTCCACAGACCCTGCGCCTTCGCCTTGGCCTTCACCGTGTCGAGCAGCTCGAGCTGACCCGGAGCCCAGCTCCAGCGGTCGGCGCGACCCTGGCCCAGGCGGTGGAACTCTTCCGTGATCGGGATCGACCTCGTCGCGGATGAAGGCCTTCACGGCCTCGTACAGGGGTCGCACCCCTTCGGACATCCGCAGGTCGAAATCGTCCATGCTGGCGCTCTTCAGTGCACCACCGGTCATCTGTGTACCTCCACTACTCGACGTCGGCATCGGCATCGGCCTGACTGAGGGCGACCGTAGCCGCCAGCGCCCGGAACGCCAGAGGTGGAACGTCCGTCCAGCGCCGCGGCAGGGCGACTCAGAGGTGGAACGTCTCGGTGTGACCGTCGACCGCGATCGCCTGGCCGCTGACCATCTTCGCCGCGGGTGACGCGAGGAACAGGCACATGTCGGCGATCTCGGACGGTTCGACGAACCGGGCGATCGACTGGCCCCCGACGTACTCGGCTTCCACCTCCGCGGCATCGACCCCACGGTGGGCGGCCTCGGCGGCGATGACCGCCGTCATCCGGTCGCCGGCCACCGAGCCGGGGCAGACGGCATTGCAGCGCACGCCGTACGGCCCGAGCTCGACGGCGAGCGACTTGGTGAGGCCGATGACGGCCCACTTCGCCGCCGCGTACGGCGTGCGCATGCCGTAGCCGTACAGACCGGCGGTCGACGAGATGTTGACGATCGATCCGGCCCCCTGCGCCTTCATCACCGGCGCCACCTTGCGCACACAGAGGAAGTGGGTGTCGAGACCGACGGCCAGGCAGGCACGCCACTCGTCGAGGCCGACGTCCTCCACACACGCGGTGGGGCCCTTCGCGCCGGCGTTGTTGACGAGCACGTCGACGCCACCGAGGTCGGCGATGGCTGCGTCCAGCCATTCGTCGAGCGCAGCCGGATCGGCGAGATCGACCTTCGTCGCGGTCACCCCGGGAAGCGCATCCCGGACCTCGCGCAGTGCGTCATCGTCGACGTCGCACAGGTGCACTCGCGCGCCCTGCGCGGCGAACGCCGCCGCCACCACTCGACCGATCCCTGCCGCCGCGGCGGTGATGAGGACGCGCTGTGCCGGTTCCACGGCGCGACCGTAGCGTCACAGCAGGCGCACGAGTGCGGTGAGCCCGACCACCACGATCACGGCACGCAGCACCTTCGGGTTGAGTCGACGCCCGACCTTGGCGCCGATCTGCCCGCCGACCGTCGAGCCCAGCGCGATGGTGCCGGCGACCTTCCAGTCGACGTGGGTGGTGAGGATGAACACCACCGACGCGATCGCGTTGACGCTCAGCGCCAGGACGTTCTTGGCCGCGTTCAGTCGCTGGAGCTCGTCGTCGAGGAAGATGCCCAGCACGGCGATGAGGATGATGCCCTGCGCCGCGCCGAAGTAGCCGCCGTAGATGCCGGCGCCGAACACGAGTGCCGCCAGCCCGAGCGTGACGTCTCGATGGCCGACATGCACCTGATCGCCGAGCGCGGCGACGCGGCGAGCCGCCAACCACCGCGACAGCGTCGGCTGCACGATCACCAGCACCAGGGCGACGGCGATGAGGACGACCACGACCTTCTTGAAGACCGTGCTCGGCAGCAGCAGCAACAGCGTCGAGCCGGTCAGTCCACCCAGCAACGACGCCGGCACGAGGCGGCGCAGCCGAGGCCGTTGGCCGACCAGTTCGCGCCGATAGCCGTACGCGCCCGACATCGAGCCGGGAACGAGCCCGATGTTGTTCGACACGTTGGCCAACAGCGGCGGGTAGCCGAGCGCGACCAACGTCGGGAAGGTGATCAGCGACCCCGACCCGACGACGGTGTTGATGGTGCCCGCCGCGGCGCCGGCGAGGAGGATGATCAGGAAATCGGTGAGCGACATGAGCGACCGCCATGTTCGCATCCGCGGTGCGGACGCGCGCGACCAGGCTCAGCGGGCCGCGTCAACCGGCAGTGGTGTCGTGCGCCGTCCCGGAGCCGGGCACGCCCGGCACCTTCACCGGGATGCGCTCGGCCAGCCCCGACGCGCGGAGACGGCGGACGAGATCGATCAGCAGCACGGCAACGGGCACGGCGAGAATGAGACCGACGATGCCGCCGAGGATGCCGCCGGCGGTGGTGGCCAGCAGCACGACCAGCGGGTGGATGCTCAGTCGCGTGCTCATCACCTTCGGTTCGAGCACGTTCTCGAGCAACAGGTTGCAGGCCAGCACGATGGCGAGCATCACCAGCGCCTGACCGATGCCGCCCTCGGCCAGCGCCAGCAGCACGGCCAGGCCGCCACCGAGGAACGCACCGATGTACGGCACGTAACCGCCCATGAAGTTGACGACGGCGATGGTGCCCACGAGCGGCAGCCCCATGAGCAGGCTGACCAGCGAGATGACCACCGACACCGCCGCCGACAGCACCGAACGACCGGCCCAGTAGGCGCGGATGGAATGGACACCCGTGGTGAGGAAGTCGCGTACGTCATCCTGCACGTCGGACGGGAACTGCCGGACGAGCCAGACCTTGATGATCGGGCCGTCCTTGAGGACGTAGTAACCGATGAGCACGGCGAGCACCATCGCACCGACGAAGCCCGTCACCGCACCGACGCCGCTGACGAGCAACGTCACCAGCCCTCGCCCGATGAACGCCGCGACCGAGGCGATGGCGTGGCGGATGGAATCGAGCGCGCTGGCGTCGAGCCCGATCTCGTCGGTCGTGCCGGCCAGCTCGGCGAGCGCACGGTCGATCTGGTGGGCGAGCTCGCCGGTCTGGCGGACGATGTTGCGCACCACGAGCACCGCGACGAGCGCGAGCGCGGCGATCGAGCCGAGGACCACGACGGCCGCTGCCGCGGCCGGCTTCATCCACCGCTGCAGCCGACGAGCCAGCGGGTGCACCGCGGCGCCGAGCATGACGGCGAACACGAGCGGCAACACCAGCTCGGAGACGGCGGCCAGGGCCGTGATGGCGATCGCCGCGACCACGACGCACCCGATGATCGTCCAGGCGAGGATTCCGACGCGGCGCACCGTGCGGTGGGCGTCGGAACCGGCTGCGGCGCTGGGCATCGGGCATCTCCTCCTACGTCACGCGTCCGGTGCGGCAGACGAGTGCTGCCGCACCGGACGACGGGGCGATCAGGCGAGCAGCTTGGCCTTGGCGGCGGCGAACTCGTCGTCGGAGATGGTGCCCTGCACCTTGAGGGCGACGAGCTTCTCGAGCTCGGCGGACACGCTGGTGGTGCCAGCGGCCTGCTGGATGTACTGCTTGGCCGCGGCCTCGTTGGCCTTGGCCTGCTTCATCGCACGCTCGTTCATGCCCTTGCCGCGGGCGATGATGTAGATGAAGGCGCCCAGGTACGGGAACGCGAACAGCAGGACGATCCACAGCACCTTCATGCCACCGGACGTCTCGTGGTCGCGGAACAGGTCGCCGAAGATCATGAACAGCAACATGATCCACATGAAGAACAGGAAGAACCACAGCATGGACCAGAGCACCTGGCCGACAGCGAAGGTTGCGAGCATCGAACTCTCCTCGAAGTGATGGAGGACGCCGATCAGCGTCTCGACCATGACCGTATCGGGCCTGGTGGGGTCAGTCGATCACCCTGTCCGGGTGATCTGCGAGACCTGGCCACGACGTAGGTTCGCAGCATGAGGGCCTCCCGCGCTGATCTGCGCAACGACGCGATCGCCGGGCTCCCCGGAGCGATCAGCAGTGTGCCCGACGGCATGGCCGCGGCCATCCTCGCCGGGGTCTCCCCGGTGCAGGGCCTGTACGCCAGCTTCGCCGGCCCGACGGCCGGCGGGATGCTCTCCAGCACGCGCATGATGGTGATCACCACCACCAGCGCCGCGGCCCTCGCCGCCGGGTCGGCCCTCTCCGGTCTCGATCAGGAAGCGCGCAACCGATCGATCATCCTGATGACCATCCTCGCCGGCGCGCTGATGGTCGCCGCGGGCATCGCCAAGCTCGGCCGCTACACCCGCTTCGTCACCCAGTCGGTGATGATCGGCTTCCTCACCGGTGTCGCCGCGAACATCGTGTTCGGTCAGCTGCAGGACCTGACCGGAGCCAGCCCGCCGAGCGGCATCGCCGCCAAGCGGGCGCTGTGGGTGGTCGCCCACCCGGGCGACTGGCACATTCCCACGCTGTGCATCGGATTGGGTGCCATCGCCCTACTCGTGCTGCTGGTGCGCACGCCACTGAACTCGTTCTCGGCGGTCCTCGCGCTCGTGGTCCCCACCGCCATCGTGTACCTGTTCTCGATCGACGGCGTCGCCAACGTGTCCGACATCGGCGAGATCCCCGGCGGCATTCCCCTTCCGGCGCTCCCCCACCTGTCCGACCTCTCGATCAATCTGCTGCTCGGCGCGTTCTCCGTGGCCGCGATCGTGCTCGTGCAGGGCGCCGGCGTCAGCGAGGCCGCGCCGAACCTCGACGGCACCCCGAGCGTCGCGAACAAGGACTTCATCGCCCAGGGCGCCGGCAACATCGCCGCCGGGTTCTTCAAGGGCATGCCGGTCGGCGGGTCGGTCGGTCAGACCGCGTTGAACGCATCGGTCGGCGCTCGCACGCGTTGGGCGGCCATCTTCAGCGGTCTGTGGATGCTGCTCATCCTCGCCGTCTTCTCGCAGCTGGTCGGCAAGGTGGCGGTGTCCACGCTCGCCGCCGTGCTCATCGTCGCCGGCATCAGCTCCGTCCGCGTTCGCGAGGCGGCCGCGGTGTGGAACACCGGGCTCAACTCGAAGATCGGCATGGTCACGACGTTCGTGGCGACACTCACGCTGCCGGTCGCCGCCGCCGTCGGCATCGGTGTCGCGTTGTCGCTGCTGCTGCAGCTGAACCGCGAGGCCATCGATCTGGCCGTCGTCGAGGTCTACTTCGATGACGACGGCCGGCCGGCCGAGCGACGCGCCCCTGCGGTGCTGGCCTCCAACCAGGTGACGGTGCTGGCCGTCTACGGCAGCCTCTACTACGCCGGGGCACGCACACTGCAGGCCCGACTGCCCGACCCGACGGGCAGCGAGCGCCCCGCAGTGGTGCTGCGGCTTCGAGGCCGCACCTCGATGGGTGCCACCGCGTACGCGGTGCTCCAGCAGTACGCCGGCCGTATCGCCGCCGCCGGCGGCACGCTGACACTCACCGGTTTGACGCGGGGCGTCGCGGCCGAACTGCGCCAGACCGGCCGATTCGACCTGAACGGGCCGATCACGCTGGTGCCGGCCACCGAAGTGCTCTTCGAGTCCACCGAGCGCGGCTACCGCACCGCCGAGGCGTGGCTCATGGCGCAACGACCCACGGAGGAATCATGACGCCGCCCTCGAACGACGAACACGATCGGCTGCTCCCCTCGTGGCGCCCAGGGGCCACACGCGACGCCGTGGTGGCATTCCTGCAGGCTGCCGACGCCATCGCTCCCGACGAGCGGGTCGCCGTGTTCGACAACGACGGCACGTTGTGGACCGAGAAGCCGATGTATCCGCAACAGGCGTTCTTCATCCACGAGCTGGCCCTCGCGGTGCGGGCCGACGCATCACTCGCAGAGCGCGTCGAGTACGCCGCCCTTCTTCAACGCGATGACGCCGCGGTGAGCGAGCTGGGGTTGCCGCGCATCGGCATGGCGCTCGCCGACCTCTTCACCGGGATGTCACCCGACGAGTTCGCCCAGCGCGCCCGCAGCTTCATCCTCGACGGCATCCATCCCACCTCGAACCTGCCCTACGCCGCCGGCACCTATCGGCCCATGCTGGAGCTGCTCGAGGCGCTGCGCACGCGCGGCTTCGCCAACTTCATCGTCACCGGCGGTGGCACCGAGTTCGTCCGCGCGGTCAGCCAGCAGCTGTACGGCGTCGCGCCGGAGGGCGTCGTCGGCACACTCATCGGCTACGAGTACGTCACCGTCGACGGCGCCCCGGCCGTCGTACGCACCAACCAGCTGACGGGCGACGCCAACGAAGGCCACGCCAAGGTGGTCAACATCCAGCAGCACCTCGGTCGGCGACCGGTGTTGGCCGCCGGCAACTCGGCGGGCGATCGCGAGATGATCGAATGGGCCGTCGCTGCCGACGGGCCGTCGCTCGGCCTGTTGGTCGATCATGACGACGACGAGCGCGAGGTCGCCTACGAGAGCGTGGCCGGCACGTTCGAGTCCACCGAACGCATCGTCGACATCGGCCGTCGCGAGGGCTGGACCGTGGTCAGCATGCGCGACGACTGGTCCACCGTGTTCGGGGGCGAGTGATGCACGAGGGCCTGAACATGGCGGTCATCGCCGGGGTCACCGGTGCGCTCGTCGTCTGGAGCATCGTCTCGAAGCGAATGGAGCGCTGGAACGTCTCGGCGCCGATGTGGTTCGTCGCGGTGGGATGGTTCCTGGCCAATGAGCCGTTCCAGGCCGTGCACGTCGGCCTGCAGAGCGAGGGGCTGCGCGAGATGGCCGAGATCGCGTTGGCGATCGTGCTGTTCAGCGACGCGGCGAGGGTGAACGTGCGCGATCTGCGTCGCGACTCCGGCCTGCCGGTCCGCCTGCTGCTGGTGGGGCTGCCCATCACCATGGCGCTGGGCACCGTGATCGCCCACCTGCTGTTCCCGTCGCTCGGCTGGTGGATCTGCGCCGTCATCGGCGCCGCCGTGGCTCCCACCGACGCGGCGCTGGGTGCAGCGATCATCGACGACGAGCGAGTGCCCGAGCGCATCCGTCGCGTGTTGAACGTCGAGAGCGGACTGAACGACGGCATCGCCACGCCGTTCGTGAAGTTCTTCCTGGTGGCAGCCGTCGTGGGCACCGCGCTGGAGACCGAGTCCGAAGGACGCGCCCTGCTCGAGATCGCCATCGGCGTGGGGGCCGGTGTGGCGATCGGCTTCGCCGCCGCGTGGCTCCTGCGCACCGCCCGTCAGGCCGGCTGGGCGAACCCGGCGTACCGCGCCGTCGGCGTCGCGGCCACCGCACTGCTGGCCTACGCCGCGGTGCTGGAGTTGAAGGGCAACGGCTTCGTCGGCGCATTCGTCGCCGGCATGGCGTTCGGTGCCGCCACCAAGGACGAACTCGCGGAGTCGCTCGAGTTCACCCACGACGCCGCCGAGCTCGCCTCGTTCGTCGTGTGGTTCATGTTCGGCGCGGTGATGCTGCCACGGCTCGCCGATGCCCAGTGGCAGGACTTCCTGTTCGCGGCGCTCGCGCTCACCGTCGTCCGCATGCTGCCGGTCGCGCTCGTGCTCATCGGCACCCGGCTCGACATGGCGACGGTCGGCGTCGTCGGCTGGTTCGGTCCTCGCGGCCTGGCCTCGGTGGTGTTCGCGTTGCTCGCGGTCGACGGGCTCGCACCGGCCGACAGCGCACGGGTGGTCAGCATCATCACGGCCACGGTCGCGATGAGCGTCCTCCTGCACGGCATCAGCGCCGCGCCGATCAGCGCCCGCTACGCGGCCACGCACGCCGAACCGACCTGAGCCGATCGGCGTGCATGGCACGCGGAGGATGACGTCAGTGGCCGGCGCCGTCGGTGCCGGCCTGAAGTTGAGCCAGGACAGCAGTCGAGGTTGAACGACGCCGGCTTCTGCCGTGGCGGGTACTTCACGAAGTTCTCGATCTGGCCGGCAACGAGACCCTGCATCTTGTACAGCACCCACAGGTGGTCGATCATCCAGTCCCAGTAGGTGTTCGAGTTGTCGTCGGCCCGCTCGAACGGGTCGGTGCGCAGGTTGAAGATCTTCGGCGCACGCAGCTTCACGAACGGCTCGAGCCACGCCAGCAGCCGGGTCGCGCGCTGCTCCATGAGCACGCACTTGTAGTCGCCGATGCGGATGGCGACGATGTCGCCGTCGTCGCTGACGTAGAAGAAGAACTCGCGCGGGCTGTTGCTCGACCTCACCGGTGAAGTACGGGAGCATGTTGTAGCCGTCGAGGTGCACGTTGAAGTTCTTGTCGCCGGCCTGGTGGCCCGCGAGCAGCTTCTCCTTGATGTCCGGCTCACCGGCGCACGGCCAGCAGCGTGGGCAGCGACGTCCTGATGGCAGACGATGTCGTTGCGCACCGTGCCCGGCGTGGTGTGGCCGGGCCAGCGGAAGAATGCGGTACTCGCCAACCGCCTTCCCAGTTCGTGTTCTTCTCGGACCGGAACGGGGTGATGCCCGCGTCGGGCCAGCTGTTGTAGTGCGGGCCGTTGTCGGTGGAATACATCACGATCGTGTTGTCGGCGATGCCCAGCTCGTCGAGCTTGTCGAGCATGACACCGACCAGTCTCGTCGTGGGCCACCATGACGTCGTTGTAGTCGCCCTGGCCGTTGCTCTTGCCCTTGTTCTTCTCCGACCGTGCGTACGGAAGTGCATGGCGGTGGTGTTCCACCACAGGAAGAACGGCTCCTCGGCCGCGGCCGCCTCCTCCATGAAGCGCAGCGCGTGCGCCGGTCACTTCTTCGTCGATGGTCTCCATGCGCTTCTTCGTCAGCGCTCCGGTGTCCTCGATGGTCTGGCCGCCGTTACCGTCGGCGTGGCAGTGCAGCACGCCACGCGGGCCGAACGCTGCCTTGAACGCCGGGATCCTTCGGGTAGTCGGGGTGCTCGGGCTCCTCCTCCGCGTTGAGGTGGTAGAGGTTGCCGAAGAACTCGTCGAAGCCGTGCATCGGTCGGCAGGAACTCGTCCTTGTCGCCGAGGTGGTTCTTGCCGAACTGACCGGTGCGGTAGCCGAGCGGCTTGAGCAGCTCGGCGATCGTCGGGATCTTCCTTCTGCAGGCCGAGGTCGGCACCGGGCATGCCCACCTTGGTGAGGCCGGTGCGCAGCGGGTTCTGGCCGGTGATGAACGCGGCGCGACCGGCCGTGCAGCTCTGCTGGGCGTAGTAGTCGGTGAACGCGACGCCCTCGTTGGCGATGCGGTCGATGTTCGGGGTGCGATAGCCCATCTGGCCACGGCTGTTGTAGCTGATGTTCCACCAGCCGATGTCGTCACCCCACAGGATCAGGATGTTCGGTTTCGTCGCGGCCATGTCGTCCTCACTTGTCGGTCACCCTGCTCGAGGGCACTCATTGACGGAGTCTGGGTCTCCAGCATGACATCTTGCCGATCGAACCGACGGACGAACATCATCCCGCCAGGGTGAGACCACCGGTCAGTCGAGCAGCGCCAGTGCCGCGTCGACGTCGGGCTGGATGTGATCCTCGCCCACCAGCTCGACCAGGCCCGCCCGATCGGCCGTCGACAGCAGGTCGGCGTGCACGTCGGTGACGTACAGCTCGATCGAGCGGCCACGCAGCCACGCCACCAGATCGCGGACCATCTCGATGCTGGTCACGTCGAACCGGTGCTGCGCCTCCTGGCTGAAGACCACGGCACGCAGGCTCGGCCCTGCCGCCTGCACGCACTCCTTGATCGCCTGCTCGTTCGACGACGCGTTGGCGTAGTACAGCGGGGCGTCCAGGCGCAGCACGAGCACGTCGTCGCGCACCTCCGCACCCGGATTGCGATCCACCGCCCCGAAGCCCCGACGCCCGGGGAGTCTCCCGAGCACGCTGAGACTGGGGAGGCTCGACCGGTACACCACCAGCAGCAGCGACGCTGCCATCGCGATGAGCAGTCCTTGCAGCACGTCGAGCGCGATCACCCCGACGAGCGCGGTGATGCCCAGCCAGAACTCGGTGGGCGCGAGCCGGTAGACGGCCTTCAACTTCTTCACGCTCATCATGTGGCTGACCGCGTGGATGATGAGGGCACCGAGCACGGCCTCGGGAAGCGACGTGAAGAGCGGCGTGAGCGCGACGACGGTGACGAGCGTGGCGACGGCGGCGGTGATGCCGGACACCTGCGACTTGGCGCCGCCTCCCTCGTTCACGGCCGACGACGACATGCCGCCGCATGCGACCAGCCCGCCGAAGAAGCCCGACGCGACGTTGGCGACACCGAACGCGATGAGTTCCTGATTCGGATCGATCTCGTAGCCATGGCGGGTGGCGAACGATTCGGCGACGCCGAGTGCTTCGCTGTACGCCACCAGCACGATGCCGGCCGCCGCCGGGAGCAGGACCCACAGCGTGGAGATGCCCAGGTGCGGCAGCGAGAACGACGGCAACCCCTTCGGCAGGGTGCCGACGGTCTCGACGTCGTGCCGACCTGCGAGGTCCATCGCGGCGCTGAGCGCGATGGCGCCGGCCAGCACCAGCAGGCCGGCCGGCAACCGCGTCGACAGGCGCGGCAGACCGAAGAGGGCGACCAGCGCCACGGCGCCGATGGCGAACGACCACCAGTTCGCATCGCCGAGCTGGGTGAGCACGTGCCACAGCTTCTGGAAGGTGTTGCCGCTTCCCTTCGAGACGCCGAACAGCTTGTTCAGCTGGCCGACCGCGACGAAGATCGCCAGGCCGACGACGAAGCCCTCGGTGACCGGCCGCGACAGGAACTGGGCGATGAAGCCGACCTTGGCGAAACCGGCGAGGAGGAACAGTCCGCCCACCACCAGGACGAGCGCGCCACCGTACGCGACGAGTTGCCCGGGATCGGTCGGGTGCAGCGCACCGATCGACGCTCCCACCAGCGCCGCGGTCGCCGACGTCGCAGCGACCATCAGATGACGCGACGTGCCGAACACCGCATACGCCAGCAACGAGAACAGCAGCGTGTACAGGCCCGCTTGCGGCGGAAGCCCGGCCAACCCGGCGTAGGCCATGCCCTCCGGCACGACCAGTCCCCACACCGTGAGGCCCGCGATCACGTCCCGACCGAGCCAGGCGCGGTCGTAGGTACGAGACCAGTTCATCAACGGGACGGTCGGCGACTTCGTTCTCATGCTCAGCACCCTTCGTCAATGATGTCGCGAAGCACACCCGCACCGGCGGAACCCGTCACGGGCACGACCGGTAGGGTTCGTCGGCACCACACTATGAGCGACCACTCCGCACCCTCGATGACCGCATGGCCGGCCGACGCACCACCCGGCTTCCACCTGCTCGCCAAACCGAGCGGGTCGACGTGCAACATCGACTGCACCTACTGCTTCTTCCTGTCCAAGGAAGCGCTGTACCCGAACGACAAGAGCCGCATGTCGGCCGCCACGCTGGAGGCGTACATCCGCCAGCTGCTCGAGTCGCACCGGGCACCGAACGTCACCGTCGCCTGGCAGGGTGGCGAACCGACCCTGATGCGCGTCGAGTTCTTTCGCAAGGCGGTCGAGCTGGTCGAGCAGTACCGCCGGCCCGACCAGGTGGTGCAGCACACGTTCCAGACCAACGGCATCCTGCTCGACGACGAGTGGTGCGAGTTCTTCGCCGAGCACGACTTCCTCGTCGGCCTCAGCGTCGACGGCCCCAAGGAGCTGCACGACACCTACCGTGTCGACCGGCGGGCGCAGGGCACCTGGGACAAGGTGATGAACGGGTGGAGGCTGCTGCGCCGCCACGGGGTGGAGTTCAACATCCTGTGCACGGTCAACGCGGCCAACGAGCGCCACGGACGCGACGTCTATCGGTTCCTCCGCGACGACCTGGGCGCGAAGTGGATGCAGTTCATCCCCATCGTCGAACGGGCCAGCGCCGAGACCCTGGCCATCGCCAACCAGGGGTGGAGCGTGCGCGAGGACGGGCGCAAGCGCTTGCTCTACACCCAGACGGGCAACCTGGTCACCGAGCGCTCGGTGGGGTCGCGACAGTACGGTCAGTTCCTCGTCGACATCTTCGAGGAATGGGTGCGGCACGACGTCGCCTCGGTCTTCGTGCAGATGTTCGACGTCACGCTCGGAGGCGATGTTCGATCGCCACCTGCTGTGCATCCACGCACCCACCTGCGGCTACGGGCCGGCCATCGAGCACAACGGCGACCTGTACAGCTGCGACCACTTCGTCGAACCCGACTACCTGCTCGGCAACATCCACGAGACCCACATGGTCGAACTGATCAGCAAACCCGAGCAGCGCAAGTTCGGTCAGGACAAGCGCGACCTGCTGACCCAGCAGTGCCAGGGCTGCAAGGTGCGCCACCTGTGCAACGGCGGCTGCCCCAAGGACCGCTTCGGCACCTCCCGCGACGGCGAGGCCGGGCAGAACTACCTGTGCGAGGGCCTCGAGCTCTTCTTCATGCACACGGGGCCTGCCTTCACCGGGATGGCACAACTGCTGCAGCAGGGTCGTGCACCGTCCGAGGCGATGGCCGTCGTCAAGGCCGAGGACGCCCGCCGCGGCCCCTACGTGCCGTGCCCGTGCGGCAGCGGCGAGAAGTTCCGCTTCTGCCACGGCCCGAAGGCGGCTCGGTCGCCATTCACCGGCGTCGCCGCTCAGTGATTCGGTCGTGAACCGGCGGCGCGTCGGTCGGCTCGTCGAACCTCGACCAGCGCGGCGCCGATGACGCGCAGGCGGTCGAGCACGCCGTTGAGCGCGGCCTGGTCCAGCGGAACGGTTTGCAGCACGGTGGCACCGCAGGCACGACGGATGTCCACGTCGGCGAACGCCGCGGACGACAACTCGTCGAGCTCTCCCTCGATCGTGATCCGATAGGCGATGTCCGCCATGGAGCCGTGTCCCCTCTTCCATCAGCGCGTCAGTGAATTCTGATGAGCGGACCCGTCGGAGGCGTCACCCCTGAAAGGTGAACGCGTCCGCTGCACCTAGGCTGCCCCCTCGTGACGTCGGCGGAGGAGCACCAGCAGCTCCCGGTGGCATCGCGCCCGCCGGTGTTCGCCCGCACCAAGTTCCTCGCGCCGCAGCCGCGTACGACGCTGGTCCCGCGGGACCAGCTCGTCCGCAGGCTGCACGAGGCCGACTCGCTGCCGCTGACGATCGTCGTCGGCCCTCCCGGATGCGGCAAGACGTCGCTTCTGGCCGACTGGTTCCGCCACGACGACGACGGCAGCATCGCCTGGCTGGCCGCCGATCGAGGCGACGAGGATCCCGAACGCTTCTGGCACGCGTTCATCCGCGCCGTCCAGCAGGTGACGCCGTCGTTCGGCGTGGAGGCCGCCGACCTGATCACGCTCGACGGCCATGTGAACAGCGACGTGCTCGAGTCCATGCTCGACGACGACGCTCGCCTCGACGAGCGGGTGCGCATCGTCCTCGACGACTTCCATCTGGTGTCGCTCGCCGCCGCGCAGCAACTGCAGCAGCTGCTCGAGCGCGGCCTGCAACACCTGCGACTGATCATCGGCAGTCGCAGCGACCCAGCGGTGGGTCTGTATCGGTTGCGCCTTCAACGGTCGGTCTGCGAGGTCCGTGAACGCGACCTTCGACTGGACATCGACGAGACCCGGGCACTGGTGGCGAACATCGGCATCGACCCCGATGCGGTCGACGTGCAGGCGTTGCTCGACCGCACCGAGGGGTGGGCGGCCGGGGTACAGATGGCTGCGTTGTCGGTGCTGGGCACCGACGACCCTGCGGCCCGAGTCCTCGAACTCGCCGGCACGACGCAGACGATCGCCGGCTACCTGACCACCGAGGTGCTGGCCAACCAGCCCGAGTCCGTGCGCCAGTTCCTGGAGGACACGTGCGTGGTCGACGAGCTCGACGCGGCCATGTGCGAGGCGTTGACACACCAGCACACGTCGGCCGACGGCGCCGGACGGGTGACGCTCGAGCAGGTGGAGGCCGCCCACCTGCTGCTCCACCGGATCGACGCGGCGGGCACGGTGTTCCGCTACCACCACCTGTTCGCCGAGATGCTCCGCCACCGACTGAACGCCGGCTCGCCGGAGCGCTTCCGCGAGCAGCACCGTCTGGCCGCGGAGCAGTACGAGCGCGTCGGGAACATCAGCGATGCCGTGCGGCACTTCTGGCACGCCGGTCGGGCCACCGAAGGGGCACGACTGCTGCGTGGGCACCTGGTGAACGTGTACCTCAGCACCGGAGCACCACCACCGGTGGACCTGACCATCCTGCCCAGCGACGACGCCCTCCGCGACGCGCCCGGCGACGCGGTCGGGTACGCGGTGGGGCTGATGCTGAACGGGCACACCCAGCTCGCGGCGTCACTGATGCGGCGGGCCGATGCGGCACGGCAACCGGGCACGACACCGCACCTCGACGCCGTGCACATCACCGGTGCCCGCATCGCCACCGAGCTCTCGACCGGCAACACCGAGACCGCGGTCCGGCTGACACGTGAGTTCCTGATGCTCATCGACGGCCAGGAACTGGACCACGACGACTGGGTGGCGGCGTCCATCCCGTTCGGCATCAGGGCCGCCATCTGGGAGGGCGAGTTGCAGCTCGCCGAGGAGTTGGCCGACAAGGTCCGCCGACACGTGGACCCGCGGGTGGCCGGGGTCGACGTCACGGGGGCGTTGGGACTGCTGGCGCTGGAACGCGGCCACCTCGAGACGGCGATCGAGCTGAGCCGAGGCCGCGCACGCGACGGCGCTCGACCTCGACGTCGCCGGCAGCGGCCCACACGTCGCGGCCCGTGCCGTCCTGGGCACCGCACTGCTCGACATGGGCCGCCTGGTCGAAGCCGAACCCGAGCTGGTGACCGTCGCCCAGTCGCCACGGCTCGAACGCGTCCCGTCGTACGTGATGAGCGTCATCGGGCACCGCCCGGCTCCTGCGCGCCAAGGGCAACTTCGACGCGGCCGTCCGCCTGCTCAGCGAGGCCCGGTCCCGTCTCCGCGCCGCGGCACCCGGCCCGACGCTGCTCGCCCGCCTCGACCTCGCCGAGGCGTCGCTGCACCTCGTGCTCGGCGACATCGATCGATCGACAGGCCTCTCCGACGCGCTGCCCGAGAGCTTCCGCACCGCAGCTCATGCGCGGTTGGGTGCAGGTGCTGCGCCGGAACTGGTCGGCGGCGACCGCCGTCGAGGAACTGCTCACCGGGAGGGCGACCACGCTGCGCGAGCGGTTCGACCTGTCGCTCCTGCGACTGCGCATCGCGCTCGACCGCGAGGCCGACGAGGCGATCGTCGGCGCCGCGGCCTCCGCCGTGCTCGACCTGGCCGAGCACACCGGGTTCGTGTTCCCCGTCGCCGAGGCCGGCACCGACGTCCTCCACGCCGTGGCCGCTGCGGCCAGGCGCCGCCCGCGCACGCACGCAGTCGAACGCCTGCTGCTGGCCCAGCCCCTCCCCCGCCCGGCCGACCAGGCCCGACCTCAGTACCGGGTGGACGAGCTGTCGAGCCGCGAGCTGATCGTGCTGCGCTACATGGCCACGTCGATGAGCAACCAGGAGATCGCCGACGCCCTGTACCTGTCGGTGAACACGGTGAAGACGCACATCAAGCACGTGCTGCGCAAACTCGGCGCGTCGTCGCGTACCGAGGCGACCAAACGGGCCCGCGAGCTGCACTACCTGTGACGTCCTCGGTCGCGCCTGGCGACTGTGACGTGTGCATCGTCGGTCCTGGTGGTGGTTCACGGTCGCCACTGACAGAATGCCCTCATGGCCTCCCGTGACGCGCACCTTGCTCGAATCGACGGCGGATCGTTCGACGTCCTGATCGTGGGGGGCGGCATCAACGGGGCCGTGGCCGCCGCTTCGCTGGCGGGCCGTGGCGCGTCGGTGGCGCTCATCGATCGCGGCGACTTCGGTGCACTTCACCAGCCAGGAGTCGTCGAACCTGGTGTGGGGCGGCTTCAAGTACCTCGAGCACTACGAGTTCCTGCTCGTCTGGAAGCTGTGCCGGTCGCGGAATCGGCTGATGAAGGCGTACCCCGACAACATCAAGGAGATCAGCTTCCTCGCCAGCCTCGACGAGACCGCGCCGTACGCGCCGTGGTTCGCCGGACTCGGGGCGCTGGGCTACTGGGGCATCGGCCAGTTCGGCACCCGCTACCCGCGTGCTGTTGAAGAAGGACACCATCGAGCAGGACGAGCCGGCGATCAACACCGATCGACGTGCGCGGCGGCATCGAGTACCGCGACGCCTACCTCATCGACAACGACTCGCGCTTCGTGTTCTCGTTCGTGCGCTCGGCGCATCGAGGCCGGGGCGACGGCCGCGAACTACGTCGAGCTGGTGAACGCCGACCCGCGAAGGCGACCGCTGGCGAGTCGAGTTGCGCGACACCGACTCGGGCGCGCACGTACACCACGTCGGCGAGGGTGGTCATCAACGCCGCCGGTCCGTTCGTCGACGAGCTGAACCGCCAGTTGGGGCTCGACCACCGACCACCGCATCGTCTACTCGAAGGGCATCCACCTCGTGGTGCCGCGCCTCACCACCGACCGACCACAACCGGGTGCTCGCGTTCTTCGACGACACCCAGCGCCTGTTCTACGTGATCCCGATGGGTCGGCGATCGGTGATCGGCACCACCGACACGCGCGTCGACGACGCCGACACGCGAGGTCACCGACGAGGACCGCGACTTCCTGCTCGGGCAGATCAACGCCCGCCTCGACCTGCGCCACGCCGCTCACCACGGACGACATCATCTCCGAGCGCTGCGGCGTGCGGCCGCTCGTGGTGAAGACGAGCGGCCGGCAACACCGACGACGTCGACTGGACGTCGCTCAGTCGCAAGCACGCCATCGAGACCGACCGCAAGCGGCGGGTCGTCACCATCTTCGGCGGCAAGCTCACCGACTGCCTGAACGTCGGCGAAGAGGTCGCCGAGGAGGTCGAGTGACTCGGCGTCCCGCTCGAGAAGGACCTGCACAACTGGTACGGCGAGCCGGCCAAGGCCACCCGCGACGAGTTCTACCGGCAGGCCCGGCTGATGAAGCTCGACTCGTTGCGCACCAAGCCCGACACCGAACCACTCACCGATCGGTTGTGGCGCCGGTACGGGCGTCGCGCGTTCTCGATGCTCGAGGCCATCCGCGACGACCCGCGCATGGGCGAGGACATCATGGACAGCGCCGACTACCTGCGCGTCGAGCTGCACCTCGGCGGCACACACCGAGATGATCACCAAGCTCGAGGACTTCATGCGCCGCCGCTCGAAGATCGACCTGGTGGTGCCCGAGGACGACATCGTCGAGTCGGCCGGCCTGCGCGAGGTGGCCGAGATCCTGTTCGGCGACGACGCCGATCGCCGCCTGCAGGAGTACCTGGCCGCGCGCTAGAGACCGAGTCGCTCGGTGGCGACGGTCTTCAGTCGCTTGTAGTCCACCTTGCCGTTCGGCGCACGTCCGATGGTGTCGACCACGACCAACTGACGCGGCGCCTTGTAGTGCGCCAGGTGCGACTTGACGTGATCGGCGAGCTCGTCGAGCGTCGGCGCCGCGCCATCGGTGGCTTCGACCACCGCACAGATGGTCTCACCGAAGCGCGCATCGGGCAGGCCCACCGCGACCGCGTCGCGCACCGCCGGGTGCTGCTTCAGCGCCTCCTCGACCTCCTCGGGGAACACCTTTTCGCCACCGGTATTGATGCAGACGGAACCGCGGCCGAGCAGCACCAACGTGCCGTCCTCGTTCACCTCGGCCCAGTCGCCGGGGACGGACCAGCGCTGACCCTCGTACGTGCGGAACGTCTGTGCGGTCTTGGCCTCGTCCTTGTAGTAGCCGAGCGGGATGAATCCTCCGACGGCCACCACGCCACGCTCTCCCGAACCGGGGACGACCCGGCGGCCGTCGTCGTCGAACACCGCGCACGCGGGTCCGATCATGAAGCGCGCCGTCTGCGTGGCACCATCGGCGGTGGACACCGACGCGCCCATGCCCACGGCCTCGGACGAGCCGAACGAGTCGAACAACGCCGCCTGCGGGACGTGGCGGAGCAGACCCTCCTTGTTGTCCTGGCTCCACATCACACCCGACGACGACATCATCACCAGGCTGGACAGGTCGTAGCGACCGGGTTCGGCGTCGAGCGTCTCGAGGATGGGCCCGGCGAACGCCTGGCCGACGATGATGAGCGAGTTGACCTTGTTCTCCTCCACCTGGGCGAGCAGCTCGTGCACGTCGAAGTGGCGCGACGGCAAGGTGACGACGGCGCCACCGATGTTCATCGCGATGAGGCTGGAGAACTGGCCGGTGCCGTGCATGAGCGGACACGCGCTGAGCAGCACGAAGCCGGGAGTGTCGGGCGACAGCCGTTCGACGAGCTCGTCGAGCGAGGCGGCGGGTGGGATGCCGAGGACGGCGTTCCCGCCCGACCCGAGCACGTTGAACAGATCGTCCTGGCGCCACATGACGCCCTTCGGCATGCCGGTGGTGCCACCGGTGTAGAGCAACAACAGGTCGTCGCCGCTGCGACCCCACGGGCCGCGTACGGGGCCCTCGACCGTGGTCTGCACGACTCGCTCGTAGTCCTCGGCCCAGTCGGGCACTGAGGCCGAGCCGCCGGTGACGCAGTACCAGCGACGCACCTTCGGCAGCTCGTGACGGACCTGCTCGACCAGTTCGAGGAACGCGGCGTCGAAGACCACTGCCTCGGCGTCGGCGTTGTCGAACAGGTAGACGATCTCGGCGTGGCCGTAGCGGTAGTTCGTGTTCACCGGCGCCAGTCCGGCCTTGAACGCGGCGACGTAGGCCTCGAGGTACTCGGGACAGTTGTAGAGGTACACCGCGACCTTGCTCTGGTGCGACAGACCGGCCTGCAGCATGTCGGCGGCCAGCGCGTCGGCGCGAGCGTCGAACTGCGCCCAGGTGACCACGCGGTCGCCCTGGATCTGGCACGGCCGATTCGGCACACGCGCGGCCACGGCCTCGTACACGTCCGCGAAGTTCCAGTCGGTCATCGAATTCCCCCTGATCGTCCCCGCCGGACAGCTTGGCAGCGCCGCCTCCATCGATTCGCACCGGGGGAATTCACGAGTGCACTATCATCCGCGGCACCACCGAGCCACAACCATTCCAATTGGGGGGAACCGATGCGCCGCATCACCACTGCACTCGCCGTCGCGGGCGCGCTCTTGTTGAGCGCCTGCCAACTCGTCCTGACACCCGTCGGCGGGTCCTCGACCACTGCCTGTCCCACGGGCAACTGGGCGCTGTCGTCCGAGGCCATCAACTCGATGGTCACCAAACTCGGCAGCACCCTGGCGTCGAACCTGTCGGTCACGTTGTCGAACAGCGGCGTCACCGCAGCCATCAACGCCGACGGCACGTGGTCGCTGACCGCGAAGCAGACCGGCACGTTCACGGGCACACTCGGCGGCCAGCCGGTGTCGGGCTCGGGCGTGCTCGACGGCCTCGCCAAGGGCACGTACACCAAGACCGCGTCGAGCATCATCTTCACGACCAAGTCGCTCACCGGCACGAAGGCCGGCACACCGGCGACCCTGACGGTGTCGGGCACGCTCAACGGCGCCCCGTTCAGCAACGTCGTGTTCAACCTTCCGGGGACGAACAGCGACGACCGCGAGACCGAGATGGAGGACGTCGTCGGCCTCACCGGCGCGGCGGGCTACACCTGCGGGGCGAACGGCACGCTCAGCCTGTCGTTCTCGAACTCGAAGATCGAGATCAAGCTGCGCCGCTGACCACAGACCGAAACCGGGCGCCCGGCGCCACGACGCGGACGAGGGGCTCCCAGCCGGGGAGCCCCTCGTCCGTGTCTGGAGGCGACGATGGGAATCGAACCCATGTGGAAGGATTTGCAGTCCTTTGCCTCAGCCACTCGGCCACGTCGCCACCTGTCGTCGAGCAGGCCCGACGACGGGTGAGCACGATAGCGGGAAACGTGCCCCGTCCGCCCGGTTCTGACCATGCAGGTGACACGCCGGCATGGAACAATCGCCGCCATGCGTCGCCGAGTCCCCTCCCGTGCCCTGTCCCGTCTCACGTCCGGGTTCGCCGTCGTCGCGCTGGTCGCGCTCGCCGCGTGCAGCAGTGACGGTGGAAGCGCCGGCCCGGACACCACGGTCGGCGACACCGGGACGACCGTCCCGAGCACCGAGTCGACGGCGGCAGCCACCACGGAAGCACCGACGACCACCGTCTCGCCCGCCGAACTGGCCCAGGCGTACACCGAGCGCGGCGACTTCGCCGTGGGCGTCACCACGCTGCAACTCGACAAGGGTCCGCTCGTCGAGGTCTGGTACCCGGCCGTCGAGGGCACGACGGGCACCGAGACGTACGACGTACGCGACTTCACTCCCGACGCCATCAAGGCCATCCTCACCGGTGACGCCCCGGCCAGCTACTCCTACGAGGCCGGGCGCGACGCCGACGTCGCCGAGGGCGAGTTCCCGGTGGTGCTGTTCAGCCACGGCTTCACCGGCATCCGCCTGCAGAGCACATTCCTCACGTCGCACCTGGCCAGCTACGGCATGATCGTCGTCTCGCCGGAGCATCCGTCACGCGACCTCACCAACGTGCTCGGTGGCACCGCCAGCGGCGATCGGGCCGACTCGGTCGACGACCTGTTGCAGAGCCTCGACCTGATCACCGCCGCCGACGCCGACTCGACGAGCATCTTCAACGGCCACGTCGACAGCGAGCGCGTCGCGGCCGTGGGCCACTCGGCCGGCGGCGGCACGGTGCTCGGCGCCGCAGGCGACCCCCGTGTCGACGGCTACGTGTCGCTCGCGTCGGGTGTGCTGCTCGGTGGGGGCGGCGACGGCGGCACGACCACCACGGTCGATCCCGGTTCGCTGCCCGTGAAGCCGTCGTTCTTCATGGCCGGGTCGGTCGACGCCGTCGTTCCCGCGGACACCGTCACCCGTCCCTCGTTCGAGGCCGTGCCCTCCCCCAGCTTGCTGTGGGTGCTCGACGGCGTCGGCCACAACGGGTTCGACGACTTCTGCACGTTCGGCAACGGCACCGGCATCATCGGCGTGGCCGAGGCATCGGGTCTCGGTGGTCTGCTCGACGCCCAGCCGCAACTGCGCAAGCTGGGCGAGGACGGCTGCATTCCGCCGGCCATCGACGTGAACACGACGTTCCCGATCATCAACCACGCCGTCACCGCATGGTTGAACGCGCTGTTCGGCGTCGATGCCACACCGATCGGTCTCGACGAGTCGGTCGCCGACCAGTACGCCACGCCGGTGGAGATCCAGTCGAAGTGATCGGAGTCAGTCGGCGCCGGTGACCGCCGCGCCGCCGAACGCCGGGCGGGAGAACACCTCGCGCACCATCGGTTCGAAGTGGCTCAACGACTCCGTCGGGTACGCGGGGTCGAATGCGGATTGGTCCCACCGTTCGCAGAAGCGCACACAGCTGTCGTACCACGGGTGATCGCGGTGCACCTCGCGCGCGTCGGGGTCCAAGCCCACGTGATGGCCGTAGTAGTGCTGCTGGAAGAGGCCATGCATGTTGACCACCCACGTCACCTCGTCGCGCACGTAGGGCCGGATGATGGCTGCCGCCAGCTGTGAATGGTTGGCGGGCGCGAGTGCGTCGCCGATGTCGTGCACCAGCGCGGCGACGATCCAGTCGATGTCGGCGCCGTCGGCCTCGGCCCGCGTGGCCGACTGCAGCGAGTGCTCGAGCCGCGTCACCCGATAGCCACCCATGCCGTCGCCGAGTTGGCGCAGCCCGTCGAGGATGCGGTCGGGCAGCGCGTCGACGTACGTGCGCTCCTGCTCGTGGAGGAACTGGTACTCCTCGCGAGTGCCGTCCTTCATCTGGGTGAACTGCACCTGCTCCATGGTCGGATCGTAGGCGTGCATCAGTCGAGGGCGGCGCGGGTGTGCTGGTGGACGAACCACACACCACGCTCCTCCACCGTGGCGAGCACGCCGTCGGCGTCGACGCCCGCGTCGTGCGAGGTCTGCACGGCGGTGCAGATCTCGACGTCCTGCAGGTGCACGAGCCGGTGCGCATCGACCTGCGCGTCGATCGCGTCTGCCGTGCCTCCGGGGTGGGCGTAGAGCCGACGGTGCACGAGGGTGCGGTTCGCCGCCACCGGCTCCACCCACATCGCCAGCGCAGCGTCGGGGAACACGTTGAGCATCAGGTTGGGCCAGATGGTGAGGTAGCTGCCCACGTCGTACGGCGTGGACGTGGGGGCATTCCCGATCTCGTCCCACCCGGGCTCACCCGGCAGCAGCGTCGCCATGCGCACACCGGCGTCGGTGGTCGGCCGCAACGGACGGTCCCAGGCGTAGAGAGTGAGGCCGTCGGCGACCATCGGGTAGTCGTGCGTGTTCGACGTGTCGATCTCGGGGTGCACGAACGGGGTGTGGTAGTTCTCGCTGTAGTTCTCGAGCAAGACCTTCCAGTTGAACGGTCGCTCGTGCACCTCGCTCAGCACCACGTGCATCTCGTCGACCGGATACCCCGCGGCGGCGCCGGCGAGCGGACCGAGGTCGAGCGGGGCAGCGCCCGCATCGGCGTGGACGAACACCCACCGGCGCCACGCCGTGACGCCCATCGGGTGCAGTGACACGTCGCCGACGTCGAATCCGTCGGGGTCACCCACGCCGTGGGCCCGAGCCAGCGAACCGTCCAGCCGATACAGCCATGCGTGGTACGGGCAACTGAGCGCGGCACCATGTCCCTCGTCACCGGTCGAGCACAGGGGTGCCGCCCGATGACGGCAGACGTTCAGGAACGCACGCAACTCTCCGTCGCGGTCGCGCACGAGCAGCACGGGCAGACCCGCGGCGACGATGGCCTTCCACGCCCCTGGCGCCGGCATGTCGGCGGCATCGCCGACGCACACCCATTGCCTGCGCCAGATGGCCTGCACCTCGCGCCCGTGGTGCGCGGCGTCGGCGTACCACGACGCCGGCAGCGTGCGGGCACGGCGGATGCCCGAAGGCTCCGGGATCTCGCGCACCTCGACGTCCACGGTCGGCTCCTCTCAGCGGGGGTGTCGTTCTTTGTTATTCTGACTCACGAGTCAAACAACTCTTGGGGGAACCACATGACTTCGTCCCGTCGCGACTTTCTCGCTCGGTCGGTCCAGCTGGGTGTGCTGCTCGGTGCCGGTGTGCCGCTCCTGCAGGCCTGCGGCAGCGACGGCGGCACCTCGGGTGGCAAACAGACCGATCCCATCGCCGACGGCCTGCAGCCCGAGAAGGGGCCGCTGCGCGTCTTCAACTACGACTCGTACGTCAGCCCCGACGTCATCGCGGCCTTCGAGGCCAAGTACGGCGTGAAGGTCGAGATCACCACGTTCACCACCGACACCGAGGCGCTCACCAAGCTGGCCTCGGGTGCGGTGAAGATCGACGTGCATCACTCCATGGCCGGCACGTCGATCGACCGCCTCATCGCGGGTGGTCTGCTGCAGCCGCTGAACAAGAGCTACCTCACCAACTTCGGCAACATCCTGCCGACGCTGCAGGACCCCTGGTACGACAAGGGGTCGGCGTACTCGGCCGCGTACATGTACTTCGGCACCGGGATCGCCTACCGCGCCGACCGGATCGAGCCCGCGCAGGTGGAGGAGCAGGGGTGGGACGCCCTGTGGAACGCCACCGACTTCAAGGGCGAGGTGTCGGTGCTCGACGACGAGCGCGAGGCACTGGTGATGGCGATGATGCGCAAGGGCAAGTTCGACGTGAACACCACCGACCAGGCCACCATCGACCAGGCCCAGGCCGACCTGACGGAGCTGATCGACCTGGTCAACGTGAAGGTCAACATCGAGTGCTACAAGAACATCCCCGAGGGCACCACCAGCATCGGCCACACGTGGAGCCCCGACATGGTGAACGCCTACGCCGCCTATCTTCCCGAGGGCACCGGGCCCGAGGTGCTGGGTTTCTGGCACCCGCCGGCCGGCGAGTACCTCGTCACCAACGACAGCATGGGCGTGGTCGCCGGCTGCGAGCACCCTGTGCTCGCCCACCTGTACATCGACTTCCTGCTCGACAACGACATCGCCGAGCAGAACTTCAGCTGGGTCGGCTACCTGCCGGCACTCACCAAACTCGACGCCGACTACGTCATCGACGCCGGGTACGTGCCCGAGAACCTCCGCGCGTGCATCCCCACCAAGGAGGAGATCGAGAAGGCGTTGTACCTGAAGCCACTCGGCATCGACGGCGACGCCCAGTACACGGCCGCATGGTCCACGTTCACCTCGGGCGCCTGACCCGGTGACCGCCACGCTCTCGCCCGCGCCGCGAGCGTCGAAGCGGCGAACGCCTGCCATCTGGCCGACGTTCGCGGCCCCTGGGGTCGCCTGGCTGGTCGCGTTCTTCGTCGTCTCGGTGTACGCCGTGATGGCCGTCGCCTTCGGCTCGGTCGACCCCATCCTGCGCACCTCGGTGCCGCAGTGGAACCCGTTGCAGTGGGACTTCGCGGCGATGGGCGACGTCCTCGACCGCGTGTTCGGCGGCGATCTCGGCACGGTGTTCGTGCGCACGTTCGGGTTCGTGGCGCTGTCGCTGCTGGGCTGCATCGTGATCGGCTACCCGGTCGCCTACTTCGTCGCCCGCAAGGCCAACAAGCACCGCGGACTGGTGCTGATGCTGTTGGTCCTGCCGTTCTGGATCAGCTATCTCATGCGCATGCTGGCCTGGACGAACCTGTTGCAGACCGACGGCATGGTGAACGAGGTGCTGCAGTTCCTGCACCTGCAGAGCGAGCCGCGCAACTGGCTCGACGGCGATTGGCAGACCGTCGTGTGGGGCCTCACCTACGGGTACGTGCCGTTCTTCATCCTGCCGCTGTACAGCACGCTCGAGCGCATCGACGGCCGGCTCATCGAGGCCGGGCGCGACCTGGGCGCATCGGCGATGCAGACCTTCCTGCGCGTCACGCTGCCGCTCAGCGTCCCCGGCCTGATGGCGGCGAGCGTCATCACCATCCTGCCGATGTTCGGCGACTACTACACGAACACCTACCTGACCAGCGGCTCGCCGAAGACCGAGATGGTGGGCAACCAGATCGAGAACTACCTGCTGGGCACGAGCCAACCGCAGACCGGCGCGTCGCTGGTGCTGGTGCTGATGGCGTTCCTGTTCGTGCTCATGGCGTACTACCTGGCCACCACCATCCGCCAGCAGCGATTGGCCGAACGATGAACCCGTTCCGCCGCCGGCACGGCCGGGCACCGATCCTGGCGATGATCACCTGGGTCTACATCCTGTGGTCGCTGCTCCCCGTGCTCGTCGCGGTGCGCATCTCGTTCAACAGCGGCAAGAGCCGCAGCTCGCTGCAGTCGCCGTCGTTCCGCTGGTACTGGGGCGACCCGGTGTCGTCGGTGTGGCACGACGAGAGCCTGCACACCGCGATGTTCAACACGCTGCAGCTCGCCGCGCTGTGCATGCTGGTGGCGACGCCGTTGGGCGTGGCCATGGCCATCGGCCTGCACCGCTGGCGGGGCAAGGCCAGCAATGCTGCGAACGGGCTGATGCTCATCCCCATCGTGACGCCCGAGATCGTCTTCGGCGTGGCGCTGTTCCTGGTGTTCACGCAGGCGTACACCGGCGTGCCGTCGGGCATGAGCCGCCAGGTGATCGGCCACATCACGTTCACGATGAGCTTCGTCGTGGTCATCGTGCGCGGCCGGCTGGCCGCCATCGGCGGACAGTACGAGGAGGCGGCGCGGGACCTGGGTGCCACACGCCTGCAGGCCATCCGCCTGGTGTTGCTGCCGCTGCTCGCGCCGGCCATCTTCGCCAGCGTCATGGTCGTGTTCGCGACCTCGGTCGACGACTTCGTCATCTCCTCGTTCCTGTCCACCGGTGCCTCCACCGACACGGTGCCGATCAAGATCTACTCCGGTGCTCGCGGCGGCAGCACCCCGGCGTTGAACGCACTCGCCACGGTGATGCTCGTGTTCACGCTGCTCGCCGTCGCCCTGGCCGGCCTGGCGATGCGCCGGATGAGCCGCCGCGGCGGCGAGGCCGACACCGCCGGCAACCTCGTCAGCATCACCGCCTGACCGCGCCTACCTGCATCCGGCGCCGTCCCGATCTGGCAGAGTGAACGACCGATGAGCACCGCAACGACCGCACCCCGCTTCGTCCGCGCCGACGGCCCCGACAAGGTCACCGGCAGCGGCAGGTACACCGCCGACCTGACACTCACGGGCGCGCTGGTCGCGAAGTTCAAGTACGCCGAGGTCAGCCACGCGCGCATCGTTCGACTCGACGTGACCGCGGCCCGCGCCATTCCCGGCGTGTTCGCCGTGCTCACCCAGGACGACGTTCCCGACGTGCGCTTCGGTCCGTTCGTGCAGGACCGCACGCTGTTCGCCCGCGACGTCGTCCGCTTCGAGGGCGAGATCCTCGCCGCGGTGGCCGCCGTCGACGTGCCCACGGCGCAGCGGGCGCTGAACGCGATCGTCGTCGAGTACGCACCGCTGCCCGTCGTCAACGACATCGAGGACGCACTCGCTGCAGGCGCGCCGCTCGTGCACGAGGGTTGGTCGTCGTACGGCGCCATCGACCCACTGGTACGCGACGGCAACGACGCCTCGTTCGCCTCCATCGCCAAGGGCGACGTCGACCAGGGCATGGCCGAGGCCGACGTCGTCGTGCACAGCCGGTACGTCGCCGACGGGTGCCATGCCGCGCCCATCGAACCGCGCGCCGTGGTCGCCCAGTGGGAGGGCAACAAGGTCACCATCTGGACCAGCACCCAGGTGCCGTTCGACGCCCGCGCCGGCGTGTGCGAGACACTCGAACTGCCCGCCAACCGGGTGCGCATCATCGTCCCCCACCTCGGCGGCGGGTTCGGCGGCAAGTGCGGCTTCCACTACGAGGCGCACGTCGCCGCGCTCGCCAAGGCCACGAAACGACCGGTGCGTCTGGTGTTCAGCCGCCGTGAGGAGTTCGTCGCCCCCGACCGCCGCCGCGAAGGCATCGTCTACAGCTTCGAGACCGGCGTGAAGCGCGACGGCACGATCACCGCCCGCAAGGTGTGGCTGGCCATCGACAACGGCGCCTACACCGCCGACGCCGGCTTCTTCAGCCAACTCGCGGCCATGCACGCACTCGGCCCGTACCAGGTGCCGAACGCGCTGGCCGAGGCCCATCTCGTCTACACCAACCACCAGCCCTCCGGCTCGGTGCGCGCCCCAACGGCACCGCAGACGTGCTGGGCCCTCGAGAGCCACACCGACGAGGTCGCCACGGCCATCGGCATCGACCCGGTCGAGTTCCGTCTGAAGAACGCGGTCGCCACCGGCAAGGAAGGCCCCAGCGGCCAGGTGTACGACGAGATCGGTCTGGTCGACTGCATCCGCGCCGCCACCGAGGGCGCCGGTTACGGCGGCGACCTGGCCGACGACGAGGCCATCGGCGTGGCCATCGGGTGGTGGCCGAGTTTCAGCGTGCCGTCCGGCGCCTACGTGAAGATCGACGGCGACGGCAGTGGCCAGATCATCACCGGCGCGCAGGAGTGCGGCACCGGCGCGGTGATGACGCTCCGCCAGCTGGTGGCCGACGAGCTGGGCATGCAGGCCGAGGACTTCGAGCTCGTCTACCAGGACACCAGCGTCGCTCCGTACGACATGGGTGCCACCGGCTCGCAGACGCTGTTCAACAACGGTCGCGCCGCGGTGGCGGCCGCCGGGCAGATCGCCGAGCAGTTGAAGCAGTTGGCAGCCGACCACTTGGAGGCCAGCCCGGCCGACATCGTCCTCGCCGACGGTGCCGCATCGGTGGCCGGGACGCCGGCGCGATCGGTCCCCATCGCCGAGCTGGCCGGCATCGCCGCCGGCGGCGAGTTGCTCATCGGCCACGGGTCGGGCGCACCACCCGCGCCACCGGAGGTCGTCGGCGCCACGTGCGTCGGCGACGTGGGCATGACCGCCTGGGTCGCACCGCAGTTCTCGTGCCACGCGGTGCGGGTGAAGCTGGACCGCGACACGGGTGTCGCCCGCGTCCTGCACGTCAGCGCGGCCCACGACTCGGGCACGATCATCAACCCGATCGGCGCCACGGGCCAGGTGGAGGGCGCGGTGCTGATGGGTATCGGCCAGGCGCTCACCGAAGGCACCCGCTACGGCGACGACGGCAGGCAGCGCAACGCCGCGTTGTTGGAGTACAAGCTGCAGACGTGCGCCGACGCACCGCCGGTCGACATCCATTTCGTGCAGATCGACACGCCCAACGCGGGCCCACGTGGCGCGAAGGGGCTGGCCGAGGCGCCGAACGTCGCGACGGCCGCCGCCATCTCCAACGCCTTGGCCAAGCTGGTCGGAGCGCCGATCCGCCAGTTGCCGATGACCGCTGAGCGTGTGTGGACGGCCCTGAACCCCGAAGGCGGTGTGGCGTGAGCTTCACCATCGCCCACACCATCGACGATGCGATCGCCGCGTTGGCCGCCGGAGCACGACCGGTCGCCGGTGGCAGCGACCTCGTCGTCGGCGCCCGCCACGGCAAGGCACCACTGCCCGACGACCTGGTCGCCATCGACCGCATCGCCGAGTTGCAGTCGTGCACCGTCACCACCGCGGGCGCGACCATCGGCGCCGGCGTCAACCACCACACGATCGAGCACCATCCGGTGCTGTCGGTCGCCTACGCCGCGTTGGCCGACGGCAGCGCGCTCGTCGGTTCGCCCTCCACCCGCAACGTCGGCACGCTGGGCGGCAACGTGATGAACGCCTCCCCGGCCATGGACACCGGCGCCCCGCTGGTGGTCCTGGGCGCCGAGGTCGAGCTGCGTTCGCGACGCGGCACCCGCCGCGTCGGCGTCGCCGAGCTGTGGACCGGGCCCGGGCGCACCGTCGCCGAGGCCGACGAGCTGTGCGTGGCCATCCACGTGCCCGCGCCGGCCGAGCGGAGCAACAGCGCCTACCTGCGGCTCGAGTACCGCCGATCGATGGAGATCGCAGTCGTCGGCGCCGCTGCCTCGGTCACGCTCGATGCCGCCGGCGACGTCAGCGCCGTCCGCGTCGCGTTGACCGCCGTCGCACCCACGATCATCGAAGTCACCGGCCTGCCCACCGGCAGCGTCGCCGAGGTCGCGGCCGCTGCCCAGGCCGCCGCCGCAGCCCAGGCCCGTCCCATCAGCGACGTCCGCGCCAGCGACACCTACCGCCGACACACGGTCGGCGTCATGGCCCGCCGGGCCGTCGAGGCCGCCGCCCGCCGAGCCGCCGGCGACGACCGTGTCCGTCCCCGTCAACCGCGCGATCGGCATCGGAGCTGCATCATGAGCGATCCCATCGGCTACACCCTGTCCGTGAACGGCGTCGACTACCCGGTCGTCGCCGAGCAGGGTCGCAACCTCCTCAGCGTCATCCGCACCGAGATCGGCCTGACCGGCACCAAGGAGGGCTGCGACGACTGCGAGTGCGGTGCGTGCATGGTGCTCCTCGACGGCCAGCCGGCGAACTCGTGCAGCTTCCTCGCCGTGCAGGCACAGGGCCGCGCGATCACGACGGTGGAGGGGTTGCAGCAGGGCGACGAGATGCACCCGCTGCAGCGCAACATCCTCGAGGAGGGCGGGGTGCAGTGCGGCTTCTGCACACCCGGCATGCTGCTCAGCGCGACGGCGCTGCTCGAGCGCAACCCCTCGCCCACCGAGGAAGAGGTGCGCATCGGGCTCAGCGGCAACCTGTGCCGCTGCACCGGCTACGCCAAGATCGTCACGGCCGTGCAACGCACCGCCGCCGAGCTCCACCCCTGACCCCACCCGGTCGAACCGGTCCGAGGTTTTCCGGCACGCGGGCGCCACCCGAGGCTTTCCGGCGCACCCGGGGTGGCCGGAAAACCTCCGTCAGGCCGCCCGTGCCGGAAAACCTCGCCTCAGTCGCGGCGGACGTGGTCGAGCCAGCGGTCGACGAGGGCGTCGGCCAACTCGTCGTCGCGTTCGAACTGGCGGGTCAGCGCGTTCCAGTCCTCGGCGGGCTCGACGAGCTCGGCCAGGCGACGATCCAGCACCGGACGCATCTTCCGCGCGACGAAGAACATCATCAGCGCGAACAGCGGCCGGACCAGGCCGCGGCCGCTGACGAAACCCTCGGCGGTGACTCGCCAAGTGCCGTCCATCGGTTCGACGTCGGCGACGATTCCCGCACGGAAACGAGGATGCCCGATGTGCACCGTGGCCAGCCGCCGAGCTCCGTCGCCGGCCACCTGCAACGCCTCCCACGAGACGGTGCCCTCCGCCTGGATGTCGCCGGCCATGAACCCGTCGGGAGCAATGGGCACCAGGCCGACGAGGCGTACCTCGGTCGGTCGCGCGGGCATGGGAAGCTCGACCGTCAGCGTGATCTCGTCGTCGCTCCCCGCACCATCGACCACGGCGACGCGCACCGCGCTGGCGTCGTCGGCCTCGATCGTCGCCACCCATTCGTGATCGGGCCGCGCCGCCCACTCGTCGCCGATCGGGTCGGTCGCCCCGTCGTCACCGGGCGTGTCGCCCGTCGCGGCTCGACCCAGATCGCCGTCGACCGGCACGCTGCGGTAGGTCGCCTCGTAACGGGTGCCGACCAGCGGATGTGTTCCCCCGACCACGTGCAGGTCGAGCGGACCATCGCCGTTCCACGGGTCGAGCACGGTGCCGTCGGCGACGCGCAGCGACCTCGCTCGTTCGAGCACCAGCGGCAGGACCGCGGTGAGTCGATGGACCTCTGGCGCAGGAATCTCGATCACACCGCGCCACGACGCCACGCGACGACCCTACCGGCGACCGGTTCGGCACGGGAGGCGCTCAGCGATCGCGGCGCAGGACGTAGCGACCGCTGTCGATCTCGTCGCGGCTGATCCGCAGCGTGGGGACACCGGGCATCGAGAAGTAGCCGAGTGCCAGCGTCACACCGTCCGGTGACGCCTCCTGGATGCAGACCACCTCCGCCTCGGCAGACGTCCCGTCGAGCAGGAGCCATCGCTCGGCCAGCGCCGCCAGTCCCACCTCGCGGACCACCTGCGTGGCCGCGGCGGGCGAGTCGGTGGCCTCGATGAGCGAACCGAACACGGTCGTCGCATGCCACTGTCCGTCGCGCTCGCGCACGAACCCGCACAGCTCGCCGTCGTCGCGGTGGATCGCTTCCATCCGCCGAGTGTCGCAGCGCGCCGCGGTGCCAGGCGGAGGAATTTCAGCGGAACGAGTCGAGCACCGTCAGCGCCAGGGCCTTGTCGAGCGCGTAGAGATGCTCGTCCATGCGGCCCGGCCACGTGCTCTGGTGGGCGATGACGGTGTTCGTGCTGCGGTCGATCCACAGGTGCTGGCCGTTGATGCCGTGCCCGGCGTAGCGACCCTTCGCGGCATCGACCACCCACCAGCAGTCGTGGTAGTAGGCGTTCGGGTGGTCGGGGTCCGCTGCATCGCCGTTGCGGAAGTGGTCGATGAGGGTCGGATCGGCATCGAGCACCCGATCGGTCCACCACTCGGGCACCACCTGCACGGCACCGACCACGCCCCGTTGCAGGATCATCTGCCCGAAGCGGGCGAAGTCGCGCGGCGTCACGCAGATGCCACCTTCGACCGTCGGGAAACCCGCGGCGTCGACGATGACGTCGGCGTCGTGCTCGGCGCCGAGGCGGCTCCAGATGCGGTCGCTGAACAGGTCGGCGAAGCGCTCCCCCGTCACCTCTTCGGCCACCAGGGCGAGGATGTCGGTGATGATCGAGCGGTACTCGAACCGGTCGCCGTGCTCCCCCTGTGCCGGCAGCGTCAGCGCCCACGAGACCGTGTCCGCCGGAAGGTCGGGCCGGCGGTGCGACGTGTAGCCCGAGATCGGTTCGAGCAGGCAGCCCGCCGACTCGGGATTGTCGTAGTCGGACTCGTCGAACTCGACCCCCGCCGACATGTCGAGCAGGTGCTGCACGGTGCACCCCTGCCATGCCGTGCCCATCAGCACGGGGGCGTACCGATCGGCACGCTCGGCAGGGTCGATGCGGCCCTCTCCCACCAGCACGCCGATGAGCGTCGCGGTGAGCGACTTCGACACCGACATCAGCAGGTGCGTGTCGTCGGGACGAACGGTCTCGGCGTACCACTCGAACACGAGCTCGCCGTCGTGGGTGACGACGAACGCATCGGTGTAGGCCGCGTCGAGCGCCTCGTCCAGTCGGTACATCTCGTCCTGGAAGGCCACCAGCAGGTCGCGCAACGCGCCACCACGCTCGGGCAGGTGCCACACCGGTCCGAGGCCTCGGCTGACGCGGGCCGTGCGGGCGAGCTCGCGCACGTGGCGGAACCCCCAACGGTTGTGCGGGGCGTCGATCCAGTTGTCGCTGGTCACGCCCTCGCGACGGGCCGGCGCCGGGCGTGTGCGGGTCACGGGCGTCTTCATCGCCCCAGCTTTGCAGGTGTACGCTCGACCGGGTTGACCGGTCGTTCAGGAAACACCGGCCGTCGAAGGGGACAGCAATGAAGTGGGACGTGTTCATCACCTGCGCGGTCACGGGCTCGGGCGTCACCGCCCACAAGAGCCCCCACGTGCCGGTCACCCCCGAGCAGATCGCCGACTCGGCCATCGCCGCCGCCAAGGCCGGCGCCGCGGTCGTGCACTGCCACGTCCGCGAGCCCGAAACCGGGTTGGGCAGCCGCAAGACCGAGTACTACGCCGAGGTCGTCGAGCGGGTGCGCGACGCCGATGTCGACGTGGTCATCAACCTCACCGCCGGCATGGGCGGCGACATGGTCCTCGGGGGCGACGAGGACGTGCTGCCCCTGAACCCCGACGGCACCGACATGGCGGGTGCCACCGAGCGGCTCGACCACGTCACCACGCTGCTCCCCGAGATCTGCACGCTGGACTGCGGCACGATGAACTTCGCCTCCGGCGGCGACTACGTCATGGTCAACACCCCCGGCGTGCTGCGCAGCATGGCGCGCATCGTCCAGTCACTCGGCGTGCGGCCCGAGCTGGAGGTGTTCGACTTCGGCCACCTCGTGCAGGTCAAGGAGATGATCAAGGACGGGCTGCTCGACGACCCGGTGATGATCCAGTTGTGCATGGGCATCGCCTACGGCGCACCCGACGACCCCACCACGTTCACGGCCCTGGTCAACAGCCTGCCGAACGACTGCGTGTTCTCCGCGTTCAGCATCTCGCGCATGCAGATCCCGTTCGTGGCCCAGGCCGCGCTGGCCGGCGGCAACGTCCGCGTCGGCCTGGAGGACAACCTCTACAACGGTCCCGGACAGCTCGCCACGAACGAGGCGCTGGTCGCTCGCGCCAAGCTGCTGCTCGAGACCATGGGCGCGTCGATCATGAGCCCGCAGGCCGTGCGCGACCAACTGAAGCTGGTGAAGCGCTGAGATGAGCCCCATCCCCGGATTGCAGACCGTCGGCCTCCTGGGCGGCGGTGTCATCGGCGGCGGCTGGGCCGCCCGCTTCCTGCTCAACGGCGTCGACGTGAAGATGTACGACCCCGACCCCGAGGCGCCACGCAAGGTCGGTGAGGTGATGGCCAACGCCCGTCGGGCGATGACCAAGTTGTACATGCCGTCGCTGCCCGCCGAGGGCACGCTGACGTTCGTCGACACACCGGAGGAAGCCGCCACCGATGTGCAGTTCGTGCAGGAGAGCGCGCCCGAACGGATGGAGCTGAAGCAGATGCTGCTCGGCCGCGCCAGCGCGGTCGCCGGGCCCGACGTCGTCTTCGGGTCCAGCACGTCGGGACTGCTGCCGAGCGTGATGCAGGAGGGCATGACCCATCCCGAGCGCCTGGTCGTCGGCCACCCGTTCAACCCGGTGTACCTGATGCCGCTCGTCGAGATCTGCGGTGGCAGCGTCACCAGCGAGGCCACCAAGCTGCGCGCCGCCGAGGTGTACGAGGCCATCGGCATGCGCCCGCTGCACCTCGACGTCGAGATCGACGGCTTCGTCGCCGACCGGCTGATGGAAGCGCTGTGGCGCGAGGCCCTGTGGCTGATCAACGACGGCGTCGCCACCGCCGAGCAGATCGACGATGCGATGCGCTTCGGACCCGGCCTGCGCTGGAGCTTCATGGGAACGCTGCTCGTGTACCGCATCGCCGGCGGCGAGGCCGGCATGCGCCACTTCATGGCCCAGTTCGGACCCGCACTGAAGTGGCCGTGGACGAAGCTGATGGACGTCCCCGAGCTCACCGACGAGCTGTTGAACACGATCGTCGATCAGAGCGATGCGCAGGCCGGCACGGCCACCATCCGCGAGCTCGAGGCGCTCCGCGACGATTGTCTGGTCGCAGTGATGCAGGGCCTGCGCACCGCCAACTACGGCGCAGGTGAAGTGCTCGACAAGTTCGAGCGGCAACTGTTCGAGCGCATGGGCGCGGCGATGGCCGAACCCGACCTCAGCGGCCCCATTCGTCTTCACGAGGTGCGAGTGCCCACCGAATGGGTGGACTACAACGGCCACGTCAACGACAGCCGCTACTTCCAGTTGTCCAGCGAGACCATCGACCGGCTGCTGCGGTTCATCGGCATGGACGAGGCCTACCTCGCGGGTGGGCACAGCTGGTTCACGGTCGAGAGCCATGTGAACTTCGCCGCCCAGGCGAAGGCCGGCGACCACCTGTACTGCACGGTGCAACTGGTGTCGCACGACGCCAAGAAGATGCGCGTGTTCACGGTCATGCACCGCGGCGACGACGACACCGTGGTGGCGACGGCCGAGCACATGTTGCTGCACGTCGACACCACGGTCGACAAGGCCGTGCCCGCCGGACCCGAGATGACCGCGAAGCTCGATGCCATCGCCGCCCGCCACGCCACGCTCGCCCTCCCGGCGAACGCCGGCCGGGGTATCGGCCAAGGCCGCTGACACACGGCCAAGGCCGCTGACACACGGCCAAGGCCACTGACGCACACCCGGTCGTGTCAGCGACGACGGCGGAAGTGCCAGTCGTCGAGGCGGTCCAGCCAGTGGTCCAGTTCGGCGTCGTGCCCTTCGGTGACGGCCACCGCCTCGACGCGCACCGACTCATCCGCTCCGGCGTGGATGAACAACGTCGCCATCTCGCCGAACGGGCTCGACCAGGGTCCGACCTCGACCTGGCCGACGTCGGCGCGGCGGATGCGGTGGGTGCGGACGAGGTTGGCCACGACCAGGCCCTCGGGCGCGAGCTCGAGGCGGATGCTCGCCGCCCGAACGGCCACCACCTCGACCGCGACCACCACGATGCCGGCGATGCCGACCAGCACCCACAGGTTCATCCAGGCGAGCAGCACCAACGTGCCGCCTGCGGCGAAGCACCACCCGGCGGCGAAGACGATCGCCGCGACCCTGCGCCCGTGAGCGATCCGCACGACATCGCGCTCCGAAGTGGGCATGTCAGCGCGTCCGCTTCAGCGGACTGGCGTCGAAACCAGGGCCCAGCAGGCGGGCAGCCTCGGCCAGCCAGACGCGCTCGACACGCTCCCGCGTGACGCCCTTGGCCTTCATCGCCAGCAGTGGTGCCAAGCCGTCGAGCAACGCGGCGAGCACGAACATCACCTCATCGGGATCGCCGGCGACGAACTCGCCGCTCTGCTGACCGTCGCGAATGGTGGCGCGCAGGGCAGCACGCCAGCGACGGTCCATGCGGTCTCGTTCGTCGGACGCGGCCTTGTCGCGGAGCGCGAGCACGCAGAGCTCCATCCACAGCTTCCAGTCGTAGTGGTGCAGCATCGCCTCGATGAGCACGCGCATGCGCTGCGACGCGGTCTGCTTGTGCTCGGCCTTCACCGTGTAGCGATCGTGGAACTCCTGCTCGCGCAGCTTCAATGCCTCGGCGAGCAGCCCGTCCTTGCCGTCGAACCAGTACAGGATGGCGGCCGGGCTGGTGCCGGCCGTGGTGGCGATGTCGACGACGCGTGTGTTCGCGTAGCCCCGCTCGGACAGCACCTCGGCCGCGGCGGAGAGGATCTGCGCCTTGCGAACATGGTCGAGTCGGGGTCTCGGCATCGGTGTCGGATCCAATCCTGAATGTATATTTAGTCAATGCACGTCGTCGTGGTGGGAGGGGGCTCCCGCGCTGCCGAATGGATCACGCGCTACCTGGCTTCCGGCCTCGATGTGGCCATCGATGTCCCGGCGGACGACGTCGACACACTACGCGACGCCGTGGTCGCGCTGTGGCCTGCGTCCGACCGACTCGGCCTGTTCCCGAGCGCCTCGCTCGACCGCCTGCGTGTCGCGTCGGCCATCGATCTGGCATCCGCCGAGCTGGTGCACGTCGTCGGCGCCGACGCCGTCTCGGGGGTCACCGGCCTGCTCGCCGACGACCGCACGGCACGCGGCTGCTCGCCCGTGCACCTCGTGCCACTGGTGGAGGTCTCGGGCCCGCACGCCGCCGCGCTGACGCGCTTCTACCGCAGCATCGGCATGGCTCCCGTGCCCGCCGACGCACCGGAGCACGACCGCTGGCAGCTGGGCGAGGGGCTCGTGCGCCTCACCGACGGCGACCCCGACGCGCTCATCGCCGTCATGCGCGCCCTGCGACCGTCGGGCAAGGGCGCCGGTGCGGCGATCGCCCACCACGAGGCCGTGCGCTTCGCGGCCGGCGGCGTGCGACGGTGGCAGCCCGGCGAACTGCCGCGCGCTCCCCTGGTTCTGTACCGCACGCCGGTCGAGCCCGAGTGGGTGGACTACAACGCGCACATGACCGAGAGCGCCTACCTGACCGCTGCCGGCTGGGCCAGCGACGCATTGTTCCGCTACATCGGCGACGACGAGGCGTACCGGGCGGCCGGCCACAGCTTCTACACCGTCGAGACGCACATCCACTACGTGCGCGAGGTGGCCGTGCACGAGCCGATCGTGTTCGAGACACAGATCCTGGGCGTCGACGCCAAGCGCGTCCACCTCCTGCACTCCATGCTCCACGGCACCGACGGCGGCCTGCTGTGCACGGCCGAGCAGATGCTGGTGCACGTCGACATGAACGCCGGTCGCAGCACCCCCATCCTCCCCGACGTCGCCGCCGCGCTGCAGGCCATCGCTGCGGCACACGCGTCGCTGCCCGTTCCCGCCGCAGGTCGGCTCCGTGATGCGGTTGCCCGCCCCGAGGCCGTGACCGTGCTCACCCGTTCCCCTTCTCACCACCACTTCTTGGAGACCCCCACATGATGTTCGAACTGACCGACGAGCAGCAGATGATCGTCGACACCGTGCGCACGTTCACCGAGAAGGAACTGATGCCGCACGAAGACACGGTCGAGAAGCTCGGCGACGTGCCCAAGGATCTGGTCGCCGAGATCAAGCGCAAGTCCATCGACGCCGGCATCTACGCGGCGAACATGCCGGCCGAGCTCGGCGGTGGTGGCCTCGACAGCTTCGGCGTCACGCTGGTCGACCGCGAGTTCGGCGCCACGTCGTACGCGCTGCAGTACATCGTCGCCCGCCCGTCGAACATCCTGCGCGCCTGTCAGGGCGACCAGATCGAGGAGTTCCTGCTGCCGACCATCCGCGGCGAGCGCGTCGACTGCATGGCGATGAGCGAGCCCGACGCCGGCAGCGACGTGCGCGGCATGAAGTGCTCGGCGGTGCGCGACGGCGACGACTACGTGATCAACGGCGTGAAGCACTTCATCAGCCATGCCGACCTGGCCGACTACGTCATCCTCTTCGCCGCCAGCGGCGAGGAGATGACCAGCAAGGGTCCGAAGAAGAAGATCACCGGCTTCCTGGTCGACTTCGACACCCCCGGCTGCGAGGTGGTGCACGGGTACAACTGCGTGTCGAACAAGGGGTACCACAACCTCATCATCAACTTCGACAACTGCCGGGTGCCGATGCGCAACATCCTCGGCGAGGAGCACCGCGGCTTCGACGCCGCCAACGAGTGGCTGGGCAGCACCCGACTGCAGGTCGCCGCGGTGTGCGTCGGTCGGGCGCGCCGCGCCCTGGGCATCGCCACCGAGTGGGCTGCCACCCGGCAGCAGTTCGGTCAGCAGATCGGCAAGTTCCAGGGTGTGTCGTTCAAGCTCGCCGACATGCGCACCCAGCTCGAGGCCGCCGAGCTGTTGACGCTGCGCGCCGCATGGCTGGACTCGAAGGGCAAGGCCACCGACGAGGACATGGCCATGGCCAAGGTGTTCTCCAGCGAGATGTGCCAGTTCGTCACCGACGAGGCCATCCAGATCCTCGGCGGCATGGGCCTGATGGACGAGCTGCCGCTCGAGCGGATGTGGCGCGACACCCGCGTCGACCGCATCTGGGACGGCACGAGCGAGATCCAGCGCCACATCATCAGCCGTTCGATGCTCCGCCCCTACGGCGCCTGACGTCGCCGTCTGGCGAGATCGTTCCGGTGGTTCGTCGAACGACGGGCAACCGGCACCGCCAGGCGAGCGCTGTCACCTGAGACGTCCGCAACGGCCGCCGGCCTCACGTGACAGCGTCGCGAGGCCAGGCGTTCGCTGGACATCGCCGGTTGCTTCGGGCATTCTGCGCTCGTGGCAGATGTCGATCCCCTCTCGCCGTATGTGCCGCTCGTTCCTCATGAGCGTGTCGAGCAACTACGTCGTTGGCACGATGAGGTGTCGGAGAGTCTCCACAGGTCTGGGCCGCACGACGTCGACTATCTGGGGTTGCGACTGCACGTTCCTGCAGAGGTCTTCCCGCCGACACCGGTATCGGATCTTCTCGGCCGAGTGGTGCTGTCGACTGTTCAGCCAGGACATCGCGTTCTCGACATGGGGTGCGGCAGCGGAGCGAATGCGATCCTCGCCGCACAACGCACCGACGACGTCGTGGCGGTCGATGTCAACCCGCATGCGGTCTCGGCCGCAGCGGCCAACGCTGCGAACAATGGAGTTGCCGAACGAGTTCGATGTGCCGTCTCGGACCTCTTCGAGCATGTCGAAGGGCTGTTCGACGTCATCGTCTTCGATCCGCCGTTTCGCTGGTTCGCACCGCGCGATCTGCTCGAGCGTGCAATCACCGACGAGAACTACGAGACCCTCGGCCGCTTCATCGCCGAGGCGCCCCGGCGTCTTCGGGAGCACGGTTGCATCTTGCTGTTCTTCGGAACGAGTGGAGACGTCGGCCACCTCGACGCCCTGACGCGACATGCTGGGTTCGTCGTGCAGACCATCGCCGAGCGCACGCGCGATGTGCGAGGCGAGTCGACCACGTACTTCGTCCGTCGCCTGGTCAACACCGTCGACCTCGCGGGCGCTGCCGACTGCTCGCGGGCGCTCGGCATCGCGCTCGTCGTCGCGATCGCTGCTTCATCGTGTGACCGGTGGACGTCGGCCACCATCTCCGGAAGGTCCCTGATCGCCGGCGCAGCGCGCCGCTGACCGGGCTGCGACGAGCTCGAGTTCCGCGGCTCGACCTCAGAGCGATGGGCGCCAGTCGGAGTGCGTGAAGCCGACGCCGGTGGCCTCGACGGCACCGGCGACGCGGAAAGCGGTGACGTCGTCGTACGGACGGGCCACCACCTGGACGCCGGTGGGGACGCCGTTGACGGCCTTGCCCGATGGGACGCTCATCACCGCGCAGCGCGACAGGATGTTGAACGGCAGCGTCATCGCCCCGAGGATGTGGTGCACGACGTGGCCGTCGCCGATGTCCATGCCCTCGAGGTACGGCTCGCCGCAGCGGTAGCCGTCGGTGGCCATGGTCGGGCAGAGGAACGCGTCGTACTGCTGGAACAGCCGACCGAGCGGCTCCCACATGCGGCCCTCGGCCTCGAGGCCCTCGTAGAAGCCCAGACCGGAACGCAGCATGCTCTCGGCGAAGGCGACCGTGTAGTCGCTGAGCAGGTCGCCGTGCTCGTCGTTCACGGCGCCGATGCCGGCACCCATGATCGTGCGGAAGTGGGCCTCGGACACCTCCCACAGCTCGGCCAACGTCCACGGCAGGGTCACCTCCTCCACCACCGCGCCGGCGTCGGCCAACGACGACGCGACACGGCGGGTGTTGGCGTCGACCGCGGGATCGAGCGGCCAATCCCCCAGCTGCGTGCAGAACGCGATTCGCATGCCCTGCACGGACGTGCCGGCACCCTCCACCCGTGGCGGGTGCGGCAGCGATGCGGGGTCGCGCCAGTGCGCACCGGCGATGACGTCCTCCAGCAACGCGCAGTCGGCCACCGTGCGGGCGAGCGGACCGTCGTGGCAGAACTGGTCGAGGTTGTAGGGCGACAGCGCGGGGACGCGCTGCCACGGCGGCTTGAACCCGGCCACACCGCTCAGCGATGCGGGGATGCGGATGGACCCGCCGATGTCGCTGCCGGTGCCGATGGGCGCGTAGCCGGCGGCCAGCGCTGCACCGGTACCACCCGACGACCCGCCCGGCGAGAAGTCGGGGTTCCACGGGTTGCGGGTGATGCCCCACGCACGGCTGTGGCAGTAGGGCGCGCAGCAGAACTCGGGTGTGGTGGTGCGAGCGTGGATGATGCCGCCCGCCGCCTGGATGCGTTCGATGATCGGGTGATCGAGCGGCGCCACCTCGCCGGCCAACGCGAGCGAGCCCTGCGTCCACGAGCGCCCGGTCATCGGGTGCTCCTCCTTCGCCACCACCGGTACGCCGTCGAGGGCGCGTGCCGTGCCGCTGGCGTAGCGATCGGCCGACTGCTTCGCCTCTGCGCGCGCCTCGTCGTAGCGCCGATCCATCACGGCGTTGAGGGTCGGCTCGCACGCCTCGATGCGGTCGATCACCACCTCGAGGTACTCGACGGGCGAGAGCGTCTTCGCCGTGTAGGCGGCGATGAGGTCGGTGGCGGAGCGGTACACGTCGTCGGACATGGTCGCGATTCTGGCGCACGCGACCGGCAGGTTCCCTGATCGGCGGTTCAGCTAATCTCGGCGGTCATGCCCGATCTCCGCCGCCTCCTCGCGCCGCGATCCATCGCTGTGGTCGGCGGCGCGCCGGCCGAGCGGGTCGTCCGCCAGTGCCTGAAGCTCGGCTTCGACGGCCCCATCTGGCCGGTGCACCCCAAACGGGCCGACCTGGCGGGCATCCCCTGTCTGCCGACGCTCGACGACCTGCCGGGCATCCCCGACGCCATCTTCCTCGGCGTGAACCGCCATGCGACCATCGAGGCCATGCGCGCCGCCAGTCGGCTCGGCGCCGGCGGCGTGGTCTGCTACGGCTCCGGCTTCGCCGAGACCGGCGACGGCCACCTGCAGGACGAACTGCTCGCCGCCGCCGGCGACGTCCCGTTCTTCGGCCCCAACTGCTACGGGTTCGTCAACACGTTCGACCGCGTCGCCCTGTGGCCCGACGAGCACGGCATGGCCCGCCACGATCGTGGCGCCGCCATCGTCAGCCAGAGCGGCAACGTGGCCGTCAACCTGACGTTCCAGCAGCGCGGCCTGCGTCTCGGCAGCATGATCACCGTCGGCAACCAGGCCAGCCTGGGCACCGAGGACGCGATCGCGGCACTGCTCGACGACCCGCGCATCACGTCCATCGGCCTGTTCCTCGAAGCCGTGCGCGACGCGCAGCAGTTCGCCGCGGTCGCCCTGCGCGCCCACGAGCAGGGCGTGCCCATCGTCGCCCTGCAGACCGGGCGCAGCGAGGCCGGCGCACTGATCGCCAACTCGCACACCGGCAGCATGGCCGGGCGTGCCGCGGCGTACGACGCACTCTTCGCCCGCTACGGCGTCGCCACGGTGCGCACCCCGGCCGAGCTGCTCGAGACCCTCAAGCTGCTCGACAGCGGCGGCCCGTTGCGCGGCCGCCGCGTGGTGTCGCTCAGCTGTTCCGGTGGTGAGGCCTCGCTCGTCGCCGATCGCAGTGAAGCCACGTCGCTGCGCTTCGAGCCGTTCACGGCTGAGCAGACATCGGCCATCGAAGGCACGCTGACCGAGCTCGTCTCGGTCAGCAACCCGTTCGACTACCACACGTTCATGTGGGGCGACCGCCAGGCGATGGCCGCCACGTTCACGGCCGTGATGGACGGCCCACAGGACGCGACGATGCTCGTCCTCGACGCTCCTCCCGGCGGCGACAACGACCCCTCCAGCTGGTACACCGCCGCCGACGCACTGGCCGACGCGGCACACGCCTCCGGCAACCGCGGCGTCGTGGTCGCCAGCCTCGCCGAGTGCATCAACGAGCCCTTCCGCGCCCACATCACCGCGTCGGGGCTCACACCGCTGCTCGGGCTGGCCGAGGCGCTCGTGGCCCTCGACGCCGCTGCCACGGTCGGTGCCGACGTGCGCTCCACCGCCCACGCCCCGGTGGTCGCCGCCGGCGCGACCCGTCTCATCGACGAGGCCACCGCGAAGCAGCGACTCGGCGCGCTCGGCGTGTCGGTGCCCGCCGGCCGCGTCGTCCCGGCCGATGGCGTGCTCGATGCCGCCGCCGACGTGGGCTACCCCGTCACCCTGAAGGCACTCGGCCACGCGCACAAGAGCGAAGCGGGCGCGGTGAAGGTCGGCCTGCGCGACGCCGACGCACTGCAATCTGCCCTCGCCGCCATGCCCGCCACTCCCGCCGGGTTCCTCGTCGAGAGCACCGTCACCGACGTCGTCGCCGAGGTGCTCGTCACGGTCCGGCGAGACGCGCCGGTCGGCTGGCTGATCACCCTCGGTCACGGTGGCGTGATGACCGAGCTGTGGGGCGACGTCACCAACCTGCTCGCCCCGGTCACCGTGCCGGAAGTGGAAGCGGCGCTGCTCACGTTGCGCAGCGCTCCCCTGCTCACCGGGTTTCGCGGTCGACCGGCCGCCGACACTCGGGCACTGGCCGAGCTGGTGGTGCAGCTCGCCGACGCCGTGGTCGGCACCGACGTCGTCGAAGTGGAACTGAACCCCGTGCTCGTCGGCACGAGCGGCGCCACCGCTGTCGACGCGCTCCTCATCGTGGAGGCCTGAACATGTCGAACCCCGGATTTCATGTCGAGGTCGCCGACGGCATCGCCGTGGTCACGCTCGACCGACCGAAGGCGAACGCCATCGACGCGGCCACGAGCTACGCCCTGGGCGAGGTGTTCGTCGGTTTCGAACTCGACCCCGACGTCCGCGTCGCCATCTTCACCGGTGCGGGCGAGAAGTTCTTCAGCGCCGGCTGGGACCTCGGCGCCGCTGCCGATGGTGAAGCGTTCGACAGCGACTACGGCGCGGGCGGCTTCGGCGGGTTCACCAACCTGCCCCATCGACGAACGCCGGTGATCGCCGCGGTGAACGGACTCGCCGTCGGAGGTGGGTTCGAGATCGCGATGGCCGCCGACCTGATCGTCGCCGCCGACCACGCTCAGTTCTTCCTCCCGGAGGCGGGCCTCGGCATCCTGCCCGACAACGGCGCCGTACGGCTGCCTCGGTTGCTCCCTGCGCCCATCGCACGCGAGATGTTGCTCACCGGGCGCCGGATGCCCGCCGACGAGGCCGCACGCTGGGGCCTCGTGAACAAGGTCGTGCCCGCCGCCGAGCTGATGGCGGCGGCGCGGCAGTTGGCCGCCGACGTGTGCTGGGCAGCGCCGCTCAGTGTCACCGCCATTCTCGACATCGAGCGACGCACCGCCCTCATGGACCCGATCGAGGCGATGGCCGTCATCCCCGACCTGCCCAGCTACCGCGCCGCCATCGACAGCGACGACGCCCAGGAGGGCACCAACTCCTTCGCCGAGAAGCGCCCGCCCGTGTGGAAGGGCCGCTGACCCAGCCGCCACGGTGGAGCCGCAGAACTTAAGTTCGCGCCGTTCACCAGGAACTTAAGTTCGCGCCGTTCACCAGGAACTTAAGTTCGCGTCGTTCAGGCCCGTCAGGGGAGGTCGAGGGCGTGGGGGATGTCTTCGTAGTCGACGGTCCACAGGCGCGCGGCGTAGCGGTCGTCGCTGGTGCTGCATCGCCAGCCGAGCAGTCGTTGTGCAGTCTCGGACAGGTCGCGTACGTCGGACCAGTCGGCGCCCAGCGGCGACGCCTCCTCCGGCGTCAGCCACCCGAGCACGTACGACAGGTGCAGGCCGTAACGGAACTGGTCGGTGGTGACGTTCGCTCCGCCGCTGTGCAGCACGCGACCGGTGTAGATGAGGCCGCTGCGCTCGGGCATGACCGCCTGGCAGATCTCGTCGGGCTCGGGCTTGCGGCGGTAGTCGTCCCAGCGGTGGCTGCCGGGCACCACCCGGGTGGCCCCGACCTCGGCCGTGAACTCGCTGATCGCGAACAGCCAGCTGAGCGTGACCTCGAAGCCGTCGGGGCGGCACAGCGTGGGCCAGTTCTCGGCGTCACGGTGGATCCACTGGGCCTGCTCGCCCGGACCGATGATCATCATCTGTCCGGTGTTCATCCAGTAGTCCGCGGCGTGCGGCAGCAGGACACGGTCGGCCACCGCGAGCGAGAACGGATCGGTGAGGATGTCGACGAACGCCGCGCTGCGGTGGGCGAGACGGGTGAACCGCGTCGTTCGCTCACCCCAGAACGCCCTGACGGCCGCACTGTCGGCGACGGAGCCAGCGCGGTGACCCGCGGCGTGGGCGACCATGTCGTCGCGGAATCGCTCGTGCACCGCTGGGTCGACGAGGTCGCGCACGACCACGGCACCATCGGCCTCCAGCACCTCGAGCACGGCGTCGATGCCGTCGCCCTTCCCCAGGTGCTGCAGCGCCACCATCAGTTGTAGCTGCCCACCGCGAAGATGTCGGAGTCGCGGTCCTGCAGTTGCGCTGCCAGTTCTCCGACCCGGGCGACGTTGCGGACGTACCGCTGGCCGTGCTCGTGGGTGTGAGCGACACTGAGGGTCCACGACTCGCTCTTGCCCCACGGCGGCAGGAACACGCCTCCGTTGTGCTGCACCAGGAAGTGCAGGTGGCTGATGGCGGTGGAGATGCGCAGGAACTCGCGGTAGTTGCGCGACGGCGTGTCGTGGAAGACGACCGAGCCCTTGAACCCGAAGACGTTGCCGTACGCCGGAATGCCCGCCGCGGCGAGCGCATCGGTGGAGCCCTGCAGCATGGCCCGGCCCACGTCGGCCGCGTGCTCGTAGGTCTCGGGGAGCAGCACCTCGGTGAGTGTGGCGCGGGCCGCGGCCATCGTCAGCGGGTTGCCGTTGAACGTGCCGATCTGGTCGTACACGCCGCTCTCGATGGCCGCCATGACCTCTTCGGTGCCGCCGATGGCGCCACACGGCAGGCCGCCGCCGAGCGCCTTGGCCAGGCAGACGATGTCGGGGGTGACGCCGAAGAGTCGGGTGGCACCGCCCCAGTCGACGACCATGCCCGTCTTCACCTCGTCGAACGCCAGCAGCACACCGTGGGCGCTGGTGAGGTCGCGCACACCCTGCAGATAGCCGGGCGCGGGCGGGATGATGCCGGCGTTCATCATCATCGGTTCGAGGATCATGCCGGCGATCTGGCCGCGGTGCTGATCGAGCACCGCCTCGAGCGCGGCCAGGTCGTTGAACGGCACCAGGCGCAGTTGGTCGGCCATCGGCTGCAGGATGCCCGGCCCGGGCACGCGGTTGGGGTTGCTCTCCGGGCCGAGCTGGTCGGCCGAGCGGAAGATGGACACCATCGTCGAGTCGTGGTGGCCGTGGTAGGTGCCCTCGATCTTGATGACGAGCGGGCGACCGGTGATGGCGCGCATCAGGTGGAACGCGTCCATCGTGCTCTCGGTACCGGAGTTGTTGAACCGCCACTTCGGCAACCCGAAGCGTTCGACCAGGTTCTCGGCCACGTACAGCGCGTCCTCGGTGGGCTGGGCGAAGTGCGTGCCCTTGGTGACACGATCCTGCACCGCGCGCACGACCGCCGGGTTGGCATGCCCGACGACGTTCACGCCGTAGCCACCGTGCATGTCGACGTACTCGGTGCCGTCGGCGTCCCACACCAGGGCCCCCTCGCCGTGGCTCACCCACACCGGGATCGGGCGCGAGCTCGCCCAGCTCGAGCACACCCCACCGGGCATCAGTTGCTGGCCGCGCTCGCCCAGCTCGGCGGACTTCGTCATCCGCGCCATGAACCTGGCTTCCTCCGAGTTGATCAGGTCGTCGAGGGTGGTGCCGTGGGTGTGGTCCATGGACCACGAGCGTACCTCACTTGTCTGACTGGCCATTCAGAGTTCGCTAGGGTGCGGTATCGACTGCGGAAGGGGAACCCGCAATGCCCAACGACGTCTTCACGCTCACCCGCGACGAGTACCTCGGCGAGGCGGTCTGGCAGGCCGAGCGCGAGCAGATCTTCCACGGTGGTTGGGTGCTCGCGGGCGCGGGCCAACGCCTGGCGCCCGGCAACCGAACGGTCGTCGACATCGCCGGCGAGAGCGTCCTGCTCACCCGCGATCTGCAGGGCGGCCTGCACACGTTCGCCAATGTCTGCCGGCACCGCGGCTCGCGGCTGTGTGAGGGCACCGATCTGACGACGCAGGGGTCGTTGATGTGCCCGTACCACGCGTGGACCTACGCGCTCGACGGCCGCCTCATCGCCACGCCCCACCTCGACGAGACCGAGGTCGACAAGAGCACCCTGCCGCTGTGGCAGTACCACCTGCGCGAGTGGCACGGTCTGGTGTTCGTCAGCCTCCATGCCGACCCGCCGCCCTTCGACGAGTGGCTGCAGCGCCACGCGGCCGAGATGCTGCGCCTCGAGCGCTTCGGCATCGGCGACCTGAAGGTGGTCGCCTCCACCGTGTGCGACATCGCCGCGAACTGGAAGATCATCGTCGAGAACTATCAGGAGTGCCTGCACTGCACCCGGGTGCACCCGGAACTGGTCGATCTGGTGCCGCTGTACCGCACGGGTTGGGTGGCCGACCACACCCGCGACGATGGCGGCGTGGCCCTCGAGCGGGGTACGACGATGTCGCCCGAGCCGGTCGATCTGCCGCCGCTCCCGGGCGCCAACGAGATCGATCGCACCTCGTACTACGGCGGCGACCTACTTCCCCAACGGCTTCATCGACATCACCGGACCGAACGTCGTCATCTCGACGCTGTACCCCGACGGGCCGCACCGCACGGTGATGACGATGGACTTCCTGTTCCACCCCGACGCCATCGCCACGCCCGGGTTCGACCCGCAGCCGATCATCGACTTCAACGTGCTCGTCGGCAATCAGGACAACGTGGTCTGCGAGGCCGTGCACCGTGGTGTCGCGTCGAAGTCGTTCGAGCACGGCGTGCTGACACCGAAGGACGAGTACGTCATCTGGTTCACCGAGCACTACCGGCGCACGATGGGCACACGCTGACGACGCGCTGAGTTCGGCAGCACGCGCAACGAGTCCGCCGGCAGGTCCAGGCCGATCTCGGACCCCACGACCAGTGACGGTGCTCCAGCGCCGTTGGCGACCATCGCCTGCATCTCGCGCTCGCCCACCTGCACGTGGACGTGCGTGAGCGCCCCGGCGAACACGACGTTCGACACGCGGCCGCGCAGAGCAGCACTCCCCGGTTCGACCAGCTGCAGCCGCTCGGGCCGCACGACGACGTAGCAGTTGCCCGTCACACCACCGGTGTCGGCGGCCACGGTTCGCCCGAGCACGTCGACCTCGCCCTCGCGCGCGGTGGCCGGCAGCAGGTTGGCGAGTCCGAGGAAGTCGGCGACGTAGGTGTTCGACGGTGCGTCGTACACCTCGCGCGGCGTCCCGACCTGCTCGATGATGCCCGAGTTCATCACGGCCAGCCGATCGCTCATGGTGAGCGCCTCTTCCTGGTCGTGGGTGACGTACACGAACGTGATGCCCACCTCGCGGTGCAGCTGGCGCAGTTCGACCTGCAGCACGCGGCGCAGCTTCGCGTCGAGGGCTCCGAGCGGCTCGTCGAGCAGCAGCACCTTCGGACGCAGCACCAGTGAACGGGCCAGCGCGACACGCTGCTGCTGACCGCCGGACAGTTGATGCGGACGACGCGATTCGTACCCGGTGAGGCGCACCAGTTCCAGCGCCTCACCCACGCGTCGTCGGGCGTCGTCCTTGGAACAGTCGAGGAAGCGCAAGCCGAACGCGACGTTGTCGGCGACCGTCTTGTGTGGAAACAGGGCGTAGCTCTGGAACACGGTGTTGACGGGGCGCTTCTCGGGCGGCACGCCGCGCATGTCGGCGCCGTCGATGTGCACCGAGCCGTGCTCGATCTCCTCGAACCCCCCGATGAGACGCAAGGTGGTGGTCTTGCCGCAACCCGACGGACCGAGCAACGAGAAGAACTCGCCGGGCTCGATGACCAGGTCGATGCTGTTCAGCACCTTCAGCGATCCGTAGAACTTCGACAGGGCGGTCAGTTCGATGCGACCGCCGCCGGCGCCCTGCTCCCCCATGCTCACTGCCCCCAACGATCGCGCGGTGACGGCTGGACTGACCGTCGGTTCAGGAAACCTTAGCCCATGGTCCTCGGTTAGTTTGCCGGACATGCACAGCGAGGAGATCGAGTACCACATCGACGGTGTCCGCTACCTGGGGCACCTCGCCGTTCCCGACGGTGACGACCTGCGGCCCGCCGTGCTGGTCTGCCACGAAGGACCGGGCATGACCCCACACCCACGCCGGCGCGCCGACCGCCTGGCTGCCGAGCTGGGGTACGTCGCCTTCGCGCTGGACTACTGGGGCGACGGCCAGCCGCTGCCGGCCGACGAGGTGATGCCCAAGCTCGGCGCGCTGATGGCCGACCAGGCCGAGACCCGTCGACGGGCCACGACCGCGCTGGACCTGCTCCTCGCCCACCCCCGCGCCGACCGCACGCGCGTCGGCGCGATGGGCTACTGCTTCGGCGGCACGATGGCGCTCGAGCTGGGACGGGGCGGTGCACCGGTGCACGCCATCGTCGGCTTCCACAGCGGTCTCGCCAACGCCACCCCTGCCGACGCGTCCAACATCACCGGCAAGGTGCTCGTCTGCATCGGCGTCGACGACCCGATCATCCCGCCCGCGCAACGCCAGGCGTTCGAGGACGAGATGAACGCAGCCGGCGTCGACTGGCAGATGCTCCTGCACAGCGGCGCCGGGCACAGCTTCACCAACAAGATGGCCGACGGCAGCCGCCCCGGCTTCCAGTACCACGAGCCCAGCGACCTGCGCAGCTGGCGCGCCATGACCGCCCACTTCGCCGAGGTCTTCGACGCGCGTTCACCAGGAACTTGAGTTCGCGCCGTTCACCAGGAACTTGAGTTCTCGCCGTTCACCAGGAACTTAGTTCGCGCCGCTTGGCGCGGTCAGTCGGGCTTGACGCCCTTGGGGGCGCGCTGGTTCATGAAGCCGAACATGTAGCCGGCGACACGACGCATCTGGATCTCCTCCGCGCCTTCGGTGATGCGGTAGCGGCGGTGGTGGCGGTAGATGTGCTCGAACGGCTTGTGCCGCGAGTAGCCCATGCCGCCGTGCACCTGCATGGCCCGGTCGGCGGCCTCGCAGCACAGCCGGTTGGACCAGTAGTTGCACATGCTGACCTTGTCGCTCTGGCTGAACGCGCCGTACTTGTCCATCATCCATGCCGTCTTGTGGATGAGGGCGCGGAGCATCTCGCACTGCGTCTGCAGCTCGACGAGCGGGAACTGGATGCCCTGGTTGCTCGCCAACGCCTTGCCGAACGGTCGACGTTCCTGGGCGTACTTCACGGCCTCGTCGACGCAGAACTGCGCCGCCCCGAGCGACGACGCCGCCTGGCGGATGCGGTTCTCGTTGAAGAAGTGCTGGACGACCTGCAGGCCGCGGCCCTCGCCACCGAAGATCGCGCCGTGCGGCACGCGGACGTCGCTGAGGCGGATGTGGGCGTGATCGGTGGGCATGTTGAACGTCCACAGGTACTCGAGCACCTCGAAGCCGGGGCTGACCGTCGGCACGAGGAAGGCCGTGATGCCGTCGCCGTCGCCGGCCTTGCCGCTGGTACGCGCCATGATCATGTCGTACTGCGCCTTGTGGATGCCGGTGTTCCACGTCTTCTCACCGTTGATGATCCACTCGTCGCCGTCGCGCACCGCGGTGGTCTCCATGTGCGTCGCGTCGCTGCCGTGGTTCGGCTCGGTGATGCCGAACGCGAACCCGCGCCGGCCCTCGGCAAGGTCGTCGATCCACTCGGCCTTCTGCTCGTCGGTGCCGTAGGCGATCATCAGCAACAGACCCACGTTGTTGCCGACGATCGAGTGCTCGTTCTGCAGGTCGTTGTGCAGCCCGAGGCCCTTACGGGCGAGGTGCTCGCGGATGACCGCCATGCCCAGGTTCGTGCCGTTGCGGCCGCCGAACTCGGTGGGGAACGGATAGCGGTAGAAGCCGGCCTCGTCGGCCAGGCGCTTCACCTTGTGGAGGAGTTGCTCCCAGTCCTCGGTGGGCAGCCCCTGGTCCTCCCAGTTGGTGCGCGCGTCCTCGCGACGGTGGTCGAAGAAGCGGATGTTGTCGTCCTGCTGCTCCAGGGGCTTGATCACCTGTTCGATGAACGTGTCGAGCTCGGCGAGCAGATCGAGGAGGTCTTGGGGCAGATCGAAGTCCATCGCCGAAGTGTTCCCCTCGGCGGTGCCTGGGAACGAGGCGGAGGGACCGATGCCTGCGTCAGCGCGAGTCGCGCTTGGCCTGTCGACGAGCGCCCTGGGCCTTCGACGAGCCGCGTCGGGCCGGCGATGCGGTGGCCGATGCCGGGGCGACTCCGCGACCGGCGGCCGTGCGCCCCTTGGTCTGGCTCGCCACGGCGGTGGACTTCGCCGCCTTCGTCGGCGTGGTGGCCGGCGTCGCCGTCGCAGCCTTCGCCAGCGCCAGCCGCTCGGACTTCAGCTCGGCGGCAGCGGCCTTCGCCGCAACGGCGTACGCACGCGACACGCGGGCAAGGGCGTCCTCGAAGATCTCGGCCTTGCGCAGCGTGCGCAGGTTCTGCGACTGGGTGGCGGCGCGGCGCCCCACCTCGGCCACGGTGGCGCTCGCCTGGCGACGGTGGAGCTTCGAGTACTTGTTGCGGGCCCGGCGGACCAGGAGCAGCGCGTCGCCGAGGCCGTCCTCGTCCATCAGCGCGAGGCGGGCCGGCTCGGTGGCGACCAGCAGGGTCTGCTCGTTCGCCGAGAACAGCGCGAGTTCGGTCGGGTTCATGATGCCTCCGTCGAGTTCGAGTGACCCGGCCATGCTGGCACGCTCCGCCACGGGTTGCCCACAGGTGTCACAATGAAGGCATGGCAGCGACCTTCACCCGCATGGACGAGTCCACCGCCGAGCAGTGGGCCGTCATCGGCCGCGAGACGGCGCAGAACCAGGGACGCGTCGCCGACCGCATCCTGATGCTGCTGCGCTCGCTCGGCGACATCACCGACGGGTTCTCCACCGACCAGCTCACCCACTGCCTGCAGACCGCCACGCTGGCCGAGCGTGCGGGCGCCGACGACGAAGTGGTGGTCGCCTCGTTGTGCCACGACATCGGCAAGGCCATCAGCGTCCCCAACCACGGTCCCATCGCCGCCGAGATGCTGCGGCCCTACGTGCGACCCGACGTGTTCCAGACGCTCTACCACCACCAGGATTTCCAGGGCCGCCACTACTACCAGCACTTCGGCATGCCCACCGACCTGCGCGAGCAGTATCGCGACGAGCCCTGGTTCGCGCTGTGCGAGCAGTTCACCGACGACTGGGATCAGGTCGCGTTCGACCCGGACGGCCCCACCGAGTCCCTGGAGCACTTCGAGCCGCTCGTACGAAAGGTGTTCGCGACACCGCGCTACCGCTAGGAGGCGCTCCATGAGCCACGGTGCTCTCACCACGCTGATCCCCCTCGGAGCAGCACAGACGGTCACCGGCAGCAAGTTCCTCGTCGAACACGGAGGACGCAGAGTCCTCTTCGACGCCGGGCTCTTCCAGGGCTTGAAGGAACTTCGCGAGCGCAACTGGGCGGCGTTCCCCATTCCCCCCGACACGCTCGACTCGATCGTCATCAGCCACGCCCATCTCGACCACTGCGGCTACCTGCCGCGGCTGGTGAAGGCCGGCTTCCGCGGCGACGTGCACGTCACCTTCGACACCGGCCGGCTGATGTCGGTGGTGCTGCCCGACAGCGCCCGCCTGTTGGAGGAGGAGGCGAAGTACGCCAACCGCGCCGGCTACTCGCGGCACAGCCCCGCGCTCGCGCTGTACACCGAGGACGATGCATGGACCGCGCTCGAACAGGTGCGTTCTCACCCGTTCGACCAACCATTCGATGCGGCGGACGGCATCCGCGTCACGTTCCAACCCGCTGGACACATCCTCGGTTCGGCCACGTTGCGCGTCGAGTTGCACGACGGCCCGACCATCCGCTTCAGCGGCGACCTGGGTCGGCCGACGCACCCGCTGCTGGTGCCACCCGCTCCCGTCGGCGAGTGCGACTACCTGCTGATCGAGAGCACCTACGGCGATCGCGAACACACCAACGGCGACCACGGCGCCGACATGCTGGCCGAGGTCATCGACCGCACCGTGCGCCGCGGTGGGAAGGTGATCATCCCGGCGTTCGCGGTCGATCGCACCGAGGTGCTGCTCTACCACCTCCACCAGCTCGCTCGCGCCGGTCGGTTGCCCCACGTCCCCATCTACGTCGACAGCCCCATGGCCCTCGCCGCGCTGCAGATCTACCGGGAGGCCTTCGACGAGCACGCCACCGACGTCCGCCCCGAACTCACCGACCTGGCCGACCTGCTCAAGGTGCCGAACCTCACGGAGGTGTTCGACAGCGATGGGTCCAAGGGCGTGTCGCGCTCGGGCGGGCCGGCGATCATCATCGCCGGTGCCGGCATGGCGTCGGGTGGGCGCGTGGTGCACCACCTCGAGAAGTTCCTCCCGGACGAACGCAACAGCGTCGCCCTGGTCGGCTTCCAGGCCGCCGGCACCCGCGGTCGGCAACTGCTCGACGGTGCCAGCAGCGTGAAGATCCACGGTCAGTACGTGCGGGTCAAGGCCGAGATCTGCGACCTGACCGGCTTCTCCGTGCACGCCGACGCCGGCGAGCTGATGGACTGGCTGCACACTTCCGAACATCCGCCGCGCACGGTCTTCGTGGTCCACGGCGAGCCCGACGCGTCACGCGCGCTCCGCGATCGCATCGTGCGCGAACTGGACTGGAACGCCGTCACCCCCGAGCACGGTGAGCGCATCGTCCTGCATCGGTGAGCGAACGGCCGGCGCGCGCAAGCGGCCGGCACGGTGTCCCGTGCCGGCCGCCGCGTTGGGCTGGACTGGTGCTCAGCGGGTGCGAGTGCCGATGACTCGGACCTTCACGCCCCGGACCGTGGCGCCGGTCCTCGGGTCGACGACGGTGTTCGAGGCGTTGCTGAACAGATAGAGGTCGGTCGTGTAGACCTGGCCGACGGTGCCCGCGCCGGGCGTGAACGAGATGGTGACCGAGCAGGTCCGCCGCGGGGCGACGTTGGTGCAGGTGTTCGTCGCCGCGAAGCGGGTGGTGACCACCAAGCCGGTGGCCGGGTCCCAGAACAGGGGTGCACCGGTGAGGCTGAAGTTCGCCGTGCCCGTGTTGGTGATCTTCAACGTCGCCGTGGCCGTGCGACCGGCGCGACCGCTGATGTTGACGGTGGCCGCCGACAGCGTGATGGTGCCCTGGGTGGCGGTGCCACCGAGCGTCACCGTGATCGGCGTGAGCGCGGTGCTCGTCGCCGGATCGATGGCCCCGACCACGATGCTCGCCGCCTTGGTGCCGATCAGCGTCGGCCGGAAGGCGACGGTGAAGGTGCACGTGGCGCCACCGTTGATGTTCGCCGTGGCAGCCAGCCCGGTGATCGGGCAGGCCGTCGCCGACGAGCTGCCGACGAAGCGGAACTGGTCGCCGTTGGCACCGCCGATGGCGAGGCCACTGAGCCGCATGGGTGCCGTGCCGCTGTTGCGGACGGTCACCGTCTGGGTGGCGCTGGTGGCACCGACGGCGATCGAGCCGAAGGCCAGCGAGGTGGGCGTCACGGCCAGTGCCGGGACGGCGCTGGTGATGACCGTACCGGTCAGCGACACCGTCACCGGCGAACGCAGTCCGTCGTGACCGACGGTGAGCGTCGCCGTCTTGGCGCCGAGGGCCTCGTTGGCCGAAGGGGTGAAGTTCACCCGCACGGTGCACGACGCATCGGTTGCCAGCGTCACGCCGGCGCAGCCGTTGTTGACGATGGTGAATGCCGCTGCGTCGGGGCCGCCGAGTGCCACGGCGAAGTTGCTCACCGAGGTCGGGCCGAGATTGCTGACGACGACGTTCTGTGCCGTGCCGGTGCGGCCCTGACGGACCGAGCCGAAGGCGATGGAGGTGGTGTTCGACACCACCGGCCCGACCAGGCTGCCGACGACGAGGAACCGGTCGGTCTGGCCGGCGACGATGCCGGTGGAGCCGACGATGCGGAACGAGTTCACCGGCTCACCGCCGGGGACGTCGCGATAGTTCGAGCCCACGACCTCGTGGAACGAGGCGCCGTCGCCCAGGCGACCGGCCGGCGCGGCCGGGGCCACGTTCGGGTCCCAGCGCAGGAAGCCGCTGAGCACCGGGTCGGTGGTGGTGACCACGTTCGCCGGGCTGTCGAAGGTGATGTCCAGCGTGCCGTCGACGTCGATCTGGGCGAACGAGGTGCCGTAGGGCTGCACGAAGCCGTACTGCTCACCCGGGCACAGGCCGTCGGCCTTGATGCGGATGCGGTTGAACAGCAGCTGCGCACCGGGTGTCGGCGTCGGCGTCGTGAACGCCGCCTCCGTCACCAGGCGGACGAAGGCCGTTCCACCTGCGGACTGGCTGCCATCGCTGCACGCCTGCGGGCCGAAGCTGACCGGCTCGGAATCGGCGAGCGAGTAGAACGACTCACCCGGGTAGTTGCCGGGGAAGGCGATCGGCTGGGTCGGATCGAATCCGGCCCCGCCGGCCAGCAGGCAGCCATCGGTGGAGAGGCACTGTTCGAGGCGCACGCCGTTGGTGTCCTGGATCCACAACGGGAAGCCCGCCGTCGAGGTGGCGCCGGAGGTGCTCGGGTTCGCCGTCGTGGCGCTCCCACTGAGGGCCACCGTCACGTTGCCGGCGTCGCTGACGATCGTCACGGTGGCCGGGAAGGACCCGGCGGCCGACGGCGCGAACCGCACCGCGATGGCGCAGCTCATGTCGGGGTCGACGGGCAGCTCGCACCCGTTGGTGACGAAGTACGGCTGGCCGGCGGTCACCGTTGCGGCGCTCACCGTGAGCGGCGCCGAGCCACCGAGGTTCGAGACCGTGATGACCTGCGACTCGCTGACCGTGTCGATGTGACGCGGGGTGAAGGTGATCGACGCGGGCTGGACCGAAATGGCGGGCTGACCCACCGGGGCCAGACCGATGCCCGAGAGCGGCACGGTGAGCGGGTCGTTCTGGCCGTCGTGGTGCAGTACCAGATCGGCCGAGCGAGCACCGGTCGTGGACGGATCGAACACGACTTCGACGGTGCAGGTCGCACCCGAGGGCAGGGGCAGATCGGCCGAGCAGGTGGTGGCGCCGACCGTGAAGTCGCCGGTGCCCGACACGCTGAACGGCGAGCCGCCCAGGGTGACCGTGCTCTGACCGACGTTGGTGAACGTGGTCGAGGCCGATGCGGTACCGCTGGCCACGTCGACCGAGCCGAACGAGAGCACGGCGGGCGAGGCGACCATCGGGCCGGCCAGACGACCGGACACACCGAACAGCGTGGTGCTGCCGAGCAGCGTGCCGGGCGTGTCGAGGCGGCGGACCGTCACGTGGTTGGCCGGCTGCAGCGTGTCGGGATCGATGAACGGCGAACCGGTCACGGTGCTCGACTGCAGCGGGTTGCCGAGGTACCCGGCGGGGTGCTGCGTCTGCTGCAGGAAGCCTTCGAACACGCTGGCTGCGATGGCCAGCGAGAAGTTGCACGGCGCACCGACGCAACCGACGTCGGTGGTGCCGGCGGCGGGCTTCACCGCACCGTCGGCGTCGGTGGTGATGATGTCGCGGCCGTAGGGGTAGGTGACCACGTACGAGGTGTCGGCGCACAGTCCGCCCTTGCGACCGGCGACGAAGCGGATGCGCCCGAAGGTCATCTGCTGGCCGTCCTGCACGGTGGGCGTGGCGAACGCCTGCTCGACACCCGTCTCGACGAACAGCGCGCCCTCACCGGTGTCGCACTGCGGGTCGTCGATGACGACGTCGTCGGAGGTGGCCAGGTAGTAGAAGGCCTCGTCGGGGTAGCTGGTCGGGAAGCTGAGCGGTGCGGCGATGGGGCCGGTGATGCACAGCGCATTGGCCGGGTCGGCGCACTGGGCGAGACGCACGCCGCGCTCGTCCTGGTACCACTCGGGGAAGCCGTCGATCAGGTTGGTCGACACGGCGGCGACGCCACCGGTGCCGTTGGCGTTCATCGTGATCGAGATGATCGGGGTGGCCGTGAGGTTGGTGGTGATGTCCAGCTGAGCCGTGGCCGGTCCGGCCACCTGGGGCACGAACGTGACGCCGATGGTGCAGGCCGCCCCGGGGGCGACCACGCCGGTCGGGCACGAGTTGGCGTTGATCGAGAACAGCGACGACTGGGCGCTCGTGGCGATGGCCGGGAGCACCTGCAACGGGGCGTTGCCCGTGTTGGTGACGGTGACCGACTTGCCGACACTGGCAGTGGTGACCCGCACGTCGCCGATCGCCAGCACGAGGTCGGCCGGGTCGACGGCCGCGGCAGGCGCCTGGTCGACGGTGATGCCGGTGCCGACGAGGGTGACGGTCAGCGGTGCGGCGGCCCCGACGGGCCACACCTCGAGCGTGGCGGTCGCCGAGGCGACCGCGGCCGGAGTGAACGTGACGTCGATGCCGCACGATGCGTCGCGGTCCAGCGGGGTCGGCAGCACCGGTGCGGTGAGGGCGCCGACGCTGCACGACGTGGTGGTCAGCGCGAACTGGGTGGCGTCGGTGCCGGTGATGACGACGTGGTCGATGGCCGTGGGATCCAGGCCGAGCGGGCCGGAGCCGAGGTTGGTGACGGTGACGGTGCGCGGGGCGCTCGTGGTGAGCTCGCCCTGGCCTCCGAAGTCGACGCCGGCGACGTCGGACGTCAGCGGGCCGGCGAGCTTGGCGAGCACGTTGAAGTTCGAGGTCTGGCCGAGGACGGCGCAGCCGGCGAGGACGCAGTCCACGCCGTAGCCGTCGGTGCTGGGCGCCGTGCCGGCGGGCCACTTGACGATCTCGAACCGGTTGAAGTCGTTCTTGCCGCCGGTGATCGGGGCGAAGGAGGCGCTGCCCAGGTACCCGGGCACGGCACCGGCTGCCTGGCGGAGCAGGCCGTCGCGCAACACGGGGGCGGCGAAGGCGGCGTCGAAGTCGCAGGGCAGCGCCGGGGTGGGGGCGCAGCCGATGTCGGTGGTGTACGACGAGGCGAAGCCGCCCTTGATCTCACCGTTCGACGGCGTCTTCAGCGTGGTCGGACCGTACGGCGTGCGGAACGTGTACCACGTGTTGCCGCACAGACCCGAACCACCGCGAGCGCCGAGGCGGATGCGCCCGAACGTCGCCCGGTCGCCCACCCTGGGGTCGCCGCTGAGGAACGAGGCCTCGAGCGCCAGCGTCACGGTGACGCCGTCGCCCGCGGTGACCGGGCAGTCGGCCACCTGCGTCGTCTCGGCGTCGACCACCGAGTAGAAGAACTCGTCCGGGTAGTTCGACGGGTACGACAGCGGCAGCGCCGGGTCGTACGTCGGGCCGACGAGCGGTGCGAGGCAGTTGGTCTCGGCGGGGTCGAGGCATGGGACCACGCGGACCCCGTTGGCGTCCTGGTACCAGAGCGGGAAGCCGCCCTGGTTCACGCCGGCCGAGCGGGCGGGCGCCGTGGTGGCTCCGGCCACCGAGGCGATGGAAGTGGCCATGAACGGCACCACCAGACCCGCCACCAGCGCGGCGATGAGCAGGGCCTTTGCCCTGCTCAGACGCTGTCCTGTCGCCGTCGCTCGTGCCCGGCCGCGCCGCGGCTCGACCGATACTTCGTCCCGTCCGATGTTCATGTCCGCTCCCACACTGCGGCCCCGTCTCCCGTGAAAGGGCCTGCATGGCCAGCCAAGCGTCCCGGGACCTTTGTCGCAAGATGACCCGAGGATGTACGACTCAGGTCGTACGCGCGGCGGCCCGAACTGGGACTGGCGACCCATTGCGATCGATTTCGGACACAGGACGTGGCGGCGCCAACGCGCTCTGACAACCCATTCCGAGTTCAGTCACCCAACGTGGGACCCTTTGACGGACAGTGAGGCCAGGAAAAGGTTTGGCTCCAGCACAGTGACATTCGTCACAGACAGAACGGAACCCCACCCAACGAAGGGGCGGTGCCGGTTGCCCGGCACCGCCCCTTCTCTCCCTGGGTGGGATGTGGTCGAACTAGCGGGCCTGGGTCCCCGTGACGCCCACGATGAGGCGGTTGTTCGACGCGTTGCTGTTGATGATCAGGTTCACCCGGTACTGGGCGTTGACCGCCACATTGCCGGGGGTGAAGGTGATCGTGACCTGGCAGTTCTTGTTCGGCGCGACGTTGGCGCACCCGGTGGAGGCCACCCGGAACTTCGCCAGGACCTGGGCCTGGGTCTGCGTCGTCGTGGTCGAGACGAACTCGAACTTCAACGCCGCCTCGGTGAGCGTGCTCTGCAGGCTGAAGTTGGCATTGCCGGTGTTGGTCAACGTCAGCTTGAACGTCTGCGAACTGCCGGACCGAGCACTGATGCTCGCCGTCGTCGCCGAGGGCGAGATGGTGCCCTGGACGCCCGTGCCCGACAGCGCCACCGTGGCGTTCGGGATGACCACGGGGACGTGGCCGGGGAAGGCCACATCGGTGATGTCCGTCGCAGCCACCGTGATGTTGCCGGCGCGTGCCGCCTTGACCCCCGGCCGGAAGACCACCGACAGCAGGCACGACTGGCCGGCGTTGAGGGCGAGCAACTGGTTGGTGTTGTCGCGGCAGCCGACGAGGGTGAAGTCGGTGGCGTTGGTGCCGCCGACCGTCACACCCGTCAGGCGGAGGTTGCCCGTTCCCGAGTTCCGCACGGTCAGCGTGACCGCGTTGGAGTTCGTGTTCACGATGACGTTGCCGAAGGCGACGCTCGTCGGCGACACCGTGACGGCGGGCGTCTGGGCGGCGATCGACGTCGCAGCGAGGGCGATGGTCACCGGCGAACGGAGACCGTCGTGGCCGACGACCAGGCTCGCCACCTTCGCACCGGCACCCGACGCCTGCGTGGGACGGAAGTTCACCGTCACCGTGCAGGACTGGTCGAGACCCAGCGTCGCCACCGTGCACGTGTTGTCCGTGATGGCGAACTGGTCGGCGTTGGTGCCCGACGAGGGCCGCCACGAAGGTCGACACCGACGAGTTGCCGATGTTGGTGATGGTGAACGTCTGCGACGAGGTGTCGGTGCCGAACTCGCGGACACCGAAGTCCTTCGACGTCGGGTTGGCCACCACCGGACCGGCCAGGCGGCCGGCCAGCAGGAACTTGTCGGTCGAGCCGATCGTGGTGAGCGGGCTCCGCACGGCGAAGTAGTTCACCGGTTCACCCGACAGGTCGAGGACCTGCGAGCCGACCACCGTGTGCAGCACACCGGGGTGACCGATGTGGCCCGCCGGCGCCGCCGGAGCGACGTTCGGGTCCCAGCGCAGGAAGCCGTCGGCCAACGAGCCGGGTGCCGCCAGCAGGGCGTCGACGTCGAACGTGCCGTCCTTGGCCTTGATCGTGCCCGTGTCGTCCGTGGTGATGGACTTGGTCCCGTACGGCGTGGCGAACGAGTACGAGGTGAGCGGGCACAGACCGTCGCCGATGATGCGGATGCGGTTGAACAGCGCCTGCGTCCCGGCGGTGGGCGGCGTGGAGGTGAACGTCGCCTCGGTGGCGACCCGCAACTGCACCGAACCGCCCGCCGCACGAACCGCCCCGTTGGCGGTGCACAGGTGCGCACCGAACGTCACGATGTCCGAATCGGCGATCGTGTAGAACGACTCGGTCGGGTAGTTGCCCGGGAAGGCCACCGGCAGCGACGGGTTGAAGGTCGCGTCACCCAGCAACACGCAGTTGCCGTCGTTGGTGAGGCATTGCTCGAGGCGGATGCCGTTGGTGTCCTGCAACCAGATCGGGAAGCCGGCGTTGTTGGTGGCGCCGGCGACCGTGGCCGCCGCCGTGGTCGCACGACCGACCAGGTTCACGGTCAGCGGGCCGGTGACGGCGTTGCTGGTGAACGTGATCGAGTCGCTGAGTGCGCCCGCTGCAGTGGGCTGGAACTGCAGCGAGACGAAGCAACCGTCACCCGGCTGGATGAACTTGTCGCCGGACAGCGGATCGGTGACGCACGTCGAGCCCGTGATGGCGAACGACGAGCCATCGGCCAGAGCGAACGGATCGAGCACGAGCGCCGACGAACCGCCGGCGTTCGAGACGAACACACTCACCGTCTGGCTGCGGGTACCGACGTGGAGGTCGATGAAGCGCACCGGGTTGAGCGACGACGAGATGGCCGCGAAGCCGGCCGGTGCCATGCCCAGGCCGCTGAGCGCGACCCCGGTGGGGCTGTTCTTGCCGCTGTGGTGCAGCGTCAGGCTGGCCGTCATGTTGCCCGTGGTGGTCGGCGCGAAGTGCACGTCGACCGAGCACGAGTCGGTGGGCTGCAGGACCGCACCGGAGGTGCAGGTGCTACCCGGCTGGATGGCGAACTGATTCGCCTCGTCGCCGTCGAGCGTGAGCGGCCCGTCGACCAGGGTGTCGTCGAGCGTCACTGCCTCGACACCGGAGTTGGTGAACGTGAACGTGTGGTTCACCTCGGCCGATGCCAGGCCCATCTCGGCGCCACCGAAGTCGAACGACGTCGGGTCCGACACGATCGGGCCGACGAGGCGACCCGTGATGCCGAACTGGTCGGTCTCGGCGAACACACCGCCGTCACCGTCGAGGCGCTCGATGGTGAACTTGTTGAACGGCAGACCGTCCACGCTGTACGGCGCACCCGTGGCGGTCCCCGGGTTCACCGGGTCGCCCAGCCAACCGGCGGGGCGGTTCGACTGCTCCATGTAGCCCTCGAACACGACGGCCGAGATGGCCAGCGAGTAGTCGCACGGCGTGGCCGTGCACCCGACGTCCTGCGTTCCGGCGGCGGGCTTGATGTCGCCCGCATCGTCGGTGCTGATGATGGTCTCGCCGTAGGGGTGGGTGAACTTGTACTCGGTGTTCGGGCACAGACCGCCGCGCGACACGACGCGCAGACGGCCGAAGGTGATGCCTTCGAACGGCGCGATGTCGCCGAGGAACGCCGCCTCGGTGGCGATCTCGATCATCAGCGGGCCGGGGTCGACGCCGCAGACCGGGTCGCTGGCGTCCATCGGGCCCGTCTGGACCATGTAGTAGAACCACTCGTCCGGCGCGTTGCCGGGGAAGCTCTGCGGTGCGCCACCGTCGGGCAGCGGTGCAGCGATGCACAGCGGGTTGCTGGGCTGATCGCACTGGCCGACGCGCACGCCGCGCTCGTCCTGGTACCAGTCCGGGAACGTGTTCACCGGGTCGAGGGTGTCGGCCACGTCGGCGATGCCGCCCCAGCTGGACGCGGTGAGCGTGACACCGAGGGCGTCACCGTTGGTGGTGAACCCGACCGTGGTCGAGTGCAGCACGCCGGCGTCGTTGGGCAGGTAGCGGAAGCCGACGGAGCAGGTGCCGCCTTGACCGGCACGAACGTCCCGGTGCAGGTGTCCAGGCCGGTCATGAAGCCGGCGGCCAGGCCGTCGGCGTCGATGATCGGCTCGGCCAGCAACGGCGCCGTGCCGTTGTTGGTGATGGTCAGCGTCTGGGTGTCGCTGACCGTGGTGAGGCGCACCCGGCCGAAGTCGAAGTTCAGCGTGCTCAGCGCCGCATTGGGGGCGTCGGTGGCCAGCGTGCCCGTGCCGATGAGGTCGATCACGAGCGTGCGATCCGACTCGGCCACGGTGATCTCGGCCTGCGCCGAGTAGACGCGGTTGGTGTCGGGCGTGAACGTGAAGCCCACGGCGCAGGTCTCGTCGCGGAGCAGCGCAGCTGCGTCACACGTGCCGGCGTTGACGGCGAAGTTGGCCGCGTCGGCACCGGTGATGGTGATGCCGCTGATGGTCGAGCCGTCCTTGCCGAGCAGGCCCGAGCCGATGTTGGTGATGGCGACCGGGATCGACGCGCCCGCGGCTGCGGGGACCTCGACGACCTGACCACCGAAGTTGACCGACGTGTCGGACGCGCCGAGCGGTCCGGCAACCTTGGTCTGGACCTGGAAGTTGTCGGTCGACGCCAGCGAGACGCACTCAGCCGGGCAGTCGACGCCGAGGCCGGTGGACGCGGGGGTCACGCCTTCGGGCCACTTGAGGATCTCGAACGAGTTGAAGCCACCCTGGCCGCCGGTGACGGGCGCGAACGCGCCGCTGCCGAGGTAACCGGGAACCTGCGTCGGCGCATCGAGCTCGTCGGGAGCCTGGACCAGTGCACCGACGTTCAGGATCGGCGCCGAGAGGACGTCGTTCCAGTTGCACGGCACGACCGGCGTCGGGAAGCAGCCGATGTCCGAGGTGTTGGCAGCCGCATGGGCGCCGAGGATGGTGCCGTCCGGGCTGGTCTGCATGGTGACCGGGCCGTACGGGGTCCGGAACGTGTACCACGTGTCGCCGCACAGGCCGCTGCCGTCACCCGCGTGCATGCGGATGCGACCGAAGACCTGCTGATCGCCCGCAGCGACCGCGCCGTTGGCGAACGCGCCCTCGAGGGCGAGGTGCACGTTGATGTCCGCCGTCGGCGTCGCCGAGCAGTCGGTGACGCCGAGCGACTCGGAGTCCGCCGCCGAGTAGAAGAATTCGTCGGGGAAGTTCGTGGGGAACACCACCGGCAGGTTCGCGTCGAAGCCCGGACCCGTCAGCGGGGCCAGGCAGTTGGTGTCGAGCGGGTCGAGGCACGGGGCGACGCGGACGCCGTTGACGTCCTCGAACCAATCGGGGAAGCCGGCCTGGTTGAAGCCGGGCGAGACGCCGGGCGACGGCGCGACGGCCGATGCACCGGTGGCGGACAGCGCCAGGAACGGCACCGCCGAGAACACGAGCAGCAACGCCGCGAACAGCGCCCTCGATCGACCGACCCGAGGGGCCGCCGATCCTGTGTGCGTGGACTCGTGCCGCGGCACGCGCCCACTCCGACCAAAAATGACAACGCCCATGGCGCCCACCCTTTCCCGTCCGTCGCTCCCGTCGCGACGAATCCGCGGCGTCACAGAACCGCGTCGGGCACCAGGGCGTCAACGGCGCCCGATGCGCTACGCCCCTGGTCGTAGGCCCGACCCGGCGACGAGGACGAGGGTCCCAAGACCCCCGGCCCTTTGCCGCGACGCGCGACCGGGCGACCACGCTGTGCTCACCGAGTTGAGAAAATGCCACCGCCCGTGGGACCGTTGGACTGACAGTGACCGCCTGAAATCAGTCCGAATTACCCAGTGTGACGTTCGTCACACGACACCCGCAGCGCGGGTCGGCCGGGTCAGGAGCTCTGGTTCGACGGCAGGTTGCGCATCGCCCACACCGCGGCCTGCGTACGGTCGGTGACGCCGAGCCGCTGAAACAGGCGGCTGCAGTGCGTCTTGACCGTCTTCTCGCTGATGCCCAGCGTGGTCGCGATCTGCTGGTTGGTGTGTCCGTCGACGATGAGCTGCAGGATCTCGAGCTCGCGAGGCGTGAGCGACGACGGCGAGACCATGCTCATCTGGTTGCTGCCGCGCAGCAACCCGGCGGCGACGGACGGGCTGAGCGGCGCGCCACCCTGCACCGCGGCACGGATGCCCGCCACCAGCACCTCGGGTTCGACGTCCTTGACGAGGTAGCCGGATGCTCCGGCGCTGAGGGCCGCAGCCACCTGGCGCGGCTCCTGGAACGTGGTGAGCACCACGACGTGAATCTCCGGGTACTGCTGCTTCAGCGCGGCCGTGGCCTCGATGCCGTCCATGACGGGCATGGAGAGGTCCATCAGCACCAGGTCGGGGCGCAGCTCGCCCACCACCTCGACGGCCTCCTTGCCGTCGGACGCGGTGCCGACGACTTCGAGGTCGTCGAACGAGCCCAGCAGCTGGGAGAGACCGGCACGCACCATGGCGTGATCGTCGGCAATCACGATTCGGATCATCGTTGTCCTATCAGTTCGAGTCGCAGGTTAGTACCAATGCCGGGTGTGGAGTCGATGGTGAGATCGGCGCCAACGTCATTCGCCAGGTCGTACAGCAACTGCAGGCCGAGGTGACCCTCGCTGCGGCTGGAGTCGGCGTTGGCCGCGGTGAAGCCCTTGCCGTCGTCCTTGACGTGCAGGACGATGCGCCCCAGGCGCTGCTGCTCGAGTTCCACGATCACCCGTGATGCATCGGCATGCGTGGCCACGTTCCGTAGCGCTTCTCGCGTCACGCGCAGGAGCAGCAGTTCGTCCATCGGCGCGAGCGGCATGTTCTCGATGTCCAACGTCACCTCCACCCCGTTCGCCTCGAGCGCGCCGACGAGATCGTTCAGCCCGTGCGCCCACCCCTCGTCCGGCACCTCGACCGGGTAGATGGAGTTGAGGATGCTGCGCAGTTGTCGGATGACCGTCCGGGTGGAGGCGGCGATGTCGTGGAGGGTCTGGTCCAGGGGTGGCGGCGCCGAGTCGGCCTTGGCGGCGATGGTGTAGGTGATGCCGATGAGGTCCTGCACGGCGCCGTCGTGCACGCCGGCCGAGATGCGGCGGCGCTCGGCGTCGGACGCGGTGATGACGCGTTCGAGCAGCCGTTCGCGCTCGCGGGTGGCACGGCTCAACCGTCGGGCCAGCAGAATGGCCAGCGGCACCTGCACCGCGGTGAGGAGCGCCAGTCCGCCGATCAACAGGGGCATGAACCGGCGGCGCAGCTCGTCCGCCCGTTCGGTGACGGTCGTGTACGAGTAGTACGTCTCGACCAGCACGGTGTCGAGCGAGTCCTTCACGGGGGCACCGAAGTACACCTCGACCAGCCGGTCCACCCCGAGGGCGACCTCCAGCGCGTTCTCGTCCTTGGTCAACGCGCTCACGTCGACCTCCGCCCCGAGCGTGTCGAACAGGTCGTACTCCTCGTCCTCCAGCTCGAACTGCTGGCCGATGAGCTCTCGTTCGTCGCTCCACAGGACCACCCCGTCGCGCGACCAGATCTTCAGCCGGGTCATCTGCACGGTGGAGAACAACGTCTTCGCCGCGTCGTCGAGTGCTTTCACCGCGTCGGGGTCCTGATCGGTGAGCGCGACGGTGAGGTACGGGGCGAGCGCCACGCGGGCCGTCACTTCGCCCGCGTCGCCGGCCTCGTGCAGCGCCTCGTCGACCGCGGCGCGTTCGGTGGCATAGAACAGCGCGACGGCGATGGCGATGAACGCGAGCAACGAGCCCACGATCGACAGGACGACGGGCACGGTGAGACCCCGCGAACTGAACCGGTCCCGCACCTCGCCCGTTGCCTGAGGCTGCTCACTCAGCAACTCCACGCAGGGACTCTACGTCAGCACCGGCTACGTTCCGATGCATGAGCGCACAGGCGGCAGCAATCGACGACGTGCTGCGATCCACGGCGCTGCTCAGCGCAGCCGCACACACCACCATCGATCGCCTCGCAGCCGCGTCGAAGTGGCGGACGCTGCAGCAACACGACATCCTCTTCACGGCGGGTAGCCGCGCCACGAACGTGTTCGCCGTCGCCGCCGGCACGCTGCGCGTGTTCACGTCCGGGCCGGGCGGCACCGAGCCCACACTGGCGCTCCTCTCCCCCGGCGACCTGGTCGGCGAACTGGGCGTGCTCGACGAGGTCCCTCGCTCCACGTCGGTCGGCGCGCTGCGGCGGTGCGACGTCGTGGAGGTGCCCGCACGGGCGTTCCTCGACGCCTACGACCGCGACCCGGCCATCCCCCGCCGGCTGGTGACGCTGTTGTCCGAGCGCATGCGTTCGCTGAACGACGGCTTCACCGACCTGGCCTCGCTCGACCTCGGCGGCCGTCTCGCCAAGTACCTGTACACCGAGGCCGAGCGCCACGGGCGGGACACCTTTCGCCTGACGCTCACGCAGGCCGAGATGGGTCAGTTGCTCGGCGGAGCACGACAGACCGTGAACCAGGTGATGCAGACACTCGAGCGCGCCGGGCTGGTGGAGGTGTCGGGCCGCACGGTGCACGTGCTCGATCGCGACGGCCTCCTCGCCCGCGCACTCACCCCCGGCGGACGGGCCTGCTGAGAATTCCTCGCCGAAAAGTCAGCTGTGTGACATCACGGCACCCCGGCACACGTGCATCATGCTCACACGACGGGCGGGGCAGCCTGGGTGACGAACAAGGGGATCAACGTGAAGAACATCGACAAGAAGCAGGCAGACGTGAACCGCACGGTCGACGGCGACACCGCCGAGGGCCACGTCCGGGTCACCATCGACGAGGCCGAGCGCAAGGCGGCCAAGAGGGCCGACAAGCGCGTTCCCCAGCTCGACGACGTCGCCGAGGGTCACCGCAAGGTGCTCATCGACGAGGCCGACGAGGCCCGCGCCGGCCTGCGTGCCGGCCGCCGTGTCGCCAAGAAGCCGGTGGCGCTCGACGACGAGGCCGAAGGCCACGCCGTCCTCAAGTCTCGCTGATTCGTCAGCCGAGGTCGTCAGTGGGGCACCGATCGCGCGGGTTGGTGCCCCACTGTCGCGTTCCAGCTCGGGTCGACGCGATCAGCGGGCAGCGTTGACCGCGAGCTGGGACAGCACCGTCTTGGCCTGCCACGGGTTGATCCCCGGGTGTGCGGCCACGATGCGTGCCAGGTGACCGGCGATCACCGGCGCGGCGAACGAGTTACCCGTGGCGCGGATGGTGGAGCCGCCCAGCCAGGCGACATCGACGTCGATGCCCGCGGCACCCCACTCGGCCGGACCCTCCGGGTTGCACCACACGTCTTCTCGATCCACGCCCGGCGCGCATGCCACCGAGAACACCCCGGCCAGCTCGCTGGGGATGGTGCGCTTGCGTTCGTTGTTCATCGCCGACACGAGCATCACCCGTCGGTAGGTGGCCATGTCCACCAGATCCCAGAACGTCTCGGCCCACCGCTCGCTCGCGGTGCTCATGCTGAGGTTGATGACATCGACACCCTGGTCGATGCACCACTCCACGCCGGTGGCGAATGCGCCGGCGCTGCCCTTGAGGTTCTCGCCGAGGACACGCACCGAGATCAGCTCGACGTCGGGGGCGAGTTCGCGGATGATCGCCGCGCACGCCGTGCCGTGGCCGTACAGGTCGTCGTGACGCCCTTTGGTGAAGCGCACGCCGTCCTCGGCGCGATCGTCGCGGTCGATGGCGACGTACTGCTGCACCGCGCCGACGGCCGGGTGGTCGGCGTCGATGCCGCTGTCGACGATGGCGACGCGGACGCCGCGGCCACGGCCGTCGCCGTACGCCCAACGGCGATCGATGGGCGCCGGCAACCGCAACGACGGTGCCGGTCCCGGACCGTTCGGGGCATGGAACGGTTCGGACCACGCCGGGAGGATGGAGTCGGCCGCAGTCACCCGCGGCGCCTCGGAGTCGCCAGGGTGATGGCCTCACGGAGCAGTCGGCCGATCGCCTGTTGCGACGACGCCGGCAGCACCCGCATCTCGGCGAGCAGCGCGGCCATCGCCGCCAGTTCGTCGTCGGGCTCGGGAACACGGTCGGCCAGGCGCCGCAGTGACGCGGCGAGCCTGGACTCGTCGTGGGCGACGGCATCGGCGATGCCTCGCAGGAGCAGCGGTCCGAGCCGCGCGACCGCCGTCCCCGTGGCCAGCAACGGCGCGGCGACGCGCGCCGCCGCGGACGTGACGGCCAGTGGATCGCCTGCACCATGGGTGCGGTCGAGCACCGACACGACGCCGAGCACCTCGTCGTCGCCGTCGACCACCGGTACCACGAGCAACGAGTTGGGCACGTACCCCGTCCGCTCGGCGACGTCGCGGGCGAACCGCGGATCGGACTGCACCTGATCGACCACGAGCGATTGACCCGTGCGTGCCACGTAGCCGGCGATGCCGCGAGAGGTGGACAGTCGCACCCCCGTGATCGCGTCGCCACCGGAGCCGTCGGCGGCCTCGTAGACCAACTCGTCGTCGTGCAGGCGAGCGATCGAGACACTGGCCGCACCGGTGGCGATGCGGACGAGCGCACACAGCTCCACGAGCTGGGCTCGTTGCTCCATCGGGGCCAGTACGGGCCCGAGCCCGTCGGCGATCGCCGCGAGCTGCTGCGTGAGGTTTCCCGTCGTTGCCATGAGCCCATTGTGCACTGCGGGGCGCGGTACGTTGTGATGGCGCCCCGGCGGGGACCCGGGCGCTCGCCGACACCTGGGGGGATCGCTGCATGTCCGCAGCAATGGCGCACGTGCGCGAATCGAAGGACGCCATCGTCGACGTCTTCCGCAACCGCTCGCTGCGGCGGCTGAACCTGGCGCTCGCCGGCTCGGTCATCGGTGACTGGGCGCAGGGCGTCGCCTTCTCGGTCTACGTGTACCAGCGCGGCGGGGCCACGATGGTGGGCGCGTTCGCGGTGGTCCGCTACCTGTCCGCGGCGATCCTCGGACCGTTGGTGTCGGTGCTGGCCGACCGTTACGACCGCCGGCGGTTGATGATCTCCAGCGACCTCATCCGCTTCGGCCTGGCCCTGGGTGGCGCGGCGTTGATCTTCGCCGAGGCGCCGACGCTGGCCGTGTTCGCGCTGTACCTGCTCACCGTGATCGGTGGCCTCGTGTTCCGGCCGGCGCAGTCGTCACTGCTGCCCAGCCTGGCCACGTCGCCGGGCGAACTGACGGCGGCGAACGCCACGTCGCTCACCATCCACTCGATCGCCTTCTTCGTCGGACCGGCGATCGCCGGTGTGCTGCTCGCCCTCACCGACGCCGGGTGGGTGTTCACGTTCAACGCCGTGACGTTCCTGTGGTCGGCGTACATGGTGTTCGGCATCCACCCACCGCGCGAGGCGGCCGCAGCCGTCGACGCCGTCGACGCCGATGACGCCGGCGCCGACTCGAACGGTTCGGACGGCGCGGACGACGGCGGGCCGAAGGGCATGTTCGCCGGCGTCGGCGACGGCTACCGGACGATCTTCGGCAGCCGCCATCTCCGTCTGCTCGTGCTGCTCTACGTCGCCCAGACCATCGTCGCCGGTGCCAGCGCGGTGTACGAGGTGGCCATCGCGCTCGACCTGCTCGACCTCGGCGACAGCGGCCTGGGCGTGCTCGGTGTCGGACTCGGCGTCGGCGGCGTGGCGGGCGGTGCACTCGCGCTGCTGATGGCCCAACGTGGCCGCCTGGCCCGCGACTTCGGTGTCGGCGTCGTGCTGTGGGCGGCCCCGCTGTTGCTGGTCTCGGCCTGGCCATCGGTCGCCACCGCGATGATCGCGATGGCGGCCATCGGCCTGGGCAACTCGGTCGTCGACGTCAACGCCGAGACGATCATCCAGCGACTCGCGCCCGACGAGGTGATGGGGCGGGTCTTCGGTGCACTCGACAGCGCCGCCGTCGGCGGTATGGCGATCGGGTCGCTGCTGATGCCGCTGCTGATCAACACGATCGGCTTGCGGTGGGGCATCACCGTCATCGGCGTCGTCGTCCCGTTGGTCGTGCTGCTCTCGGCACGCGGTCTGACGGCCATCGACCGCATCGCGCTCGCGCCGGAGGGCCTGGGCCTGTTGCGTCGGGTGCCGATGCTGGCGGTGCTGCCGGAGAGCCTGATCGAACGACTGGCGCGCACGTCGACGGTCGTGCGCTGCGAGGCCGGCGCGAGCGTCTTCGAACAGGGCGACCACGGCGACCGGTTCTACGTCGTCCAGAGCGGCACCCTCGACGTGCTCATCGACGGGGTGGTCGTCAACCACGCCGGACCGGGCGAGTCGTTCGGTGAACTGGCGCTGTTGCGCGACGTCCCCCGTGCGGCCACGGTGATCGCGCTCACCGACGTCGTGCTGCGCGCCATCGATCGACGCCACTTCCTGCCGGCCGTCACCGGCCACACCGAGGCCAACGAGCAGGCCCTGCTCGTCGTCGGTCGCTTCGCCGACTGAATGGGGCTTGACAGCCGGACGATCCTGCCCCATAGTTCAACCGTTCGGTTGATCAACCAATTGGTTGATCATGTCGACCGACGGAAGGGCATCGCGATGAGCATCGCCGAGACGATCGCTGCGGAGGACGAACTGAACCGCACGTTCGCCGCGCTCGCCGACCCCACGCGACGGGCGATGCTCGGCCGGCTGGCGGCCGGCGACCTCACGGTCAACGAACTCGCCGAGCCGTTCGAGATGAGCCTGCAGGCCATCTCCAAGCACCTCAAGGTGCTCGAGGACGCCGGGCTGGTGTCGAAGGAACGTGACGGACGACGTCGTCCGTGTCACGCCGAGCTCGACACCCTGGCCCCCGTGCTCGAGTGGCTCGCCGAGCACCGCCAGGTGTGGGAGGACCGCATGGATCGCCTCGGCGACCACCTGCGTCGCCTGCAACGACCCGAACGACCCGGACACGACCGACCCGAACACGACCGACCCGATCCCGACCATCACGACAGCAAAGGCACCACCACATGAGCATCGACCCGAACGAACTCGCCGACGTCGTCATCACCCGCATCTACGAGGCGCCCCGCGACCTCGTGTGGGCCTGCATGACCACGCCGGAACACCTCACCCACTTCTGGGGTCCTCCCGGTATCAGCACCCCGCTGGACGGCATCGTCATCGAGCTGTGGCCCGGTGGCCGTTTCGAGACGACGATGGTGCTCGACGAGACCGGCGAGCGATTCCCGAACGCCGGCGTGTTCGTCGAGATCGACGCGCCGAACAAGCTGGTCTGGCGCGAACTCGGCGCCGCCGAGGGGATGACGAACACGAGCACCTTCACCGACCTCGGCAACGATCGCACCGAGGTCGTCATCCACCAGCAGAACGTGCCGGCGATGTACCGCAGCCCCGAGGCACAGGCGGGCTTCAACGCCAGCCTCGACCGCTTCGCGGCGTACCTGACGACGCTCGGGTGAACACGGCGTGACTACGGTGGGCGTCGAACCGTGGAGGATTCGATGCCCACCTACGCCGACGCCGACCTGCCGTTGATGTTCCCGGGGATGGCCGCCGATGCTGCGGCCACCCGCGACCTGTTCGCGCAGGCCAGAACTGCCACACCGCTGGCCAAGGGGCCGTTCGGCCCGATGGTCCTTCACCACCGCGACGTCACCGACCTGCTGCGTGACCGCCGGCTGCGTGGACCGGGCATGGACTTCGCGCGGATGTCGGGCATTCCCGAGGGCAGCCGGGCGTGGGCGCGGCAGGAGCAGATCCTGCTGTTCATGGAGGGCGACGACCACCATCGCCTGCGCCGCCTCGTCTCCAAGGCGTTCACGCCCCGGGCGGTCGAGGCACTGCGGCCGTTCACCCGCGGGGTCATCGCCGACCTCGTCGATCCCGTCGTCGCCGATGGGAGGTGCGACGCCGTCGCCGCCCTGTGCGACCCGTTCCCCATCCCGGTCATCTGCGCACTCGTCGGCGTCGAAGCCGGCCGATGGGAGGACATGAGCCGCTGGGCGTCGTCGATCCTGCTCTCGCTGCGGCTCGACGCCGGCAACTTCCTCGACGAGATCGAAGGCGCGCAGGCAGAGCTCGACGAGTTCATCACCGGGCTCATCGCCGAACGGCGGGCGGCACCCCGCGACGACCTGCTGTCGAGCCTCGTCGCCGTGGAGGAGGAGGGTGACCGACTCTCGCCCAGCGAGCTGCTCTCGGTCGTCGCGATGATGCTCGTGGCCGGCACCGACACCACCCGCAACCAGCTGAGCAACGTCATCCACACGTTCGCCGAGCACCCCGACCAGTGGGCGCTGCTGCGCGAGCGACCCGAGCTCGTGCCCAAGGCGGTGGAGGAAGCCATCCGTTGGGAGCCCGCCACCGAGGCGCTGCCGCGGTTCGCCGTGGAGGACATCGAGATCGGCGGGCACCTGGTCCCCGCCGGCAGCGTCGTCATCCTGATGAGCATGTCGGCCAACCACGACACGACCGTCCTGCCCGACGCAGACCGGTTCGACATCACCCGCGACACCCCCGACGGCTGGCATCTGCTCACCTTCGGCGGCGGCATCCACTACTGCCTCGGCGCCAACCTCGCCCGGCTCGAGCTCACCGAGGCGGTCGCCGAACTGTCGCAGCGATTCGCGACGCTCGAACTCGACGGCGACGCCGTGCAGCACGGTCCGGGTGCCCCCATCCGCGGCTACACGTCGCTGCCCATCCGCGTCACGTGACCGATCCGCTGCCCATCCGGTTGCGCGCGGCGGTGCCGGCCGACCGCGACGCGCTCTACGACATCTGCCTGCGCACCGGCGATGCCGGACGCGACGCCACCGGTTCGGTCGACGACGGTGCGCTGTACGGCCACGTCTACGCCGGCGCGTATCTGCGCTTCGAACCCGGCTTCGCATTCGTCGCCGACCTGGGCGGCTCGGCGGTCGGCTACGTGCTCGGCGCGCTCGACACCGCGGCGTTCGAGGCGCGGTGCGAAGCGCAGTGGTGGCCGCCACTGCGCGAGCGGTACCCGAACGACGGATCGGGCACCGCGATCGATCGACGCCTGGTGCAGGCCATCCACGCTCCCCGCGTCACGCCCGCCGTCGTGACCGATCGGTACCCGTCACACCTCCACATCGATCTCCTTCCCGTGGCGCAGGGCCGCGGGCTGGGTCGCGGGCTGATGCAGTTGCTCTTCGATCGGCTCGTCGACGCCGGCTCGACGGGCGTCCACCTCGGCGTCGATCCGCGCAACGAGCACGCGATCGGGTTCTACGAGCACCTCGGCATGCGTCGCCACGATCACGACGGCGGGGTGCTGTTCACCCGGCACCTGGGCGACGCCGACGCGGACGGTCGTGACAGGATGACGCGATGACCACCACGGCCATGCGCCAGCTCCAGCAGGCCCATCCCCCGTTCCTGCGAGCCGTGTGGGCCGACGCCGTGGTCACGGCGCGCTACCGCTTCGAGCGCGACCACTTCACGTCCCGACTCGACGGCCTGGCGCAGATCGTTCGGCTGATGTGGGTGAGCGACGCGTTCGCCGGTCAGGTGTTGTACCGCGGCAAGGCCCGCCTGCAGCAGCTGCGCGTGCCGTTGCTCCCCCGCGTGCTGCACCGCCTGGCGATGATGCACTCCCAGGTCTGCATCGGCGACCCGGTGATCGTCGAGCCAGGCATCTACATCGCCCACGGCCAGGTGGTCGTCGACGGCCTCACCCGCATCGGCACCGGCACCATCCTCTTCCCGTGGGTGACGCTCGGCCTGAAGTCCGGCGTACTGCAGGGCCCCACCGTCCTGGCGAACAGCAGCATCGGGACCGGCGCCAAGCTCATCGGGCCGATCACCGTCGGCCCACACGCGGTGGTCGGTGCGAACAGCGTCGTCGTCGCCGACGTCCCCGAGGGCTGCACCGTGGCGGGCATCCCCGCCCGGCCACTGTGAAGCGGCCGAGCGCGGGTCGCTTGGTCTACCGTTCCCCGGCGGAGGCAGGGCACTGATGGGCATCTTCGGACGGAAAAGGGATCGCGCACCCCGAGTCGTGCAGGAGGCGCGCCGCCTCGCCGACGGCGGGCAGTGGCGCGCGGCGATCGACCTCCTGACCGAGAGCAACCGCCGGCAGGCCGACGCCGCGGTCGAGTCGGCGCTGATCGACATCCGCCATCGGGCGTTCTTCGGCGGCGGTGCCGGGACCGGCCCGCAGGACTGGCCGCCGGTCTTCGACGATCGGTTCGCCGGCGAGACGGGCATCCCCGAGATCCACGCGGCCGAACTGGACATCGACGCGCTGCGCTCCGGTGTCCTCGGACACGGTGCGCTCATCGTGCGCGGGCTGATCTCCACCGACGAGGTGTCGACCGTGCGCGAGCTCGTCGACCACGTCTATGCAGCACAGGACCGGTTCCAGGCGGCCGACGGCGGCGGCACCCCCGACGCCTGGTACTCCGAGTTCTCTTCGGACATCAATCCGGTCATCGCCGAGTTGAGCACGTTCGACCGGTACTGGCATCGCGGCGGTGCGGCGGTGCCGGGCGGTGACAGCCCGCGAGCGATGTTCCAGCTGATCGAGATGTACCAACGGCACGGTCTGCCTGCGCTCATCGAGGACTACCTCGGCGAGCCACCGGCACTGTCCGTCGAGAAGACGGCCCTGCGCCGCGTCCCGTACGACACGCTCGGCGGATGGCACCAGGACGGCGCATTCCTCGGCGATCACATCCGCAGCCTCAACCTGTGGATCGCCGGGTCGGACTGCGGTGTCGACGCGCCCACCATGGAGCTCGTGCCGCGACGCCTGGACTACATCGTCGAGAAGGGCACGGGCGACGCCCCGTACCCGTGGGCGGTCGGCAACTCCGCGGCGCTCGCCGCCGCCGGCACCGCGGCGCTCGTGCGTCCGGTGTTCGCGGAAGGCGATGCGATCTTCTTCGATCAGATGAACCTCCATCGCACGTCGGGTGGTCCGGGCATGACCAAGACCCGATACGCGGTCGAATCGTGGTGGTTCGCCCCCAGCCACTACCCGAACAACCTGCTCCCGCTCCTGGTCTGAGGCCCGTCCCGGCCAAGAACGCGGACAGCGGGCGGCGCCGCGTTACCCTCTCGGCGACGTGTCGCGAGGGGCGACGCGTCTGCGGAACGAACGGCGAACGCGCTCGTGCATCTCTCTTCGCTCGACAACATGCGGATGTGCCTCAAGCGGCACGTGTTGCCCGACCCGGTGCTGGGACGTCGGGACTCGTTGCGCATCCTCGAGGTGGGCGCCTCCGAGTTCACCACCGGCAACTACCGCTCCGCGCTCGAGTCGCTGACGGCCGAGTACATCGGCGTGGACATCGAAGCCGGCACCGGCGTCGACCTCGTGCTCGACGACCCGTACGAACTGCCGTTCACCGACGCGGAGTTCGACGTCGTCATCTCCGGTCAGACGTTCGAGCACAACGAGCAGTTCTGGCGCACGTTCGCCGAGATGAAGCGCGTGCTGGCGCCGCACGGCGTGATGATCGTCATCGCCCCGTCCGGCGGGCCCGAGCATCGCTTTCCGGTGGACTGCTACCGCTTCCTTCCGGACACGATGCGCGGCCTGGCCAACTCGTTCGACCTGGCGCTCGTCGACCACTGGGTCAGCGACTTCGGGCCGTGGCACGACAACGTCGGCGTGTTCCGCCACCCCGGTCACGACCCTGCCCTCGCGTCGATGACACCCGACCTGTCGGTCGAGCCGTCGTCCGAGCTGCAGAACTCGTTCCCCACCGACCTTCCCGACGAGATCGAGCACGGCGCCGGGGTCGAATGGAAGTACCACTTCCTCGAGCGCGTCCACGAGCATCTCGATCCGCGCTTCTACTTCGAGATCGGTGTGTTCGACGGCTCGAGCCTCACCATCGCCACCTGCGACGCCGTCGGCATCGACCCGGAGCCGGTGCTCACCCACCCGCTGCGACCGAACCATCGCATCAGCCGCACGACGAGCGACGACTTCTTCCAGCTCACCGACGAACCGACGTCGCTGCCGATCGTCGACCTCGCCTACATCGACGGCATGCACCTCGCCGAGTACGTGCTGAAGGACTTCATGCACGTCGAGCAGCACTGCAACCGCTTCTCGGCGATCCTCATCGACGACATCTACCCCGCGCACCCGTTGCAGGCCGAACGCGAGCGCCAGTCGCGTTTCTGGACCGGCGACGTGTGGAAGATCATCCCCATCCTCCGCGGCGCTCGACCCGACCTGATCATGCTGCCCATCGACACCGAACCCACCGGCAGCCTGCTGGTCCTGGGACTCGATCCCACGAACCGGGCGCTGTGGTCGCGGTTCGACATCTTCGTCGACTGGATCCTCAACGCGATGACCGAGGTCCACCCCGACATCCTCGGACGCGACGACAAGATCGATCCGTTCGATCCGCTCATCCCGCGCGTCCTGGGCATGCTGCGCGAAGCGCGCCAGGCCGATTCCGTGCACACCGGTGCCGGCGACGACGTGCTCGACCGCATCCGCCACCTGGTGTCGGGCGCCCTGCCGCGCAAGGTGACCCGATGAAGCCGTTCCTGTCCGTGGTCGTCGTGTCCTACGAGATGACACGCGAGTTGCCGCGCACGCTGCGTTCACTGTCACCCCAGTACCAGCGCGACATCGACGCGCACGAGTACGAAGTCATCGTCGTCGACAACGGGTCGAAGGTCCCGCCCACTGCGGCGGAGTTCTCGCACCTCGGCATCGACCTCACCGTGGTCTCGATGACCGATCCGTCACCCAGCCCTGCTGCCGCGGTCAACCGCGGCCTCGACCTGTCCGTCGGTGCGGTCGTGGGGGTCTACATCGACGGTGCACGCATCGCATCGCCCGGCCTGCTCGCCAGTTCGCTCGCCGCGATCGAGCACGACGAGCGCGCATTCGTCGGCACACGCGGTCGCTACCTCGGCCCCGAACTGCAACGCGACTCGATGACCAAGGGCTACAACCAGCGCTCCGAGGATCTGCTGCTGATGGGCGTCAACTGGGAGGAGAACGGCTACCGCCTGTTCGACATCTCGGTGTGGGACGAGTCGTCGTCGAACGCCTGGTTCGGACAGGTGGCCGAGAGCAACGCCGTCTTCATGTCGCGAAGCCTGTGGCGCGAACTGGACGGCTACGACGTGGCCTTCGCCAGCCCCGGCGGCGGACTGGTGAACCTCGACACCTGGCGGCGGGCGAGCCTGCTGCCCGACACCCGGCCGACGCTGCTGCTCGGCGAGGCGACCTTCCACCAGTTCCACGGCGGTGTCGCCACGAACGGCCCCACCGACCGCATCGACGGCTTCTTCGACGAGTTCGCCGACATCCGCGGCCACGCGTTCGCACTGCCCGAGGTGCAACTGCACTTCGTCGGCACCTTCCACTGGTCGCCCACCGCGCTGGCTTCGTGGGACAACATCCACACCGCCCGGTACATGCGCCGCGAGCACACCACCACCAGGGTCAAGGGCGCGGTGCGGCCGATGGCTCGCCGCCTCCCGCGCCCCGTGAAGCGCGCCGCACGCGAGGTCGTGCGCCTGTCGCGCATGACCGCCGGCGGACACAGCGCCGAGTGGCGCCAGGAACGTGCCGCAGCGAGGGAGATCCGCGCCAGCGATCTGTTCGACGCGAACTGGTACCTCGGCCAGTACCCCGACGTCGCCGCCGCCGGCTACGACCCGGCGATGCACTACGCCCGCCTCGGATTGCTGCAGCACCGCCAGCCCGGTCCCGACTTCGACGCGATCTGGTACCTCGAGCACCATCGCGAGGCGATGCAGCCGGGCCAGAACCCGCTGCTGCACTACCTGCGCATCGGCCACCAGGCCGGGCTGCGGATCAAGCCGATCGTCGAACCGGTCGCCACCATCCCCGGCTGAGCGCGGCTCGTCGTCAGCTCACCACCCGGGCGCGGAGCTCGCGGAACAACGCGGCCGAGTCGGCTTCGGGCACACCGTGCGATGCGAACCAGTGACAGATGTTCTCGCAGTCCCGACGCAGGTAGTCGAAACCCTGCGGGTTGCCGACCACGTCGACGGCTTGCGGCACGTCGATCAGCACCACCCTGCCGTCGTCGACGAGCACGTTGTACGCGGACAGATCGCCGTGTGCGTACCCCATGTCGGCCAGCACCCCGAGCGACCACACGAGCTGCCGATACAGGTCGCGCGGGTCGTTCGCCGACCCGTCGACCTGAGCGAGGCGTGGCGCGGCGACGCCGTCGGCCGAACCGATGAACTCCATCATCAGTTCGGTGCCGAGCAGTTGCACCGGGTACGGCACGGCGGCACCGGCCGTCCACAGTGCACCGAGCACACCGAACTCGGCGTGCGCCCACTGCTGGGCGATGAGGTCCTTGCCGAACGCGGTGCGCGTCGCCATCGCCCGCGTCTCACGGCTGCGACGGACGCGTCTGCCCTCCAGGTAGCCGGCATCGCGGTGGAACAGCCGGTGCTCGGCCGTGCGGTACCGCTTCACCGCGTAGCGGACGTCCGTGCCGGGCGGACCGCCCGGCACATGGCGTCGCAGGAGCGACACTTCGGCCTCCTTGCCGGTCTTCATCACCCCGAGGTCCTCGTCGACCGCGCGCGGGTCGGTGACCACCCAGCCGGGAACTGGCTGGGGGCCCTTGGTCGCGTCGCGATAGGTGGACCAGACGGGCTCGTCCGGTTCGTCCGACTCGTCCGATTCGTCGGGATCGATGTCGTGCTCGTCGGGACGTGTTGCGACGAGCGTGGTGTCGGGCTGCCACTCGTCGTCGTCGAACCGACGAGCACGAGGGCGGTTGCTGCGGGATGCAGACATGTCGAGCGTCTCCAGGAGATCAACGGCACCCGGAGCGGTCGACGCAGATCGTGCGTGACGGGTCGGCTCAGGCGGTGCCAGGGCGTGCAGGAACGGAAGGGGCCGTGAATGCAATCATGGGTACTCACCCTCCTTCTGCGCCGCCGGCGCTGTCGCTCGTGAACCGACGGTACCCCACCGCATCGATCGGCGGCCACCGATTATCCGAACACCGTCCGATCGAGGTCTGACGACGGTCGCGGCCGGGTACCAGGCAGACATGATTCTCATCGGCCTCGTGCTCCTCCTGATCGGCGCGCTCGCGTCGATCCCCATCCTTTGGACCCTCGGCATCATCCTCGTCATCGTCGGCGTGGTGCTGCTCATCCTCGGCCGCGTCGGCCGCCCGGTCGGCGGCCGCGCTCACTACTGGTGACGTCGAACCATCCACGCTGACGGCGAGGCGCGCCGGCACCCACCCGAATGTTCGGGTGGGTGCCGGCGTTCTCGATGTGACGGGGAAGCTCAGGCCGCGGCTGGTATCGGATCGCGGGTGCGTGTCGGTGGAGCGCCGCGCGGTCGGCTGGTGCGACTGGAGCCATCGGGCCAGACGATGCGCAGGTCCCAGCCGTCGACCCATTCGAGTCGAAGGTCGAGCCGGTGGATGAGATGGTGGTGTCGACTGCACATCAACGCGAGGTTGTCGTAGTCCGTCGGCCCGTGGCGTTCCCACCAGTGCATGTGATGTGCCTCGGTGAACCGCACGGGACGGTCGCACCCGGGGAATCTGCAGCCGCCGTCACGGGCGACGATCTGCTTGAACAACGGCCTGGGAACCGTGTAGGTGGCCCGCCCGAACGCCAACGGTGTGCCGTCCGCGTCGCGGAGGATGCTGTGGATGATGCAGTCGCACAGCAACGTCCCGGCGCACCCGGTGTCGATCAGCGCGCCGGTGGCGTCGTCCCTGGCCTCGGGCCGGTCGACGGTGTCGGCGTGCATGGACATCGACACGTGCGGATGATGCCGGGGCGTGCCGTCGCCCTCGTGGTTGAGGTTGAAGAAGGAGACGATGTCGAACAACGCATCGCCGCGTCGTTCGGCCAGATCGCGGGTCTCGTTCTTGCCGTCCCAGGTGATCGCGTTGCGGATGGCGGTGTCGAACTCGAGGGCGCCCCTCGCGTCGAGCGTGAACTTGCCGAGGAGGTGACCGTCGCCGGTCGGCATCGTCGTCAGCGATCGACTCGGCTCGGGCTTCGGCTCGTTCTCGTCGACCAGCGCGTCGGCTCGTTGGCGCCACAGACCGCACGCCAAGGCCGTCTGGGCAGCGTCGAGATCGGCGATGTCGGCCGCAAGGTCTTCCTGCAGTTCGCGCAGCACGTCGTGGTACTTCCGTTGCGCGCACTTCTCGACCTCGCGCAGCTGGCTGGACGACAGCGCCCCCGTCACCGCGCATTCGGCGAACGCCTCGAAGCGGTTCAACAGACCGGCACGGCGGAGCTGCGCGCCGGCATCGGCATCGGACATGCGCAGGTGCTCGCGCATCCAGGAACGCATCGACACACTGCCGTCGTCGGCCCAGTGGCCCGCCTCGTCGACGTGTGCGACGGCCAGCGCGAACACGGCCAACTGACGCTCGAGTTCCGCCCACCGGGCAGCCAACGCCGACGGCGAGACGAGGATGTCGTCGGCGTGTTCGGCGAGCACTGACATACCCGTCATCGTACATGTGTTCGATTGCAGCGTCAACCCGCGCACCCTTGTTCCATATGGCTTTCAGCGATATCCGAGCCCCTCTCGATCACCTCGATCGATGGGTGATGACATGATCTGCGAATGCCGCAGCCGTACCCGCTCTCCGACATCGCCACCATCGACACATCGCTCGACTCGCGAGCGATCACGTTCGAGAACCCGACCGGCGAGCGCGGCGCCGGCGGGAGTGCTCACGGCGGACGCAAGGGTGCGCCGAACCGGCGGATTCGGCGCGACGAGCGGATCGTGCTCGCGGACATCGAGGGCCCGGGCACGATCAACCACGTCTGGCTCACCGTGCCGCCCGCTCCCCCGGAGCAGCTCCGCGCCCTGCTGCTCGAGGTGTTCTACGACGACGCCACCGAGCCGAGCATCTCGGTCCCCGTGCTCGACTTCTTCGGTCTGCCGCACGGCCGGCCCGTCGCCCATCACACCGCACTCACGGCGGTGCAGGAGGGGCGAGGCTTCAACAGCTACGTGCCGATCCCGTTCGATCGCCGGGTGCGCGTCGAGTTCCACAACGCCGGGTCGACGGCGACGATGCTGTACTTCCAGATCGACTACACGCTGCAGCCGGAGCATCCGTCGACGACCGGCTTCCTGCACGTGGCGTTCCGACGCCAGAACCCCACCTCGATGGGCGACGACTTCACCATCGTCGAAGGGCTGCAGGGGCCGGGCCGCTTCCTCGGCTGCGTGGTCGGGGTACGCGTCATCGACCCCGCCGACTGGTACGGCGAGGGAGAGGTGAAGATGTTCATCGACGGAGATCGCGACCTGCCGACGATCTGCGGCACCGGTCTGGAGGACTACGTGGGCACCGCGTGGGGCATGGGGGCTCACGCGGCCCCGTACGGCGGAGCGCCGCTGGTCGTGGGCGACGGAACCGGACCGAACCCCGACTTCGTCGGCTTCTACCGTTGGCACGTGCCCGACCCGGTGGTGTTCCGCGAGGACCTGCGCGTCACACTCCAGCAGATCGGCGCGAAAGGCTTCGCCGCTGGCCAGGAGGAGGCGCTCGCCGGGTACGAACGCACCAACCCGGTCGCCGGCGCCGGGTGGATGCGCGAGCACCTGCCGCCGTCGATGCTGGCGTGGGGCATCGCCGAGCGGGTCGACGACGTGTGCGCCGCCGCGTTCGTGTACTGCACCCGCGCACAGCCGGTGCCCAGGGTGGATGCGCAGGTGGCGACAGCCGACGTGGAGCGTCGCCCGTACGAGCACCCCGGCCGCTCCGAGCTGGGCCTGGGCCTGCTGACGTCGGGCTGAAGGCGCTGAGTTCGACGGCGGACGACGAGAACCGTCCTCGCTGCGCTCGTCCTCCCGAATGCGCGGTCGTCCCGCAATGCGAAACGCCCCGGCCTGGCGGCCGGGGCGTTTCTCATTGGAGCGGACGACGAGATTCGAACTCGCGACCCTCACCTTGGCAAGGTGATGCTCTACCAGCTGAGCCACGTCCGCAATGCGGGGGACAATCTAGCGACGCTGCCCTGAGGCGGCAACCTGTCAGCCACGCTGATCCGGCGGCCGAAGGTCGACCCGGAGCACCAGATGACCGTCCTCGATGGTGGCCACGGCGTCGCCGACCATCGCGAAATCGCGGAAGTCGACCTGCGCCTGGCGCACGAACATGGCCCGCTCGTCGCCGGCCACGGGCGGCAGCGGACGCTGCTTCACGGCGTGGGCACGCTCGCGGAAACGGGCGATCATCGCATCGGGATCGAACTGTTCAGCCATGTCCCTCACCGTACCGGTCGGCCGGCGAGCTGGCGCGGCGCGGTGTGCGCTACTCGGTCTGCAGACGCAGCAGCGGATCGATCGGCGACGGTGTCGGCTCGCTGTCGATGGACTCGGGGCCGAGGTCCGACGGTGTGTCGCGAGGCCGCGGCGCGGTGTCGATGACGATGCTGCGCGGCGCGGCCGCGACGGGCTCGAAGTGCAGCTGAGGCTGCGGCTCGGCGTCGGCGCCGCTCTCGGCGTCGTCCTCCACAGCGATCGGCTCGTCCTCGGTGTCGGACTCGGCCTCGGCGACGGACTCGGCCTCGGCGACAGGCTCGTCGGCCTCGGCAACGGCCTCTGCGTCGCCCACTGAATCGTCGGCGACCACGTCATCGGCAGCCTCACCACCGTCGGCAGCCACGGCGACATCGGCGGCCGCCACGGCGACATCGTCGGCAGCCACGGCGTCGTCGGCCACGACCACGGCGGCGACGGCGGCAGGGTCGAGCAGATCGTCGAACGAGTGGGGATCGTCGCGGAGCATCACCTGGTCCAGATCGACCGGCACTGCGCCGGCGACCTCGGCTGCGTCGGCGTCGTCCGACTGCGGTCGCACCTCGTCGAGGCGGCGCCGGCGCTCGGTGAAGTCGCCCTTCCACCATCGGCGAGTGCTCATCACTTCCAACGGTGCCAGCGACGGATGCTCGACCTTGGCGCTGCGCCACCACAGCCACGTGCCCACGCCCAACAGCGCCGCGACCAGCACCAGGCCGCCCGCGGCGATGTAGATGATGCGGGCGTTCTCGGGGTCGTCGAAGGAACCGTCCGCGATCAAGCCAGCCGTCGTCCACACGCTCACGGCCCACAGTGTCGCACGCGAGCAGGCGTTTCCCTGTGCCACGCCGTGTGAAACCGGGCCGCATCCGCCATGCTGTCGCCCGTGGACGCCCTGTGGTTCGTGCTCTTCGGTCTGGTCATGGCCGGTCTGTGGTGGCTCGCCTACCGCATGGACCCGCACTACTCGTCGAAGGACGGCACGCGTTTCCTGTGCCACGGGCAGGAACTCCTCGACGGGCAGGCCAACGGTCGCCGCAAGGAGACCCGCGTGACGGTGCTGCCCGACGGCACGCTGCTGTGCACCCAGAAGCGGTACATGCGCCGCAGCGAGGCGCAGTGGGCCATCGTCGGCAAGTCGCCGCAGCCGCCCAAGGGCAAGGTCGTGTACCTGGTGCGCCAGTTCGAGAACGGCTCCTGGCTGCCGCCGATGCTGTCGCTCTCGATGCCGGCCAAGAGCCGCGTCGTCCCCGTCCTCGACGAGGCGATGGCCCGACGCGGCGTGAACCCCTAGTCGGACAGTTGGTCCAGGAACGCCCGCACCGGCGCCGCCACCTGATCGAGGTTGATGAGGAACGCGTCGTGGCCGTGGGGTGACTCGATCTCGACGTAGTCGCTCTTGGTCCCGGCTCCGATGAGCAGGTCGTGGATCTGCCGCTGCTGGTAGGTCGGGTAGAGGATGTCGCTGGAGATGCCCATCACCAGCGCCGGCGCGGCGATGCGACGCATCGCGTTCGCCAGCCCGTTGCGTCCCCGGCCGACGTCGTGCAGGTCCATCGCCTTGCCGATGATCAGGTAGCTGTTCGTGTCGAATCTGCGGACGAGCTTGTCGCCGTGGTAGTCGAGATACCGCTCGACCTCGAACCGTTGCCACAGGTCCAGCGAGTCGTGCAGCGTCGAGCCGTCGGCCAGCTCGCGGCCGAAGCGGTCGGTGAACGCGTTGTCGCTGCGGAACGTCACCTGCGCCACCATGCGTGCGGTCGCCAGCCCCTCCCATGGTCCGTCACCGTCGGGCGCGTCGTAGTAGTCGCCGCCACGCCACTTCGGCGTCCATGCGGATGGCCCGACGGCCGATCGCACCCCAGGCGATCTGCTGGGCGCTGGCCTGGGCGCAGGTCGCGATGGGGACGATCGCGCCGACCCGCTCGGGGAACGTGATCGCCCACTCGAGGACCTGCATGCCGCCCATCGATCCGCCCATGACGGCAGCCCAGCGGCGCACGCCGAGATGGTCGGCCAGGCGAGCCTGGGCGCGCACCATGTCGCGGATGGTGATCACCGGGAAGCGACTGCCGTACGGTCGGCCGTCGTCGGGGTGCGCTGACGCGGGGCCGGTGGACCCCTGGCAGCCGCCGAGGACGTTCGAGCAGACGACGAACCACCGGTCGGTGTCGATCGCCAGGCCGGGCCCGACCACGCCCTCCCACCAACCGGGTGCGGTGTCGCCGGCACCAGGGGCGCTGGCGGCGTGGCTCTCACCGGTCCAGGCGTGGCACAGCAGGACCGCGTTGCTCGCATCGGGGGCCAGGGTGCCCCAGGTCTCGTAGGCGACGGTGACGGGGTGCAGCGTGGCACCACCGTCGAGCGCGACCGGGCGGTCGAACGTGTGGAACCGACGCGCGCCGACGGGGTCGCCCGGCATCCAGGCACCCGTCACGGGGTGTGGGCGCGAGGGGCGAGGTAGCCCGGTCATCGATTCCTCCCTTCACGCACCATGGCGTCGCAGTCGTGGTCCTGGTTCACGCTGCACGAGGGAAGCTGTGGTTGCCGGGCCCCGAAGGGTCTGGCCACATCCCCGCCCTTCCCTGAGGAAGTGGCGAGAAGGCACCGTGGGGCTTCCACCCCGGTTGCCGGATCCCGGCCCCCTGACGGAGGTGACGGGCTCGCTCGTGATGCGTATCGGCAGGCACCATAGCAACGATCAGGCCTGGAAACGCTGCTCGGTTTCGTAGTGGGCGGGCAGGTCGACGATGTCGCCGAACTCGGTGAAGTCGACCAGGTAACCGAGGTGGTCGCGCAGGCTGCCCTTCTCGCGCAGCACCTCCAGCGAGCGCTGCACGGCCTTGGCCATCGTGAACAACGCCGACACCGGCGACACCACGAGCAGGAACCCGAGGTCGCTCAGCTCCTTCGGCGTCAGCAGCGGCGTGCGGCCGGTCTCGACCATGTTGGCGACGAGCGTGATGTCGGGCAGCGCCGCGGCGATGCGCTCGAGCTCGGCGATCGACTCGGGGGCCTCCACGAAGAGTGCGTCGACACCGGTGTCGCGGGCCATCTTCGCCCGTTCGATGGCCTCGTCGAGCCCGATCGCCGACCGCGCATCGGTACGCGCGGTGACGTGCAGGTCGTCGGCCGCGTGGACCGCGGCACGCAGCTTCGCCAACCAGTCGGCGGTGGGGATGACCTGCTTGCCGGCCATGTGCCCGCAGCGCTTCGGCCACACCTGGTCCTCGAGGAAGATGCCCGACGCACCGGCCTGCTGCCACAGCTCGACCGTGCGGATGGTGTTCAACGGGTTGCCGTAGCCGGTGTCGGCGTCGACGACGACCTCCAGCCCCGGGTTCGAGCTGCACACTCGACGGGCCACCTCGGCCATCTCGGTCTGGGTCAGGTAGCCGAAGTCGGGCAGGCCGAGCAGGGTGCCGCTGACCGCGTAGCCGCTGAGGAAGACGGTGCCGAAGCCCGCCTGCGCGGCCAGCCGGGCGGACAGGGCGTCCCACACGCCGGGCATCAGGACGGACTCGCTCGCCGACAGCCGCCAGCGCAGGGTGGTTCCACTCACCCGGCCAGGTTAGTCGGACACCTCGGCCGACGACCCCGGCGGGCCCGGCGGCTGCGGCGGATGGCGCCGGCCCGCTCACCCGCAGGCAGGACGGCATGGCTGATCGGTCGGTCAGCCTGACTGTGAGTCGGGTCAGTCCGGCTGACCGATCAGCGAGTGGACGTGCCGGTCGAGCGGCGACAGGATGACCACCGATGGCTGTCAGCTACCTCACTCCGAAAGTGCGCACCGCCGCACAGGCCCTGGGTGGTCACGGCTCGTTCGCGCTCGAGTTCATCGGCGCCGGCGAGGTGATCGCCGCCTTCGGCGGCCGCTGCGTCACCCGCGACGAACTCGACCTGTTGCCCGCCGACCAGCAGTCGCGCAGCATCCAGATCGAGGATGCGCTGTTCCTCGCCGGCAGCCCCGAGCCCGAGCCGGCCGACTTCGTGCGCCACTCGTGCGCTCCGAACTGCGGCATGCACGGCAACACCGTGCTCGTCGCCCTGCGCGACATCGCTCCGGGCGAGAGCGTCACCTACGACTACGCGATGAGCGACGGCTGCGACTACGACGAGTTCGAGTGCCACTGCAGCGCCGCCGCGTGCCGCGGCAAGGTCACCGGGCACGACTGGATGCTGCCCGAACTGCAGCTTCGTTACCGCGGCTCGTTCAGCCCCTACCTCGCCGGGCGGATCGCCGCCCTGGTCAGCGTGGGTGCCGAGCGACGCGCCTTCGCGCTCTGATCGGAGCGCGACTACCGTCTGATCATGCGGTTACTCGTGGTCGGCGCGGGAGGTGTCGGGTCGTCCATCGTGTCGATTGCGTCCCGGCGTGAGGTGTTCGAGCAGATCGTGGTGGCCGATGTCGATGCCGCCAGGGCCGCCCGGGCAGCGGCACGGGTCGACGATCCCCGAGTCATCGGCACCCGCGTCGACGCGAGCGACATGATCGACCTCGTCGAGCTGGCGCGCACCTCGCGAGCCGACGTCGTGATCAACGCGTGCGACCCGCGCTTCAACCCGCCCATCTTCCAGGCCGCGTTCGAGGCCGGGTGCCACTACCTCGACATGGCGATGAACCTGTCGGTCCCCCACCCCACCGACCCGTACAACACCCCTGGGGTGATGCTCGGCGAGGCCCAGTGGGCGATGGCGTCACAGTGGGAGGACCGCGACCAGCTGGCGCTCGTCGGCATGGGTGTCGAACCCGGCTTCAGCGACGTCGTCGCCCGCTACGCCGCCGACCACCTCTTCAGCCGCGTCGACGAGATCGGCGTGCGCGACGGTGCCGACCTCGTCATCGACGGCTTTCCCTTCGCTCCGACGTTCAGCATCTGGACGACCATCGAGGAGTGCCTGAACCCGCCCATCATCTGGGAGAAGGACCGCGGCTGGTTCACCACCGCGCCGTTCAGCGAGCCCGAGGTGTTCGACTTCCCGGCCGGCATCGGTCCACTCGGCTGCGTGAACGTCGAGCACGAAGAGGTGCTGCTGATGCCGCGCTGGATCGACGTCGGCCGTGTCACGTTCAAGTACGGCCTGGGCGACGAGTTCATCGACGTGCTGCGCACGCTGCACCTCCTCGGCCTGGACTCCACCAAGCCCGTCACGGTGCGCGGCGTCGAGGTGTCGCCTCGCGACCTGGTCGCCGCGGTGTTGCCCAACCCGGCAGAGCTGGGCGACCGCATGCGCGGTCGCACGTGTGCCGGCTCGCTGGTCACCGGCCTGGGCAAGGACGGCGCTCCGCGCCGCACCTACCTGTACCAGGTGGTCGACAACGAGTGGACGATGCGCGAGTACGGGCACCAGGCCGTCGTGTGGCAGACCGCGGTACACCCGGTGGTCGCGCTCGAGATGCTCGCCACCGGCGAATGGAAGGGCAGCGGCGTCAAGGGTCCCGAGGCGTTCGACGCCGTCCCGTTCCTGCAGTTGCTGAACGAGCACGGTGCACCCTGGGAGATGGAGGAGCGGCCGCTGTGACCGCACTGAAGAAGCGCGACGTCGAACGCATGCACGTCGCCTACGAACGCGACCCGGAAGCGGCCCTCACCGCGGCGCTGCGAATCGCCCTCGACCGCCCCGACCTGGACTTCACCGCGCTCGTCAAGCTCGCCGGCTTCACCTGCGATCGGCGCATCCGCCTGCAGGCCAAGGACCATCGCGCCCTCGACGAGCTGTACACCGAGCTCAACGAACTCCGCGGCGTGTCGCCGCGAACTTAAGTTCCTGGTGAACGCCCGGGCCCGCCACCGGGCCGGTCGGCAAGGCTGCACTCGGGTGTGCCCCCGGGCAGACGGTGCCGGTTGCGCGCCACCCACCGATAGGCCACACCGCTCAGCCAGTGCACTCCCGGCAGGCGCATCAGCGAGCCGAGCACCCACCAGCCGCGTCCGGCGCCGAGCAGCAGCATGCTGATCGCATCCTCGCCCGCGTACCGGCGGTGATCGCCGGCGACGTAGCGCACCGCCTGCTCGCACTCCGCCGCGGTGAGGCCGAGCTGTTCGAGGTCGGTGAACTGGTACGGCGTCACCGTCGGCATGCGACCGATCCACCGCGTGGCCACGCGCACGGACGTGCTGCAGAACGCGCAGTCGCCGTCGAACACCAGCACCGGCAGCGCGATCGCGGTGCTCGGGCGCGGGTCAACCGACACGGCCCACCACCGGCTGGGCCAGCACGAGGCGCTGGTCGAATCCCGGCTCGGTGGGCAGGAATCCGTTGCGGTCCGGCCACAACAGCTGCACGGCGGCGAACGGGGCGCCCTTGCGCCACGCCACTGCGGTGCCGAGGAGCACGCGCACCGCGTCGTCGTCGAGCGGGGCGAACACACTGCGCAGCTCGTTGTCGAACAGGCCGGTCAACTCGACACCCAGCGGGATCTCGGTGCCGCCGCGCAGCAGGTCGGCGATCATGTCGAACAGCCCGCGCGCCGCGGACGGGGTGAGTCCGAACACCAGCACCTCGGGGAAGCCGAAGGCCTCCGGGTAGCCGATGGTGTACACGTACCCGGCGACGGGCGGGTCGGTGTCGGGACGGGCGGCGACCGGCTCCATGGCCCAGCCATGGGTCTCGATCATCCACTCGATCTTCTCCGCGTGCGGGATGTGGAAGTCGGGCAGTTCCATGGTCAGGCCAGCATGGTCAGATCAGCGACTCGCTGTCCAGGTCGAGGGCGTGACGGACGTGCCGCGTCGCCATCGCCGCGAACATCGCCTCGCTGCGGTCGCTCGTGCCGACGATCTGCGAGGCGACGACGGACATGATCACGCCGCCGAACGCGTCGCGCGAGTACTGCTGCCAGAACTCGGCCTCGTCGACGGCCACGCCATAGCCGCCGAGCTCGGTGAGGTACTCGGCGATCAGGTCGCGCTCGATCTCCTTGCGCACGTTGGGCCACGGCCCGGCACCCAGGAAGTAGCTCACGTCGCCGCTCGCGGGACCGTGCCCGGGCGTCTGCCAGTCGACCACGGCGATCGGGTGCCCACCCTGCTCGCCGCCGAACATCAGGTTGTCGAGGCGGTAGTCGCCGTGCGTCACCGTGCCGGGCAGCGTGCGACCCTCGATCCAGTCGGGAATGCGCGCGCCGAACCGCTCGACGAGCGCGATGCCCTCGGCGTCGAGGTACTTCGAGTACACGCCCAGGAACCCGGGCACGAACATCGTCCAGATCATCTGCAGGCGTGCCGCGGATTCGGCGTCGCGGCGCTCGAGGAACTCGATGTCGCCCAGCGTGGGGTCGCCCCAACGAGGGCCGTGCAGCTTCGCCAGCTCGAGCACGGAGCGACGGGCCAGATCGGCGGTGCAGCCGGTGATCTGGTTGCCCTGCACGCTGGGCGCGAGGTCTTCCATCAGCAGCACGAAGTCGCCGGTGTCGGCGTGCCATTCACCGTGGAAGCATCGGGCGACGTGCACGTCGACCGTCGGTGCGATCTCGTTGTAGAACTTCACCTCGCGCTCGTAGTTGCGCAGCGAGATGCCCGTGGCCCGGCTGGTGGGATCGGGCGACGGCAGCTTGGCGATGATGCTGCTGGGCAGCCCTGAGCCGTCGGGGACCTGCAACGAGTAGCGGATGTTCATGCCCACGAGCCCGTCGCCGATGCGCTGGTCGCCCGTGATCGTGACGGGTGCGCCGAGCACACCGCTGAGCCAGTCGGAGGTGATCTGTTCCGGTTCCATGCGACTTCGACCGTAGCCCCGACCGCCCAGGTCTGGCACAGTGAGCGCCATGAGCGACGAGTTGGGGGCGCACCTCGAACGCCTGGACCGCGACGGCTACACCATCGTTCGCGACGCGTTCGACATCTCGATCGCGGATGAACTGCACGCCGACATCGATCGGCTCGAACGCGAGCTGGACATCCGCGTCGGCGGCAACGGGTTCGAGGGGCGGGCCACCACCCGCGTCTACAACCTGCTCGCGCTGGGCGAGCTGTACGCGCAGATCCCCGTCCACCCGGTGGTGCTGCCGCTGATGCACCACCTGCTCGGTCCCGGCTGCCTGGTGAGCAGCCTCAGTGCGATCACCATCCTCCCCGGCGAGGTCGCCCAGCCCATCCACGCGGACGACCAGGTCATCCCCATTCCGAAGCCGCACAAGGCCGTCACCGCGAACAGCATGTGGGCCGTCACCGACTTCACCGCGGCCAACGGCGCCACCCGCGTCGTTCCCGCGAGTCATCTCGCCGACCACTCCCCCGTCTACGGACAGCACTACGACAGCGTCTGCGCCGAGATGCCCGCCGGCAGCATCCTCGTGTGGGACGGAGGGCTGTGGCACGGCGGCGGCGCCAACGTCACCGACCAGCGGCGCCGCGGCATCGCCATGAACTACTGCGCCGGCTTCATCCGCCAGCAGGAGAACCAGCAGCTGGGCATCCCCCTCGACACGCTGCGCACCTTCTCCCCCGAGCTCCAGGAGCTGTGCGGGTTCGGGGTCTACAAGGGACTCATCGGCCACATCGACCGCCAGTCGGCCTCGCAACGCCTGCTCGACCCCGCCAGCCCGAACACCATGCTCTGGGACCGCACCTGACCCGCCGACTCGGGTGAGCCCTGCTGGGTGGCCGGCGCCTGCTGCCGCTACCGTCGCTCCCGGCATGTACAAGTTCCTGGTCTCCCCGAAGTGGATCGGCTTCCACCTGCTGTGCCTGGCCGCGATCGGCGGCATGGTCACGGCCGGCATGTGGCAGCTCGGCCGGTACCAGGACCGGCAGGACTTCAAGGCCGAGGTGCAGGCGCGCACCGACGCCGACATCGCGCCGTACGAGTCGTTGGCCGGCCTGCCGCCGGCGGACATCGAGTGGCGCCGCGTCGAGGTCACCGGCACCTATCTGGCCGATCCGTCGTTCGAAGTCGTCAACGTCAGCCAGGCGGGCGCGTCCGGCCACGACGCGGTGAGCGGCCTGCAACTCGCCGACGGCAGCGTGCTCGTCGTCAACCGCGGCTTCCTGCCCGGCATCGACGAACTGCCTGCCGCCCCGGAAGGGGAGGTCACCGTCATCGGTCGGGTCCGCAAGAGCCAGACCGCCGGCCTCGGCAAGCCCAGCGACGACGGAACGCAGCAACTCACCCAGATCCGCCGCGTCGATCTCGACGCCCTGGCCCCACAGTTCGATCGACCCATCGAGCCGGTGTACCTCGATCTGCTCGAGTCCTCGCCCGCCGAGGCGGCCGGGATGACGCCCATCGTCTTCCCCGACCTCGACGGTGGTCCGCCACACCTCAGCTACACCATCCAGTGGTTCATCTTCAGCATCGCGGTGATCGTCGGGTGGGTGCTCGCGGTGCGCAAGAGCGTCAACGATCGCAGCGGGAAGCCCCCGAAGCGAAAGATCCCGCCGATCGACGAGTCGTACGCGAGCGGCTGATTGTCAGTCGGCTGACATGACGGGGACGGTGGTTGACGTGGCCGGTGCCACCTGCGACGCTGAGTCCGACACCGGCCACGGCCGCGAGTCGATCGCCCCGGCCGACGTCGTGACGAGCAGGTCGAAGGCGAGGAGGGCGACATGGGCATCCCCGAGCAGCACGCCACGACGATCCGTGGCGCGGGCGACCGCGTCGTCGTGCTGGCCCACGGGTTGGGTGGCGATCAGACGCAGTTCGGGCCGATGGTCGATCGCCTCGTCGGCCGCGGACGGATCATCACCTTCGATCTCGCCGGCTCCGGCCGGTGCGCACCCGACGCGTACTCACCACGGCGACACGCCAGCGTGATGGGATTCGCCGACGATCTGGTGCAGCTGTGCGCCGCGCTCGACGTGCGCGGTGCGACCTACATCGGGCACTCCATGTCCGGCATGGCCGGCGCATTGGCCGCGGCTGCCGACCCCGAGCTGTTCTCACGCCTCGTCCTCATCGGTGCCAGTGCCTGTTACGTCGACGACCCGACGACGGGCTACGTCGGCGGGTTCAGCCGCGAAGCGATCGACGAGATGCTCGACGCCGTCGAATCCGACTTCGCGCTGTGGAGTGCCGGCTTCGCGCCGTATGTGATGCGCAACAACGACCGCCCGGAGTTCGCCCACGAGTTCACCGCTTCGCTGTCGCGCTACCGACCCGAGCTCGCCCACACCGTGTTCCGTGCCGCCTTCACCGGCGACTACCGCGAGATGTCTGTCACGCGTGTCACCGCCGACGCTCGTGCTGCAGAGCACGAACGACCCTGCCGTTCCGCTGGCCGCGGCCCGCTTCCTGGCCGACACCATTCCCCACGCCGAACTGGAGGTGCTCGCCGTCGAGGGCCACTTCCCCCACGTCGTGGCACCCGACGTCGTCATCGACGCGATCGACCGCTTCCTCGACCGAGGACGACGCCACGTGAATGCCGCGCTGGCTCGCGCGCTCGCCCGCGTGGTGCAGCACGTCGGCGCCGACGGAGGCGTACTCGTCCGGGTCGACGCGACCGGACATGTGATGGTCGCGGCGTCGACCATGCGCGATGTCGGCGTCGGCGACGAGTGGCCAGCGGCACCCGAGCTGACCGACGACGGGCTGGTCGACATGCAGCTCGTGACGGACCGATCGGCGGTCGCGGCGATGCTGCCGGTGCAGGCCCGCCTGGCGTTCGATCGGCCCGTCACCGGGGTGCTGATGATCCCGCTCCCCGAGAGCCGCACCCGCCTGCTCCTGGTGTTCTGCAGCGAACTGCCCGCCGACCGTTCGCTCCCGGGGGTGGACTCCGAGGCACTGCAGACCTTCATCTCCGTCGCGCCACTCCTCGAAGCACACGCTCGGGCCCAGGCGTCCACCGCGCGGCTGGAGGCCGTCGTCGGCGCGCTCGAGCACGCGGTCCTCGTCGCCGGCGACGCCGGAGGCATCGCCGAGGCGAACGCCGCGGCGGCCGCGCTCCTGGGCATCCCGATCGGCCAGGTGCATGCCGAGGTCGCGGCCGACGCGCTCCACGCGCTCCGTGCCCGGTCGACCCATGCCGACGAGCTCGAGGTCCGGGCAGCGTCGTTGATTGCCGATCCGAACGCCGTCATCCGCGACTGGGTCTGGAGCTTCGACGGCACGCCCAGCCACCTTCGCGTCAGCTCCGCGCCGATCGCGGGCAACGCCGGGCGGGTGTGGGTGTTCGCCGACATCACGGCCGAGATGGTCCTCCTCGAAGCCGAACAGCGCGCCAAGGCCGCGCTCGCCGACAGCGAACTGCGCTACCGGATGATCCTCGAGAACGCATCGGACATCGTGTTCCAGACGATCGAGGGCATGCTGCAATGGATCTCGCCGAACGTCGAGAGCGCGCTCGGCTTCACGCCCACCGAACTGGTCGGCCACGCCACCACACACGTGTGGCACCCCGACGACCGGGAGGCCGCGGTCGACATCCGCAACCGCGCCTACGCCGGCGAGGCCGCGCGCTCGGTGCTGCGCATCATCGCCAAGGACGGTCGGGTGCTGGCGATGGAGGTGGCGCTGCGCCCTTACGCCGAGCCCGACGGTCGCCGCGGTGCGATCGGCCTGATGCACGACGTCTCGGCGCGGGTCGCAGCCGAGGATGCCGCCCGCGAGTCCGAGCAGCAGGCCCGCGAGGCGAACCTCGCCAAGACCACGTTCCTGTCGCGCATGAGCCACGAACTGCGCACACCGTTGAATGCGGTCATCGGCTTCGCCCAACTGCTCGAACTCGACGACCTCACCGACACGCAGCGCGAGTCGCTCGGCCACATCCGCGCCGGAGGGAAGCACCTGCTGGATCTGATCAACGAGATCCTCGACATCTCGCGTATCGAGGTCGGCCAGTTGCCGATGTCGTTCGAGCCCGTCGACATCCGCGAGACGTGCGCGACGGCGATGGACCTCGTGCGCCCGTCCGCCCAGGCGGCGGGGATCGAGCTCGATGCTCTCCCGTCGGTGGACGGTGACCTGTTCGTGCTGGGCGACCGCCAGCGCGTCGTCCAGGTCCTGCTGAACCTGCTGTCGAACGCCGTGAAGTACAACCGACCTGGCGGCAGCGTGTGCGTCACGTGGGAGCGACGCGAGGGCACCACCGCGATCAGCGTGCACGACACCGGTCGCGGCCTGTCGTCCGACGCGCTGCAGCTCCTGTTCCAACCGTTCGAACGGCTCGGCGCGGAGACCACCGGCGTGGAAGGCACCGGCATCGGCCTCGCGCTGTCCCAGGCCTTGGCCAGGGCCATGGACGGCACCATCGAGGTGGAGTCGACCGTGGGAGTCGGCTCGGTGTTCAGCCTCGTGCTCGGCACCAGCAACCCGGTACTCACCTTCCCGCTCGACGAGCCCGAGTCCCCCGCCAGTTCGAACGGCCGACCGACCGACGTGCTGTACATCGAGGACAACCCGCAGAACATCGAGTTGATGCGTCGCATCGTGGGCCGCCGCGACGACGCGACCCTGCGCGTCGAGACGACAGGCCGTGCGGGACTCGCCGCTGCGCTCGCGTCGCCGCCCGATCTGCTGCTGCTGGACCTGCAATTGCCCGACCTGTCCGGCGACGAGGTGCTGCAACGGCTTCGCGACGACACCGGCTGCGCCGACGTGCCGGTCGTGGTCATCACGGCCGATGCCTCGCCGGGCGTGCGCAGCCGCCTGCTCGCCGCCGGCGCCGACGGCTTCCTCACCAAGCCCGTCGACGTGAAGGAAGTACTGCGCTGGATCGACGACCCGCGCTGACCGGGCTCGCCCGGGAGCACTTCGCTCAGCTGGGGACGAAACCCTCGAGCTCGGCCATACGACGGAACTGCTCGACGACGTTCGGCGTGACGTAGCCGGGGTCGAGGCTGCGGTAGGCCGTGTCGACGTTCACGCTGATGCGTCCGAACTCGCTCCACCCGCGGAACTCCTCCTTGGCGCCGACCTCGGCAGCGATCTGGCGTGCCGCCTCCCACGCATCGATGCCCGCCGCGTGGCGCGCCGTCGCCTCGGTGTCGACGAACGACAGGTAGTCGCGCACCGCGGCGATGCCCGCCTTGTCGGTGAGCGGACCGTGGCCGGGCACGACCACGTCGATGTCCATGCCCAGCATCAGGTCGCACGCGGCCACCCAGTTGCCGAGTGGACCCGCCCACACGATGGGCGTGCCGCCGATGAACAGGATGTCGCCCGTGTAGACCGTGCGAGCGTCGGGGACGTAGGCGATGGTGTCGCCCCGGGTGTGCGCCGGGCCGACCTCGATGAGTTCGACGGCGCGGCCGGCGACGTCGACATCGAGTCGTCCTTCGAACGTGCGGGTGGGCATGGTGACCGTGATGCCGTCGAAATCGAACGCGCCGAAGAAGTGCCGGAACAGCGCACCGACCTCGCCCTCGGCGTGGTTCAGCGCGGCGAGCATGGCCGGGGGCACCTCGGTCATCTCGTGGGCGGTCGCCGCGGAGGCGATGATCTCCGCACCCTCGACCAGTTCGTTGCCGTAGCAGTGGTCGCCGTTCGCGTGGGTGTTCACCAATGTGCCGATGGGAGCCATGCGTGTGACCGGCTGCATGGCGGTCAGCATCTCGGCGGTGAGCTTCAGGTCGAACAGCGTGTCGACCAGCAGCGACACGCCGTCACCCATCACCAGGCCGGCGTTGCTCCAGCCCCAACTGCCGTCGGGCTGCAGGTACGCGTAGCAGGAATCACCCAGTTCGAAGAGGCCCTTGTCGTACGGCATGACCTCTACTCTGGCACGGCATACAGTGACCCTCGTGAGCGAACTTCCCACTCGGCGGCTGGGCCGCACCGAACACCTCTCGTCCGTCGCCATCCTGGGCACCGCGGCGTACGGCAGGGCCGAACCCGACGACGTGGCGGCCAGCTTCCACGCCGCGCTCGACGCCGGCGTCAACCACATCGACGTCGCCCCGTCCTACGGCAAGGCCGAACTGTTGGTCGGCCCGCACATCCCCGCGGTGCGCGACCGCATCTTCATCGGCGAGAAGTCGAACTTCCCCGACGCCGAGAACGTCCGCCGACAACTCGAGCGCACGCTCGAACGGTTCGGCACCGACCACGTCGACCTGTACCAGGCACACGGCGTCACGTCCCTCGACGAACTCGACCGGCGCGGTGGCGCGTTCGAGGCCATCCTGCAGGCGCGCGACGAGGGCCTCACCCGCTTCGTCGGCATCACCGGACACGACTTCGGCACACCGGCCGCGCAACTCGAGGCCGTCAAGCGGTACGACCTCGACACGGTGATGCTGCCCGTGTACGCGGGCGCACTGGCTCACCCGCAGTACCTCGCCGACCTGGCTGCCCTGCTGGACGAAGCAGCACGCCGCGACCTGGGCGTGCAGGCCATCAAGGTGGGCGCACACCAACCCTGGGGCGACCGAACCCCCACGCACGCCTGCTGGTACGAACCGTTCACCGACGCCGAACGACTGGCGCGTGGCGTTCGGTTCACGTTGTCCACTCCCGGTGTGCACGTGTTCGCCACCACCGGCGACGTGCGCCTCATCCCCACGCTCATCGAGGCGGCCCGCGAGTACACCCCGATGACACCCGCCGAGCGCGACGCCCTCCTGCAGGAAGCCGCCGACTGGCCGACCATCTTCCCATTGACCGAACACGCGAAGGGGTGAGCGGCATGCGCCAGCTCAACGGCATCGATGTCAGCTTCCTGAACATGGAGACGCCCACCACGTTCGGGCACGTCAGCTCCGTCACCATCTACGACCCCTCCGACGCGCCCGGTGGCGCCGGCATCGAGGCGACGAAGAAGATCATCCTCGAGCGCATCGATCAGCTCGCCCCGTTCCGGCGACGGCTCGTCGAGGTGCCGATGGGCCTGGACCTGCCGTACTGGATCGAAGACCCTCACTTCGACATCGACTTCCACGTGCGCCATCACGCGGTGCCGCCGCCGGGGAACCCCGAACAGTTGGCCGAGGCCGTCAGCCGCATCATCGCCCGGCCGCTCGACCGCACCCGACCGCTGTGGGAGCTGTACGTCATCGAGGGCGTCGACAACGGCACGCGCATCGCCCAGCTCACCAAGGTGCACCACGCCGCGATCGACGGCGCGGCCGGAGCGATGATGCTGGCCGCGCTGCTCGACGTCGACCCCGCGGCCCGACCGACGGGCACACCCGTTCCTGTGGGAGCCCGAGGCCATTCCCACCGACGAGGAACTGCTGCGCATCACCGGTCGCGAGCTCCTGCGCCGACCCGAGAAGATGATCCGCCTCAGCGTTCGCACCGCCCGCGAGCTCGCGATCGCCACGCGTTCGGGCGGCATGCACGCGCTGGCCGACATCATCGCCCAGCCGATGCCCGGCCCCATCGGCAAGATGATGCGCGAGCGACTCCGCGCCCAGCGCGGCGAGAACGTCGACAAGCCGCCGGCGCTGCCGCCCACCCAGGCACCGCGCACCCCGTGGAACCACGCGATCACGCCGCATCGACGGTTCGCCTACACATCGGTGCCGCTCGAGGACGCGAAGGTCATCCGCCGCGCGTTCGGCTGCACGTTCAACGACGTCGTCATGGCCGTGTGCTCGGGCACCCTGCGGCGCTACCTGCAGCTGCACGACTGCCTGCCCGACGAGAGCCTCGTCGCCATGGTGCCCGTCAGCGTGCGCAGCGGCTCCGAGGACGACAGCTTCCAGAACCGCGTCTCGGCCCTGTTCGCCGACCTCGCCACGAACGAGCCCGACCCGGGCAAGCGCATCCATCGCGTGCAGGAGGCGATGACCGCGGCGAAGGACCAGTTCGCGGCGATCCCCGCCGAGGCGTTGCAGGACTTCACCCAGTTCGCCCCGCCGGCGGTGGCCGCGAGGGCCATGCGCATGTACAGCCAGCTGAAGATCGCCGACCGCATGAACCCTCCGTTCAACCTGGTCATCAGCAACGTGCCCGGCCCGCAGATCCCGCTCTACTCCGCCGGCGCGCGGCTCGAGCACTTCTACCCCGTCAGCACGCTGGTCGACGGCCAGGGCCTGAACATGACCGTGCAGAGCTACGACGGCAACCTGGACTTCGGCTTCGTGGCCGACCGCGACCTGGTGCCCGACCTGTGGGTGATGACCGACCTGCTGCACCAGGAGATGGCCGAGCTCGTCGCCATCGCCCACGCGGCCGCCCGCCCGTTCGAGCCGGGCGCGGCCGCACCGTTGCACGCGCCGAAGAAGGCGACGAAGAAGGCCGCGACCAAGAAGTCGCCCGCCAAGAAGAAGGCTGCGACGAAGGCCCCGGTCAAGAAGAAGGCGGCGGCGAAGAAGGCCGCGACGAAGAAGTCGGCAGCGAAGCGCTGAGCATCGCGGCCACCCGTTCCGCCAGCATCACCGTCGGGAGGTGCGTGTTCGCTCGCGGCACCACCGGCATCACCGAGGCATCGCACACCCACAGGCCGTCGTGACCGTGCACCCGGCACGTCGAGTCCACCACCACACCCATGCGGCACGAGCCTGCAGCGTGCACGTAGTCGCCCAGGGCGGCGCGCATGCCTGCCTCCGAGGCGTCGTAGGGCAGCACGTCGGCCACTCGGGCTACCGCGTCGCTGTGGGCGATGCGTTCGACCAGCTCCACCGCCGCGCGCATGCCGGGCAGATCGCGCTCGTCGGAGAGCATCGCGAAATCGACCACCGGTGGATCGTGTGGATCGTCACTCGCCAGTGACACCGTGCCGGTGCTGCGGACGAGCATCAGCGCACCCAGCAGCACGCCCAGGCCCGGCACCGACGGGTCGGCCTCCTCCAACGCCAGCACCTGCAGGTCGTGCGTGTGGCGGTGCGTGGCGCGCAGCAGCGCGGTGACGGTGAGGTCGTCGGGTGCAGCCGCCGTGCCCGGCTTCATCAGCAGGGTGATGGGGAACGACGGGTGGTCCTGCAGCCCCGCGCCGACGCCGTCGACGTCGACGCCGCTGCGCAGGAGCACCGCGGGCGAATGGATCGCACCAGCCGCGACCACGACCGCCGCGGCGTCGATGCCGGTGCCGTCGGCGAGACGGACGCCGACGGCTCGACGGCCGTCGAGCAGCACACGGTCCACCAGCGCTTCGCCGCGCACGATCAGGTTGGGGCGGCCGCGCGCCGATTCGAGGTACGAGTCGTTCACCGAGGCACGGCGACCGGCGGCGTCGCGGGTGAGCACCGCCGCCTCTGCCGTCGGGTCGGCCTCGCGCAGCGCTCGTCCCACACTGCCGAACTCGGAATCGGACACCCGGCGCAACGACAGCGCGGTGCGGTCGAACCACGGGGCCACATCGGCCCAGGCCCAACCGTCGGCACCGCGGCGCGCCCACTCGTCGTAGTCGCCGGGCTCGCCCGGCAATGCCACCATCGCGTTCACCGCCGACGAGCCGCCGACACCACGCCCGCGGATGTACTGCCGCGGTGCCTGACCCGCCGTGCGCGTGGCCGGCAGGTCGTCCCACACGCGGCCCGGCTCGCGGATGGCGTCGAGGAACGAGCGCCCGGCGATCGATGCCGGCGTGTCGGCGGCGCGATGGTCGAGACCGGCCTCCAGCAACAACACCGAGCGCCGCGGATCCTCGCTCAGTCGAGCTGCCAACACCGCACCCGCCGATCCTGCGCCGATCACCACGACGTCGAACCGGGTGCTCATGGGACGCAGCTCCCGGTCAGTCCTGGTTGGTGTGCGCCGGAAGCCCGGCCAGGTGGGCGCTGTCGTTGTAGCGCTCGAGGCGCCACGTGTTCTGGCTGACGAGCACCAGTTCGGTGATCGAGGTGTTCAGGGTGTGGATCTGGAACGCGCCCATCGCCGGCGACTTCAGCGCCAGGCGCAGCACGGCGTCGACCACGCCGCCGTGGCAGCCGATGACGACCGTCTTGCCCTCGTGGGTGTCGACCGTGCGGCGCACGGCCATGCCCACCCGGTACTGGAACGCGGCCACCGTCTCGCCGCCGGGGAACGTGGTGGCGAACGGGTCGTGGTCGTCCCACCGCTTCGACAGGTCGGGGTAGCGCTCGACGAAGTCCTTGTACGACAGTCCGTCGCAGTCGGGGCCGGGATCGTGTTCGCCGAACCCGTCGTCGCGCACGATCGGCAGGTCACCCAGCGCGGGCGCGACGATCTGAATGGTCTCGAACGCCCGTGGGTACTGGCTGGCGATGAGCACGTCGGGCTGGAACTCGGCGTTCGCCGCCCACCGCTGCCGCAACCGCTCGGCCTGCTGCCGACCGAGGTCGGACAGCCCGTTGCAGGTGCGAGGCCCACCGATGATGCGGTTGACGGTCACGTTCGATTCACCATGGCGGACGAGCACGAGTCGGGTCACGAGCCCGACCCTACCGGTCCCCTCGCACGAACTTCAGTCCTGGTGAACCCCCACGAACTCGAGCCCCGGCTGGAGCCGCAGCACTCGAGTTCGCGCGGAAATGCCCGTCGGGCTTACATTTTCGTTCGCGCGGGGAGGGAGTCCGCGGGGGTCGCGCCTAGCTTCAACGCGGTGGCATCCGGTGTGCGATTGACGATTCGCAGCAAGGGAGCCGACCCGCGATCTGCGGGACTCGTGGCCGACGCGCACGCCCTCGGTCTCACCGCCGTCACCGGCGTCGATGTCGCTGACGTGGTGTTCTTCGCCGACGACCTGCCGCACGACCACCTCGCCGAGCTGGAAGCCGTGCTGGTCGACCCACTGCTGCAGACCGGCACCTGGGACGTACCCGCCGACGGCATCGAGACCGCGCTGCTGCCCGGCGTCACCGACCCTGCAGCCACCGCCATCCAACTGGCGATGCAGACGGTCGGTCTGCCCGACGTCCCGGTGGCCACCGGCAAGCACTACGGCATCGCCGGCGACCTGTCCGCGGTCGAGCGTCAGGCCATCGCCCGCCGCCTCCTCGCCAACCAGGTGATCGAACGGTGGGACGCAGCGCCCATCGAGCCGCACTTCATCGACGCCCACGCCACGGCCGACCGTACGGTCGATCACGTCACGGTCACCACGCTCTCCGACGACGAGCTGATGGCCCTCAGCCGCGAGCGGGGCCTGAGCCTCGACCTCGCCGAGCTGCAGGCCATCGCCGAGTACTCACGAGGTGTCGGCCGCGAACCCACCGACGTCGAACTCGAGACCCTGGCCCAGACGTGGAGCGAGCACTGCAGCCACAAGACGTTCCGGGCCCGCATCTCCACACCCGATGGCGAGACGATCACGCCGCTGCTGAAGCAACTCCGCGACTGCACCGACCGCATCGACGCACCGTTCGTGGTCAGCTCGTTCGTCGGCAACGCGGGCATCGTGCGCTACTCCCCCGGCGTCACCCTGGCCGTGAAGGCCGAGACCCACAACCACCCGTCGGCCATCGAGCCGTTCGGCGGGTCGAACACGGGCGTCGGCGGCGTCATCCGCGACGTGATGGGTGCAGCCCACCACCCCATCGCCGTCACCGACATCCTCTGCTTCGGGCCGACCGACCTTCCCGCCGACCAGCTGCCCGAGGGCGTGCTGCACCCGCGGCTCATCGAGAGCGGCGTCATCGCCGGCGTGGCCGACTACGGCAACAAGATCGGCCTGCCCAACGTGGCGGGCGCGGTCCTGTACGACCCGGGCTACATCGCCAACCCGCTGGTGTACGCCGGCTGCATCGGCATCGCCGACGAGACCGACGAGTTGCCCGGCCCGCAGCCCGGCGACCTGGTGGTGGTCATCGGCGGCCGCACCGGACGCGACGGCCTGCGCGGTGCCACGTTCAGCAGCGCCACCATGGACGCCACCACCGGCGACGTCGCCGGCGCCAGCGTGCAGATCGGTGACCCGATCGTCGAGAAGCTGGTCATCGACGCGATGGCCGAGTGCCACGGCCTGTACACCGCGGTCACCGACTGCGGTGCGGGAGGCCTGTCCAGCGCCGTCGGCGAGATGGCCGAAGGCGTCGGTGCCGATGTCGACGTCACGCTCGCCCCGCTGAAGTACCCGGGCCTGCGTCCCTGGGAGATCTGGCTCAGCGAGGCCCAGGAACGAATGGTCTTCGCCGTACCTCCCGCCACGTGGCCGGCGATGCAGGCAGTGTGCGCCCGTCATGGCGTCGAAGCGGTCAGCCTGGGCACGTTCACCGGCGACGGCCTGCTGCGCGTCCGCGCCGGCGACCTGACCGTGCTCGAGCTCGACACGCACTTCCTGCACGACGGTCGGCCGCAACGTTCGATGACCGCGGAGATGCCGCAGCCGAATCGCGAGCCCGCGTTGCCGCCTGCGTGCGTCGACCCCACCACGGTGCTGCTCGAGCTGCTCGCCCACCCGAACATCGCGTCGAAGGAACGAGTCGTGCGGCGCTACGACCACGAGATCCGCGGCGCGACGGTGGTGCGCCCCCTCGTCGGCGAACACCACGACGGTCATGCCGATGGCGTGGTCGTCGCCCAGCCCGCCGACCGGCACGGCTTCGCGGTGGGCATCGGCGTGAACCCGTGGTTCGGTCTGCACGACCCCGAGCGCATGGCCCACTCGGTGATCGACGAGGCCATCCGCAACGTCGTCGCCGTCGGCGGCGACCCGGACATGGTGTGCCTGCTCGACAACTTCAGCTGGGGCGACCCACGCCGTGAGACCACGCTCGGCGAGCTGGTCGCTGCCGTCCAGGGCTGTTGCGACGCCGCGCTCGAACATCGAGCTCCGTTCGTGAGCGGCAAGGACTCGCTGAACAACGAATACCTCGGCAGCGACGGACAGCGACACGCCGTGCCGCCCACGTTGGTCATCACCGCACTCGCACACGTCCCCGACGCGGGCGTCACGGTGACCCCCGACCTGAAGCAGGCCGGCAGCGTGCTCGTGCAGGTCGGCGCGACGCATCCCGAGTTCGCCGGCAGCCACTATGCGATGCTCCGGCACTTCGATGGCGGCTCGGTCCCCGCGCCGGTCGTCGGGGCGCACGCCCGGTACCAGCGCCTCCACCGGGCGCTGCGCACCGGTCGGGTTCGTGCCTGCCACGACCTGAGCGAAGGTGGCCTGGGCATCGCGCTCGCCGAGATGGCCATCGGCGGTCGTCTCGGTGTCGACGTCGACCGCCTGCCCCACACCGACCTGCCGACGGCGCTGTGGTCAGAGACCAACGGCCGCTTCGTGTGCGAGCTGGCGCCCGACGACCTGGCCTGGTTCGCCGAGACCGTCGGCGACGTCACCGTGCTGGGCATGGTCACCGCCGAGCCGACGTTCTGCGTCCCGGGCATCGAGCTGCCGGTCGACGAACTGGTGACTGCGTTCCAGGGAGTCGCCCGATGAGCCGCCCGCAGGCCGTGGTGCTGGCCGCACCGGGCACGAACCGCGACCACGACGTGTCGTTCGCACTGGATCTTGCCGGCGCCGAGCCGCGCATCGTTCTGCTCGCCGAGTTGCTCGCCGACCCTGCGCTGCTGGGCGACGCACAGATGCTGGTCGTCGCCGGCGGATTCAGCTACGCCGACGCACTCGGCGCGGGTCGCATGTGGAGCCTCGAGCTGTCGCACGGTGTGGGCGACGCCCTCACCGGTTTCGTGGCCGCGGGCAAGCCGGTCATCGGCATCTGCAACGGATTCCAGGTGCTCACCGGCACCGGCCTGCTGCCCGGCGCGCTGGGCCACAACGCCAGCGGCCACTTCCAGTGCGAATGGGTGGCCCTCGAGGCACCCGCCAGCCACTGCATCTGGACCCGCGACCTCGAGCCGTTCGAGTGCCCCATCGCCCACGGCGAGGGCCGGTACGTCCACGACGATCCGGCGGCCCTCGCCGCGGCCGGTCAGGTGGCGCTGCGCTACACCGGCCACAACCCCAACGGCTCCGTCGCCGACATCGCCGGTGTCTGCGACGAGTCGGGTGTGGTCCTCGGCCTGATGCCGCACCCCGAGAACCACGTCCTCCCCCGGCAGCACCCGCGCCGCGGACGCGGCACCGCCGGAGCGCTGGGCCTGCAGCTGTTCGAGCAGGGCGTCCGTCACGCGAAGGAGCAGTGATCCGCAGATGACCGCCACCGAGCCGTTCCTCGACATCGAGCTGCCGCTGCCCGACCGACGCGACGGCAAGGTGCGGGTGTCGTACGAGTTGTCGTCGTCGGCCGATGGTGAGGCTCGGCGTCTGTTCGTCACCACCGACCGACTGTCGGCATTCGACCGCATCATCGCCGGCGTCCCGTGGAAGGGTCAGGTGCTCAACCAGCTGGCGGCGTGGTGGTTCGCCGAGACCGCCGACATCGTGCCCAACCACGTGCTGTCGGTGCCCGACCCGAACCTGCTCGTCGCCCGAGCGGCCACGCCGCTGCCCGTCGAGGTCATCGTGCGCGGCCACATCACGGGCGTCACCTCGACCTCGCTGTGGAAGCAGTACGCCGACGGCGCACGGGAGATCTACGGGCACCGCTTCCCCGACGGGCTGCGCAAGAACACCCCGCTCCCCGCGGCACTCGTCACGCCGACGACGAAGGGCGGCGCCGACGGCGACGACAGCGCGCACGACGTGCCGCTCACGGTGGCCGAGGTGGCTCAGCGCGGGCTGGTCGAGCACCGACGCTGGGGCGAGGTCGTGGAGGCCGCGCTCCAGCTGTTCCAGCGCGGCCAGCGCAAGGCAGCCGAGGCCGGGCTCATCCTCGCCGACACGAAGTACGAGTTCGGCACGGCGACCGACGGCAGCCTGTTGCTGATCGACGAGATGCACACCCCCGACTCCAGCCGTTACTGGGTGGCCGACACCTACGAGGAACGCCTCGCCGCCGGCGACGAGCCCGAGAGCCTGGACAAGGAAGTCGTCCGGCGGGCCCTGCTGGCTGCCGGTTACCAGGGCGACGGCGAGCCGCCGGTGCTGCCCGCCGAGGTCTGGACCGAGACCACCCGCCGCTACATCCAGGCGTACGAGCGCCTCACCGGCACCACGTTCGAACCGGGCGCGTACCCCGTCGCGCCCCGCATCCAGGAAGCGATGTCGCATGTTTCCCTCTGAGCACGAATGCTTCGACGATCAGCCACACGAGGAGTGCGGCGTCTTCGGCGCGTCCACCCCGCACGGCGAAGGTATCGCCCAGCTGGCCTTCTTCGGCCTGTTCGCACTGCAGCACCGCGGCCAGGAGGCCGCCGGCATCGCCGTCAGTGACGGCTCGCGGGTGCGGGTCCACAAGGACGCCGGCCTGGTGGCGAACGTGTTCACCCCGGCGACGATGTCCGCACTCACCGGCTACCACGCGATGGGCCACACCCGATACAGCACCACGGGCGGCAACTCGGTGAAGAACGTGCAGCCGTTCGTCGTCGAGACCATGCACGGCCCGCTCGCCGTCGGCCACAACGGCAACCTGGTGAACGCGTCGGCATTGCGCGAGGAGTTGCTCGCCCGCGGTTTCGGCCTCACCGCAACGAGCGACACCGAGGTGCTCACGCTCATGCTCGCCGCGGCCGGCGGCCGGAGCTGGGAGGACCGCATCGAGCGCACCCTGCCCGCATGGAAGGGCGCCTACTGCGTGGTGATGCTGGTCGACGACCGGGTCATCGCCGTACGCGATCCGTGGGGCATCCGTCCGCTGCACGTCGGCCGGCTGCCGCACGGTGGCCACGCGGTCGCGTCCGAGACCTGCGCCTTGAACACGCTCGGTTGCGTCGACATCGACGAGGTGAAGCCCGGCGAGATCGTCACCCTGCAGGGTGCCGAGATCTTCCGCCGCCAGGCGCTCACGCCCGCCGCGACGCCCGCCCGATGCACGTTCGAGTTCGTCTACTTCAGCCGTCCCGACAGCAACTGGGCCGGCCACAACGTGCACCACGTGCGCCAGCGCCTGGGCGAGCAGCTCGCCATCGAGGGTGGCGTCGACGCCGACGTGGTCATCCCCGTGCCCGACAGCTCCATCCCCGCGGCCATCGGCTACAGCCGCCAGAGCGGCATCCCCCACAACGACGGGCTGATCAAGAACCGTTACATCGGGCGCACGTTCATCGAGCCGTCGCAGGACCTGCGCGAGCGCGGCGTCGCGCTGAAGTTCAACGCGCTCAGCGAGAACCTGCGCGGCAAGCGCGTCGTCATGATCGACGACTCGCTGGTGCGTGGCACCACCGCCGGGCCGCTGGTGAAGCTGCTGCGCGACGCCGGTGCCACCGAGGTGCACGTGCGCATCACCTGCCCGCCCATCACCCACGCCTGCCACTTCGGCGTCGACATGGGCCACGACGGCGACCTGATGGCCGCCCGCCTGAGCATCGCCGAGATCCGCGACCTCATCGGTGCCGACAGCCTGCACTTCCTCTCCGAGGAGGGCATGATGCGCGCCATCGAGCCCACCACCGAAGGCGCCTCCACCGGCTACTGCATCGGCTGCTTCACCGGCAACTACCCGATGCCCGTCGAGGAAGCCCCGCCGAAGCTGAGCTTCGAGGGAGTGTTGGCGTGAACGTGCTCGTCATCGGCTCGGGTGGCCGTGAGGCGGCCATCGCGTGGGCGTGCGGGCGACACGGCCACGCCGTGCGCGTCGCCGCCGAGTTGCCGACGCCCATCGACGCCGATCTCGTCATCGTCGGGCCCGAGGCCGCGCTGGTGGCCGGCGTCGCCGATCGTTGCGCCGACGAGCACGTGCCGTGTTTCGGCCCCACCGCGGCGCTCGCCCGGCTGGAGAGCAGCAAGGGCTTCACCCGCACGCTGGCGAAGTCGCTCGGCCTTCCCTCGCCGGCGTTCCACATGTCGTCGTCGGCCGACGATGCGCTCGCCTGGTGGCGCACCTTCGGCAAGCCGGTCGTGGTGAAGCTCGACGGACTCGCGGCCGGCAAGGGCGTCATCGTCCCCGACGGCGCCAGAAGCCACCGAGGCGGCCATCCGCGAGCTGGTCGAACAGGGACCCATCGTGCTCGAGGAACGCCTCACCGGGCCGGAGTGCAGCCTGATGGCCCTGTGCGACGGCACCGTGGCCCGCCCCCTGCCGATCGCCCAGGACCACAAGCGCATCGGCGAGGGCGACACCGGCCCGAACACCGGCGGCATGGGCGCCTACGCCCCGGCGCCGGTCCCGTACGACCCCGACGAGCTGACGGCCACGTTCATCCAGCCGGTGCTCGATCACCTCGCCGACGTGGGTGCGCCGTACATCGGCGTGCTCTACGCCGGCCTGATGCTCACGCCCGACGGCCCGAAGTTGTTGGAGTACAACTGCCGCTTCGGCGATCCCGAGGCGCAGGCCGTGCTGCCGCTGCTCGACGACGACCTCGCCGAGCTCGCGCTCGCGTGCTGCAACGGCGAGCTGGGCGACCGGCGCATCCAGCACACCGGCGCGAGCTGCACCGTCGTCGCCGCGGCCCCCGGCTATCCGGCCGCACCGGTCACGGGCGGCACCATCGAGTTCGGCTCCGACGCCGAGCTGGCGCTGCTGTTCCCGGCCGGCACCGACGGCAGTGCCGTCACCGGCGGTCGCGTGCTCGCCGTCACCGGGCTCGGCGCGTCGTTGGCCGACGCACGTGAGCGTGCCTACGCACGGCTCGACAGCGTTCGCTTCGACGGCATGCAGGTGCGCCGCGACATCGGCTGGCGCGCCATCGGCGCACAACTGCAGTCCTACGCGGCTGCGGGCGTCGACATCGACGAAGGCACCCGCGCCGTCGACCAGATGAAGGCGGCCGTCGAGCGCACCCACGGCCCTGCTGTGCTGCGCGGCGTCGGCAGCTTCGGTGGCGTGTTCAGCCTGGCAGCGATCAAGGCGATGGACGACCCGCTGCTCGTCGCCAGCACCGACGGCGTGGGCACCAAGGTCGAGCTCGCCGCACGCCTCGGCCAGTACCGCGGCGTCGGCATGGACATCGTCAACCACTGCATCGACGACGTGCTCGTGCAGGGTGCGCGCCCGCTGTTCTTCCTGGACTACATCGCCAGCAGCAAGCTCGACGCCGACCAGGTGGCCGAGGTGGTCACCGGCATGGCCGAGGCGTGCGAGATCGCCGGGTGCGCGCTGCTCGGGGGCGAGACCGCCGAGATGCCCGGCGTGTACGCCGAAGGCGCCTTCGACATCGCCGGCACGCTGGTCGGTGTGGTCGATCGGAGCCAACCTGTTGCCCGCCGGGCGTACTGCAGCGCCGGCGACGTGCTGCTCGGCGTCGCCTCGAACGGCCCGCACACCAACGGCTACTCGCTGCTCCGCAAGCTGTTCGACTGGCTGCCGATGGAGACCACTCCGCCCGGCTTCGACGCACCGCTGGGCACCACGCTGCTGCGGCCGCACCGCAACTACCTGCCCGTGCTCGACAAGGTGCTGCAGAGCGGTCGGGTGAAGGCGCTCGCCCACATCACCGGCGGCGGCCTGCCCGAGAACCTGCCCCGTGTGCTGCCCGACGGCGTCGACGCGGTCATCGAGCTCGGCTCGTGGCCGGTACCGCCGTTGTTCCAGCTGGTGCGCGAGGTCACCGTCGGCATGCCCACCGACGAGCTGTACCGCACGCTGAACATGGGCATCGGCATGGTCGTCGTGTGCAGCCCCGAACTGGCCGACGAGGTGCAGGGCATGATCGACGAGCCGACCTGGCGGATCGGTGCCCTGGTCGCCAGCGACGACGCCGGGTCGCGCCATGGTCGAATGGTGCACCTGCGATGAAACGCCTCGTGGTCCTCGCCTCGGGCAACGGCTCGAACCTGCAGGCGGTCATCGACGCCTGCGCCGAGGAACGGCTCTCGGCCACCGTGGTCGCCGTCGTCAGCGATGTCGCCCACGCCACGGCGCTCGACCGTGCCGACGCTGCGGGCATCCCCACCGTGCACATCGGTCGACGCGACGGCGAGACCCGCGCCGACTACGACGCCCGCCTGGCCGACATCGTCAGCGGCTTCGACCCCGACTTCGTCGTGTTGGCCGGCTGGATGCGGCTGCTGACGATGAGCTTCCTCGGCTGGTTCCCGTCGATGGTCGTGAACCTGCACCCTGCGCTGCCCGGCGAGCTGCCCGGCACGCACGCCATCGACCGTGCCTGGGCCGAGCACTGTGCCGGCCTGCGCACTCGCACCGGTGTGATGGTGCACCTGGTGCCCGACGAAGGTGTCGACGACGGCCCGGTGCTGGCCGCCGAGGAGGTCGCGATCGCGGCCGACGACACACAGGCCACACTGGAAGCACGCATCCACGCGACCGAGCATCGCCTGCTCGTCGACACGTTGCAGCACCTGTGCACCCAGACCCTCAGACATGGAGCATCCGCATGAGCAATGGTGAACTCTTCGACCGCTACGAGGCCCTGACGTTCGACGACGTGGTCATCGTCCCCGGGTACAGCGACGTGCTGCCCGACACCGCCGACACCTCGGCCACGTTCGCCGACGACATCGTGCTGCAGGTGCCCATCGTCAGCGCGGCGATGGACAAGGTCACCGAGGCCCGCATGGCCATCGCCATGGCCCGCGAGGGCGGCATCGGCGTCATCCACCGCAACCTGTCGATCGCCGATCAGGCGGCCGAGGTGCAGAAGGTGAAGCGCAGCCAGAGCGGGATGATCACCGACCCGGTCACGTTGCCGCCCACGGCCACGCTCGCCGACGCCGAGGCACTGATGAGCCGGTTCAAGTTCAGCGGCATGCCCATCACCGACCCCGACGGTCGGCTCGTCGGCATCCTCACCAACCGCGACATGCGCTTCTGCGAGCAGAGCGACTACCGCCGCCTGGTCACCGAGTTCATGACCAGCGACGGCCTGGTGACCGCACACGTGGGCACCACCCTGCGACGAGGCCAAGGCCATCCTCCAGAAGCACCGCATCGAGAAGCTGCCGCTGGTCGACGAGGCCGGCCGCCTGGCCGGGCTGATCACGGTGAAGGACATCCTCAAGGCCACCGAGTTCCCCAACGCCACCCGCGACGCGGGCCGGTCGCCTGCGCTGCGCCGCCGCCGTCGGCGTGGGCGCCGATCTGGAGGAGCGGGTCGAGATGCTGGTGGCGCATGGGCGTCGACGCGGTCGCACTCGACACCGCACACGGCCACTCGGCCGGCGTGCTGAAGGCCATCGAGCGGATCAAGGGCTCGTGGCCCGACCTGCCGGTGGCCGCCGGCAACGTCGTCACCGAGGACGGCGTCGAGGCGCTGCACAAGGCCGGCGCGTCGGCCGTGAAGGTCGGCGTGGGTGCAGGCTCCATCTGCACCACCCGCGTCGTCAGCGGTGCGGGCATGCCGCAGCTGTCGGCCATCCACTTCGCCGCCCGCAAGGCCCGCCAGCTGGGCATCCCGGTCATCGGCGACGGCGGCATCACCTACTCGGGCGACGTGGTGAAGGCCATCGCCGCCGGTGCGGATTGTGTGATGCTCGGCTCGCTGTTGGCGGGCACCGACGAAGCCCCGGGCGAGCTCGAACTGTTCGAGGGTCGCCGCTACAAGAGCTACCGCGGCATGGGCTCGATGGGCGCGATGCAGGGCCTCGGCGCCGACCGCTACGCCACGGCCCAGTCGGCCGACGGGCAGAGCCAGTTGGCCGGCACCTCGCGCAAGCTCGTCCCCGAGGGCATCGAGGGCCGGGTGCCGTACGCCGGCACGCTCGGCGACGTCGTCTACCAACTCGTCGGCGGCCTGCGCAGCGGCATGGGTTACGCCGGTGCGGCGACGCTCGACTCGCTCCGCAACTGCCCGGTTCATGCGGGTCACCACCGCCGGCCGCAACGAGAGCCACCCTCACGACGTGACGATCACCAAGGAAGCTCCCAACTACCAGCGCAGCTGATCCGTCCCGAGGTCAGCCGGCAGGAGCGGGAGTGCGGCTGGGCAGCATGGTGACGACGAGGGCCGCGCCGGCGACGGCCACCAGGGCCGGGACGCCGTACACCCACCGGAAGCCGACCTGCTGGCTGATCGCGCCGACGAGTGGCCCGGCCATCGCACTGCCCAGGTCGTTGAAGCTGAGGAACGTGCCCAGTGCGGCCGCGCGCGCTGCGTCGGGGGCACCCTGGGCGGCGAGGGCGGTGAGTGCGGGGAACGACGCACCGAAGCCGATGCCCACCAGTGCGATGGCGGGGAACGCCATCCAACCCTGCGGGGCGAGTGCCAGCCCCGCCAGACCGACGCCGATACAGGCCACACCGGGGAGCGCCACGACGGCGTAACCGGCGCGGTCGCCCAGCGGCCCGCTGACGGCGCGAACCACGAGCGTGAAGATCGCGAACGTCACGAACAACGGGCCCGACGCCCCGATGCCCACCTCTCGCGAGTACTTGGGCAGGAAGCTGATCAGGCAGGCGTAGCCGAATCCCACGGTGGCCTGCGCGACGCCGGGCCGGGCGACCAGGCGCACCATCGCCGACCACGCTGCGGGCGGCTGCGCGACTCCGCCGCCCTCGGGTCGGGTCTCGGGCAGCCACAGCGCGATCGTCGCCGACACCATGGTCATTCCACCCGCCACCGCGAACAGCCACCAGTGGTGCTGGTCGAACAGGTACTCGCCCACGAACGGCCCGATGGCGAAGCCCAGGTACACCATCACGCTCAGCCGGGCCATCGCTGCGCCGCGCCGCTCGGGTGGCGCCAGGTCGGTGGCCGTCGCGGCCAGCGCGGTGTACAGCATCGAGCCGACGGCGCCCTGGACGATGCGCAGTACCACGACCATCCACACCGCGGTGCTCATGCTGATCAGCACGGTCGTCAGCGCCATGCCCAGCAATGGCGGCACGATGAACGGTCGCCGACCGATGCGGTCCATCACCCGTCCGGCCAAGGGGCGGGCGACGATCGCACTCACGAAGAAGATCGTGGTCGCCAGCCCGACGACGAAGTCACCACCACCCAACTCCTCGCGCACGAAGCGCGACACGCCGACGAACAACATGCCGATGGGCATGAAGTAGCCGAACACGACCGCGTCGAGCCGCAGTTGGGTCGCGCTGCCGAACCGAGACGCTGACACCGACGCCCGACCGCGCCGCTCAGGCGAGCTTTTCGACGAAGCCCTCGAGCTGGCGCAGGTTGCGACACTCGTAGACGCCGTCGGTGTGCGTGCCGTAGTCGCCGACGATGGAATCGCCGGTGTTCCAGTAGCTCTTCGGCTCGGGATTCAACCAGTACACGTGCCGCGCCTTCTGGCGGATCTCCTTGATGACCCAGCTCTGCGACGCGTGGTAGTTGTTGCGCGCATCGCCGAGCAGCAGCACGGTGGTCTTCGGGCCGACGTCCTTGCCGTAGCGCTCCCAGAACACCTCGAACGCGTGGCCGTAGTCGCTGTGCCCGTCGACCCACACGACATCGGCCTCGGTGTTGACCCGGTGGATGGCGTTGGCGATGTCTTCCTCGCCGCGGAAGTACTCGGTGACCTCGTCGATGCCGTCGATGAACACGAACGAGCGCACCTTCGAGAACTGACCCTGCATGGCGTAGACGAGCATCAGCGTGAACCGGGCGAACGCCGCCACGGAACCGGAGATGTCGGCGATGACCATCAGCTCGGGCTTGGCCGGACGCGGGTACTTGAACTTCGGCTCGGCCGGCACGCCGCCGTAGCTGAGGCTGTGGCGCACGGTGTTGCGGAAGTCGAGCGGGCCCTTGCGACCGTGACGGCGCTTGCGGGCCAGACGCGCCGCGAGCTTGCGGGTGAGCGGCTGCAGCGCCTTCTTCAGGTTCTGCATCTCGTCGCGCGACGCGTGCATGAACTCGACGTCTTCCGGCAGCGGCTTGCGCAGCGTCTTGGCCATGGCCTCGGCACCGCGGTCGGCGACGAGGCGGCGACGGATCTCGGCCTCGATCTCCTTCTTGAACTGCTCGATGCGGTCGTTGTACTCGTCGCGTTCGAGCCGTTCCTCGAGCGCGGTGAGCTCGCCACCGACCTCTTCCTTGCTCGCCTCCATGAGCTTGTCGAGCATGCCCTCGAGGTCGAGGTTCCGCAGCGTGCGGTACAGGTAGTACGTGCCACCGACCGGGCGCCCGGGCTCCATGCCGGCGAACCGCTGCACGGCCTGCTTGGCGAGCGCGCGCATCATCGCCTGGTCGCCGTTCATCAACGCCGACATCAGCATCTGGGCGATCTCTTCGGGCGTGAGCGAGTCCATCGACCCGCCCTGGGTCGCCTTGCCGTCGCCCTGGCGCATCTGCTCCTGCATCTCGCGCCACATCTCGTCGAGGTCGGTCTCACCGTCGGCGATCTTGTACTCCGGACCGCGCATGCTGAAGTAGACCTCGAACACGGTTTCGAAGGCCCGCCAGTGGGCGTTGTTCTTCACCATCGTCGCGCCGAGGGCGTACTTGAACGCCTCACGGTCCTCGATGGGGATGTGCTGCACGGCCTCCATCGCATCGAGGTTCTCGGTGAGCGACACCGGGAGCCCCGCGTTGCGGAGTTCGGTCACGAAACCGGCAAGGAGATCGAGCATGGTGCGGACCGCCGACTACTTGTCGACGCTCAGTTCCTTCGCCGCCTTGGCGATGTCGGTCTGGTACTTGAGCAGGATGTGGAGGGTCTCCTTGGCCTGCTGTGCATCGATGCTCTCGATGCCGAGCAGCACCAGGGTGCGCGCCCAGTCGATGGTCTCGCTGACGCTCGGCGACTTCTTCAGGTCGAGCTGGCGGATGCTGCGCACGATGCGCGCGATCTGGTCGGCCAGGTTGTCGCTGACCTCGGGCACGCGAGTGAGGACGATCTCCTTCTCGCGCTCCATCGACGGGTAGTCGACGTGCAGGTAGAGGCAGCGACGCTTCAAGGCCTCGCTGAGCTCGCGAGTGTTGTTCGACGTGAGGAACACCATCGGGATCTGCGTCGCCTGCACGGTGCCGAGCTCGGGGATGGACACCTGGTACTCGGAGAGGATCTCGAGCAGCAGGGCCTCGGTCTCGACCTCGACGCGGTCGACCTCGTCGATCAGCAGCACCACCGGGTCGGTGGCCGTGATGGCCTCGAGCAGCGGGCGGGTGAGCAGGAACTCGTCGCTGAAGATGTCGTCGTGGACATCGCTCCACGAGTCGCTGTTCTTGTCGGCCTGGATGCGCAGCAGCTGCTTCTTGTAGTTCCACTCGTAGAGCGCCTTGCTCTCGTCGAGGCCCTCGTAGCACTGCAGACGGATGAGCCGCGAGCCGGTCATCTCGGCGATGCTCTTCGCCAGCTGGGTCTTGCCGGTGCCGGCGGGACCTTCCACGAGCACGGGCTTGCCAAGACGGTCGGCCAGGAAGGCGACGCCGGCGATGCCCTCGTCGGCCAGGTAGTTGACGTCCTTCAGGCCCTGACGGACCTGCGCGACGCTCTCGAAGCGATGAGCCATGGGGGCACCCTAACCGGCGCCTTGACCGGACGGTCAATCGAAGCGACCGCGGCGCGACATGCACTCGACCACGCCCGGTGGTCCTGTTCCAGAGCGTCGCGAATCTGGAATATGTTTGCTGAATCGGTTCACATCGGACCGATGGACGAGAGGAACACACCGCATGAAGCGCGCAATCGCAACGGGCGTCGCGCTGCTCACCACACTCGGCTTCGCCGCCGCGGTCACGGCCCAGGGCCCGACCACCTCGGCGTCGCCACACGTGCAGCAGGACCAACGTTTCCGCCAGCTGAACCGGCCGGCATCGATCGACCTGGGCAACCTGCCCAGCCGCACCAACCCCGACAAGATCGTCACCGCGACGGTCGTGCTCGCGGCCGACTCGGTCAGCTCCGCGAAGGAGAAGGCCGACACGGCGAAGGTCACCTTCGACAAGAAGGCTGCCGAGCGGCAGGCCAAGGCCGCCCAGTCCGCGATCGCACCGAAGCTGCGCGCCGCGGGCGGCAACGTCCGCACTTCCACCAGCACCGTGCTCAACACCATCACGGTCCGCGCCAAGGTGAAGGACCTGAAGAGCCTCGCCGCAGTCCCCGGCGTCGCGGCCGTGCACGTGTCGCGCCCGATCGCTCGCGACAACGGCGCGAGTGACGCCTACACCGGCGTCGCCCAGGTGTGGCAGAGCCTCGGCCTCACCGGCAAGGGCGTCACCGTCGGCGTCATCGACGACGGCATCGACTACCACCATGCCGACTTCGGCGGCAGCGGCGACCCCGCCGACTACGCCGCCAACGATCCCACCACCATCGAGCCGGGCAGCTTCCCCACCGTCAAGGTGACCGGTGGCTACGACTTCGTCGGTGACGCGTACGACGCGAACGCCGATGCTCCCGGCGAGTCCGACATCCCCGTTCCCGATCCCGACCCGCTCGCCTGTGGCGAACACGGCACCCACGTCTCGGGTACGGCAGCGGGCCAGGGCGTGCTCGCCGACGGCACCACGTTCACCGGCCCGTACACCGCGACGACCCTCACCGACCACTCGTTCACGGTCGCTCCCGGTTCAGCGCCTGAGGCGTCGATCAAGATCTACAAGGTCTTCGGTTGCGATGGCAGCGTCAACGACGACGTCATCCTCGCTGCGATCGACCGCGCCGTCGCCGACGGTGTGAGCGTCATCAACATGTCCCTCGGCAGCACCTGGGGCACGGCCACCGAGCCGATCGCACTCGCCATCGACAACGCCACCAAGCTCGGTGTCCTGTCGGTCGTGTCGGCCGGCAACTCGGGACCGAACGCCTACCTCGTCGGCGGACCGTCCACCGCCAACACCGCGCTGTCGGTGGCCGCGGCCGACACGTCCTCGGCCACACTGCCCGGCGTCGCGATCACCGGTGACGTCACGCTCACCGGCGCAGAACTCGAACGGCTACGACTTCAGCACCGGCGCCGTCAGCGGCGTCACCGTCGACATCGGTCTCGGCTGCGATGCCGCCGACTACGCCGGTCTCGCCGGCGCGGTCGTCGTCACCCATCGCGGCGTGTGCGACCGCGTCGCCCGTGCGATCCTCGGCACCACCGCCGGTGTCGCCGCCGTCATCTTCGTCAACAACGCAGCCGGCTACCCGCCGGTCGAGGGCGCCATCCCCGGCGGCACGGTGCCGTTCGTCGGTGTGCCCAACACGGTGATCGATCCCCGACGGCAGCAACGTCACGCTCGACGCTGGCGCGCCCATCCCCAACCCGGCGTTCACCAACTTCGCCAGCTTCACCTCCAACGGTCTCCGTCAGGACAGCGCACCCAAGCCCGACATCACGGCACCCGGTGTGAACATCCTGTCGGCGTTCGTCGGCAGCGGCGATCAGGGCACGCTCCTCTCGGGCACGTCCATGGCCGCACCGCACACCGCGGGCATCGCGGTGCTCGTGCGTCAGGCCCACCCGACGTGGAGCCCCATCGCCGTCAAGGGCGCGCTCATGTCCACGGCCGACCCGTCGCGAATCGGCGACTGGAACGTCGTCCGTGGTGGCACCGGCATGGTGTCGGCCCCCGCAGCGGTCGACGCGACGACGTTCTTCTCCACCCGCAATGGCAGCAACCATCTGGCATTCGGTTTCCAGGAACTGAAGGGCAACTACGCCGACAGCCGCACGATCACCCTGAACAACACGTCGCGGAAGGCCGTCACCTACGACCTCGCCACGCAGCTCGACTCGCTCGGGCTCACTCGATTCAGCGCCACCGTGTCGCCGTCGACCGTCACGGTCCCGGCCCGCAGCAACCGCACCATCACGGTGACGCTGAAGATCCGTGACGCGCAGAATCTGCCCGACGTCAGCGCCGACACCGGCGGCGACCAGGCCGCCGTCAGCGGCGTGCTCGTCGCCACGCCACGCGGCACCACGGCCGGAGTGCACACGCTGCGCGCTCCGCTCGCGCTGGTCCCCTACGGGCTCAGCGACATCCGCGCCGCGGCCAAGGCCGGCGCCGGCGTGCCCAAGGGCTTCACGGGCAACATCGCCGTCGCCAACCGCGGCGTCCACTTCGGCACGTACGACACCTACCAGTGGGTGGCCAGCGACGCCTCCCGCGACAACGCCACGCCGGGCACGCCCGACGCTCGCGACGTCGGCGTGCAGCAGTTCCCGATCTCGGCCACCGACAGCCTGTTGGTGTTCGCGGTCAGTGTGAACAACCGTTTCACGACGGCCGCGACCACCGAGTTCGACGTGTACCTCGACGTCGACCTCGACGGCGCGGACGACTTCGTGACGGTGGGCGTCGACTTCGGCCTGCTCACGGCCGGCGCTCCCGACGGTGACTTCCAGTCGTTCACCATCGACCTGCACACCGGCGCCATCGTCGATCTGTGGTCGGCGTTCGCGCCGAACAACGGCGCCGTCGTCGAACTGCCGGTGCTGGCCAGCTCGATCGGCGCCACCGGCCCGGTGCGCGTGACGGTCGAGACCGGCTCGGTCGTCGAGATCGCCCCCTACGACGCAGTGGGCTCGGGGCTCTACGACCCCACTCGCCCCGCGGTCAGCATGGGCGACTTCGGCGTCCTCGACCCCGCAGCGACGGCGACCTTGCCGGTGTCCATCGACACCGCTGCTGCGGCCCAGCAGGGCACGCTCGGTTGGCTGGTGGTGTCGGTCGACGACGCCGCCGGCTCGCGAGAGGCGGATCGGGTGCCGTTGCGCCTGCCCCGCGACTGACGCAGTGACGAACGGACCGGTCGTCCGGTGGGGGCCACCCCCATCGGGCGACCGGTGCGTACTACCCTGACCCCGGTGAGCAGCCTGCTGAAGTCGAACTTGGCGGTTGCCACGGGCACCGCCGTGTCGCGCATCACGGGTGTCGTTCGCGTGGCCGTGCTCGGCGCGGTCCTGGGGACCCCGGGTGCGGTGGCCGACGCCTACGACCTGGCCAACGGCACGCCCAACATGATCTACGAGTTGCTCATCGGTGGCGTGCTGAGCAGCAGCCTCGTCCCGCTCTTCACCCGGCTGCGCGACGACGAGGACGACGAAGGGCAGAGCGCCGTCGTCACGGTCGCGGTCATCGTCATCTCGGTCGTCACCGTCGCGGCGGTGCTGCTGGCCCCGCTGATCTTCCACCTCTACTCGCTGCTCGTGTCGGCGACGGTCGACGCCGATCAGTACCGCCAGGTGGGCACCGTGCTCGCACGCCTGTTCCTGGTGCAGATCTTCTTCTACGGCCTGAACGCGCTGGCGACCGCGTTGTTGAACGCCCGCCGGCGCTTCTTCGCCGCGGCGTGGGTGCCGGTGCTGTCGAACCTGGTGATCATCGGGTCGCTGCTGATGGTGCCGAACGTGATGGATGGTGCCGTGCCCACGTTGCAGGACGTGCTCGACAACAGCACGCTGCGGTGGGTCTTGGGCGGCGGGGCGACGATCGGCATCGCAGTGATGGCCGTCGCGCTGTTCCCGGCCCTCGTCGCCGCCGACGTGCGACTGCGCTTCCGTCCCGATTTCAAGAACCCGGCCGTCGCCACCTTGAAGCGCCTCTCGGGTTGGGCGCTCGGCTACGTCGTCGCCAACCAGGTGGCCGTGGTGGTCATCCGCAACCTGCTGCGTGGCGGCGACGGGTCGGTGTTCGCCTACTCGCGTGCCTACCTGTGGTTCGTGCTCCCCCACGGCCTGCTCGCCGTGTCCATCGCCACGACGTTCCTCCCCGAGATGAGCAGTGCGATCAACCGCAAGGACAAGCCGCGTCTCATCGAACGAACGTCACTCGGCATTCGCCTGATCTCGCTCGTCACCATCCCTGCCGGGTTCGGCCTGTTCGTGCTGCGTCGCCCGATCATCGGTGCCGCGTTCCAGCACGGCAACGTCACAGCAGAGGACGCGCTGCTCACGTCCCGCGCCCTGGGCGGGTTCGCGCTCGGCCTCGTCGGCTTCTCGGTGTACCTGTTCGTGCTCCGCGTGTTCTACGCCCACCAGGACGCGCGCACGCCGTTCATGATCAACATCGGCGAGAACCTGATCAACATCGTGCTCGCGCTGGTGCTGGTCGACCGGTTCGGGCTGCTCGGACTGGGGCTGTCGTTCGCGATCGCCTACCTGGTCGCGTCGGTGTGGGCGTTGCAGATCGTGTCCTACAAGGTGCCCGGCTTCCCCGTGCGCTCGCTGCTCGCCGCGCTGTGGCGGATGACGCTGGCCTCGCTGATCATGGCCGAGGTGGTGTGGTTGGTCGCCCGGGTGGTGGGCGACAACGACGGCGCCGGAGCCGTGCTGCGCGTCGCCGCCGGCACCGTCGTCGGCGCCATCGTCTACGTCGGCATGCTCCTGGTCCTGAAGGCCCCCGAACTCGACCAACTCAAGGCCCGCTTCTCCCGAACCTGAGTTGGCGGGGTCACACGAGCGAGCAGGCGCATCGTCACCGACGTCACCGGATCCGCTCCCTCAACGAGTGGACGTGCGGCCGCTCAGGCGCACAGAGCGGCAGATGTGTGCTCCCCAGCCCGAAACGGAGTGTTTCCGTGACGGCAGGTGACGCGGAAACACTCCATTTCGCCAAGGAGTGCCGAGCGCCCGAAGTGGCCTGGCCTTGTTCAGCGCCAGAACGGCACGTGTGAGCGCTCGTTCTGGGCGGTCTGGTTCCCGGAAGCCGGGAGAATTCCCGCCCAGAAGCCGATTTGGGAAGAATCCCGCCCAGAAGCCGACCGGCGCTCCGCCCAGAAGCCAGCCCCCGCCGAAACCCTCGGGAGGGGTGCGTCAGCGGGTCAGACGAGGATCATCAGGTCGTCGCGGTGGACGGCCTCGTGGGCGATGTTCTCGGGCAGGTCGGTGGTGCGCTTGCCCTTGATGGACTGCATCACCTCGCTGTCGACCAGCGCCATGCCGCGGGCGATGGTGACACCCTGCAGGTCGCGGATCTCGACCACGTCGCCGATGTCGAACGAGCCGCTGACGCCCACCACTCCGGCGGGCAACAGCGAGGTGCCGCGCTCGAGCAGCGCTCGCCGTGCACCGTCGTCGACCACGAGCACGCCCTCGACGTTGGTGGCGAAGCCGATCCACAGCTTGCGGGCGGGCAGGTTGCGGTCGCTCGGCAGGAACGTGGTGCCGACCGGCGCACCGTTCACCGCGTCGAGCAGCACGTCGGGCCGGCTGGAGCTGGCGATGACCGCACGCACCCCGGCCCACGACGCCATCCTCGCCGCCGACAGCTTCGACGCCATGCCACCACTGCCCCGGTTGCTGCCGCTGGCCGTGGCCTCGACCGACAAGAGCGGGTCGTCGGCGGGCACCTCGCTGATGAGCGCCGCCGACGTGTCGTGCCGCGGGTCGGCGGTGTACAGCCCGGGCATGTCGGTGAGCAGCACCAGCAGATCGGCCGCCACGTTGTGGGCGACGAGCGTGGCGATGCGGTCGTTGTCGCCGAATCGCAGCTCGTCGGCGGCGATGGCGTCGTTCTCGTTGACGATGGGCACGCAGCCCAGCTCGAGCAGCCGCACGAGCGTCTGGCGAGCATGGAGGTACTGGCGACGGTCGACGAAGTCGTGCGGCACCAGCAGCACCTGCGCTGCGACCAGGCCGTGGCGACCGAGCGAGCGGTTGTAGACCTCCATCAGGCGGCTCTGGCCCGCGGCCGAGATGGCCTGCAGCGTGGGCATGTCCGTGGGACGAGCGGTCAGCCCGAGCGCCGACACGCCGGCCGACACGGCACCGGAGCTGACGAGCACGACCTCGTGACCGGCGGTGCGCAACGCGGCGAGCTGGTCGCACATCGTGTCGATGAACGCGGTGTCGATGACGCCGAGCTGATCGGTGATGCTCGACGTGCCGATCTTGGCGACGACACGCATCAGGCTTCCTCTTGGTACTCGAAACTGAAGCTGGCGATCCAGACGATGTCGCCGTCGCGCGCACCGGCCTTGGACAACATCTTCGGGACACCGAGCCGCTTCAACGCGTAGTCGATGTACGAGAGGGCTTCGGGCGTGGTGACGTCGTTGAGGGCCACGACGCGCTCGACCTGACGGCCGATGAGGCGGTACTCGTGCTCGTCGAGGCGCTCGACGCGCGCGCCGTCCTGCTCGGGGCGGATGATGACGATGCCTTCGGTCTCGGGCTGCTGCTGGCGGGCCTGGAAGACCAGCTCGGACAGCTTCGCGGCCAGCTCGCGGACACCCTGCTGGGTGATCGACGAGATCATCTCGCCGTCCCAGTCGAAGATGGCCGAGTCGCTCTTCGTGCCGACCACGAGGCGCGGCCGGTCGAGCAGTTCGGGCTGGTACTCGCGCAGTTCGTGCAGCAGGATGCGCTCCTGCTCGATCGGGTCGGGGCCGTCGATGTTCTCGAGGTCGACCATGATGCACAGCACGCGGGCACGCTCGATGTGCTTCAGGAACTGGTGGCCGAGGCCCTTGCCCTCGTGGGCACCCTCGATGAGTCCGGGGATGTCGGCGACGACGAACTCGGTGAGACCCGGCATGCGCACGACACCGAGGTTCGGTTCGAGCGTGGTGAACGGGTAGTTGGCGATCTTCGGCTTGGCCGCGCTGATGACGCTGATGAGCGTGCTCTTGCCGACGTTGGGGAACCCGACCAGCGCGACGTCGGCCATCAGCTTCAGTTCGAGCTTGAGCCACTTCTCCTCGCCGTGCTCGCCCTGCTCGGCGAACGTGGGGGCGCGGCGGCGGTTCGACGGCGAACTTGGCGTTGCCACGGCCGCCGCGGCCACCGGCGGCGCACAGCCAGCGGTCGCCGTGATGGGCGAGGTCGGCGAGCAGCTCGCCCGTGTAGAGATCGGTGACGACGGTGCCCTCGGGCACGTGCACCTCGAGATCCTTGCCGCGCTTGCCGTGCATGTCCTTGCCCTGGCCGTGCACGCCGTTGTCGGCCTTGCGGTGCGGGTGGTCCTTGAAGGCGAGCAGCGAAGCGACGTTGCGATCGGCGACGAGCCAGATGTCGCCGCCCTTGCCGCCGTCGCCACCGTTGGGCCCGCCGAACGCCACCGGACCCTCGCGACGGAACGACACACAGCCGGCGCCACCGTCGCCGGCTGTCACGTTCAGTTGTGCTTCGTCGACGAATCCGCTGCTCATAGGACCCCTTGAGGCTACCGGGCACATCGACCGGCCTGTGGGTACGCTGGCGTTCGATGACCGGAATGGACGAGCGCGCCGAGAAGTGGGCCTCCACCATGACCGGCCACGAGGCCGTGGAGGGGGTGCATTTCGCCCACGCCGACTCGTGGGCGGGCAGCGGCAGCAACCTGCTCCTCCCCCGGCTCGCCCGCGAAGAGCGCGAGCAGGCAGCGCTGGCCACCCTGGCGACGCGCAGCTTCGGCGGCGGCAACCGCGTCGTCGAGGAGGCCGCCGATCCGTGGCGGACGTGCTTCGAACGCGACCGCGACCGCATCCTCCACGCCAGCGCGTTCCGTCGCTTGGCCGGCAAGACCCAGGTGTTCGTGTTCCCCGACGACCACCAGCGCACGCGACTCACGCACGCGCTCGAGGTGGCCCAGGTCGCCGTCAGCGTCGCTCGCGCGCTCGGGCTGAACGTCGCACTCACCGAGGCGATCGCCCTGGGTCACGACTGCGGTCACGGCCCCGGCGGCCACGCCAGCGAGGACGCGCTCAGCCCGTTCGTCCCTGGCGGGTTCGACCACGCCACCTGGGGCGCGGATGTCACGCTCACCTCGCTGAACCTGTGCGCCGAGACGCTCGACGGCATTCGCAACCATTCGTGGAGCCGCCCAGCGCCCTCCACACCGGAAGGCGAGGTGGTCAGCTGGGCCGACCGCATCGCCTACGTGTGCCACGACTTCGAGGACGCAGTGGCCACCGGGGTCGTCACCGAGGACATGCTGCCACCACTCGTGCGCGACCGGTGCGGCACGTCGCGACGCGAGCAGCTGGGTGCGTTCATCTACGGGATGATCGATGCCGCCGCCGAGCGCGGCCGCATCGGCATGACGGCCCGCCAGGCCGAGGCACTCGCGGCATTCCGCAAGTTCAACTACGAGAACATCTATCTCCGGCCGGCATCGAAGGACCAGGCCAAGGCGGTCATCGCGCTGCTGCGCGCCCTCGTCGAGCACTATGCGGCACGTCCACACGAGCTGCCCGACACGAACGAGCTCGACGCCGGGAGCGCCGATGCGCTGCACGCCGCCGTGACCTACGTGGGCGGCATGACCGATCGGTTCGCGTGCCGCCAGGCGATCGCGCTGCTGGATTGGCCCATCGATCGATTGCCGAAGGGCATCGACACGCCGGTCTAGCCCGACGAGCCGGGCAACGGACGGGCGACGATCGCCTCGGCCGTCTCCCGCGACACGCCGAACAACTGCAGCATCACGGCTGCCAGGTCGTCCGCCCGCTCCGGTCCGACGCTCGGATCGCGCTGGCGGAGCGCGACGAGCTCCATGAAGCCACCGTGCGCGGCGATGAGGCGGATGTCGATCTCGTCGGGCGAGAACTGCAGTGCGATGGCCGAGCCGTCGACGTCGGCCCGGGCCTGGAGGCTGTAGCCGTGCGGTGCCAGGTCGGGGCTGGGCGGCACGCGGGTGAGCACCGCAGCGACATGCGGGTGGCTGTCGGGCATGCGTCCGAAGAGGCGCATGCGGGCCGCGAACATCGCCAGCATGTCGTGCTCGTCCTTGGTCGCCGACACCAACGCGGCCTCGAACTCGATCAGCGCATCCGTCGCCGCTGCGGCGAACACCGCCGGCTTGCCCTCGAAGTGGTTGTAGAACGAACCGAGCGCGACGTCGGCCCGGTCGGTGATGGCCTGCACGCTGACGTCGGGGCCGTCCTCCACCAACAGCTCGCGTGCCGCGCGGACCAGGGCGGCGCGGGTCGCCGCCTTGCGCCGCGAATGGCGATCCACGCCGACCGACGAATCGCTCTCCATGTGGTCATGGTACCGCGAATAGTGACCTTTGGCCATACCATCATCACTGATGATTCCTTCACGATGATCTCCGTAGCGGCGGCAAGGGAGGGCATCATGGTCCACGCACAGGTCATGGACGGCACACGGCGAACGGGCCGGCGGCGCCGGGGACGACTCGGCGCCGTCATCGGCCTCGCGGCCGCGGCCGCGCTGGTCTGCGGACCGGTGGCCACCACGGATGCGGCCGGCCCGGCCTGGTTTCCCATGGGCACCGGCCTGTACGACACCGTCAACGACAGCATCGGCACCACGTTCGCGACTCTTGCCGTCGGTACCAGCACCTACGTCGGCGGCCAGTTCACCGACGCCGGCGGCGTCGAGGTGAACAACATCGCGATGTGGGACGGCACCGCCTTCCACGCCCTCGGCGACCCTGCCACCGACGGCCCCACCGACAGCGTGTGGTCGCTCGCCACCGATGGGACGACGCTGTTCGTCGGCGGCCCGTTCGGCGTCATGGCCTGGGACATCGCCGGACAGGCCTGGGACGACCTCACCGCACCGGACGGCGTGAGCGCGTACGCCTTGCAGTGGTACGACGACGGCGCCGGCGCGCAGTACCTCGTCCTCGGTGGCGAGGGCGCCGGTGGCACGTGTCGCCTGCTCGCCTACGAGGGAGCTGGATCGTGGTCACCGATCGTCGCGCTCGCCCGCACCGACAACCCGTGCACCGTCGACGCGTTGGCCCAGTACGGCAATCAGCTCGTCGTGGGCGGGATGTTCGACCGGGTGGGCGGTGTGCCCTTCGCCAGCGTCGCGCTGTGGAACGGCGACGACAACACATGGTCACAGCTGGCCGGCGACACGGACGTCGGCATCCGCGACTACACCGACGGCGGAGACGAAGTCGGCGCGGTGTGGGCATTGGCCGTCGACGACACGACCGGCACCATCTACCTCGGCGGCTCGTTCGACGACGCCGGCGGCACCGCGGCCACCAACCTGGTCGCGTGGAACGCCGGATCGTTCACCGAGATCGGCGACTCGACGAACCAGTTCGACGTGACCAACGACGAAGTCGACACGCTGGCGTTCTCGGGCGGCAGCCTCGCCGTCGGCGGCTGGTTCTCGCTCGAGGGCGTGCAACTGAACGTCGCCGCGCTGCAGTTGTCCTCGGACACCTGGATCCCGTTCCTCGGAGGCGTCGACGACGCGGTGTTCACCATCACCTTGAACGGTGCGCTCGGACAGGTCTACGTCGGCGGCATGTTCTCCACCGCCTACAGCGACACCACCCCGACCGAGGTGGCCGACACCGGCGGCATCGCCATGCTCGGCGACTCGAGCACCCCGCCGCAGATCACCTCCATCAGCGTCACGGGCACGCCCACGGTCGGGAACCTCCTCACCGCGCACGTCGCCACCACCGGCGATCCGGCGCCGACGGTCACCCTCGAGTGGATCCGCTGCAACTCCCCCGTGGTGCTCACCACGCCGTCGGCCGAACGGTCCGCGCACGTCGAGCGGCTGCTGCCCGACGGTTGCGTCATCATCGACGGCGCCACCAGCACCACGTATCGGTTGGTCGGCGCCGACCGCGGCAAGTACATCGGCGTGATCGCCCTCGCCACCAACGACGTGTCCTCCGCGGTGAACCTGGTGGTGCAGCAGTCGCCGGTGGCCGCGGCATCGACCTCGACGACGACACCGGGCACGACGACGACCACGCCCGACCTCGTGCTGCCCGCCACCGGCGGCAGCAGCTCGCTGCCGACGGTGGCGATCACACTGCTGATCATGGGTTCGTCGTTGTTGCTCCTGCGTCGTCGGCGGAGGTCAGCGGACGTCCGCTAGGCGGTTGCGCGAAGCGCTCGTCGCCGGCACCCGATCTCGGCCGTGAACGACGAAGGCCCGGTCCGCCCTCGAGGGGTGGACCGGGCCTTCGTGCAGAACTGGGATCGTCAGGCGACGGGCTCGATGTCGATGACTCGACGGCCCTTGCGCTGACCGAACTTCACCTGACCGTCGGTGAGCGCGAACAGCGTGTCGTCGCCGCCCTTGCCGACGTTGCGGCCGGGGTGGAACGTGGTGCCACGCTGACGGATGAGGATGGCGCCGGCGGTGACGGTGGTGCCACCGAAGGCCTTCACGCCGAGGCGCTGTGCGTTGCTGTCGCGGCCGTTACGAGTAGAGCCGCCGCCCTTGGTCTTCGACATGTGGGTCAGCCCTTCTTGATGGAGGTGATCTCGAGAACGTGGTACTTCTGACGGTGACCGTAGCGACGACGCTGGTTGGTGCGGCGCTTGTAGGTGAAACCATCGATCTTGGGGCCCTGGGCCCAGCCCACCACCTTGGCGGTGACGGTGGCACCCTTCAGCTGATCGGGCGTGGCGAGCACGTTGTCGCCGTCGACCAGGAGGACAGGGGTGAGGGAAACTTCGGAGCCCTGCTCGGCATCGAGCAATTCGACGTGGACCTGCTGGCCCTCGGCGACGCGGGCTTGTTTCCCACCGGAAGCGATCACTGCATACATAGCCCTGCAAGCCTAGCGGCGCGCGACCTTCGGTTCCCACCCGGTGTGGCGTCAATTCGGGCGATTTCGGCGCTCGGCGGAGTCCGTCAGTCGAGCATGGCGTGATCGATGACCAGGCCGCGGCCCTCGCAGTTCGGGCACTGGTCGGCGAAGTTCACCAACAGCCCCTCACCGATGCGCTTGCGGGTCATCTCCACCAGCCCCAGCTCGCTGATGTCGAACACCTGCGTGCGGGTCTTGTCGCGGGCCAGCGCGCTCCGGAACGAGTCGACCACCTTGCGGCGGTTGTCCTTGATCTCCATGTCGATGAAGTCGATGACGACGATGCCGCCGATGTCGCGCAGGCGCAGCTGCTTGGCGACCTCCTCCGCGGCCTCGAGGTTGTTCCGGAACACGGTCTCCTCGAGGTTCGAGGTGCCGACGTTCTTGCCGGTGTTCACGTCGATGACCGTGAGCGCTTCGGTGTGTTCGATGATCAGCGAGCCACCGCTGGGCAGCCAGACCTTGCGGTCGAGCGCCTTGTGCAGCTGCTCGTGGATGTGGAACCGCTCGTACATCGGCAGGCCTTCTTCGGCCGCGTCGTAGAACTCGACGCGGTCGGCCAACTCAGGGTTGAACGCCGACACGTAGTCCTTGACGTCGTCGTGCAAGCGCTGGTCGTCGATGACCACACCGCGGTACTCGGCGTTGAACTCCTCGCGGATGACGCGCACGGCGAGCTCGGGCTCGCGGTAGAGCAACGTCGGGCCCTGGGCCTTCTTGGCCTTCTGCTCGATGTTGTTCCACTGGTCGAGCAGTCGGGTCATGTCGGCACGCAACTCGTGCTCGGTGGCGTGCTCGGCCGCGGTGCGCACGATGAGGCCGTGCTCGGCGGGCTTCACCCGGTCGAGGATGTTGCGAAGGCGCTTGCGGACGTCGTCGGGCAGCCGCTTGGAGATGCCGTACGTCTTCGAGTGCGGGATGAGCACGACGAAGCGACCCGGCAGCGAGACCTCCTGCGTGAGACGGGCACCCTTGGCCCCGATGGGGCTCTTGGTGACCTGGCAGACGATGAGCTGCTTGGCGCGCAGCATCTGCTCGATGCGCGGCTCCTTGTTCTTCTCGACGATGTCCTCGGCGTCGTACTGCACGTCGCCGCGGTAGAGCACTGCGTTCTTCGGCGTGCCGATGTCGACGAACGCGGCCTCCATGCCGGGCAGCACGTTCTGGACCTTGCCGACGTAGATGTTGCCGTGGATCTGGCTGACGTCGTCGGCAGGCCGGCTGACGTAGTGCTCGATGAGGTTGCGGCCCTCGAGCACGGCGACCTGGGTGAGCGTCGGGCGCACCTGCACGCACATCAGGTAGCGGCCGATGGGGCGCCCGTTGCGTTCGCGTCCACGGCGCAGTTCGAGCACCGCCGGGTCCATCTCGGTCTGCGTGGTCTCGGGGCGACCCCCACCGGAGCCCGAACCCGAGCCCGAACGTCCCTTGCCGCCGCGGCGGCGCTTCTTCTTGGCCGCATCGGTCTCACCCTCGGGCTCACCGTTGGTCGACGCCGCTGGGCGCTGCTGCTGACCGTTCTGACCGTTCTGAGGAGTGTCCTGGCCGCGCTGGCCGTTGCGACCGCCACCCTGCTGGCCGCGGCCGCCACGGTTGCGCTGCCCCTGCGGCTTGTCGTCGGTCACCGCAGCGGCGCCGGCCGCGGCCGCAGGTGCCGGGCGGGTGTCGCCGATCTGGGGGCGGGTGTCGCCGATCTGCGGCTTGCGCACGAGGGCCCGTTCGGCCGCCTCGGCCGACGGGCGGTTCTCGCCCATCCGGTCGGGCAGTTCGGGGTGGTGGTCGGCGGCGCGACCGACGACGGCGTCGGGACCGTGGTCGATGGTGGTGGCCACAGGTGCGGCCACCTCGCGCTCGTCCTGATCGTCGTCCTGGTCGTCGTCGTACTCGTCGTCGACGCCATCGGCGCCGTCAGCGTCGCCCTCACCGGCGGGGCGCGGCGGGCGCTTGCGGTTCTTGCCACCGCGCGAGCCGCGACGGCGCTTCTTCGGGCCGGTCGAGACCGACGGCTCGCCGATGCCGTCGGGGCCATCGGGGCCGTCGACACCGTCGACGGAGCCGGCGTCGGCGCTGCTGTCGGCGCTGGTGTCAGGCTCGGTCGGTGTCGCCGCGGGTTCGGGACGGCTGGTCGTGTCGGCCGCATCGGGGGGTGCTGCCGTGTCGAAGTCGGATGATTCCATGGGTGGGGTCCCTTCTCATGCGCACTCCACGTGGGCGCGCGCCGCGACCGGCGAGGCGGGGATGATCTCCCGCTGCACGCCATCGCGTTCGATCCATTGCTGTGTGCGCAGCACTCGCGCGGCCGTGTCGACCGGGTCGAGTGCCGGGAACATCGCGGCCACCAGTTCGAGTGGTCGCAGTCCCCTTCCGTTGGTGGCCAACATCGCGCACAGATGCGGCCGGGGGTCGTCGGTGGCGGGTGCCACCGACAGATCGAGGATGGCCGGCCGCACGTCGTCGGTGCTGCGCTGGCCCTTCCGTTCGCGTTCCACCATCAACGTGGTGGCGGCGAGTGTGGCGTCGATGGCCGAGGTCACCTCGGCCGACTCGACACCGTCGAGCGTGAACACCCACGTGCAGGCGACGACGTCCTCCTGCAGCGACGGGCTGCTGTTGGCATCGCGCTCGACGACGTGGGTGACCTCGTAGCCGGCGGGCATCGCGGCGCCGAAGCGCACGGCGAGCTCGTCGAGATCGGGATGCACGCCCTCGGCGAGCTCCATGTCCAGGTATTCGGCCAGGCTCTCGGCGCCGGTGGGCAGGGCCAGGCCGAACGACATCCGCGGCCGAGGCGTGAAGCCCGCCGAGTAGGCGAGGGCCACGTCGGCCTTGCGAACGGCGCGTTCCCAGTGCCGCGCCGTGTCGCGGTGGCTGGTGAAGCGGATCTTGCCCAGCTTGGTGTGGCGGATGCGCAGCTTCATGCCGGCACCACCGAGTCGGACTCGGGCGCGACCGTCGCGTCGACCGCGGCGACCGCGTCGCGTCGGCGCGGCAACAGTTCGACGGGCACTTCCCCACCCCGGGCCAGGTCCTGGCCGGTGCCCTGGCTGCCACCGGCGGGCGGCACGGGCGAGGCGACGACGTGCTCGATGCCGTAGCCGGTGCACACGCCGCAGTCGTAGCAGGGCGTCCAGCGACAATCGGGCAGACCGTGCTCGGCGAGCGACTCCTGCCAGTCGAGCCACAGGAAGTCCTTGTGCAGACCCGCCGAGAGGTGGTCCCAGGGCAGCACCTCGTGCTCGTCGCGATGACGATGCACGTACCAGTCGATCGACAGGCCTTCGGCGGCCATGGCCTCTTCCCATCGGCCGAGGCGGAAGAACTCGCTCCACTCCTGGAACACGCCACCGGAGCGCCACACGCGCTCCATGACGTTGCCGATGCGGCGATCGCCGCGAGCGGCGATGCCTTCGGCCAGCGTGGCGGCGGGGTCGTGCCACTTGACGGTGACGCCCTTGGCGCGATGGCCGGCTTCGCGTACCAACTGCACCTTGCGGCGCAGTTCCTCGGTGGTGTTCTGGCCGAACCACTGGAACGGCGTGTGCGGCTTGGGCACGAACCCGCCGAGACTGACGGTGACGCTGGCCCGGTTGGTGTGCTTGCGGCCGATCTGCACGCAGTTGCGGGCGAGGTCGACGATGCCGAGCGTGTCGAGGTCGGCCTCGGTGGGCAGCCCGGTCAGGAAGTACAGCTTCATCCGGTACCAGCCCTGCGAGTACGCGGACTCGACCGCGCCGTACAGGTCTTCTTCGGTGATGAGCTTGTTGATGACCTGACGCATCCGCCAGCTGCCGGCCTCGGGCGCGAACGTGAGACCGCTGCGCCGACCGCCCGACACCTGGCCGGCCAGGCCGACGGTGAACGCGTCGACGCGCAGCGACGGGAGGCTGATGGTGACCTGGTCGCTGGTGCCGCATCCGGCCGGGTTGATGGACTGGGTGACCTGTTCGATGCCGCTGAAGTCGGCCGTGGACAGCGACGTCAGGCTGACCTCGTCGTACCCGGTGCGGCGCAGGCCGTTCTCGATCATCGTCCGCACCTGCTCGGCCGGGCGTTCACGGACGGGCCGGGTGATCATGCCGGCCTGGCAGAACCGGCACCCGCGCGTGCAACCGCGGAACACCTCGACGGCGAGGCGATCGTGGACGACCTCGGTGAGGGGCGCCATCGGCGACTTCGGGTACGGCCACTGGCCGAGGTCGGCCACCGTGCGCTTGTGCACGACTGCGGGGACGTCGGCGTACCTGGGCGTGACGGCCCGCAGCGCCGGCCCGTCGTACTCGACCTCGTACATCGCCGGGACGTACACGCCCGGCACCTTCGACAGCTCGCGCAACAGACCGTCGCGGCTCCCGGGCGTGCGGCCCGACGCCTTCCAGTCGCGCACGATCTCGGTGATGTCGCCGATGACCTCTTCGCCCTCGCCGAGGACGACCAGGTCGACGAAGTCGGCGAGCGGCTCGGGGTTGAACGCACAGTGCCCGCCGAGCACCACCAGCGGGTGCGACTCGTCGCGCTGCGCCGACCGCACCGGCACACCGGCGAGGTCGATCATGTTCAGCACGTTCGTGTAGACGAGCTCGGCGGCGAGACTGAAGGCCAGCAGGTCGAAGTCGCCTGCGGCGCGATGGGTGTCGACCGAGAACAGCGGCACGCCGCGCTGACGCAGCAGGGTCTCGAGGTCGCTCCAGGGCGCGTACGTGCGCTCTGCGACGGCATCGTCGCGCTCGTTCAGGATTTCGTAGAGGATCTGGAGCCCCTGGTTGGGCAAACCGATTTCGTACGTGTCGGGGTAGGCGAGCAGCCAGGACACCTTGCCGGGCGCATGCCGGGGGGTGATGGCGCCGTCCTCGCACCCGATGTAACGGGCAGGTTTTTGGACCCGGGCCAGGAGCGGTTCGACCCGCGCCCAGAGAGAAGTCATGTGCCCACAACTCTACCCCGGACCCCACCCTGAACCAGGGATCAGCGATGACCCATCATCTCCACCAGAGATACTCCCGCCCCTCGATATCGCTCCATTGCGCACCCGGTCGACCTCCCGTCGAGGTTCTGGGCATGCCCAGAACCGGACGTCACCTTCTGGGCATGCCCGAGTTGGCGGAGATCCCCGCGAGCGGTTGAATCCGCCTGCATGACCAACCAAGGGCGCCCCATTGCGTCTCCAGACGGTCAGCGGTTCGCCGGTCCGGCGACGCTCCGACGCCGAGACCTGAGCGGCGTCCGCTTCGGGAGCCTCGCTCCCCTCACCTTTCTCCGCAACCTCGACGAATTGGCGAACGTGGTCGAGCACGTCGGGCAGCCGTGCTGGGCTGCGGGTGCCACCAACTCCGCGCTGTTCGGCGTGGATGGGGTCGACCTCGTGCCGCCGTTCGATCTGGCCGTGCCGCGAGGACGAGGGCCACATCCACACGGACATCGCGTCCATCGCCTCCGCGACGTCTCGCGGCTCGACACGGACACCGCGCTGGGAATCCCCTGTCTCTCGGCCAGTCGTCTGCTCATCGAGTCGAGTCGCAGCCTCGACTCGAAGCAGTTGACGGTGCTGCTCGACTGCACGATGCGCGACGGTCTCACGTCCGAGGACTTCCTCCACCGTCGAGTCGTCCAACTGCGCCGACAGGGCCGGGCAGGTCTCGATCACCTTCTCGCGGTGATCGAAGGAGTCGAGCGATCGCGGGGAGGGCACTCGTGGCTCGAACGGACCTTCCTCGAGCTGCTGGGCGAGATGCGCCTTCCCCGACCAGAGACGCAGCAGGTGCTGGCTCGACGCGGGACGAAACTCGTGCGGGTCGACTGTCGCTTCGGCGGCACGCCCATCATCGTCGAGCTGCTCGGGTATCGGCATCACCGCACGGTTGCGCAGATGCAGACCGATGCGGAGCGGTTGAACGCGCTCACCATCCAGGGCTACTCGACCTACCAATTCACCTACGACGACGTGGTCCTCCGGTCCCCGCACATGCTCACGACGCTCGAACGAGTGCTCGGCAGATCGGCGGCCTGAAGATTCCGGGCATGCCCAGAAGGCGACGTTGACGTCTGGGCATGCCCGGAAGACCGGGTCGCGCGGTTCGCGCGAGTGGGGTCAGCGGTAGCGGCGCATGTGGACGTTCTGGACCAGGCCCATCAGGGCGAAGAACGTCACGATGCCCGAGCCGCCATAACTGATGAACGGGAGAGGGAGGCCGGTGATCGGCATCACGCCGAGGGTCATGGCGATGTTCTGGAACACCTGCCACAGCAGCATCGAGAACACGCCGACGCACAGGTACGTGCCGAGCAGGTCGCGAGAGAGGTGGGCGATGCGCCAGATGCGCAGCAGGACGATGGCGTACAGACCGATCAGCACGGCACACCCGACCAGGCCGAACTGCTCGCCCACCGCCGAGAACGGGAAGTCGGCCCACTGCACGGGGATGTCCTTCGGCGCGTTGGTGATCGGTCCCTGCAGCCAGCCCTTGCCGGTGATGCCGCCGATGGCCAGGGCGCGGATGGCGTTGCGGCCCTGGTACAGCACGTCCTGCATGTCGACGTCCTTCGAGTTCTGGTCGAAGAACGCGGTGAACCGCTTCATCTGGTACTCGTTGACGACACGGGTGATGACCGCCGCGCCGACGGTGGCGAGCGACAGGAACGTGATCATCGCGATGTAGCGGGCCTTCGCGCCGGCGACGAGCATGATGCCCATCACCATCGCGACCAGCACGGACGCCGAGCCGAGGTCGGGCTGGACGATGATCAGCGCGGTGGGGGCGCCGACGATCATCAGACCGATGATGAACCGGTGGTACGGCAGGTCGTCGCTGTTGTCCTCCGACAGGTACGACGCCACCATCAGCAACGTCGTGAACTTGGCCAGCTCGGCGGGCTGGATGTTCAGCGGGCCGATGTCGAAGCTCAACACCGTCTCGGTTCCTCGCACCTGGAGGATGTTCATCAGTGTGATGAGCGTCAGCAGCATCAGCGTCGCGCCGTACAGGAAGCGGGCGTGGTCCTTCCACCAGTCGTAGTCGAACGCCATCACCACCACCATCACGAGGACTGCCGCGATGAGGAAGATCTCCTGGCGGGTGACGAAGAAGAAGTCGTATGGCGACGTGCCGAGCGGCGGCGTCTTCGAGTGCGACGCCGAGAAGATGACGAACAGGCCGATGATGGCGAGCGCGCCCTGCGCGAACAGCAGGACGTAGTCGATGTTGCGACCGGGTGCCGACTTGCTGGCGTGGATGTTGCCCAGACCCGAGTCGGGCTTGCGCTGCATGAAGCTCAGAGCCATGGCGTCACCTCACCCGCGACCGAGGTCGCCGCCGCCGACGATGCCCAGGCAGGTCGGGTCGGCGAGTTGCATCTGCTGGGCCGGCAGCGTGGAGTTCAGATCGAGCGGGTCGCTGACGTACACCGGGTCGGTGGTGACGTCGCCCGACAGCGCGAGGAACATGCACTTCGTCACCGGCGCCGCTGCCTTCGAGCCGTAGCCGCTCTTCTCGAGGTAGCTGACCACCGTGTACGGCACCTCGGCGGTCCTGCCGAACGCACCGAACGCGGACGAGTCGTTCCACGGCAGGCTCGCGGCACCCTGGGCGGTGCCGGTCTTGCCGGCGATGTCCACCGGGAAGCCCTGGAACAGCGTCTGGCCGGTGGTGGCGTGGCCGGGAATTCCGGGGCCGCGGATGACCCGGTGCAGACCCTCGCGGATGGGCTCGAGGATCTCGGGCGGCATCTCCAGCGCGTCACGGATGATCGGCTTGTCGAACGACTGGCGCAGCGTGCCGGCCTCGAGGTCGGCCACGGCCGGGCTGGCGTCGGGGGTGAGCGGCGCCCAGATGGCCTTGACGATCGTGGGTTGCAGCAGGAAACCACCGTTGGCGATCGTGGCGTAGGCGTTGGTCAATTGCAGCGGCGTCGCGGCCATCAGGCCCTGACCGATGGCGACCTGCACGTTGTCGCCGACGACCAGTCGGGGAACCTCTCCCGGGGCCAACACCTTCTTCTCGACGAGCGCTGCCTTGACCGCGTCATCGGGAACTCGGCCCTTCCATTCGTACGGCAACTGGATGCCCGACTTGCTGCCGAAGCCGAACCGCTCGAGGTCCTCCTTCAGCAGGCTCTTCTGGTCCGGCAGGTCTTCGGACAGCTGCCAGAACTGCTCACCCAGGTGGTAGAAGAACGTGTCGCTGGACACCGCCAGCGCGTCGCTGACCGTGACGTTGCCGTACGCGCTGGGCAGGTTGGTGCGCTTGTTCGTGGCGTTCTTGAAGACGCAGCGCGCCTTGCCACCCTTGTCCTGGCACTCGTTCTCGGGGATGCTCTCGAGCCGGTAGGTGCCTTCGTCCTTCCACACCGTGTTGGCGTTGATCAGACCCGAGTGCATCGCCGCCCACGAGATGAACGGCTTGATGGTCGAACCGAGGTTGTAGTTGCCCTGCACCGCGCGGTTGACGAGGATCGAGAAATCGGGGTCGATGGGCGTGCCGTCGGCGTTCTTGCTGGGGAACAGCTGCTTGTACTTCGTGCCGTCGATGCCGCTCTCCATCCAGCGGTTGTCGAACGTCGGGTAGCTGGCCATCGCCACGATCTGTCCGGTCTCGTGGTTCTCGACCACCACCGAGCCGGCGGGCGCCTTGTGCTGCACCCACTCGGGGTAGTCGGTCTTGGAACCGTCGGGGTTGGTCTTCTGGTAGACGCGGGTCTTGCAGTTGGTCTTGATGTCGCACGGGTTGTGCGGTGCCGAGTCCAGCTGCGCCAGGTCGGTCGGCAGGTTGCGCCGGTTGCGCAGCTCCGTCTGCAACGCCTGCTCGGCGTACTGCTGGATGTCGAGGTCGATGCTCAGCTGCACGTCGAACCCGGCGATCGGTTCGACCCGCTGGTCGAACAGTTCGCGCACGATCGAGCCCGACGCGTCGACCTCGTAGACGCGACGGCCCCACGTGCCGTGCAGCTCGCGCTCCATGCTGCTCTCGACGCCGAACTGGCCGACCCGCTCGTTGCGCTTGTAGCCCTGGGCGAGATAGCTGTCGAGCGTCTCCTTCGTGATCGGCCCGGTGAACCCGATGACGTGCGACGCCAACGGCGCGTAGGGGTACACACGCTTGTACTGCTCGACGACGTCGACGCCCGGGTAGTCCTCGCTGCGCTCCTTCAGGAAGCTCACCGTCGGCTCGTCGACGTCTTCCTTCAACGGCAACGGCAGCAGCGCGTCGAACTGCTGCTTCTTCGTGCACGGCTTGGGCATGTTGTAGCAGGGGTCGTAGCGGCGCATCAGGTCGTCGACCGGTGTCTGCAGCGGGCCCGACAGCCGTTCGAGCAACGCCAGGCGGTCCTTCTTCTTCGCCTTGCGCAGCACGGCCCAGTCGATGGTCACGGTGAGGATGCGCTGGTTGTCGGCCAGCACCCGCCCGTCGGAGTCGAAGATGCGGCCGCGCTCGGGCGCCACGAACACCTCGCGGGTCTTCGCCGCGGCCACGGTGGCCTTGTACTCCTCGCTCTTCACGCCCTGCAGGAACCACAGGCGCGCGCCGAGCACACCGATGAGGAGCAGTGACACGGTGGCGAGCACGCCCAGGCGGGCAGAACGCTTGTCAACGGCCATCGCGACATTCTTGTCGATCTGATGACGAAACGGGTCGCGCGGCGGCGCGCGTCACACGCGCGGTCACTCGATCATCGCCTTCCACTTCTTGCGCTTCACACCCATCATCCATCGACCGACGGGCATGAGCAGCGGGCACATGACCGCGGCGAACAGGGCGACGATGGGGATGGTCCACTTCACGTCGGAGGTCAACCAGCCCTGCTCGCCGGTGATGACCTCGGCCACCGGGATGGCGGCCTCCCCCACCGCGGCGCCGAAGAAGGCGAAGAGCGACGCCAACCACCACTGCGGATCAGGCGTGAACGTGTGCACGTAACCGGCCGTCATGCCCGCCAGCCCGTACGCCAGCGCCATCAACCCGAGCGGGGTGTTGCCCGACATGTCGTACATCAGGCCGAGCACGAAGCCGGCGACCGCGCCGCGGTCCGAGCCACCACCGGCGCCGGCGGCGACCACGAGCGCCAGCACGAACTGCAGCTTCACGTCGTGCACCGGATGCGCGGCGAACACCACCCGCTGGATGGACAGGGCGATGAGGCCGACCGGGACGAGCCGGAGGAGCGGACCGAGGATGATGTTGCGCACGGCTATTTGCCGACGGCGTCCTGGTTCGGCGAGTACAGCACGACAGCCACGAAGTTCAGCCGCTGCAGACTGGCGTTCGGCGTGACTTCGACCAGCGCACTGCTGCTGCCGGTCTGACGCTCGATGCGGCTGATGACGCCGATGGGGATGCCCTGCGGGGCGAGGCTGTTGTTGCCGCCCGAGGTGTCGACGATGGCGCCGATCTTCACGCTGGTGACCGACGACGTGGTGTCGACGAAGCGCAGCACCATCGGCTTGGCAGCGCCCTGCCCCTCGAGCGTGCCGGTCTCGCGCACGACCTCGAGGATGGTGGACGTCGTGGTGGCCGCCGAGGTGGTCGTCGACCCGTTGGCCGGCCCGGTGGTGCTCGACTGCGTCGGGTCGGTGATGGGCGTCAGCTCGGGCGGCAGTACCTGCGTGGTCGTCGTGGTCGTGCTGCTGGTGGACGTGGTGCTGCTGGTGAGGTCGCTGACCGGGATGCCCGAGAGCGTGGTGTCCTCGGTGGCGGTCGTGGTGGTGGCCGCCGGGCTGCCGGGCGTGGACAGCACCTGGGCCTCGATGGCGTACTCGGGATCGGTGATCAGCAGCACGATGCTGCGCTCGGCGAACACCTTGGTGATGCGTCCGATGAGCCCGGCGCCGTCGGTGACGGGCATGCCCACCTGCACGCCCTGCCGTGCGCCGACGCTGATCTCGACGGTGTTCTGGAAGTTGCTCGGCGACGCCCCGACGACCTGTGCGGCGACCGTGTCGTACTGGAACTTCGACGTCAGCTGGTTCAGCTTCAACAGCTCGCGGTACTCGAGGATGGCCGACTTGGCCTCGACGTCGTTGCCCTTCATGTGCTGGATCTGGTCCCACAGCGCTTCGTTCTGCTGCTGCAGATCGTCGTAGTGGGTGATGCCGTCCCAGGCCCGCTCGAGCGGCAGGGTGATGGCCTCGGTCGCCGTGTCGATCGGTTGGACGACGCGAGCGAACACCGACCGGATCTGGTCGATGACCGGGTTGCCGCGCTTGTCGAGCGTGATCAGCAACACGCACGTGAGCACGACGAGCAGGAGGATCCTGCGGCGACTCAGGCCTGACAACATGACAGCGACCGCCGCGGGCTAATCGTCGCCACCGAGCGACATGAGCCCCCGCATCGCATCGATGTTCTCGAGCGCTCGGCCAGAGCCGATGACCACGCTGAACAGCGGGTCGCGCGCGATGTTGATGGGCATGCCGGTCTCGTGCGCCAGGCGGCGATCGATACCGGCGAGCAGTGCACCACCACCGGTGATCATGATGCCTTGCTCCATGATGTCGGCGGCCAGTTCCGGCGGGGTGCGGTCGAGCGTCGTCTTCACGGCATCGACAATGGCAGAAACCGGCTCGGAAAGGGCTTCGCGCACCTGTTCGGTCGTGAGCGGGATGGTGCGCGGCAGGCCACTGATGAGGTCGCGGCCGCGGATGTCGGCGGTGAGCTCGTCGTCGAGGGGCCACGCCGAGCCCATGTGGATCTTGATCTCTTCCGCGGTGCGGTCGCCGATGGCGAGCGAGAACTCCTTCTTCACGTACTGCATGACGGCGTCGTCGAGTTCGTCGCCGGCGACGCGCACCGACTGCGCGGTGACGATGCCGCCGAGCGAGATGACGGCGACCTCGGTGGTGCCGCCGCCGATGTCGACGATCATGTTGCCACTGGGCTCGTGCACCGGCATGTCGGCGCCGATGGCCGCTGCCATGGGCTCTTCGATGATGTGCACGGGCTTGCGCGCCCCGGCGTACTCGGCGGCGTCCTGCACGGCGCGCTGTTCCACGCCGGTGATGCCCGACGGCACGCAGATGACCATGCGCGGCTTGCTCCAGCGGCTGGCGTGCACCTTCTGGATGAAGTAGCGGAGCATCTTCTCGCACACCTCGAAGTCGGCGATGACGCCGTCCTTCAGCGGGCGGATGGTCTTGATGCGACCAGGGGTACGACCCATCATGCGCTTGGCCTCGAGGCCCACCGCGACGGGGCGACCGTCGGTGATGTCGATGGCGACGACCGAGGGCTCGTTGAGCACGACGCCCTGGCCGCGCGCGTAGATGAGGGTGTTGGCGGTGCCCAGGTCGATCGCGAGGTCGCGGCCGAGCGCCAGCGGGTTGCTACGAGCCATCAATGGCCTCCTGGACTCGGCATGAACATGACGAGCCAGTGTAGCGGGGCGACGGTTTGTTACAGATTCGGGAAGAAAATCCCGATCTCACGCTGTGCCGACTCGAGCGAGTCGCTGCCGTGGACGAGGTTCTCGGTGAACGACGCGCTGAGGTCGCCGCGGATGGTGCCACCGGCCGCCTTGCGCGAGTTCGTGGCGCCCATGAGCGTGCGCATGACCTCCCAGGTGTCCTCCGGGCCCTCGACGACCATGGCCACGACCGGGCCGCTGCTCATGAAGGCGACGAGGTCGGCGTAGAAGCCCTTGCCGACGTGCTCGGCGTAGTGGCGGGACAGGGTGTCCTCGTCGAGCTGACGCAGATCCATGGCCACGATGTCGAGGCCCTTGGACTCGATGCGGGCGATGATCTGGCCGGTGAGCTTGCGCTGCACGGCATCGGGCTTGAGGAGGACGAGGGTACGGTCGGACATGGCGGGCAAGGCTATCGGCGAAGCCGCAGCGAGCATCGGCGAAGCCGCAGCGAGCATCGCGAAGCCGCAGCGAGCATCGGCGAAGCCGCAGCTCCCCGCGCGGTCAGCGCGGCTTGGCGCGCAGGTGCGGGCGGGCCGCACCGACGATGTACAGCGAGCCCGTCACGACGATGGCGTCCTCGGCCATCGCGTCGGTGAGTGCAGCGTCGATCGCCTGCTCGACGGTGGCGTACTGGCGCACGTCGTCGCAGCCCAGCTCGCGCGCTGCCTCGGTGAGCTCGGCGGCGGGCAGGCCACGCGGGCTCGGCGCGGTGCACGTGAGCAGCACGTCGAACTCGTCGGCGCGGAGCGCGGAGAGCATCTCGCGTGGGTCGCGCCCGTGCAGGCAACCGACCACCAGCAGGCGGCGGCCGGCAGGGTCGAAGTCGTCGAAGAACACGGTCGCGCACGAGTCGGCACCGGCCGGGTTGTGCGCCCCGTCGACGACGACGAGCGGTTGGTGGCCCATGACCTCGAACCGACCCGGCATGGTGACCTGGGCGAACCCTTCCTCGACGATGTCGCCGGGCACGGGCGATGCGAAGAACGCCTCGACGGCGGTGAGCGCGACGGCGGCGTTGTCGGCCTGATGCCGACCGTGCAGCGGTACGAACACCTCGGGGTAGATGGTGGTCGGCGTGCGCAAGCCCACCTGGCGTCCGCCGAGCGCGAGCTGTTGCTCGAGCACGTCGAAGTCGTCGCCGCGCACGAGGTACGACGCGCCGCCCGCGGCGCGGAACACCGCGACGAGCTCGGGGTCGGGCTCGCCCACCACCACGGCACTGCCGGGCTTGATGATGCCCGCCTTCTCGGTGGCGATGTGCGTGCGCGTCGGTCCGGCGAACTCGGTGTGGTCGAGGCCGATGTTGGTGATGACCGCCACCTGGCTGTCGCACACGTTGGTCGCATCCCAGCGACCGAGCAGGCCGACCTCGATGACCGCCACGTCGACGGCGACGTCGGCGAACCAGCGGTACGCGGCCGCCGTGAGCGCCTCGAAGTACGACGGGCGCACGCCCGTGATGACCTCGAGGTCGGCGACCGCAGCGATCTGTTCGGCGAAGTCGTCGTCGGGGATCGGCTCGCAATTGACGCTGATGCGCTCGTTCAACCGTTCCAGGTGCGGGCTGGTGTAGGTGCCGACGGTCAGCCCGTGGGCCATCAGCAGCCGGGTGATCATCTGCGTGGTCGAGCCCTTGCCGTTGGTGCCCGTGATGTGGATGACCGGGTACGCGGTCTGTGGGTCGCCCATCGCGCCGACGAGGGATCGCATGCGGTCGAGCGTCGGCGATTCGATGCGCCCGGTGGTCTCGTAGCTCGCGTGCGCGTCGAGGTACGCAAGTGCGTCCTGGTAGGTCATCGGGGTCATCTCGTCGGCGCCGTGCGCCGGGTCAGCTCGCCTGGCGGCGCGGGCGCTTGGTGACCGGCTCGCGCGGGGTGAGCGTGGGAGCGACCTTGGTCGCCACGGTGTCGGCGTCGATGACGACCGTGCCCACGTCGGTGCGACCGGGCAACTCGTACATCGTGTTCAGCAACACCTCTTCGAGGATGGCGCGCAGCCCACGCGCTCCGGTGCCGCGCACGAGCGCCTGATCGGCGATGCCCTCGAGGGCGTCGCGCGTGAACTCGAGTTGCACGTCCTCGAACTCGAACATCTTCTGGTACTGACGGACCAGCGAGTTCTTCGGCTCGACCAGGATCTTGATCAGCGCATCGCGATCCAGGCTGCGCACCGCGCCGACCATCGGCAGGCGGCCGATGAACTCGGGGATCATGCCGAACTTGAGCAGGTCCTCGGGCTGCACCTGCACGAACAGTTCGCCGGGATCGCGCTCGCTCTTGCTGCGCACGGTGCTGTTGAAGCCCATGCCGCGGTGACCGACGCGGTTCTCGATGATCTGGTCGAGGCCGGCGAACGCGCCGCCGCAGATGAACAGCACGTTCGTGGTGTCGATCTGGATGAACTCCTGATGCGGGTGCTTGCGGCCACCCTGCGGCGGGACCGAGGCGACCGTGCCCTCGAGAATCTTCAGCAGCGCCTGCTGCACGCCCTCGCCCGACACGTCGCGGGTGATGGACGGGTTCTCGCTCTTGCGCGCGATCTTGTCGATCTCGTCGATGTAGATGATGCCGGTCTCGGCCTTCTTCACGTCGAAGTCGGCGGCCTGGATGAGCTTGAGGAGGATGTTCTCGACGTCCTCGCCCACGTAGCCGGCCTCGGTGAGCGCGGTGGCGTCGGCGACGGCGAACGGCACGTTCAACAACCGGGCGAGCGTCTGCGCGAGGTGGGTCTTGCCGCAGCCGGTGGGGCCGAGGAGCAGGATGTTGCTCTTCTGCAGTTCGATGTCGTCGCGGCGCCCGACCGCAGTGCTCTGCTGGTACTGGATGCGCCGATAGTGGTTGTACACGGCGACGGAGAGGATCTTCTTCGCCTCGTCCTGGCCGACGACGTAGTCGTCGAGGAACGTGCGGATCTCGCGGGGTGTGGGCAACTCGTCGAAGCGCAGCTCACCGGTGTCGGTGAGCTCCTCCTCGATGATCTCGTTGCACAGGTCGATGCACTCGTCGCAGATGTACACGCCAGGACCGGCGATGAGCTTCTTGACCTGCTTCTGCGACTTGCCGCAGAACGAGCACTTCAGCAGCTCCCCGGTGTCCCCGAATTTCGCCACTGCACTCTCCTCGGATCTGGCCTGGTGAGGGCCGTTGGCTGGATCAGCCGTTGGTTCCCGGAGCGGTCAGCGGATCGGTCCGGTGCGGTCGACCATCTCTCGCGACGAGATGACATCATCGATGATGCCATACGCGAGGGCCTCGGATGCTTCCATCACGAAGTCGCGGTCGGTGTCGGCATGGATGCGCTCGAGCGTCTGGCCGGTGTGCTTGGCCATGATCTCCTCCAGGAGGTCGCGCATGCGCAGGATCTCCTTGGCCGCGAGCTCGAGGTCGGTGACCTGTCCGTAGCCGACCTGACCGTACGGCTGGTGGAGCAGGATGCGGCTGTGCGGCAGGGCGAGGCGCTTGCCCTTGGTGCCCGCGGCGAGCAGCACCGCAGCGGCCGACGCGGCCTGACCGAGGCAGATGGTGGCGATGTCGTTCTTGATGAACTGCATCGTGTCGTAGATCGCGAACAGCGCGGTGATGTCGCCACCGGGGCTGTTGATGTAGATGCTGATGTCCTTGTCGGGGTTCTCGGATTCGAGGTACACCAACTTGGCGCAGGTGAGGCTGGCCGACGCTGTCATCGATGGGCGTGTCGAGCCAGATGATGTTGTCGCGCAGCAGTCGGCTGTAGAGGTCGTAGCTGCGCTCGCCACGGCTGGTCTGCTCGACCACACCGGGGACCTGATACCCGGACATCATCGGGAACTCGTTCATCTCTGGGCTCCTCAGTGCTGGTGGTCGTGATCGTGATCGTGGTCATGATCATGGTGGTCATGGTCATGGTCATGGTCATGGTCGTGGTCGTGGTCGTGCGTGCCGAGCAGCGACGCACGGTCGATGGGGGCGCCGAGCTCGTCGACGACCTCGACGTGCTCGAGCAACCAGTCGAGCGCCTTCGTCTTCAGGATCGACGACTTCAGATCGGTGACGGCGTCGTTCTGCTCGTAGGCCTTGCGCACCTCGCTGGCCTTCTGGCGCACCTGCATCGCGATGCGGGCGTACTCGCGCTCGACGTCGTCGTCGTCGACGGTGATCTGCTCGGCGGCGGCGATGGCGCGCAGGGCGAGGTCGACCTTGACGGCCTTCTCGGACTGCACGCGCAGGGCGTTGACGAACGAGTTGGCGTCCTGACCGGTGGCCTGCAGCCACTGGTCGATGCTGATGCCCTGGGCCTGGAACTGCTGCACCGTGTTCTGCACCCGTGCCTGCAGGTCGCCCTGCACCATGCTCTCGGGCGCCGGCGCCTCGACCAGTTCGGCCAGCGCCGAGGTGGTGCGGTCGACGTACAGATTGCGGGCCTGGTTCAACTTGGCGGTGTTCAGGCGCTCGGCGATGGACTCGCGCCACGCCTCCACCGTGTCGAACTCGCCCAGGTGCTCGGACACCCACTCGTCGGTGACCTCGGGCAGCTGCATCTCCTGCACGTTGGTGACCTGCACGGAGAAGTCGGCCGGCTCGTCGAGCCCGGTGGGGTTGGCGGCGAACGTGAGGTCGGCGCCCTTGGCGGCACCGACGAGGCGGTCGTCGAAGCCTTCGGCGACCCAACCCTTGCCCACCTCGTACAGCCAGTCCTCGGTGTTCAGTCCGGGAACGGGCTCGCCGTCGCGGGTGGCCGCGAGCGTGAGGGTGACGTGGTCGCCGGCCTGGGCCGGACGCTCGACGTCGACGAGGCTGCCCTGGCGGCGGCGCTCGGCATCGACGGCTTCGTCGATCTCCTCGGCCGTGGCCGACGGACCGGGCAATTCGACGCGCAGGCCGCCGTAGCCGGGGACGGTGATGACGGGGCGCACTTCGCACACGGCGTCGAACTCGACCGGGCCGGACTCGTCGCCGCCGGTGATCTCGACCTCGGGCGTGGCGATGAGGTCGACGTCGTGCTCGCGCACGGCCTTGGCCAGGTACTGCGGGATGGCGTCGCGGAGGGCTTCCTCGCGCGCCGCCTGCAGACCGATGCGGGCCTCGAGCACCTTGCGCGGCACCTTGCCGGCGCGGAAGCCCGGCAGGCGGACCTCCTTGGCGATCTTGCGGAACGCCTGATCGATGTCTCGATCGAACTCGTCCTCGGCGATGGTGACCGACAGCTTCACGAGCTGCCGCGGGGCACGCGCCGAGGGGGCCTCGATGGCCTCCGTGGCGGTGTCGTCACCCTCGGCCGAATCGGCGTCCTGAGGGGCGTTGGGGATGGTGTCGTCGACAGGTGAGATCGTGCTGTTCACAGATCGACGACTCTACCGGGCACCTGCACGATCGGGCCGAATGCGGATCTGCGCCCGTGGATCGGGCAGAATGGCCCCCATGACGTTCTGGAAGCCGCATGCCCTGGCCAAGCCGCACGCCAACCAACTCGACCTTCGTATGGGCGACAAGGTGCGCAGCACCGTCGACCTGCAGGGCGTCCCCGCCGGCGTGGAGGGCAAGATCCTGCTGGCGAACGGCTTCAACTGGCAGCGCTACCGCGTGCTGTTCGTGAACGGCGTCGAGATGGGCGATCTCGACCATCGCAACATCGAGCCCATCGGCCGCGCCGCCAAGCGACTCGCCAAGGCCGCCGCCAAGGCCTGACGGCAGTCTCGCCGCGCGCCAATTGGCGCGAACTCGAGTTCCCGGTGAACACCCGTCCGGGGCCGTGTCGCCGTCCGACTAGGTTGCGGCGATGGCACGCGACTGGGTCGAGTGGCACCGGTCGTACGCCGACCCGGACAGCGAGCTGTCGCAGCGGCTCGCGGTCGTCACCGCGGCCATCGAGGACGCCCTGTCCGCAGCCCCTCCCGGGCCCATTTCCGTCCTCTCTCTCTGTGCCGGCGAGGCGCGCGACCTGTGCGGCGCCGCCCACGGCCATCCGCGAGCGGCCGACGTGCGCGGCTGCGCGGTCGAGTTGAACGCCGGTCTGGCGTCGATCGCGGCCCAGCAACTGCGCGCCGCCGGCACCTCGGTCGAGGTCCGCTGCGCCGACGCCGGTCGGCCCATCCACTGGGACGACCTCCTTCCGGTCGACCTGCTGCTGCTCGCCGGCATCTTCGGCAACCTCGCTGACGCCGACGTGCAGCGAACCGTGGCGGCGACGGCAACGATGGTCCGGCCCGGCGGCACCATCATTTGGACGCGGCATCGCCGCGCCCCCGACCTCACGCCGAACATCCGCGACTGGTTCGACGACGCCGGCTGCTCCCCCATCGGCTTCACCTCCGCCGGTCCGAACTCGTACGCCGTCGGTGTCGAACGCATGGGATCCAGCCCGGTCGCCACACCGCTCCCCGAGCAGCTCTTCCGCTTCGTGGAGACGGACGCGGCGCGTTCACCAGGAACTTAAGTTCGCGCGGGCTGTGTGGCAGGCTCTGCACCCATGTCGTTCACCTCCCTGCGTCATCGTTTCCCCGGCTGTTCCGACGGGTGGGCCCGCTTCGACGGGCCGGCCGGCACCCAGGTGGTGGACTCGGCCATCACGGCGATGACCACCTGGCTGTCCGACGGTTCGAACGGCTGCGGCGGCGGGTACTTCGCGGCCGCGCAGAAGGCCGACGAGCTGGTCGAACGCACCCGCGCGACGGTCGGGCGGCTGTTCAACGCCGATCCCCAGGGCGTGACGTTCGGGCCGAACATGACGTCGCTGACGTTCGCCTTCTCCCGAGCCGTCGGCTCGACCCTGCAGCCCGGCGACCGCATCGTCGGCACCCGCCTCGACCACGACGCCAACGTGTCCACGTGGATGCGGGCCGCGCAGACGGCCGGCGCCGAACACGTCCTGGCCCCGTTCGACCCGGTCAGCGGCACCCTGCCGCCCCAGAACGTCATCGACCTCATCGACGAGCGCACCAAGTGGGTCACGCTGCCCGGAGCGAGCAACCTGCTCGGCACCGCACCCGATCTGCGGCCCGATCATCGACGCCGCGCACGCCGCCGGCGCGAAGGTGTTCATCGATGCCGTCGCCCTGGCGCCACACCAGCGCATCGACATCGCCGCCCTGGGCTGCGACGTCCTGGTGAACTCGCCGTACAAGTGGTACGCGCCGCACTCGGGCATGCTCTGGTGCCGGCCCGAGCTGCTGCAGGCGCTGCCCGTGTTCAAGGTGCGGCCCTCGCACGACGAGGGCCCGTCGCGATTCGAGACCGGCATGCCGAACTTCGAGGCCATCGCCGGCGTCGAGGCCACCGCCCGCTTCCTGATGGAAGAGGGAATGGATCAGCTCCAGGCCGCCGAGAACGCACTGTTCGAGCCGCTGCTGCGCGGCCTGCAAGCCATCCCGGGCGTCACCGTGTACGGCGTCGACGGCCTGGAGGGGCGCACCCCCACCGCCGCGTTCACCGTGGCCGGCCACACCCCCGCCGCGGTGTCGCAGGCACTCGCCGCCGAGAAGGTCGCCGTGTGGGACGGCCACAACTACGCGATCGAGGTCGTCGGCCAGTTGGGCCTGGCCGAGACCGGCGGTGTGGTGCGCGCCGGGATCAGCCGCTACCTCGAGCCCGACGACGTGAATCGCCTGCTCGCAGTGGTCGAACGCCTCGCCGCAGGCTGACACCACCGACGTGGGACTTTGGTCCCGACCGCGGTGACGAACTGCCCTACTGACGGTCCTGCTCAGACGACAGGCTGGCGACCATGAGCAAGGATGACCGGTCAGTACTCAGTTGGCTCGCGTTCGTGGCAGCACTCGCCGCGCTCGCCGTGGCGATCTTCGGCCTTTCGGACGATGGTGGTTCCGAGAGCGCATCGGGCGGTGGTGGAGGTGGCAGCAAGCCCACGATCAACGTCACCATGAAGGACTTCGGCTTCGAGCCGGCGACCATCACCATCCCGACGGATGGCGCGATCCTGCACCTGATGAACGGCGGTGCCGTCGTCCACAACTTCCAGGTGGCCGACCTCGGCATCAAGAGCATCGACATCCAGGCCGGCCAGTCGTACGACCTGACGGTGCCCGCCACCCCGGCCGGCAACTACAAGGTCATCTGCCCGCAGCCCGGCCACGAGGGCGCCGGCATGGTCGGCGCCATGGTCGTCAGCGACAGCGGCGGCGGCTCGGGCGAGAGCACCGGTGGCGCCACGGAGACCACCGAGGCGCCGCACGACGCCAGCTCGAACTCGGCGATGGACGCCCGCATGCTCGCTGCTGCGCAGCTGTACCCCGCCAAGACCGCCGGTCACGGTGGCGGGATGGCCGAGTACACCGTCGCCGCCGACGGGTACAAGGAGTTCGTGGTCAACGTCGAAGTGGTCGACTGGGAGGTCGAGCCGGGCAAGATCGTCAAGGCCTGGACCTACAACGGCGTGGTGCCGGCTCCCGAGATCCACGTCACCAGTGGCGACCTCGTCCGCATCATCTTCAACAACAACACCCCGCAGACCACCTCGCTCCACTTCCACGGCATCCGCGTCCCGAACGTGATGGACGGCGTCGATCCGTACACCGAGGACCCGACGGTCCCGGGCGCCCAGCACATCTACGAGTTCGAGGCCAAGGGCCCCGCGGTCGGCATCTACCACTCGCACCACAACGCGCAGGAGCAGATCCCCAACGGCATGTTCGGTGCGTTCACCATCGACGAGATGCCCACTCCGAAGGTGCTCATCGAGGACTACGGCTACCCCGCCAAGCCGACCAAGAGCATGAACATGGTGCTCAACGACGCCGGCGTCATCGGCCTCAGCCTGAACGGCAAGAGCTTCCCCGCCACCGAGCCCTACACCATCCGGGTCGGCGAGACGATGCTCGTCAACTACATGAACGAGGGCCTGATGGTGCACCCGATGCACCTCCACCAGCCCATGGGATGGGTCATCGCCAAGGACGGCGTTCCGCTCATCACCCCGATGCCGACCGACACCATCCTGGTGGCTCCCGGCGAGCGCTACACCGTGCTCTACATGGGCACCGACCCCGGCGTGTGGGCCTGGCACTGCCACATCCTCACCCACGCCGAGACCGCCGACGGCATGCGGTACATGGTGACCGCGCTGATCGTGGAGCGCTGACGACATGACCGCCCGTTCTCCCCGACTGCTGGTCGGTGTGGACGGCACCGAAGGCTCAGTGGAAGCACTGCGGTGGGCTGCTCACGAAGCAGCCCGCCGCAGTTGCCCACTCCACGTCATGACCTGCGCGGAACTGCCGGTGGCAGTGGAGGCAGGGCTCATCGGGTCCGGTTCCGCCACCGGATCGGCGATGGATTCGATCGTGAGCGAGTACGAGGCGGTGAACCAGCGCGGCGTGAACCTGGTCCGCTCGTTCGGCCTCGACGTCGAGGTCACCGGCGAGACCGTGCTCGGCGCTCCGGCGTACGCGCTGGTGGGCGCCTCACACCCCGACGACATGATCGTCATCGGGGCCACCTCGCACCCCGGCCGTCTGACCGAGGTGCTCGGTTCGGTGGCGACCGTCGTGTCGCACCGAGCCCACTGCCCGGTGGTCGTCGTGCACGGCACGGATCGCAAGGACGCCAACCTCGGCCGCATCGCGGTCGGCGTCGACGGCTCGGCCTGCGGCGAGGCCGCCGTGACCTGGGCGGTCGAGGAAGCGTTGCGCTGCGGCGCCGAACTGATCCTGGTCCACGGGTGGACCTACCCGTACCACACGCCGCGCAGCACCAACGCCGCAGCACGCGACGACATGAAGCTCGATGCGATGCGCACGCTCGAGGCCACCGCTCGCATCGTCAAGGAGCACGCGCCGTCCCTGCGCTGCCACTCGATCATCAGCGAGCAGAGCCCGGCCAAGGCGATCATCGATGCCGCGAAGGAGGCCGACCTGCTCGTCGTCGGCTCTCGCGGCCACGGCGGGTTCACCGCGTTGCTGCTCGGCTCGGTGAGCCGCACGGTGTTGCAGCACTCACCGGTGCCCGTGGCCGTCGTCCGTCACGCCGTCTGACCACCCCCGGGACCAGCACAGCGTCTCGCCGCACCCCGCCTTGGGTACCACCGGGGGTGACCTCGCCTGCGGACACTGCGCCGATTCCCCTGCTCGACCCCAGGTCGCACCGCCCCGGGACGGTGCTGGCCGGCCGCTACCGCCTCACACGCCACATCGCCACCGGTGGCATGGGACAGGTCTGGGCGGCCGAGGACCTGGTGTTGCACCGGCGCGTGGCCGTGAAGGTGCTGCGCGACGACCTGGCCGAGCAGCCGGCCTTCCTCGACCGGTTCGAGCACGAGGCGCGGCTGGCTGCCAGCGTCACGCATCCGCGCATCGCGACGCTGCACGACTACGTCCGCGACGACACCCGACGCCCGCACTCGTTCCTGGTGATGGAATTGGTCGACGGCGAGCCGCTGTCCGCCATGCTGCGCCGAACGCCGACCCCTCCCCTCGGCACCACCGTCCGTGTGCTGGCCCAGAGCGCCGACGCGCTCGCGGCCGCCCATCGGAATGGCGTGGTGCACCGCGACGTGAAGCCGGCCAACATCCTCCTGGATGAGGACCGACAGGTGAAGCTGACGGACTTCGGCATCGCCGGTCCGGTCGACGAGGCCTCGGCGGCACGACGAGCCGAAGTGCTCGGCACGCCGCACTACATGTCGCCCGAGCAGGCGCGAGGCGAACCCGTCACCGCGGCCAGCGACCTGTACTCGCTCGGTGTGGTCGCGTACCAGATGCTCAGCGGCCGGCTGCCCTTCCAGGGGGACACGCCGACGAAGGTGATCGACGGCCATCTGCACGGGTTCCCACCCCCGCTGCCCGAGCGCGTGCCTGCACACATCAGCGGCGTCGTGATGTCCGCGCTCGCCAAGGACCCGGTCGACCGTCCGATCGACGCGGCCGCGTTCGCCCGCGCGCTGCGGTCGACGTCGCCGAGTGCGTCGGCGACGGGATCGACCGCGGTCGTGCCGGCGATCCTCGACGAACGGACGGCGGTCATGCCGACGTACGGCGACGACGCGACGACCCGCATCGACCCGACCGAGGTCGTCGTTGCATCGGCGACCGATGCGCCCCGACGTCGGCGCCTCGGCGGCCTGTTCTGGGCCACGACCGCCGCCGTCGCCGTGGCTGCGTTGGTCGTGACCGTCGGCGCCGCGTCCGACGACGTCCAGGTCGTGCCCGTCGAGACCACGACACCCTCCACGAACACCGTCGCAGCGACGATCGCTCCCGCTGCGAGCCCGACCACGCAGCAGGCCGCTCCTGGCCAGGGCAAAGGGAACGACAAGGGCAAGGGGAACGGCAAGGACAAGGGCAACGGCAAGGGCGGTTGACCGGAGGCGACGGTCGCCGTCGTCACCCCAGCGCAGTGGTCGGCCCCAGCGATAGGCTCCCCCGAGCCGGGGAGTGGCGCAGTGGTAGCGTTCCTGCTTTGGGTGCAGGAGGTCGGGGGTTCAAATCCCCCCTCCCCGACCAATCAACCCGACGACGCATCACCGTCGTCGTGCACGACGAGCACGTCCAGCATCGTGGTGCCGTCGCCCGCCTGACGACCGCTCGCGTAGCGCCGTAGCACCTGCAACACGGTCCACGCCGGAGCGACGATCAGCACCACCCGTGCGACCGTCACGTCGTGCTCGGCGATCGTCAGCCAGGTCATCGACCCCAGCCACAACAGCAGGAACAGCACGGTCACCGGGCGCTCCTCGCGGACCGAGACCGGGTGAGGGAACTCGACCCGGGACAGCGTGAGCGCACAGAAGGCGAGGCACACCACCAGGCTCACCCATTGGCTCGGGTGCAGCAGGTACAGCGTGGGGATGATCATGTTCCACTCGGCGGGGAAGCCGTTGAACCACCCGTCGGGCGTCTCCTGATCGGTGCGCGACATCCACAGCGCACTGACGAACAGGATCGCGAACCCGACCGGGCCGATGGTCTTCTCCGGGAGGATGTCGAACCGGTCCAGGAACGCGACCGGCACGATCGTGCAGGTGAAGTAGTCGACGATCAGGTCCAGCGTGTTGCCGTCGAGATGAGGAATGTGTTTGCGGACCTCCAACTTTCGGGCAATGGGTCCGTCGATGCCATCCAACACGAGTGCGGCCGTCAGCCACAGCAACGCGGCACGAGCATGCCCTTCGATCACGGCGTTCAGCGCCACGAAACCGACGATGACACCGCTCGCCGTGAAGGCGTGCAGGACCCACGCGGAACGCACGTCGGATCGTCGGCTCACTTCACGACGCGCCGAACCGGGTGAATCGGGCGACTGCACGAACATCCCGTACCCTTCGCGGACCATGATCAACCACACACCGGTCGAGCACCGACGCTGCGGGCGGCCGTCGTGAGCATCGTCCTCATCGTGGGCTGGGTGGTGTGCGCGCTGCTGCTCGTGCTGGTGGCCACCCGCCGCGTCCAGGCCTCGACCGGAGCGAAGGCGAACGCCGCAGTCGCGGTCGTGTACGACGCACTTCCGTTCGTGCTCGGCGCAGCGTGGGTGGTGTTCGTCCTCTCGTTGATCGGTCGCCACTGGGTCCTCGCTGCGGTCGCCGCCGGCCTGTCGCGCGCACCACGTCGCGCTGCTCGCGCCGCGTCTGGTCTCGGAGCGCACACCCCGCTGGGCGCACCACGCGCCACGACTGACGGTCGTGGTGGCGAACGTGTTCATCGACAACGAGACGCCCGACGACGCAGCCCGACAGCTGGTCGGCTGTGGCGCCGACGTCGTGGTCGTCGTCGAGTCCACGCCGTCGTTCATGGCACGCTTCGACGCCGCCGGCGGCGACCTCGCGTACCCGCATCGCGTCACCGACCCCGACGACACGAGCGATTACGCCGTCTCTGTCGTCGGTCGACGCCCACTGGGCCCACGCTCGGAGATGCGCGACGTCGGCCCCCTCCGACTGGCCATCGCCGATGTCGACGTCGACGGCGTGCCGACGCTGGTCGTGGCGCTGAACCCGATGGCCTCCGTGGACCCCGGAGGCTTCGACACGTGGAAGGTGCAGATCGAGGCACTCGCCTCGGTCGTGCCCGACCTGCCGGGGCCGCTGCTGGTGGTCGGCGACCTGAACACCACACGCTACCGGCCCGAATTCACGGCGCTGCTCCGCGGGCGGCTGCGCGACGCCATCGACGCCCTCGGCAAGGGTCTGAGCGCATCGTTCAAGCTGAGCGCGCGAGGGGGCGCTGTCGTCCGTCGGCACCGTGGCACAGGTTGGATCACGCACTCGTCGACGAACTCGTCCAGCCGTTGTCGATGGAACAGCTCGAGCCGTGCGGCAGCGATCACCTTCCGTTCCGGCTCACCGTCGCAGTGCGACCGCATCGCGCGTAGCTGGCGAGTGCGGCCATCACTCTCACGGGGTCGGCAACGGTGACCGTCAGCCCGGGGTGACGGAGGTGACCGGTCGGGTCCAGCCCGTTCACCGGCTCGAAGAACGTGATGCACAGACCCTGGCGTGCGTTCGTCGCGAAGGTCAGGCCGCGATCGGCGAACGACAGGTGCGGCGGACCGATCACCTTCCACGGCACGTACGGGCCCGTGATCGAGATCCCGGAGATGTTCGACAACGGCGTGACGACCGACCACGGCCCGAACCGTGCCGTGAACGTGGTGTCGTCGACCTCGACGTAGGCGCGCGATGCCAGACCCAGCAGCTCGGCAGTACGACCCACCGCACCCTCGCACTCGAACTCGAAACGCTCGGTTCCCCGATGCGCGGACACGGTGTCGGACATGATGCACCTCCGACCACGTCTACCCCGCGTTCGCGCCGGCGAAACGGAGGCGGTCAGGCGAGCGACGACCGCCCGGCGCTGCTCTCGCGCGGGTGCAGGGTGGGGTCGCCGCGGATGTCGAGCCGCGTGGTCACCTTGCGTTCGATGATGTCGATGAGCGCGTTGACGACCTCGTCGGCGTAGCCGCGGCCGGTGAGGCCGATGGTGGTGATGCCGCGTGCTGCGAGACCGCCGGACGTGTCGTCGTCGAGCGTGACCAGCAGGACGTCGTGACCGACCTTCAGACCACGGCCCTCGATCGCGGCGACGATCTGCGGAACGCACTCGATGACCGTGTAGATGGCGTCGGCGCCACTGTCGAGCAGTTCTTCGACCGCCGGCCCGAGGCGGTCGAGGGTGGGGTCGGTGTTCGCCGACAGCGGCGGGACGCCGTGGAACTCGCACCACTGGTGGTACGCCTCGTCGATGTACTCCAGGAACGTGTCGCCATCGGTGCCCCACAGCAGCGCCGGGCGCCTGGCGCCGCGCTCGATGAAGTGACCCATCACCATCGGGACAGTGCCGCGGTAGTTGAGGTCCACCCATCCGGCGGCGCGGGCATCCTCCTCGAAACCGTCCCCGACGACGGGCACGCCGAGTCGGATGGCGCGATCGATGTCGTCGTCGGCGGCGTGCGCCGTGACGACCAGCAGCCCGGCCACCGGCAAGGAGTTGGACACCATGTCGGTGAGACCGGGGAGCACGGTGACGGCATAGCCGCGGTCGGTCGCGGCCACCGCAGCGGCCCCGATGAGATCGCCCCAGTAGGTGCGGTACGGCTCGAACTCGGACGGGTAGCGCAGCGCCGTGATGATGATGCCGATGACGTGCAGGTTCCCACCGCTGAGCGCCCGGGCGACCGGGTTGGGCACGTAGCCCAGCGCCTCGGCCGCCTTGCGAACCCGCTCGCGGGTGTCGTCGGGGATGCGGTTCTTGCCCGCGAGCGCGTCGGACGCCGTGCCGATACCCACCCCCGCGAGCTGGGCGACGTCTGCCAGTTTCGGTCTGGGCACGCGACCTCCTTCCGCCTCGAGCAATCCTAGGGGGTCCTCGCCACGTAGGGTGACGTCGTGCGGAGGATCGGGCTGATGGCGCTGGCAGTGCTGTTCGTGCCGCTCGCGGCGATGGGTGCCCGGCCGGCAACGGCCGCTCCCCCACCCGAAGTGCTGCTGGTCGGCGACTCGGTGATGAACGGCATGGCTCAGACCTACGGCGCCACCTCGCGTGCCCAGCTCGGCGCACGCCACACGTTCGTCCTCGAGACCAAGGGCTGTCGCCGACTGATCACCACCAGCTGCCGGATCGGCGACTCGCCGGCACCGACGAACGCGATCACCGTCATCCGCTCGATGGCCGGGCGGTACCGGACCGCACTCGTCGTCGGTGCCGGGTACAACGACCCGACCTACGGATCGATCGGGCTGAACACGGCCATCAACGTCGTCCTCGACGAAGCCCGCCGCCAACACGTCCCGTACGTCATCTGGCTCACGTACCGGGTCGCTGGGCCCATCGGCGTCGCGCTTCGCCGCACACAACGCACTCCTCCGCTTTCGCGCCGCGGGCGAGCCGATGCTGGTGATCGCGGACTGGGCACGACGCAGTGCCGCGCTGCCCACGTCGTGGTTCTCCGGTGACGGCATCCATCTCGGCCGCGACGCGACCATCGCGATGGCCGACCTCATCGGCGACACCATCGATCAGGTCGAGCGCGCCTGGGGCGGTTCACACTGCGTCGTCACCGCGACGACGAACGCCACGGCGGCCACCGCCACCACCACGCCCCCGCCGCCGGCGCTGTCCCGCGGCGCCGTGGCATCGCGCCGAGCGACTCGCACGCGCCTGTGGTGCCCCACCTGAGCCGACGCTGCGGCGCCGGCCTCAGCGCGCGGGAAACGTGCCCGCGGCAACGATCGCGGCGCTGAGCTCCTTGCCCAGCGCGGCGAGCCAGATGGCCTCGTCGTCGTCGAGCAACGCCCACGGCGCCGAGGCGAGCTCGTCGGTACGACGCTCGAGCTCGTCGCGATGCTGCCGACCGACAGGGGTCAGCTCGTCGTCCAGGCCGAGCCAGCCGCGAGCTTGCAGCCCGCGCTGCGCCACCTCCCACGACTCGTCGTCCCACGCTCGCGTCGCCTTCAGCACACCGGGAGGAACCGCCCCGGTCGCACCGTGGATGACCAGGGCCTCGATGCCCGACACGCCCTCCGCGGTGAGTGCGGCGATGTGCCCGTCGCCGCGGTACTCGCGCAGCAGGGTGATGCCGAACCACAACGACAGGTGCGGGTCGTCGGGCCATTCCTGTGCCAGGTGGCCGGCGAACAACGCTCGACCCTCCGGACGACAGGCCGGCACGATGCTGCGCAGCATCTCAGCGGCGCGGGCGATCTCGGGTGCTCCGATGCGATCGCCGATGAGGCGACGCAGCGCTTCGTCGACGGCGGCCAGGCGGGCCTGCCAGAGGGCCGGAGCGGACGTGCGATTCCACACCTCGGGCACGACGGCGTGGATACCCGACGGTTCGAAGTTGAAGAACGTCGCGACCACCACCTCGGCCGGCACGGGGCCCATCGCCGCGGCGCGCGAGCCGAAGTAGCCCATCATGCCGCGGTCCAGGCCGAGCGCCGTGTAGTGCCGGTCGGCCTCGGGAACGAAGTAGATCATCCCGTGGTACGACTCGAGTCGCTGCCACAGGAACCGTGCGGTGGTCTGCACGGGTCAGTCGTCGAGCGGGCCGACGGCCTCGCGCACCATGCCGTGGAACACCGCGAGCGGGTACTCCCACTTCGGGCTGAGGACACCGGTGTCGTAGTTGCCGGCATCGAGGTTGCGCTGCACGTGCTCGCACATCCGTGCGTCCTCGTCGGCGACCTCTTCGCTGAACTTGACGATCTCCTCCACGCCTTCGGCGTCGTCGGCGAAGAAGTACTCGAAGATCAGGTCGCTGTGCGTGTGGCCACGCGGCAACCACCGCTCGACGGCGAAGCCGCCGGGGAAGATGTCGAACGCGAACGTCGGCCAGAAGTAGCCGAACACGCCGAACGTGCTCTCGTCGCGCGGCGGCATGGTGTGGATGTTCCAGCGCGGGTCGCCCTTGTAGATGACCTTGTAGTTGAGGGCATCCGCATCGCGGCTCATCGCCGGGTGCGTGGTGGGCAGGTGGTACCCCTCGAGGAAGTTGTCGCCGTACGTCTTCCAGTTGCACGCCACGTGGCGGATGCTGCGGCTGTGGAACCGGTAGGACTCGAGCGGAACGTGCTCGACCTCCTTCGGGAACTCGGCGAGCCACTCGTGCAGCGGTGCGATGTCGGGGTTGAGGCAGACGAACACCATGCCGCGCCACGAGCCGACCTGGATGGCGGTGAGGTCCATGTTCGTCGGGCGCGTCGGCAGCCGAAGTCGCGGGCGCTGAGCAGCTTGCCGTCGGAGTTGAACGCCCAACCGTGGTACTTGCACACCAGGTTCTTCGAGCAGCCCTCGCCCTCGAACACCAGCGGACCGGCGCGGTGCGGGCACAGGTTGTAGAAGGCGCGCAGCGAGCCGTCGTCGTTGCGGCGCAGGAAGATCGGCCAGCCGGCGAGATTCTCGGTGACGTAGTCGCCGGGGTTGCGCAACTGGTGGTCGTAGGCGACGTGCACCCAGTTGCGAACCGAAGATGGGCCAGCGCTCGCGCTGCCAGATGCCGGGGTCGTTGTACCACCGGGCCGGGAGGGTGAGGTCGAGTTCCACTGGCGGCAAGACTAGCCCCGACGAGGGGTCGGAGGGCCGCGTCGGCGTCACTGAGACGGCTGGTCGCGCTGGACCACGTTGAGCTGTTGCAGGGCGACGAGGTCCTGCATCTGCTTCTGCATGCCGTCGGGAGAACCGTCGAGGAACAGCACGTTGCCCTTGCCGTTCTCGGCCATGTGGCGGATGGCCTCGGTCCACATCGAGAACAGGATGAGCGACGAGTCGACGCTGTTGGCGTCCATCTCGCGCGCCGCCTGGGCCAGGCCGCGAGCCACTTCTTCGCGGAACAGGGCGACACCCTGACCACGCAGCTGTGCGGCGGTGCGCTCGGCCTCGGCCTCGATGCGGACCGCGGTGCCGAGCGCCTCGGCCTCCTTGGTCTTGCGGATGAGCAACGCATCGCCCTCGTTCGTGGCGGCCGCCTTGAGGTTGTTGCTCGCCACCACCTGCGCCATCGACAGCGTGATCGCCTGGTCGAAGGTGATGTCGTTGAGCTGCAGGTCGATGAGGTGGAAGCCCCACGTCTCGATGACGTGGTCGAGGTTCTCCTTCACCTCGGCGACGATCTCGCCGCGCAGCGCCGAGGATCTCGGCCTGCCGCTTGGTGGCGACGAAGCCGCGGGTGCTGCCCTCGACGCTGCGGACGAGTGCCGTGAGGAAGTCCTTCTCGCTGACGAACTTGAAGGCGATGTTCTTGATCGTCTCCTCCGACTCGCTGATCGCGCTGTACACCATCATCGCCGTGAAGTAGATGTTCGCCTGGTCCTGCGAGATGGCCTGGAACTGCAGTTCGACGGCACGGTTCTGGACGCTGATGCGTCGGTAGACGTTCTCGATGCCGGGGAAGATGAAGTTCAGACCGGGTCGCAGCGTGCGGTGGTACTTGCCGAAGATCGTGGTGACACCGACGTTCCCCTGCTGGATGGTGCGGACACTCAGGAGGAGCAACAGCACCACCACCGCGATGCCGATCAGGACACCGATCAGACTGCCGCTCATGATGAACCTCCGAAGGTCGTGTTGACCGGAGTGTACGTCAGGCTTGGTCGACCGTGCCGCGGCCGAGGATCATGGCGTACACCTTGCGGATGGTCTCGTGGACGACCCACCGACCGGTGGTACCCGCCGGGGTGAGCACGGCGGACCCGGGGAGCAGCTCGAAGGACCGGCCGTCGTCGAGGTGCAGTTCGGCACGACCCGACAGCACGCAGAACACCTCGTCGTAGCCGTCGCGTGCGAACGGGAACTCGCCCGGCGTGCACTCCCACACCCCGACCTCGAGCCGATTCGGGGTGGCGATGTCGACCGAGCGCTCACGCGGGTCACCAGCGAGGACCACGGGTCGGGGGACGGCCTCACCCAGGTCGAGGAGATGCGCGTTCGGGAGATGACGCAGCTGCCCTTCGCCGCCTGCACGGGGATCGATGACGTAGAGCTTGCGCACCGTCTGATGCACGTGCCAGACGCCCGCCCACTGGCGCGGGGTCGTCCACAACGTGCCGGGCGCGATGTCGAGCGCGCCCTCGGGGTGCACCACGGTGACCCGACCGGACACCATGAACATCATCTCGTCGTAGTCGGTGGTCGGCTCGTCGTACACGCCGGGCAGGCACTCCCAGATGCCGACGAGCAGCCCATCGTCGTCGAGCGAACACCAGGTCACGAGTCGCGTCGCCGGTGACCTCGAGCGGTGCGGTGAGGATGTCGCGGGCGTACATCACTCGTCGCCGAACGACACACCCAGCTCGCGACCGGCGAGCAGGGTGTCGCAATCCATCGGGACCGTACGCAGGCGACCGACGGCCTCGGCGAGCGTCACGTATTCGACGTCGGGCTCGTTCAACGCGACCATGACGCCGTTCATGCCTTCCTCGAGCGCGCGCACGGCGGCGGCGCCGAAGCGGCTGCCCAGCAGGCGGTCGGTGGCCGTGGGCGTGCCGCCGCGCACCAGATGGCCGAGCACGACCGTGCGTGCCTCCTTGCCCGTGATGCGAGTGAGTTCCTCGGCGACCACGTGGCCGATGCCGCCGAGTCGCTCGGCGTGATCGTGCGGACGGTCGATGACCTCGGTGTGCCCGCCGAGCGGCGCAGCTCCCTCGGCCACCACGACGATGGTGTAGTGGGCGCCGCCCAACTCGCGACGCTGGATGGCCTCGGCCACCTTCTCGTACGTGAACGGGATCTCGGGCAGCAGGATGACGTGGGCACCGCTGGCCACCCCGGAGTACAGCGCGATCCAGCCTGCGTTGCGACCCATCACCTCCACCACGAACACGCGGCTGTGCGACGCCGCGGTGGTGAACAGGCGGTCGATCGATTCGGTGGCGATCTCGACCGCCGTGGCGAAGCCGAAGGTGACCAGCGTGCGGTCGAGGTCGTTGTCGATGGTCTTCGGCACGCCGACGACCCGCAGTCCTTCCTCGTACAGGCGCTGGGCGATGGCGAGCGATCCGTCACCACCGATGCTGATGAGCGCGTCGATGCCGGCGTCGCGGAACTTCTGGACGAGGTGCACCGTGCGGTCCTCGTGCACCACCGTGCCGTCGGGCTGCACCACCGGGAAATGGCACGGGTTGCCGCGGTTGGTGCTGCCCAACATGGTGCCGCCCAGGTGCCCGATGCCGCGCACGTTCTGTGCGTCGAGCGGGAACACGGCATCACCCGCCGGGTAGTGCTCGGGGAAGAGCAAGCCGTTGAAGCCGTCGCGGATGCCCACGACGTCCCAACCTCGTCGGCGGGCGGCGAACGTCGCGGCACGGATGACGGCGTTCAGGCCCGGCGCGTCACCGCCGCCGGTGGAAAGTGCAATACGCATACTGCTCAAGGGTCTACCACGGGGTCGGGTGCGAGGAACTCGATGGCGGCGGGCATGGCCGACCGGTCCTGCCACAGGAATCCGTGGCCACCCTGGTAACGCCGCAGCTCGCTGCCGACGATGCGGCTCGCGATGGCCTCGCTGTTGGCCGGCGGTGCCAGTGCGTCGAACTCGCCGCACATGACCAACGTGGGGCAGCTGATGGCCGCCAGCCGGTCCCACACGTCGTGCCCCGCACGGGCGAGCAACTGCAACTCCTCGCCGCGCCGCTGCTCGTCGGTCCGCGGTTGCGCCCGCCCGGCGGCCGCCACGTCGACGAGCATCCGATCGAAGGGGTGTTCGGCGAGGAACTCGGGCGAGTACCTCGAATCGGCCAGCTGCAGGCGGAGGCGGTCCTGCTCGTCGGCAGGCAGTGCGGCGATCGTGTGCAGCGGGTAGCTGCTCCCGCCGGCACCGCCGGACGACGTGCACGCGAGCACCAGCCGCTCGACGCGACCAGGGTGGGTGACCGCGAACTCCTGGGCGACCATCCCCCCGAAGCTGATGCCCATCACGGCGGCCGAGTCCCAGCCGACGTGGTCCAGCAGTGCCGCACCATCGGCCGCGTAGTCGGCCATCGTCGGCACGTCGGCGGTGACCGTCGTCAGCCCGAGGCAACGCTGGTCGTGCACCAGCACCTCGACGTGCTCGGCGAGCTTGTCGATCAGCGGCTTCGCTCCGGCGATCGAGCCCCCGGACCCGTTGAACAGCAGCACCCGAGGCCCGGCGCCGCGTCGTTCGAAGTGGACGTCGATCCCGTTCAGGTGCGCGGTCGGCATCGCCACAGTCTGGCCGTTGGAGCGCGCCAGGCCCGCGTCGTACTGTCGAGGCATGTCCTGGGTACCTGTGGTGGATCTCGCCTCGGCCGACGCCGTTGCCGACGTGGCCGACGCGTGCCGACGCGTCGGGTTCCTGACGGTCGTCGGGCACGGCGTCGACGACGACGTCATCGACGGGGCGTGGACGACCGCTCGGCGGTTCTTCGACCTGCCGCTCGATCAGCGCGCCGCCGTCGCGATGCCCCGACCCGGATACCCGTACGGCTGGTCGCCGTTGCAGGGCGAGACGCTGGCCGCATCGCTCGGCGCGCACAGCACCCCCGACCTGAAGCAGAGCTTCGCGATCGGGCCGGTCGACCCGCCGACGCACGAGTTCGCCGATCCCGACGAGGAGTTCGCCTGGTCGGCCAACCTGTGGCCCGTCTCACTGCCGGCGATGCGACCCGCCTGGGAGGCCTACTACCGGGCCATGTCCGACCTGTCGGCACGACTGCTGCGCATCATGGCGCTCGCACTGGACCTGCCGGCGGCACACTTCGACCCGCTCATCGACCGCCACACGAGCGCGATGCGCGCTCTCGACTACCCGGCGTCCGATGGCCGGGAGGTCGGTCGCTTCGGTGCCAGCGCGCACACCGACTACGGCACCCTCACGGTGTTGCTCGCCGACACCAGCCAGCGCGGCCTGCAGGTGCAGGGCCCCGACGGCGCGTGGCTCGACGCCACTCCCCTGCCCGGTTCGCTGGTCGTCAATCTCGGCGATGCGATGGCCCGCTGGACCAACGATCGTTGGCGCAGCACGATGCACCGCGTCGTCGTGCCCGAGCGTCGGCGCCAGTCCATCGCGTTCTTCCACAACGCCAACTGGGATGCGCTCATCGACTGCATCCCGTCGTGCCTCGAGCCCGGCGAGGTGCCGACGCACCCACCCATCGCCGCCGGACCGCACCTGATGCAGAAGTTCCGGTCGACGGTCAACACGTACTGATCGGTCGATAGTCGCAACCTATCACGATCATCAGATCAATCGAATTGGTATATGGCTCTGCCGCTCGTACCGTGATGGGCGTTCCGCACCGGACCCCCATCACAAGGAGCCATCGTCATGACCCTCGTCAACACCGAGATCAAGCCGTTCACCGCCACCGCCTTCCACCAGGGCTCATTCGTGCCGGTCAGTGACACCGATCTGCGCGGCAAGTGGTCGGTCGTGTTCTTCTACCCGGCCGACTTCACGTTCGTGTGCCCCACCGAGCTGGGCGACCTCGCCGACCACTATGCCGAGTTCCAGTCCCGTGGCGTCGAGATCTACTCCGTCAGCACCGACACCCACTTCACGCACAAGGCGTGGCACGACACCAGCGACACGATCGGCAAGATCCAGTACCCGATGATCGGTGACCCCACCCACGAGATCAGCCGCAACTTCGAGATCCTGCGCGACGGCCAGGGCCTGGCCGACCGCGGCACGTTCCTCATCGACCCGAACGGCATCATCCAGGTGATGGAGGTCACCGCCGAAGGCATCGGCCGCAACGCCGAGGAACTGCTCCGCAAGGTGAAGGCCGCCCAGTACGTCGCCGCCCACCCGGGCGAGGTGTGCCCCGCCAAGTGGCAGGAGGGCGAGGAGACCCTGGCCCCGTCGCTGGACCTCGTCGGCAAGATCTGATCGCCATGCTCGACGCCACGCTCATCACCCAGCTGAGGACCCATCTCGAACGCCTGACGCTGCCCATCGAGCTGGTGGCGTCGTTGGACGAGTCCGGCGACCTCGCCGGCAAGTCGGCGCAGCTGCGCGATCTCCTCCTGGAGATCGCGCCGCTGTCGCCGAAGATCACGGTGCGCCTCGACGGCACCGACCCGCGGACCCCGTCGTTCGAGATCCGCCGCGTCGGCACCGACATCGCGGTGCGCTTCGCCGGCATCCCCCTCGGCCACGAGTTCACGTCACTCGTCCTGGCCCTGCTCCACGTCGGCGGACACCCCTCGAAGGCCACCCAGGACACCATCGAGCAAGTGCAGTCGCTGCAGGGCGACCTGCACTTCGAGACCTATTTCTCGCTCACCTGCCAGAACTGCCCCGACGTGGTGCAGGCGCTGAACCTGATGAGCGTGCTCAACCCGCGCGTTCGCCACACCGCCATCGACGGCGCCCTGTTCCAACAGGAGGTCGCCGATCGCGAGGTGATGGCCGTCCCCACGGTGTTCCTGAACGGCGCCGTGTTCGGCCAGGGCCGCATGGGCCTGGAGGAGATCGTCGCCAAGCTCGACACCAACGCCGCCGATCGCGACGCGGCGAAGATCGACGCCAAGGAGCCGTTCGACGTGCTCATCGTCGGCGGTGGACCTGCGGCTGCCGCGGCGGCCGTGTACACCGCTCGCAAGGGTGTCCGCACCGGCATCGTCGCCGAGCGCTTCGGCGGCCAGGTGCTCGACACGCTCGGTATCGAGAACCTCATCGCGGTCGACCACACCGAGGGCCCGGCCCTCGCCACGGCGCTGGAGCAACGGGTGCGCGACCACGACGTCGACGTCATGAACCTGCAGCGCGCCGTGTCACTGACCCCCGGCGACCAGCCGGGCGATCACGTCGCTGTCACGCTGGCCAACGGAGCGACGCTGCGGTCGCGGACCGTGATCCTGAGCACCGGCGCCCGCTGGCGGCAGATGAACGTGCCCGGAGAGGACGAGTACCGCAACCGCGGTGTCGCCTACTGCCCGCACTGCGACGGCCCGCTGTTCAAGGGCAAGCGCGTCGCGGTCATCGGCGGCGGCAACTCGGGCGTCGAGGCCGCCATCGATCTGGCCGGCATCGTCAGCCACGTCACCCTGCTCGAGTTCGACGGCGTGCTGCGCGCCGACCAGGTGCTCCAGGACAAGCTGTACGGGCTGGCGAACGTCACCGTCGTCACCTCGGCGCTCACCACCGAGGTGCACGGCGACGGCAGCAAGGTCACCGGTCTCTCGTACCGCGATCGCGCGACCGACGCCGACCACGTCGTCGACCTCGACGGCATCTTCGTGCAGATCGGTCTGCTGCCGAACACCGAGTGGCTGCAGGGCCTCGTCGACCTGTCCCCACGGGGCGAGGTCGTCGTCGACGACCGCACTCAGACGTCGGTGCCCGGCGTGTTCGCCGCCGGCGACTGCACCACCGTGCCGTACAAGCAGATCGTCATCGCCATGGGCCAGGGCGCCACCGCCGGACTGAGCGCCTTCGACCACCTCATGCGCACCACGGCCCCGGCCGAGGCAGCACTGACCGGCGCCTCGGCGTGACGATCGACGATGGTTGAATGAGATGGCGTGAACCTCGCTGACCTCCGCTACCTCGTCGCCGTCGCCGACCACCTGCACTTCGGCCGCGCGGCCGAGGCGTGCTTCGTGAGCCAGCCGACATTGAGCACGCAGCTGAAGAAGCTCGAGCGCGAGCTCGGCGTCGAGCTCGTGGAACGCAACCCGCGGCAGGTGATGCTCACCGCCGCGGGCGAGCGCGTCGTCGAGCACGCCCGCAAGGCAGTCGCCGAGGCCGATCTGGTGCGCGAGGTCGCTCGCCTCTCGGCCGACCCCGAGTCGGGCAGCCTGCGCGTCGGCATGTTCCCGACGCTCGGCCCGTATCTGCTGCCGCACGTCGTGCCGGCGCTGCACGCGCGCTTCCCGAACCTCGAACTGCTCCTCGTGGAGGAGAAGACCGAGGTCGTGGTGCAACGGTTGCTCGACGGCAAGCTCGACGTGGGCGTGCTCGCCCTGCCCATCGAGGCCGGCAACCTGCACCAGGAGCCCCTCTTCGAGGAGGAGTTCGTCCTGGCGGTGCCGGCCGAGCATCCACTCGGGCGGCGCAAGCAGAAGGTCGATCTGTCGGTGCTCACCGGCGAGCAGCTGTTGCTGCTGGAGGAGGGCCATTGCCTGCGCGCCCAGGCGTTGAGCGTCTGCCAACTGCACGGCGCCGACGAACGCGCCGGCTTCCGAGCGACCAGCCTGGAGACCCTCCGCCAGATGGTCGCCGCGGGTGTCGGCATCACCCTGCTGCCCGAACTGGCCGTCCACGCGCCGGTGCCCGAGTACACCGGGGTGCGACTGCTGCGATTCACCCGGCCCGCGCCGTGTCGCCGGATCGCGATGTTCTGGCGGCCCACCAGCGCCTACGCCGGGTTCCTGCCCGACCTGGCCGACGTCGTCCGCACCGCCGTCGCCGGCCTCCCGGTGCGCGTCGTTCGTTCCTGATCCGGGCGCGCCCCGCTCAACACAGTCCGGGGTGGACGACCTGCAACCGGTCGCCGACCACACCCGGCCGCGATGTCATGAACATCGAGCGGTCGACGACCTGGAAGCCCACCGACGAGAGCCGGTCGTGCAGCGGCCGAGTCGCCGGTACGTACGCCTCGACCTCGCGCACTCCCGAGTCGTCGGCGATGGCGGCCATCACGGCCACGGCGTCGCGGTCGTCGGCGACGAGGTGCTCGACATGGGCGACGCCGTCGTCGACGTGCACCACTGCGACGCCGACGAGCGTCCCGCCGTCGAACGCTCCCACCAGCCGAGTGCCCGGTCGCGCCGTCCAGTAGGCCAGCACGGCCGGCCGGTCGTGGCCGCCCTCGAAGGCGGACGCGTCACGTCCGGACACGTCGCGGGCGGCGAGCCCGGTGTCCAACGAGCGCAACGCCCGGACGTCACCGTGCTGTGTCGACAGTTCCCACGTCGGCACCATTCCGGCGCGTGCGTAGATCTCCTGTGCGGCCGGCTCGCTGCTGGCGAACGTGAACGTCGCCGATGCGTCGCGCAACACGGCACCGAGGAGCGCACTCCCCACCCCGCGGCCGTGCGCGTCACGCCGCACGTAGAGGTCGGACAGCAGCCGCGCGTCACCGACGTCGATGGCGCCGCCGAAGCCCAGCACCGCATCGTCCTCGACGGCCACCCACAGGTGTCCGTGGGCGATGAGGAACCGGCAGTAGTCGGGGTTCACTCCGCTGTCGTGGTGGGCGTCACCGTTGGACAGCCGCACCGCAGCGATGCCGTCCAGGTCGGCGGGAGTCGCACGACGCATGTCCATGTCTCGACCGTACGCGATCGACGTGTGCGCTCGCGTTCCTCACTCGTCGCCACCGCCCAGAGTCGCGGATCGCGCCCACGGGCGCGTCCGACGACAGGAGTGTCGCCGATCGCGCCCGTGGGCGCGTCCGACGTCAGGCGAAATCATCCGCACCCTCACCATCGACCCCGAACACCGCTACCACGGCACCGGCCGACCCCCAGGCGGACCACGAGGCCCCAGAAAAACGAACAGAACCGGACCCAAATGAGGGTCCGGCCTGTCCTCGATGTCTCGCGACATCACATGAGAGCGGGTGGCGGTGTGTTGTCTCACGACATCCAGGACACATGTCGCCGCGTCATAGAGGACACATGGTGGACGGGTGTCGAAAGCCCGTCTGGTCATCACCGCTGTCGTTCTCGAAGGTCGCTCACCGAGTGAAGTGGCCCACACCTATGGCGTGACACGCTCATGGGTGTACGCGCTCGTTGCCCGCTACCGCACCGAAGGCGACCTGGCGTTCGAACCACGATCACGTCGCCCACGAACCCGACCCGACGCCACACCCGCAACTGTGGTCGAGATGGTCATCGATCTGCGCCGCACCCTGACCGCCCAAGGCCTCGACGCCGGCGCCGACACGATCGGCTGGCACCTCGAACAACACCACCACACCCGCCTGTCCAGAGCGACGATCTATCGCATCATCCGGCGAGCGAACCTGATCACCCCCGAACCACGCAAGAAGCCACGCGCCTCCTACATCCGGTTCCAAGCCGAACAACCCAACGAAACCTGGCAAGCCGACTTCACCCACCACCGCCTCGCCGACGGCGTCGAGATCGAGATCCTCACCTGGCTCGACGACCACTCCCGCTATGCGCTCTCAGTCACCGCCCACCGACCAGTCACCGGACCCGCAGTCGTCGCCACCTTCCGCCACACGATCGCCCGACACGGGACACCGTTCTCGACCTTGACCGACAACGGTCTGGTGTTCACCACTCGCTTCGCCAACGGCGGCAACGCTTCCCGCAACGGCCTCGAGAACGAACTCGTCAAACACCGCGTCCGACAGAAGAACTCGCGCCCCAACCACCCCACCACCTGCGGCAAAGTCGAACGCTTCCAACAAACCATGAAGCGCTGGCTCCGAGCCCAACCCCCAGCCGCCACGATCACCGAGCTGCAAACCCAACTCGACACCTTCGTCGAGCACTACAACCACCACCGACCCCACCGCTCACTCGCGCACCACACCACACCCGCCACCGCCTACACCACCCGCCCCAAAGCCGGCCCCGGCAACAACCACCCCGACACCGAGCTCCGCGTCCGCCACGACCGCATCCACAACGGACGCGTCAGCCTGCGCATCAACGGCCAACTCCACCACATCGGACTCGGACGAACCCTCGACGGAACCCGCGTCATCATGCTCATCGACGGCTACGACACCCGCATCATCCACGCCACCACCGGCGAGATCATCCGCACCCTCACCATCGACCCCGAACACCGCTACCACGGCACCGGCCGACCCCCAGGCGGCCCAAAAGGACCCCGCAAAACGAACAGAACCGGACCCAAATGAGGGTCCGGCCTGTCCTCGATGTCTCGCGACATCACAGAGAGCGGGTGGCGGGAATCGAACCCGCATCATCAGCTTGGAAGGCTGAGGTTCTAGCCGTTGAACTACACCCGCGGGGAACCGGCAGCGAGGATATCAGCGGGTCACGCCGCGGCCTCGGTGACGGGTTTCGCGCCCACCACGCCGTGGGACACTGTCGCCATGCCCCGCCATCGTCGACGCTCCACCTCGCACCGCCTGGGCGTCCTGGCGGTTCTGCTGACGCTCGCGGCCTGTCGCAGCGACGCGCCGGTGGCGGTCACCTCGAACGTGGTCGACACGTCGCGGTCCACATCCAGTGCAGCACGGCTGATCTTCACCGCCGCCGACGGCACCGAGATCGAGTACGTGCTGCTCGTGCCGGAGGGCCGCACGGTCGGCGAGCCCGGCAAGGTGCTGCTCGCCTTCCCGCCCGGAGGGCAGGACATCGACCTCGCCGAACGCCTGGTCGACGAGAAGTACCACGACGAGGCCATCGCCCGCGACTACGTGGTCGTCTCGCCGGCCGCCCCCGACACCGGCCTGTTCTACGACGACGAGTCGGCAGCACTCGTCCGCGAACTGCTCGATGCGATCGCCCAGCAGTACCCACCAGAGGACGGCAGGTTCGACCTCGTCGGCGTCAGCAACGGCGGACTGTCGGCGTTCCGCGCCGCGCTGGCCACTCCCGAGCGCTTCCGCTCGCTCGTCGTGTTCCCGGGCTACTCACCCGCCGGTGCCGACGATCCGCAGTTGGCGAAGCTGGCCGACATCGGTGTGAGCATGTTCGTCGGCGGCGACGACAGCGGATGGCGCTCGGCGAGCGAACAGACCAAGGCGACACTCGCCACCTTCGGCATCGATGCAGAACTGCATGTCATCGACGGACAGGGCCACATCCTCGGTGACGCGCTCCCCGGCAGTGAACTGTTCGATGCCCTCGAGCGGGTCCGAGGCTGAGGACCACCTCGACACCGCTCACAGCCCGAGACACGCACGTTGCGTGAGCAAGGAACACCCTACGTGACGCGCGCAAACCCCCACGTCACGCGCGATATCCGCGTCAATGGGTCGGAGGTCCTCCGACCTTGGTCGTACATCGTGTCGGAGATTCGCCTCGATTCGACCCGAACGACGCACGACCTATGACCGAGTTGACGTAGCACCATCAGTGCTGTTGCCTGGTCCTTGACGAACGAGATGGGGACGGGAGATCTCAGACGTTCGTCGTAGACGGGTAAGGCGGGAACAGAAACGGGCGGACGACCCCACGACACACGGTCGTGGTCGTCGAACACGTCGGCACACGGTCGGGTTGCAGCCCCACCGCGTGTCCGACCCCGTGACCGGACGCGCCGATGCCCCCGACACGACGTTGAAAGGGCACACATGTTGTTGGAGCAGCAACACCGACGGAGGGCGCCACGACGCGCCCTCGTCCTCACCCTGGCGGTCCTCGCCAGTGGACTTCCCATCCTCGCGGTCGCACCGACCACCACCTCGGCCGTGGCCGGCGCGGGCACCATCAGTGGCGAGATCGAGCGCATCTTCCTGAACACTCCCGGCGACGTGTACGCCGGGGGGCAACTGGTCGTGGGCGGTCAGAACGTGATCATCCCCCGCAACCTGTTGCTCGACCTGCCGGCCAACCGGCTCACCCTGCAGCAGTTGTTCACACAGGCACCCGACAGCTGCCAGGCGGTGGGCGAGACCGGCCTGGCCAAGATCGACACGTGCAACGCCTCCGGGACCGGTGCACTGGTGACCATCTCGGCCAACCGCGTCGCCTCGGGCGACGTCATCGCCGGCGACGTGTTCCTCGAGAAGGGTGTCGAGGCCGTCACCGGCAGCGTCACCTACATCAATCACACCGACGGCTACTTCCGCGTCAACGGCAAGCCGGGCGACGCCACCACCGGCGTGATGGTCCGCCTGAACGACCCGAACTCGCGGCACACGGTGCAGCAGGGTCTCGGCTGCCTCGCCGGCGCGTCGAACTGCAGCGCCGACCCGCGCTTCGCCCTCGATCCCGACAACTACACGAACTCGTTCACGTCCGGGTACCCGCTGTGCATCCCCAGCACCGTGCCCCGCGCGGCGAGCACCGTGCTGCCCGACGTGGGCACCAACCCCGGCTCCGATGCCAACGGCGTGGGCGACCGCTTCTGCCCGGTGATCAACCGCACCGGCAGGGTGGCGGGTGACTCGCGACTGATGGCTCCGCTGCAGCTGGGTGATCCGGTCACCGCGGAAGGCAACTTCGAGTCGATCAACGGCGTCACGTTCCTGTCGTCGCACTCGACGACGGTGTCGTTCGGGTTGCAGACCTCCACCGCGGCCGACCAGCCCGACTACATGTTCCTCGAAGAGGCGTTCATCGACGTCGCCGGATTCCAGAACCAGCGCACCCGCGCCCTGTTCATCGGCTTCGCCTCCGACCCGAACCCGGACATCATGGGTTGGTCCATCCACTACGACCCCGAGCTCAACGAGCAGCACGAGATGCCCCTGGCGTCCACCAACGGCTGCAACGCGTCCGGCGGCGGCTGCACCGGCTTCGGCACGGGCCTGTTCAAGGTGAAGTACGACAGCGACTTCCTGGCCCAGCCGACCAGCCCGAAGCTGTCGCCCTGCTCGCACATCAACGCCGACCCCCGCTTCGGCACCACCGTGTGCCCCGGCGGCAACAGCGCAGCGAACGAGTTCGGCATCCTCAGCCCGGTGCCGCACGAGATCCACTTCCGCACCGGCAAGAAGGTCGCCGACGTCGGTGGTTCGCTGAAGTCCATCGACATCAGCGGCGCCGAATCGACCAACGGTCAGTACCTGTTCCCGTTCGGCGCCAACCTCGGCGGCATCAACTTCCCCGAGGCCCTCGAGTTCAACCTCGACCTGGCGAACCAGCCGTTCGCGTTCGAAGGCATCCCGTGGGATCTCGACCGTCGCCTCAGCCCCGGCGGCTGCCAGGCGATCGACCCCACGACCCATGTCGCCGCATGCGAGTCGACCCCGCAGCCGCTCGATCCGTTCCCGTTCTCGGAACGGGACCCACGGCTGCTGGCCGGAGGCGCCATCGTCGCCGGCGGCGCGGTGCCGACGGCGCCGTACACCGACGCGGCGTTCACGAGTGCACCTCTGTCGAGCACGGCCGACCGCATCCTCAGCTTCATCCCCAACGGCGCGGCGACGAAGTTCGGCGGCAACGCCTCGGTGCTCGCACTGCCGACCCACGGACCGGCAGCGCAGGGCATCACGCCCACCGCACAACTCGGCCAGAGCGGTCCCGCCGTGCTGGGTATCGATCCGTTGACGGGCCAGGTGGGCGCCACCCTCCACATCGGCGGCCTGGCCATCGGTGACGCCACGGGCGTCACCGTCAACGGAGTGACCGCGTCTGTTCAACGTCGTCAACGACGCCCGCATCGACGTCACCGTCCCAGCCGGTGCCAGCGGCGTCGGCCAGGTGGTGGTCACGCTGCCCAGCGGACCGCTGAGCGCATCGAGCACCTTCACGGTCACCGTCGACCCGCTGGCGCCGACGCTCGCGTCGTTCTCGCCGCTCGCCGGCGACACCGGTTCGAGCGTCACCATCACCGGGACCAACTTCACCGGCACCACCGGCGTGTTCTTCGGCACGACCGCCTCGCCGGCATTCACGGTGGTGAACGCGACGACGTTGACCGCATCGGTGCCGCTCGGCCTGACGGCCGGACCGCAGACCCTCCGCGTGGTCAACGCCAACGGATCGGTGACGAGCACGACGACGTTCGACGTCACCGTGCCGCCCCCGCCGCCGCCCGTCGTCCCGACGGTCACGGCGCTGACGCCGAACCACGCCCTCGTCGGCGGATCGGTCACCATCACGGGCACCGGCTTCGTCGGCGCCACCTCGGTGTCGTTCAACGGCACGGCCCAGACCACCCTGACGGTCGTCAACGGCACCACCATCCAGACGGCGGTGCCGGCGGGAGCCACCACCGGACCGGTGACGGTCACCAACGCCCAGGGGCCCAGCCTCGCCGGACCCACCTTCACGGTGGACACTCCGGTGGCCCCTGTGGCCAAGGTGGCCGCATCCACCGTCAGCGCCACCCAGGGCGGGAACGTGCAGCTCGACGGCTCGACGTCGACGAACGCGCTCACCTACTCGTGGGCCCAGATCGGCGGCACGCCGACGGTGCAGTTGCTCGGCGCCAACACCGCCAAGCCCACCTTCACCTTCCCGGCCGCCTACGTCAGCCTGACGTTCCGCCTGACGGTCACCAACGGCCCGCTCAGCTCGACCAAGGACGTGGTGGTGAACGCCATCCCCGGCATCGTCACCATCACGGCAGGCACGCAGTTCCGCACCTCGAAGGGTGAGTGGCGGGGCAGCGGCACGGCGAGCTTCCCCGGCGCCAACACCGTGACGGTGCGCACCGGCAGCGTGGTCGGCAGCGGCACGGTCATCGCCGTCATCGGCGTCGACGCACTCGGCGCATGGACGCTGAACGTCCGCGGTTCTGCCGTCCCGGCCTCGGCGACCATCAACGTCGTGGCGTCCCGCGGCGGTTCGTCCGTCGCGGCCGTCACCATCCGCACATGAGCACGCGGCCATCGCTCCGGCGGCCGCACCTGCTGTGGGCCGCGACGGCATTCGCCGTCGCGGCCCTGGCCGGGTGCTCGGGCGACAGCTCGCGCAGCTTCGGCACCAGCGCTCCGGTCGGCCGGCTCATCACCGGCACGTTCACGGTGGCTGCGGCCGCCGGGAACAGCGACCCGTGTGCGCCGCGGAAGGATCATCCCGACTTGGTCGACGGCGCCGCCGTCCTCGTGAGCGACACCACCGGCAACCTGCTGACGACGGGCTCGTTGGGCAAGGGCACCGCTGCGGACAGCGGCTGCGTGCGCGAGGTGCAGCTCACGCCGCTCCCCGCGCTCGACGCCTACCGCATCACGATCGGGTCGTACGGTCCGATCGAGGTGACCTCCGACGCGCTCGAGGTCAGTGGCGGGTCACTCGACCTGCGCCTCGGCGCCTGAGACGGCCCAGTCCTCGAACGCCGCGGCCTCGGCCTCGATGGATCGCTGCACGGTGCGTCGAACCAGCGGGGCGAGCAACGAGGACAGCCCACCGCGGGCGACGATGGTGAGGGTGAGGAGCGACCGATCACCCGGTCGCTCCTCCACCTCGTGGCGCCCCGTGTAGGTGACGCCGCGAGCCCGTCCCGTCCAGGCGAACGAACGACGTGCGGGCGCCACCTCCAGATGGTCGACGGTCCACGTGACGGTACCGAGCGCGGGTTGAGTGATGTCGGCAGACGAGCCGAGCCCGAAGGGCCGGCCGTCGTCGTGACGGGTCACGGCGCTGAAGTTCGGCAGGTGGGCGGGCCACCGCTCGTGGTCGAGCTGCAGCGCCCACACCCGGTCGATCGGTGCGGCGATGAGGCGGCTGGTGCTGAGTTCCATGGTTTCCTCCATGTCGGTGTACAGTCCTGTGTACCACTTGGTACACAGGACTGTACCGCGTGGTACACTAGGCTGCAACCATGACCGCTCCGATCGCCCCACGAGACGCCCTGCTCCGGTCGGCGGTCGACCACGTCGTGCAGCACGGCCTCGCCGATCTCAGCCTGCGAGCCCTGGCCGATGAGATCGGCACCAGCCATCGCATGCTCATCTACCACTTCGGCTCCAAGGAAGGCCTGGTCACCGAGGTCGTGGCCGAGATCGACCGGCGCTTGTACGCGGCGGCCTGGCCGGCCGCAGCTGCCTTGGCCGACGACCCGGCTGGCGCGTCACGGGCGGTCTGGCGCGAGGTGAGTGCGGACGGTCGCCGCGACGAGCAGGTGCTGATGGTCGAGATGTACGCCGCGGCGATGCGCCAGAGGCCCGGCACGGAAGCGCTCGTCGCTCGCCTGCACGACTGGGCTGCGGCCAGCGAATCGCAGGCGGGGTGGCTGGGGCCCGACGCTCATCGGCAGTCGCGCCTGCTCGCCGCCGTCGTGCGCGGGCTGCTCGTCGACGTGCTGCTGACCGGCGACCACGAGGGTGTCGACGACGCGTTCGAGCGCTTCCTCGAGCTGGCTGCGCTGGATCCGAGGATGCCCGCCACCTGACCCGCGACGACGAACTCCGCCTGAACGTTTGGTGAACAGGGGTGTACATCGGTACTAGTACCGGGACGGGTGCACGGCAGCCCGAAAGGCCAATTTGCGGACGCAACGTTCTCGACGACGATGTCACCCATGGCTTCCTACGTGTTCACCTCGCACGACGGATTCGGCCTGGGGCATGTTCGGCGGAACGTCTCGTTGGCAGAAGCAGTGCTGCGAACGGATCCCCACGCCGACATCAACGTCGTCACCGGCATCGCCGCCGACCTCCCCTGGCTCCGCCGACGCGACATGCGCATCGTGCGCGTGCCGTCGCTCGTGAAGGACGCCGACGGCCGCTACGGCAACGACCGCATGACCCTCGAGCAGGTGACCGAGCGACGCTCCTCCGTCTTCCGTCGCGTGATCGACACCGTGTGCCCCGATGTGGTGGTCGTCGATCGCCACCCGTTCGGCACGCTCGGTGAGCTGCGATCCGGTCTCGAACGCTGCAACCAGCTCGGCATCGCCACCGTGCTCGGCCTGCGCGACATCCTCGACGACGCGCCGTCCGTTCGAGCCGAGCTGGCCGGCGAGCGCTGGCAGGGTGCCGCCGACGTGTTCGACCACACCCTCGTCTACGGCGCACGCCACGTCTGCGACCACCAGGCCGAGTACGGCCTGCCGATGTCGCCCGAGTACGTGGGATGGGTGAACGCCCAGCCCATGCAGCCGCGGCGCCAGCCCACCGTCGACGACCGCCTGCTGGTGATCGCCGCCGGGGGCGGCGCCGACGGCGCCGAGGTCCGCTCCAGCGGGGCCGAGCTGATCCGTCGCAATCCGCAGTGGAGGGGCACCATGATCGTCGGGCCCCTCGGCGACCCGACCGCCCACGCCGGCGACCCACGACTCGACGTGGTCGGCGCGGTCGCCAACTGCGGCGACCTCCTGTCCCGCGCCGCAGCCTCGTTGCAGATGGCCGGCTACAACACCACCGTCGAAGCGCTCGCCGCCGGCGTGCGGCCCATGCTCGCTCCCCGGCGCCTCCCCCGCCGCGAGCAGGCCATCAGGGCCGCACGCTTGGCGACGCTCGGCGTCGCCGATGTCGTCGACGAACACGCGACCGTCGACGAGCTGTCGTGGATGCTCCATCGTTCGCGCCGTCTCGAACCCACGTCGCTGGCCGATGCAGGCATCGACCTGTCGGGAGCGGAGCGAACCGCACGAGTGCTCGCCACGTTGGCCGCGGCGAACCGCCGCTCGTTCGCCGCAGTCGGCGCCGGTCGATGAGCACCGCCCGATTCCTCCTCGGCCACGCCCGCCCCTACTGGCACACTCTCGCCGTCGGCGGAGTGTTCGCCGTCATCGAGGTCGTGGCCGGGTTGGCCCAACCGTGGCCGTTGAGCTTCGTCATCGACCGCGTGCTCGCCCCGGCAGCGACCGGCGAGCGACACGTCGGCCTGCTCGTCGCCGCGTGCATCTCTCTCGTCGGCATCGTGGCCATCGCGGCGCTGTTCGACTACTGGGCCACTCGCCTCCTCGCGTCGTCGGGGCTGCACATCGCCAACGACATCCGCGAGAAGGTCTTCGCCCACCTCAGCCGGCTGTCGCTGCGGTTCCACGGCGAGCACCAGGTCGGCGATCTCACCACCCGCGTCACCGGCGACGCCGATCGCGCCCAGGACCTGGTCGTGCAGACGCTCGCCGTGCTGCTGCCGAACGCGCTGCTGCTGATCGGCATGACCACGGTGATGTTCGTGCTCGACCCGTTCTTCGCGCTCGTGGCCGTCGCCGCGACACCGGTGCTCGGCTTCGTCGTGTTCCGGTACACCAAGCGCCTCAAGCGCGCCGCGAAGCGGGCACGCAAGGCCGATGGCGAGGTCGCCGCGGCGGCGAGCGAGCACCTCGCGGCGATGCAGTTGGTGCAGGCGTTCTCGCTGGAGGACCAACAGGAGGAGCGCTTCGGATCCATCACCGACCGGAGCCTGCGCGCCGGACTCGAGGCCAACCGCTATCAGGCCCTGTTCGGACCCGCTGTCGACGTCACCGCCGTCGTGTCCACGGCGCTCGTCATCGCCGTCGGAGCATTGCGCGTGATGGACGGCAAGCTGACCGTCGGCCAACTGCTGGTGTTCGTCAGCTACATCGGTTCGATGTACAAGCCGGTGAAGGCGCTCGCCAAGTTGTCGCACATCTTCAGCAAGGGCCTCGCGTCGGTCGAGCGGATTCGCGACGTGCTGGCGCAGGCACCACAGATCAGGGACCTGCCGAACGCGACGATGCTGCCCCCTGCACGAGGGCACATCGAACTGCTCGGTGTCAGCTTCGACTACGGACGCGAACTCGCACTCGACCAGGTGGACCTGGAGATCATGCCCGGCGAGACCGTTGCACTGGTCGGGCCCACCGGCGCCGGCAAGAGCACCCTGGCATCGCTGATCCCTCGCCTCATCGACCCCACGTCCGGCATGGTGTGCATCGACGGCACCGACCTGCGGCGGGCGAGCATCCGCTCGATCCGCAGCCAGGTGTCGATGGTGCTGCAGGACTGCACGTTGCTGCGCGGCACGTTGCGCGACAACATCGCCGTCGGCCGACCCTGGGCGGGCGACTTCGAGATCGAACGAGCCGCACGCCTGGCGCTGGTCGACGAGTTCTCGTCGCGACTCCCGGACGGCCTCGACACCGTCGTCGGCGAACGAGGAGCCAACCTCTCCGGAGGGCAGCGGCAGCGCATCGCCATCGCCCGCGCCATCCTGCGCGACGCGCCGATCCTGTTGCTCGACGAGCCGACCAGCGCGCTCGACCCGACGTCGGAGGAGCTCATCATCGAAGCCCTCCGCAACCTGCCCAAGGAGCGCACCACCGTCGTGGTCGCGCACCGGCTGAGCACGATCGAGCACGCCGACCGCATCGTCGTGCTCGACCGGGCACGCATCGCCGAGCAGGGCACCCACGAGTCACTGATGGCACTCGGCGGTGTCTACCGCCGGTTCCGCGAGCCGGCACCGGCGCGCACTTCATGGGAGATCCGCCTGTTGGAGATGGAGCGGCAACTCGCCGCGGAACGAACTGGAGCACACCGATGACCGCCCTCGACGAACGGACGGACCCCTCCGTCGGCAGCAACGGCACGGCGGAGGCTCACGACCTGCGCGTGCTGTACGTGCTGAAGCGCTATCCGCGCCTGTCCGAGACGTTCATCGTCCGCGAGCTGCTCGGGCTGGAGGCGGCCGGCGTGACCATCGGTATCGACTCCCTGTTGGCCCCCGAGGACGGCCCGCAGCACGCGGACGTGGCCGCGGTGCGCGCCGATGTACGCCAGCTCCCGCGCAAGCCGCGGCTCAGCCGCCCGGTCGCAGCCGCTCACCTCCGGGTGGGGGTGCGCCACCCCGCTCGCTGGCTGCACCGCGCATGGCAGGCGCGTCGACGGAACGAGTGGCGACGATTCGCCCAGGCCGGTCTGGTCGCAGATCGCGTCCGCCGTGAGCGCTACCAGCACGTGCACGCCCACTTCGCGACCGCGGCGTCCGATGTCGCCCGCGACGCGGCGGCGCTCGCCGGCGTCGGCTATTCGGTGACCGCGCACGCCAAGGACATCTTCCACGTCGACAACGTCGACCACCTCGACCACCGGTTGGGTCAGGCCTCCACGGTCGTCACGGTGTCGCACTACAACGTCCGGCACCTGCGCGAGACGCTCCACGGTGTGCGCGTGCGCTACGTGCCCAACGGACTACCCATCCCCGATGCGGTCGAGCCGCAGCCCGCCGGGCCCGTGCTGTGCGTCGCTCGCCTCGTGCCGAAGAAGGGCATCGACCTCCTGGTGCGCGCGATGGCCGACACGCGACACGCGCGACCGCTCGAGATCGTCGGCGACGGCCCGTGTCGCGCCGAACTCGAAGCGCTGGCGGCCGAACTTGGGATCGGCGACCGCGTGCACTTCCGCGGTGCCCTCACGGCCGCGCAGGTCGACATGGCCTATCGCCGCTGCTCGATGCTCGCGCTGCCGTGCCGCATCGATCCCGATGGCGACCGCGACGGCATGCCGACGGTGCTCGTCGAAGCGATGGCGAGGGCGTTGCCGGTCGTGTCCACCGCGGTCATCGGGCTCGACGAACTGGTCACGTCGGGAGTCGACGGTGTCCTCGTCGCCCCGGAGGACCCCACAGCCCTCGCCGACGCGATCGATGGCCTGCTCGACGATCCGCAGTCGGCTCGTGGAATGGGCGAGGCGGCACGCCGCCGGGTGGTCGGCGAGTTCGCTCCGGTGCACGCCACCGCCGCCCTCCTGCACGTCTTCGACGAAGCGCTGACGCGATGAGGATCACCGTGCTGTGCACCGACCTCGGGGTGAGAGTCCCCGGCGACAAGGGTGCATCGATGCACCTGCAGTCCATCACCACCGCGTTCGCCGAGATCGGCCACGACGTGCAACTGGTGGGTGTGGCCGGACATGGTGCTCCGCCCACCGGCCTGGCGTCGGTGCACCTGCTCCCCCATCCCGGCCGGGCCGAGGGCGTGCAGCGCGAACTGAACAAGCTCGCCTTCGTCGACCACGTCCGCCGCGAGATGGTCGACGTCGTGCGCCAGTTCTCGCCGCAACTGGTGTACGAGCGCCTCTCGCTGTTCGGCGACGCCGGCCAGCACATCGCCGCCGCGATTCCCGGTGCCCGACACGTCCTCGAGGTGAACGCCCTCCTCGCGGAGGAGGAGGCGCTCTGGCGTGGCCTCCACCACGTCGACCGGGCCACGCGCATCGAGCGCGACGTCCTCGAGTCCGCCGATCTCACCGTGGCCGTCAGCGGCGAGGTCGCCGACAAGATCCGTTCCACCGCCCCGCGTGCCCGCTGCGTGGTGGTCGAGAACGGCGCCGAGGTCGAGCGGTTCCGCGCCCTCCCGCCGCGCGGAGCCGCTCGGCAGGCACTCGACCTGCCGAGCGATGCGACCATCGTCGGCTTCGTCGGTGCGCTGCGGCCGTGGCACGGGGTCGACATCGCCCTCACCGCCATCGCCCGCACGCCGCACCTCCACCTCGCGGTCGTCGGTGACGGACCGGTGCGCGCCGAGCTGGAGGCGCTCGCCGTCGAACTGGGCATCCAAGCGCGAGCTCACTTCCTCGGCCACCGCGATCACGAGGGAGTCGCCACGCTGCTCGCCGCCTCCGACGTCGCCGTGGCGCCGTACCCGGACCTCGACTCGTTCTCGTTCTCACCGTTGAAGCTGTACGAGTACCTCGCTGCCGGCACGCCGGTCGTGGCCAGCGCCATCGGCCAGATCCCCGACGCCCTGGACCACGGGCGCTGGGGTGCGCTCGTACCGCCCGGCGACGCCGACGCACTGGCTGCGGCGCTGCTACGAGCCACCACCGACCCCGAGGCGCGCACGCGCGCCGCGGCGGCGCGGCTGCACACGCTGGCCAACCATGGGTGGGCCGACCGCGCACGCCGCATCGTCGACCATGTGGAGATGGCGCATGCGCTGGGCTGACGGTCTGATGCCGAACGACGAGCGCCTCGCCGGGGCGATCGAGTCCGCTCGCGCTCACGCCGACGACGTCACCGTCGACGACGTCCTCCGTCACGTGCCGGGGCGACGGATCACGGCGCTGGGCACCACCGACGCCGGGTGCACCGTGGTCGTCAAGATCTTCCACGGCCCACGGGCGCGGGGCAACCAGCGCCGGCTCGAGGCGCTGCACGATGCCGGGCTGACCGGGCTGGTGCCCACCCCGCTGGGTCACGACCCCTCCGGGCGCGTGGGCGTCCTCGACTTCCGCCCTGGCACCGTGCTCGACCAGCTGCCCGACGAGGCGTTCCTCGCGGCCTGCCAGGGCGCCGGCAAGGCCCTCGGCCGCCTGCACCGCTGCGGCGCCCAGCTCGACCGCGAATGGACGCTCGCCGACGAGTTGCAGCAGCTGGTGTCACGCACCCCCGAATCGTGCGCCGGCGTGGTCCACGACCTCGTCACGCGCTCGGCCGCGGCCCCGCCGTCGACCGTCGTCCCGTCGCATCGCGACTGCCACCCGCGGCAGTTGGTCGCCGACGAACGGGCGGTGTTCTGGATCGACCTCGACGACTGCGCCATGGCCGCGCCGGGCCTCGACGTCGGCAACATGCTCGCCCACCTCACCCGCGAGCACCTGCTCGGGCGACGCAGCGGCCCCCTCGTCGCGGCCGCGCGGCTCGCCTTCCGCAACGCCTACGGCTGGCGCGGCGACGACACCGAACTGCATCGGTGGGAGATCCTCAGCCTCGCCCGGCTCGCCGGCCTCGCCGAGACTCGGCACCACTCCCTCGAGCAGCGCGACGCGCTCCTCGAGGCACTCCACCTCCGCCTGTGGGAGGTCGTGCGGACATGACGAGCACCGGCAGCGACATCGACATCGGCATCCTCAACGTCGGCCACGACGACCGCCTCGTCCGGCGCATCCGCGTCGGCGACTCGGACATCATCCGCAAGCGCTACTCGAACGGCCTCGCGGCAGAGGTGTTCACCTCGATGTGCCACCTGTGGGCCTCGCAGTTCGGCGCCACCCGGGTGCCACCGGGACTGCCGCAACCGCTGCGGCTGCACCACGACGGCGCGACCATGGACATGTCGGTCGTCCACGGCCCCATGCTCGGGGAACGCGGCGACGTCGGCGGACTCCCCGCAGATGGTCGAAGAGGTCGCGCGCATGCTGGCCGACCTGCACGGCAGCGGCGTCGTCGTCCCACGCCGGCGCTCTGCGCTGCGACTGGTCGCCTCACTGGACCGCAAGTTCGATGGTCGGCGCGACCCGGTGGTGCACCTGCTCGATCGGATCGCACCGACACTCGCCGAGCACCTCGTCGTGTCGCACGGCGACGTCACACCGCGCAACGTCGTCGTCACCCACGAGGGCCCGGCGCTGATCGACTTCGACCGGCTGCAGATGGCGGGTGCCGGCCGTGACCTGCAGTCCTTGGCCGCCTGGGTGTGGGCCACCGAGGTCACCGCAGGCCGCTGCGACCGCGATGCAGGCTGGCAACTCGGTCGACGGGTCGAGGAGCGGTACGCGGTGTGCCGTCCCGAGGCCGCCGACGAACTCGACCGCTCGCGTGCCTTCCATCGGGCCGTGGCGCTCGTGCGCATCGCCATGTCGTGGTCGTCGCTGGCCGCCGATCCGACGGCGCGGCGCACCGTGATGGCCGAGGCCCACCGCCTCGCTGCGAACGCTGCTGCGATCGTCTAGGGCGCGGCCGGCAGGTGCTCGGCCGCCCACAGTGCGGCCTGGGTGCGGTCGGTGACGCCGAGGGTGGAGAAGATCTTCGTCAGGTGGGCCTTCACGGTGCGTTCGCTGATGCCCAGCTGGCGACCGATCTGCTTGTTCGCCAGACCACTCTGCACCAACCGCAGCACCTCCTCCTCGCGATCCGTGAGGGGCCCGCGCGACGGCGTCGCACCGCCACGCTTCACGTCGAGCAGCACCCGTGCCACCTGCGGGTCGATGGGAGCACCACCGCGGTACACCGCGGTGATGGCGGCCAGGATCTGCTCAGGGTCGGCGTGCTTCAACACGTAGCCCTCCGCACCGGCGTCGAGCGCGGCCAGGACGCGCTGATGCTCGGAGAACGACGAGAGGATGACGATCTTCGTGCTCGGGTGGCGGCGGGTGATCGCGTGCGTCGCCTCGACGCCGTCCATGTCGGGCATCGAGAGATCCATCAGCACGACGTCGGGCATCAGGTCGTCGACCATGCCGACGGCCTCGCGCCCGTCGCCCGCGGTACCGACGAGCTCGAACTCGTCCGTCGTGGCCAGCAGTTGGGCGAGTCCGTTGCGGACGATGACGTGGTCGTCGACCACGAGCACTCGGATCGGTGCGGTCATCCGCTCACTCTCACTTCGACTCTGGTGCCCACCCCGGGCAGGGAACGGATCTCGATCGCGCCACCGGCGTCGTGCACCAGCCCGGCCAGGCTGCGCAGGCCGACGTGGCCGCGCCGAACGCGGTTCTCGAGCGTCTCGGTGTCGAAACCGACGCCGTCGTCCTCCACCACCAGGACACCCGTGCCGTGGTCCACGGCGACGGTGACGGTGACGGTGGACGCCTGCGAGTGGTTGGCGACGTTGCGCAACGCCTCTTGGGCGCTGCGGTACAACAGGCTGACGACCTCACGCGACAGGCCCGATGCTCCGGGCGCGACGTCGAGGTGCGTGGTGACACCGCGGTTGTGCACCGCACCCAACAGGTCGGCGAGCGCACTCTGCAAGCCCTCCTGGTACAGGTTGGGCGGGTAGATGTCCACCAGCATCGAACGCAGCGACTTGACCGTCTCGCGGATCTTGCCTCCAGCGTCGACCATCGCATCGCGGGTCGCCGGATCGGGCGTCGTGCGCGAACCGGCGCTGAGGGACATGGACACACCCGTGAGGTCCTGCACCGCACCGTCGTGCAGATCGCTGGCGATGCGGCGGCGTTCGGCGTCGGACGACTCGATGGCGTGTTGCAGCAGTCGCTCCCGCTGCAGCTGCCCGGCCCGAAGCCGACGCGCCAGGCTGATCGCGAACGGGATCTGCACCAGCGCGAGGATCAGCAATGCGCCGACGGCGATGGGGGCGAACTGGCTCCACACGTCGCGGCCGATGTCGCGCACGTCGTCGTAGCGGAAGTACGTCTCGAACAGCAGATTCGTGCCGTTCGGCGTGGTGACCTGTCGGTAGACCTCGAGCAGACGGTCTTCGGTCTCGAGGGTGTTCTCCTCCTTGGAGAGGTCGCTGATCTCCGCGACCACGTCCACCTCGCCGTTGATGACGTCCATCTCCTCGTCGCCGAGCGGGAACTGCTCGCCGATGAGCTGCGCCTCGTTGGAGTACAGGATGCGGCCCGAGGCGTCGTGGATCTTCACCTTCACCAGTGAGGCGCGGACGATGTAGCGACGGACGAAGTCGTCGGTCGCACCGATCGCAGCGGGATCGCCGACCAACAGGCCGTCGTCGAGCGCCTGCTCCTCCACGAGCAGCGCCGAGACGTAGTTGACGCGCTTGGCGTCCTCGATGCCCAGCTTGGTCCCGATGCGCACACTCACGATGGCGGTGACCACGATGGCCGCGGCGAGGACCGGAACGCCGGCGAGCGCGAAGCGCAGGACCAGGCGGCGCACCGAGACCGCTGCCTGCGGACCGGTGGGCACGGACGAACGCCGGTCGGTGGGCGCGCCGAGATCCACCGGCACCGCCGCAGCCAGCGTCGTGGTGTCGCCTGCGGCCTGGTTCGTGTCAGGGATGACTGTCATCGATGCGACCACCACGCCCGGATCCGGAGGATCCACCGAGGGTGTCGCCCGGCAGCGTATCGGTCGTCGGCGGATCGGTCGTCTCGGTGACCGTCGTCGACGGGTCGGGGCCACTCGTCGTCGTCGCTCCACCGGTGCTGGTGCTGGTGGAGTGGTCGTCGTCGATCGAGGTCGTCGGAGCGTTGGAGGACGGCGCCGCCGATGTCGTCGTCGATCGCGGCTTCGCCGAGGTCTGCGTCGGCGACGAGGAGCCTCCCGACGGCCGCCGACCAGCGGTGGTGGCGACCGGCTCGAGTGAGGCCACGCTGGACTCCACCGAGGTGGCGGAGGTGGGCACGACCAACTCGGTGGTGGGCAGGGCCGTGCTCTCGTCGATTCGATCCGCCGTGGGGATGACCCCGGCCACGCTCGATGTCGAGTCGCCGGGTTGCGGCTGCCAGAGCGAGGGTGATGCGGAGGGCTCGAGCGACGGGAAGACCACATCGCGCACCGCGAATGCACTCACCGCGCAGACCCCGAGCGTGATCGCCCAGGCCAGCGGCATCGTGCCGCGGCGCGCCACGCGTGCGGTGCCGGACCAGAGGGTCGCCCAGGTCGAGGTCGCCGTCGGGGGGACGGCATCGTGCTTCACCGCATCATCGTGCCGGTGAGCAGCCGGATCAGGAAGTGGACATTGGTACTAGTACCGATGTCGGGGTCACGCGCCAGTGGCGGCGAGCGGCGTGAGCACCCGCGGCACGTCGACGCCCATCCGCTCGAGGACACGTTCTGCGGGCCCGACCAGCAGCTCGCGCTCGTCGGGCGGGGTGTCGGGAAGACGGGCGATCTCGATGGCCGCGAGCGCGGATTCCCACTCGATGCCCGACTTGTCGGCGTACACGCGCAGTTCCTCCAACTGCTCGCGAGCCGTGTCGGTGTCGCCACGACGCGCCAGCGCGACAGCCCGCATTCGGCGAGCCAGCCCGACGATGCTCGGCCCGCCGTCGGCCACCCGATCGCCGATGTCGTCGAGGTACTGATCCACCTCGTCCCACCGCCGTCCGAACACCATCGCCTCCGCGAGGCGCACCGCCGACTCGGCGATGAACGGCGCGTGCTCGAGTTGGCGGAATCGCTCCTCGGCCTCGCGAATGAGTTCCACACCCTCATCGGTGTGCCCCGAGCGGGCGAGATTCCGACCCAGTGCGCTCGCCGCAGCAGCGAGGCCCATCGCGAACCCACTCGCCCGCCAGATTCGACGAGATTCACGGAGGTAGGACTCCGCCTCCTCGTAACGGCCCTGCTCCACGTACACCTCGGCCAGGTTGTGCGACGCGTGCGCCTTCATCACCACGTCGCCGCCCCGCTCGTAGGCGCGGCGAGCATCGACGAGCAAGGCAGCGGCGTCGATCCAACGCCCCGCGGAGATGGCGTCGACGCCGCGGTTGATCAGCATCGCGCCGAGACCGACGTAGTCGCCGAGCTCTTCGTAGATGGGCTGGGCGAGGTCGCCGTACCCCTGCGCACCCTCCTTGCCGAGCTCGCCCAGCGCCCACTCGAGCAGGTAGTACGCGTGCGCCTCGGCGCGTCGGTCGCCGGACGCCAACGCATACGGAAGGGCGACCTCGCAGCGTCGAGCGCCGGGCGCATACTTCTGTCGCTGGATCGAGAAGCTGGCCCACTCGACGTGCAACTGCGCCTGTTCCGCGGCCTTGGCGACAGGATCCGCATCGGCGATCGACTCGATGGTCGCGAGACCGCGGCGGAACCACCTCGGCGCGTTGCCGTGCCGTCCGAGTCGCTCGCAGAGCTTGCCCTCCTTGCGGCACAACCTGGCGAACGCGAGCGGATCGTCCTTGCGCAGCCGTCGGGCACCGCGGAGTCCCTCGCTCGAGAGGTCGAATCGGCCCGCCAACAGCGCGACATCGGCGAGGCCCTCGTAGGCGGCGGCCAGTTCGTCGGCCGGCACCTGGTCGGCGATGAGCCGCGCGTTCTCGATGGCGCGTTCGAAGAACGCCGTCGCCTCGACCGTCGCGTAGTTGTCCCAGGCACGTTGGCCGGCCATCCGGTTGTACGTCCATGCCAGTGGATGGTCGCCAGAGCCGTCGAAGTGGAGCGCGAGCAGACCGACCCGGGCGTCGTCGGGCTCACCTCGCGGCAGCAGCGCCATACCGATGCGGTGGTGCAGCTCGCGGCGGCGCCGGAACGGCAGACCCGAATAGGCAACGCGACGCACCAGGTCGTGGGCGAAGCGCAGCTCGCCCTGGTCCTGCACGATGAAGTCGCCGAGGCGATGCCATGGCACCGGCCGCGGGAACGTGTCGCCGAGCGTCCGTTCGAACAGCCGTGGCGCGAATCGGTCGCCGAGCACCGCGGCGTGGCGCAGCAACGTGCGATCAGCCGGTGACAGGCGGTCGATGCGCGCCGCGATCAGGTCCTCCAGCGAGCCAGGGATCGCATCGAGCGAACCCAACTCGAGACGAGCATGGGCCAGCTCGAGCAGGAACAGTGGGTTGCCGTTCGCCCGGGCGCACAGCTCGACGAGCTCGCTGTGCGGAATGTGCGCAGCGTCGGTGAGCTCGGCCGCGAGCGACTCGGCCAGCCGCGCATCCAGCGGTTCGAGCTCGACGATCTCGGCCTCGAAGCCGAGCCGGCTGTCGAGACCCACGGCCCTGTCGCGTGTCGTGAAGCAGCCGAACCACGACGTCACGTCGACCCGCTGCAGCGCGACGCCGAACAACATCGACGACGCTTCGTCCATCCACATCGCGTCCTCGACCACGAGCACGAGCGGCCCGTCGAACGCTGCGAGCAGCACGGACGCGGCGGCCTCGCGCAGCCGGGCGGCGCGGTAGTCCGTACCGATGTCGTCGACTTCCTGGGTCGACGGAACGTCCGCGTCGATCGCGATCGCGAGCAGCGGCGTGAACGGCACCAGCTCGGGCTGATGTGTCCGCATCCACTCCGCGAGCAGCCTGCCGGCCTCGTCCGGTGCGGCGTCGAACGGGATGCCGAGGCCGGCGCGCAGGAGGATGCGCGCCATGAAGTAGGGCCGATCCGCGGCGAACGGTTCACAGGTGATGCGAATCACGCGTGCGTCGCCGGCACGCGAGATGAGCTCGCGCACGAGGCGCGACTTGCCGATTCCGGGCTCGCCGAGGATCTCGACGCAACTGCCCCGTCCCCCGATCGCGGCAGCCATGCGGTCGCCCAGCGCGGCCAGTTCTCCCGTGCGCCCGACGAAGGTGCCCGCACCCAGCGGATCGCGGCCACGTCCTTCGATCCGGCGGCCCACGGAGGCAGCGTGTTGCGGGTGCCGCTTGCCCTTGACCATGAACGGCTCGAGCGCCGTGGTCTCGAACGGCGTGGCCGACTGTTCGATCGTGGCCTTGCTCGCCACCACCTCGCCCGGCGCGGCCTTGGCCATGAAACGCGCCGACAGGTTCACGGCGTCGCCCATCACGGTGTAGACGCGGCGCCACGGCGCTCCGACCTCCCCGGCGAACACGTGGCCGGTGTTCACTCCCACTCGTACCGGAAGGCCCAGGTCGGCATCGATGAGCGCGCGGCCGACGCCGAGCATGCGGCCTTCGCCGTCCTCCACCGACTCGGGGACGCCGGCGGTGAGGATGAGCTTGATGCCGCCTCCCGCGACGTCGGTGGCGAGCAACGAGACCTCGAACCGGTCGGCGGCCTCGACCGTGACCTTGACCACTCGGTCGAGCAGTTCGGCCACCACCTCGGGCCCGCGCTCGCGCAACGTGGCGTCGATCCCGCCCACGTGCACGAACGCCACGGACGTCCGCCGATGCTCTGCGCCGTGCTCGCCGTCGTCGAGACGCCGCCGGATGGCACGAGGGATGAACGGGGCGAGAACGGCGTCGTCGGACCGGGTACCCGGCGTGTCGACGACCTCGTCGTGGCCCGGTGCGGCGCCGGTGACACGGCGGAGCAACACGCCGTCGTCCTTCGGCGCTCCGAGCCACGAGGGCGGCAGCAGCGCTGCGGTGTCGCGGCTGACGAGGATCTCGCCCGCATCGGCCGACGTCTCCATCGCCGTCACCGTGGTCGCGTGCTCGCCCAGGACGAACAGCTCGCGCTGATGATCGCCGGCGAGCACGAACAGGAACGGCCCGCTGTGCACTCCCATCGAGATGCGCAGGACCACGCGCCCGCGACCCGTGACGACCGGTCCACGTTCCTTCAGCGCGGCGCGCATCCCGAACGCAGCCCGACAGGCGCGCTCGGCGTGACCCTCGCCATGGAAGAAGAGGAACAGCGCATCGCCACCGAATTTGACGAGATCGCCACCTTCGTCACGTGCCACTCCCAGTAGCGATTCGAAGGTGGCATTGAGGAGGACGGTCAGCTCCTCCGCGCCCGCCTTTCCGAGTTCGGCGAGCTGTTCGGAGAGCTTCGTGAAACCGGAGATATCCGCAAACACAAAAGACCCATTTGTCTCCCAGTGGGGAGCCAACTGTGGTGATTGGCTCGCCCTGAGTAGCACCCGCGGCACAAAGGGTGTGAGCAGGGACGACATGAACATGAATTATGCACGATGTGTCGGCTTGACGATTGACGTCGCACGTTTCTCCCGAGATGCTGGTCCAGATTCGACGACCGACGCGGAGGAACCACCCGGTTCCCGGTCGTCCGAAAGGCAACTTGATGAGTCGCACCCTGAGAATGTTGACGGTGACCGCGCTGGTCGTGACAGCCACGGCCATCGACATCGTCGCGCCCAGTCCGGCCCTCGACGCCGCCTCGGTCACTCCCACGAGCGTCGCTCGTTACTCGACGTGCAGCACGGTCTCGTCACCGTACGCGTTCGGGTACAAGGTCGACGGCGACCACGACGGCCACGAGGACGACGCCATGCCCGGCACCTACCTGCTGCCCGGCTCGGGCGGCGGGACGGTGAGCATCGCCCCCAACGACGGCCACAAGTTCAACTGGACCTCCACCTACCCGATCGATGCCGTCATCGTCGCCAGCGAGTACGGCGCCAACCTGTATCGCTACAACAACTCGCTCGGCGACAAGGCCCTGAACGCTCCGCTTCGTTCCGGCAAGGCGCCCGACATCGAGCGAGTCTGGTTCTGCCACGACGGCCTGATGGGCCTGACGGCCACGACCGGAGGCGTCAAGAGCATCACCGCCGCCCGCGGCGTGGCGCTCGCCGACATCCCGGTCTCCGTGCTCGACGTCCAGGATCCCGCGGTCCTCGAGGACGCGTACGACGACATCGCCAACGCCGGCGCCTTCAAGGCGGGCGGCCCCTTCAAGGCCGGCGGCGCGTTCAAGGCCGGCGGACCGTTCAAGGCCGGCGATCTGTTCCGCAACGCAGGTGCGTTCAAGGCCGGCGGCGCCTTCAAGGCCGGCGACCTCATCCGGGCCATCGGTGCGTTCAAGGCCGGCGGCGCCTTCAAGGCGGGCGGACCGTTCAAGGCCGGCAGCGTGCTGCAGACCCCGCTGTCCTCGTTGGTGCTCGACGTGGTCGACGCTGCCGGCGTCACCGTCACGTGGGAACGGGTCCTCGCAGGCACGATCTACGAGGGCTGGCCCCTGCAGAGCGTCACCTTCGCCGACCTCGCCGCACTGCTCCAGGAGGCCACCGACACCACCGGTGACGGCGTGGTCGACTACATCGGCGGCCTCGGCCTCATCGCCGACGTGTCGCTCTTCGATCTCGACACCACCGGCGTCATGCTCGGCAAGATCAGCGTGCTGTCACTGCTGCTGATGAACACGCCGCTCACCGTCATCGCCGACGCCTCGGGCACGCCGCTCGACTGGTGCGCCCTCTCGTCTCCCTACACCGGGGGCGAATGCGTCATCGCCGACGCCAACGGCAACGTCTTCCCCGACGCCACGATGTTCGAGCTCGCCCTCTACGGCGTGCCGTCCAGCATCGTGCCGATCTGGGACATCGACCTCACACTGCTGCGCGCCGCCCTGTTCGCTCCGGGAGCGCCGAAGGCACCCCTCACGCTCCTGCTCCGCGGTGACCGCGACGGCGACGGTGTCGTCGAGAGCGCCCCGCAGTGCATCGGTGACGCCACGCTCGGCCAGTGCGTCGCCGAGCTGCTCACGCCCGCCGACTTCCCGTGGGAGGACCTGCCGCTGCAGCAGCTCGACCTCCAGCGGTTCGCGCTCGGCGAGCGGCTGCCGCTGGATCTCACGTTCAGCGTCGCCACCACCGCCACCGTCACCGTCACGCTGCCCGTCGGCTTCGTCTACGACCCGACCAGCGGTTCGCAGCTCTGCCAGGTCTCGTGCGCCGCGGTGTTCCCCACCGTGTCCAGCACCTCGCCCCAGGTCATCACCTACGGCTCGGCGATGTTCCCCACCCCCGGCCAGGTGCAGCTGTCCCTGAAGGTGGCACCGAAGGGCCTGCTCACGGGCGACCCCGGCCAGGCGACGAAGCCCGCCGGCAACATCGCCGTCACCCTGCAGGTCGGCACGGCCTCGCAGACCACGAACCTCGCCGGCCCGACCGTCGTCGACCCGTGGCCCACCGACACCGTGCCCGCCACGACGCCCGACACCTTCTACTTCGGGGCGCTGGCCCAGGGCGGCATCAACGAGTACGACATCACGCTGCCGACGGCACAACGGAACTCGTCGCTCTCGGTGCGCCTGACGGCCCTCACCCCCGCACTCGACGGCGACCTCACGCTGTTCGCCGCCAACCCGAACCCGTCGCTGGCCTCGGCCGGCGCATTCAAGGCCGGTCCCGTCACCGGTGCGAGTGATCAGCCGATCAACGACGCCGGCACCGGTGCCGGTGGTTCCGAGAGCCTGCCGCCGGAGACGCTGCAGGACGTGCCGACCACGCCCACCGACCCCGCCTTCCCACTGCTCCGCGGTGTGTCGGCGAGCCGCGACACCAGCGACGAGATCCAGACCATCACCGACTCCAGCTCGGCCGTGCCCACCCGGTACCGCATCCAGGTCAGCTCGTACGGCACGACCGCCGGCGACTACGCGATGCGCGTGATCGCCACTCCGAACACCACGGCTGCCTGTGCAGCCCGCACGTTCGGCGGCACGGTCGGCACGCCGATCGCCGTGGCGTCGGTGGCGAACCCCACCGGGCTCGTCGTCTACAACACGCGCACCACGTCGGCGGCGCTCCTCGGCAGCGCGACGGGCGCGCTCGACGCGCCGACGCTGTACAACCTCGCTCGTTCGTCGGGCGCCTGGCTGCTGCCGGTGACCCCGCTCGACACCGACACCTGGACCACGTCCGACGCGACGACCAAGTTCGACTGCACGCCGGTCGCGGCCAACGCCGCCGTGCAGGCCGTCGCGGCCAAGGTCCGCACGCTGAAGGGCTCCACCCTGCCGGCACTTGCCTCGCTCGTCATCGTCGGCGGTGACGACAAGCTGCCGTTCTTCCGTCTCTCCGACACCACGTCGGTGGCCAACGAGCGGGACAACTTCGACGCCATCGGCACCGACAACCCCATCGCTGCGGCGCAGCGCAACCGCTACTTCCTCTCCGACGACCCGTACGGCACGCTGACGCCCATCTCGTGGCTCGACCGCACCTTCAACGTGCCCGACCTGGCGATCGGCCGTCTGGTCGAGTCCGACGCGGACATCGCCGGCCAGATCTCGCAGTACCTCGCCAACAGCGGGCGTCTCACGGCGAGCAGCGCATTGGTGACCGGGTACGACTTCCTGGCCGACGGCGCCAACTCGGTCGCCCAGACGCTCGCCGACTCCGGTCGGGCGACACGCACCCTCATCGACAGCGTCGGCGAGCCCGCCGGCGCCGCCTGGTCGGCCGACGACGTCCGCAACGAACTGGCGCTCGACCCCGACATCGCCTCGATCAACTCGCACTTCTCGCAGTGGGAGCTGCTCTCGTCGAAGGGCGACGCCGGACGCACGGCCGACATCCTCGACACGACCGAGGTCCCGGCGTCCATCCTGCAGGGCAGCATCCTGTTCAGCGCAGGCTGCCACTCGGGCCTCGCCGTGCCCGACGCCTACGCCGCCGGCAACGCCGCCTATCCCCTGCTCTCGGGCAACGCCTCGGGCAACAGCAACGACTGGGCGCAGGCGTTCGCCTCCCGCACCGCCGCGGTGTGGATCGGCAGCAGCGGCTACGCCTATGGCGCGGTCGACGACGTCGGTCTCACCGAGCGCCTCCTCGCCATCTACGCCCGGAACCTCGTCGACCCGACCTCGGGTGGTGCCGGTGACGCACTGCTGAAGGCCAAGCAGGAGTACTTCGCCGGACAGGGTGTGTACGGCTCGTACGACGAGAAGGCCCTCCAGCAGGTCATCTTCTACGGCATCCCCACGTTCCGCCTCGACGCCAGCACCGCATCGGGCAGCCTCACCGCTGCAGCGTTCTCGGCCCCGGCCTCGAGCGGCCTCACGCCCACCGACGGCACCGGCGGCATGCCGGCCTCGGCGGTCAAGGCCGACGTCGCCTTCAGCCCGGTCGCCCGACCGACGGCCGACGGCCGCACGGCGTACACCATCGACGGTGAGACGCTGGTCATCAATGGCTACCCGGTGACGCCGAAGACGAGCTTCGACGTCACGTCCACGCTGCCGGGCTACTTCGCACGCGGCGCCGCCATCGAGACCATGGACACCGAGCTCGTCGACGGCGTCGTGCCCGAGATCGCTCGCGCCACGGTCGACCGCAGCACCACCGAGCCTGCCTCGCAGCCCGACACGTTGGTGTTCCCCACCTCGTTCCAGTCCGTGGCGGGCAGCGGCGAGCAGCAACGCCTCGTCGTGCTGCCGGGCCAGTTCAACGACTTCGACCCGACGCCGGGCGTCGATGCCGGCAGCGAACTGCTGCTGCGCAAGGCCACCTTCACGGTGTACTACGCCACGCCCGCAACCGCGGGTGACGGCACTCGCCCGTTCATCCAGGAGAGCACCGCATCGCCGTCGTCCGGCGTCGTGCTGTTCCGTGTGAAGGCGACCGACCAGCTCGGCGTCGACGACACCATCGACCCCACGGGCGTGCAGCGCGTGCTCGTGCAGTACGACGAGACCCCGTCGCTCGCCGGCGCCGCCCACCGTTGGCGAGCGATCGAGCTGCAGCAGGACTCGTCCGGCGACTGGGTCGGCGGCATCACCACACCGAACACCGACGGCCGCTACTTCGTGCAGGCCTTCGACGGCGCCGGCAACCAGTCGGTCAGCCAGTTCAAGGGCAACTTCTACCGAGCCAACGGCGTCTCGCCGAAGGCCGTGGCCGTCGTCACCGAAGGCACCCAGTCGGTCACCGGCTGGTACCAGTCCGGTGTGAAGGTCGGCCTGTACATCGCCGGCGTCCCGGCCGTCCCGGCCGACAACTACACCTACCGGTTCAACGGCAGCGCCATCAGCACGCCGTACACCGTGCCGTTCGACGTCCCCGAGGGCGTCACCAGCATCACCTTCGACCCGCCGGCCGCGAGCAACACGGTGGCCCCGCCGCCGTTGGTGATCGAGAAGGACACGCTGGCACCGGTCACCGACCTCCAGCCGAAGATCGACGTCGTCGCCGCCGGTGAGTCGTTGTCGCCCACCACCTGCACCGCCACCGACCCCGATCCGGGTTCTGGCGTCGCCGGTTGCACCGAGCTCGACCCCACCGTCGTGAACGTCGGCGGCAACACGTACTCGCTCACCAACGTCAACGCCACGGACGACGCTCAGAACACGTCCGCCACGGAGTCGCAGACCGCCGTCATCGTGTCCGGCACACGGAGCGGGCCGAACACGTTCGACGGCGCCAACGACATCACCATCGTCGTGGGCGGTCCGCTGGCCCCCGACGCGAAGGTGTTCATCAACGACGTCGAGGCTGCCTACGACCCCGACACGCCGACCAACGTCAAGTCCGTCACCATCGTCGACCCGGGCACGAAGGCCGTGCGGGTCGAGGTGCCGAACCCCGACGGCGGCGATCCGATCACCATCGGGTTCGGCGTCATCGTGAGCGACACCATCCCGCCCACGGTCGACGTGCCCGCGACCATCACGGTCGAGGCCACCAGCCCGGCCGGCGCCACGGTCAACTACACCGCGACCGGCAACGACGACACCGATGGTCCGCTCACCCCGGTGTGCGCACCCGAGAGTGGCTCGACCTTCCCGTTGGGCACCACGTCGGTCACCTGCTCGGTCACCGACGCCGCGGGCAACGGCAACAGCGCCTCGTTCGACGTCGTGGTCGTCGACACCATCGACCCGAACCTCGTCACGCCGGCCGACATCGCCACCGAGGCCACCGGTCCCGCCGGCGCCGAGGTCACGTTCACGTCCAGCGCCACCGACATCGCCGACAGCACGGTGGTGGCGGTCTGTGCGCCGGCATCGGGCGCCACGTTCGGCCTCGGTGACACCGTGGTCGAGTGCACGGCCACCGACGCCAGCGGCAACTCCTCGTCCGGCACGTTCACCGTGACCGTCCGGGACACCACGGCGCCGGTCCTCAGCCCGGCACCGATCGTGCCGGCGATCGAGGGCAACACCCTCGGTGGCGCCAATGTGCCGTACGAAGCGCCCACGGCCGTCGATCTCGTCGCCGGCCCGACGGCGGTGGAGTGCCTGCCGGCCAGCGGTTCGCTGTTCCCGGTCGGTACGACGACGGTTCGGTGCACCACCACCGACGGCGTCAACGCCGCGGCGACATCGTTCGCGATCACGGTGCGCGACACCACTGCGCCGGCCATCACCGTGCCGGCCAACATGCAGGTGACAGCGACCACCAAGTACGGCGCGACGGTCACGTACGCGACCTCGGCGCTCGACATCGTCAAGGGCGTCGTGGCCACCACCTGCTCCCCGGCGAGCGGCACTGCCTTCGTGTTCGGTGCCACCACCGTCACGTGCTCGGCCACCGACGGCGTCAACACCGCGAGCAAGACGTTCAAGGTCACGGTCGTCGTGGGCTACCGCTACTACGGCTTCAAGTCGCCCGTGAACATGGGCCTCTACGACTCGTACGGCCTCAACTACTGGGTGAACACCGTGGCTGCGGGACGCAACGTGCCGTTCAAGTGGGAGGTCTACAAGAACAGCTCCGACGAGGAACTGAAGGACGTCTCCAAGGTCGAGCTGCAGTTCACCCCGTACAAGACCTTCCGCACGATGTTCCCGCAGATGACGGCCAAGCTGGCCCTGCCCAACACCAACGTGTGCGCCGACGGCACGCGGACGCTGAAGCCGATCTCGACAGCCAACACGTCGAACGGCAAGACGACCGCGATCAAGCTCGTGGGTGACGCGTTCAACATCGGGGTGCAGATGCCGGCCAAGCCTGCCGCGGCCGCCGACAACTGCTTCGTCGCCTGGACACGGGTCATCGGCCAGGTCGACCCGGGCATCGTCGCCCTGTTCCAACTCACCTGACACGGGTGGCGGTCCTCCGGGACCGCCATCCGCGGGTGGTGGCGGCAGCACCAGGCGCCGCGTCGGCACCAGGACTACGGTTCCTCCACCATGTCGTTCCAGTTCGCCACCAGAACCCAGGGCCTGCGCTCGTCGGCCATCCGCGACCTGTTGAAGGTCACCGAGATGCCGAACATGCTGTCGCTCGCCGGTGGTCTGCCCACCCCCGACAGCTTCCCGCTGCCCGATCTACGGCGCGAGGCCGACCGGCTGCTCGGCGAGTACGGCCCGCGGGTCGTGCAGTACTCGGCCACCGATGGCGTGGTCGAGCTGCGCCGATGGATCGCCGAGCACCATGCCGCCGAGTTCGGGCGGTCCGTCGCCGTCGACGGTGAGATCGTGGTGACCCACGGTTCACAGCAGGCGCTCGACCTGTTGGCCAAGATCCTGGTCGACCCGGGCGACGTGGTGGTCAGCGAGTCGCCCGCGTACCTGGGCGCGGTGCAGTCGCTCGAGTTGTTCCAGCCGCGGTTCGAGGTGGTCCCCGGCGACGAGCACGGCATGAAGGTCGAACTGCTCGCCGAGAAGTTGGCCGCCGGGCTGCGGCCGAAGTTGGTGTACGTCGTGCCCAACTTCCACAACCCCTCCGGCGCGACGCTCTCGCTCGAGCGCCGCCAATTGCTGGGTCGGCTCGCCGACGAGTACGAACTGCTGATCGTCGAGGACGACCCCTACGGTGCGATCCGCTTCGCCGGAACGCCACTGCCACCCGTTGCCTCGTTCACCGATCGCGTCGTGTACCTCAGTACGTTCTCCAAGATCGTCGCCCCTGGCTTCCGCGTCGGCTGGATGATCGGCCCGCCCGAGGTGATGGCGATGGTGGCGCGCGCCAAGCAGGCTGCCGATCTGCACACGGCGACGTTCCCGCAGCTGTTGCTGGCCAACATCGTCGGTGAGCCCGGTTGGCTGGACGGGCAGAAGGCGCGCATCGTGCCGATGTACCGCGAGCGGTGCGAGGCCCTCGCCGACGCCCTCGACGAGCACATCGGCGACCGCATCCGTTTCCATCGTCCCGATGGCGGCATGTTCCTGTGGACCGAGTTCCGCGGTGTGGCCGACACCAAGCAATTGCTCACCCACGCCGTCGACGAGGGTGTCGCCTTCGTGCCCGGCAACGCGTTCACCATCGACCAGGTGCCCGACTCGAAGGCTCGCCTGTCGTACTCCACGCTCGCGCCCGCCCAGTTGGAGGAAGCCGTCCGCCGCCTCCGTCGAGCGTTGGACCGTCACGACGCCGCGTCGTAACGTCCGTCGGGTGAACACCGCCGACGCCACCGCTCGAGTCCTCCAGGCGGTCGACGCCGCCACCGACGAGATGGTCGGGCGTGTGGCCACCACGGTGCGTGTGCCGAGCGTGAGCGGCACACCCGGCGAGAACGAGGCCCAGGCGCACATGGCCCGCCTGCTCGCCGACGGTGGCCTCGAGGTGGACCACTGGCAGCTCGATCTGCCGTCGCTCACCGCGCACCCCGACTTCCCCGGCATGGAGGTGGACCGCGACGAGGCGTGGGGCCTCGTCGGCCGACTGCCCGGCACCGGCGACGGCGCGACGCTGATGCTGAACGGCCACATCGACGTCGTGCCCACGGGCGACCCCGACGCCTGGGTCGAGCATCCGTTCTCCGGCGACGTACGCGACGGCCTGCTGTACGGGCGCGGCGCCTGCGACATGAAGGCCGGGCTGATCGCGGCCCACTGGGCGGTGCAGGCCATTCGCAGTTCCGGAGTGCGCCTGCGCGGCGATCTGCTGCTCGCGTCGGTGCAGGGCGAGGAGGACGGCGGGCTGGGCACCTTCGGGCTGTTGCAGCGCGGCTGGACGGCCGACGCGTGCGTCATCCCCGAGCCGACGACGTTGGACATCATCCCGGCCAACTCCGGGGCGCTCACGTTCCGGCTGCGCATCCGCGGCCAGGCCACCCATGCCGCGCGGCGCACCGACGGTGTCAGCGCGATCGAGAAGTTCTGGCCGGTGTACCAGGCACTGCAGCGCCTGGAAGCCAGCCGTCACGATGTCGTCGACCCGCTCACCGCGCGATGGCCGCTGGCCCACCCGCTGTCCATCGGCATCGTCCACGCCGGCGACTGGGCCTCGTCGGTCCCCGACCTGCTCGTCGCCGAGGGACGACTCGGCGTCGCCATCGGCGAGCCGATGGACCACGCCCGTCACGAGTTGGAGGTCGCGGTGGCCGACGCCTGCGCCGGCGACCCGTGGCTGCGCGAGCACCCGGCCGAGGTCGAGTGGTGGGGTGGGCAGTTCGCGTCCGGCCGCATCCCGATGGACAGCGACCTCGTCGAGCGTGTGCAGAGCGCGCACGGCGTGGCCAGCAGCGAGCGGCCGCTCGACGTCTACGGAGCGCCCTACGGCAGCGACCTGCGCCTGCTCACCGGGCTCGGCGGCATCCCCACGCTGCAATACGGCCCCGGCGACGCGATGCTCGCCCACGGCCCGTTCGAGTGCGTCCCGGTCGACGAGATCGCGGTGACGGCGCGGACCCTCGCACTCGTCGCGCTCGACGTGTGCGGCATAGCGTGACGGTCGCCCCAGGGAGGCCGACACCATGAAGACCGCCATCACCGAAATGTTCGGCATCGACGTGCCGATCCTCGCCTTCACCCACTGCCGCGACGTGGTCGCCGCGGTCAGCAAGGCCGGCGGGATGGGCGTCCTCGGCGCCGTCGCCCACACGCCCGAGCAACTCGAGATCGATCTGAAGTGGATCGAGGACGAGATCGGTGACCGCCCCTACGGTGTCGACCTCATCGTGCCGGCCAAGTACGCCGGCTCCGACAACGGCGGGCTCACCATGGCCGACATCGTCGGCATGATCCCCGACGCGCACCGCCAGTTCGTGCGCGACCTGCTCGACAAGTACGACGTACCGCCGCTACCCGACGACGAGTCCGGGTCGCGCACCCGCTCCGGCGGCGACCTCAGCGGCACCGCCGCCCCGTTCTCGGCCGCCCAGGCCGACCCGCTGCTCGAGATCGCGCTCGCCCACCAGCCGCGCCTGCTCGTCAACGCGCTCGGGCCGCCGCCGGCGCACATGATCGAACGCGTCAAGGAGGAAGGCCGCCTCATCGGCGCCTTGGCCGGCAAGGCCCAGCACGCCGAGCGCCACGTCGCGGCCGGCGTCGACATCATCATCGCCCAGGGCGCCGAGGCCGGCGGCCACACGGGCGAGGTCGGCACGATGGTGCTCATCCCCGAGATCGTCGACGCCGTCGGCACCACGCCCGTCCTCGGCGCCGGCGGCATCGGCCGCGGCCGCCAGATGGCCGCGGCGATGGCGCTCGGCGCGCAGGGCGTGTGGTGCGGTTCGGTGTGGCTCACCACCGACGAGGCCGAGACGCACCCCGTCGTGAAGCAGAAGTTCCTGAAGGCCACGTCCAGCGACACCCTGCGCTCGCGTTCGCTCACGGGCAAGCCGGCGCGCCAGTTGCGTTCGGCCTGGACCGACGAGTGGGACGACCCCGCGAATCCACGTCCGCTGCCCATGCCCCTGCAGCCCATCCTGGTGGGCGAGGCACGGGCCCGCATCGAGCGCGCGTCGTATCGCTCCGGCAGCGGCGCCGAGCAGCTGGCGAACTACTTCGTCGGCCAGATCGTCGGCAGCATGAACGTCGGCAAGCCCGCCGCACAGGTGGTGTACGACATGATCGACGAGTTCATCGAGTCGGTGCAGTCGCTCGGGCGACTGCTCGAGGACTGAGCGCCGCTCAGGACGCGGCAGGCGCTGCGGCCGCGGTGGCGTTGGTCGCCGCCGAGTACGGCAGCCAGCATCCGGCGTCGAAGTCGTACAGCTTGCAGGCCTTCGTCGTGCGCAGGTAGTCGCGCATGGACAGCCGGCCTTCGCGCACGGTCTCGGGGAACTGCTCGATGATCGCGTCGGCCGCGGCGGGGAGCTGATGGAACGGGATGCGAGCGTCGACGTGGTGCGGGACGTGCACCATGATGTTGTGCAGCCACAGCCGGTTCACGACGCGGTTCACGTGGAGGATGGTGGTGCTCTCCATCTGGCCGCGGAACTGCGACCACTCCTTGCGCGGCCACCAACGGATGTCGGGCGCGACGTGGTGCACGTAGACGGTCCACCCGATGATGTGCACGAACAACAGGAACGGCACGACGAACAGCTTCACGGGCAGCCACACGGCGTCGGTCCAACCGCCGGTGAGGGCGCCATAGGTGGCGGCACCGCCGATGGTGAGCACCATCGCCGCGGTGAGCGTGGCCTTGTCGCGCAGGATGGCGTTGCGACGGGCGCCCTTGGCGTTGTGTCGCCACATCTTCTCCCACCACACCGAGCGCAGGAAGTACGCACCGGAGCCGAGGCACGACCATTCGAGCCGGTGCTGCAGTCGCTTCAGCGCGCCGAGCTCGGCGTACTGGGCGGGCGTCATCGGGTGCCACACGAAGTCGAAGCCCTCGCGGGTGGTGTAGCCGTGGTGAATGCGGTTGTGGCCGAGGTCCCATGCCGCCTCGACGTGGGCGCTGGGGGCCATGCACACCTGGGCGATCAACCGGTTGGCGCGACGCGACGACACGAGGGCGCCGTGCGATGCATCGTGGCCGAGCACGAACAGGCCCGACACGGCGAGGCCGGCGAGCAGCCACAGCGGCACGATGAAGTACCAGCGGTCGGTGAGGGTGAGTGCGGCGACGGGGACGAGCCACAGCAACCAGGCCTGGGCCAGGGCCCAGGTGGCGCGGCGGGCGGAGCGCTGATAGCAGCGAGCCGGAATGATGTCGCGGACGGCATTGAGCGAGCCGGTCCGGTGCACGATCGGGGCGTCGAGTTCGGTCATCGACCGTCAGCATACTCTCCCTACCGCCCGGTAGGTAGGCAGAAGTTCAGATCCCTTCGGCGGCCGACAATCCGGCCTCGTCGACGCCCTGACCTGCGGCGAGACGGGCGAAGATGGGGGGCGGATCGCGCCACGGGTCGGGCAACGTGCCGGCCTCGGCGTCGCGAATCGCCCTCCAGACCCGCTCGCTGGTGCACGGCATGTCGACGTGCCGCACCCCCAGGTGGGCCACGGCATCGATGACGGCGTTCTGCACCGCCGGCGTGCTGCCGATGGTGCTCGCCTCGCCGATGCCCTTGGCACCGAGCGGGTTCAACGGCGTCGGCGTCTCGGTGCTGTGCACCTCGAAGCTCGGGAACTCGGCCGCCGACGGGATGCCGTAGTCCATGAAGTTGCCCGTCAGCGGGTTGCCGTCGGCGTCGTAGCGCACCTGCTCGTAGAGCGCCTGGCTGACACCCGCGGCAACCCCACCGTGCTGCTGCCCCTCGACCAGCAATGGGTTCAGCACCGTGCCGCAGTCGTCGACCGCGATGTGGCGCACGAGCGTCACCCGGCCCGTGTCGCGATCCACCTCGACCACAGCGATGTGCGCGCCGAACGGGAACGTCGCCTCGCCCTGGTCGAAGTCCAGCTGCGCGGCCAGACCGAGCGTGCCGTCCTCGTGATCCACCGCGTCGACCTCGCGCTCGGCCGCCTCGGCGAGCTCGCCCCACGTGAACGCGCTCGCCGGCACGCCGGCGACACCCACCGTGCCCGCGTCGAGGTCGATGACGACGTCGGCCGGGTCGGCCTCGAGCAACCGCGCCGCGAGATCGCGAGCCTTCGCGACCATCGCCTCGGTGGCGCGATGCACTGCGGAGCCACCGAGCTGCAGGGAACGCGACCCGCCGGTGCCGCCGCCGCTGCGGACGATGTCGGTGTCGACCGCTTCGAGGCGGATGTGCTCGACCGGGATGCCGGTCTGGGCACTGACGATCATCGCGAACGCCGTCTGGTGGCCCTGCCCGTGGGCCGAGGTACCCGCCATCACGGTCGCGGTGCCGTCGGGGTGCACCTTCACCGCGCCGTACTCGCTGCTGCCTCCGCCTGCGGTGATCTCGACATAGGCGGCGACGCCGATGCCGAGCAGCGTGCGGTCGCCGCGCTCGCGGCGGGCGGCTTGTTCGCGTCGCAGTTCTGCGTAGCCGGCCAAGCGCGCCGCTTCGTCGAGGGGTGTGCGGTAGGCCCCGGTGTCGTAGGTGACCCCGGTGATGGTGCGGAAGGGGAACACGTCGTCGGCGAGGAGGTTGCGATGACGGATCTCGATCGGGTCGATGCCCAGCGTCAGCGCCGCCTGGTCGACGATGCGCTCGAGCATGGCCGTCGCCTCGGGACGACCGGCACCGCGGTACGCGCCGGTCGGCGTGGTGTTGGTCGCCGCCACGGCGATGTCGAACTGGATGCCCGTGAAGGCGTACGTGCCGTTCGACATGCGTCGCGTGCCGGCCGGCAGGAACGAGCCGAGACCCGGATAGGCGCCGCCATCGCCGACGAGGTGCACGCGCAGGCCGGTGAAGGTGCCGTCCAGCTTGCAGCCCAGCTCGACGTACTGGATCTGGGCGCGGCTGTGGGCCAGCGCCAGCATGTCCTCACTGCGCGAGTTGATCCAGGTGACGGGTTGCTGCAGCCGCTGCGCCAGCGCGGCGACCACCAGCTGCTCCGGGTACATGCCGGCCTTGCCACCGAACCCGCCGCCCACATGTGGCGTGATGACGCGCAGCTGGTCGGCAGCGAGACCGAGCGAGCGCTGCAACAGCCCGAACAGCAGGTGCGGCATCTGCGTGCTGCCGTAGACCACGACCCGGCCGTCGGCGTCGACGGTCGCTGCCGAGGCGTGCGGCTCCATCGGCGCCACGGCGATGCGCTGGTTCACGAAACGACCGCGTACGACGACGTCGGCATCACCGAAGATGTCGGGCTGCAGCTCGTCGGTGGTGGTCACTGCCACGTTGTCACCGTGGTCGGCGAACAGCACAGGAGCGCCGTCGGCGAGTGCGGCTTCGGCGTCGACCACCACGGGCAGGGATTCGATGTCCACCCACACGAGCGCCGCCGCGTCGCGAGCGTGGACCTCGGTGTCGGCCACCACGACCGCGACGGCCTCGCCCACGAAGCGCACGGTGTCGGTGGCGAGGGGCGGACGGGCGAAGTGGTCGTGGACCTTGGCCATGCCGTGGAACGGGCGCAGCTCGAGGTCGTCCGCCGTGAACACACCGACGACACCGGGCGCCTGGCGTGCCTCGTCGAGGTCGATGGCGAGGATGCGACCGTGGGCGCGGTCGCTGCGTACGAAGACCGCGTGCAGCGCGCCCGGCAGCCGCAGGTCGTCGACATAGCGTCCGGCGCCGAGCAGCAGCTCGGGGTCTTCCGTGCGCAGGACGCGTGTACCGAGGATCGAACCAGCCATTCGCCGAACCTACCGCGCGCCGGCCGAGGCCGCTTCCAACTGTTGTCAGTATCACTGCCAACTGTTAGGTTCCGGCGATGCGTTCAGAACGATTCGAGGGGAAGATCGGTCGCACGGTCGCGGACAGCGAGCCGTGGTTCGAGGAACTGCCGCACCCGGGCAGCTCGGCACCGAACATCGTCGTGGTGCTGCTCGACGACACGGGCTTCGCCCAGATGGGTTGCTTCGGGTCCGAGATCGACACGCCGAACATCGACGCGCTCGCCGCGGGCGGGTTGCAGTTCACCAACTTCCACGTCACGCCGCTGTGCTCGCCCACCCGCGCCGCACTGCTCACCGGTCGCTCCCAGCACAAGGCCGGCATGCGTTCGGTCAGCAACTTCCGCACGGGCTTCCCGCACATGCTCGGTCACGTCAGCACGCGCACGGCCACCATGGCCGAGGTGCTGCGCGATCAGGGCTACGCCACGTTCGCGCTCGGCAAGTGGCACCTCGCTCCGATGGAGGAGTGCTCAGCCGCCGGGCCGCACGACCAGTGGCCGCTCGGACGGGGCTTCGACCGCTTCTACGGCTTCCTCGACGGTGAGACCGACCAGTTCCACCCCGAGTTGGTGTGCGACAACCACATCATCGAGCCGCCCGGTGGCCCGGACGACGGCTACCACGTGTCGGAGGACCTCGTCGACCAGGCGTTGAAGATGATCTCCGACACCAAGGGCGTGCGACCCGACCGCCCGTTCTTCACCTACCTCGCGTTCGGCGCCACGCACGCACCGCATCAGGCGCCGCCCGAGTACATGACGAAGTACCGCGGCCGGTTCGACGAGGGGTGGGACGTCATCCGCGGGCGCGTCCACCAACGACAGCTCGAGCGCGGCATCATCCCCGCCGGCACCGAGCTCGCACCGCGCAACCCGGGCGTGGACGCATGGGACTCGCTGCCCGAGAACCAGCGGCGCCTGGCCGCCCGCCTGCAGGAGGCGTTCGCCGCGTTCCTCGACCACACCGACGTGCAGATCGGTCGTTTCGTCGACGGCCTGCGCTCCATGGACCAACTCGACAACACCGTGTTCGTGCTGCTGGCCGACAACGGCGCCAGCCAGGAGGGCGGCCCGTTCGGCGTCATGCACGAGATGATGTTCTTCAACGGCATCTTCGAGACACCCGACCAGGCGATCGGTCGCATCGACCACATCGGCGGGCCGCACAGTCACACCAACTACCCGTGGGGCTGGGCGCAGTGCGGCAACACGCCGTTCAAGTGGTACAAGCAGAACACCCACGAGGGCGGCGTGCACGTGCCCATGATCCTGCACTGGCCCGACGGCCTCGGCGACGCGCCCCGAGGCACGCGCGACCAGTTCGTGTTCGTCAGCGACATCGCCCCCACCATCTACGAGTTGCTCGGTGTCACGGCTCCCGAGGTGTACCGCGGCGTGCCGCAGGAACCCGTCACCGGGCACTCCTTCGCAGCCGCGCTGCGCGACCCCTCGGCTCCGGCCACCAACACGCTCCAGTACTTCGAGAACGGCGGCAGCCGCGCGCTCGTCGCGGGCGAGTGGAAGGCCGTGTGCCGCCACGAGAAGGGCGCCGACTTCGAGACCGAGCCGTGGGAGCTGTACCGCATCGCCGACGACCCGTCGGAGTGCAACGACCTCGCCGCGTCGCAGCCCGAACGGTTGGCCGAGCTGGTGGACCTGTGGTGGTCCGAGGCCGAACGCCACGGCGTACTACCCCTCGACGACCGCGGGGTCGAGCTGTTCGGCACGCGCTTCCGCGATCGGTCGCCGCACCCGGCGAGCCGCCGCTACGTGTACCGGCCGCCCATGTCCCCGTTGCCCGGCCAGGCGTCGGCGTCACTCGGCGGACGCAGCTTCGACATGACTGCGCGGGTCACCCGAGCGGCCGGCGACGAGGGAGTGCTCTACGCCACGGGCACCGAGAACTCCGGGCTGTCGCTGTTCGTCCAGGGTGATCGACTGGTGTTCGACTACAACGCGTTCGACGCTCACACCGTGGTCGAGAGCACGGTCGAGGTCCCTGTCGGCTCGTCCGAGCTGACGCTGCGTGTCCGTCGCACCGGTGGCCGCGTCGGCACCGCCGGGCTCGAGATCGATGGTGTGCCGTGCGGCGACGCCGAGCTGCCGCTGTTCATGCTGATGATGTCGTCGGTCGGTCCGAGCGTCGGCTACGACCACGGTTCACCGGTCAGCACGCGGTACCGCGCTCCGTTCGCCTTCACCGGCACGCTGCACGAGGTGGTCATCCAGGCCAGCCCCGAGCGCTTCGCCGACACCACCGCAGCCGAGCACGCCGCCGAGATGGGCCGTCAGTGAGCCACGAGGTCCTCGCCTCGGACATCCCCGTCGCGCACACGCCCGCCGGCGGGTACGGCACCACCATGCCGCCACCGGTGCTCACCGCGTGCACCGAGCGCATCTCGCGCGACGCGCCGGCGATGGCCGGCGTGTGGCGCATCGTCGAGGTGCTCGTGGGCGGCCAACCACAGCCCGACCATCAGGCGATGGGGCAAGTGCAGCGCATCGAGCAGTGCGGCGACCGCGTCGTCATCACGTCGGGCGGCATCGTCCACGACATGCGTTGCGACGGCACCGAGGCGAACGGCGTGCACGACGTCGCCGCGATCGACAAGGCCACGCCCATCACCGTGGTCGCGACGTTCGAGCACGGGGTCCACGTGCTCCGACCGGTGGGCGTGCCCATCGAGGTCACGCGCCGGATGGACGGGGACGAGCTGGTCTGGGACTACCCCGGCTTCGTCGCCCGACTGCGTCGCGTCGAGCCGAACGACGAACTGCACGCCGCGGCGTCGGTCGGCGACGTCCGCCGCGCCCGGTCGGCACTCGAGGCGCGAGCCGACGTCGACGCACGCGACCACCGCAATCGCACCCCGCTGTTGCTCGCCGCGGCACACGACCACGTCGACGTGGCGGCCCTGCTCGTCGAGGCCGGCGCCGACCCCAACGCGATGGACGATCGGCACGACACGCCGTGGCTCGTCACCGGCGTCACGGGAAGTGTGGCGATGCTCGAGGTGCTGCTGCCCGCAGGTGCCGACCTCACGGTCCGCAACCGCTACGGCGGCGTGTCCGTCATCCCGGCCAGCGAGCGCGGCCACATCGAGTACGTGCGCCGCGTCGCGCAGACCGGCATCGACGTCGACCACCTCAACGACATCCACTGGACCGCGCTGCTCGAAGCCGTCATCCTCGGCGACGGCAGCGAGACCTACGCCGAGATCATCCGCATCCTGCTCGCCGCCGGGGCCGACCCCGACCTGGCCGACCGCGAGGGTGTCACCGCACTGCAACATGCCGAACGTCTCGGCCACACCCGGCTCGCCGAGGTGTTGAGAGGAGCATCGTGAAGATCACTCTGTTGGGCACGGGCAGCCCGCTGCCCGATCCGCGCCGCGCCGGTCCGTCCACCCTGGTGCAGTCCGCGGGCGCGTGCCTGCTGGTCGACTGCGGCCGCGGCGTCCTGATGCGTCTCACCGCAGCCGGGGTGTTGCCGCCGATGCTGAGCGCGGTGCTCGTCACCCACCTGCACAGCGACCACATCACCGACCTCAACGACGTCATCACCACGCACTGGATCATGTCGCCGGAGGGCACTCCCCTGCGCATCTACGGCCCTCCCCGCATGCAGGAGGTCGTCGACGCCATCCTCGCCTCACTCGCGCCGGATCTGCAGTACCGCCTCGACCACCACGACGACCTCACCTGGACACCGAACATCGAGGTCGTCGAGGTCGCCCCCGGTGACACGTTCACGGTCGGCACCGCGAGCATCACGGTCGGCGCCACCGACCATCGTCCGGTCGAGCCGACGGTCGCGTTCCGCGTCGACGACGACGGCAAGAGCGTCGTGCTCGGCGGCGACGGCGTGCCCTGCGCCGGCCTCGACGCGCTCTGCCTGGGCGCCGATGCCTACGTGCAGACGGTCATCCGCGACGACCTCGTCCGCATGGTGCCCAGCGCCCGTCTGCAGGACATCCTCGACTACCACTCCACCGTCGAGCAGTCGGCCGAGACCGCCACCCGCGCCGGCATCCGCACGCTCGTGCTCACCCACTACGTGCCGTCCCTGCAGCCCGGCCAGGAGGACGAGTGGCGCGCCCGCGCCGCCGCCCACTTCACCGGCGACATCGTCCTCGGCGACGACCTCACCTCCGTCACCCTCTGACCCAACACGCGCGAACTTAAGTTCCTGGTGAACAGCGCGAACTTAAGTTCCTGGTGAACAGCCGCGCTCACTCCCACGATGGGAGCGCCGAGGGCATCTCGCCGAGGAGCACGATCCGCCGAACCGAGGAGCGGAGGCTGCTGGGGTTCTCCATCTCCTTCTTGGTCACGTAGCGCACCCGCCAGTCCTGCTCGACGAGCCGTGCGTGTCGTTGGGTGTCGCGCCGTTGCGCCTCGGGGCTCGAGTGGAACTCGCGGCTGTGTGCCTCGATGGCGACGCGTGCGGAGGGAACGGCGAAGTCGGTTCGGGCGACGAACACCCCCGACTGGTCGAACACCTCGTACTGACGAACGAGCCCATCGATGTCGCCGAGGATCGCCTCCAGCCGGGCCTCGAGCGCGCTCTCGGTGGGTCGCTCCTTCACCCTGGCCTCGACCAACAGCTCTTGAATGAGCTTGGTGCCACGCTGACCTGGGCGATGCAGGCGGTCCACGGCCGCCTGCAGGTCGTGCAACTCGCCCTTCGTTCGCCAGTACCACTCGAATGCCAGCCGTACCCGGAGTGGGTCGGCGGAGGATCCGATGTCGCACAACGTCCGTTCGAGCGCCGTGCAGCGGATCCCGTCGATGTCGACGATGTCGAGGTCGCACAGCGGTCCCACGTGGACCTCGACGCGCTCCATGAGAATCTTGCGAGGCGCGCGGACCACGATCGAAAGCGGGCCCTCGCCGAAGCCGTCCACGCCGTTCATCGCCGCAGACGACTCGAAGCCCGCCACGCCGGCCGCATTGCATGCGAGCGTGGCGACCAGCAATTCCTGCCGCCAGGTTCGCGGGGAGTCACGGATGACGAGCACACCCGGCACCGGCTCGCGGACGACGTCACGGTCGATCAGTCGACGAATCTGTTGGGGCACGAGCCCGATGTCGGCGGCCTGGCGACGTGAGAGCACACCGTGGCGAGAGGCCGCGAACTCGCCAACGGCTCCCTCAGGAGTGAGCGATGGCATGCGTCCGGAACATATCGACCGAAAGCCGGCCAGCAACCCTGGCGGCCTGTTCTCCAGGAACTTCAGTTCGCGCTGGCCTCCAGGAACTTAAGTTCGCGCTGTTCTCCAGGAACTTAAGTTCGCGCTGGGGTGGGGGTGATGTGGGTGAGGGTGGTGAAGCTGCAGACGTAGAGGTCGCGGGTGAAGCCGGGGGCGGGGAAGACGACGGACTGCACGGGGCTGCCGGTGTCCACCCGGGCGAGTTCGTCGCCGGTCTCGATCTGCAGCACGACGGCCTGGTCCGCACCACGGGCCGCGTCGTGGTCGAACAGCACCAACTCACCCGTGTCGGCGAACAGGACGGGATGCGCGGCGTGGTTCAGGTCGCGACGCCACAGGGGCGTGGTGACACCCTCCTCGTCGAAACGGAACGCGGCGACCACGCCGTTACCGCTGTCGTAACCCACCACGATGCGCCGAGCCGCGTCGACCGCCGGCGGATTGGCGATCAACCCACCGGGCAACCCGCAGATCTCGGTCAGCGTCACCGCCCCATCGGCGAGCCCGACACGCACCAGGTGCAACGGTGCGGTGTTGGTGCCGACACCGCGGAACGTGCCGGCGTAGCGATCGCTGCCGGCACCGTTGTCGAGGAACCAGGCCGCGCCGCCAGCGATGACCGCGTCCCACCCGTAGGTCTGCCCGTCGAGGGTGCGGTAGCGCGGACGGAACGAGTCGTCGATCACGAGCTGCGCACCGTCCCACCGCACCCGGATGAGCGATGTGTCGCCGACCACGTACACGTCCGCACCGTCGGCGCTGAGTCGAGCGATCGACGGCTCGGGCAGCGGGCATCGCGCCATGATGTCGAGCGTGCCGGGGGCGAGTACCAGCAGCTCCGAGCCACCGAGGTCGTCGCCGTCGGGATGACCCGGCCGGGCGCCGGCGAAGTCCTTGGTGGCGAGGTGGCCGTCGGGCAGCACGACGAAGCTGTTGTACGGGCGCCGGCGCGGCAGGGTGACCGACGCCAGGAGTTCCAGCGTCGGCGACAGCCGATGCGCGTGGTTGCCGAACACGACGTACAACGAGCCGTCGGCGTGCGCGGCGATGCCGCCCGGCCAGGTCGGGCCGCCGGGCAGGTCGGCCGAGCGGCGGACCGTCTCGAGCGTGTCGGGGTGGACCTGCTCGACCCACGACACGGCGTCGTCCCCTCCGGTGTGGCACAACAGGAACACCTCGCCCGGATCGCGCAGCACGACCATCGTCGCCACCATCGCCAGCCGCGACACGGCCTCGAGCTCGTCGCCGGGTCGCAGACCGAGCCCGCGGACACCGTGCGGTGACTGGCGACGCGCCGGCCCACCGTCCTCCGCGGGCCACGGGCTGTCCCACAATCCGCTCGCCGGGGCACCCGTTGCTGCAGTCGTCACGTCGCTCACGGTGGCACGCTAGCGACGCGCTGCGCCCGTTCCGGAGTGGACCGACGATAGGGTTGCAGACGGCGGTGCCCCGATCCTCGGCGCCCGCGGTCGAGTGCTTTCTTTCCCGTCGAATCGACGTGTGGCTCAGCATCAGCGGCCACCTCTTCACGAAAGCAAGCAACATGACCATGTCTCCCCCCTCCTCTTCTGGGCGCGCGCGCCCCAACAATCGTCGTCGCCGACCGACGGCCGGCGGTCCGGTGCAGCGCCCCGCTCGCGCCACCCGCCCGGCCACCACCACCCCCATTCGCGACACCCCCACCCGCGAATCGCTCGGCACCATCAGCACCCGCGAGGTGCCCACGGACGCCACGTTCGAGTCCCTCGGCGTGCCCGCACCCATCGTGCGCATGCTCGCCGAGCGCGACGTCACGTCGCCGTTCCCCATCCAGGCCGCCACCCTCCCCGACTCCCTCGCCGGCCGCGACGTCCTCGGACGTGGCCGCACCGGCAGCGGCAAGACCATCGCCTTCGCCATCCCGATCGTCACGGCACTCGCCGCGTCGGGCAAGCCCCGCCAGTCGAGCAAGCCCCGCGGCCTCATCCTGGTCCCCACCCGCGAACTGGCCACTCAGGTCACCGAGTCCCTCGCCCCGTTGGCGAAGGCGATGGGCCTGAAGGTCACCACCGTGTTCGGTGGCGTCGGCCAGCAGCCGCAGGTCATGGCCCTGCGCCACGGCATCGACATCGTCGTCGCCTGCCCGGGCCGACTGGAAGACCTCATCAAGCAGCGCCACTGCTCGCTCGCCAACGTCGAGATCACGGTCCTCGACGAGGCCGACCACATGGCCGACCTCGGCTTCCTCCCCGGCGTGAAGCGCCTGATGGACGCCACCCCGACCAACGGTCAGCGGTTGCTGTTCTCGGCGACGCTGGACAACGGCATCGACGTGCTGGTGAAGCGGTACCTGTCGGACCCGATCATCCACTCGGTCGACCCCGCGGTCGCCCCGGTCAGCACCATGACCCACCACGTGTTCGCGGTGTCACTGGCCGACAAGCCCAGCGTCGCCCGCGAGCTGGCTTCGGGACGCGAGCGATCGCTGCTGTTCACCCGCACCAAGCACGGCGCGAAGAAGCTCGCCAAGCAGCTGACGATGGCCGGCATCCCGGCGGTCGAGCTGCACGGCAACCTCTCGCAGAACGCTCGTGAGCGCAACCTCGAGTCGTTCGCGGCCGGCACCACCAAGGTGCTCGTCGCCACCGACATCGCCGCCCGCGGCATCCACGTCGACGACATCGCGCTGGTCGTGCACGTCGACCCGCCGGCCGAGCACAAGGCCTACCTGCACCGCAGTGGCCGCACCGCCCGCGCCGGGTCGGAGGGCGTGGTCGTCACGATCATGACCCCCGAGCAGGCCGGCGACGTGAAGTCGCTGGCACGCGCGGCGAAGATCGAACCGATCATCACCCGCGTGGCTCCCGGCCACAGCATCATCGAGTCACTCGTGGGCGAGCCCGCCCCTCGCAAGGCCGTCAGCCCTGCCCCGTCGGCGCAACGCCGTCCGGTCAGCCCAGCTGCAGCTCCGCGAGGAGGCCGGCCTTCGCGTCCTCGAAGTCGTCGAAGCTGATCTGCTCGTCGTCGAACCGCTGGTGCAAGGCAGCGAGGTCGGCGAGGACCTGGTCCTGCGGCCGTGACGGCACGGTCGGCGCATCGTCGTCGACCGTGTCGGTCTCGCCGCCACCCTGACGACGCTCACGCTTGATTGCCTGCTTCTCCTGGCGTGCCTTTTCACGGTCACGCTTCGCACGTCCGGCGCTGCTGGCCATGGCGTCCTCCTTCGACGAGGATCCGCCGACGGGAGAATCCGAGTGTCAACCCTACCGACGCCAGCCCGTCAACGGCTGGGGAACGACCGGTGACATCGCATTCCACCCCAGGTACCGCGGGTTCGTGGTGCCCGACGACGCACACCTAGAGTCCCGGGCGTTCCGCACGGAGCGGTCGTTCGAGTCCCTGGAGTTGTGCACCATGACCACCTTTCCCGACCCGCAGTCGCTGACCATCGAGGAATGCGGTCAGGCCTTCCTGTCGAGCGACACGTTCACGAGCGAGGCGTTCTTCCACGGCGTCACCACCCGCTTGCGCAACGAGGCGCCGGTGCAGTGGGTCGAGCACGAGCAGTTCAACCCGTTCTACGTGCTCACCAAGCACGCCGACATCCTCGACGTGGAACTGCACCACAACGAGTTCCTCAACGCTCCGCGCGCCATCCTGGGCGACAAGTCGGCCGACGCCCAGCGCGAGCTGCAGGGCCACCTGGTGAAGTCGCTCGTGCAGATGGACGACCCCGAGCACCGCGACCACCGCAACCTCACGTCCGAGTGGTTCCTCCCGAAGAACCTGGCCAAGCTCGACGCCCGCCTGCAGGAGCTGGCCGATCGCTCGGTGCAGCAGATGGTCGACGCCGGCGGCGAGGTCGACTTCGCCGCGCAGATCGCCATGCAGTACCCGCTGTACGTCATCCTGGCCATTCTCGGGCTCCCCGAGAGCGACTACCCGCGCATGCTCAAGCTCACCCAGGAGCTGTTCGGCGCCGACGACCCCGACTTCCAGCGTGACGAGGACGCCTACGCCGGGCTGCTGCAGACGGTCGCCGATTTCGTCAACTACTTCGACGGCATCACGGCCGATCGTCGGGCGAACCCCACCGCCGACCTGTCCTCGGTCATCGCCAACGGCGTCGTCAACGGCGAACCGATCGGCCACAAGGAGCAGCTCGGCTACTACATCATCGCCGCGACCGCCGGCCACGACACCACGTCGAACTCCATGTCGGGCGGCATGCTCGCCCTGCTGCAGCACCCCGAGCAGCTGGCTCGGCTGCAGGCCGATCCGTCGCTCATGTCCACCGCCGTCGACGAGATGATCCGCTGGACCTCACCCGTGAAGCACTTCATGCGCACCGCGACGGTCGACTACGACATCCGCGGCACGACGGTGAAGGCCGGCCAGGACGTGCTGCTGTCGTACTGGGCGGCGAACCGCGACGAGGAGGTGTTCGCCGATCCGTTCGCGTTCGACGTCGGCCGCACACCGAACAAGCACCTCGCGTTCGGCTTCGGAGTGCACTACTGCCTCGGCGCGATGCTCGCCCGCATGGAGATGAAGGCGCTGTTCAGCGCCGTCCTGCCGCGTCTCAAGCACGTCGAGCTGACCGGCGAGCCCACGCTCGTGCGCAGCACCTTCGTCAGTGGCCTGAAGACCCTGCCGATCCGCTACGAACTGGTCTGAGGCGTCACTCGGGCAGCAGCGCGGGGTCGACCCCGCTCGCGCCGACCACCCAGTCCCACAGCTGCTGACGCCGCTCGGGCGTGTCGCTCTTCTTCGTCGTCGGCACCTTGTGCAACGACCGACGACGACGGTCGAGCCAGAAGCCGCCCGACGTGGCGAGTGGGGCCCCGTCGTCGGCGGCCAGCCACACCATCGTGTCGGCGCCCTGCTCGGGGGTGCGCAGCAGCGGCCCGACGACCTTGCGGAAGGTGGGCAGCGACTCCTGCACACCCGGTGTGTCGGCCCACCCGGGGTGCATGGCGTGGAACACGACCTGGCTGGACGGCACCCGCGCCGCCCACATCTCGTTCAGCGTGACCTGGGCCCGCTTGGCGCGGGCGTACTGCTCGCTGCCCTTGTAGTCGTCGCCCATCTGCAGGTCGTCGACCCGCAGCGGCGAGGCGTACATGCCACCCGACGACATGGTGATGACACGGGCCGGCGCGCTGCGACGCAGACGATCGAGCAGCAGCGAGGTGAGCAGGAACGGGCCGACCACCTGGCTGGCGACGACGAGCTCGAGGCCGCTCGGCGCGGTGCGACGGTCGGCGGTCAGCGCTCCGGCGTTGTGCACCAGCACATCGAGCCGGTCGTGCCGCGAGCACACTTCGTCGGCCGCGGCGCGCACGGCGTCGAGGTCGCCCATGTCGGCCACGATCACGTCGAGCGAGTCGCTGCCGGTGCGGGTCGCGACCTCGTCGCGCACCCGCTCGGTCTTCGCCCGGTCACGGCCGAGCAGCAGCACCGTGGCCCCGCAGCGGGCCAGCTGCTCGACGCCGACGAGGCCGAGCCCCGAGGAGGCGCCGGTGACGAGCACGACGCGTCCCTCCAGCCGGTAGCGGTCGAGCGGTGTCCAGTGGTCGAGCCGGCGGCGGGCGTCGTGTCCCAGCCGGGTGAAGCTGGTGAACACCGGAAACTCGAGCGCCCCGTCGACGACGTCGGCCAGGTCCATCACGAGACCTCCACGCCGTCGAGCACGCGCCGCAGGCCGGCCGCAGCGCGGCCCCCGATGCGTCCGAAGGCCAGCGACAGCGCCGGACCGAGCACCTTGAACACGCCCTTCAGCTGGAGGTCGGCGTCGTAGGTGACGACGGTGCCCTCATCGCCGGCCTCGACCGTCACACGATCGGTGGAGACGAGCGTCGAACTCTCGGCCACGACCAGCAGGTGGCCGGGGGCGACGTGCTCGCGGGTGACGTAGCGCAGGGTCGTTCCCGACACGGTGACGTCGAATTCGGTCCCCGGCCCACCGCCGTCGCCGACCGCCTGCACCACCTTCTTCACCCCTGGATCCCACTCGGCGAAGTTGCGCAGGTCGGCCATGTAGGTGAACACCTCGTCGGCCGGGCGCTGGGTTCGAACCTTCGTCACGTAGCGAGCCATCGGAGACCTCCGTGGGGGTGGCGTCGTATTTAGTACGAATCGTACGGCTTCACGCCGACGATCGCACCGCGTGCAGGGTGGCCTGCAGGTGGGCGCGCAGCACTTCGGCGGCCTCAGCGGCCCGACCAGCACACGCTGCGTCACTCAGCAGGGCGTGTTCGGCACGGGCATCGCCCGCCCTCGTCGCACCGCCGACGCGGATGGCCTGGAACCGTTGCGAGTGCTCGAGCAACTGGGCGATCTGCGCCAGCATGCGCTGGTTCGGGCACCGCGACACGAGTGCGAGGTGGAACCGGGTGTGCGCATCGTGGAAGGCACCGACCGAACGGTGGCGCACCTCGAGCGACCGGTGCGCTGCCGCCACCTCGGTGGCGAACGCATCGAGGTCGTCGGCGTCGACCGCGGCACGAACCGACTGCTCGATCGCAACGGGGTCGAGCAGCAGGCGCATCTCGTAGATCTCTGCGGCCTGCTCGATGCCGACCGGCGCCACGCGGGCACCGCGCTGCGGCTCGATGACCACCAACCCTTCGCCGGCGAGCCGCTGGAACGTCTCGCGCAACGGCGTGGCCGACACCCCCCATTGTTCGGCGAGTCGCTCGGCGTACAGCTTCTCGCCCGGGGCGAGCTCGCCGTGCACGATGGCTCGACGCAACAACGAGTCGACCCACTCGGCGCGGGTGGGCGGTGCTTCGACGACCTTGGCCACACCGCGAGAATACCCCTCTTGCGTCATGTCGACAATCTATAGATAATGGGCTGATGTTCCGTCTGCTCAACGTCAATGGCCGTGCCGCACTCCAGACCGGCGCCGACCAGCCCACGTCGGCCTGGCACGACCTCGCCGCCCTGTCGGGCGACGCCTCGCTCGCCGACCCGATGACCGCCGTCGCTCGCTTCGCGGAGCTGCACGCGCTGCAGGCCGCCGCCGACGGCCGCACCCCGGACGGCGAGGTGGACGCCACCGCCCTGCTCCCCTGTGTGCCCTCGCCGCAGAAGGTGTTCGGCATCGGCCTGAACTACCGGTCCCACGCGGCCGAATCGGCCATGGAACTGCCGCCGGCTCCCCTCACGTTCACCAAGTTCCCGTCGTGCCTCGTCGGCCCCCACGCCGACGTCGAGCTCAGCGGCACGATGGTCGACTGGGAGGTCGAGCTCGTCGTCGTCATCGGTGTCGGTGGCCGCCACATCGCCGAAGCCGACGCCTGGTCGCACGTCGCCGGCATCACCCTCGGCCAGGACATCAGCGACCGAGCGGTGCAGCTCACCGGGAAGCCGCCGCAGTTCTCGCTGGGCAAGAGTTTCGACACGTACGGCCCCATCGGCCCGGCGCTCGTCTCCGTCGACTCGTTCCCCGACCCCGACGACATCGAGCTGTGGTGCGACGTCGGCGGCGATCGCGTGCAGCACGCCACGACGGCCGACCTGATCTTCCCCGTGGCGTACCTGGTGTCGTATCTGTCGAGCATCTGCACCCTGGTGCCGGGCGATGTCATCTTCACCGGCACGCCCGACGGCGTCGGCATGGCCAGCGGACGCTTCCTGCAGGACGGCGAGCTGATCGTCTCCGGCGCCGCCGTCATCGGCGGTATGGCCAACCGTTGCGTCACGGTGAGCCGCTGATGGGCCTGCACCGCGTCCTCTCCATGCGCGTCGGCGTCCCCGACCCCGACGGCCTCGGTGGCTTCTACGACGAACTGGGCCTCACCCACGCCACCCCGGGTGCGTTCACGGGCACCGCCGGCGGCGCCGAGGTGCAGGTCGAGCAGCACCCGTTCCGGCGCTTGCTCGAGGTGCGCGTCGGCGCGACGGACGAGGCCGACCTCGCCGCCGCGGCAGCTCGGTTGACCGACCGCGGTCTCGCCCCCTCAGTGCACGACGGCGTGCTCAGCGTGGTCGAGCCGGCCACGCGGGTCACGTTCCGCGTCGAGGTCGCCGAGCCGTTCACCCAGCCGGAGGTGCCCCGCGTGCCCGAGAACGCACCGGGCACGACGGTGCGGCGCAACGCCCGCGCCAGCGGCGTGTTCGGCGGCGCCCGTCCGCCGCGTCGGCTCGGTCACCTCGTCATCGGCACCCCCGACCTCGCCGGGACCAAGGCGCTGCTCGTCGACGGCCTCGGCTTCAAGGTGTCCGACGACATGTCGCCGATCATGGCGTTCCTGCGGTGCTCGACCGACCATCACAACGTCGCCCTCGTCGACTCGCCGGTGCCGCTGCTGCAGCACTACTCCTGGGAGTGCGACGACGTCGACCACGTCGGCCACACCGCCACCGCGCTCGTGCGCGCCGACCCCTCGCGACACGCCTGGGGGTTCGGCCGCCACTACCTCGGCTCGAACTACTACTGGTACCTGAACGACCCGTCGGGCGCGTTCCTCGAGCTGTACAGCGACATGGACGTGATCGACGACGACGAGGCGTGGGAGCGCGACGGGCGCACGCCCGTCGGCTTCGAGCACGTCGCCAACTCGTGGGGCCCGGATCTGCCCGTCGAGTTCATCGTGCCGACCGACCTCGAGTCGCTGCAGGCCGCTTGGGCCGCGCAGGACTGACATGGGCACTCCCGATCTGGACCACGACGTCGTCGTCGTCGGCTTCGGCCCTGCAGGCTCCACGCTCGCGGCACTGCTCGCCGCGCGCGGTCTGCGCGTTCTGGTGATCGATCGCGACACCGACATCTACCCGCTCCCCCGCGCCGTCCACTTCGACCACGAGATCATGCGCGTCCTGCAGGAGGTGGGCATCGCCGACGAACTGGCCGACGCGACCATCACCAACCCGGGCATGGACTTCCTGACGGCCGATCGACAGGTGCTGCTGTCCATGCGCCCCGATCCGGTCACGTCGTCGGGATGGCCGGCGTCGAGCTTCTTCTTCCAGCCCGACCTCGAGCGCCGCCTCCGCGACCGCGCCGACCGCGCCGGCGCCACCCTCGTGCTCGGCGTGGCGGTCGACGACGTCGTCGACCACGGCGACCACGTCGCGGTGCACCTCGCCGACGGCGCCGTCGTCACCGCCGCCTACGCGGTCGGGTGCGACGGCGCCCGTTCGACGGTGCGTCGACGGCTGGGCATCGAGATGCACGATCTCCAGTTCGAGGAGCCGTGGTTGGTGGTCGACCTGGTCCTGCGCGACGGCACACCGTTGCCCGCGGACCTCACGTTCCAGGTGTGCGACCCGGTGCGCCCGACCACCCTGGTGCCGATGCCGCCGCCGCGCTTCCGGTTCGAGTTCATGCTCGTCGACGGCGACGATGCCGACGACATCGCCCGACCCGAATCGGTGCACTCGCTGCTCTCGCCCTGGATGGACCCGGCCGATGCGACCGTCGAACGTTCGGCGGTCTACACGTTCCACGGGCTCATCGCCCGCGAGTGGCGCAAGGGCCGTGTGCTGCTGGCCGGCGACGCCGCGCACATGACGCCGCCGTTCCTGGGCCAGGGCATGTGTGCCGGCATTCGCGATGTCGCCAACCTGGCCTGGAAGCTCGAACGCGTCATCCGCGGCGAGTCGCCCGATGCGCTGCTCGACACGTACGGCGCCGAGCGGGAGCCGCACGTGCGGCAGTTCATCGAGGCTGCAGTGAACTTCGGTCGACTCATCTGCACCACCGACCGCGAGGTCGCCGCGCAGCGCGATCGCGACATGCTCGCGGCCCGAGCCGCGGGCGGCGGCGAAGTGGGCAGCGGTGGCGCACCGCCGCTGCAGCCGGGAGCACTGGTGCTCGACGGCGGCGGCGCCGCCGCGCTGCAGCCCTCCGTCGACGGCGCGCGGCTCGATGATGTGATCGGTCCGCGGTTCGCCGTGATCGCCCGCCGGCCCGACCTGGTCGACGGGGACGCTGGCCGTTGGTGGACCGCAGCAGGGGCCACCGTGCTCGACGCCGACACCCATCCGGACCTGGCTGCGACGCTCGACGCCTCGGCGGCGGACGTCGTGGTCGTGCGTCCCGATCGGTACGTCATGTGGGCCGGCGACCGACTCGCCGTGCCCGGCACCCCGGCCTCCGGACTGCTCTCGACGACGCGTTAAGTTGCCGCCCGTGAGGGACGAGCAACGGGTTGCACTGGTCAGCGGGGCGAACCGTGGTATCGGCCGCGCCATCGCCGAGGGGTTGGCAGAGCTCGGCCATGTCGTGGCCATCGGAGCCAGGTTGCGCGACGACGCTCAGGACACCGCGGCACAGATCGGCAGTGGGGCGTTCGCCGTCGAGCTCGACGTCACCGACGCCGCGTCGGTGCAGGCCGCGGTCGACACCGTGGTCGACCGCACCGGCCGGCTCGACGTGCTCGTCAACAACGCCGGCGGCCACTACGACGAAGGCGTCCGCGCTCGCCACCTGTCGGCCGACGATCTGCTCGACGCACTCGACGTCAACGCCCTCGGCCCGGTGCGCCTCATCGCCGCCGCACTCCCGCACATGCTCACCCAGGGTTGGGGTCGCATCGTGAACGTCTCCAGCAGATCGGGCACCTTTGCCGCGACCTGGGGCAACGCCCCCGCCTACGGCGTGTCGAAGGCCGCGTTGAACATGCTGACGTTCCAGCTGGCCAAGGACCTCCACGGCACGGGCGTGCTGGTGAATGCGGCATGCCCGGGTTGGGTACGTACCCGAATGGGCGGCGACGAGGCCACCCGCTCGGTGGAGGAAGGCGCCGACACGCCGATCTGGCTGGCGACGCTGCCCGGGCCGGGGCCGTCAGGCCTGCTCTTCGCCGACCGAGCCGTCATCGAGTGGTGACGATGCGTCGTCGTCGGCGGCGGTGACGACCTCGTCGTCCGCTGCGACGTCCTCGACGGCGGGCGGCGGCGCCCACGTGGGACGGGCACCGGTCTCGAGCTCGATGACCGCGGCCTTGGCAGCCTTCCAACGTGCATCGGCGTCCACCGTGCTACGCCCGTCGCGCTTCGCGGCACGCACGGCCTCGATGGAGCGGTCCAGCTCGCGGCGTGCGTCCTTCAGCGCATCGGCGTGGGCACGCTCGTCGGCCGCACGCTGCGCGGCGGCCTCGCGCTGCTGACGCTCCTTCTCGCGTTGCACCTTGTCGCGGGCCTCGGTCTCCTTCACGGCGGCGGCGAACATGGCCGCGGGGTCCTTGCCCTGGCCACCGGTGGCGACGGGAGCGGCGCTCCCGCCGGCGGGCGTGGGCGACTTCGACGACTTGGAGGACTTGTGGCGGCTCGGCATCGGCCACAGTCTGCCCGCGATCATCGGTGCCCTGTCAACGCACCGTTCCCGCCAGCGGGAATACAGTGTCCCGCATGTCGACCCGCACCTCCGGCCCGATCGAGCTGCGCAGCGACAACTGCGCGGGTGTCGCGCCGACCATCCTCGCCGCGTTGACCACCGCCAACGAGGGCTCCGCACTCGCCTACGGCGGCGACCGGTGGAGCGACGAGCTGCGCGAGGTCGTCGCCGAGGCCTTCCAGTCTCCCGATGCGCAGGTGTTCCCCGTGGTCAGCGGCACCGCGGCGAACTCGCTGGCCCTGTCCGCGTTGTGTCCTCCCTGGGGCAGCGTGCTGTGCCACGAGTCGGCGCACATCCACCGCAACGAATGCGGTGCGACGTCCATGTTCGGCGCCGGCGCCGTCATGCGGGGCCTGCCCGGCGACGACTTCAAGTTGCAGACCGGGTCCGTCGCCGATGCGTTCGCCGCCACCAACTGGGGCGACCCCCACCACTCGCAGCCGTCGGTCGTGTCGTTCACCTGCCCCACCGACATGGGCACCCTGTACACCGCCGACGAACTGCGCGCCGTGGGCGAGCTGGCCACCGAGCGGGGCCTGAAGCTGCACCTCGACGGCGCGCGACTCGCCAACGCCGTGGCCGCGCTGCACTGCTCGCCCACCGCGCTCACTCGCGACGTCGGTCTCCACGCCTTCTCGCTGGGCGCGATCAAGAACGGTGCAATGAGCACCGACGCCATCGTCAGCCTGGACCCCGAGGTCAGCGAACAGCTGCTCTACCGCACCAAGCGGGCCGGTCACGTCGCCAGCAAGATGCGGTTCCAGTCGGTGCAGCTCATCGAATACCTCCGCGATGGGCTGTGGGTGAAGCTCGCCCGTCAGGCGAACGCGGCGATGACCGAGCTGGTGCGCGGGCTACGCGCCCGCGACGTCGAGTTCCTCGCCGACCCGCAGGCGAACATGGCCTTCCTGCGCATGGATGCTGCGGTGTGGTCGGCGTGGGCGGCGCACGACGTGCTGTTCTACGACCTCGGTCCCGACACGATCCGCCTCGTCACCAGCTGGCAGACCACACCCGACGACGTGTCCGAGGCGCTCCGTCGCCTCGACCAGGCACTCACGACTCGGTGAACTGGACGGCGAACCGGTCGTCGACGAAGGGGGCGACGAACGTCGCCACGAACGCCTGGTGGTCGGGGTGGTCGCGATACGCGACGTAGTCCTCGATCGAGGCGAACTGCGCCGTCACCGCGAAGTCGAGCGTGTTCGGCGCGGTGCCCAGGTCGGCACCGTACGAATAGGTGACGATCTGTGGGATCAGCCCCGGGAGGGTCGACAGCGCCCGGCGCGTCGCCTCGACGTGTGCGTCGTCGACGCCGTCCTTCCACCGGAACATCACCACATGACGGATCATGGGCCGCAGGTTACGCCCAGACGTGCAGACCGGTGAGGCCGCGGATGACGAAGTTCGGCTGATACTCGGGCTCGTCGACGAGCTCGAGCCCCGGGAAGCGCGCGACCAGACCGGCCAGCGACACCTCGATCTCCTGTCGCGCCAGTGGCGCGCCGACACAGAAGTGGATGCCCCCGCCGAAGCCGATGTGCGCCGCGTCGCCACGGCCGACATCGAACCGGTCGGGATCGTCGAAGCGGCGAGGGTCGCGTTCGGCCGCACCGAACAGCATCGCCACCTCGTCGCCGACGTTCAGTGTCTCGCCGGCGATCTGGACACCGTCCTCCAGGATCCAGCGCTCGAACAGTTGCAACGGAGCGTCCCACCGGAGCATCTCCTCCACCGCCGCCTTCGCCGCGACCTCGCCGCGCACCACGCGCTGCCACTGCTCGGGATGGTGCAACAGCGCGCGCACGCCGTTGCCGAGCGTGTTGACCGTGGCCTCGTGCCCGGCCTCGAGCAGCACCATCGTGGTCGAGACGATCTCGTCCTCGGTGAGCACGTCGCCCTCGTCCTCGACGCGGACCAGCTCGCTGACGAGCAGCCCGTCGGGATCGCGCCGCTTCTCGGCGATGAGGGCACGGGTGTAGGCGATGTACTCCTGCGCCGCGGTGTTGGCGGCGGTGCGCACCGCGTCGGAGGTCGACAGCTCGTACATCTTCACGATCGCGTGCGACCAGTCGAGCAGCAGTTGCGTGTCGGCACGGGGTACGCCGAGCATCGAGCAGATGACGGCCACCGAGTACGGCATGGCGTAGTCGCGCAGCAACTCGAACTGCCCCTTCGCCTGGCACTCGTCGAGCAGTTCGGCGGAGAAGCTCTCGATCTGTGGCCGCAGCGACGCCACGGCACGCGGCGTGAACACCTTGGCGACGAGGCGACGGATGCGGGTGTGGTCGGGCGGCTCGAGGCACAGCAGGCTCCACGCCTCGTGCTGCTGGAACGCCGCCCAACGCGGGTCGGGCTCTGACTGGCCGAACTGCTCGTGGGTGTAGCGGTGCGTGTAGTTGCGCCCGAGGCGGCGATCGCGCAGCGTCTCCTGCACGTCGGCGAAGCGAGTGATGGTCCACTGCCCGTTCATCGGGTTGCGGAACCCCGGGGTGGCCTCGCGGATCGCGTTGAGCACCGGATACGGATCGGCGATGAAGTCGGGGTCGGCGGGGTCGAAACGCGCGATCAGGTCGTCGAGGCTCATGGCTCGATCTTCGCGCACCGGGTGCGGAGTACCGTCGTGCCGTGCAGGACGTCACCGCCGAGATCGTGTCCAGGGTCGAGGCCATGCTGGCTCGCGGTGGTCGGCTACTGGGCATCGCCGGGCCGCCCGGCAGCGGCAAGAGCACGCTCGCCGACCGGCTGCTCGACCACTTCGGCGCACGGGCCGCGACGTTGCCGATGGACGGGTTCCACTACGCCAACGAGGAACTGCACCGGCTCGGCCTCGCCCATCGCAAGGGTGCGCCCGAGACGTTCGACGTCGACGGCTACCTCGACGCGCTCCGTCGGGTCCGCGCCCGTCAGCACGACGTGCTCGTCCCACGGTTCCACCGTGCCATCGAGGAGCCGGTGGCCGGCGCCATCCGCATCGGCACCGACGTCGAGCTGGTCGTCACCGAGGGCAATTACCTGCTGCTGCCGATGGGCAGGTGGGGCGAGGTGGCCGAACTGCTCGACGATCGGTGGTTGTTGCGGCCCGACGACGCCGTGCGCCGAAGTCGCCTCGTCGCCCGCCACGAGGCCCACGGGCGCAGCCTCACCGAAGCGTTGAGCTGGGTCGACGACGTCGACGAGCCGAACGCCGAACTGGTGCGTGGCCGCAGCATCCGCGCCACCTGGGAGTTCGACCCCGGCTGAGCCGTGGGGCACTAGGTTCTCGACCATGCCGGAACAGCCCGATCTGGTCGAGTTCATGCGCCGCTACTTCGACGCCTACAACCGGAGCGACGTCGAAGCCGTCCTGTCGATGGTCGGTGACACGCAGGTGCGACACATCGCCGGCGAGACCGCCGTCCTCGACGCCGCCGCCAGTCGAGCTCGGGTCGAGCACTGGTTCCAGGTGTACCGGACGATGCACTTCGAACCCGTCGTCGTCGTCGCCGACGACCCCCTCGTGTCGGCCACGTGGAATGCCGTCGCCACGCCCCACTCGGGCGAACGCGTCGTGGTGTCGAGCATCGAGGTGTTCCGCATCGAACACGGTCGCATCGTCGAAGTGTGGAACGCGAAGGAGTCGTACGCCCACTTCCTGCCCTGACGCGTGCAACCCGTTTCGTCGCTCAGGACGCCGTGACCAGACAACTGGTCTGTGTCACATCGCTGACCACGTCGACGCCGCTCAGTGGTGTGACACACACTGGCCAACGGCACAGCGCGACGACACGCGCAGTTACAGCAGTTGACGCAGGCGGCTCTCGACGTCTTCGCGGTTCAGGTAGCCACCGCACATGCGCCGCACACCCTGGTAGGCGGCCCGGCCGTGCAACACCCGCCAGTTGTCGAACAACAGGGCCTGCCCGGGGCGAAGGACGTGCCGCCACTGCATCGACGGCTCGTTGGCGATCTCGTCGAACAGGCGGATGGCGTCGTAGAACGCGAGCATGTCGTGCTCGTCGAGCAGGAACGGCGCGCGGTCGTAGTTGTTGAAGCTGACCTGCACGAGCCGACCGGTGTGGTCGTGACGGAACACCGGACGAGCGGACATCAGGTGCGATGCCGTCGCCGATGTACTGACCGGGCACCGCCACGCTGCTGAGGACCTCGAACAGCTCGGGCTCCTCGGCTTCGATGCGTCGGGCGACGGCGAACGCGTCGACCATCGTGCTCTCGCCGCCGGTGGCGTCGAACTCGATGCAGTGCAGCATCTGGAAACCCGGAGCATCGTGGGCGTACGTACCGTCGGTGTGGCCGCGTAGTTCGAAGTTGGTGTACGCCGTGTCGGCCTTCGACAGGTCGTCGGCGAACTCCCAGAAGCCACCGAACACCGTCTCGCGGATGTAGCCCACGCGGCGCAGCAGCGCCTCGGTGGCCGCGGCCGAGACGGGCGTGCCCTCGACGATGCAGAAGCCGTACTGCAGGGTGCGCCCCAACCACTGCGCCATTCCGGCATCGGTGGTCATCACCGCGTCGTAGGGGATGGTGGGCGTGGTGATCGACGCCGCGTTCCACAGCGTGACCGGCACGTCGACCACGGCCCTCGCGACCTTCGGCAGGCGGTAGGCGGCGAGGAACGAGACCGGAATGCGGGTCATCGGCTCGAGCACGTCCCAGGTCACCTCCAGGGCGTCGCCCACGACCTCGCTGGACAGGCCGCGCAGGCCGCGAGGCACCGCAGCGGTGAACAGTTGCCGCTGCTGGGTGGCGGGGTGCATGGTGTCGTCGTCGTGAGCGTGGTCGCGTAGCCACAACCACGGGTAGCGGGTGGCCAGACCGTCGGTCCAGGTGACCTCGAGCGACGTGTCGGTGGGATGCAACGCTGCGATCGCGACCATGGGCGGTCAGCGTAGACGAGCGGCCTCAGCGCGGCACCAAGGCGAACACGAGCAGCGTGCCCGTGCCGTCGACGTGCAAGATGTCGCCGCACTCGACCACGTCGCCGGGTGACAGCACGGTGCCGTCCTCGACGATCGGCTCACCCGACACGACGAATGCCAGCAGCGTGGCGCTGCGCTGCGGCGCGAGATCGAACGGTGCCTCGAAGCGTCGCACGGTGGCGTCGAGACGCTCGCGACGCCACATCAGGTTCAAGTCGGTGGTGGGCCCGGACGGCAGGGCGGCATCGACGGACGCCTCGCCCGCGAACCGGTGGCCGCCCAGCGGTGGGCGCAGTTCGACCACGTCGCCGGACTCGACGAACCGGAGGTCCATCGCCGCGCCGGACAGCAGCACGAGAATGCGGTCGTGACCGTCGAACGTCGAGAACGGGCCGTCGGTGTCGACCTCGGCCACCGAGAGGCGCCAGTCGAACTCGTCCGCGTCGGGTCGACGAATCAGTTCGTGCGTGACCCCGCCGCCGTTGCGCCACGGCATCGTGCGGGCATCGGCGCGACGATGGACGACCACCGTCACCGGCTCATTCGTCGATGAAGATGGCCCGCTCGGGGCAGTTGCCCTCCGCACGCCGAGCCTTGGCCTCCAACTCGACCGGGAGGTCGCCCTCGATCAGCACGACGGCGTTGCCGTAGTCGTCGGCGCCGAACACCTCGGGCGCAGCGATGGCGCAGCTCTGGTGGCCGTGGCACGAATCCCCGTCGACGCGTACTCGCATGGAATGACCCTCTCCTTCGAACTACCCCATCACCGTACCGCTGGTGAGTGCCCGGTCCCGGCGTCGGGAGAACGAGGCCAGGTCGATGGTGGCACCCGTCCGCGGTCCGACGTACTGGACGGGATCGACGTCGTGATCGCGGCCTTCGGCCTCGGCGTCGATGATCGCGGCGATGAATTTGCCCGCCAGCGGCGCGTTCTTGAACTGGTTGCCGCTGGTCCCGCACGCCATGTAGAAGCCGGGCAGATCGCTCTTGTCGTAGATGGGCACCCAGTCGTCGGACGCGTCGTACAGCGCCGCCAGCCCCACCGGTCGCAACGGGACACCGAAGTCGGGGGCGCGCCGAGCGGCGCGCATCATCGCCACCTCGAACTGTTCGACCGTCGGGTACTCGTCGTACGTGTCGGGGTCGTCCACCCAGTGCATCCCGTCGCATTCCGGTTCGGTGCCGCCGACGAGCCACGTCCCGCCGACCTGCGGCTTGACGTACTGGCCGAGATCGAGGTCGGCGACCACGGGGAAGCCGTCCTCGAGACGCAGGTGCGCCGGCGCCTCGGCCGTGAAGACCTCCTGGCGCAGCGCTCGGTGGCCGACCTTCATGCCGGCGGTGACGCCGGCCAGTTCGTTGATCTGGCTGGAGTGCGGGCCGCCCACGTTCACCACGATCGGGGCATGGACGACGGTCTCGCTGCCCGATTCGTGCGCCACCCGGACGCCGGTCACCCGACCGTCGGCCTGCTCGATGCCGACGACCCGTTGGTGGTGGCGGAACTCGGCACCGTGCAGCTTGGCGGCATGCGCCAGGTTGTGCGCGGCGAGCATCGGGTCGTCGATGAAGCCACTCTCGAACTCGAGCACTGCGGTCATCTCGTCATCGGCGTCGTCGGCGAAGTGCGGATCCTCCAGCCGCTTGGGCGGGAAGTACTGGCCGATGTCCAGCCCCGGGAACCGCTCGTGCAACGCAGCGGAGTCCAGGCGCTCGTAGCGGATGCCCACCTCGTCCCACAGCGCTTCGATGCGTTCGGTGCTGAAGCCGGGCGTGTGGAAGATCAGGTTGCCGGTGCGCACGAAACGCACCATGCCGTCCGGATCGACACTGCCGAGGTGGCCTTCCCAATCGGTCCACAGGGCTGCCGCTTCCCAGGCCGTCAGCACCGCGTCGCGGGTGGAGTAGCTGAATCGGATGATCGACGACGACGAACTCGTCGAGCCGGCACCGGGAGCCGGGCCCTTGTCGACGACGATCACCTTCCGCCCGCTGAGGGCCAGTTCGAGGGCGACGGACGAGCCGATGACCCCGGCTCCGATGACGATGGCGTCTGCGCGGTCGGACATGGGACCACGCTACGAATTCACGGTACGGCCGTACCACGGACTTTGGTCACGAAACCACGGCACCGAAGAGCTGCCCGACCGCCATGGTGACGGCCATCGCGATGGCCCCACCGACCACGACGCGAGCGATGGGACGGGCCGGGGAAGCGCCGCCCAGGCGCGCACCGAGATAGCCGAGGCCGACCAGGGCGATCAGCGTGACGACGATGATCGTGGCGATGCGGACCGAGGCGCCAGCCACCGCAGTGGCGATGAGCGGGACCGCAGCGCCGATGCTGAACGCGAGGGTCGAGCTCCAGGCCGCCTGGAACGGCTTGGCCAGCTCGTCGCCGTCGATGCCCAGTTCGTCGCGCAGGTGTGCGGCGAGGGCGTCGTGCTCGGTGAGCTGCACCGCGACTTCGCGGGCGAGTTGCTCCTCGAGTCCCTTCGATCGGTAGATGGCGGTGAGCTCCTCCAGCTCGTGGTCGGCCTGGTGCTCGAGCTCCCAGGTCTCCTTGGCGATGTCACTGCGCTCGCTGTCGCGCTGCGAGCTGACCGAGACGTACTCGCCCAGTCCCATCGACACCGCGCCGGCCACGAGGCCGGCCATGCCGGCGGTGAGGATGGCCGTCCGACCGGCGTCGGCGGCGGCGACGCCGAGCAGCAGCGCTGCCGTGGAGATGATGCCGTCGTTCGCACCGAGCACCATGGCCCGCAGCCAGCCGGTGCGGTGCCCGAGGTGACCTTCGCTGTGTCGCATGCGTGCAGGCTACCGATGGTGCTTGGGACGCCAGCTGTGCAGCACCTGGTAGTAGTTGGCCCGTTCGTAGACCTGGGGGTCGGGCACGTGCTCGCGACTGACGCTGCCACGCAGCTCGTCCACGGAGACGTAGTCGCGTTCGACCATCCAGTCGCGCACGAACCGCTCGACCGTGCGCAGGTGCTCGGGACCGTGTCGAAGCAGTGCACTCGTCGACATCACCACGTCGGCACCGGCGAGCAGCAACTTCATCGCATCGGCACCGTCGTGCACCCCCGAACTGGCCGCGAGCGAGCACTGCACCGAACCACGCAGGTTGGCGATCCAGTGCAAGGGCAGCCGGCTCTCGGCCGGCGCACTGAGAGCGAGCCGCGGCACGACGGTGAGGCTGTCGAGGTCGATGTCGGGCTGGTACAGCCGGTTGAACAGCACCAGGCCGTCCGCGCCGGCGGCCTCGAGTCGCACGGCCAGGTTGCCCAACGCCGTGAACCACGGGCTGAGCTTCACGGCGAGCGGCACGCTGATCTCGGCCCGCACCTCCTCGACCAGCTCGACGTAGCGGTGCTCGACCTCGGCCGAGGTCACCGTCGGGTCCACGACCACGTCGTACAGGTTCAGTTCGATCGCGTCGGCGCCCGCATCGGCGAGGTGCTTCGCATAGCGCACCCAGCCACCGGGCGTCGTGCCGTTCAGGCTGGCGATGACCGGGATGGTGAGCGCCTCGCGGGCCTTCTCGACCAGCGCCAGGTGCCGCGCCGGGCCGACCTCGGCCACGGGCAACTCGGGCAGGAACGTCAGTGCCTCGCCGAACTGGTCGGCGCCGTGTTCGATCGCGAAGTCGACAGCAAAGGCCTCCTGCTCGATCTCCTCCTCGAACAGCGAGGGCAGCACGATGGCTGCGGCGCCCGCTTCCTCCAGCCGCCGCCACATCGCCGGATCGCCGGTCAACGGGCCGGCCGAAGCCACGAACGGGCTGCGCAGCTGCAGCCCGAGATAGGTGGTCGCCAGGTCGGTCATGCGTCCTCCTCGTCGTCGGCGATCGTCGTGTCGCCGGCGTGGCCGGGCGCCGTTCGGGCGACATCGGTGAGCTGGCGGTAGTACTCGAACCTGGTCGTCACGTCGTTCTGGGCGAGCTCGACCAGCTCCTTGGCCCGATCCGGGTTGGACCGGGCGAGCATCGCGAACCGGGCCTCGCTCTTGGCGAAGTCGGCGTAGGCGACCGACGGCTCGGCGCTGTCCAGCTGGAACGGATGGGCGTCACCGTCGCCCGACGGGCGGTAGCGGTACAGCGGCCAGTGACCGCTCTGCACGGCCAGCTTCTGCTGGGTCATCGACTGCTTCATGTCGAAGCCGTGGGCGATGCAGGTGCTGTAGGCGATGACCAGCGACACGCCGGGCCAGGCCTCGGCCTCGAGCAGCGCCTTCACCGTCTGCACGTCGCTGGCGCCCATGGCCACCCGGGCCACGTAGACGTCGCCGTAGGTCATGGCTTCCAGGCCGAGGTCCTTCTTGAGGATGCCCTTGCCGCCCGCCGCGAACTTCGCCACGGCGCCACGCGGCGTCGCCTTCGACGCCTGGCCACCCGTGTTCGAGTACACCTCGGTGTCGAGCACCAGGATGTTGACGTTGCGGCCGCTGCCCAACACGTGGTCGAGCCCACCGGCGCCGATGTCGTACGCCCAGCCGTCGCCGCCGACGATCCACACACTCTTGCGGACCAGCGTGCCGGACAGGTCGTCCAGACGCCGCGCATCGAGCTGGTCGACCGTGCCCAGCACGGCGCGCATTGCGTCGAGCCGTAGCCGCTGCTCGCGAATGGGGATTTCACCGTTGTCGTCGACGCCGGCCACGAGGGCGTCGAGTTCGGCGTCGGTCACTCCGGCCGCCACGAGCGCGGGGCGCAGCCGTTCGAGGAGCACCAGCGCCGTCCGACGTTGTGCTTCGAACCCGAGTCGGATGCCCAGTCCGAACTCGGCGTTGTCCTCGAACAGGCTGTTCGCCCACGCCGGTCCACGACCGTCGTCGTCGACCGCGTACGGGGTGGTGGGCAGGTTGCCGCCGTAGATGCTGCTGCACCCGGTGGCGTTGGCGATGAGGGTGTGGTCGCCGAACAACTGCGTGAGCAGCTTCAGGTACGGCGTCTCGCCGCAACCGGCGCAGGCACCGGAGAACTCGAACAGGGGTCGACGCAGCTGGCTGGTCTTCACCGATGCCGGGTCCCACTGGGCCGGGTCGGCGGACTGCAACTGCGAGGAACGCGTCCCACGCGACCCGCTCGGCGTCGAGGTGCTCACCGATGGGCTGCATGTTGATGCTCTTGCGCTTCACCGACGTCTTGTCGTGCGCAGGGCAGGTCTGCACACAGACACCGCAACCGGTGCAGTCGTCGGGGGCCACCTGGATGGTGAGGCGCATGCCCGGCACCTCGCGGCTGCGGAAGTCCTTCACCTTGATCTCGACACCGAGTGCGTCGTACGACGCCGGCTCGGCCACCTTCATCCGGATCGCCGCGTGTGGGCAGACGATGGCGCACTTGCCGCAGTCGATGCACAGGTCGGGCTCCCAGATGGGGATCTCGGTGGCGATGGTGCGCTTCTCCCACTGCGACGTCGCCGTGGCGAAGGCGCCGTCGGGCGGCAGGGCACTGACGGGCAGCAGGTCGCCCTCCCCCGCGAGCATGCGGGACGTGACGCGCTGGACGAAGTCGGGGGCCTCGGCCGGAACGGCGGGCCTGCGCCGGTGCGTGGCGGTGACCGAGGTACCGAGCGTCAGGCGGTGCAGGTGCTCGAGCGACGTGTCGACTGCGGCGACGTTGCGCTCCACGATGACCTCGCCACGGGCGCCGTAGGAGTACTGGATCGCGGCCTTCAACTCGTGCAGGGCCTGCTCCTGCGGCAGCACCCCGGCGAGGGCGAAGAAGCACGCCTGCATGACCGTGTTGATGCGGCCACCCAGACCGGCCGCACGGGCGACCGCAGCGGCGTCGATGGCGTAGACCTGCAACTCCTTGGCGATCATCTGCTCCTGCACCTCGGCGGACAGGCGATCCCACACCTGGTCCTGCGGGTACGGAGAGTTCAGCAGCACCGTGGAACCGGGTGCCGCCACGCCGAGCACGTCGAGCGTCTCGAACAGACCCCACTGGTGGACACCCACGAACGTGGCCTGGTCGATGAGGTAGCTGCTGTCGATGGGTTGCTCGTCGACGCGGACGTGGCTGATCGTGGTGCTGCCCGACTTCTTCGAGTCGTAGACGAAGTACGCCTGCACGCTCATGTCGGTGTTGCCGCCGATGATCTTGGCCGTGTTCTTGTTCGCGCCGACGGTGCCGTCGCTGCCGAGTCCGAAGAACACGGCGCGGACCTTGGCGTGGTCGGTGCGGAACTCGGGATCCCAGGCGAGGCTGCTGTGGCTGACGTCGTCGACGATGCCGATGGTGAACGGGTTCTTCGGGCTCGCCGCAGCGGCCTCGTCGTACACCGCCTTCACCATCGCCGGGGTGAACTCCTTGCTGCTCAGCCCATAGCGACCACCGATCACACGGGGGCGTTCGCCACCCGCCCAATGGGCGGTGTCGCTGTGCCACATGGCCGACAGCACGTCGAGGTGCAGTGGCTCGAACGGGGCGCCGGGCTCCTTGCAACGGTCGAGCACGACCACCGTGCGGGTGGAGGGCGGCAGCGCGGCGAGCAACTGCTCGGTGGGGAACGGACGGAACAGCCGCAGGGTGAGCATGCCGACGCGCTCGCCCGCCGCGTTCAGGGCGTCGACCGCCTCGCGGACCGCACCGGCACCCGAGCCCATCAGCACGACGACACGGTCGGCGTCGGGCGCACCGTGGTAGTCGACCAGGTGGTACTGGCGACCGGTGAGCCCGGCGAAACGGTCCATCGCCGCCTGGACGACGCCGGGCACCGCTGCGTGGAACGGCGTGCAGGCCTCGCGGGCCTGGAAGAACACGTCGGGGTTCTGGGCGCTGCCGCGCAGCACCGGACGGTCGGGATCGAGGCCACGCAGTCGGTGGTCGCTGATGCGGTCGTCGCTGACCATGCGCCCGGATGACGTCGGCGTCGGGCACGTCGACGGTGTTCAACTCGTGGCTGGTACGGAAGCCGTCGAAGAAGTGCAGGAACGGCACCCGCGTCTCCAGCGTCGCCGCGTGGGCGACGACCGCCATGTCCGCGGCCTCCTGCACGCCGGCCGCGGCGAGCATCGAGAAGCCGGTGCTGCGCGCGGCCATCACGTCGCTGTGATCACCGAAGATGCTCAGCGCGTGCGTGGCCAGGGAGCGGGCCGCGACGTGGATGACCGTGGGCGTCAGTTCGCCGGCGATCTTGAACATCTCGGGCAGCATCAGCAGCAGCCCCTGGCTGGCCGTGAAGGTGGTGGCGAGTGCACCGCGGAGGATGGCACCGTGCAGTGCACCTGCCGCACCTGCCTCGCTCTGCATCTCGATGACCTCGGGGACGGCGCCCCACAGGTTCACACGGCCACGGGCACTCCATTGGTCGGCGTGCTCACCCATCGGCGAGGCGGGGGTGATCGGGTAGATCGCCACCACCTCGGAGAGCAGGTGAGCGACGGCCGCGACGGCTTCATTCGCGTCGACGATCGATCGGGGGCTCACACGGCCACGCTATGAAGGCCACCGAAGGGTCACTAGGGCATTTCGTCCCACCTACGCTGGTGCAATGGCCACCCCCCAACCCGCCATCTTCGCCAAGGGCACGCGGTCGCACCGCCACCTGGAGTTCGACATCCGGCCCGGCACGCCCGCTCAGCAGGTGCTCGCCGCGCTCCAGCCCCTTCGTCAGCCGTCGGCCTCGGCCGGAGGCGCGAACATCGTCGTCGGGTTCTCGCCCGCGCTGTGGCGTTCGTTGTCGTCCGTGTCGGCGCCCGACGCGCTCATCGAGTTCCCCGTCATCCCCGGTTGCCCGGCGACGCAGCACGACGTGTGGGTGTGGTGCCACGGCGGCGGCCAGGACGAGTTGATCGACGTCGCCGTCACCGTGCAGCGCCTGCTGTCGCCCGTGGCGAGCGTCGCGCACGAGGTGCAGGGCTTCGTGTACCGCGACAGCCGCGACCTGATCGGCTTCGAGGACGGCACCGAGAACCCCGGCGTCGAGGAGGCGTTCGAGGTCGCCGTGGTGGCCGAAGGTCCCGGAGCCGGTGGTTCGTTCGCGATGACGCAGCGCTGGGTGCACGACCTCGATGCATTCGCCGCGCTCGACGTCGTCGAGCAGGAGGCGATCGTCGGCCGGACGAAGGTCGACAGCATCGAGCTGTCCGACGACGTGCAGCTACCCAATTCCCACGTCAGCCGCATGGTGGTGGAGGGCGACGACGGCGACGAGTTGCAGATCCACCGCACGAGCGTCCCGTACGGCACCTCCACCGAGCTGGGCCTGCACTTCGTCGCCTTCAGCGCCGACCCATCCAGATTCACGATCATGCTCGAGCGCATGTTCGGCGTCGGCGACGGCGTGCACGACCGCCTCGTCGAGTTCAGCACCCCGGTGACGGGCGCGTACTGGTGGGTGCCCTCGCTCGAGTCGCTCGGCAACGCGCTCGGCTGACCCGCCCGACGACGACCGAACGGGCGAAGGTCCCTGGCGCGACGCTGCAGTTCGCGCGCACGATGCGTGCTCGGAGGGGGACGACGATGCCGGGTCCGTACCTGAGTCAGAACGACACCATCATGTGGATGGTCGAGGCCGATCCACTGCTGCGCAGCACCATCATGGGGGTGGTCGTGCTCGACGGCCCGCCCGACTTCGCGCAGCTGCTGGAGCGTATGGAGCGCGTCACGCACCAGGTGCCGGCGTTACGCGAGAAGGTGGTGCCGGTGCCGCTGCACCCGACCACGTTGCAGTGGGTGCACGACCACGACTTCGACCTGCGCTACCACCTCCGCCACATCCGCCTGCCCGACGGGAGCAGCACCCAGGACCTGCTCGACTGGGCTCGCACCGAGGCAATGGGTGGCTTCGATTCCGCCCGTCCGCTGTGGGAGTTCACCCTGGTCGAAGGGTTGGAGGACGATCGTGCGGCGCTGGTGATGAAGGCGCACCACGTCGTCACCGACGGCATCGGCGCGGTGCAACTGGCCGCTCACCTGTTCGACTTCGAGGCCGCCCCGCCTCGACACGAGCCGCTCGCGCCCACAGCAGCACATCGCACGGGCTCGGTGGATCTACTGCGTGACGTGGTCGCCCACGATGTCGCCGGTGCCATCGACTTCGCCCGCCACCAGGTCGGCTCCATCGTTCCCAGCCTGCTCGACGCCGTCCGCCACCCGCAACGCGCCGCGATGGAGGTCGTCGAGACGGCGCGCTCGGTGGGACGCCTCATCGCCCCGGCCACGACGCCGAAGTCGATGGTGATGGTCGGCCGGATGAAGTCGTCGAACTACCGGGTGCTCGAGGTGCCGATGCACGAGCTGCGCACCGCGTCGAAAGCAGCGGGTGGACGTCTGAACGACGGCTTCCTCGCCGGCATCACGGCCGGGCTGCACCGCTACCACTTCCACCACGGACACGACGTGCACGAGCTGCGCGTGGCGATGCCGATCAGCCAGCGCGAGGCCGGACACCACGAGGGCGGCAACCACGTGTCGGTCATGCGCTTCGTGCTGCCGATCGACTCGCCCACACCGGCGTTGCGCATCATCGCCATGCGCGAGGTGGTCGAGGTGGTCCGTTCCGAACGTTCGTTGGACCACACCGAGACCATCGCCGGGTTCCTCAACCTGATGCCCAAGGGTGTCATCGGGGCGATGCTCAAGGGCGTCGACTTCCTGGCCAGCAACGTGCCCGGGGTGCCGATCCCGATGTGGCTCTGCGGCAAGCGGGTCGAGCGGTTCTTCCCCTTCGGTCCCACCGCCGGGTCGGCCGTGAACATCACGCTGATGTCGTACGACGGCACGTGCTGCATCGGCGTGAACAGCGACGCCGCAGCGGTTCCGGATCCCGACGTGCTGCAGCGGTGCCTCCAGGACGGCTTCGCCGAGATCTGCGGCGTCGCCCCGAGCTGAGTACCGTCGGGGCATGCCCAAGGCCTTCCTGCACCCGTTCGCCAAGCCGACCCGAGAGTCGTTCACCCGCATCGTGCGCGGGCAGGGGGCACTGCTGTGGGACGCCGACGGGCGCGAGCTCGTCGACGGCATGGCCAGCCTCTGGTACTGCGCCATCGGCCACGGTCGGGCGGAGATGGCCGAGGCGATCGCCACGCAGGTGACCACGCTCGAGGCGTACTCGTGCTTCGACCCGTTCACCACCGATCCCGCCGAACAGCTGGCCGAGGAACTGGTGGCCATCGCGCCCATGGCCGATGCTCGGGTGTTCTTCACCTGCTCGGGCAGCGAGTCCATCGACACCGCCATGAAGCTGGCCCGCATCGCCCACGTGCAGGCAGGTCAGGGCCATCGCAAGCTGATCATCTCCCGAACCCGCGGCTACCACGGCACCGCCTACGGCGGCACGAGCGCGCAGGGCATCGCCCCGAACCGGCAGGACTTCGGACCGTTCGTCGACGACGTCGTGCAGGTGCCGGCCGACGACGTCGAGGCACTCGCCTCGTTGATGGCCGAGCGCGGTCACGAGGTGGCCGCCGTCATCGTCGAGCCGGTGCAGGGCGCCGGCGGCATCTTCCCCGCCACCGAGGGCTACCTCGAGGGTGTCCGCCGCCTCTGCGACCAGCACGGCGCGTATCTGATGTTCGACGAGGTGATCACCGGCTACGGCCGGCTCGGCAGCTGGTTCGCGGCACACCACTACGGCGTGCGTCCCGATCTCGTCACGTTCGCCAAGGCGATCACGTCGGGCTATCAACCCCTCGGCGGCGTGTTCGTCGGCCCGGCCCCGCGTGCCGCGCTCGAGTCCGATCCCGACTTCTTCCTGCGCACCGGCTTCACCTACTCGGGCCACGCCACGTCGTGCGCCGCCGGGTTGAAGAATCTCGAGATCATGCGCCGGGAGGGTTTGGTGCAGCGCGCCACCCACGTGGGCGATCGCCTGTCGGCCGGTCTGCGGGCCCTCGCCGACGACGGCACGGTGGACCACATCCGTGGTCTCGGCGCGATGTGGGCCGTCGGTCTGCACCCCGACCAGAACGCGATGCAGCTCCGCGACCACATGCTCGACAAGGGCGGTGTGGTGTGCCGGGCTCTGAACGCCGACTCGCTGCTGTTCTGCCCGCCGCTGGTCACCACCGACGAGCAGATCGATCGCATCGTCGACGCCGTCGACGCCGCCACCCAACGCTGACGTCGTTCACTCGCCGACGTCACAGGAAACGACCGTTACGGTCGTTTCAGCAGTGACGTCGACGTGTCCAACGCCGAGGTGACCACCCGAATCACGTAGTCCGGATCCGCGACGACGTCGACAGTGGTGAACTCGCGGTACCGCAGCCCTCGCTCACCCAGTTCGTTCCGGCGGCGGGCATCGCGTCGCCGGTCGGTGATCGGAGGTGTGGCCCAACCGACCCGAGACCTCGACGACCAGTCGTGCCGCCTCGAAGAGGAAGTCGACTCGCATCACCCGACCATGTTCTCGATTGAACGCGCACCTGCACGTAGGGCGCGGCAGCCCATTCGGCTGCGGATCAGGCGAAGGAAGCGACGCTCGAGGTCGGACTCGCCACCCGAGTCGAGCAGCAGTTCTCGCGAAGGAACCGGATTCCTCGCCGCCCCGGCTCGATCCAGCTCCTGCAGGCGGGCGCGCAACGTCGGGATCGACGTCCTCCGGAGCCGAACCCCGCTGTCGATGGCCGACTCGAGCAGCCGCGACCGCGACTGCCGTGGCCCGCCATGTCGATGATCGTACGGGTGGCGTTCGTGGTGCGCACCCCGTCGTGCGCGGAGAAGGTCCTTCGGCCGCCCATTCGTGAGTGGTCCGCAGTGAGATGCCGCGAGTCGACCGACGGCTGCGGGGCACCACGAACTCCACCTCGTCGACCGTCGTCGAAACCGTCGAGCCCCCACCACCTCGCGGCCGACACGCCGGCCAGCGCGGCTTCGTCGCCCAGCCAGCGAGCAGCGGCACGCACCCGCAACTCCCAGGTCACCGGCGTTGCGGCGTGTCGCCACACACCCGGATGAACCGGCCACCCACTCTCCATTGCTGCGACCCGTCGCCGCCACTGCCGCGCCGACAGGCCCGAGCCCGACTCACGCTGGCCAGGTCCACCAGGTGGTGGTGCGCCGCGGCGAGGGCCCATCAGTGCCTCATCGACATCCTTCACATCCACACTGGGCACAGCCGGACTCGCCGTTCGGCAAACCCCGTTCATGTCGCGAGGATCCGACCGAAACGGTCGGTTCGTCGCGACATGAGCGACAAGTGCGAGGCTCTCGGGATGACGACAGAGGGACATGGCGCGCTCGACGGCCAGAACGTGTTGGTGACGGGTGGATCGAGCGGGATCGGCAAGGCCTGCGCGGCCCGGTACCGGGCCGAGGGTGCGACGGTGTTCGTGGCCGACCTGCACCCGCAGTCGAGCGACGAGATCCAGCTCGACGTCGCCGATCCTGCGGCGTGGACGGCGCTCATCGACCGCCTCCCCCCGCTCGACATGGTGCACCTCAACGCCGGCATCACCACACCGGGCCGCGACCTGGCCGACGCGCCGGCGGCCCCGTTGGCCGACGTCACCGTCGAGGCCTATCGGGCCATCGTCGGGGTGAACCTCGACGGCGTGTTCTTCGGCGCTCAGGCGGTGCTGCCCGGCATGGTCGAGCGCGGCAGCGGCAACGTGGTGGTCACGGCATCGATGGCCGGTCTCGGCGGCATGCCGGGCGACATCGCCTACACCGCCACCAAGCACGCGGTGGTCGGCCTGGTGAAGTCGCTCGGCGCGACGCTCGAGCAGTCGGGCACCACCGGTGTGTGCGTCAGCGCCATCTGCCCCGGCTTCGTGAACACACCACTGGTGCCGAGCGAAGCCCAGGAGTTCATCACCGCACTCGGCATGCCGGTCATCGATCCCAGTCGAGTGGCCGAGGCCGCGATGCAGGCCGTCGAGGCAGGCGTGAACGGCTCGCAGTGGATCGTCTGGGGCGACATCATCCGTCGGCACGAGCAGCCGGAGTTCGATCTCGGATGACGGAGGCGGTCTTCAACCCGTTCGACCCGTCCTTCCGGGCCGACCCCTACCCCTTCTACGACGCGCTGCGCGAGCACGACCCGGTGCATGTGTCGCCGTTCGGCTTCACGGTCCTCACGCGTTACGACGACGTGGCCCGCACCTTGCGCGGCGCCGAGTTCGCCCGCGACATCGAGGCCAACGTCACCGAACGCCCAGAGGACCCGCGACGGTTCCGTCGTGATCGCCAGCGGCAGCGCATCGAGGACGGCACCGCGGCCAAGAGCATCCTCAACCTGGACCCGCCCGACCACACCCGCCTGCGTCGGCTCGTGTCCCAGGCGTTCACGCCGACGGCCATCGAACGGCTGCGTCCACGCGTCCAGCAACTGGTCGACGACGTCCTCGACGTGGCCGCGGACCGAGGGTCGATGGAACTGGTCGAGGAACTCGCGTTCCCCGTGCCGTTCCAGGTGATCAGCGACCTGCTCGACATCCCGACCGACCGCAGCGACGACGTGCGCGCCTGGTCGCAGGTGCTCACCGCCGGGCTCGAGCCGACGGTCGACGACGACACGCTCGACCAGGCCGAACAGGCCGGCATCGCGATGGGTGCGTACCTGGGCGAGATCATCGAGCACCGCCGCCAGCACCTGGGCGACGACCTGCTGTCCGCACTGATCCAGGTGGAGGAGTCGGGCGACCGGCTCACCCCGGCCGAGCTGCGCACGTTCGTCATCCTGCTCTACGTCGCCGGCCACGAGACCACGGTGAACCTCATCGGCAACGGCACGCTCGCCCTGCTGCGCAACCCCGATCAGCTGCGCCGCTGGGCGGCGGACCCGTCGCTCGACACGAACGCGATCGACGAGCTGTTGCGGTTCGACGGCCCGGTGCAGCAGACGGTCCGCGTCCCGACGGTCGATGTCACCTACGAGGGCCTCGCCGGTGAGATCGTCGTCCCCAAGGGCACGCTCGTGATGACCGTGCTCGGCGCGGCCAGCCACGACCCCGGCGTCTTCGACGCACCGAACGACTTGCGTCTCGACCGGCCGAACGCCAACCGTCACCTCGGCTTCGCCGCGGGCGTGCACTACTGCCTGGGCGCGTCGCTGGCGAAGCTCGAGGCGAGCACGGCGATCACGTCGCTCATCCGCCGCTTCCCCGACGTCCAGTTGGCGGGCGAACCGGGCTGGCGCGATCGGTTGACCATCCGCGGCGTCGACCACCTACCGCTCTCGCTGCGCTAGCGCAGCTGCCGCCAGGGTCAGTCGTTGGCGAGCAGGTGGATGAGGCTGCTCGTGTCCCATCGCTTGCCGCCGCGAGCGACGACCTGGGCGTAGAACTGATCGATGAGCGCGGTGACGGGCAGACGGGCGCCGTTGCGGTCCGCTTCGTCGAGGACGATGCCGAGGTCCTTGCGCATCCACTCGACGGCGAAGCCGAAGTCGAACTCGCCCTTGACCATCGTCTGGCCGCGGTTCTCGAGCTGCCAGCTCTGCGCCGCGCCGTACTTGATGACCTCGGTGACCTGCTCGGGGTCGAGACCGGCGCGCACTGCGAAGTTCAGCCCCTCGGCCAGACCCTGCACGATGCCGGCGATGAGGATCTGGTTCACCATCTTCGTGAGCTGTCCGGCGCCGGCCTTGCCCATCAGCGCCGTCGCCTTGGCGTACGAGGCCATCACCGGTTGTGACAGTTGGTAGAACGCCTCGTCGTCGGCGCCGCACATGATGGTGAGCTGCCCGTTCTCGGCGCCGGCCTGGCCGCCCGAGACGGGTGCGTCGACGAAGCCGACGCCGAACTCGGCGCATGCCTCGGCGAGCTCCTTGGCCACCTCGGCGGACGCGGTCGTGTGATCGACGAGCACCGCGCCGGCCTCAGCACCGGCCAGCGCGCCGTCGACGCCGTACACGACGTCACGCACGTCGTTGTCGTTGCCGACGCACATGAACACGAACTCGGCACCCTCCGCCGCCTCGCGGGGAGTCGGCGCGGCGAGGTTGCCGTACAACGCCACCCAGGCCAACGCCTTCTCGGGTGTGCGGTTGTAGACGGTGACCTTGTGACCATTGGCTGCCAGATGTCGCGCCATCGGCGCACCCATCACACCGAGACCCAGGAATGCGACGTTGCTCATCCGTCCATTGTGGCCGGTCACGAAGGCACGAGCGGACCAGACTGGACGGATGATCGATCATCTCGTGCTGGCCACTCCCGATGTCGCGGCCACGGCGGCGGCGATCGCCACCGACTGGGGACTCAGCCTGACAGCGGGCGGCGCACACGTGGGACGAGGCACTCGCAACGAGCTCACCGGTCTGGGCGGTGCGACCTACCTGGAGGTGGTCGGTCCCGACGGCGACCAGCCGACCCCGCCGTTCGCCCGACCGTTCGGCGTCGACGACCTCGCCGCCGCGTCGCTGGTCGCGTGGTGCGCCCGACCGCCTCGTCCGCTCGACGACGTGGTGGCCGCCTGTGCCGAACGCGGTATCGACCTCGGTGCACCGAGCGCGATGTCGCGGGCCCGGCCCGACGGCGTGCTGCTGGAGTGGCGGCTCACGTTCCCCCTGCTCGACCCGCCGCACCTCGGCACGGTGCCATTCCTCATCGACTGGCAGTCGTCGCCCCACCCGGCGACCACGCTCCCCCATCAGTGCACGCTGCAGTCGCTGCAGCTCTGCCACCCGCAGGCCGACCTGATCCGGGCCGTGCTCGCCGAGATCGGCATCGACGAGCGCGTCGAGGTCGCCGAAGGGCCCGCCGCGTTGGCAGCGACGATCCTCACGCCGGCAGGTGTTCGCCACCTGTGACGTTCGACGGTGATCAGTCGACGAGGGTGGCGATGATCTCGTCGATCACCGATTCGGGCGTGCGCGGGTGCATGAACACCAGCCGCCCGACCGGCTCGCCCTTCCACGTGGAGGCGGCGACGAAGGCGATGCCGTCGCGCAGCACACGGTCGCCCCACTGCTTCCACTGTTCACGACCCCACCCCTCGCGGCGGAACAGCACGACACCGAGAGTGGGCTGCATCACCAGCGAGACGCCCGGCGTGTCGGCCAGACGCGACGCCGCCAGCTCGGCCATTCGAACCCCGGCGCGCACGGCCTCGACATGGGCGTCGACGCCGTGGACCGTGAGCGCGAACCACAACGGCATGCCCGTGGCCCGCCGCGTGAGTTGGTAGCCGTAGTCGCTCGGGTTCCACAGCGGCTCGTCACCGTGCAGCACGTCGATGTACGGGCCGTGCTGGGTGTGCACCGCCGCGGCCAGCTCGGGCTCGCGGTACAGCAGTGCGCACGAGCCCTCAGGGGCGAACAGCCACTTGTGCGGGTCGATGATGACCGAGTTCGCACGGCCGATGCCGTCGAACAACGCGCGCCGTTCGGGCAACAGCAGTGCCGCGGCACCGTAGGCACCGTCGACGTGCAGCCAGGCGCCGAGGCGCTCGGCGACGTCGGCGATGCCGGCCAGGTCGTCGACGACGCCCGCGTTGGTCGAACCGCCTGCGGCGACCACGATGCCGATGTCGTTGCGATCGCCCACGGCGGCTGCCAGCGCCACGCCCGTGAACCGCCCGTCGTCGCCGGTGGGGACCACCACCACGTCGGTGAGACCGAGCATGTGCATGCTGTTGAACACCGATGCGTGAGCGGTGTCGGCACACGCCACCGTCCGCCGGTCGGGCGCACATTGGTCGCGAGCGACGGTGAGGGCTGAGAGGTTGCCGATGGAGCCGCCGCTCATGAAGCAGCCACCCGCACCGTCGGGCAGCCCCATCAGGTCGGCCAGCCATCGCAGCGTCTGGTTCTCGGCGGCCACCACGCCGGCGGCCTCGAGCCACGACTCGGCGCTGAACGTCGCCGCACCGACCGCGGCCTCCATCCACACCCCGGCTGCCGAGGGCGACACCGGGATGAACGCGAGGTAGCGCTCGCTGTCGAGCCCGACCGTGTTCGGCGCGATGCGCTCGGTGAACCGTTCCCAGGCGGCGTCGACGCCGAGACCATGGGCGGTGATGCTCGCATCGAGCAGCGGGTACATCTCGCTCGGCTCGACCGGGCGCCCCAGGGGCGAGTGCTCGACGCGGTCCTGCATCCAGGCCGCGACCCGCTGCCCGAAGTCGGGCGGCAGGGCCGACGGACCGTGGAGCGGCGACATCACTCGGGGGTGACGTAGGCGGCGGTGATGCCGCCGTCGATGATCAGGCTCTGCCCGGTCATCCAGCTGCTCTCGTCGCTGGCGAGGAACAGTGCGCCGTTGGCGATCTCGACCGGCTCGCCGAAGCGACCCATGGGGATGTGCACCAGGCGACGGTTGCGCTTCGCGTCGTCGCTGAGGAACTTGGCCAGCAGCGGGGTCATGATCGGCCCGGGGCACAGCGCGTTGACGCGCAGGCCCTGGCGGGCGTAGATGACCGCCATCTCGCGGGTCATCGCCAGCACGGCGCCCTTCGACGCCGTGTAGGCGATCTGCGGTGTCGCGGCACCCATGTGCGCGACGAACGAGGCGACGTTGACGATCGACGACGCCGAGCCGCTCTGCTTCGCCGATTCGAGCATCGCCGGAATCGCGTACTTGCAGCCGAGCAGCGTGCCGAGGACGTTGATGTCCATCGTCTTCTGGTACGTCTCGACGCTCGTGGTGACCGGGTTGTCGTCGTCGCCGAGCATCACGCCGGCGTTGTTGTACAGCACGTTCAGTCCGCCGTAGGTCTCGACGGCGAAGTCGATGGCGTTCTTCACCGATGCCTCGTCGGTGACGTCGGTGTACACGTAGCTGGCCTCACCGCCCGCGGCGTCGATGGCTTCCACGGCGTCGCCACCGTCGGAGATGTCGGCGATGACGACCTTCGCTCCCTCGGCGGCGAAGCGCTCCGCGCCCACCCGACCGAGACCCGACGATGCACCAGTGATGAGGGCGACCTTGCCCGACAGACGACTCATGGAGCACGACGGTAGTGGACGCGCAAGACTGACGTTCAATGACCGAACGACCGAGTGCCCGGTGGCGGATCGTCACGTGGAACCTGCACGGGTCGGCACACCCCAACCTCGAGTTGGTGGCCGAGGTCGTCGACGGCTACGCACCGCACGTGGTCGCCCTCCAGGAGGTGCAACGACGCCAGGCGCGTCGCCTCGCCAAGCGGCTGGGGTGGCAGCACGTGTGGGCTCGCAAGCACCACCCGTACTCGCCGCTCGTCTGGTGGCGGACCGAAGGACTGGCCGTGCTCTCCGCCGCACCCGACCAGCCACGTGGTGCGCACCACCATCTCCCGGGGCGCCAGCTCATGGACCTACCGCCGTCGCATCCTGCTGGCGGTCACGGTCACGCGACCCGACTCCGCGCTGCGTGTCTACGACACCCACTTGGCGTCCGACGACGTCGACGAACGCATCACCCAGGCGCGACGCGTCGCCGAGCACGTCGTGCAGGACGCCGCGCCCGTCGCAGTCGTCGCGGGCGACCTGAACACGCACCACGCCGACGAGTTGGAGGTGGTCCGCGAGTTCCATACCGCCGGACTGCGCGACCCGGGTGGCGAGTCCTCCAGCCCGTCGCATGCACCCCAGCAGCGGCTGGACCGCGTGCTCGTGCCCGTGCACGCCGGCATCGTCGATGCCCACGTCCCCGACGGCGGCGACAGCTGGGCGGCGATCAGCGACCACCTCCCCGTCATGGTCGAGTTCGACGCCTGAGGGCCCGGCGGGTCGTACCGTCAGTCCGAGACTCGAACAGAGGTGCAGTACTGCTCGACCGAGGTGGAGATCTCGACGGTGACGGTCGCCGCGACCTCCGGCATTCGAACCTGCCTGCTCCCATCGTCCACGCCATACGGAATCGATGCCCTCCCCGCTGACGAAGAATGCGATCACACTGCCGCGCTTGCCGCCATCGACGGACAGCACGGAGCCCTTCACGGCGATCAGATCCGGACGGTCGCTGCGGCAGTAGCCCATCGGGTGTACGGCTCCGGACCTCGCGCCGTCGGTGATCGACAATTCGTCCACGACGGGCGCCGCCGGTGCTTCGGCGAGTGCCAGGTCGATGAGGTCCCGAGCCCCCTCGGCGATCTGCCGTGAGTCGTCGCGGAACAACAGTGCCCCGTCCTCGAACGCGTAGGCCGCTCGGATTCGGAGCCCGTCGGATCTGACGAACTCGAGGAAGATCCGGTGAAAGCCAGCGTCGTAGAACGGCAGCGCTGGGACTCGGTGCGCCTCCCTTACTCCATCGATGACGACGTTCACGTCGGCGTCATCGTTGATCGAGTTCCAACGAGTCGATCCGTCGTAGTTCGAGTTGATGCCGATCTCCACGATGTCATCGAGCAGGAGTGCCTGCGCCGCTGTGAAGTCGAACAACCCGTCACTGGTACGGAAGAACTCGACGCTCCCATCCACCAGCGCTCCGATGCCGATCTTGGGGTCGACTCCGTTGACGACACGGATCTCGGTACCAACCGGGAGCGAGCTCGCGTCGAGGTCACGGGTCGCGCAGACGCCCGTTCGACGGACCGTGCCGAGCACGTCGCCCAAGTCGGCCGGATCGAGCACCCCCGAGTTGATCGCTGCGTCGTCCGAGTAGAACCTCCCGTCCCACTCGACCCCGGACGAGCAGGAACCGTCGTCGTCGCTGCTGTGGGTGCCGCCCAGGAGGGAGCCGGCGACGGCGAAGACCGCCACGACCGTGACGACGCCGACCCCACCGCGAACGAACGCTCGGCGTCGACGCTCGATCGCCGCCGCCCGCCGTTCCACCGCAGCAACTTCCACCGGAGTGATCCTTGGTGGTGAAGTATCGAGAAGTTCGTCGAACATGTCAGGCCTCCAGCATCCATGTCTCGCCGAGGTGGGCGCGCAGGCCGTCCAGCCGCGCGAGGCAGCGCTCTTCACCGTTCCGGTCGTGCAGCCCATCGCGTCGGCGACCTCGGCCTCGGGGAGATCCATCACGTACCGAAGCACCACGGCCTCGCGCTGTCGGTCGGGCAGCCGCCGCAACGCCTCCACGAGGTCGAATCGGCGTTCACGCATCACATCGGAAGATGGCGGCGGGGCTTCGCCCGCGCGACGGCGCGCGAGGCGACGCAGACGATCGAGCGCCAGGTTGCTCGACACCTTGGCGACCCACGCGGCGGCGTAGTCCTCCACCTTGCGCCATCGAACGAGGGCCCGAGCCAGCGCCTCCTGGGCACAGTCCTCGGCATCGGCCCGATCGCCGAGGAGGACGAAAGCCGCGCGATACGCCGCGCCGTACAACTCCTCGAACTGTTGGGTGAACGATGCGGTCACCCCCTCATAACGCCCGGCCACCCCGAAAGGTTGCCTCATCTCGGCTCATTCCGGTTGCTGTTGTTCCCGGAAGCCGGGAAGCAGCGCGACCAGAAACCGATTTGGGAGGAATCGCAACCAGAAACGAAAGAGCTAGATGCGCTCCCAGTAGCGGCGGAGCTCCCAGTCGGTGACGGTCTGGTTGAACGCCATCCACTCGGCCTTGGCCATGGTGAGGATGTGGTGGTGCACCTCGTCACCGAAGCACTCGCGGGCCACCTCGCTGCGCTCCCACAGGTCGATGGCCTCGACCATGCTCCACGGGATGCGCGGGATGTCGTCGGCCTCGTAGCCGTTGCCCGAGAACGGGGCGCCGAGCTCCATCTTGTTGCGGATGCCGTGCAGACCTCCGGCGATGGTGCCGGCGAACGCGAAGTAGCTGTTCGCGTCGCTGCCCGGAATGCGGCACTCGACGCGCGTGCCCTTGCCGTGGCCGACCTTGCGGAAGCCGAGCGTGCGGTTGTCGACGCCCCAACCCACACCGGTCGGCGCCCACGATCCGAGCTGGAACCGCTTGTACGAGTTGATCGTGGGTGCCCACAGCAGGCTGAACTCGCGCGCCGTGGCGATCTGCCCGGCGAGGTAGTGCTGGAACGTCTCGCTCATGCCGTGCGGGCCGTGGTGATCCTCGAAGACCGCCGTGGCTCCGTCCATGCTCCACAGGCTCGAGTGGATGTGGCACGACGATCCGGTGTCGTTGAAGTCGTACTTGGCCATGAAGCTGACCGAACGCCCGTGGAAGTGGGCGATCTCCTTGGCGGCGAGCTTGTAGACGCTGTTCCGGTCGGCCATCTCGACGGCCGTCGTGTAGTCGAGGTTGATCTCGTGCTGGCCGCGCCCGGCCTCACCCTTGCTGAACTCGACCGGGACACCGGCGGCCTCGAGGCCGCGGCGGATTGCCCCGAGGATGTACTCGTCCTTCGTCGTCTGCAGGATGTGGTAGTCCTCGAGCCACGGCGAGTGCGGCTTCAGGTCGCGGTAGCCCTTGTCGTGGGCCTCGTCGTAGGTGTCGCGGAACAGGTAGAACTCGATCTCGCTGGCCACCATCGGCAAGAACCCGAGCTCTGCGGCCGCGTCGACCTGATGTTGCAGGATGGACCGCGGTGCCACCTCGATGAGCTCGTGCGACTCGACGTTCAACAGGTCGCACATGATCATCGCGGTCTTCTCGACCCACGGGATGAGCCGCACCGTGTTCCAGTCGGCCTTGGCCAGCATGTCGCCATAGCCCTGCGCGTAGCTCGCGAACCGGTACCCGGGGACCGGGTTGTTGTCCATGTCGCACGCGATGAGGTAGTCGCAGTTCTCGGTACCTGCGTCGGCGACGCTCTGCAGGAAGAACCGTCCCGTCGTGCGCTTGCCGACCAGGCGGCCCTGAAGATCGGGGAACACCATGAGCACGGTGTCCACCTCGCCACTGCGGATGAGACCTTCGAGTTGGTCGCGGGTGATGGTTCCAGACATGAGTCTGGACACTAGACCCCGCGTCAGGCCTTCTTCTTCGCCGGCTCCTTGGCAGGCTTCAGCACACCCTTGGCCAGCGCGTCGTCGAGATACTTCTCGGCTTCTTCCGCGCTCACCTTCAAGGCGGGCGCGATCTCGCTGATGAGGTTGATGCGGGCCCGGTCGTACATCGTGCGCTCGGCAGCGGACAGCGAGGCGTCGCGGTTGCGCGCCGCCAGGTTCCGCACGACCTCGGCGACCTGGTACACGTCGCCGCTCTTCAACTTCTCCTGGTGGTTCTTGAACCGCCGGCTCCAGTTGGACGGGACGCGCGGGTCGGGCTTGCTGAGCACCGAGACGAGGTCTTCCAGCTCGTCGGCGCTGACCGGCGGGCGCACGCCCACTTCTTCGGCCTTGAGCACCGGCACCGAGAGCGTCATCTCGTTGATGACGGTCTTCAGGATGAGGTACTCCTGCATTGCGCCGAAGGCCTCCATCTTCTTGGTCCCTACGACGATGCATGCACCGTGCTGGGGATAGATGACGGTGTCGCCCTTCTTGAACTTCACATCGACCTCACGAATCGGGGGTATCGCCGCCCTAAACGGGATTCCCCAAGGGTAGGCCGTTCAGGCCCGATTTCCGACGTTAGACGCCCTCGATCTCGCGTGCGGTCGGGGCACCACCCACCGCAGCACGCAGGACTTCGACCACCGACCACAGCCGTTCGCGGTCGTCGACGAGCCCGGCGCGCACCGCGGTGATGATGAGACCGAAGATGACGGTCTCGATACCGCGAGCCATCACCGCCGGATCGCCGTCGCCGGGCAGTGTGCCGGCCGCCTTACGGGCGGTGAGACCGTCGGCGATGAGGGCCGTCGTGTCGGCGAACAACGGGTGACGCAACATCAGTTGGAGGTCGTCGGCCGTGCCCTCGGCGAAGACTCGTCGCGTCAGTGGATGGCGATCCAGCGAGCGGAACACACCCGACATCAGTTCGAAGATCGGGCTCTCGGTGTGCAGTGCGCTGTCACGCAACTCCGCGTCGATGTCGTCGAGATCGGCGGCGATCGCAGCGGCCCAGTACGCGTCCTTGTCGGCGAAGTAGGCGTAGGCGGCAGCGGGCGTCAGGCCGGCATCGCGACTCAGTTGGCTGACGGACGTACCGCGGAAGCCCTGCTCACCGAAGCGTTCGACCGCGACGCGCAGCAGGCGCTGGCGAGTGCGCTGCCCCTTGGTGAGGGATCGCCGGGGGTCGGACGTGGTCACCACCCCACCCACCCTACTGCGGACGCTCGGACCGGTCGCCGCGGCGGACCGTCGCGGGACGGTGCCTCGGGTAGGAATCGAACCCACAACCGACGGGGTAGAAACCCGCTGCTCTCTCCATTGAGCTACCGAGGCGTGCGGGTCAGCCTACGACCCGACCAGCGTGCGTCTCAGCCAGTCGAGTGCGGTGATGACGCTCATCTGGCGCATCTGGTCGCGCTGGCCGGGCAGGCGGAACGTGCGCGTGCTCACTTCGTCACCGATCGCGATGCCCACACACAGCGTGCCGACCGGCATGCCGTCCTGTTCACTCGGGCCGGCCACGCCGGTGAGCGCCAGTGCCACCGAACTGCCCAGCACCCGCTGTGCGCCTTTCGCCATCGCCGCGGCCGCCGCCTCGCTGACGACCGGGCCCTCGGGAACGCCGAGGAGGTCGAACTTCACCTCGCTGGCGTAGCTGACGACGCTGCCGCGGAACACCTCGCTGGCACCGGGCACGTTGGTGATGCGGCCGGCGACCAGGCCCCCGGTGACGGACTCGGCGAGGCCGAGCGTGAGGCCGCGCTCGCGCAGCAGTTGCAGCACGACGGACTCCATCGTGTCGTCGTCGACGCCGAACACGATGTCGGACACCAGGGCTCGCACCTCGATGTCCCACCGGTCGATGATCGCGGCGGCTTCGGCCTTCGTCCCCGCCTTGGCGGTGAGGCGCACCTTGATGCCCTCCCAGCCACTCGCGAGAAAAGCGAGCGTGGGGTTGCCCTCCACCTCCAGCCGTTCGATGACCGGGTCGAGCCGTTCGTTCAGCCCGCTCTCGCTCTCGCCCCAGGTGCGCAGCGTGCGGCTGACGATGACGCTCGCCTCGCCCGCTCGTTGCAACAGGTCGGGCAGCACGGCGCGCTGGATCATGTCCTTCATCTCGTGGGGCACGCCGGGCACGGCGTAGACGACCTTCGCCCGTCCGTCGACGACGACCGGGCAGACCAGCCCGGGCGCCGTGCCCCGGGTCTGCGGAATGATGGTCGCACCCACCGGCACCTGCGCCTGCCGCAGGTTGTTCTCGGCCATCCGCCGACCGCGCGACTCGAACATCTCACGAATGACGTCGGCGACCGCGTCGTCCTGGACGAGCGCGACGCCCATCACCGCGGCAATGGCATCGCGGGTGAGGTCGTCGTGCGTGGGCCCCAGGCCGCCGCACATGATGACGGCGTCGGCGTCGGCCAGCATGCGGCGCAACACGGTCTCGACCCGGGCGAGGTTGTCGCCCACCTTCGCCTGGAACAGTGAGTCGATGCCGGCCGCAGCGAGCTGCTCGCCGATCCACTGGCTGTTCGTGTCGGTGATCTGCCCGAGCAACAGCTCGGTGCCCACCGCGAGGACGTCGCAACGCATTCGGTCAGGCTGCCACGTCGACGACCGGCTCGTGGCGGCGAGCGCGGTAGATGTACTGACCGAAGCTGATCAGCGCGAGCGCGACCGAGATCCACAGCAACCCGTTCCACAGCCACTTCGAGTCGTCGGTGAGCGGAAGGATCGCGAAGCCGATCGCCAGCTGCTGCACGAACGTCTTCCACTTGGCGATCTTGCTGGCCGGCACGCTGACGCCCTTGGCACCGACGAACGTGCGGTACAGGCTGATGGCCAGCTCTCGGCCGGCCACGATGGCCACCGGGACGATCGAGAAGGTGCCGTTGCTGACCAGGAAGAACATCGCGCCGAGCACCAACACCTTGTCGGCCAGCGGGTCGAGGAAGGCACCGAGCGTGGTGGCACCGTGCCGGCGGGCCAGGTAGCCGTCGACGCCGTCGGTGGCGCACAGCAGGAACCACAGGATGAACGCCGGCCAGGTGCCCCCGGGTGTGTCGGGGATGAGCAGGAACACGAACGGCGCGACGAGGATCCGGGCGACGGTCACCAGGTTCGCCCACGTCTTCACAGCACTGGGATCGACGGGCATCAGTCCGAGTCTGCCACGCGGTCCGGTCCCATGGCATCGACCACGCGGACGTCGTGGAACTGCCCCACCGCGAGGTGATCGGGCACTTCGACGATGCCGTCGATCTCGGGGGCTTCACGCGTGCTGCGCGCCACGCCCGACTCGTCGACCAGCACGCGAATCGTGGTGCCGATGCTGGCGTCACTGCGCGAGGCGGTGATGTCGTCCTGCATCTCGCGCAGCTCGGCGAGGCGGTCGTTCATCAAGCTCGTGGGCACGGCGCCGTCGAGCTCCATCGCGTACGTGCCCGTCCTCGGGGCTGTAGGCGAAGAACCCGCACCAGTCGAGCTGGGCTTCCTCCACGAACGCGAGGAGCTGATCGTGGTCCTCCTCGGTCTCGCCCGGGTAGCCGACGATGAAGTTGCTGCGGAACGCGGCGTGCGGATCGCGGTCGCGGATGTCCTCGATGCGGCGCAGGAACCGATCGCCGTCGCCCCAGCGGCGCATGCGGCGCAGCAGCGGCTTGCTGACGTGCTGCAGCGACAGGTCGAAGTACGGCACGCGTGGTGGCCAGGATGGCGTCGATGAGCTCGTCGGTGAGGTCGCTCGGGTACAGGTAGAGCAAGCGGGTCCAGGGGACGACGCTGCTGACGGCCTGGACGAGCGGGACGATGGAACCGGCGCCGAGCTCGTCGGGGCGGTCCTTGCCGTAGCTGGCCAGGTCCTGGGCGACGAGCACGATCTCCTGCACCTCGAGCTGCTCGACCTCGGCCAGGATGGACGACACGTCGCGGCTGCGTTGCGGGCCGCGGAACGACGGGATGGCGCAGAACCCGCACGACCGGTCGCACCCCTCGGCGATCTTCACGTACGCCCACGGCGATGCGCTCTTCGGTCGCGGCAGGTTCAGCAGATCGAGCGTCGGGATGGGAGCCGACGACACGGGGATCGAGCTTCTTCCCGCTCTTCGCCGACGCGTGGCACGTTCACGGGCACGCCGAAGCCGGCCACCTGATCCACCTCGGGCAGCGCCTCGGCCAGTTCGGCGCCGTAGCGCTCGGCCATGCAGCCGGTGACCACGATGCGGGCCCCGTCCTTGCGCTGTTCCTCGAGCGCCAGGATCGTGTCGATGCTCTCCTTGCGGGCCTCTTCGATGAACGCGCAGGTGTTGACGACGACGAGGTCGGCGGCCGACGGGTCGTCGGTCGCGGCCATGCCGTCGGCCAGCAGGGTGCCGACCAGCTTGTCGCTGTCGACCTGGTTCTTGGGACACCCCAAGGTCTCGACGTAGAAGCGCTGTCCCATGAGCGGTCCAGGCTACCGGCGCGCCCGCCTACAGGTAGTTGAGGCGCAGACCCTTGTTCGGCCAGCGCATGTGCAGCAACCGACCCGAGCCGGAGCAGGTGATGTAGGCGTCGCGGTACTCGCCGCTGCCGTCGGTGTCGCCGAAGCAGATGTTCGTCGTCAGCAGATCGCCGGTGGCCACGTGGGTGACGCTGCCGTCGACCGGCGAGATGATCGAGATGCCGCCGTTGATGAGCGTCGCGACGCAGACGTTGCCGTCGCCGTCGACAGCGAGCGAGTCGAACAGCTGGTAGCCGGGCAGGCCGGCGACGACCGCACTCATGTCCAACGGCGCCGGGGGGATCGCCACGCCGGGCTCGCCGATGGAGCGCCGGAACACGCGCCCGGTGGTGGTCTCGGCCCAGTACACGGTGGCGCCGTCGGGCGACAGGCCGATGCCGTTGGGGCCCTCCACAGGGAACACCTGCTCGCTGATGTGGCTGCCGTCGGCCTTGGCGTAGTAGATGGCGGTGAGGTCGCTGGTGCGAGCGTGGTGGTCACGGATGCCGTGATCGGTGAACCAGAACCCGCCGTGCGCATCGAACACCAGGTCGTTGGGCGCACGCAGCGGGCGACCGTCGCACTCGGTGTACAGGTCGGTCACCTCGCCGGTGGCCAGGTCGACGCGCTGGATGCGCCCGCCGATGTACCGCTCCGGGTCGAACGGCCCGGGCAGCAGCAGCTCGCCCAGATCGACCGGCGTGAAGCAGCCGCCGTTGTTGCACAGGTACAGCGCGCCATCGGGACCGATCGCCGCGCCGTTGGGGCCGCCGACGATCTCGGCGACCGTTTCCTTGGTGCCGTCGGGATGGACGCGCGTGATGCGCGGCCCGAACATCTCGACGAGGATCACGGTGCCGTCGGGCATCGCGATGGGGCCTTCGGGGAAACGCAGGCCGGACGTGATCTCGGTGAACTCGGTCATGGCCGCGAGTGTGTCAACCCGCCCCACCCCCGAACGACCCGGAGTAACGTCGGCGCGTGCACCCGTCCCGGACGTTCGCGCCAACGGCCGCCGAGTCCGAGTTGAGCGGCGTGGACTTCGATGGCGACATGGTGGTGCTCATCGACGGGCTCATGGTCTGGATGATGGGTGCTCGGCGTCGACGGTTGACGCTCTCGCCGACCACCGTCATGATCCGGAGCCGTCGAGGCCGGCCCTGCACTACTCGTGGGAGGAAGTCCTCGACGTGTACACCGACTCACGCGACACCTCCACCCGGCGGTACGGGTGGATGCACGTGGGTGTGTTGATGACGGCCGACGGCCTGGGCCACGACATGCCTGGCGCACCAGGTTTCGCCGACGAAGAGGGCAACCGGCACGCGTCGGCACGCAAGGTCGATGCGAAGGTCGCACTCGTTCGTCGCTATCGCGAACTGATGGTCGGTCCCTGGCCACCGACTCCGGGTGCACCGGGCCCGTCGTCGCGAACTTAAGTTCCTGGTGACGCGCTGGCGGCCTTCAGGCGTTGGCGGGCCATGGTCGATTCCGCCACCGGCACCAATCGCGCGGCCTTGCCCAGTCCGGTCGGCGGCATGTTGCCGTAGATGGCCTCGTACTCCCCTGCCCTCACCAGGAACGTCTCGTGCCAGATGCCCGAGCGGGCGTCCTTGCCGACGCGCTTCCAGTACTGACGCCAGACCTCCAGGTGCGGGTCCTCGGTGTCCTTGGCGAACGCCTCGAGGTGATCGAACGAGCGCCAGTACTGCACGTTGGTGAGCCCGAACGACTGGTACCCGAGCATGCCCTTCTCCGGGTGCTCCATCAGGTACTTGAGCATGTGTCCCATGCCGCGCTTGCCGCCGTAGTCCTGAATGGCCTTGATCGGGTGCCGCAGCGTGGGGCGCGCGCCGATGATGAACACGACGAAGTCGCCCTCGATCTCGGCCGTCCACCGGCCCTGATGAATGGCAGCCATGGCGCCTCCTCCTCAGATCGCTCGCCGCGATCCTTCCATGTCTGCAGCACCCCTCGTGCCGGTGCGGTGTTCACCAGGAACTTAAGTTCGCGGTGTTCACCAGGAACTTAAGTTCGCGGTGTTCACCAGGAACTTGAGTTCGCGGTGGTCAGCCGGTGACGGGGGCGTCGGTGGCGGCGAAGTGGTCGAGCCACAGTTTCGAGGCGGCGGGCGCTCCCACGGCGTGGACCAGTTCGACCCACACGCTGTGGCGCGCCGTCTCGTCGTCGCCCGCGGCGTCGAGACGTCGTGCCAACTCGCCGGCATCCCACACGGCATCCATCACCACACCGTGCCACAGCGACGGCGGGCCGTCAGGTCGGGTCAGGTGAGCGTGATCTCGACGAGGTCGAGCATCGTCGTGCCGTCCTCCTCGCTGTAGTCGAAGACCTGCAGCGTCACCGGGCCTGTCGTCCCCGACGGCAGGGCGATCTCGGTGGTGAACCCACCCCAGCAACCAGTGCCGCACAGCGCCATCGTCATGCCCTCGACGATGACCGATCCGTCCATGGCGAGCACTCGGTAGTTGACCGTGGCCTCGAAGGCATTGGTCATCCCACCGATCACGATCGGGTTGGTCAGCGCGGAGCGATCGAACGGTTGCTCGAGCAGGATGGGCGGGAGCACCCCGTCCTGGAACGAGGCACGGTCGGCGTCGGCGACGACGATCCCTTCGCCGCCGATCATGTCGCGCGGCTCACCGTCGATGCGGAAGTGCACCACGTCGACGTCGGGCAGCTGGGTGACCGTGTAGACCACCTCGGCGACCCGCAACGTCATCGACAGGCTGCCGCCGCCGGATTCGAACGCAGCCGTCATGTCGACCGTGGCGACGTTGCCCTCGACGCTTGCGGCCAGCAACTCGGTTGCCGCAGGAATCTGCGTGCTCACGCCATCCGCGGACTCCACGTCGGTGGGACCGGCGAGCAACGCCTGCACCACGGCGGTGATGTCCCATGTGCCGATCGACCGGCCGACCACCGTCAGCGTCTCGCCGCGCACGAGGTACAGGGCGACGGCGGGTTCGTCGGACGGCGGCAGCGTCGTCGGGACCGTCGTCACCGGCACCGTGGTCACCGGTGCCGTCGACTCGGGCACGGTGGTCGTCACCGCGGTCGATTCGGGCACCGTGGTGCTCGACGACTCGGTGGTGCTGCCGCAGCCCACCACCACCAACAACGGGACGACGACTCCGAGCAGGCGACGCATCGCACACCCCCTGGTGAACTTCTCGACGGGCTCAACTCCATCGTGCGCCTCTTGCGGCCTGCACGCCAGATCAGCTGTTGCGGTGTGCCTCTTGCAACAGCTCGAATTCCTCGACGGTCATGTGCACCTCACGCGCCTTCGAGCCCTCGCTGGGGCCCACGACGCCGCGCTGCTCGAGCAGGTCCATGATCCGGCCGGCGCGGGCGAAGCCGACCTTCAGCTTGCGCTGCAGCATGGACGTGCTTCCCAACTGGCTGCGGACGACCAGCTCCATGGCCTGACGCATGAGGACCTCGTCCTCGTCGTCGTCGCTGCCGTTGCCGCCGAAGTTGCCGGCACCCATCTGGCCGTCTTCCTCGCCCTCCACGCCGCTGACGTACACGACCTCGGGGGCCTGACGGCGCCAGTGGGCGACGACCTTGCGGACCTCTTCCTCGCTGACGAAGCAGCCCTGGATTCGCTGGGAATGGCTGCTGTTGCCGGGCAGCAGGAGCATGTCGCCCTTGCCGACCAGCTTCTCGGCGCCGGGCTGGTCGAGGATGACCCGGCTGTCGGTGAGCGACGACACGGCGAACGCCATGCGGGCCGGGATGTTGGCCTTGATGACACCGGTGATGACGTTCACCGACGGTCGCTGTGTGGCGACGATGAGGTGGATGCCGACCGCACGGGCCTTCTGGGCGATACGGGTGATGCTCTCCTCGACGTCGCGGGCCGCGACCATCATCAGGTCGTTCAACTCGTCGACGACGACGACGATGTAGGGCAGGCGCTCGTACTTGGGCTCCTCGCCCTCGGCGAGCACGATGACCTCGCCGTGCGCGTCGCGATGCAGGTCGCCGCGGTCGTACGCGGCGTTGTAACCGAGGATGTCGCGGAAGCCGACCTCGAACAGCAGGTCGTAGCGGCGCTCCATCTCCTTCACGGCCCAGCCGAGGGCGTTGGCCGCCTTCTTCGGATTCGTCACCGGTGCGGTGAGCAGGTGCGGCAGCTTGTTGTACTGCCCCATCTCGACCTGCTTGGGGTCGATCAGGATGAGGCGGACCTGATCGGGCGTGGTGCGCATGAGCAGCGACGAGATGATGCAGTTGATGCCGCTGGACTTGCCCGCACCGGTGGCGCCGGCGATGAGCAGGTGCGGCGTCGTGGCCAGGTTGAGGAAGATGGACCGGCCGGCGATGTCCTTGCCGATGGCCACGTCGAGCGGGTTCGTGGCCGCCCGCGCATCGGCCGAGGTCATGATGTCGCCCAGGCTGACGAGCTGGCGGGTGTGGTTCGGGACCTCGACGCCGATGGCCGAGCGACCCGGGATGGGCGCCAGGATGCGGACGTCGGTGGCGGCCATCGCATAGGCGATGTCGCGGTTCAGGCTGGTGATGCGCGCCACCTTGACGCCGGAACCGAGCTCGAGCTCGAACCGGGTGACGGTGGGGCCGACGGTCATGCCGACGAGCTTGGTGTCGACACCGTGCGACGCCAGGCTCTCGACCAGGGTGCGGCCGCGGGCTTCGATCTCGGCCTTGTTGATGGCCTGGTTGTTGCTGAGCGTGAGGTAGCTCACCGGCGGCAACGTCCACTGCCCACGTTCGGCGCCCGGGCCGAGGTCGAGCGCGGCCTGCTCGCCGGGACCGGCGATCGGTGGCGGCAGCGGCTTGGGCGTGCGCGTCCGCTTCGGCTTCGCCGCCGCGGCCTCGTCGTCGGACCAGTCGTCGTCCTGGGCGAAGTCGTAGACCTGCGGCGTCGGGTGCTCGCCCGTGGCCTCGCGGTCGCTCTTGAGCGTGGACACGTTGCCCATGGCCGTGCGCAGCCGCCGACCGGCGGGGACGGCGATGGCCGACACACCCCGGGACACGTTGCCGGCCGCGGTCTTCACCGAGCTGCCGGTGATGAGCAGCACGCCGCCGAGGAACATCAGGCCGAGCACCACGATCGCTCCGGCCGACGCGAGCAGACTGCGCAGCGGCTCACCGACGAGCGCGCCCAGCCAGCCACCGGCACGGCCGAGCGTGTCGAACCCGCCCCAGATCTCTTCGGGGCCACGAACCACGTGCAACACGCCGAGCACGGCGAGCGCACTGAGCCCCCACCCGAGTGCGAGGCGCACCCGGTGCGCGCTGCGGCCCTTGCGGACGAGCGCCACGCCCACGGCGATGAGCACCACGGGCACCAGGTAGCGGCCCACCCCGGTGAACCACCCCACGACCGTGTTCGCGCCGCGGCCGAGCGGCCCGGCGACGGTGAACCAGATACCCAACGCCAGCAGGATGCCCACGGCGAGGAAGCCGAGACCCCAGAATTCGTCCTCGCGGCCGTCGACGGCCTCGCGGATGCCAGAGGAGGCCTGCTCACGACGGGTGGGCGTCGGGGCAGGCGCGGCCGCACGCTTCGCCGGCGCGGTCGACGCGGACCGCGGCTTGCGTTGGGGCTGGGTTGCCATCAGCGCCACGGTACCAAGGGGGCGCGCGCCCGTGCGGGCAATCAGCTGACGGGGTCGACCGACCGCACGTCGCCCTCGGGCCCGACGATCACGTCCAGGCCGCCGCCGCAGAGCGCCGAGGTGAGCACGCTGTACTGCACGTTCCCGTCGCCGTCGCCGTGCACGTAGAACGTCTCGAGGATGCTGTCGGGCACCTCGTCGCGCACCTTCGTCAACACGGTGTCGGGATCGAAGTCCAGGTCGTCGGCCACGAACGTGCCACCCGAGGCGGTGTCGCCGTCCTCCGAGGACAGCTCGCCGTTGGCCCACAGCCACGGCTGGGCGACGGTGCCGTCGTTCAACGACACCCACAGGTTCACCAGTCGCGCGGTGGCGTTGATCTCGAAGTACTCCTGCGGACCACCCAACTCGGCCTCCAGGTCGGCCACCGCCTGCTCGATGTCACCGACCGCGGGCAGGTCGGCCTCGGCCTGGGCCGTGCCCTGCGGATCGCAGATGGTGACGTCGGGGCCGGTCGTGCCGGTGCTGCCGTCGGTCGAGGAGGCGTCGTCACTGCACGCAGCGAGCAGGACGAGGGCCACGGCGAGCGCCGCGGCCGCCGGTCGGCGGGAGGTCATGCCGCCGAGGTTACGACGAGGCGTCGTCGGTGGACAATCGGGCCCGCGCCCGTCGGGTGATGAAGAACAACCCGATCAACTGCACGCCGCCGAACGCCACCAACCACCAGGCACCCGAGAAGCTGGACCCGTCGGCGGGCACGATGATCGGACCGATCTCGGGCGACAGACCGCCCGCCCCGGCGCCGGGCTGGGGGCCCTCGGAGGCGACGATCGTGGTGCTCGTCGCGGCCTCGTCGGACTCGGGGTCACTCGTCGCGACATCGGCCGCGACCACCGCCCCTTGGTCGGCCGTACCCGGATGGGCGTCGGCGAGGGCCACTGCAGGAGTGGCCACGAAGAGTGCGATCACCGCCCACGCCAGTGTCAAGATTCGGTGGCGTTGCGCGGTTGCCATGGAGCCACACGGTACGCCCAACCGTGCGTATGGCATACGGACCGTGAGACCCATTCACGAAGAGTGCTCACTCTCCCACCCTCCGACGACCAGGGACGCCGCTCGGGTGCCGAGGCGGTACTAGGCCTCCATGACGACGGGCACGATCATCGGACGGCGCTTGGTGCGCTCGTTGACGAACTTGCCGGCTGCCCGCCGCACGTCGCGCTCCAGCGACTCGACGTCGCGCACGCCCGGCCGCGAGCGCCTTCTCGACGGCCTCGGCCACACGGTCGCAGGCCTCGTCGAGCAGGTCCTCGGCTTCGGGCGCGTACACCCAGCCGCGCGTGATGATCTCCGGGCCGACGAGCACCTTGCCGGTCTCGATGTCGACGGTGACGACGACGACCACGACGCCCTCCTCGGCGAGCACCTTGCGGTCGCGGAGCACGCCCTGGCCCACGTCGCCGACGATGCCGTCGACGTAGAGGTAGCCGGCCGGCACCCGCCCGACGGCCTTCAGGCCGTCGTCGGAGAGCTCGAGCACGTCGCCGTCCTCGCACACCAGCACGTGGTCGCGCGGTACACCCATGACGTAGCCGAGCTTCGCGTTGGCGACCATGTGGCGGTACTCACCGTGGATGGGCACGTACCACTCGGGATTGGTGATGCTGAGGTACGTCTTCAGCTCGTCGGCCTGGGCGTGACCGGTGGCGTGCACGTCGGCGACCCCGGAGTGGATGACCTCGACGCCGGCACGCAGCAGGTCGTCGATGACCCGGTTGACGGCACCCTCGTTGCCGGGGATGGCGTGGCTGGACAGCACCACCGTGTCGTGGTCGCCCGCCTTCACCCACTTGCTCTCGCCGCGAGCGAGCAGCGCCAGGGCCGACATCGGCTCACCCTGGGAACCGGTGGACACGATGCACACCTGACCCGGCTGGTACTTGTCGACCTCGTCGATGTCGATGAGCGACGCGTCGGGGATCTTCAACACGCCGAGATCGCGTCCCATGCGCACGTTCTTCTTCATGCTCAGCCCGAGCGTGGCGACGACCCGGCCATTGGCGATGGCGGCGTCGGCGATCTGCTGGATGCGATGCAGATGGCTGGCGAAGCTGGCCGTGATGATGCGACGGCCCTTCTGCTCGGAGAACACGGAGCGCAACACGGCGCCGACGCTGGTCTCGCTGGGCGCGTGGCCGTGCTCCTCGGCGTTGGTGCTGTCGGCCATCAGCAGCCGGATGCCCTCGGTGCTGGCGATGGCGCCGATGCGGCCGAGATCGGTGCGGCGGCCGTCGACCGGCGTGAGGTCGAGCTTGAAGTCGCCGGTGTGGAGAATGACGCCCTGCGAGGTGTGCAGTGCGATGGCGTGCGCGTGGGGCACCGAGTGGGTGACCGGGAGGAACTCCACGTCGAACGGCCCGATCATCCGCCGCTCGCCGTCGCGCGACGGTGATCAGATCGGTCTTGCCGAGGAGCCCTGCTTCCTCGATGCGGTTGCGGGCCAGTCCGAGCGTCACGGCCGAGCCGTAGATCGGGAAGCTCAGTTCGCGCAGCAGGTACTGCAGCGCACCCACGTGGTCCTCGTGACCGTGTGTCGCCACGACGGCGACGATGTCGTCGGCCCGCTGGCGCAACCAGGTGAAGTCGGGCAGCACCAGGTCGATGCCGTGCATGTCGGCGTCGGGGAACATCAGGCCGCAGTCGATGAGGAGGACCTTGCCCTCCTGCTCGATGGCCATGCAGTTGCGGCCGATCTCACCGAGACCGCCCAGGAAGACGACGCGAACGGGAGCGGCCATCACAGACCGCGTCGAGCCACGAGGTTCGCCATGACCTGCGGTGCACGCTCGTCGACGAAGGCGGGCGCAGCGCCCATGGGGAGGCGGGCCTGGCCCACCGAGAATCCGAGATGACGCATCATTGCCTTCGTGGGGATGGGGTTGGGGGCTTCGTCGCCGGTCTCGAACGCGAAGCTCTCGAGCAGGCGGGCGTTGACCGCGCGGGCAGCGACGGTGTCGCCCTTCTCCCACAGGTCGAAGAGTTCCTGGTGGTCGACACCGGTCCAGTGCGTGGCGACGCCGATGACGCCCACCGCACCGGCGGCGAGCAACGGCAGCGTGCAGCTGTCGTCGCCGCTGTACACCTCGTAGCCGTCGGGCGCGTTGGCGATGAGCACCGCGGTCTCGGCAGGATTGCCGGCGGCGTCCTTGAGGGCGACGATGTTCGGCACCTCACGAGCCAGCTTCAGCAGCAGTGCCGTGGAGATCTTGCGCCCGGACCGCACGGGGATGTCGTAGACGACGTTGGGCAGCGGCGAGGCCTCGGCCATCGCACGCATGTGCGCTTCGATGCCGGCCTGCGAGGGGCGGTTGTAATACGGGCACACCGCGAGGATGCCGGCCGCACCGAGCGCCGTGGCCTCCTTGGTGAGGTGCACCGAGTGGGCGGTGTCGTTGGTGCCGGTGCCGGCGATGACGGGAATGCTCACGGCCTCGATGACCGCGGCGAAGAGGCTGAGCCGCTCGTCGTCGGTGAGCACGGGCGACTCACCGGTGGTGCCCGAGACGACGAGGCCGTCGTTGCCGTTGTCCTGGAGGTAGCGGGCCAGCCGACGCGCTTCGTCGAGGTCGAGCGCGCCCGCCTCGTCGAACGGCGTGATCATCGCCGTGAGAACCCTGCCGAATCGTGCCATCAGAACGAGCCCTCCGCCGTGCGATCGATGCCCTGGGTGAGGATGAGGTCTTCGTGGAGCTCCATCCACACATCGTGATAGCTGCCGCACATCACGCCCGTGAACATTTTCGTTTCACCGGCGACCACCGACTGGCACGTGCGTGCCAGTCGCGGTTGGTACGGCCCGAGGCGGGCCAGGACGGCGCCCATCCGCTCGACGACCGGGGCGGCCGCCTTGTCCAGTTGGACCAGCCGCTTCACCACCGCCGCGTCGTACTTGGCGTCGGCGTGATCGTTCGGCGCGCCGTCGCGCAGCTGCCAGTCGCCGCAGAGGTGCTTGAAGTCCTCGTTCAGCTGCAGGAAGTCCTGGTACGGACCGTGCAGTTGCTCGGCCATGTGCGTGCCGCCGACGTCCTCGGCGAGCGCGATGTGGTGTTCCTCGCGTCCGATCGCCGTCAGTTGCCACAGCTCGCGCGCTTCACGGAACTGCGCCCACTCGCGGGCGACCAGACCCTGCAGGTGCTCGTCGACGATCTCGAGGGGCAGATCGGCCACCTCGGCGATCGTCTCCGCCTTGGCGAAGCCCTTGATGCGCAGCGCGTGGAACGTGCGGAAGAACGGATCGGAGACGTTGGACATCGCGGGTCAGCGTACTGGAACGAACACAGCCCCGACGTGGCCGGTCAGTGCTCGGCGGCGGGCACCGTGACGTCGTTGCCGATCTCGAACGCCGCGTACTCCTCGCCGGTGTCGGCCCAGTCCTCGAACTGGATGACGCCCATCTCCTCGAAGCGACGACGGAGCCACTGGTCGTTGCGCTCGAGCAGGCCGAGCTTCTTGCAGTTCGGGACGATCTTGCTGAACAGCATGCTCTGGAAGATGATGCGGGTCGGGTCGGCGAGCACGAGCGGGAGGATGTCGCGCACGTTGACGCCCATGCGCTCCCAGACCTCCTGCGACATGAAGCGGTCGCGCATGCGGATGGCGGCCTCGAACGCGAACTCCTGGCGCTCCTTCATCTCGGCGTCGGTCATCTGGTCGTAGCACTCCTTCAGCGACAGCACGCCGAAGGCCACGTGACGGGCCTCGTCGCTCATCACGTAGCGGAGGAGCTGCTTCAGCAGGGGCTCGGTGGTCATCTGGTGCTGGAAACCGAACGCGGCGAGCGCGAGCCCCTCGACCATGATCTGCATGCCCAGGTAGGTCATGTCCCAGCGGCTGTCGTGGATGATGTCGTCGAGCAGCATCCGCAGGTGGATGTTGATCTGGTACTCGCCACCGAGCTTCTCTTCCAGGTAGCGGGCGAACACCTCGACGTGACGGGCTTCGTCGACCACCTGGGTGCTGGCGTACAGCTTGGCGTCGTACCACGGCACCGTCTCGACGATCTTCGCGGTGCAGATGAGCGCGCCCTGCTCGCCGTGCATGAACTGGCTCAGACTCCAGCGCTTGCTCTCGATGTTGAACTCGAGCCACTTGGCGTCGTCCCACTTCTCGACCGGCGTGCCGATGAAGGTGTTCGGGTCGAGCCCGGTGCCGATGAGCTCGCGCTCTTCGATGGCGCACTTCTCGACGTCGACGTCGAGGTGCCACGGCAGGTCGGTGGTGCCGTTCCACTGACCGGTCTTGGCCTTCTCGTACAGCTTGCGCAGCGCCGGGCGCTGCAGCGAGTAGTCCCAGGTGAAGATGGTGTCGGCGTTGTTCTTCACCACGTGCTCGACCTCGTTCGGGTCGGCGTTCGGGATGGCGAGGATGGCATCGATGTCGTTGATCTCGGAGCGGCCGATGATCTCTTCGTTGGTGTTGTGGGTGACGGTCATTGCAGGGCTCCTGTTGCTGTGGTGCAGGGGTCGAGGTGTTACGGACGGATGAGCGGGGTGAAGGCGGGCAGGGCGAAGGTGGTGATGAACAGCCGGGCGCTGTCGTGGTCGCCGAGATCGACGTGGTCGGACGGGGCGAGGAAGTAGCTGATGACCAGACGGGCGAGCAGCTCGACGAGTCGGGCGCTGTCGCGTCGGGGCAGGTACTCGTCGACGAGCGGGACGAGGAAGACGGTGGCGACGCGGATGATCCGCGGCAGACCGTCGACGGTGAGCGACGTGAGCGTCTCGCCCGGTTCGCTGGCGAGCATGACGGCCAGGTGGCTGTCGTCGCGGAGTTCGTGCGTTGCGGCCACGACCGTGTTGACGAGGAGGTCCTCGAGCGTGTCGACGTGTTCGAGGTGCCCGGCGAGGCGGGTGAAGAACTCCTCCAGCTCGCGAACGCGGAGCGCTTCGAACAGGACGTCCTTGCCGCCGGGGAACATGCGGTACAACGTGGCGCGAGAGACGCCGGCCTCGTTGGCGATGTCGTCGATGGTGAGCTTGGACATGCCCCAACGCTCGACGCAGCGCTTCGCTGCGTCGAGGACTCGCGCCTCGACCCCAGAGTGTGTGATCCCCGTGGCGGACGCGGCAACCGGGGCCGTGTTCGTCATCGCCTGAGACACTAAGACGGTATCCGTCTCACCGTCAAGGCATGAATTCCAAAGCCCTCTAGAATCCTGCGGGTCAGTGCCCGGGCACTGCCTCCCGTGAACAAAGGAGTTCCATCCACATGAAGCGCCAGATCATCGCGCTCCTCGCCGCCGGCGGCGTCCTGTTCGCCGCATGCGGCAGCGACAGCGAGTCGTCGTCCACCACCGCCGCCGACACCACCGCGGCCCCCACGTCGGCCCCCGGCGAGGGCGGCGACGCCAAGGCCTGCGCCGAGGGCAAGACGCTCGAAGCCGGCAGCCTCACCATCGCCACCGGCGACCCCGCCTTCCCGCCCTACGTCATCGACGACAAGCCCGAGTCGGGCGAGGGCTTCGAGTCCGCGCTGGCCCTGGCCGTCGCCAAGGAGCTCGGCTTCGAGGGCGACACCGTGAAGTGGGTGCGCACGTCGTTCGACACCGCTGTCGCCGGCGACGACAAGACGTTCGACTTCAACCTGCAGCAGTTCACGATCAACGACGAGCGCAAGGCCGTCGTGTCGTTCAGCGATCCGTACTACACCGCCAACCAGGCGCTCATCGGCTACATCGACGGCCCGGCCAAGGACGTCACGTCCGTGGCCGACCTGAAGCAGCTCAAGCTCGGTGCCGCCGCCGGCACCACCAGCCTGAACTACATCAACGACGTCATCCAGCCGACGGCCGAGGCGTTCACGTTCAACAGCAACGCCGACGCCGCGACGGCGCTCGACAACGGTCAGATCGACGCGATCATCTCCGACCTGCCGACGGCCATCTTCTGGGCCAACGCCGGCGCCGAGTTCGGTGGCATCGACAACACCAAGGTGTTCGGCCAGTTCCCCCTGGGCGACCAGGGTGGCGACCAGTGGGGCCTGCTGTTCGTGAAGGACAACCCGCTCGTGGAGTGCGTGAACATCGCGCTGGCCACGCTCACTGCCTCGGGCGATCTCGAGAAGATCACCCAGCAGTGGATGACCGACTACACCGAGGCCCCGACGCTCCCCGAGAGCTGACCACCGGCCACACCAGTCATTCACCCACAGCACTATTAACCTGACCGGTCATGACTGATCTCGACGAGGGCGCCGACCACGTGTCGGCGCCCTCTCGCGTTCCCGGGCAGCCGAGCCGTCGCGAGGTCTGGCTGCGCCAGCGACGTCGGCGATCCACGGCGGTCGCACTCGTCTCGACGCTGCTCACGTTCACCATCGTCTACTTCGTCGTCACCGGTTCGAGTGGGTGGCCGAAGGTGAAGGCGCTGTTCTTCGACCCCACCCGGTTCAAGGAGGACTTCCCCGAGTTGCTGGGGTACCTGTGGGTCGACGTGAAGCTGTTCCTGCAGTGCGCGCCGCTGATCGTCATCTGGGGAATGGTCATCGCCCTGTGCCGCAACACACGCAGCCCGGTGCTGTTCCCACTGCGCGTCTTCGCCGCGGTGTACACCGACTTCTTCCGCGGGGTCCCCGTGATCCTGACGATCTACCTCATCGGCTTCGGCATCCCGAAGTTGAAGCTGATCGAGGGCGACTTCCACTTCCTGTGGTTCGGCGGCGCGTGGAACTCGCCGTACCTGTGGGGCCCCATCGCACTGGTCCTGGCCTACTCGGCGTACGTCGCCGAGGTGTTCCGCGCCGGCATCGAGAGCGTGCACGAGAGCCAGCGGGCGGGCGCCCGATCGCTCGGCCTGTCGCAGAGCCAGACGTTGCGCCACGTCGTGCTGCCCCAGGCCGTTCGCCGGGTCATCCCGCCGCTGATGAACGACTTCCTGTCGTTGCAGAAGGACGTCGCGCTGCTCAGCATCCTCGGCATCGTCGAAGTGTTCCGCAGGGCCACGTCGATCAAGGACAAGACGTTCAACTTCACGCCGCTCGTCGCGGCCGCGGTGATCTTCCTCATCCTCACCATTCCCGAGACACGCCTCGTCGACTGGTACACCGCCCGGCAGCGCAAGCGCACCGGTGGGTCGGTGGTCGGGTGAGTGCGAAGCTGAGCGTCCGCGAGGTGGAGAAGTCGTTCGGCAAGAAGGCCGAGCGCAAGGTGGTGCTCGATCACGTCTCGCTCGACGTCGGCGAGCACGAGGTGGTGTGCCTCATCGGCGCCAGCGGATCGGGCAAGAGCACGCTGCTGCGGTGCATCAACCTGCTCGAGCCCATCGACGACGGCGCGATCCTGCTCGACGGCGTCGACATCAGCGAGCCGGGCCTCGACCCCGATCCCATCCGCCGCCGCATCGGCATGGTCTTCCAGAGCTACAACCTGTTCCCGCACATGAGCGTGCTGCAGAACATCACGCTGGGCCCGACGAAGGTGCTCAAGCACGAGCGGGCCGACGCGAACGACGCGGCGATGGAGTTGCTCGGCCGGTTCTCGTTGGCCGACAAGGCGACCGCCTACCCCGATCAGTTGTCGGGCGGGCAGCAGCAGCGCGTCGCCATCGTCCGCGCGCTGGCGATGAAGCCCGAGCTGATGCTGCTCGACGAGGTCACCGCGGCGCTCGACCCGGTGCTGGTCGGCGAGGTGCTCAACGTCATCCGCGACATGCGCGGCGAGGGCATGACCATGGTGCTGGCCACCCACGAGATGGGGTTCGCCCGCGAGATCAGCGATCAGGTCTGCTTCCTGAAGGACGGCGTGGTGCTCGAGAGCGGCGAGCCCGAGCAACTGTTCACCGACCCCGCTCGCCCCGAGACGCGCGAGTTCCTCGAACGCGTCATCGCCAGCGGCCGCCTCTGACCGCGCTACCTCTGCCCGGTTCGCCCGTTCTCCAGGAACTTAAGTTCCTGGAGAACACCGCGAACTGAAGTTCCTGGAGAACAGTTCTGCGGCTCCAGCTAGTCCTGGGTCGCGGCGACGGACAGGACCTTGGTGCCCTGGGGGACCGCGTCGTCGACGAGCGAACGGACGAACGCGATGGCGTCGGCCTCGTCGCTGACGCCGACGTGCTCGACGAGGGTCACCGACTTCGAGCCCTGGGCGTGCTCGACCTCGCCGAAGACGTGGTTGAGCGCGTCCATCTCGTGCTCGTGCGGCACCTTCTTCATCTCGACCACCACGCGCACGGTGAACGACACTCGGTCAGCCGCCCGTCGTGTTGACGATGAGCAGGTTGCACGGGCAGTGGTGCGAGATGCGGTTGGGCACGCTGCCGAGCATGAACCGCTTCACCCCGGACATGCCCCGGTTGCCGACGACGATGAGGTCGGCCCCCACCTGATCGGCCACGCCGAGCAGGGCGTCGGCCGGGTCGCCGCTGACGACGTGCGTCTCGGCGCGGACACCACCCGCCTCGGCATCGGCGAGCACCGCGGCGACGACCGCAGCGCCGTGCTCCTGCAAGCCGACGTTCAGCCGATCGAGGTCGACCGCCGGTCCGCCACTGCCGGCAGCCACCGCGGCCATGCCGAGCGACACGTTCTGGAACGTGTGCACCACGTGGAGCGTGCCACCGCCGGCCTGTGCCAGCGCCATGGCGTGCTGCACGGCGATCTTCGCCGTGTCCGATCCATCCGTCCCGACCACGATGTTCGCGTACATGGCGGGCATTGTGACACAGATCAGCCGGTCTTCCGCCCGGACGTGATGCCGCAGACGACCTCGCGATGCAGGCACAGGCGCACCTCACGGGCGAGCCGTTCCTGGTCCCAACCGTTCATGAAGTCGGCGTGGCCCGACGTGAGCCCTCCGCTGGCGAGTTCCAGACCGTCGACCGCCCCCGACACCGGGTACTCCACGCTGAACTGCAGCTGCGGCACGGGCACCGAGAAGCCCTCGGGGCACCGACCCTTCGAGCTGTACGCGACGTGGGCGTGGTGGTCGTCGCTGTCGAGGTCGGTGCCGTTCCAGCAGTCGGGGAAGGTCACCAGCAGGCGAAGGTCGCGTCCGGCGCCGCACGTCGGGCGGCAGCACGTCGCGCTCGCTGCCGGTGCCGCACGACCAGGCGACGATGGATGTCGGTTGATCCTTCGTGGCGCCGGCGTTGCCGGCGACCATCACCAACCCCTTCGGGAACGCCTGCACCGTGGTCGGATCGACCTCGATGCCGGGGCGGTAGTACGCGGTGCTCTTCACCGGCGTGAGCATCTCGCCGTCGCGCAGCAGCGCCGGCGCCCAGTAGGCCGCCTTGTCGAGTTGCTGATCGCAGGTCGTGCCGTGCTGGGCGAGCGACTCGGTGGTGCTGTCGGCGTCGACCCCGTCGTTGCCGAAGAACACGTGCAGGTGGCTGGCGCCGGGCTGGCCGGGGTAGACGATGGGGTCGTCCATCGCTGCGTGGCTGTAGTCGCACTCGACGACGAACTGCGGCACGGCACCCTGCGGGCCGGCGATGGGGTGATCGGGTTGTCCGAGTGACGTGACGTCGGTGTGGACGTGTTGGTGCTCGGTGCCACCGGACGACGCGGGCGTCGCCGCGCTTCCGCCGTCGCTACATGCGACGAGGAGCACGACGACGGCCGCCACGAGAGCGAGTCGACGCATGAAGACCGATCAGGGTGCCGGGCTCTTCGCGGGCACGAAGATGGCGCCCACGTTCACCTCGAACGGCACGTCGGTGGCCGGGTGTGCCGGCGCCGTGGCGGCGTCGGGCATGTTCTCCTGGTCCTGCAGATCCGGCAGGGGTGCCTTCTGCCAGTCGACCGACGGCGGCGCGGTCTCGACGTCGACCAGCCACTGGGCGATGTTGTACTCGCCGTCCTTCCAGTCACCCACGCCGGTGCCGTCGCACGGGGCGAGGGTCTGCAGGTTCTTGGGCAGGCTGGTGTCGATGTTGTTCTTGCTGAAGCAGTTGCCCAGGGTCGACACATCGCTACCGGCCGACGCCACCATGATGTCGGCGAGGCGGTTGCCGGCGACGACGTTCCCCATCACCCGGTTCTCCTGCGAGTCCCACAGCAGCGGACCGCTGGGCTTGGTGGGCGTCTGCTGCTTCTGCTCGGAGCACGGCGTGTCCCACTCGTCCTTGGTGGGCATCTCGTCGTTGGGGTCCTCCTCGAGGAACGGCACCAGGCCGATGCCGGTCTTGTCGTGGTCGTAGACGAGGTTGCGTTCGATGTCGTTGAGCACCCCGCCCGCGACCAGGATGCCGTTGCCCATCGCGAGCAGGGCGACGTCGATGGCCGGCGTGTCGGCCTGGTTGTTGGAGTAGACCACGTTGCCGACGATGGTGGTCGCGCGGCTCGGGTAGCACAGCTCGTAGCTGCCGCTGTTCGGCACGATGCCGGCGCGGTTGAAGCGGAAGTCGAGTTGACGATGAGCAGGTTGCCGCCCGAGTTGGTGCCCGAGTAGCCGAGGCCGTTGTGCTCGCTGACGGTGTCGTCGATGACCGCGTTGCAGGGGTAGCACTCGCCGATGTAGATGCCGGCGTCGGGGCTGCCCGCGGCGTAGATGTGCTCGAGCTGGCCGTTCACGCTGTCGAAGGCGTAGATGCCGTAGTCACCGGTGCGGTAGCTGGTGAGGTACGAGCCGCGGTACCCGTCGACACCCGTCCAGAAGAAGCCGTTGTGGGTGTAGTTCATCGCGGTCATGTTCTCGACGGCGACGCCCTTGGCGCCCAGCACGCGGATGCCGTTGTCGAGCTCGAAGTTGCCGTCGAGGACGACCTTGTTGCGGTCGAGGCCACGAATGGTGAGGTCGTCGGTCTCGACCTGCACGGCCTCCTGGTAGGTGCCTTCGGCGACCAGGATGAGCGCGCCGGGGGCAGCCGCGTCGACGGCCTCCTGGATGGTCGGGAAGTCGGCCGGCACCTCGATGGTGCCGTCGTCGACACCCGCAGTGGTCTCACTGGCGGGCGCCGTCGTGGGAGCGACGGTGGTGGACACCGCGTTGTCGTCGCCACCGCATGCCGCGAACAGCAGCGTGGCGGCGACTGCGCCGACGAGGAGGCGATGGATGTTGGTTCGGCGTTGCATGTGGTGACTTCCGATCGGTACGAGTTGTCAGGGTGCAGTGACGGTGATGGTGCCCACCATGCCGGCCTTCGCCGAGCCGTGGATGGTGCAGTAGTAGACGTAGGTGCCGGGGCGGTCGAACACCCGGGAGTAGGTGTCGGTGGGGTTGAAGTCGGCCTCGAGCACGCCCCACGTGGTGGCCTTGGGATCGCCTTCGGGCACGACGTTGTGCGGGTTGCGGCCGTTGTTCGCGAAGACGACCTCGGTGCCGGCGACGACCTCGATGGTCTGCGGCACGAAGTTGTTGTCGATGGCCGACACGTCGACGGTCTCACCGTTGGCGGGGAAGGTCACCGCGCTGGTGGTCTCCGGCGGCGCCGTCGTCGTCGCTCCGAAGCTGTCGTCGGGATCGGCACCGCACGCTGCCAAGATGGCCGCACACGCGACGATGATCACGAACTTCGATGTGCGCGGCACAACATCCACTCCCCCGGGTGATGCCGCCGTGGCGGCACCCGGACTCTAGTGTGCGACGGTGATCGCCGACGAAACGGTGGAACCGGCCCCCACCCCCCGAACCGGGCCGATCTGGGTCGTCGCGTTCGTCGTCCTGGTGGTGTGCACCAACGTCGCCGGCGCCACGTGGGCGTCGCTCGACGACGAGCACCCCCTGCAGTTGCTGATGCTGTCGTCGCGCAATCGGTACCTCGTGCTCGCCGTCCCATCGGTGTCGTCGCCGCTCGCCTGGGCGTTCGTCGGAGCGCTGCGTCTGGCCGTGGCGGCGGTGGTGTGCCACATGATCGGGCGCTGCTACGGCGACCGGGCGCTGCGCTGGTTCTGGCGCTTCTTGGGCATGCCGCAGGAGCAGGTGGCCAAGTTCGAGCAGTCGGTGGCCAGGGCCGAATGGTTCGTGGTGCCGTTCTTCGTGGGCAGCAACATCGTGTGGGCGCTCACCGGCGCCGCGGCCACCACGTGGAAGCGCCTCGCACCGATGTTCGCGATCGGCGTGAGCATCCGCCTGGTGCTCATCTGGTGGCTGTCGAAGGCGTTCGAGAGCCAGCTGCGCAGCGTCATCGAGTGGACCAACCGCTACCAGTTGTGGATCATCGGCATCTCGGTGCTGCTGGTGGTCGTCGTCAACGTCCGCAACTTCCGCCGAGGCGGCTGACCGCGCGGACGGTCGTGCAGGAGCGGCGCGGCGCTGCTAGACACGCACTCCATGGCTACCACTGCACTCGGGGGCAACCCCGTCCACACCGTCGGCGAGCTCCCCACCGTCGGCTCCCCCACCCCGTCGTTCACCATCACCAAGGGCGATCTCAGCGACATCACCCCGGCCGACCTGGCCGGCAAGCGGGTCGTGCTGAACATCTTCCCGAGCATCGACACGCCGACCTGCGCCACCAGCATGCGCAAGTTCAACGAGATCGCGTCCGGCCTCGAGAACACGGTGGTCGTCTGCGTCGCCGCCGACCTGCCCTTCGCCATGAACCGCTTCTGCGGCGCCGAGGGCCTCGAGAACGTGGTCGTGGCCAGCACCTTCCGCGGCGACTTCGGCGACGCCTACGGCGTGCGGCTGGCCGACGGCAAGCTCGCCGGCCTGATGGCCCGCTCGGTGGTCGTGCTCGACGAGCACGGCACCGTCATCCACAGTCAGCTCGTGCCCGAGATCGCCCAGGAGCCCGACTACGACGCGGCGGTCGCCAGCCTCGGCTGACGCACCACGTCGACCGTCGCCCGTCAGACGCCCAGCAGGGCGTCGAGACCGACGGTGAGCCCGGGGTGGTCGGCGATGCGCTTGCACGCCAGCACCACCCCGGGCATGAAGCTCGCCCGGTCGTAGCTGTCCTGGCGGATGACGAGCGTCTGACCCTCGGCGCCGAGGATGACCTCCTGGTGCGCCACCATGCCACGCATGCGCACCGAGTGCAGGTGGATGCCGGCCGGGCCGACACCGCCACGCGCGCCCGGGTAGATCTCGTGCTGCGTCGGGTCGGCCGCCCACTGGTCGGACGCGGCGGCCATGCGCGTCCGCCGTCGTGACCGCGGTGCCCGACGGGGCGTCGATCTTCTGGTCGTGGTGCAGTTCGATGATCTCGGCGGTCTCGAAGAACGGCGCGGCGAGCTCGGCGAAACGCATCATCAACACCGCGCTGATGGCGAAGTTCGCGGCGACGAGACAGTTGCTGCCGGTGAACGCACCGCGGAACGCATCGATGTCGTCGGCGGTGAGGCCGGTGGTGCCGACCACGGCATGGATGCCGTGCAACGCCAGCCACGGCACGGTGACCCGCGACGCGTCGGCCACGGTGAAGTCGACGACCACATCGCAGCGCGCCTCGGCCAGCGCCCGAAGCTCGGGCGCGATGGCGATGCCGTGGACGTCGCCGCCGGCCGCACGTGGGTCGACCGCAGCCACCAGCTCCAACGCAGGGTCGGCGACCACGGCGCCGCACACCGTCGCGCCCATTCGGCCACCGGCCCCGACCACGCCCACGCGAATCTTGCTCATGGCATGACGGTAGCCCCTGGACTTGGCATCGTCGGGGTGGATAGAAAGGGCACATGAGCAGCTTCTTCGACAAAGCCAAGGACAAGGCCACCCAACTCGCCAACCAGGCCAAGGACAAGGTCGACGAGCAGCAGAACAAGCGCAAGGCCGACGACCTGCTCGACGACCTGGGTCGCATCGTCTATCGCCAGCGCACCACCGGCACCGTCGAGGACGGCGACGACGCGGCGATCGACGCGCTCGTGGCCGAGCTGACCGCCCTGGCTGAACTGGGCACCGACATCATGGGCACCAAGCCCGACGCGGCGCCTGCCGCACCGGCATCGAACCTGCCGCCGCCCTCGGCACCCATGCCGGCGCCGGCGACGCCGACCACCACGCCCGAGCCGCAGGCGTTCCCCACTCCGGAGTGAGTCGCGCCCGCGAGGGCGATCAGTCGCTGGGACCCACGGTCACCACGATCGGCTCGGCGTCGAGCACGTCGAGCACCACGGCGCGTGCTGCGTCGTGGTCGACCGCGGCCCAGCGGGCCACCTGCTCGTCGATGCCGCGCACGGTACCCGTGGTGATCAGCTGCCCGGCCGTACGGGCCATGCGCGCCCCGGTGTCCTCCAGGCCCAACTCGAACGAGCCGGTGAGGTAGCCCTTGGCGATCTCGAGCTCCTCGTCGGTGATGCCATCGGCGACCAGCTTGTCGACCTCGTCACGCAGCAGTTGCTGCACCTCGTCGGCGTGCTCGGGTTGGGTGCCCGCATACATCTGGAACACACCGGAGTCGGCATACGCGGAAACCCCCGAGTACACGGCGTAGGCAAGGCCACGCCGCTCGCGGATCTCCTCGAACAACCGACTCGACAGGCCGCCGCCGAGCACGTGGTTGACCACGTCGAGCGCCTCTCGGCGAGGGTCGAGGCGAGGCAGGGCGCGGCCACCCATGACGATGTGCACCTGCTCGGTGTCGTCGTCGATGACCATGCCGTCACCCATGCCACCCGGTTCGGACCGCTGCGGGCGATCGCCGCCCACGGCGACACCGGCGAAGGCCTGCTCGACCAGGCCGAGCAGTTCGTCGTGCTCGAGCGGACCGACCGCCGTGACGACCATGCCGTTCGAGCGATAGTGCTGCTCGAAGAACGAACGCACGTCGTCGGGCGTGATGGCCTGCACGTGCTCGCGATCGCCCGCGGGATCGCGGCCGAGCGCATGGTCGGGGAACATCGCCGCGGCGAACGCGCGGTGGGCCACGTCGTCGGGCGAGTCGTCGTCCATCGCCAGCTCTTCGAGGATGACCAGTCGCTCGGCGTGCACGTCGGCGTCACGCAGCGCGGGCCGGGTGATGACGTCGCCCAGCAACTGGATGCAGAACTCGGCGTGCCGTGCCGGGAGCCGGCAGTAGTACGCCGTGTACTCCTTGGAGGTGAACGCGTTGAAGTCGCCGCCGCGGCGATCGACTCCACGCGACAGCTCCTGCGCCGACCGTGTGTCGGTGCCCTTGAACAGCAGGTGTTCGAGGAAGTGGCTGACGCCGCTGAGGTGATCGGGCTCGTCGCGCGAGCCCACGCCGACCCAGACACCGGTGGCCACCGACAGCGTGCCAGGCACGCGTTCGGTGGCCACCGTGAGGCCGGAGTCCAGTTGGGTGATCCGGAGGTCGGTCACTGATCAGCGGTGACGGCGACGGCCGCCGCGATCGCCGCCGCGGTCGCCACGGTCGTCGGCGACGGGCTCGCCGCCGGGACCGAGGTCGCCCAGTTCGCCGGCGAGCTCGGCGTCGAACGCGTCGTCGAACGACACGGCGACGGCGCCCTCGACGGGCGGGGCGCTGGCACGCGGGGCACGCTCGCCACGGTCGCTGCTGCGACCGCCACGGTCGCGGTCGCGGCCGCCACGATCGCCGCGATCGCTGCGATCACCACGGTCGCCGCCGCCGGACGACGCTGCGCCCTCGGGGATGACCGGGTCCCAGCTGTCGCCGGGGGTCAGGCTGACCTTGCCCTTCTCGTCGATCTCCTCGACGACGACCTCGATCTCCTGACCGAGCGTGAGCACGTCTTCCACGTTGTTGATGCGCTTGCCCTTGCCGAGCTTGCTGATGTGCACCAGACCGTCACGGCCCGGGAGGATGTTCACGAACGCACCGAACTTGGTGATGTTCACGACGCGACCCGGGTAGGTCTTGCCGACCTCGGCCATGGGCGGCGACACGATGGCGAGGATGCGAGCCTTCGCGTCCTCCATGCGCCACGCCTCGACGGCGCCGATGGTGACGATGCCCTGGGCACCGTCGTCGTCGACGGCGATGTCGGCGCCGGTCTCCTGGGTGATGGTGTTGATGACCTTGCCCTTCGGCCCGATGACCTCGCCGATCTTGTCCATCGGGATGGTGATCGTGATGATCTTCGGGGCCGTCGCAGCCACTTCCGGACGGGCCTCGGCCAGGCATGCGTTCATGTTGGCGAGGATCTCGGTACGGGCTTCCTTGGCCTGATCGAGCGCGGCAGCCAGGACGTCGGCGGGAATGCCGTCGATCTTGGTGTCGAGCTGCAGGGCCGTGATGGCGTCGGCAGTACCGGCCACCTTGAAGTCCATGTCGCCGAAGGCGTCTTCCGCACCGAGGATGTCGGTGAGGGTGGTGTACTTGCCCTCGGCGTAGACGAGGCCCATGGCGATGCCGGCCACGGCCGCACGCACCGGCACACCGGCGTCCATGAGGGCCAGCGAGCCCGAGCACACCGAGGCCATCGAGGTGCTGCCGTTGGAGGCGAGCACTTCGGCGACGAGGCGGAGGGTGTAGTTGAACTTGTCCATGCCCGGGCAGCACGGGGAGCAGCGCACGGGCGGCGAGCGCACCGTGGCCGATCTCGCGACGCTTCGGCGAACCGACGCGGCCCGTCTCACCGTTGGCCCACGGGGCCATGTTGTAGTGGAACAGGAAGTACTTGTTGGTCTCCGGGCCGAGCGTGTCGAGCAGCTGGTTCATGCGCGGCATGGCCATGGTGACGACGTTCATCACCTGGGTCTCGCCACGCTGGAACAGGCCGGTGCCGTGCGCGGTCGGCAGGACGCCGACTTCGCTGCTGCAGCGGGCGCAGGTCGCGGGGGCCGCGACCGTCGATGCGCTTGCCTTCGTCGACGATGCGCTTGCGGACGAGCTTCTTGGTGAGGCTGCGAACGGCTTCCTTCACCTCACGCTCGCGGCCGGCGAACTCGGCGCCGTCGCCGCAGAGCGTGGCGACGGCGTGGGCCGCGACGGCGTCGGTGGCGGCGTTGCGGTCGGCCTTCAGGGCGATGGCGACGGCCTTCGACAGCTCGGGGGTGGCGATGGGCTCGACGGCCGCGAACACCTCGGGGGCGTAGTCGACCGTGACGCTGTACTCCATCGGGACGATCGGACCCTTCACGGCCACGACGGCGGCGACGAGTTCCTTCTGGAGGGCGATGCTCTCCTTGATCCAGATCTTGCTGGCCTCGAGGCCACCGGCGAGGGCGGCTTCGTCGACCTTCGGGGCGCCGTCGGCGTAGTAGTCGAAGCTCTTGGTGGTGCCACCGGCCTCGACCATCATGATGGCGACGTCGCCGCTGTCGAGCTGGCGGCCGGCCACGACGAGCTCGAACGTGCTGTTCGCGCCCTCTTCGTAGGTCGGGTGGGGGATCCACTCGCCGCTCTGGCTGTAGGCGACGCGCACGGCGCCGATCGGGCCGTCGAACGGGATGCCACTGAGCATCAGCGATGCGGACGCGGCGTTGATGGAGAGCACGTCGTGCGGGTTCTCCATGTCGGCGCCGATGATCGTCAGCACGACCTGGGTCTCGTTGCGGAAGCCGTCGGGGAACGCCGGCCGCAGCGGGCGGTCGGTGAGGCGGCAGGTGAGGATGGCGTCCTCGGTGGGACGGCCCTCACGACGGAAGAACGAGCCGGGGATCTTGCCCGCGGCGTACGCACGCTCTTCGACGTCGATGGTCAGGGGGAAGAAGTCCGCGCCGGGGCGGGCTTCCTTGGCGGCGTTGGCCGTGGCCAGCACCGTGGTCCGGCCGAGCTGTGCCACGACGGCACCCATGCTCTGCTGGGCCAGCTTGCCCGGTCTCGAAGGACAGGGTCTTGTCGGTACCCGAGACGGGCAGCGACACTCGAATGGCATCTGCCATGACGAGCTCCTTTCACGCCGCGCGCCACTGCGCCCGGCACTTGGAGCGGAGGACGGTTCCCAGTCGTCAACATCGAACGCACGCCTGGGCGTCACACAGGGGTTCGATGCTCGCGACTGACAACCGATCCATGAGGTTCCGCTCGGTTGGTTTGTCCTGACCAGCCTACCAGCAACCGTTGTCCACAGGGCGGAGCCTCGCCCGCCGGCGGACGCGTCGGGCGGGACACGGCTGCGGTCGGGCGCGAAAGGTCCCGATTCGGGTCACTCCGCGCCCACGGGCGAGGAATCTCCCAGATCTGGGACGTTCCGCGCGTTCGGTCGGCCGGGACGAGGCCGGTCCTCGCGGACCGGCCCTTCCAGAAGCGGTGCTCAGCGGCGCAGGCCGTTGGCGGCGACGATGGCGCGGTAGCGCTCGACGTCGATGTTCTTCACGTAGTCGAGCATGCGGCGACGCCGACCGACGAGCTTCAGCAGGCCACGACGGCTGTGGTGGTCCTTCTTGTGCGTCTTGAAGTGCTCGGTGAGGTGGTTGATGCGTGCCGTGAGCAGCGCGATCTGCACCTCGGGCGAACCGGTGTCGGTGTCGCTGAGCTTGTGCGAGTCGATGGTCTCTTGCTTCGGAGCAATGGCCATGGCCTTCCCTTTCCTGAATGGAGGTCGCCCGCAGCCATTCGGCCGGAGGCATCGCGTCGGAGGTGAGGCCCCGGCGGACGCAGCAAGACTAGCGGCGAGACGAGGGAGGTCCTCCTACACTCACCAGCGATGAGCCGGATCGTCGTGCGCGACCTCACCAAGGTGTACGGCGACCTGCCGGTCGTCGACCCGCTGACGCTGGACATCGAGGCGGGCAGCTTCGTCAGCATCATCGGCCCGTCGGGCTGCGGCAAGACCACCCTGATGCGCATCGTCGCCGGGCTCGAGCCGGCGACGGCAGGCGAGGTCCTCCTCGACGACGGCACGCCGGCCGAGGCGCGCAGCCACAAGCGGGTCGCGATGGTCCCCCAGGCCCCGGGCCTGCTGCCGTGGCGGACCGTGCGCGACAACGCCCGCCTGCTGCTCGACGTGAACCGGTCGGCCAACCCCACCGACGCCGACGATCCCGACGCGCTGCTGCGCGAGGTCGGACTCGGTGAGTTCCTCGACGCCTACCCGCACGAGCTGTCCGGCGGCATGCAGCAGCGGGTCGCGTTGGTGCGTGCGCTCGCCCTGCACGCACCGCTGATCGTGATGGACGAGCCCTTCGCCGCGCTCGACGAGATCACACGCTCCGAGATGCGCCTGCTGCTCACACGGCTGGTCGACGGGCGCGGCGCGACCGTCCTGTTCATCACCCACAGCATCGCCGAGGCGGTCGCGCTGAGCGATCGCGTCCTCGTCAGCAGCAGCCGCCCGAGCCGCATGGTGGCCGACATCCCCATCGACCTCCCCCGGCCGCGCACCGCCGACATCGAGGACGACCCGCGGTTCGTCCAACTGTGCGCAGCGGTGCGCCACGCCCTGCACGGAGGGCGGTCGTGAATCGCCGCGTCGTCGCGCCGATCATCGGCATCCTGGTCTTCCTCGGACTCTGGGAACTGCTCGTGCGCGCCAACGACGTGCGCCCGTTCATCCTGCGAGCGCCGTCGCGCATCGTGCGCTATCTCGTCGACAACGCCGGCGACTACGCCGGCGCAGCGTGGGTCACCGTGTACCACGCCCTCGGTGGCCTGCTCATCGCCCTGGCCGTGGCGTTGGTCGTCGGCTCGTTGATGGCTGCGTCCGCGTTCTTCGAACACGCCACGCAGCCGGTGCTCATCCTGCTCCAGGTCACCCCGTTCGTCGCCTACATCGGTTCGGTCGTGCTGTGGCTGGGTTCGGGCACGCCACCGGTGTTGTTCATCACCGGCCTGGTGTGCATGCCGGCGTTCGCGTTCGCCACCGTCGACGGCATGCGCAGCGCCGACCCCGCCAGCCGCGAGCTGCTCGCCTCCGTCGACGCGTCCCGGGTCGAGGTGCTGTGGCGCCTGCGTCTGCCCTCGGCACTGCCCTCGCTGTTCACCGCGGCGCGCTACAACGTCGGACTCGCGCTCATCGCCGCCTATCTGGTGGAGGGTGGCAACTTCGCCAACGAGGGTCTCGGCAACATCGGCCGCCGCGCCGCCGCGTTGAACGAGGGCGACGCGCTCTGGGCCGCGATCTTCGCCATGGCGCTGCTGGGCACGATCTTCCTGGTGCTCATCTCGGTGCTGCAGCGCGTCGTGCTCCGCTGGCACGTGTCGCAGCGCCCACCGCGGTCGTCGTGGGGCTGAGCGGATACCGTGCACGGCGATGGCTGAGCCTGTTGCACCCCACCTTGCCGACCTCCGCTCGCGCATCGATCAACTCGATGCCGCGCTGATCGCGATCGTCGCCGAACGGCTGGCCGTGTGCCGCGAGGTCGCCGCCGTGAAGCAACACTCCGACACACCCGTCATCCAGCCCAACCGCGTACGCGACGTCGTCACCTCGCGGCGACAGCAGGCCATCGAGGCCGGCGTCGACGCCGACTTCGCCGAGCAGTTGTTCCGCGTGTTGCTCACCGAGACGCACCGCATCGAGGTCGCCGGCCATCGCCCCGATCCGGCGCCCGAGAAGCCGGCCGCGGGCGCAGGGACGTCCGGACTCGACACGGTCGCCAGCCGCGTCGATCACGTCGTCGTCGCGGTGCCGGACCTGAGTGAGGCGACGGCCAGCCTGGTGGGGCGGTTCGGCTTCCACGAGGTGCCACTGGCCGAGCCCCACGTGGGGATGGCCGCCGTCTCGGCGGGCGGCGTGACGTTCGTGCTGGTCAGCCCGGAGGCCTCGCCGGCCGTCGCCCGCTACGTGGCCACGCGGGGCGGCGGCGTGCAGCACGTCGCACTCGAGGTGCTCAACGCCGGCTACGCCCGCGCCTGTCTGTCCGATGCCGGTGCTCCCCTGCTCACCGACGTCGTCGTCGACGCCGACGGCCACGAACAGTTCTTCGCCGCCGACGATCCGGCCACCGGCGTGCAGCTCGGGTTTCATCTCCCGCACGGGTCACCGCGTCGGGCGTCGGCTCGGCCAACGTGCTGGCCCTCTTCGACGCACTCGACCACGATCGGTAGGCTCGACCTCCATGTCTCCCCGACGCAGCGCAGCCACCCTCATGGCCGTCGCCCTCGTGCTCGCCGCGTGCGGGAGCGACGACGGCACGGCCGACACCACGCCGGGCACCACGCCCGGCACGGATCCCGGTACCACCACCGCCGACACGACACCCGTCGTCAGCGACGTCACCGCCGGTGCCGCCTTCCCCGACGACCGTTGCGAAGCCAACAAGGCCGCCGGTCCGATCATCTACCTGTCGAGCTTCGACTTCTCCGCCTCGGCGTCGATCGTCGACGTGCTCGTCGCCAACGAGAAGGGCTACTACGCCGACCTGTGCCTCGACGTGCAGCTCAAGCCGAGCTTCTCGGTCGACAACTATCCGCAGATCGCGGCCAACGACGCACAGTTCTCGTCGGGCGGCTCGTTCAGCGAGATGGTCGACTTCGCCGACGCCAACGACGCGGGATACGTGGCGCTCGCCGTCGAGGGCCGCACCGGCATCGACGCGCTGATCACCAAGAAGGGCGCGGTCGCCGACCTCGCGGACGTCAAGGGCAAGAAGATCGGCGTCAAGGGTGCGATCACCCCGTCGGTGAAGGCCATGCTCGCCAAGGCCGGCCTGGTCGAAGGCACCGACTACGAGACGGTGCTGCTCGAGGGCTTCGACCCCAAGGTGCACATCGAGGTGCCCGACATCGTCGGCTTCCCCGGCTACAAGAGCAACGAGCCCAAGCAGCTCGAGGCCGCCGGCATCGAGTTCGATCTGTTCGATCCGAGCGACGACGACATCCCCGGCAGCTTCGGCATCATCTACACGAACAGCACGTTCCTCGCGGAGTTCCCCACCGCGGCGACCGACTTCATGCGCGCCACGATGAAGGGACTGGCCGACGCGATCGCCGACCCCGACGCGGCCGCACAGATCGCCGTCGATGCGATCGAAGCCAACGACAACCCCCTGTTCCTGTCGCCCGAGGGTGAGGCGGCCCGCTGGGGCGTCGAGTCGGCACTGGTGGCCGACAGTGTCGAACCGGGCAAGCCCGCCGGGTTGCCGCTGGTCGACGCGCTGACCGCCGAGGTCACCGAGTACGCCGCGATCGGCCTGTTCGACGGCGTCGCTCCCGACATCTCGACCATGGTCGACGACTCGGTGCTCAACGCGATCTACGACTCCAGCGGCCAGGTGATCTGGCCCTCCTGACCGGCTGCGTGGTGGTCGCATCGCGACGCTCGAACTGGACAGTTGAGAACGACCGAAATGGTCGCTGTGACCTCACAGCGCAGAGCTGCCGCTCGGCTCGGGGTGCGGACGCTGTCCCGCTCTCATCCGTCGAAGTCACACGGAAACCACCGAAACCGGTCGCAATCGTGTGACCTCGGTGAAAGGTGCGCCTGCGAGTCTCCAGGAACTTCAGTTCGCGCGAGCGGTCAGGCGAGCACGCTGCGGGCGTGCTCGATGTCCAGCTTCAGCTGCCCGATGAGGGCGTCGATGCCGTCGAACTTGCGCTCGCTGCGCAGGAAATGGGTGAACTGAACGCGGGCGTGCTCGCCGTAGAGGTCGCCCGCGAAGTCGAGCAGGTGCGCCTCGAGCAACGACGAGTCGGCGTGCTCGTAGAACGTGGGGCGACGACCGAGGTTGATCGCGCATGCCTGCCGCGCCCCGTCGGGTCGCAGGTACCAACCGGCATACACGCCGTCGGACGGCAGACAGATCGAGTTCGGCACCTCGACGTTGGCCGTCGGGAAGCCCAGCAACCGGCCGCGCTGATCTCCCTGCACGACCTTGCCGCGGGCCTCGAACACGTGACCGAGCATCTCGGACGCGAGCTCGACCTGACCACCCGCCATGGCGCGACGGATGGCCGTCGAGCTGACCGGCTCGTCGGGCCCGTCGGTGCGAGGGACCAGCCCCAGCGGATGCACTTCGAAGTCGTGCTCGGCACCGAACTCGCGCAACGTGGCGACGTTGCCACCGCGGCCGCGACCGAAGTGGAAGTCCTCCCCCACGACGATGGCCTCGGTGGCCAGCAGATCGACGAGGACACGCTGGGCGAACGACAGCGGCTCCTCCTTCGACTGTTCCTCGTCGAAGCGGACCACCACCGTCGCGTCGACTCCGGTGAGCGCGAGCAGTTCGAGCTTCTGGTCGAGGTCGGTGAGCAACTTCGGCGCGCTCTCCGGCCGCACCACCGACGCCGGGTGTCGATCGAACGTGATGACCACCGATCGGGCTCCGGCCGACTGCGCCAGTCGGCGCACCTCGGCGATGACCGCCTGGTGCCCGAGGTGCACGCCGTCGTAGGCGCCGATGGTGACGACCGCTCGTTCGCCGGGGAACGGGGCGTCGGTCAGGTCGGTGACGATGCGCACGAACCACGACGCTACCGGTTCGGCACCCGCCGAGGCACGCCCGACGGGCCCTGGGTCACCCGTCGTGGGACGAGACCACGACCGCCGGCTTGGCCTGCGCACCGAACGCTTCGTACATCGCCAGCAGTTCGCCATCGGGCCCGATGACCGCCCACGGACCATCGCCTGTCGCCGCGGCGAAGCGGTCGAGCACGCGCCCGTTGCGGACGAGCGCAGCCACGTTCGGCGTCGACGGTGACCGCCGGGTAGTCGCGCACGGCCTGCGGCAACGTCAGCAGCTCGACGGTGTCGGGCGAGGCGGCCTGATCGACCGTGAAACCACCGACCGCGGTGCGGCGCAGGCCGCGGAGGTGCGCGCCACCCCCGCACAGGCGGCCCAGATCGTCGGCGAGCGTGCGCAGGTAGGTGCCCTTCGAGCAGTGCACCTCCACGTCGTAGACCAACGGATCGGCGGTGGGCTCGACGTCGAAGCGGTACACCGTGACCGGACGCGCTTCGCGCTCGATCTCGATGCCCTCGCGGGCCAACTCGTGCAGGCGGCGGCCGTCGACCTTCACCGCGCTGACCATCGGCGGGATCTGCAGGATGGGGCCGACCAGGTGCTCGGCGACCGCGGCGCGGACCTGCGCGAGCGTGAGTCCGCTCATGTCGAACGTGCCCGTGACCGTGCCGGTGGAATCCAGCGAGTCCGTGGTGCTGCCGAACACGACCTGCCCGGTGTACGTCTTGCCCAGGTCGGTGAGGAACCGCAACAGGCGCGTGCAGTTGCCGACTCCGACCAGCAGCACGCCGGTGGCGTCGGGGTCGAGCGTGCCGGCATGGCCGACCCGACGCTCGCCGAGCCGGCGGCGCAGCATGCCGACCACGTCGTGGCTCGTCACACCGGCCGGTTTGTCGACCACGGCCAGGCCGTGGACGGTGGGCGGACGGCGCCGGGCCATCAGCCCGGTTCGTCGCGAGTGGTGTCGGCGTCGGTGATGTCGTCGGGCTCGGGTGGGCGCTCGGGCAGGGTGTCCTTGTCGCGCAACACGCGCTCGATGCGCTCGGCGGCGCGGATGGCGTCGTCGGGCTTGAAGCTCAGGATGGGCGTCTTCTTGGAACGGATCTGGCGGCCCACCGAGCCCTGGATGCGGACACGGTGGTCGGCCAACGCCGCGCCGATCTCGCCGTCGCCGTCCTCGCCGAACAGCGAGTCGTAGTAGACGATCGCGCGGTTCATCTCCGGGTCGACGTCGATGGCAGTGATGGCGATCAGGGCGAGGCGCTCGTCGTCGATGCGGATGAGTTCCTCGGCGATGACCTCGCGCAGCGACTCGTTGAGACGGGCGGTGCGGGGGTACTTGTGACTGGAGGGAGCGGTAGTGCGGCGGGGCTTGGTCATGACGACCACGTCCTTTCTCAGGTGAAGTCGAGCTTCGCGCGATTCGAACGCTTGAGCTCGGCCATTCCGGTGGTGGTGGCGATGACCTCGACGGCATCCCACAGCTTCAGCGCGTCGGCACCGCGAGGGATGCTGGCGATGACCGGACCGAAGAAGCTGGCCTCGCGGCGCTTTCCGGGGTGGAAGGTGATGATCGGTGTGCCGACGCCGTCGCCGGTGCGGGCGAATGCCGCGTCGGTCTCGGCCTTCACGAACGCGTCGTGCGACTCGTCGAGGGCATGGGTGGCGAGCACCGCGGGCAACCCGGCGTCGGCGAGCATCTCGCCCATGAACTTCACCGGATCGGCGTTGATCTCCGGCCGGCGCTGCCCGAGATGGAAGGCGTTGCCGGTGGCGGTGTACAGCGCGTCGACGGCCCCGTTGCCGAGGTCGAGACGCACCTGATCGGCCACCCGGTGCATGTACAGACCGGCCATGTGCGCGGCGCGGTACTCCTTGGTGTACCAGTCCTCCTGGCGGTCCTCGTTGATGAACTTCAACGAGATGAACCGCCAGGTGACGTCGTAGTCGCGCAGGTGCTGCACTTCCTTGACCCAGCGCGAGGTGACCCACGCCCACGGGCAGACAGCATCGAAGAAGAACTCGAGATCGGCCATGCAGCGACCCTACCGGCGCAGTGCCGGAGCGGGAATCAGACCCGAGCGATCTCGCGCTCTTCGAACGTCTCGATGAGGTCGCCCGGCTTGAGGTCCTGGAAGTCGCTGAGACCGATGCCGCACTCGAAGCCCTCGCGGACCTCGCGCGCATCTTCCTTGAAGCGCTTGAGCGACTGGATGGAGCCCTTCCAGATGATCGAACCGTCGCGCAGGAAGCGGACCTTCGAGCCGCGGGTGATGACACCCGTGCGGACGATGCAACCGGCAATGGCGCCGATGCGGGGGACGCGGAAGATCTCGCGGACCTCGGCTTCGCCGGTGACCACTTCCTCGAACTCCGGGGCGAGCATGCCGACCATGGCCCGCTCGATGTCCTCGAGCAGCTTGTAGATGATCTCGTAGGTACGGATCTCGACGCCTTCGCTGTCGGCCAGGTCGCGGGCCTTGCGGTCCGGGCGCACGTTGAAGCCGATGAGCGTCGCGTTGGTGGCCGCGGCGAGGCTGATGTCGTTCTCGGTGATGCCGCCGACGCCACGGTGGACGAACGCCAGCTTGACCTCGTCGCGCTCGAGGCGACGGAGGCTCTCCGTCACCGCTTCGAGCGAACCCTGCACGTCGGCCTTGATGACCAGGTTCAGGGTGGCGACCTCGCCGGACTGGATCTGGCTGAAGATGTCCTCGAGCTTCACGCCGCGCTGGACGCGAGCGTCGCCACGCTGGTTCTTCAGGCGCTGACGCTGTTCGCGTGCCTCGGCGACCGTCTTGGCGGTCTTCTCGGTGTCGGACGAGCGGAACTCGTCGCCGGCGTTCGGCACGCTCTGCAGACCGAGGACCTGCACCGGGGTGCTCGGGCCGGCGGTCTTCACCTGCTGGCCCTTGTCGTCGATCATGGCGCGGACACGGCCCCAGGCGGCACCGGCCACGATGGGATCGCCGACCTTGAGCTCGCCCTTGTCGACGAGGATGGTGGCCACCGGGCCACGACCGACGTCGAGGTTGGCCTCGAGGACGACGCCCTTGGCGCGACCCTGCGGGTTGGCGGTGAGCTCTTCGAGCTCGGCGACGACGAGGAGCTGCTCGAGCATCTCTTCGACGCCGATGTTCTGCGCCGCGGCCATCTCGACGACGATGGTGTCGCCACCCCACGACTCGGGCACGAGCTCGTGCTCGGCGAGCTGCGCGTAGACGCGCTGCGGGTCGGCGTTCTCCTTGTCGATCTTGTTCAACGCGACCACGATCGGCACCTCGGCCGCCTTGGCGTGGTTGATCGCCTCGATCGTCTGCGGCATGACGCCGTCGTCGGCCGCGACCATCAGGACCACGATGTCGGTGACCTGGGCGCCACGAGCACGCATCTTGGTGAACGCAGCGTGGCCCGGGGTGTCGAGGAACGTGATCTTCCGACCGTCCTTCTCGACCTGGTACGCACCGATGTGCTGGGTGATGCCACCGGCCTCACCCGACACGACGTTGGCGTCGCGGATCTTGTCGAGCAGCGTCGTCTTGCCGTGGTCGACGTGACCCATGACGGTGATGACCGGGGGACGCCACTCCTGCAGCGTCTCGTCGTCGTCGTCGCTGTCGTCGAACAACGCCTGGAGCTCCATCTCCTCCTGCTGGCCGGCTTCCACCAGCAGCAGGTCGGCGCCGACCTCGAGCGCGAAGAGTTCCATCTGCTCGTCGGTGAGCGTCATCGTCGCGGTGACCATCTCGCCGTTCTGGAGCAGGAAGCGGATGACGTCGGCAGCGGTGCGGTTCAGCTTCGGAGCGAACTCCTGGGCCGACACGCCACGCTCGATGATGATCGTGCCCTCGGGGACCGGAGCGCTGTTCGGCGTGTACGCCGAGTTGTAGTTCGGCTGCAACTCGTCGAAGTCGCGACGACGACGAGCACGGCTCTTCTTGCGCGGGGCGCGGCGCTGGCCGTTGGGGCGAGGACCGCCACCACCGCCAGGACGCGGGCCGGACCACCGGGGCCACCGGCACCGGGACCGCCAGGGCCACCGGGACGAGCACCGGCGAAGCCGCCACCGGGGCGGGGGCCACCGAAGCCGCCGGGACGCGGGCCGCCCGGACCACCGGGACGAGGACCACCGGGACCACCGGGGCGGGCGGTGTAGCCACCGGGGCGCGCACCGGGCGCACCCGGGCGCTGACCGGGAGGACGGACGCCACCCGGGGGCGGCGGGATGGGCTTGCCGGACGCCGAGAGCGGACGACCTGCGGGCGGCGGCGGGATGGGCCGACCGGTCGCCGACGTCGGCGACGTGGGCGGACGACCAGCACCGGGGGGCGCGGCCGGGGGTCGCTGGCCGGCACCGGGCGGTGCGGCAGGCGGACGTGCGGCGGCAGCCGGCTGCGCCGGCGCTGCGGGCGGACGTGCCGCGGGCGGCGAGGTGGGCGGCATACCGGTGCCGGCCGGCGGACGCGGGGCCACCGGGGCCGGGCGGCTGCTGACGATGCGGGCCGGGGCCGGCTCGGCGGGCACCTCGGGGGCGGGGGCCGGGATGTCGGCCACGGGAGCCGGGGCAGGTGCCTCGACGACCGGGGCAGGCGCCTCGACGACCGGGGCAGGTGCCTCGACCACGGGGGCCGGCGCCGGAGGCGCCTCGACCACGGCCGGCGTTGCCGGTGCGGCGTCGGCGACGGGGGCCGCGGTGGGCGCCTCGTCGACGTCGGCCTTGGGCGCAGCGGCCTTCTTGGCCGCGGCCTTCTTGGCCGGCTTCGGTGCGTCGCCGTCGGTGCCCTCGGTGCTGTCGGCCGTGGAGTCGGCGGGCTTGGCCGCCGCCTTCTTGGCCGACTTCTTCACCGGCTTGGGCTCTTCGGGCTGTTCGGGGCGCGTCAGACCATCCCGTTCCGCGCGACGACGGAGACGATCGGCCTGCGCTTCGATGAGCGTCGAGGAGTGACTCTTCACACCCACGCCCATCGTGTCGCAGAGCGACATCATCTCTGCATTCGTCATCCCGAGCTCTTTGGCGAGCTCGTGCACCCTGAGATTCTTCGCCAAACCCTTGTCAGCCTTTCGTTGGCACCGGTGAGCCGGGAGTCCCGGCAGTCGGCAATTCTTCCATGTTGGTGATAACGGCTCGGAATGCGTTCTGCAACGCACCCGAGAGACCGTCGAGCGCATGAGCGGGCACTGCCCGCCGCCAAGCCCGTTCGAACGCCTTGCGGCGAATCGCGAGGGGAAGGCAGTCCTTCGAGCACAACCAGGCACCTCGGCCCGGTGCGGTTCGGCTGACGGTGGCTCCGTCAGGTCCGAGAACGCACCGCACCATGTGTGTCTGCGGCCGCTTCGTGCGGCAGCCGACACAGGTGCGCAGCGGTGCTGCGTCGGTCTCAGGCGTCGTCACCACCTGCTTCCGTGTCGGCGTCGGCAACGGCCTCGGCCGGTGCGTCTGCTGCTTCGGTGACTTCTGCTTCTGCTTCTGCGACGGCGTCGTCGGCCTCGGGGGCCGGCTCGTCCGTCACGATCTCTTCGGTGGGCTCGGCAGCAGGCTGCGACGCCTGCTCGTTCCACTGGTCCTGGGTGAGCACCGTGCCGTCGGCGGCGTGCCACTCCATGGCGCCGCTCTCGGCGTTGGTGACCCACTCGCCCTCGGCGTAGTCGGCGTCGTCGTCGAGGCCGTCGACGGGCTGCGTCTCGCCACGGATGTCGATGCGCACGCCGGTGAGGCGGGCGGCGAGGCGGGCGTTCTGGCCCTCCTTGCCGATGGCCAGGCTGAGCTGGTGGTCGGGGACGATGACGTCGGCCTGGGTGAGGTCGTCACTGATGATGACCTCCTTCACCTTGGCCGGCGAGAGTGCCTTGGCGACGAAGTCGGCCAGGTCCTCGCTGAACGGCACGATGTCGATCTTCTCGCCACGCAGCTCGTTGACGACCATGCGGACGCGACCGCCACGAGCACCGACGCACGCGCCGACGGGGTCGACGTTGTGGTCGTTGCTCCACACGGCGATCTTCGTACGGTGACCTGGCTCGCGGGCACAGGCCTTGATCTCGACGATGCCGTCGGCGATCTCGGGGACCTCGAGCTCGAACAGCCGCTTGATGAGACCCGGGTGGGTTCGGCTGACGACGATCTGCGGGCCCTTGGCGGTCTTGCGGACCTCGACGATGTAGGCCTTGACCCGATCGCCCGGCACGGGGCGCTCGAAGGGCACCTGCTCGGCCTTGGGCAGCAGGCTCTCGACCCGACCGAGGTCGAGCAGCGTGTAGCGGTCGTCGGCCTGCTGGATGATGCCGGTGACGATGTCGCCCTCGCGGTTCGCGTACTCCTCGAACTTGCGATCGCGCTCGGCTTCGCGGATCTTCTGGCTCATCACCTGACGGAAGGTCTGGGCGGCGATGCGGCCCATCTCTTCGCGCTTGGGCGTGTCGTCGCGAGGATCGACCCAGTTGCCTTCCTCGTCGACGTCGTAGGCGGTGAAGGAGAACTCCATCGTCTGCGGATCGACGGACACCTCCACCTCCTCGAGCGGCGCCCGGGCGTCGCTTGTAGGCGAGGACGAGCGCATCGGCGAGGACCTGCAACAGCGCGTCGACCGAGATGTTCTTCTCGTTCGCGAGCATCTTGATCGCTTCGGACATGTCGAGGTTGCTCATGCTGAGGTTTCCTTCTTCGTCACGGACTTCTTCTTTGCAGCGGTCTTGCTGGCCGCGGCCTTCTTGGCGGCGGCCTTCTTGGCGGCACCGTTCTTCGGGGCCGGCGGCTGCTTGGCGGGACCCTTCTTCACGGCGTCGCTCGGCTTGGGGGCGGCGCCCCAGACGAACACGGTCTTGGCCCGGTCGACCTGGTGGTACGGCACGACCCGCTCGGGGAAGGTGCCGTCGGCCGCAGGATCCTCCATGCGGACGGTGCACTCGGTGTCGGTGGCCGCGACCAGCACACCCTGCACCCGGCGGGCGTCGCTGGTGGTGTCGCGCAGACGGATGTGCACCGTCTTGCCGATCTCGCGCTGGAAGTGCGCCGGCAGGCGCAGGTTGCGCTCCAGACCGGGGCTGGTGACCTCGAGCGTGTAGTGGCCGGGCACGGGATCCTCGTGGTCCAACTCTCGCGAGATGAGTCGGGTGGCCAGGGCGATGTTCTCGAGGTTCACGCCACCTTCGCTGCCGGGCGGCGTGTCGATGGTGACCCGCAGCGTGCCGCCGCGGAACTCGAGGTCGTACAGGTCGAGCTTGAGGTCGGCGACGATCGGCGAGACGAGTGCGCGGACGCGCTGCATGGTGCTGTTGTCGCTCATCGTCACCTCCTCGATCGATCGGTCTCGAACCGTTTCCCTGGTCTTTCAGAGAAGAAGGCGTGGACCCTGTGGGCCCACGCCTTCGGTTCCGAGAACTTCAAAGACGGCTCAAGCATAGCGGGCGACCGGTAAGGTTCGGTCTCGCCCTGCCTGGTCCGCAGGCGCTTTCCCCACTCGCCCACCACAGTCAGAGGTGTCTCGTGCTCCGAATGTCGACGTTGTTCCTGCGCACGCTGCGCGAGGATCCCGCCGATGCCGAGGTGGCGAGCCATCGCCTCCTGGTGCGCGCCGGGTACATCCGCCGCGCCGCCCCGGGTGGGTTCACGTGGCTGCCGCTCGGCTGGATCGTGTTCCGCAACGTGGAACGCATCGTCCGTGAGGAGATGGACCGCGAGGGGTTCCAGGAGGTCCACTTCCCGGCCCTGCTCCCCCGCGAGCCCTACGAGGCCAGCGGTCGCTGGACCGACTACGGCGAGAACCTGTTCCGCCTGAAGGACCGTCGCGGCGCCGACATGCTGCTCGCGCCCACCCATGAAGAGATGTTCACCCTGCTGGTGAAGGACCTGTACAGCAGCTACAAGGACCTCCCGCTGGTCATCTACCAGATCCAGAACAAGTTCCGCGACGAGGCCCGGCCCCGCGCCGGGCTGCTGCGTGGCCGCGAGTTCACGATGAAGGACAGCTACAGCTTCGACATCGACGACGCCGGGCTCGACGCCAGCTACGCCAAGCACCGCGTCGCCTACCAGCGCACGTTCGACCGCCTCGGCATGCCCTTCGTCATCGTCTCGGCGATGAGCGGGGCGATGGGCGGTTCCAAGAGCGAGGAGTTCCTGGCGCCGATGGCCATCGGCGAGGACACCTACGTGCGCTGCACGGTGTGCGACTACGCCGCGAACACCGAGGCCGTGCAGGTCGCTCCCCCCACACCGGTCGCGTTCGACGGCCTGCCTGCCGCCCAGGTGGTCGACACGCCCGACACACCCACCATCCAGACCCTGGTCGACCTGTTCAACGCCCGCGACGACCTGCGTCGCCCCGACCGCGACTGGACCGCCGCCGACACGCTGAAGAACCTCGTGGTGAAGCTGAAGCATCCCGACGGCACGGTCACCCCGCTCGCCATCGGCGTGCCCGGCGACCGCGAGGTCGACATGAAGCGACTCGAGGCACAGGTGGCCCCCGCCGAGATCGAGCCCTTCGGCGAGGCCGACTTCGCCGCCAACCCGCACCTGGCCAAGGGGTACATCGGCCCCGGCGCACTGGGAGAGGACAAGCCGGCCGGCATCCGCTTCCTCATCGACCCGCGCATCGTCGACGGCACGGCCTGGATCACCGGCGCCGACGCTCCCGGGCGACACGTCGCCCACCTGGTCGCCGGTCGCGACTTCGTCGCCGACGGCACCATCGAGGCCGCCGAGGTGCACGCGGGCGACCCCTGCCCCGTGTGCGGCAACCCGCTCGAGATGGCCCGCGGCATCGAGATCGGCCACATCTTCCAGCTCGGCCGCAAGTACGCCGAGGCGCTGGGCCTCACCGTGCTCGACGAGAACGGCAAGACCCGCACGGTGACCATGGGGTCCTACGGCATCGGCGTGTCGCGCGCCGTGGCGGCCATCGCCGAGCTGAACTGCGACGACAAGGGTCTGGTCTGGCCCGACGAGGTCTCGCCCGCCGACGTGCACATCGTCGCCACCGGCAAGGCCACCGATCCGCAACTGCCCGCCGCCGAGCTGCTCGCCGCGGAGTGCGAGGCCGCCGGCCTGCGCGTGCTGTTCGACGACCGCGTCGGCGTGTCGCCGGGCGTGAAGTTCAACGACGCCGAGCTCGTGGGCGTGCCCACCATCGTCGTCGTCGGGCGTGGGCTCGTCGACGGTGTCGTCGAGGTCAAGGACCGGCGAACCGGCGAGCGTTCCGACGTGCCGCTCGCCGACGTCGTCGCCCGACTGAAGGGCTGACCGGCCGCCCTGGCGCGTCAGCGTGCCAGGGCGAGTTCGATCCGTTCGCGTGCCACGCGCATCGCCGCGTCGGCGCCCATGCCACCGCCGCGCGACGCACGTCGCCGCCACTCGGCAGGGTCCACCCGGGCGCGGAGACGATCGATGCACGCACGGTCGTCGACGGCCTCGACCGGGAGCTGCGGCGCCTGCAGCGTCGCCAGCGACGCGGCCTCGAGCAGGACGACCGCGTGCTCGTCGTCGCCGACCTCGGCGAGGCAGAGCGCCGCCTGGCGGATGGCCGCCCACAGATGGGCACGATGCCCCGCACGATCCCACGTGTCGACCAACTCGGCGACGAGCGCCATCGCATCACGAGCCGAGCCTCGCCGCCGACGCAGTGACGCGAGGCGGGTGCTGCACATCGCACCGATCCACCCGTTCTCCACCGATCGAGCCCGTTCCAGGCCGTCCTCGAACAGCGACTCGGCATGGTCGACGTCGGTCAGTTCGACGGCCATGCCCTTGGCGAAGAACGCCCACGCGACCGTCGACGGGTTCTCGGACCTGCGGGCCGTGGCCATCGCGGCATCGGCCATCGCCTCCGCCGGCTCCACGCGGCCGGAGAAGGCGTAGCTCAGCACCCGCAGGACGTCGGCGTTCACCTGCCAGTACGGGCTGGCGATGCGGCGGGTGGCGTCCATCACCTCGGCCATCAGGGCGCGCACGTCGACCGCCGCGCCGCCGTACTCGGCGGAGTTCATCAACGCCATGCGGGCCGGGATGGACGGCGGGAGCCCGCTGTCGCGCTCGAGCCGGATCGCGTCGTTGGCGAACGACGTCGCCTTCGCCGGGTGCTCGCGCAGCCAGCCCCCGAGCGCGACCACGCCCATCACCATCGCCCGCGCCGGGTGGTCACCCCCGACGGCCAGCGCCTCCTCGCCCCAGTCGAAGATCTCGGACCGCATGCGCATGAACGCGAAGTCCCACAGCGCGGCGACGATGCGCAGCGACGCCTCGGCGTCGCCCCCCTCCAGCGAGCGGCGATGGGCGGCGCGGAGGTTGTCGAAGTCCAGCTCGATCTGCGTCACCCAGCGGGCCTCCTCCGGCCCGCGCAGTGCGTCGGCCGCCGCTTCGGCACGCTCGACGTGGTGGGCGACGAACGCCGCCCTCGACGCTGCCAGTGCGTCGGCGTCGCACCGGGCGATGGCGTAGGCACGCACCGGCTCGAGCAGACGGAACCGGGTGCGCTCGCGCCGGGTCTCGGATGTCACGAGCGAACGATCCACGAGCGACCGCAGCACGTCGAAGACGTCGCTGCCGTCCAGCGAGGGCACCGCGACCGTGGCGAACGCGGCGCGGTCGAATGAACCGACGAACACGGCACACCGAGTGACCGCGTCACGTTCGCGATCGTTCAGACGTCCGAACGTGAGGTCCAGGGCGTCGAGCACCGACCGATGTCCCGCGGCCCCGTGTCGGGCTCCGAGCAACTCACCGGCGCGGATGGCATCGAGGATGTCGCGCAGCGACAGCGAGCCGGCATTCGACGCGGCGATCTCGATGGCCAGCGGAAGGCCGTCCACGGCTCGGCAGATCTCGAGCACCGACGCGGCGACCTCCGGCGAGTCCGCCAGGTCGGCACCGACGCCACCGGCGCGCTGGCGGAACAGTTCCACGGCATCGGAACCGGCGTCGTCCGCGCCCAGTGGCGACAGGCGGATCACCTGCTCGGCATCGATCGAGAGCGGCTCGTGGCCCGTGGCCAGGACGCGCACCCCGGCGCACCCGAGCGAGATGGCGTGGACCAGCGCACGGGTCGCGTCGGGCGACTCCTCGCACGTGTCGATCACGAGCAGCAACTCCTTGTCGTGGAGCCACTCGAGCACGCTCTCCTCCGCCGACCGCAACGACCGCCGCTCGACACCCAGTGCCTTCGCCAGCGCGACACCCACCTGCGACGAGTCGACACCGGCGAGCTCGCAGATCGCCACCCCGTCGCGGAACCCGTCGGCAGCTCGCAGTGCGACTTCGATCGCGAGCCGCGTCTTGCCCGTCCCGGCGATTCCCGTCAACGTGACGACCTGGTGGCGGTCGAGCTCGGTCGACACTCGTCGCAGGTCGTCGGCCCGCCCCACGAACGACGTGAGCGGCCGCGGCACGGACACCGCCTGGCGCGCCGACTCACGCAAGCCGTCGGCGTGCGGAGCCGAGCCGGTCGACACCGCCTCGTAGACGCGGATCGGCTCGGCCACGTCGCGCAGCAGACGCAGCCCCAGGTCGGCGAACCACACATCACGCAGCTCGCCGGGGCGGACGTCGGCCATGGCTGCGTCGGAGACCACCACCTGGCCGCCATGGGCGAGCGCATGCAGTCGCGATGCGACGTTGAGCGCCCAGCCGTGATGCTCGCCACCACGCAGCACGACGTCACCCGTGTGCACACCCATGCGCACGGTGAGCGAGCCGACGGCACCCCAGTGGACGGCGCCGAGGCGATGCTGTGCGTCGACGGCGGCGCGGACTGCAGCGGCAGGATGGTCGAACACCACGACGACACCGTCGCCCGTGTGCCGGATGAGCGCCCCACCCGCCGCCGTGATGGCAGCGAGCACCACCTGGTCGTGCTGGTCGAGCGCGCCGAGCATCGCATCGGGGAACAGATCCCACAAGCGCGTGCTGCTCTCGATGTCCGTGAACAGGAACGTACGGCGGGATGTCGATGGTGCCGTGCTCATCGGCGCGCACAGTAGTGCGGCGCTGACCTGCTCGGATCCCGACACAGTGACCTTGGCCCCTGGTTCGTCGCGCGCCGACCCGTTGGGATGTGAGGCATGAAGCTGCTCCTCATCGAGTCCACGCCCGGCAACGCCACCGCCATCCAGGCCGACCTGCTGGCCGAAGGCCACGAAGTGGTCACCTGCGCCGACGACCACGGCGGGCCGTGCCGTGGTGCGACGCATCACCGCGACTGCCCGATGGAGTCGCACGTGGACATGGCGATCGTCACCCGCGACGCGCGTGACCCGCGCTCGTTGCACGAGATGGGCTCGGTGTGCGCGACACGGCACCGCATCCCCCTCGTCGAGGTCGACCCCAGCGACGTCGCCGACGACCTGCCGTCCGTCGCGGTCGCGAACGCCGTCGCCACCCGCCGCGTCGAGGCGGGCTACGCCGCAGCCATCCGCCACGAGTTGGGCAACCTGCCGGCCATCGTCGACGTGCGCCGCGAGCCGAATCGCATCCACGTGACGGTCCAGGTGCCGGCCAGCCAGGCGACGGCGTCGAAGCTGTCGTCCGTGGCCGATCGCGCTCGTCATGCCACGCGCGAGCACGATCCGTTCGTCAGCGGGATCGACGTGGCCGTGGTGACCTACCCCGATCCCGCCGACTGAACTGCAGGTGCCAGTCGGGCTGGTTCAGCCGAAGCGGACCAGACCCTGATCGATGACGACGCGGTCGCCGACCGATGTCGTGAACACGGCCTCGCCGTCGCCCGTGCGCCAGGCGCGCACCGTCAGCGCGTCGCCCGGCATGACCGGGGACGAGAACCGGCCCTCGATGTGGTGGAACTTGGTGACGTCGTTGCCGGCCAGCTCGGCCAGCAGTGCTCGGCCGGTGAAGCCGTACGAGCACAGGCCGTGCAGGATCGGCCGGTCGAAGCCACCGATGGCCGCGAACGACGGGTCGGTGTGCAACGGGTTGCGATCGCCGGAGAGGCGGTAGACGAACGCCTGGTCCGGCGACGTCTGCAGCGTGACCTCGTGATCGGCCGCACGATCGGCGGGCGGCTCGTTCTGCGGGCCCGACGGGCCACGGTCGCCGCCCCAGCCACCTTCACCGCGAATGAACACCGACGAACGGGTGGTCCACAACGGCTCGCCCGACGCGAGCTTCACCTCGCTCTCCATGACGACGACGGCGGCCTTGCCCTTGTCGTACATGGCGACGACCTTGTCCTGCGTGGTGGCCTCGGCCTCGACCGGGATGGGGCGGTGCAGGGTGATGGCCTGCGAGCCGTGGACGAGCAGGGCGAAGTTGAACGAGCCGATCTTGCTCATCGCGCTCGCGCCGGGCGACTGCGTGCCCGACCCGGCGACGACGGCGAACGTCGGGAAGACGACCTGCTGGACGTCCTTGGTGTTCTCGGTGGTGAACTGCAGGTCGGCCTGGCCGGCGCCGATGCCGACGGCGTAGAGCAGCGCGTCCTTCGACGCCCAACGCATGGTGCGGACATCGCCGACCGAACCGACTGCTTCAGGATTCAGTGCCATTCCCGGACCTCACTTCTTGTTCAGGGTGGTCTGCGGCCAGCCACCGGGATCGCCGTTCATGCCGCTGTTCGGGCGAGCCTGGGCGAGCAGGTCGGCCACGACCGGGCCGAGCGCTGCGGGGTCCTCGATCGGCTGCGTACGCGGGCCGCGCACCCAGCCCTCGGCGATGGCGAGCACCTGGCCGCTGGCCTCGAACACGCGGCCGGTGACGTCGGCGGCCTCCTCGGAGGCGAGCCAGGTGACGATCGGAGCGATCCAACGCGGGCTGCGCGCCTCGCGCTCCTCGTCGGTCTCGGGCGCCGGGCCGAGGCCCTCGGTCATGCGGGTCAGCGCCACGGGGCCGACCGCGTTGACGGTGACGCCGTAGCGGGAGAGCTCGAGCGCGGCGATGTTCGTGAACGCGGCGATGCCGGCCTTGGCCGCGCCGTAGTTCGTCTGGCCGGGGTTGCCGTAGATGCCGCTCACCGACGTGGTGTTGATGATGCGACCCGACACCGGCTTGCCGGCCTTGCTCTGCTCACGCCAGTAGGCGGCGGCCCAACGGCTGGGCGCGAACGTGCCCTTGAGGTGGACGTTGATGACCGCGTCCCACTCCTCCTCGGTCATGTTCACCAGCACGCGGTCGCGCAGGATGCCGGCGTTGTTGACGACGACGTGCAGGTCGCCGAACGTCTCGATCGCAGTGTTGATGAGGCGCTGAGCACCCTCCCACGACGACACGCTGTCGCCGTTGGCGACGGCCTCGCCGCCCATGCCCTTGATCTCCTGGACCACCTGCTCGGCGGGCGACAGGTCGCCACCCGAGCCGTCCACGTTGCCACCGAGGTCGTTCACGACGACCTTGGCGCCGTGCGCGGCCAGGCTCAGCGCGTGCTCGCGGCCGATACCACGACCGGCCCCCGTCACGATGGCCACGCGGCCTTCACACAGTCTGCTCATCTTGCTCCTCGGCTCTCCCCGGGCTGACCTGTTCCCCCGGTCGCCCGCATCATAAGGTGGACGACGTGTGTGACTCCCAGCCGACGAGACGCGAGTTGCTGGCCAGCGCCGGCATCGCCGTCGGCGCGGCGGCACTGGCCGGGGTGCTCATCGGGAGCGACGGCGCAGCCACCGCCGCAGCCACGGTCACACCGGTCGAGGTGCTGCCCGGACTGAAGATCTTCCCCCGGGCGTACTGGGGCAGCGACCTGCCGCCGAAGGGCCCCATCGGCCGCGAGGACCCGAAGTTCCTGCTCGTGCATCACACCGCTTCGCCGAACAACTACACGAGCGCACGGAACCTCATTCGCACCACCTACCTGTGGCACACGAGCAACGATCCGTCGAAGGGCTGGCCCGACGTGGCGTACGAGTTCTTCATCGGTCGCGACGGCAGCGTGTACGAGGGGCGCGCCGGAGCACTCGCTGGCCCGGTGCGCGCCGACGCCACCGGGGGCAGTCAGGGCTGGGCCCAGCTGATCTGCCTGCTCGGCGACTTCACCCACCAGATGCCCACTGCCGCGGCCCAGGCGTCGCTCGTCAAGGTGCTCGCCTGGCTCGGCGATCGCTATCGCATCGACACCCGGCCGGGCGCCGAGATCACGTTCACGTCCCGCGGGTCGCAGCGCTGGCCACGCGGCGCGTCCGTCACCAGCACCACCATCGCTCCGCATCGCGACATGTCGTACACCGGCTGCCCCGGCGACACGCTGTACGCAAACTGGTTCGCTCCCGCCAGGATCGCGGGCGTGGCCGCCAAGGTCGAGGCCCAGCGGGCCGCGTGGAAGAACGTCACCAAGCCGGCCGTGCGCCTCGGGCGAGTCCCGTAGCCCTCCGCGCTCGCCGCCCGTAGCCTTTCGGGCGTGTCTTCCGCCGCCACGCCCCACGTCGAGGTGTTGGCCGTCGACGTGCTCGTCGTCGGTGCCGGTCCAGCCGGGGCCACGGCGGGCGCCCTGTTGGCCCGGGCGGGTCGCTCGGTCCTGGTGATCGACAAGGCGATCTTCCCGCGCGACAAGTGCTGCGGCGACGGCCTCACCACGCTGGCGCTTCGCGAGCTCGAGTCGCTGGGCCTGCGCCCCGAGCGAGTGCCCAACTGGCAGACCGTCGAGGCCGCCTGGCTGCGTTCACCGTCGGGCCGCGAGGTGTGCCTCACCATGCCGGTGGACGGCATCTACGCCGCCACCACACCCCGTCGCGAGCTCGACGCCGCCCTCGTGCAGCTGTGCATCGAGGCGGGAGCCGATGTCCGCGAAGGGCACGGCATCAGCGGACTCCGCCAGTTCAGCGATCGCGTCGAGGTCGACGTCGACGGCGTCGGGGTCGTGTCGGCCCGCTTCGTCATCGCCGCCGACGGCATGTGGTCCCCCACCCGCAAGCTGCTCGGACTGGCCGAGCCCGGCTACCTGGGCGAGTGGCACGCGTTCCGCCAGTACGCCCGCAACGTCACCGGGCCTGCCGCCGAGCGGTTGTACGTGTGGTTCGAGCCCGACTTCCTGCCCGGCTACGCCTGGAGCTTCCCGCTGCCCGACGGCCGGGTGAACATCGGCTACGGCGTCATGCGCGACGGCACCCGCACCGGCAAGACCATGAAGGCCGACTGGGAGGGGCTCATCGACCGGCCGCACATCCGCGCCGCGCTGGGCCCCGACGTCGAATGGGAGGACCGTCACACCGCCTGGCCCATCCCGGCCGGCGTCGACCGCGCCGTCCTCACCGCCGGGCGCACCCTGTTCGTGGGCGATGCCGCGCGCGTCACCGATGTGATGACCGGCGAAGGCATCGGCCAGGCCGTGCTGACCGGCCGCCTCGCTGCCGAGGCGGTGATCGGCGCCGATCTCGACGATGTCAACGCGGTCCGCACGGCCTACGAGTCGGCGGTGCGGCAGCCACCTGTTCGCCGACCACCGCATGTCCAAGGTGCTCAACGGTTGGCTGGCCAAGCCACTGCTCGCCCGCGGCGCCGTACGTGTCGTCGGGCCTGAACGCGTGGACGCGCCGCAACTTCGTGCGTTGGATGTTCGAGGACGAACCCCGCGCCGTCCTGTTCACCCCCAAGCGCTGGCACCGCGGCTTCTTCCGCCAACACGGCACCTACCGCTGACCGTTCACCAGGAACTTAAGTTCCATCAGAGGCGGGAGTACGGTGCGGGAATGGCGCTGCGCACCCGTCTCACGGAACTGTTGGACATCGAGCACCCGGTGATGCTCGCCGGTATGGGCGGGGTGAGCTACCACCGGCTCGTCGCCGCGGTCAGCGAGGCCGGAGGCATCGGCACGCTCGGCGCGAGCACCATGAGCGCCGAGGAACTGCCCGCCGAGATGGCCGCCGTGCGTGCCCTGACGAGCAAGCCGTTCGGTGTCGACCTGCTCACCGCGATGCCCGGTCAGGTCGAGCGCGGCATCCAGAGCGTCATCGACGGCGGCGCCCGCATCTTCGTCGCCGGACTCGGCGTCCCCCGCGAGGTGATCGACCTCCTCCACTCGAAGAACGTGCTCGTCGGCAGCATGTGCGGCAAGGTCCGCCACGCCGTCAGCGCAGTGGCCAGTGGTGTCGACTTCGTGGTCGCCCAGGGCACCGAGGGCGGCGGCCACACCGGCACGGTGGCGACGATGGCGCTCATTCCTCAGGTGGTCGACGCGGTCGGCGACAAGGTGCCCGTGGTGGCGGCCGGCGGCCTGTTCGACGGACGCGGCCTGGCCGCGAGCCTGGCGCTCGGCGCCGACGGCGTGTGGGTGGGCACCCGCTTCATCGCCACGCCCGAGGCCCGTGCCGTGAAGGGTTACAAGGAGACCCTCGTCGGCATGCGCGAGGACGACACGGTCATCAGCCGGGCGTACACCGGCAAGACCTGCCGGGTCGTGCGCAACGACTGGACCAACCATTACGACCAGCACCCCGAACTGCTGCAGCCGTTCCCGGCGCAGGCCATCGAGTCCACCCGCGCCGGCGTGAACCACCTCGGCGCCGAGGACGGCACCGTGGTCGACGTCGCCCGCGAGTTCATGCCCGCCGGTCAGGGCGTCGGTGCCATCGGGTCACTCGTCCCGGCCGGCGAGCTGGTCGACGCGATGGTGCGCGAGGCCGAGCGGACCATCGAGCGCATCGCTGCGGTGCGTCGATGAGCGCCACGGCCGACCGGGTGATCGCCGAGCACGTCGATCGGGTGTGGACCGACGACATCGTCCCCACGCTGATGGACTACATCGCCATTCCGTGCGTGTCGCTGCTGTACGACCCGCAGTGGCGCGAGCACGGACATCTCGACCAGGCGATCGAGCTCATCCGCGCCTGGTGCGCTGCACGCACCATCGCCGGGCTGACCGTCGAGGTGATCGAACTGCCCGGCCGCACCCCGGTCATCCTCGCCGAGGTGCCCGCGTTCCTGCCCGAGCAGCTGACGGTCGACGTGAACGACACGGTGCTGCTGTACGGCCACTGCGACAAGCAACCCGAGATGACCGGGTGGCGCGAGGACCTCGGCCCGTGGAAGCCGGTGCTGGAGGGCGACCGCCTGTACGGCCGCGGTGGCGCCGACGACGGGTACGCCGCGTTCGCGTCGCTGCTGGCCATCGAGGCCGCTCAACTGGCGGGCACACCGCACACTCGACTGGTGGTGCTCATCGAGGCCAGCGAGGAGAGCGGCAGCCCCGACCTGCCGGCGTACATGGACCACCTCGGCGACCGCATCGGCTCGCCCAGCCTCGTCCTGTGCCTCGACTCCGGGTGTCTCGACCACGAGCGCCTGTGGGTGACGTCGTCGCTGCGCGGCTTGGTCGCCGGCGTGCTGCGCGTCGACATCCTCACCGAAGGGGTGCACTCGGGCGAGGCCAGCGGCGTGGTTCCGTCGTCGTTCCGCATCGCGCGACAGCTGCTCGATCGCCTCGAGGACAGCGAGACAGGTCGCGTGTTGTTGCCCGAGCTGCACGTCGACATCCCCGCCGACCGCATCGAGCAGGCTCGGCAGACGGCGACCGAGTTCCACATCGGTCACCACTTCCCGTTCGTCGACGGCGCCGAGCCGATGTCCGACGATCCGGTCGAGCAGTTGCTCGCCCAGACGTGGCGGCCGACTCTCAGCGTCACCGGTGTCGACGGCATCCCGTCCCTCGAGCGCGCCGGCAACGTGTTGCGACCGCACACGTCGCTCATGCTCAGCCTGCGCATCCCGCCGACATGCGACCCACAGGCCGCACTCGAGGCCGTGCGCACCTGCCTCACCGCGGACGCGCCGTACGGTGCCACCGTGCAGTTCGCGGCGCCTGGTAGCGGCCCGGGCTGGAACGCTCCGCCACTCGCGCCGTGGCTCGACGCCGGCCTGTCCGAGGCCTCCACCCTCACCTTCGGCCGGCCGCACCGTGTCTTCGGCGAAGGCGGCTCGATCCCGTTCATGGGCATGCTCGGACGTCGATTCCCCGACGCCCAGTTCGTCATCACCGGGGTCCTCGGCCCCGGGTCGAACGCGCACGGGCCGAACGAGTACATCCAGTTGCCCACGGCGCGGCGCATCACCGCCTGCCTGGCGCATCTGCTGCGCGCGCACGCCACGCGCTGACATGTGGCAGCTGCTCCGGACCAACCGCGACCTGCGGTGGATGTTCCTCGCCCAGGTGGTGTCGTTCATGGGCGACTGGTTCACGTTCGTCGCGCTCGCCGGGATGATCAAGGACGCGACCGGCAGCGAGTTCCTGGTGTCGCTCGCGTACGTGTCGTTCTCGCTCCCGGCGTTCCTGGTGTCGCCCATCGCCGGGCCGGTCGTCGACCGCTACGACCGACGGCGACTGCTGCTCATCGTGTCGGGCGCGCAGGCCATCGCTGCCCTCGGCCTGCTGACGGCGACGCCCGACACCGTGTGGCCGCTGTTCGTGTTCCAGGGGACCGTGAGCGGTCTGGCGGCGTTCGTGAAGCCGGCGATCGACGCCGGCGTCCCCAACCTGGCCCGCACGCCAGACGAACTGCGCCAGGCCAACGCGCTCTTCGGTAGCACGTGGGGCGTCATGCTCGCTCTCGGGGCCGCCATCGGCGGCGTGTTCAGCGAAGCATTCGGACGGCAGGCGGCGTTCATCGCCGACGCGGTCTCGTTCGTCGTGGCGATGGCGCTGTTCGCGCTCATCCGTCGGCCGCTGCAGGAGCCACAGCACGCGCATCGACCGAAGATGCGGGTCGTCGCCGACATGAAGGAGGCGGCACGCTACGCGCGTACCGACAGCACGGTGCTGTCCATGCTCGCCAGCAAGGCCACGTTCGCCATCGGAGCCGGCACCGTCAGCCAGTTGCCCGTGCTCGCCACCGAGGTGTTCGGTTGGGGCGATGGCGGCACCGGCCTGCTGCTCGCGGCGCGAGGTGTCGGCACGGGCCTCGGCCCGCTCATCGCGTCGCGCATGGTCCGCGGCCGGCTGTCGCGCGTCCTGCGATTGTGCGGGCTCGCCGGTCTCGGCTTCAGCGCGTTCTACATCATGGGAGCCTGGGCACCGGTCATCTACCTGTCGCTGATCGCCATCTCGATCGCCCACCTCGGCGGTGGAGCGCAATGGACGCTCAGCACGTACGGCCTGCAGGTCAGCTCACCCGATGCCATCCGCGGTCGCATCATGGCCGGCGACTTCGCCATCGTCACGCTGGTGATGGGCATCAGCAGCCTGCTCGCCGGCCTCACGTCGGAAGCCGTCGGGGTGCAGTGGACGCTGACGATCTTCGCCTGCGCGGCCGGTGTGGCCAGCACGGCCTACGTGGTGCTGACGCGGCCGATCGTCCGTCGTCTCGAGCGCGACGAGCACGACGCGCGGACGCTGGCATCAGCTCGCTGACGACACCGGCGGCAGCATGTTCGCCCGGTCCAGGCGGATGGGCAACTCGGCGCGGATCTGTTGGTCGATCGCCTCCGGGACGTGCGTCGGGTAGTGCGAGCCGAGCACGGCCTGCACCTTGTCGATGGCCCGGTTGAGCACGGTCGGGCGACCCAGTTCGGCCCACTCCTTGTGCGACAGCCGGTCGTGCATGTCGGGGTAGATGTACTCGGTCTGCATCATCTCGAGCGTCTGCTTCGCGCCGAGGTAGTGGCCAGGTCCACCGATGACCGCCTGGCGGATGACGTCGATGGACATCGTCTCGTCGCTGACCTCGATGCCCTTGATGGTGCGCAGGCACGACCCGATGATGTCGTTGTCGAGGACCACTCCCTCGAGCGAGAAGCCGAGCAGGCTGGCGTGCATGCCGGCCGACTCGTAGATGAGGTTCGCGCCGGCGTTGCCGACGAGCGCGTGGTTGTAGCCCTTCTCGGCGCCGGCCTGCACGTCGGGCATCTTCGCGTCGCTGATGCCCGACGACGTGCCGCCCGTGAGGTCGTAGAAGTGGGCCATCTGCGCGCACGCCGACGACAGCAGCGCCTGCTCGGGACTGCCACCCGACATCGCACCGCTGCGCAGGTCGCTGACGAACGGCCACAGGCCGAAGATCGCCGGCGCCCCGGGTTGGATGGCGTTCACGTACGCGAGACCCGCGAGCACCTCGGCCACCTCCTGCACCAACGCGCCGGCGAGCGCGGCGGGTGCGGTGGCGCCGGCCTGACCGGCGGAGAGCAGCAGCACGGGCATGCCGCCGCGCACGGCGACCTCGAGGCAACGACACGCGTCGGAGGCGAACTTCAGCGGCGGCACGACGAAGCAGTTCGACTGGCTGACGAACGGCCGCTCGCGCCACTTGTCCTCGCCTCCGGCGATGTGGTGCAGCATCTGCAGCGACGCCTCGAGGTGATCGGGATGCACCCACGACGTGCCGACGTGCTTGGTGGTGCCCATCACGCTGAGGTAGCAGGTGTTGATGTCCATCTCGGCCGGGTCGGGCAGGTCGCGCGGCACGACGGTGCGTTGGTAGAAGTGGATGTGCTCCATCGTGTCGACGAGCCGGGCGATGTCGAAACAGTCCTGTGCGGTGCTCTCGCGGTAGGCGCCGGTGACCGGGTCGATGATCTGCACGGCCGCACCCGCGGTGCCGAAGTAGACGTTCTTGCCCCACGGCTCCATGTCGTACTGCGGGTCCTGCGCGTACAGCGGGAAGTGACGGGCGGCAATGGCCAGCGTGTCCTCGATGAGGGCCCGCGGGAACAGCATGCGACCCTCGGGTGTCATGGTGGCGCCCTTCGCGGTGAGCACCTCGATGCACGACGGGATCGCGTCGGCCATGCCGATGGTGGCCAGGACGTTCAGCGCGGCCTCGTGCACCTGCAGGATCTGGGCGTCGGTGAGCACCCGGTAGCGGCCGCCCTCCATGCCAGGGTTGACCGGCCGGACGTCGCGCGCCAACGGCGCGGCACGCAACGCCTTGCGGGCCTCGCGACCGCCGCGGCGGGCAGGTGCTTGAACGTCGCTCATCGATGGTCCTTCCGCTGACGGACACACGCCGACAACCAGACACAGTCTGAACTGCGACGACGCGAGCGACAAGCGATTCTGCTTCACGGTTCGATGAGCTGTGCTCATGTATCGTGGTGACGTGCCGAACCTGCCACCGCTCGCATCGCTCCGTGCCTTCGAGGCCGCGGCACGGCATCTCAGCTTCCGGGCCGCCGCCGACGAGCTGTCGGTCACCCAGTCGGCCATCAGCCACCAGGTCGCCGAGCTCGAGCGTCGTCTGGGCGTGTCGCTCTTCCACCGTCGCAGCCGCCGGGTCGAGCTCACCGAAGCCGGCGCCACCTACCAGCCGTACGTGCGCGAGGCCTTCGATCGCATCGCCCAGGGCACCGCGCTCGTCACCCGCAGCGGCTCGACCCTCGACGTGCAGGTCTACGTCACGGTTGCCGTGCGCTGGCTCATTCCCCGGCTGCACGAGTTCACGACGGCGCACCCCGACATCCGCGTCCGTTTGAACACGAGCACGTTCGACTGGGAGTTCGACGAGACGGCCGGCGACGTGGCCATCGTGTGCACCGACAGGCCCGACCGACCCGGGCTGCACGCCACGCACCTGTTCGACGCGCAGCTCACCGCGGTGTGCAGCCCGACGCTCGCGCCGGCGGATCTGTCACGCCACGCGTTGCTGCAGCTGTACACCGCACCCGAGGAGGCCGACGCCTGGCTGCGCGCCGCGGGACTCCCCGTAGCGGCCGCACCGTCGACCCGTTTCGACTCGTACCTGCTCGCCATCGAGGCCGCCATCGAGGGCCAGGGCGTCGCCGTCGTGCCGACGTTCCTTGTCGCCAACGACCTGCGCAGTGGTCGTCTGGTGGCGCCGTTCGACGTCACGATCCCCCAGCCCCGACGGTGGTACCTCGTCTGTCGCACCGGCCAACAGCTGCTGCCCCACGTGCGCGCCTTCGGCGACTGGCTGCAGGGCCAGATCCAGCCGGTTCAGTAGCGCCGGGTCGGGTGCGTTCGGCGCCGATGCGCCGCCGAATTCAGTAGTGGGGTGGGGTGATCACCCAGAACACCTTCACCGGGTCGGTGCCGCGGTTGGCGCAGCGGTGCGGCTCGGTGCTGGTGAACGCGAAGCTGTCGCCCGCTTCGAGCGTGAACTGGCGGTCGGCCACCCACAGCTCGAGCGAGCCGTTCATCACCAGCCCGGCCTCGGCGCCGTCGTGCGCGTAGAACTCGCTGTCGGCCCCCGGATGGATGGTGCTGATGAGCAGCTCGAGCGGACCGCTGAGGTTCGGTGACAGCAGTTCCTCGGTGATCCCCAGTCCGGTGAACGTGAGGTTGCGGCGGTTGCCGGCGCGCACGACGACGTCGCGCTCGTCGGCCGGGCCCTCCCCACCGGCGTGGAAGAACCAGTGCATGTGCACGCCGAGCGTGTCGGCGATCTGCTTCAGCACGCCGATGGGCAGGCGGGACACGTCGCGCTCGATCTGGCTGAGGTAGCTGACCGAGATGCCGACGGCCGAGGCGACGTCGTGCAGCGTGCGACCCTGGGCCTTGCGCAGCTCGCGGATGCGTCCACCGACCGGCGCGTCGGCGTCGTAGTCGTCGTCGCCCTGCGGCGACGTGGCCTCATCGGCTGAACTGAGCGCCCTGATCGCCATGGTGTTCCCCTCTCAGGTGCTCAGGTCCGCACCCGCGCGGACTTCGGGTCGTAGAACGAATCGATGCTCGCGGTGGCGCCGATGCGGTCGCCGGCCACCTCGATCTCGTACTCCCCCGCCAGCACCCAGTCGCGGTCGGCGAGGCCCTCGGGGTTGGCGACGTAGCCCATGCCCAGCGACGCGTCGACGTGGTGGCCGTACATGCCGGACGTGACGTGGCCGACGATGACGCCATCGCGCCAGATCGGCTCGTTGTGGTAGAGCAGTCGATCGCCGTCGTGCAGGCGGAATTGCACCAGTCGCTTGCGCAGCCCGGCCTCCTTCTGGGCCAGCAGCGCGTCGCGACCGATGAAGCCGCCCGGCTTGTCCCACGCCACGACGAACCCCAGCCCGGCCTCCAGCGGCGTCTCGTCGGGCGAGATGTCGTGGCCCCAGTGGCGGTAGCCCTTCTCCATGCGCAGCGAGTTGAGGGCGTGGTAGCCGCACAGCTGCAGGCCGAACCCTTCACCTGCTGACACGAGCGTGTCGAACACGTTCGTGGCGAACTCGGTGGGGATGTACAGCTCCCAGCCCAGCTCGCCCACGTACGTGACGCGGCTGGCGCGCACCCGCGCGTAGCCGAGGTCGATGATCTGCGACGTGCCGAACGGGAACGCCGTCGTTCGACATGTCGAAGGTGGTCAGCGACTGCAGCAGGTCGCGCGAATTCGGACCCTTGACGCTCAGCACCGCCATGCCCGACGTGACGTCGACGGCGACGCAACGTGCGTCGGCGGGGATGTGATCCTTCAGCCAGGCGAAGTCGCGCACCTGGGTGGCCGCCGCCGTGACCACGAGGTAGCGGTCGTGCGCCTCACGGGTGACGGTGAGGTCGGCCTCGATGGTGCCGCGCTCGTTGAGCCACTGCGTGTAGACGAGCTTGCCGACCGGCACCGCGACGTCGTTGGCGCAGATCTGGTTCAGCACCGCTTCGGCGTCGGGGCCCTCCAGCACGTACTTGCCGAACGACGACTGGTCGAACAGTCCCACCGCGTTGCGCACCGCCAGGTGCTCGGCGCGCCGAGTACGGGAACCAGTTCTGCTTGCCGTAGCGTGTACTCGTAGACGGGCTCGACGCCTGCGGGCGCGAACCAGTTCGCCCGTTCCCAGCCGGCCACTTCGCCGAAGCACGCGCCGCGTGCCGCGAGCCGGTCGTGCAGGGCGACTTCGGCGCACGCCGCGCGCGGTCTCGGGCTGACGGAACGGCCAGTGCATCGCGTACAGCAGGCCGAGCGACTCGACCGTCCGGTCGTGCAGGTACGAACGGTTCCGCTGGAACGGCATCACCCGGCGGACGTCGACGTCCCACAGGTCCATCGGCGGGTGGCCGTCGACGATCCAGTCGGCCAGCACCTTGCCGGCGCCGCCGGACGACTGGATGCCGATGCAGTTGAACCCGCACGCCATGTACAGGCCGGGCACCTCGGGCGACTCGCCGAGCAGATAGCGGTCGTCGGGGGTGAACGCCTCGGGGCCGTTGAAGAACAGGCGAATGCCCGTCTCGGCGATGAGCGGCATGCGGTTGGCCGCGCTGTCCATCAGCGGTGCGATGTGCTCGAAGTCGGCCGGCAACGAGTCGAAGCAGAAGCTGTCGGGAATGCCCGACCGCCCGCCCCGCTGCGTCATGCCCCACGGTTTGGAGACGGGCTCGAACCAACCGACGAGCAGCTTGCCGGCGTCCTCCTTGAAGTAGCCGCAACCGTCCGGGTCGCGCAGTACCGGCATCGTCGGCGAGATGCCCTCCACGGCCTCGGTGACGATGTAGAAGTGCTCGGCCGCGTGCAGCGGCACGGTGGCGCCGACGCCATCGCCCAGCTCGCGCCCCCACATACCCGCGGCGTTCACCACGGCATCGGCGCGGATGATCGCCGTCTCGTCACTGCCGTCGAACCGGTACTCCACGCCGACGGCACGGCCGTGCTCGGTGACGATGCGCTCGACGAGCACGCCTTCCTTGATGGTGACGCCCTTGGCGCGCGCCCCCTTGGCGAGCGCCATGGTGGTGTCGATCGGGTTGGTGATGCCGTCGCCCGGCAGGTGCACGCCGCCGACGAGGTCGTCGACGTTGGCCAACGGCACGAGATCCTTGATGTCGGCAGGCGTGATGATGTCGACCGGCAAGCCGAACACGCGGGCCATCGACGCGCCGCGCTTCAGTTCCTCGAACCGCTCCTCGTTCGGCGCCACGCTCACCGAGCCGCGCTGCTGGAAGCCCGTCGCCTGACCGGTCTCCGCCTCGAGCGTCGAGAACAGGTTCGTCGTGTACTGCGCCAGGCGGGTGAGGTTGTGCGTGGCCCGCAACTGACCGACCAGCCCGGCCGCGTGCCAGGTGGTGCCACAGGTGAGTTGCTTGCGTTCGAGCAGCACGACGTCGGTGACGCCGCGCAGGGCCAGGTGGTAGGCGATGCTGCATCCCACGATGCCGCCGCCCACGATGACGACTCGAGCGCTGCCGGGCAGGTCGGCCATGGCTTCCTCCGGGTTGTGAAATTTTGGCTATCTTTACACAACCGCATCAGGGCCAGCACTGGGGGACCCCATGAACGAGTCAGCACGCGTCGTCGTCATCGGCGGCGGCATCGCCGGCGTGAGCACCGCCTACCACCTCGCACTGATGGGGTGCACCGACGTGCTGTTGCTCGAGCGCGACGAGCTCACGTCCGGTTCCACCTGGCACGCCGCCGGCAACGTGCCGACCTACTCCACGTCGTGGAGTGCGATGAAGGCGCAGAGCTACACGGCCCAGCTCTACCGCGAGCTGTCCGCGGAGTTCCCCATCAACTACCACGTCACCGGCTCGGTGCGTCTGGCCCACAGCGCCGAGCGCATCGCCGAGTTCCGTCACGTCACGTCGATGGCCAACGCGCAGGGCATGGGCTACGACATGCTCACCCCGGCGCAGTTGAAGGACATCTACCCGCTCGTCGAGACCCACGATCTGGTCGGCGCGCTGTGGGATCCCCTCGACGGCGACATCGACCCGTCGCAGGTCACCCAGGCCCTGGCCACCAAGACCCGCGACATGGGTGGCCGCATCCGCCGCTACGAGCGGGTGATCGGCCTGGTGCAGCACCCCAACTCGCACTGGACCGTCACGAGCAGGAAGAAGGACGGCACCGAGCAGGTCATCGACTGCGAGATCGTCGTCAACGCCGCCGGCTACCGCGCCGGCGAGGTGATGGCGCTGCTCGGGCGGCACCACCCCATCGCCCAGATGAGCCACCAGTACTACGTCACCGACGAGATCCCCGAGCTCGCCGCCCGCGAGACGCCGCTGCCGCTGCTGCGCGACCCCGACACCAGCTACTACCTGCGCCAGGAACGGCACAGCTACATCCTCGGACCGTACGAGTGGAAGAGCACCGCGATGTGGCTCGACGGCATCCCCGACGAGTTCGCCAACATGCTCTGGTCGGAGGACCTCGAGCGACTCGAACCGCAGATCCTCGACGCCGGCGAGCGCGTGCCGGTGCTCGGCGAGGCCGGCATCGCCCGTGTCGTCAACGGTCCCATCCCCTACGCCCCCGACGGGTACCCGTACCTCGGCCCCGAGCGCGGGTTGCGCAACTTCTTCCACTGCAACACGTTCAGCTTCGGCATCGCCCAGGGCGGCGGCGCCGGTCTGGTGACCGCGCAGTGGATCCTCGAGGGCCGGCCCGCGTTCGACGTGTGGGGCTGGGATCGTCGCCGTTACAAGGAGTACGCCACCACGGAGTACACCATCGCCAAGGCGCTCGAGCTGTACCAGCACGAGTACGCGATGGGCTTCCCGAACAAGGAGTGGCCGGCCGGCCGCCCCGGCTGGACGTCGCCGTTGTACGACACGCTGCAGGCCAAGGGCGCCCACTTCGGCGCCCGTGGCGGTTGGGAACGGCCCACGTGGTTCGACGCCACCGGTGAGGTGCCGGTCGACGACTACTCGTTCTTCCGCACCCAGGCCTGGCGCGGCCCGGTGGCCGCCGAGTGCGAGGCGGTGCGCAATCGCGTCGGCGTGCTCGACATGCCCGGCTTCACCAAGATCGAGGTGAAGGGCCCCGGTGCAGCCGCGTACCTCGACGAGCTGCTGTGCACCAAGCTGCCCCGCCTCGGCCGCATCACCCTGGCCTACGCACTGCTGCCCGACGGCAAGATCCTCAGCGAGTTCACCGTCGCGCGCATCGCCGACGACCACTTCTACCTCGTCGGAGCGGCCGGCGCGGAGTGGCACGACATGGACGTGCTCGAGGCCGCGCTGCCCGACGACGGCTCGGTCACGCTGTCCAACATCAGCAAGGACTTCGGGTCGCTCGTCGTCGTCGGGCCGCATGCGCGCGACGTGCTCGCGCGGGTCACGACGACGTCACTGGACAACGCCGACTTCCCGTGGCTGAGCGTCCGCGACATCGACACCGCAGTCGGGTCGGTGCGCACCTTGCGTGTCGGCTACGTCGGCGAGCTGGGGTGGGAGCTGCACGCCGCCAACGATCAGCTCGTGGCGCTGTATCAGGCCATCTGGGCCGCCGGCGAGCAGTTCGGCATCGCCGACTTCGGCATCTACGCCGTCGACAGCCTGCGCCTCGACAAGGGCTACCGCGGTTGGAAGGGCGACCTCGAGATCGGCTTCTCGCCCTTCGACGCCTCGCTCGACCGCTTCGTCGACATGACCAAGTCGTCGTTCGTCGGCAAGGAGGCGCTCGTCGAGGAGCTGCAGTACGGCTCGACGTGGCGATTCGTGTCGATGACGCTCGACGAGCCCGGCGTCGCCGACGCACCCGCGCTGTCGAGCATCTTCGACGGCGACGAGCGCGTCGGTCTGGTGACCTCCGGCGGGTGGAGCTTCACCCTCGGCCAGAGCATCGCCATCGGCTACGTGCACCCGAAGTACGACACGCCGGGCACCAAGGTCGAGGTACTCGTCTACGGCGAGCGGGTCACCGCCACCGTCGGCGCCGAACCCCTCTACGACCCCACCAACGCCAGACTGAGGGCATGACGTTCTCCATCACGCCCGTCACGCCACACTGCGGCGCGGACGTCGCCGGACTGGACCTGCGCACCGCGACCGACGAGCAGATGGCCGCCGTCCACGACGCGCTCGCCGCACACTCGGTGCTCTTCGTGCGCGACCAGCACCTGTCGCCCGACGAGCAGGTCGCCGTCACCCGCCGCTTCGGCGACGTGCTGCGCGTGCCGTACATCCAGCACCTGGCCGAGCACCCCGACGTGATCGCCGTGCTGAAGGAGGCCGACGAGCGGAAGATCTCCACGTTCGGCGGCACCTGGCACAGCGACTTCTCGTTCCTCGACGAACCGCCCAGCCTCACGTTGTTGCACGCGATCGAACTGCCGGCTGTGGGCGGCGACACGTTGTGGTCCAGCCAGTACGCCGCCTACGAAGCCCTGTCACCCGGCATGCAGGCGCTGCTCGAGCCCCTCCGCGCCGTGCAAACGGCCTGGCCGCACGGCACGCGCGGGCCCGGTCCGAACGCTGCCGTCAGCAAGAGCGTCGTGATGACCCGCAACGACCCCACGGCCGACCGCGAGGTGCTGCACCCCGTGGTGCGCGTGCACCCCGTCACCGGTCGCAAGGCGTTGTTCGTCAACCCGGTGTACACCCAGTGGTTCGAGGGCATGACCGAGGCCGAATCACGCCCTCTGCTGGAGTACCTGTTCGACCACGCCACCCGCCCCGAGTTCACGTGCCGCCTGCACTGGACACCCGGCACGCTGGCCATCTGGGACAACCGCTGCCTGCTCCATCTGGCCATCAACGACTACGACGGCAGCCGCCGCCTGCTCCACCGCACCACGGTCGCCGGCGATCGTCCCGTCGGCTGGAGCCGCGGAACTTGAGTTCGCGCGCGTTCACCAGGAACTTACGTTCGCGCGTTCACCAGGAACTTAAGTTCGCGCGCGTTCACCAGGAACTTAAGTTCGCGCGAGGGTGACGGGGGTGACCTGCTCGGCGGCTTCTCTGGCGTGGTAGCTGCTGCGGGTCAGGGGACTCGCCTCGACGTGGCCGATCCCCATCGACTCGCCCAGCACGGACCAGCGGTCGAACTCGGCGGGATCGACCCAACGGGCGACGGGAAGGTGGTTCGACGTGGGGCGCAGGTACTGGCCGATGGTGACGATGTCGACCCCGACGGTGGCCAGGTCGGCCAGCAGGCCGTCGACCTCGTCGGACGTCTCGCCCAGCCCGACCATCAGGCCCGACTTGATCGTGAGCCCGGCGGCCTTCGCCCGGGCCAGCACCGACAGGCTGCGCGCGTACCCGGCGGACGGACGCACGGCCCGCTGCAGGCGGGCGACGGTCTCGACGTTGTGGTTGAACACGTCGGGCCGGGCATCGAACAGCAACTGCAGCGATGCGTCGTCGCCCTTCGCGTCGCTGACCAACGTCTCGACGACGGTGCCCGCCCTTGCGTCGCGGATGGCGTGCACGCAGGCGGCCACGTGGGCGAACCCACCGTCGACGAGGTCGTCGCGGGCCACCATCGTGAGCACCGCGTGCTGCAGGTCGCTCAGCGCGACCGCCGACGCCACCCGGCGCGGCTCGTCGGCATCGGGCAGCATCGGCTTCTGCGTGTCGACCAGGCAGAACCCACACGCACGGGTGCACCGCTCGCCCAGCACCATGAACGTCGCGGTGCCTGCGGCCCAGCACTCGCTGAGGTTCGGGCAGCCGGCCTCTTCGCACACGGTGACCAGACCGTGATCGCGAACGGTCTTCTTCATGGCCAGCACGTCGGTACCGAGTTGCACCTTCGGCCGCAGCCACTCGGGCTTGCGCGCCGAGATGCTCAGCCCCTCGGCCACACCGGCGGCCTCCAGCCGCACCAACGCTCGGCCCATGACGCCCGGACCCTCACCCCGCGAGAACGGCGCCAGGTCGGTGGGCACGTGCTTCCAGGCGACGTCCTGGCGTTCGATCGTGCCGTCGCCCCACATCTCGGCGGCCCGGCGAGCGACGATGTCGGCGACCTCCTCCAAGGTCGCCTGGACGCCCTCCTCGGCGAGCGAGGTGACCGGCTTGTCGTCGATACCGCACGGCACGATGTAGTCGCGCATGTAGCGCATGTCGGTGGCGACGTTGAGCGCGAAGCCGTGCATGGTCCGCCCGTGCGCGAGCCGCACGCCGATGGCGCAGATCTTGCGCGGGTCGGGGCCGCTGACACCCACCCACACGCCGGGGTACTCGTCGAGGCAGCCGACGTCGGCCACGCCCAGTTCCGTCAGCGTGCCCACGACGAGTCGCTGGATGGCGCAGACGTGGTCGCTCGCACCCAACGAGTTGGGCACGTTGAGGATCGGGTAGCCGACCAGTTGTCCGGGGCCGTGATAGGTGACGTCGCCGCCGCGCTTCACCGACACCAGCTCGGCACCCACCGACGCAGGTTCGACGAGCACGTTGGTGGACAGGTCGGCCCGCGGCCCGTGAGTGAACACGTGCGGGTGCTCGAGCAGCAGCAGATGGTCGAGCGTGCCGTGCTCGAACATCGACTGCTGCAGCGCGAGTGCCTCGCGGTACGGCACGCGCCCGAGCCAGCGGACGCGAAGCGGACCGGAGGTGCTCACGACTAGAGCTCCTGGCTCCAGTCGCGGGTCTCGAGGATCTCCTTGACGCGGCTGAGGAAGTTCGCCGCGTAGGCGCCGTCGAAGCCACGGTGGTCCCAGGTCATCGCCAGGTGCCCCACGGGGTGCACGACGATGGCCTCGGTGCCGTCGGGCAGCACCGCGACGACCGGCTTGCGGACGATGGCGTCGGTGGAGAGGATGGCCACCTGCGGCTGGTTGATGATGGCCATCGTCAACACGCTGCCGGACGAGCCGTTGTTGGTGATGGTGAACGTGCCGCCGGTGATCTCGTCGGGGCTGAGCTTGCGCGTGCGGGCCCGGTTGGCGAGATCGGAGATCTCGCGAGCGATGGCCCGCAGGCGCTTCGTCTCGGCCGAACGCACGACCGGCACCAGCAGGCCCTGGTAGTCGAGGTCGACGGCGATGCCGATGTCGATGTAGTTGTGCACGACGAGCTCGTCCTCGCCGACGCTGGCGTTGAGGTGCGGGAACTCGCCCAGCGCGTCGACCACCGCACGGGTGATGAACGGCAGGTAGGTGAGGCTGAAGCCCTCGGTGGCCTTCCACTCGCCCTTCACCTTGCCGCGGGTGGCATCGACGTTGGCGTAGTCGACCTCGACCACGCTGAACGCATGGGGGCTGACCGACTTGCTCATCACCATGTGGCTGCCGGTGAGCTTGCGGATCTTGCTGAGCGGCACCGAGGTGTCGCGCTCACCACTGTGCACCGCGGGCGCAGCGGCCGGTGCGGTGACGGCGGGCGCAGCGGCGACCGGGGCAGATGCGGGGGCCGGAGCGGCGGCGACCGGAGCAGGGGCGACCGGGGCGGGGGCAGGCGACGCAGCCACAGGCGCCGTGGCGGGCGCAGCCGGAGCCACGGCGAGCTTGTCGATGTGATCGAGGACGTCGTCGCGGGTGATACGGCCTCCGGGGCCGGTGCCGGCGATGTCGTCGGGGTTGATGCCGTGCTCGGCGACGAGGCGACGCACCACCGGCGAGAGCAGCCGGTTGTCGCCGGTGAGCGACTCGACATCGGCGGCGACCGGTGCGGGTGCGGGCGCCGGGGCGGGCGCCGGTGCCGGGGCCGGGGCCGGGGCAGCGACGGGGGCCGGAGCGGGCGCCTCGACGACAGGGGCGGGAGCGGGAGCGGGAGCGGGCTCCGGTGCAGGCGCGGGCTCCGGTGCGGGAGCGGGCGCCGCAGCTGGCGCCGGGGCGGCAGCGGGCGCGTCGCCGGCGCCGACGACGGCGATGACCGCGCCCACGGGCACCGTGTCGCCCTCGTTGGCGCGGATCTCGAGCAGCGTGCCGGAGACCGGCGACGGCACCTCGGTGTCCACCTTGTCGGTGCTCACCTCGAACAGGGCCTCGTCGGCCGCGACGGTGTCGCCGACCTTCTTGAACCAGCGCGTGATGGTGCCTTCGGTGACGGTCTCGCCCAATTGCGGGAGGGTGACGTCGGCCATGGTTCTGGTCTCCTCGTGAGTGTGGAAGTTCGGGGTGTCAGGCGTTGAGGCTGCGGCCGGTGAGCGACAGCACGGTTTCACCGAACAGTTCGGTGAGGCTCGGGTGGGGCTGGATGAACTCGGCCACCTCGGCGACCGTGGCTTCCCAGTTGACGGCAAGGTACCCGCCGCTGAGCTGCTCGGTGACCCACGGGCCCACCATGTGCACGCCCAGGATCTGGCCGGCCGAGCCGTCGGGGTTCTTCTTGGCGATGATCTTCACCAGGCCGTCGAGCTCGCCCAGGATCTGGGCCCGGCTGTTGGCGCGGAACTGGTGCTTGGCGACGACCACGTCGTGACCGGCTTCGCGGGCGGCTTCCTCGCCGGGGCCGGCGAAGGCGACCTCGGGGTGGCAGTAGATGGCCCACGGCACTCGGTCGTAGGCGACCGGCACCGGCGACTCGCCGAGCACGTGCTTGGTCACCAGGATGGCTTCGGCGTAGCCGACGTGCGCCAGGGCCGGGGTGTTGATGAGGTCGCCGATGGCGTACACGCCCGGCTCGCCCGTGCGGCAGTACTCGTCGACCTGGACGAAACCGCGCTGATCGACGACGACGCCCGTGCCCTGCAGGCCGAGCTGGTCGGCGAACGGTCGGCGGCCGATGCTGACCACGACCGCGTCGACCTCGAGGCTCTTCGTGCTGCCGTCCTCGGCCGCGTACTGCACCGTCGTGCCGCCGAGGCCGTTCGGCGTGTGGCCGAGCACCTTGGCGTTCGTCATGATGTCGATGCTCTTCTTCTTGAAGCTGCGCACCACCACGTTGGCGACGTCGGCGTCGAGGCCGGGAAGGATCTTCGGCAGGCCCTCGAGGATGGTGACCTGCGAACCGAGGTCGGCGAACGTGCTGGCGAACTCGCAGCCGATGGCGCCACCGCCGATGACCGCGACACGGGCCGGCAAGGTGCTGAGCATGAGCACCTCGTCGCTGGTCATCACCGGACCGGAGGGTTCGAAGCCGGGGATCGTGCGCGGCACGGAGCCCGACGCGAGCACCACGTTGGTGCCGCGCAGCGTGGACGACGTGCCGTCGGGGTGCTGCACGGTGACGGTGCGACCGGCGCCGAGGGTGCCGACACCGTCGAGGATGGTGATCTTCTTCGACTTCATGAAGCCGCCGAGGCTCTTGACGATGCCGTCGACGATCTTCTGCTTGCGGGCCTGGATGGTGCCGAAGTTGACGATGGGTGCGCTGGACTCGATGCCGAACTCGCCGGCGTGGGCGACGTGTCGCTGCACGGCCGCCGATTCGAGGAACGCCTTGGCAGGAATGCAGCCACGGTTGAGGCACGTGCCGCCCAACGAGCCCTTCTCGACGAGGGCCACGTTCAGACCGGCCGAGGTGGCGTACAGCGCCGCCCCATAGCCGCCAGGTCCGCCGCCGATCACCACGAGATCGAACTGCTCATCCATCAGTACCTGCTCCACTTCGTGAGGTGCCACCGCTGTGTGAACCGCAAACGGTACCGCCTTCAGGCGCAGGTCGTGACGGGTGCCGCCGTCCCACGGTGGTGGTGGTCACACCAGCTTCCACCGCGCCGTCTCGGCCGCACGGTGGAACACCAGCAGTCGATCGCCGCCCTGCACGTCGGCCGTGCCGAACGTGAGCGTGCACGTGACCGGGGCGACGGTGAAGCCCGTGCAGGCGTCGTCGCCACGCTGATTCGGCGACATGGTCGCCTCGGGGCCGACCAGGGTGAATCCCTCGAGGCCCTTCGGGTCGTCGACACCGGACAGCGTGACCGTCACCGTCGCGACTCCGTCGACCTCGTCGAATGCCTCGACCAGCACCTTCGCGTCGCCGGCCGAGCCGGCGTCACCGACGGTGAGGATGGTCTCGGTCTCCTGTCCGGCGAGGCGCAGCAGCTGCACGGTGCCGGCCACCAGGATGGCCAGACCGCACGTGACGGCGAGCAGCAGCAATGTTCGGGTCCGCATGGCGCCCCCAGGCTAGGGGCGGTACGGTGCACCGACATGCGCCGGATGATGCTCGTCGCGACAGCTGCAGCACTGCTGCTGTCCGCCTGTGGCGCCGACCCGCGCACCGGTGCGTCCGCTGCGCCGGACTCCACCGCGACGGGCGCCACCGAGACGGGCGCCACCGCGCCGAGCGGCACCGTCACCGATGACGCGGTGCCCGAAGCCCTTCGCTTCAGCGCCCCGGCCGTCGGCGGCGGCACACTCGACATGTCCACGTACGCCGGTCGGACCGTGGCCTTCTGGTTCTGGGCGCCCACTTGAAGCACCTGCAACCGTGAAGCCCCCTCGGTCGAGGCGGCCAGCAAGCAGTACGCCGGGAAGGTGCAGTTCGTCGGCGTGGCCTGGTACGGCGACGACGACTCGTTCACCGGCTTCATCACCAAGCACGGGCTGACGTTCCCTCAGGTCAGCGACGATCCCGGCGATGTGTTCAATCGTTTCGGCGTGCCGTCGCAGCCGGCACTGGTCGTGGTCCGCCCCGACGGCACCGTCGAGCAGTACCTGGGCGCGGTCGAGCCCGAGCAGCTGGAGTCACTGTTCGCGTCAGCATGACACGTGGGAAGGAACCCACTACAGTCGTCACATGCAGCGCGCATCACTTCACGTACGGCGTCGCCGTTCCCTGCTGAGCGTCCTCGCGGGAACGGCTCTGGTGGCCGGGTTCGTCGCCGGCTCGCTGGCCGTCACCCCGGTCGGTGTGGTCGATGCCGCAGCGGCGACACCCACCTATCGGGTCACCATGGTCGCCCGCTGGTGCAACAGCTACACCGACATCTTCGGCAACCGCGCCCGCAACGACATCATGGAGTCGCTGCGCGACCTCGGCCCGAACACGCCGTACAACCCGTTCGTGTCGGTCGAGCCCGGGGTGGAGGACGGCCGGTCGCCACAGTCGACCTGTACGCCGTTGCCGAACTGGACGTTCAGCTTCGGGACGGGCATCGGTCGGCCCGCGCCGAACAGCAACCTCAGCTACGTCACCAACACCGCCCAGGTGAACAACCGGCGGATCACCACCTCGGCCTCCACCCCGCTGCTGGATGCCCAGGGCAACGCCACCGGCGACGACATCGCCGGAGCCGTGACGTTCAGCCTCACCAGCACCGAGGCCAATCTGGCCTCACAGGGCAACCGCTTCTGGACCATGGGCGGCACGCCGACCGAGCCCCTGAACGCACAGGGCAGCACCTACGGGTTCGGTGCTCTGCGCTGCGCCAAGGACAACCTGAACGGCGACAACGTCGAGTGGATCGGCTACCCGAGCGGCACGACCCACGTGTTCTGCTACGCGTTCTACGTGAAGCCGCCGCCCGAGGCGGGCATCATCAACATCGTCAAGCAGTACGCGAACGGCCGCACGCTGCCCGTGAACCAGACGTTCCCGTTCGACGGCAACCTGTCCTTCAACCCCGGAGGCGACTTCACCGTCGACGTGCCGGCGAACGCGAACAGCAGCACGGCGCACGAGTTCGTGCGCGGCGCCGGCGGCACCCCGTGGGTGGCCAACGAGGTGGTGCCCGACGGGTTCGTGTTCGTGTCGGTCTCCTGCGTCAGTGCCGACAACACCTCGCAGTGGACGGCCACCGGAACCTCGGTGAGCATCGAACTGGGCGCGGGCGACACCATCACGTGCACCTTCGTCAACGACCTCGCCCCACCACCGGTCGGGGCCGGGCTGCTGCTGAAGCAGACGTTCGGCGACCCGTACGGCGTGCCGGTGGAAGCGCTGCCGACCACGTGGTCGTTCGACGTGACCGACCCGACCAACAGCACCTCGACCGTGTCGTTCCCGGTCGACCCCGCGGACGGCATCGCCAGCAGCGGTCCCATCGCCGACCTGTCCGCGGGCACCTGGACGGTCACCGAGAACATCCCTGCCGACACGGCCGCGGTGCACTGGCGGTTCGTCGCCGCGTTCTGCGTGGCGATCGACACGGTCCCCAGCGTCACGGTGACCAGCGTGCAGGCACCCGCCGCACCGAGCATCACCGTCACCGTGCCCGCGGGTGGCCGCGCCGCGTGCAGCTTCATCAACGAGATGGTCCCCGTCAGCAAGCTGACCATCCGCCTCACCACCCTCGGCGGCACCGGCACGTTCGGGTTCCAGGTGCAAGGCGGCGGCGACCAGAACATCGGCGGCAGCAACGACGGTGTGCTGCTCACCCAGGCGGCCACCACCGCATCGGCCGGCACCCGGGTGACGGCGACCGGCGATCCCACCGATCCGCTGTACGGCTCGTGGTTCATCACACCGGTCATCCCCAAGGCCACCGCCGCGGGCCGCTGGCAGATCGCGGCCACTCCCACGTGCAACGTTCCCGCAGCGACGACGAACGTGGGCGCTGAGGTGCTCGACGTGCGGGTGGGCGCCGACGCACCCGACCTCGTCTGCGACTACGTGTACCGCTTCGTCGGCCCGAGCACCCTCGACGTCATCAAGTCGTTCGGCCCGCTCCGCGCCGGTCAGGTGGCACCGGTCGTCATCGGCATCAGCTGCGAGGACGGCACCACCACGCAGCTCGTCGTGCCCGTCGGCGGCGCCGCGCCGGCCCGTCTGCCCGCGCCAGCTCGCGTTCGTCTTCCCCACCCTGTGCTCGGTGTTCGAATCCGATGACGGAGGCGGCGGGGCCACGGTCGACACGACGGTCGCGGTGACCATCGACGGTGCGGCGTCGCAGCAACCGGCCGACGAGTTGCAGGTCGGGTCGGACTCGGCCGCGCAGACCGTGGTCGTGCAGTTCCGCAACAACTACACCGACGTCGGCGCCGGCGGCGGCACGTTGCCGGCGACCGGTGGCGGTCGAGGCGCGCCCGACCTCGCCGGCGCCGCGCTGGCACTCGTGGGCGCTGGTGGTGCGCTGTTGCTCCTTCGTCGTCGACGGGGCGCGCGGGCGTAACCTGCACGCATGGGCCTGCGCGACCTCGTCAAACGATTGAACGCCACCGTCGAGGAGATCGACGACGAACGGCTGCAGGACCGTTTCTCCGGCTTGCAGCTCACCGCGCTCGGCGAGCTCGAGGCACGTGTCGCGGCTCGGGTGGGTGGCGAGATCACGCGCACCCGCATCGCCCCACGCTCGGGCGTCGCTGCCTTCGAGATCACGGTGTCCGACGGCACCGGCACCGCCGTCGCCGTGTTCACCGGGCGCCGTTATGTCGCCGGCCTCGAGCACAACAGAGCCGTCGTACTCGAAGGCGTGGCCCGCAGCGAGCGCGGCCGCCTGGTGATGCTCAACCCCGCCTACACGCTGCTGCCGTAGCCGAGGAACGCCGCGCGCTCAGACGAGCAGGTCGCGAACCGCGTTCTCGCTCTCGCTGGTGACGAGCACCAGCACCTCGTCGCCCTGTCGCAGGATGGTGTCGCCCCGCGGCACGACCACCTTCTCGTCGCGCAGGATGGCCACGACGGTGGTGTCGCGCGGGAACCCGACCTCGACGATCTCCTTGTCGAGCGCGGGTGAACCCTCGGCGAGCGTGACCTCGGCCAGCTTCGCCCGGCCGCCCTCGAACGAGAGCAGACGCACGAACGAGCCGACGCTGACCGCTTCCTGCACCAGACCGGTGATGAGGTGCGGCGTGCTGACCGACACGTCGACGCCCCACGTCTCGTTGAACATCCACTCGTTGTTGGGGTTGTTCACGCGGGCCACGACGCGCGGGACGGCGAACTCCTGCTTGGCCAGCAGCGACACGACGAGGTTGTCCTCGTCGTCGCCGGTGACCGAGGCGACCACGTCGGCACGCTCGAGCCCCGCTGCCTTCAACGTGGAGATGTCGCACGCGTCGCCGCGCACCCACTGCGCATCGGGGATGGTCGCATCGTGTCGGCTGACGACGTCGATGTCGTTGTCGATGATGGTGACCTGGTGACCGGAACCGACGAGTTGTTCGGCGATGAAGCGGCCCACGCTGCCACCGCCGGCGATGATGATGTTCATGTGGGGCTCCTAGTGACCGTGGCCCGCAGCGGGACCGGCGGTGAGTTCGTCGAGATGGGCGAGCGCGTCGTGAGCGACGGCCAGGTACACCACGTCGCCCTCCTGGGCGACCATCTGCTCGGTCGGCAGCAGTGCCGACCCGAGACGACTGACCGCGACCACGCGGACTCCGTCCCGCTCGACATCGAGCACACGATGACCGGCCCAGGCGCGGGCCAGGCTGCGTTCGACCAGGGACACCTTCGCGCTGGGGTCCACCCACTCGACGGCGGCCGACTCGGGGACCAGGCGGCGCAGGACGCGCTCGGTGGTCCACAGCGCCGGAGCGACGGTGGCGATGCCCAGCCGCTGGTAGATCGCGGCACGCCGCGGGTCGTAGATGCGGGCCACGACGCGGTCGATGCCGAACGTCTCGCGCGCCACACGCGCCACGAGGATGTTCGAGTTGTCGCCGTTGGTGACAGCGGCCACGGCCTCGGCCTTCTCGATGCCGGCCTTCACCAACAGCTCGCGGTCGAACCCGATGCCGGCGAAGGTGTCGCCCTCGAAGTCGGCTCCGAGGCGCTCGAATGCTGACTTCTTGCGGTCGATGATGGCAACCGTGTGCCCCTCGTCGACCAGATTCCGGGCGAGCGACGACCCAACTCGTCCGCACCCGACGATCACCACGTGCACGATCTCTCCTCTCGGCAATTGCCGATCGGCACTGTAACCGGGCGTAGGCTCGCCAACACTTATGTTCCAGTCCCTGAAACGCCTCTTCATCGGGCGTCCCATCGCCACGGCCGACGAGGGACACCAGCGGCTCAGCAAGAAGATCGCCCTCCCGGTCTTCGCCAGCGACGCCATCTCGTCCACCGCGTACGCCACCGACGAGATCCTCGTCGTGCTCCTCCTGCAAGCGCACGTCGGGTCGAAGGCGTGGGGCCCCATCACCCCGATCGCGATCATCGTCTGCGTGCTGCTCGTCATCGTCGTGGCCAGCTACCGCCAGACCATCCACGCCTATCCGAGCGGTGGCGGCAGCTACATCGTCAGCAAGGAGAACCTCGGCAAGATCCCGTCGCTCGTCGCAGGGTCGTCGCTGCTGGTCGACTACATCCTCACCGTCGCGGTGTCCGTCGCCGGTGGCGTGCTGGCCATTCGAACCGCCAGCGGACTCGGTCACGAGTGGGCCGTGCCCCTCTGCCTGTTCTTCGTCGTGCTGATGACCGTCGCCAACCTGCGCGGCGTGAAGGAGTCGGGGGCCGTGTTCGCCGGTCCGACCTACTTCTACATCGTGATGCTGGTCATCCTCATCGGCACCGGCTTCTACCGCATCTTCGTGCAGCACGTCGGCCCGATCCCCGAGAGCATGCTCTCCGAGGAGGCCATCGAGGCCAGCAAGGCGACCGGCGCGCTCAGCCTGTACATGTTGCTGCGCGCGTTCTCGTCCGGCGCGGTCGCGCTGTCGGGCGTCGAGGCCGTCAGCAACGGTGTCCCGGCGTTCAAGAAGCCCGAGAGCAAGAACGCCGCCTCCACGCTGGTGGTCATGGCCGTCATCCTCGGCACGTGCTTCCTCGGTGTCAGCGTGCTGGCCTCGCACCTCAAGCCGTATCCGCGGCGAGAACGACGGCAACGGCCTCGGCCTGATGGCCCAGTACCTGTACGACGGCAAGGGCGTCATGTTCTGGCTGACGATGATCGGCACGTTCAGCATCCTCATCCTCGCCGCCAACACCGCCTACGCCGACTTCCCCCGGCTCTCGCAGCATCATCGCCAAGGACGGCTTCCTGCCCCGCCAGTTCGCCAACCGCGGCGATCGGTTGGTTTACTCGAACGGCGTCATCTTCCTCGCTGCGGTCGCGAGCATCCTCATCATCATCTTCAACGGCGACATCTCAGCGCTCATCCCGCTCTACGCGTTCGGTGTGTTCATGGGCTTCACCCTCAGCCAGATCCGGCATGGTGATGCACCACATCAAGCTGAAGGAACCGCGCTGGCGCATCAGCCTGGTCATCAACGCCATCGGCGCCACCACCACCGGGCTCATCGCCGGCATCGTCGTCGTCTCGAAGTTCACCGAGGGCGCGTGGATCCCCGCGGCGCTCATCCCGATCATGGTGTTCTTCTTCTATTCCATCGGGAAGCACTACCAGCACGTCAAGCAGTCCCTGAAGGTGCCGGTCGGATACAAGGCCAAGCGGCACACGCACTACGTGGTCGTGCTGGTCGGCAAGGTGAACCGTGGCGTCATCGACGCCATCTCGTACGCGAAGAGCCTGTCGCCCGAGCGCATCATCGCGCTCTCCGTCGTGCAGGATCCCGAGGAGGAGCGCCGCCTCCACGAGCAGTGGGACGAGTACGACATCCCCATCGAGCTGCACACCGTGTCGTCCCCGTACCGCGAGCTCACCCGCCCGGTGTTCGCGTTCCTCGACGAGATCGACCAGGAACGTGACGACGACATCATCACCGTGGTCATCCCCGAGTCGGTCACCAAGGTCCAGAGCCAGTGGCTGCACAACCAGTCGGCGCTGGCGCTGAAGGCGCGTCTGCTGTATCGCCCGCACACCGTGGTCGTCAGCGTGCCCGTTCACGTCGACCACGCCGACTAGTTCAGGCTCGAGGCGACAACTGCCCCGACCGGGCGTACCGTGATGGTCATGCGAGTGATCATCTCCGGAGCCAGTGGACTCATCGGCAGCGCGCTCTCGAGCGAGCTGCGCACCGGAGGGCACGACGTCGTCGCGTTGGTCCGCCGACCTGCGTCCGGCGCGCAGGAGATCCAGTGGGACCCGGCCAACGGAGTGCTCGACGCCGAGGCCTTGGCAGGGGCCGACGCTGTTGTGCATCTGGCGGGTGCCGGCATCGGCGACCACCGCTGGACCGACGACTACAAGCGCGAGGTCCTCGAGAGCCGCACCAAGAGCACCACGCTGTTGGCCGAGCGCCTCGCCGAGTGCAGCCAACGTCCGCCCGTCCTGCTCAGCGGCTCGGCCATCGGCATCTACGGCGCGAGCGACGACCGGCAGCTCGACGAGAACTCACCGGCAGGTTCGGGCTTCCTCGCCGACGTCTGCGTGCAGTGGGAAGCAGGGACGGCAGCGGCCGCCGAGGCCGGCATCCGCGTCGCCCATCTGCGCACCGGCATCGTGCTCACGCAGCAGGGTGGTGCGCTGAAGAAGATGCTGCCGCTGTTCAAGCTCGGCGTCGGCGGCAGGTTCGGCAACGGTCGGCAGTGGATGAGTTGGATCTCGCTGCCCGACGAGGTGGGGGCCATCCTGCATCTGCTCACCCACGACGTGCACGGACCGGTGAACCTCACGGCCCCGGCGCCGGTCACGGGCGCCGAGTTCGCGACCACGCTGGGCAAGGTGCTGCACCGGCCCTCCAAGGTGCCGGTGCCGGCCTTCGGCCCGAAGCTGTTGCTCGGGTCCGAGCTGGCCGACGCGCTGCTGTTCACGGGCCAGCGAGTGTTGCCGACGGTGCTGCCGCGGTCCGGCTACGAGTACCAGCACTCGACCCTGACCGCCGCCCTCCAAGCCGTCGCCACCTGACCGACCAGCGCCCACCCGACGCGCCGAGGATTCTGGGCGGGAATCGTCCCACATCCGCTTCCGGGCGGGTTCCTTCCCGGCTTCCGGGAACCAGACCACCCAGTTCGAGCGCGACCCGAGCCCCAGGGAGTCGTCGCGCACGAGTGGTGATGACCCTTGCGCGCAGCGCACGAACGGGCACCCGGCACTACCGCTACGAGGGTGCTTCTCTCGAAAGGGGTCTGCCAGACCAACGTCGCGGCGTCGGAGCCACTACCTGTTTGTGTCACATCTCTGACCACGTGGGCATCGCTCAGCGGTGTGGCACAGACCAGTCTTGTCGCGGCCCTCCTTCTTGTGACGTCGGTGACGGTGCCGCTGCCGGCCCGGACGCGCCAGCCCTGCCCCTGTGCGCGGCGGGAGGCAGTTGCGGGGCTACTGGTCGGCGGTGTCGACGCCCGAGTAGCGGGCCAGCGAACCTTCCAGGTCGAGCCGCCACGTACCCACCTCGGTGGTGGGCCAGTCGGCGCGGGGCACCGCCCACATGACCTCGAACTCGATGCCGTCGGGGTCCTTGGCGTAGAGGCTCTTGCTCACGCCGTGGTCGCTCTCGCCGACCAGCGAGCCGGCCTCGACCAACTTGGCGCGCAACGCGGCCAACTCGTCGAGCGTGTGCACCTGCCAGGCGAGGTGGTACAGGCCGATGGAGTGCGGTGCGGTCGGCCGATCGCCGACCTGCATCACGGCCAGGTCGTGGTCGTTCGACGACCCGTCCGCCTGGAGGAAGAACGCCTGGCCGTCACCGAAGCTCGCCCGCACGGTGAAGCCGAGCACCTTCGTGTAGAAGTCGGCGGACCGCTGGCCGTCGCTGACGTACAGCACGGCGTGGTTGAGTCGCTTGATGGTCATGACGTTCTTCCTCCGAGGTGGAACGGGCAGTGGCTGATCAGGCCTTGAGGGCTTCGATCTCGAGGACGATCTTCACCTTGTCGCCCACCAGTACACCACCGGTCTCGAGGGCAGCGTTCCACTCGAGGCCCCACTCCTTGCGGGAGATCTCGGTCTCGGCGGTGAAACCGGCCTTGGTGTTGCCCCACGGGTCGCTCACGACACCCTCGAACTCGAGGTCGAAGTCGACCGACTTGGTGATGCCACGGATCGTGAGGTCGGCGTGGAGCACGTAGTCGGCGCCTCGGGGCTCGATGCCGGTGGACACCAGGCTGAGCGTCGGGTAGGTCTCGACCTCGAAGAAGTCGGCGCTCTTCAGGTGGCCGTCACGGCTCTCGTCGTCGGTGGTGACCGACGCGGCCTGGACGACGGCCTCGACCTTGGACTCGAGCGGGTTCTCGGCGACGGTGACCGTGGCGGTGTAGTCGGTGAACCTGCCGCGGGTCTTGGCGACCATCAGGTGGCGGGCGACGAAGCCGACGGTCGAGTGGCTGGCATCGACGGTCCAGGTGCCGGCGGTGAGGGCTTCGAGACCGGGGATGGTGACGTTGGACATGCGGGTTGCTCCTGTGGTGAGGCCGCTTCGAGGGGGAAGCGGACTTGATTGCGAGTACAACTAACACTATCCATAAATATTCCACCTCGCAACATTTCTCTCGCGCATCTGTCCGGGTAACATCCATTGCATGGCGACCGACTGGCTCTCCGATGTCGAACAGAACGCGTGGCGCAACTTCATCATGAGCGTCCACGACCTGATGACCGTGCTCGAGGGCGACCTCGCTCCGTACGGCCTGACGATGGGCGACTACGAAGTGCTCGTGTGGCTCAGCGAGGCCGAGCAGAACCGCATGCGCATGTGCGACCTGGCCGGTGCGCTGCAGCTCTCCCCCAGCGGTCTCACCCGGCGGCTCGACGGCATGGTCCGCAACGGCTGGGTCGAGCGGGCATCGTGCGACAGCGATCGCCGCGTCATGTGGGCCCACCTCACGCCCGCCGGGCTGACCAAGATGAACGAGGTCGCGCCGGTGCACGTCGCCAGCGTCCGCAACCACGTCCTCACGCCGCTCGGCCAGGAAGGCGTCGTCCAACTGGGCGAGGTCTTCGGGCGCATCAGCGACCACCTGCACGCCAACCAGCCCGCCTGACCGCCATGGCACTCCCCCTTCCGAAGGGATTTCGCGCGCACGTCACCAACGTCGGCGTGAAGGACGACACCGACGACTTCACGGTCGTCGCCGCCGACGCCGTGTGCGCGGCCGCCGGTGTGTTCACGAAGAGCTCGTTCGCCGGCCCGAGCGTGCTCGTCAGCCGCCGCAACGTGGCCGACGGACGAGCACGGGCCATGGTGGTCATCTCCAAGAACGCCAACGTCGCCACCGGTGCACAGGGTCTGGCCGACGCCGAGGAAGTGGTCGCCGGCGTCGCTGCGTCGCTCGGCTGCGACGCCACCGACGTGCTCATCGCCTCGACGGGCGTCATCGGCCGCCCGTATCCCATCGAGCGCATTCGCGCCGGTCTCGCCGCCATCCCATCACCCCTGCCGGGTACCGACGCCGCCGCCGTGGCGCGGGGCATCATGACCACCGACACCGTGCCGAAGACCGCGACCGCGACGGTTCGTGGCACGGCGGCGGACATCACCGTCGTCGGGGTCGCCAAGGGTGTCGGCATGATCGAGCCCGACATGGCGACGATGATCGCGATGGTGTTCACCGACGCCGAGGTCACTTCGACCGAGCTCGACACGACCTTCCGCCGCGTGGTCGATCGCACGTTCAACTGCGTGTCGGTCGACACCGACACGTCCACCAGCGACACCGCGGTGGTGCTCGCCAGTGGTGCGGCAGGGCCGGTCGACCTCGATCGCTTCGAGGAGGCCCTGTACGACGTGTGCGCGTCGCTCACCCGCCAGATCGCTCGCGACGGCGAAGGCGCGACGACACTCATCGAGGTCCACGTCGACGGCGCTGCCGATGCGACCCAGGCCAAACGGGTGGCCAAGGCCATCGTCAACTCGCCGCTGGTGAAGACTGCGGTGCACGGCGCCGACCCGAACTGGGGCCGGGTCGCCATGGCCGTCGGCAAGAGCACCACCGACGACGAGGTGGACCAGACCAGCGTGGTCATCCGCTTCGGCGACCAGGAGGTCTATCCGGCGGCGCTGAGCGACGCCGACCTGGTCGCACTGTCGACGTACATGCGCGGCGACGACGTCCGCATCCACGTCAGCCTCGCCACCGGCGGCTCGGCGTCCGCGACCGTCTGGGGTTGCGATCTCACCGACGGCTACGTGCGCATCAACGCCGACTACACCACCTGAGCCGCGTCGACCTCACCGCACCACCAGCGGCGACATCATGTCGTTGTCCTCGTGCTCGAGGATGTGGCAGTGGAAGACGTACTCGCCGACGAAGCGTTGCACGCGTGCGTTCTTCTTGTCGCCGACGAACGGAGCCGGGATGCCCGACGCCGTGCCACCGAACGGCACGATGATGCGGGTGACGGTGCCCGGCATGGCGATGATCGTGTCCTTCCAGCCGGCCTCGCTGGCGATGGGCGAGACGACGTCGCCCTCGAGGTAGTCGGCGACCGATGGCGCCGGCCACGGGCCCTGGTTCGCCGAGCCCGGGAACGGAAGGCCGTCGGCGCAGTTCTCCGGGTCGGCGCCGGCACCGCCGCAGTCGAGCGCGTCGATGAGGTACCGGGTCTCACCGGAGCCGGGATCGACCGCCAGGTTCTGCCGGTTCAGCAGACGGAACTGAGTGAGGTGCAGGTGGATGGGGTGGGCATCACCGGTGGTGTTGACGATGACCCATTCCTCGACGCTGTTCACGGCCGGTGCCTCGACGGCCTCGGACCTCGGGGTCATCGTGGCGTCGTCGGCGTAGAACTGGTTGCCCATCATCACGTGGACGGGCTCGCCGTCGATGTCGGGAATGGTCGAGTCGTTGACGATCTCGTTGAGGAACACGGTGCGGGTGGTGGTCGCCTGCAGCGCACCGCGCTGGGCGCGGGCCGTCGGCGCGAGCACCGCGGGCAGACGCTTCGGCTGGTCCTCACCGCCGCGCAGCGTCGAGGGGATGCGACGATGCGGTCCTGCTGACGTCCCGACGGTGAACTGCATGACCTGAGCGATCTCGCCGTCACCGCCCTCCGGGTAGGGCGCCAGGGCATCGTTGACGAGGCGCCAGCGCGAGCCCACGGGCAGCGACGAGAAGTCGATGAGCACGTCGGCACGCTCGCCGGGGGCGAGGCGCAGCTTGGCGATGGGAGCCGGCGCGTCGAGCAGCCCGCCATCGGTACCGATCTGGTGCAGGGTGATCTGCTGCTGCGTCGGGTTGCCGGCAGCGTCGAGGCGGGCCAGGCGCATGTTGTAGAAGCGAGCGTTCGAGCCGTTGAGCACACGGAAGCGGTAGACCGTGCGGGACACCGTCAGGTTCGGCTCGATGACACCGTTGACGGTGGCGACGTCGCCGAACGACTCGGGAGACCACTGGTTCGGGTGGCCGGCCGGCAGGCCCGCCAGCCCACAGTGCGGTCCGATGGGGTAGGCGAAGGAGCCGTCCGCATTGAACATCCGATCCTGGATGGTCAGCGGCACCTCGAACGAGCCACTCGGAAGGTGCAGCGGGTTGTCGGAGCGACCCGTGTCGTACCCGTCACGCAGCCACAGCTGACCGGCCAGCCCGGCGTTCACCTGCAGCCGGGTGACACCCCACGAGTGGTCGTGGTACCACAGGCCGGTGGCGTCCTGGTCGTTGCCGTAGAGGTAGGTGAACGACTGGCCGGGGGTGAAGGTGGACTCGGGAAGGCCGTCGAACTGGGGTTCCGAATGCGCGCCGTGCAGGTGGACCGTGCCGCGCGGGGCGCTCGCATCGGTGACCTCGGTGCCCATCACGTCGGTGTCGATGACATCCGCCAGCGGATGATCGCCGAGCGCGTTCGTGACGGTGACCTTCAGGGGCCGTCCCTTGGCGGCCTCGATGGTGGGTCCGAGGTAGACATCGGTGGCCGTGCTGTCGAGGGCGTACCCGAACGTGCGAGTGGCCGGCAGGTCGGGGCTGAACGAGTGCGTGCCCGCCTTCATGATCAACCGCACGGCGGAGCTGCTCGAGCGACGGTCGACCTTCGGGGGGATCGGCAGCGCCTGGGTGAAGGACCGGTGCGACGGTGTCGGCCCCACGAGCGCTTCGCAGTCGGATGCGGCGAACGCGCCCACTCGCGACGCTCGGTGCAGGTGCCCGGTGTTGGCCATGTTGGCGAGGGCGGGCACGGCGATCACGGTGGACAGCACGGCGCCCACCACGACCAACGCGATGCCGATGATGAAGTTCCGGTGCTGGGCCCACTCCCCACGCCGCACAGCCCCGGAACGGATGTCCGTCCGCCTGTTCATGTCCCGCTCCTCACCACCCCATGTCCCGTCGACGACGGGGTGACGAGATGCGACGGTAGCACTAGGACCTTCGGGAAACCTTAGGCTTTTTTGACCATTCCTCCACCAAATTGCCACTGTACGTCGAGACGATCTGACATTTCGACCACTCCATGTACAGATTCGAGGATGGGGCGCACGACCATCGGCGCAGCCGACACCGGACCGCCGCCGGCGGGGTCAGCCCCGCTTGCGCGCGACGTCGTCCCAGATCGCGCTGGCGTCGACCGCATCGGCGCGCAGCCCCTGGAACCCGTAGCCCAGCGTGCGCAGGAATCGGGTGGCCTCGTCGATGGCGGCGGCCGCGGCGCTCACGTCGTCGTCGTGCCCACGGATCTCGTAGCGGAGGTTGAAGAAGGCGATGCGCTCGTCGTAGGTGAACGACCCCTCGGCCGTGAACGCCGAGAGGAAGACGTCGTGCTCGGGCTGTGCGGCGACCAGGCGGCGGCGGGCTTCGTCGGACAACTGATGGAAACGCCCGCGCACGGTCACGCGATGCACTCGCTCATTGCTCATCCCCCGACCCTACGACCGTCCGACCACCGACCAGCACGACTGCCACCGCGAGCACGACGGCGATGGCGTTCGGCAGATGACGAAACGCCCACGCGGTGTCGTACAGCGAGGGGAGCCACCGTCCGATCGCGCTGAAGTGGATCGAGTAGGCCTCGCGATGCGGAGCGGGCTCGACCGGATAGAGCCGCTCGAAGCCCGTGAACAGATGGCCGAGATACCACAGCTGCACCGCGACACCGAGCGCCACCGCCCACCGAAAGGCGACCCGGCGATGGTCGGAGAGCCACCCCAGCCCGAACAACGTCGCCGGCATGAGTACGAGCGAGGGCGCCCAACCGAATCGACCAGCGAATGCATAGCCGCCGTACCAGGCGGGGTGTGCTGCGCTCGGCAGCACGATGGCCGCGATCACAGCGATCATCGTTCCGCCAAGGAGGCGGTGACGGCGGACGAATGCAACGAGGAAGAACAACCCGACCAGGTGCAGCGGCTGTTGGGCGAGGATGCCCTGGTTCTGATCGACCCCCAGGCCGACGAGGACCATCAGGCTGTGCCGGCCGATGCTCATCGCCTCGCCGCCGTAGGGGCCGGACACCGACCCGAACGCCCACCAGTTGTAGATGGCCAACGCGACCGCCGAGGTGGCGAGTGGCACGGTCAGCACCAGGTGCGTCCGGCTGATGCCACCATCGCGCCGGCTCGACGCCCACGTGATCGCCGCGACGAGCAACGTCGCTGGCACGGCGAACCGAAGGTGCAGCCATGGCAGGAAGGCGACAGCCGTCGCAACGACGAGCAACCTCGCCATCGGCATCCCCTCTCTTGCCCAGATGATGCCGAGCAAGCCGAGCAGACAGAGCGCCCCGCCCGCGAGGTCCGGGTAGATCTGCGTCGCCGCGGACACGACGGGAAGGGCCAGGCAGAGCGGCGTCAACGCGATCGCCCGGATCCGCGACGAAGCGAGGAACCGACCCGACATTGCCCACAGCAGCACCACCACGGCGAGGCCGGTCGCCACCGACACCGATCGCGCGCCCGACTCGCCGCCGATTGCCGCCGCAGGAGCGATGAGCAGGGAGAGTCCGACCCCATGCACGCTGTACCACCCGTGCGGGCCGTGAACCAGATGGGGTGCGTTCTCCTCCATGACCCGCTCGACCAGCGGCAGTCCCGGCGGATAGTCGGCATGCCGGCGCACTTCGCGGACATAGGAGTTTTCCGGGTTGAACGTTCGGTCAACACTGATCGCGTCAGCCACGATCAAATAGTGCGGTTCATCGCCGGTGGTGATACTCGCGACGTGGAAACTCCATGCCAGAAGCAGGCCAACTGTCGTCGTGACGAAAACAAACATGAGTCTGACAGGATCCGATGTTGGGCGCGATGCGAGTTCCGACATCGCGCGAATATAAACAATTACAACCGCCGGAACATGCGATGGGTGCCACGCGCGAAGGGCCGGGCACGAGGCCCGGCCCTTCGGCAGATCGGTGACGGATCAGGTCACTTCGGAGGCATGCGGATGCCGCCGTCGACGCGGATCGTCTCGGCGTTCATGTAGCTGTTGGTGATGCACTCGACGACCATCGAGGCCAGCTCGCTCTGGAAGCCGAGGCGCTGCGGGAACAGCACACCCTTCTGCAGCTGGGCCTTGAAGGCCTCGCTGTTCTCGCCCTCGCCGTAGATCGGCGTGTCGATGAGGCCCGGGGCCACGGTGTTGACGCGCACGCCGACGGCGGCGAGGTCGCGGGCGATGGGCAGGGTCATGCCCACGACGCCGCCCTTCGACGCCGAGTACGACGCCTGACCGATCTGACCGTCGAACGCGGCGACCGAGGCGATGTTGACGATCGCGCCGCGCTCGCCGTACTCGAGCGGCTCGGTGGTGCTCATCGCCGTGGCGGCGATGCGGATGCAGTCGAAGCTGCCGACCAGGTTGATCGCGATGACCTTCTTGAACGCGTCGAGGTTGGCGGCCGAGTCGTACGAGCCGTCCTTGCCGACCGTGCGCTGCGCCCAGCCGATACCGGCCGAGTTCACGAGCACGCGCAGCGGGCCCATGCTCTTGGCCATCTCGACAGCGTTCTTGATGTCGTCGGTGTTGGTGACGTCGACGGCGCAGAACGCACCACCGATCTCGTCGGCGAGGGCACCGCCCTTCTCTGCCTGATGCGGAAGGTCGGCGACGACGACCTTGGCTCCCTTCGCGGCGAGCAGACGGGCAGAGGCGGCACCGATACCCGATGCGCCGCCGGTGACGATTGCACTAGCTCCATTGATGTCCATGGGCCGCGACCCTAGGCGGCGCCACCGGACGAGTCCCAAGCGGACGAGTTCCAAGCTGTCGCCACGCGGCCGAGGAGCTACGGTGCCGTGCCATGCCCGGTCCGTTGCACGGCATCACCGTCGTGGAAGCCTGTCAGATGGTCGCCGGCCCCATGGCCGCGATGCTGTGTGCCGATCTCGGCGCCGACGTCGTGAAGGTCGAGCAACCCAAGGGCGGCGACCGCATGCGTCTGCTCGGTCACCGCATCGGCGGCATCGGCGCGCTCTGGGCCGGAGTGAACCGTGGCAAGCGCAGCCTGGTCGTCGACCTCACCCACCCCGACGGGCTGTCCGTGCTGCGCGACCTCACCGCCACCGCCGACGTGTTCATCCAGAACTTCCGCCCCGGTGTGGCCGAGCGGCTGGGTATCGACGAAGCCTCACTGCGCGCCGGCAACCCCGACCTGGTGTACGTCAGCGTCAGCGGATTCGGTGAGAGCGGGCCGTACATCGACCAGAAGAGCTACGACTACGTGGTGCAGATGCTCTCGGGCATGGCGGCGTTGCAGGGTGGTGACGGTACGCCGCAACTCATCCGCAACATCGTCATCGACAAGGTGACGGCGATGACGGCGACGCAGGCCATCCTGGCCGCGCTGATCGCTCGTGCCGGTGGTGCCGGCGGTCAGCACGTCCGTCTGTCGATGATCGACACCGCGCTCGCGTTCCTGTGGCCCGACGGAATGATGCAGCACACCCTGCTCGACACCGACCGTGTCACGCCCGGGCCGCACATGGCCGACGGCTACGTCGTGCGTCCCACGAAGGACTCGTACCTGGCCATGATCGCCACCTCGAACTCGCAGTGGCCGGGGCTGTGCGCAGCGCTCGGCAAACCCGAGTGGCTCGCCGACCCACGCTTCGTCACCCTCGAGAGTCGCGAGGCCAACGACGCCGAACTGTCCGAGCTGATCACCGTCGAAGTGGCTCGCCACGAGGGCCGGGCACTCGTCGATGCGCTCCACTCACACGACGTGCCATGCGCGTTGTCGAACCCGGTCGACCGAGTGCACCTCGACCCACAGGTGCAGCACAACGGCATCCTCGTCGAGCACGAACGCCCGTGGCTCGGCGTCGTGCGCGAGCCGCGACCGCCCGCCCGGTTCTCGGGCACGCCGACCGGCCTCGGTCGACACGCTCCGAAGCTCGACGAGCACACCGACGAGATCCTCGCCGAACTGGGGCGCGACGCCGAGACGATCGCTGCACTCCGTGCGAGCGGCGCCGCAGGGCCGCGGCGCACGCGCTGATCACACGTCGAACAACCGGTCCTGGTGTGGCGGTGGCTCGGTGCCGGTCGGCGGGTCGTCGGCGGTCGGGGTGTCGAACGGCCCGTTGGCCGCAGCCACCGCGAGACGATCGACGAGTTCGTTCATCGGGTTGCCCGAGTGGCCCTTCACCCATCGGAACGCCGGCTTGCGCACGAGCACGAGTTCGATGAGCGGACGCCAGATGTCCGCGTTGGCCACGGGCTCCTTCTTCGAGTTCTTCCACCCGTTGGACTGCCACTTGACGTACCAGCGGTCGCGGAAGCAGTGCACGACGTACGTGCTGTCGCTGACGATGGTGATGTCGTCGGCCTCGACCGTGCGCAGCGCCTCCAGCACGGCGGTCATCTCCATGCGTTGATTGGTCGTGTGCGCCGCGCCACCGCTGCCGCACACCACGCCCTCGGGGGCGATCGCCCAGGCCCACCCACCGGGCCCGGGGTTGCCCTGGCATGCACCGTCGGTGAAGACCTCGATCACAGCAACGCCGCCCTCAGCAGGGCCTGACCGAGGAACTGGTCGGCGATGTCGGTGGCCACGGGGGTGGTCCAGTGCACGCTGTCGGGGCGGGCCGACGTGTCGGCCGCGAAGGGCGATGCATCGATCCACGCGGCGAGGTCGACCACCCGCACCTGCGGGCGCGCCGCGGCGATGTCGTCGATGACCCGGTGCAGCACGGCATGCCGCGCAGGGTCGGCCTGCTGATCGTCGGCGGCAGTGAGCGTGGGCAGTGGCACAGGCTCACGGATCCAGGCGACGCGCGGCACACCCTCGGCGATGATCGCATCGGTGAAGGTGGACAGAGAGGTGAGCATCGCGGCCTCGAGTTCAGGGTCGGTGGGTGACAGCGCAGGGCCGCCCTCGGTGAGGCTGCGGTCGAGGACGTCCCAGACCGTGGTGAGCACCATCACCAGATCGGGCCGGAGCTCGGCGATCTTGGACGGCACGACGTCGTTCACGTACGCGCCGCAGGATTCGTCGACGTCGCGTTCACCGAAGATGCCAAGGTCCTGGAAACCACCGAGCACGATGCCGCAGCCCGCCCCGGTGACGAGTTGCACCTGCGCCAGCGTGGGGTTCGCGGCTGCCCAGGCGACGATGCCCGCACCCGTGGCCTCGGCGGTGGAGTCGCCGACCACGACGATGCGCACCGGCCGCGGCGGGATCACCGCGACGGTGGTCGTCGACGCCGGCACCGTCGTGCCGGGTGCGCTGGTGTCGGGCGTGCTGGTGTCGGGCGTGCTGGTGTCGGGCGGGGTGGAGCTCGGCGGAGCCGTGACGAGCGGCGCCACCGAGCCGGTGTCGATCGAGGCGGCGGCGGCCTGGTCGGGGTCGATGCCGTAGAACTTGGCGGTCGACGGCACGAGGAGCACCATCGCCGCGACCACCGCGGTGCCACCCAGGGCAGCGACCAGCGTGCGGCTGGGCACGAACCAGTCGTTGCGGCGGACCGGCTTTTCGACGGCGTAGTAGGACACCAGCGCGACGGCGAGCGTCGCCGCCCACTTCACCGCGAGGTCCAGCGCGGCCGGAAGCTCCCAGGCCTCGCGATCGATGAGCACGTAGACGGGCCAGTGGAACAGGTACACGCCGTAGCTGATCTTGCCGAGTGCGACCAGCGGCCGTGCCGACAACACCGAGCGCACCGGACCCGGCACCTGCAGGCCGTAGATGGTGAGCGCGCTCACCACACCGACGAGCGGCAACGCCCCCTCGTACGCGGGACCTCGGCCGTCGGGGAACAGCACGCACGCGACGACGAGCGCGATCATGCCCACCGGGGCGAGCACTGCCGCACCCTGCGGGGCGGGCCGTTCGGCGACGATGCAGGCGACCAGTGCTCCGAACAGGATCTCGCTGATCCGCGCCGGGGTGGCCCAGTACGCCGCGTCGGGACCCCACACCTGCGCGATCACCGGCGCAGCGACCGCCGACAGCACCGTGAGGGCGGCGACGACGCGCAGCGGCGTCCACCCGCGTCGCCGGCTCCACCAGGCGATTCCGAGGAAGGCGAGTGGCCACAGCCAGTAGAACTGCTCCTCGATGGCGAGCGACCAGTAGTGGTCCAACGGCCGCCGGAGGCCGGCCTGCGCCGCGGTGAGGTCCGCGTAGCTCTCGCCACTGGCGAGCTTCACCCAGTTGAACACCTGCAGCAGTGCACCGATCACGTCGCGCCGCAGCTTGGTGATGCCGTCCCACGCGCCGAACGCGGCGAGCACGCAGACCGCAGCGATGCACAACAGGCTGGCCGGCAGCAGGCGTCGGGCGCGTCGGGTGTAGAAGGCTCTGGCGTCCACGGTGCCGGTGGCACTGCGTTCCGTGATGAGCAACGACGTGATCAGGAACCCGCTGAGCGTGAAGAACACGGACACGCCGAGGTAGCCGCCACTCATCCATCCGTAACCGGCGTGGAACAGCAGCACCGCGGTGACCGCGAAGCGCGCGGACCCCGTCGAGCGCGGGCTGGTAGGCGATCGTCCGGCGACTCATCGGGGGCGATGGTAGGGCGCCCGAACGGCGCCCACGCGGTCGGTCGCGATCATCCGGTGACGACGGGCAGGCCGGCGGCCTCCCAGTCGGCGATGCCGCCCATGTCGCGGACGTTGGTGAAGCCGGCCTCGACCATGGTGTCGGCGGCGATCGCACTGCGCCGACCCGTGTGGCAGTACACCAGGTAGGCCTCGTTCTTCGGCAGGTCCTCGATGAGCGCACTGAACTGTCCGCCCTCGAGGTCGAGGTTCACCGCGCCCTCCAGGTGGCCGGCTGCGAACTCCTCGGGGGTGCGCACGTCGATGACCGTGAGACGGTCGCCCATGTCCTCGATGACCAGGGAAGCATCTTCCACGCTCACCTTCTCGACGTCACGGACGACCGGGTCGTTCCCACACCCCGCGAGCGCCATCACGGCCGACAGGGCGACGAGCACACGCACGCCACGAAGCACACCTCGAACTCTACGACGACATCGTCGACGAGCGGGCGCGCCGACCCTGTGACACACTGCGAGGATGCGGATGCGACCCCTCCTCGCGCTCGCCGCGCTGCTGACCACGGCGGTCGCTGCGGTGAGCCCCACGTCCATCGCCCAGGCCGCTCCGGCCGGATGCTCGGCCTCGGCCAGCGGCATCGTGTTGGCCTGCGATCACTCCGTGTCGACGTCCCGGGCGATGGGTGCGATCGGCCTGCTCGGCGACTCGGTCATGCTCGGCTCGTCGCCGGGCATCAGCAACCCGAGTCTGCCGTCCCTGCTGGCCGCGAGGCAGTGGGGACCGATCCGCATGACCACGTCGCTCGGCATGCGCACCTACAACGGCGTCACCACGTCGGCGTCGGCGTACCACGTGATCGGGCGGTGGAAGACCGCCGGCTTCAACCCGCGGGTCATCGTCGTCAACCTCGGCGCCAACCACTTCCTCGACTGCAACCCCACGACGTACGCCACGTGCCAGGCCAAGATCGTCCAGTTGATGGACCGCATCGCCACCCAGTACCCGCTGGCCACGGTGTGGTGGGCGAAGACGAATGCTCGCAGCCTGCGCACCGGCGGGTACGACCCCGGCATGCTCGGCTGGAACAAGGCACTCGACGCCGTCGAGAAGGCGCGACCCACCAAGCTGGTGGTGTGGGACTGGCCCAAGGCCATCGTCGACGGCAAGTTCCTGATGGACCCGCCGCAGATCCACCCGTCGAGCGCCACGCAGTACGTGAAGCGCAGCACCCGAATCGCCGACGACGTCACGGCCCGCATGCCCATGCGGTTCGCCCCGTCGGGGGCCAACGTTCCGGTCGCTCCGCCCGTGCCGCCGGCCACTCCCCTGGGCTTCACGGTCGCCGATCCCCCTGTGCAGACGTCGCCCCTGGCGGTCGGCACGACGCCGGTCAAGTCCGTGGTCGCCGCCGGCGCGCCCGCGGCAGCCCTCACCGTCACCGTGCACGCAGCCGCGGCCGCGGGGTACGTCCGTGTCTACGACTGCGACGCTTCCACGTCGGTCGGCACTCGCCTGTACTTCGCTGCCGGCCAGACTCGCAGCGTGCAGGCAGTGAGCGGCCTGAGCAACGCCACCGGCGAGATCTGCCTCGACGCGCGGGTCACTCCGGCGGTGGCGGTGAACGTGACCGTCACCACCCAGGGCATCTTCCGGCCGGGCCTCGGGTCGTACCTCACCCCGAGGGCCACGACGAACCAGGCGGCCTCGTTCACCGCGGCGCTCGCCACGGTCGACGTGTCGAACGACCCGGCGGTCGACGCGGTGGCCGCAACCCTCGTGGTCGACGCCACCGCCGCCGGCTCGGCCGGCACGCTGGCCGTGTACGCCTGCGATCAACCCGCGCTCTCCGGCGTGGTGCAGCTCGCCTATGCGAAGGGCGATGTCGTCAGCGGGCAGGTGTTCGCGCCGGTCGACACCGGTGGCCAGTTGTGCGTCCGAGCCACCAGTACGAGCGCGACGCTCCCGAAGGTCTTCGTACGTGTCACGGGAACGTTCAGCCCCGGTGGGCTCTTGGCGTTCGAGCCCGTGGCGGCCGTTCGCGTCTTCGACCTGCGCGTCGGGAACCTCAAGGGCGGGTTCGTCGGTCGCCGGTTCCCGGCGCAGGACATCGTCCTTCCGTCGCACTCCGGCGCCAGGGCGGTCTCCGCCGTCGTCACCAGCTACGAGTCCACCGCACGCGGCGCGAACGTGGTGTGGCAACGCGGGCCGAAGCCATCGACGGCACTCTTCTACTTCCCCGCCGGTCTCGTGCCGGCATCGAACACGGTCACCGTGCCCGTGGCGAGCAACGGGTACGCCATCGGCGACACGACCGGCACCGGCATCCAACGGTTCGCCATCGACGTCGCCGGCTGGTGGGTGACGGCACCGTGAGGCAGCTCGTCCGCGTCACGCTCGCCGCGGTCCTCGGCATCACCGCCTTGGCCCCTGCGGCTCACGCCGCGTCGCGACCCGAGGTCATCGCGACGTCGAACCGACTGTTCATGGTCAGCGATTCCGTCGGCCTCGGTGCGGTCAACGCGATGAAGAGCGCGTTCGGCAGCTCGTGGCAGGTGACGGTCAGCGGCAAGCCGGGCCTCTTCACCGAGCAACTGGTCAGCTACGTGAAGAGCGCCCCGGCGTCGGCGTTCGGTGAGTCGGCGATCGTCGCCACCGGCTACAACTACCCGTACTGGGACCCGCCTCGCTTCGACAAGAGCGTCGACCTGATGGTGTCGGCGCTGAAGGCGCGGGGCGTCACCCGCATCTACTGGGTGACCATCCGCGAGGTGAAGCCGGCGTTCTACTCGAAGTGGAACGGGCTCGGCGCCGCGTACAAGACGCTGTACAACGCCTACCCGCGCACGAACAACCAGCTGCGCGCCGCGTTGGCGCGACACCCGCAGCTCTCGATCATCGACTGGGCAGCGAGCAGCGATCGCAACGGGTTGACCTACGACGCCATCCACCTCAACCCCACCGGTGCCGCGCTGTACTCGGGGCTGGCCAAGTCCACCGTCCTCAGCGGGCGCACTCGGGTGGCCGCAGGCACCGTCACCCAGGTGCAGGTGGCCGGGGCGCGCACGGTCCCGATCGACGCCGCTGCGGTGTCGGTGAACGTGACCGTGGTGAACCCTCGCAAGGAGGGCTATGTGTCCGTGTACCCGTGCGACGCCGTCGGTGTCGCCCGGCCGGTGAACGTCTGGTACCGCCCTGCACAGACCGTCGCCAACGCGGCGGTCGTGCCACTCGGCGCGAGCGGGAAAGTGTGCGTCTACCAACGCGAGAGCGCGCACGTGCTCGTCGACATGAACGGCTGGTTCCCCGCCGGGTCCGGTGCCCTGCCGCTCCTGCCGCGGCTGGTCGTCGACAACCGCCCGAGCGCTTCCATCCCCGCCGGCGCGGTGACCAAGGTCAGACTCGCCGCGATCACCGGCGCACCCGCACCGCCGTTCGTCGCCGCGGTCACGCTGACCACGTTCGCCAGCGCCGCGGGCGACACGCGTGTGTACACGTGCGGCACCACCCCCGGGCGCGCTCCGGCGCGATCGTTGGAGGCCGGCGTCGCCCAGAGCGTGCACCAGGTGGTGCGCACCGACGGCAACGGCGACGTGTGCGTCGCCACCACCAGCGCGTCGAAGTTCGCACTCTCGATGCTCGCCGCGTTCGACACGACCGCCGACGTCCACCCGGTGGCCAACCGACGGGTGCTGGACACCCGCGCCACAGGCGGCGGACTCGCGGCAGGTGTCGCCCGAGCCATGACCGTCCCCGAGGGCACGTCGGGGTGGATGAGCCTCACCCTGGTCGGACCGGCGGCCAACGGGTCGGCCACGCTGTACCCGTGCGCGGGCGGTGCACCCACCGTGCAGTTCGTGCACGTCGTCGCCAACCACGCCCAGACCAACGCCGGCGTGGTGGACATCGACGGCACCCATCGGGTGTGCGTGCGCAGCAGCGTGGCCACCCATGCACTCGTCGACCTCAGCGGCTGGTCGGGCACGGCGTTCACACCGATGGCACCCGTGCGCATCCTCGCCACGCTGCGCTGACGCCGTTCTCCGGCCTCCTCCGAGTTACCCGCCGGTAGCGGTGGCAGACTGCTGGTCATGATCTTCGACGGTTACGTCAATCAGCTCCCCGACACCGACCCCGGCGAGACGCTCGAATGGCTCGACAGCCTCGATGCCGTCATCGACACGCACGGCAAGACCCGTGCCCGGTTCCTGCTCAGCAAGCTGCTCGAGCAAGGCCCGCGAGTCGCAGGTCAGCTTCCCGGCGACGGTGAGCACGCCGTACATCAACACCATCCCGCGCGAGGCCGAGCCGTGGTTCCCCGGCGACGAGTACATCGAGAAGCGCATCCGCCGCTTCGTCCGCTGGAATGCAGCCGTGTCCGTGGTACGGGCCAACAAGTCGGCCGACGGCATCGGCGGCCACCTCAGCACGTTCGCCTCCAGCGCGGCGCTGTATGAAATCGGTTTCAACCACTTCTTCCGCGGCAAGGACGACGGCAACGCCGGCGACCACGTGTACTACCAGGGCCACGCCGCACCCGGGGTGTACGCACGGGCGTTCCTCGAGCGCCGCCTCGAGGAGAACGACCTCGACCACTTCCGCCGCGAGATCGGCCGCAACGGCCAGGGCCTGTCCAGCTACCCGCACCCGCGGCTGATGCCCGAACTTCTGGGAGTTCCCCACCGTGAGCATGGGCCTCGGTCCGCTCACCGCGCTGTACCACGCCCGCTTCAACCGCTACCTGCTGAACCGCGAACTCGACGACACCAGCCAGAGCCGCGTGTGGGCGTTCCTCGGCGACGGCGAGTGCGACGAGCCCGAGACGCTCGGCGCGCTGTCGCTGGCCAGCCGCGAGAAGCTCGACAACCTCGTGTTCGTCGTCAACTGCAACCTGCAGCGTCTCGACGGCCCGGTGCGCGGCAACGGCAAGATCATCCAGGAGCTCGAGGCCGTGTTCCGCGGCGCCGGCTGGAACGTCATCAAGGTCATCTGGGGCTCGAAGTGGGACGAGCTGCTCGCCAAGGACAAGGACGGCGTGCTGCTCAACAAGATGAACACCACCGTCGACGGCGAGTTCCAGCGCTACGCGTCGAGAACGGCGGCTACATCCGCGACAACTTCTTCGGACCCGACCCACGCCTGCGCCAGATGGTCGCCCACCTCACCGATCACCGATCTCGTCAACCTGCCGCGCGGCGGCCACGACTACCGCAAGCTCTACGCGGCGTACAAGGCCGCCACCGAGAACCTCGGCTCGGGTGCGCCCACCGTGATCCTCGCCAAGACCGATCAAGGGCTGGACGCTCGGCCCCGGCTTCGAGAGCCGCAACGCCACGCACCAGATCAAGAAGATGACCGACCGAGCAGATCCGCGACCTGCGCGACCGTCTGCACCTGCACGACGAGATCCCCGACGAAGCGCTCGACGACGATCACATGCCCGTACTTCCGACCCGGCCGAGGACTCGATCGAGTACCAGTACATGATGGAGCGCCGCCGGGCGCTCGGGGGTTCGATCCCCAAGCGCATCATCCGCCCGCGTCGCCCGTTCGGACTGCCCACCGACAGCACGTTCGAGGAGCTGCGCAAGGGCTCCGGCGAGCAGGCCGTGAGCACCACGATGGGCTTCACTCGCCTGCTGCGCAACCTGTGCCGCGACGAGAACATCGGCCAGCACGTCGTGCCGATCATCCCCGACGAAGGCCGCACGTTCGGCATGGACTCGCTGTTCCCGGCGCTGAAGATCTACGCGTCGCAGGGGCAGAAGTACGAGCCGGTCGACCACGACCTGCTGCTGTCAGCTACGCCGAATCGGCGAAGGGTCAGATCCTGGAGGAAGGCATCACCGAGGCCGGCTCGCTGGCCAGCTTCATCGCTGCCGGCACCGCCTACGCCACACGTGGCGTGCCCACCATCCCCTTCTACACGTTCTATTCGATGTTCGGTTTCCAGCGTGTCGGCGACCTCATCTGGCAGGCGGCCGACGCACGCGCCCGCGGCTTCCTGATGGGCGCGACCGCCGGGCGCACCACGCTGCTCGGCGAAGGCCTGCAGCACCAGGACGGCCATTCGCTCGTCCTGGCCAGCACCGTGCCGCCGTGTCCAGTCGTACGACCCTGCGTTCGCGTACGAGGTGGCCGCCATCGTGCAGGCCGGCATCGACCGCATGTACTCGCCCGACAGCACCGACCCCGACGTCTTCTACTACATCACCCTGTACAACGAGAACTACCCGATGCCGGCCATGCCCGAAGGGCTCGATGCGGCCGACATGGTGCGTGGTCTGTATCGCTGGCAGGCCGCGCCGGACGGCACCGAGCGCCGGGCCACGGTGCTGTTCAGCGGTTCCGCGCAACGGCGCGGCTCGTGCCGCGGCGGCGGAACTGCTCGAGCACTACGGCATCGGCGTCGAGCTGTGGTCGGCGACGTCGTACAAGGCGCTGCGCGACGAGGCGCTCGCCGCCGAGCGCTGGAACCGCCTCCACCCCGACCAGCCCGGCCGCACGCCGCTCGTCGCCGCAGGTGCTGGCCGATGCGCAGGGTCCGGTGGTCGCGGTCACCGACTTCATGAAGATCGTCCCCGAGCAGGTGGCCAGGTTCCTGCCCGGCCGCACCGTTCGTGCCGCTCGGCACCGACGGCATGGGTCGCAGCGACACGCGCGAGGCGCTGCGCCGGTTCTTCGAGGTCGACGCCGGTCACGTGGTCGTCGGCGTCCTCAGCGCGTTGCTGGCGGAGGGCAAGGCGGGCGCCGACGAGGTGCGCGCCGCGATGGAACGTCACGGCATCGACGCCGACGCGGCCGACCCGGCCCACACCCACTGACGTGGCCCTGTCGGGCGCGGCGAAGCGCAACCTGTCGATCGCCGCGGCGGCGATCATCCTCGTCGCCGCGGTGTACGGGTTGGTGCGCGCCTTCACGTCGAACTGGGACGAAGTGCGCGATGCGTTGCGCAACGCCAACTGGTGGCTGCTCGCGTTGTCGATTCTGGTCGCCATCATCTCGGTGGCGATGATCGGCGACCGCTGGCACGCCACGCTCGAGGCCCTCGGCTCGCCATCGCGACGCGGACGATCGCTGCGATGGTTCTTCACCGGTCAGATCGGCAAGTACGCACCCGGCGGGGTGTGGCACGTGGTCGGTCAGGGCGAGTTGGCTCGCCGCGGTGGCATCCCTCGGCGCACCGCCTACGCCAGCGTCATGATCTGCACGGTCATCCTCGTCGGCGCAGCCGCGCTCACCGTCGCCGTCGGCGCGGCCATCCCTCGCCAGGCCGACACGCCATGGTGGGCGGTCGGTCTGGGCGCCGGCATCGTCGCCGCGCTCTTCGTACCGCAACTGCGCCGCCGGCTGCTCCGCGTCGCCGGCGTCACCGACACCAGTGCGCTGCCCGCCGCCACCCTGGCCAGGCTGATCCTCGGTTCGGTGCCGGCGTGGGTGGCCATCGGCGTCGCGTCGGCCCTGGTCAGCGAGGCCCTTCGTCAGGATGTGGCGTTCGGGCGGGTGGTGTTGGCGTCGATCGCCTCGTGGCTGGTCGGCATCGTCACGTTGCCCGCGCCGGGCGGCATCGGCGTCCGCGAGGCTGTCTTCGCTGCGGGCCTGACCGGCGGCACCGGAGCCATCTCGGCGGCAGCGGCCGCGCTCGTGGCGCTGATGGCCCGGCTGGTCTTCGTCGTGGCCGATGTCGTGCTGTTCTTCGTGGCGCGGTTCCTTCGCGCCCACGACCCCGACCCCGAGATCGAGGTCAGCGAGCCCGCGACGTCGCTCTGAGCATCGTCCACGGCATGGGGCTGTCGACCTCCTGCACGTCGAAGAACTGGCCGACGAGCTTGGCGAACGACCACCGATTCCAGTGGTTCACGTGGCCGGGCGTGTTGCCCCACTGCTTGATGTAGCGGCCCCGGGCCATGTTGCCGGCGCGCCAGATGGGCTCGAACGGCACCGAGAACACGACGGTGCCGGTGACGACGCGGGCCATCTCGCGCAACGCCTTCTCGGGTTGCGGGATGTGCTCGAGCACCTCGATCGCGAGCACCAGGTCGAACTCGCCGTCGGCGAACCGCATGGCGGTCGCATCGCCGAACTCGGCCGTGACGCCGCGTCGGGCCCACTCCTGGGCGAGGTCGTCGTCGGGCAGGTCGATGCCCTGCACGGACGCTGCGGGGAACCGCGTGGCCAGGCGTTCGAGGATCTCGCCCTCGCCGGCGCCCACCTCGAGCACCTTCTTCGGTTCGAGGCCGTCGACCATGCGATCGAGCGTGGACAGGAAGCCGTCCATCATCCACTTCTCGATGCGGTTCTGGCTTCCGTACTTGTCGTAGTGGTTCCCGATGGGGCCAATGGGCTCGGCGGACATCCCGACGAGGGTAGTGCAGGAACCACCGTCTCGGCAGGACGACCCCCGTGTGACGGTTGCTGCCCCGCCGGAGCGCGGTCGAGTCGGTAACCTTGCGGCCTGATGAGTCTCACCGCCAGCAACGGCAACGAACTTCGTGTCATCGCCGCTCGGCGGAGCAACCGCACCCACGTCCGGGAGATCTGGCAGTACCGAGAACTGCTGCTCGGGCTGATCAACAAAGAACTCAAGGTCCGCTACAAGAACTCGGTCCTCGGGTTCTTCTGGTCGATGGCCCAGCCCGTGTTCCTGCTCTGCGTGTACACGCTCGTGTTCAGCATCCTCGGCGCCGGGTTCGACAACTTCGCGATCTGGATGCTCTGCGGTCTCGTGGTGTGGACATTGGTGAGCACGGCGCTCGCCACGGCGGTGCAGTCGATCACGGCCAACCAGCACCTGGTGTCGAAGGTGTCGTTCCCGCGGGCCGTCATGCCGCTGGCCACGCTGGGCAGCGCGCTCGTGCACTTCGTGCTGCAGTCCATCGCGTTCGGCATCGTCCTCGTCGTGATGCAGCACCAGGTCGACTGGTCGTACATGTGGATCCTTCCCATCGCGATCGTCGTGCTCACGCTGTTCCTCGCCAGCCTGGCCCTGCTCCTTGCCACCGTGAACGTCTACGCACGCGACACCCAGCACCTGCTCGATCTGGCGCTGATCGCGATGTTCTGGGCGAGCCCGATCCTCTACGAGTACCACCGCGCGTCCGGCTGGTTCGTCAACCGCGGCTGGCCCGACTGGACACCGCTGATCAACCCGTTCACGTCGGTCATCGTGGTCTTCCAACGGGCCATCTACGGGACCGCCTTCGCCGGCGACCGGCAGTTGCTCCCCGATGTCGGGCAGGCGTGGTACCTGCGCAACCTGGGCATCCTCGCCGTCGTGTCCGTCGCGCTGCTGGCGTTCGGTCTGCGCATGTTCGACAAGGCCGAAGGCAACTTCGCCGAGATCCTGTGAGCCGCATGGACGCCATCGTCGCCGACAACATCTCCAAGGTCTTCCACCTCAACGAGGACCCCGCGCACTCCATCAAGGAGCGCATCCTCCGATTCGGACGGACGCACCACCGCGACTTCGTCGCGCTGCAGCCGATGGACCTCACCATCGAATCGGGCACCACACTCGGCATCCTGGGTCACAACGGCTCGGGCAAGAGCACCCTGCTGAAGTGCCTCAGCGGCATCCTCAAGCCCACCACCGGCCAGATCCAGTTGCGCGGCCGGCTGGCCTCGCTCCTCGAACTCGGTGCCGGCTTCCATCCCGAGCTCACCGGGCGCGAGAACGTGTACATCAACGCTGCCTTCCTCGGCATCAGCCGCAAGGAGATCAACCGGATCTTCGACGACATCGTCGAATTCGCCCAGCTCGACCAGTTCATCGACGAACCGGTGAAGCACTACTCGAGCGGCATGTACGTCCGCCTCGGCTTCGCCGTCGCCGTCAACGTCGACCCCGACATCCTGGTCGTCGACGAGGTGCTCGCGGTCGGCGACGAGGTGTTCCAGCGTCGTTGCCTCGACCGCATCCGCCAGTTCCAGCAGGAGGGTCGCACGATCGTCGTCGTCACCCACGCCGCCGATCTGGTTCGGCAGGTCTGCGACCGCGCCCTCGTGCTCGACCACGGCAAGCTGGTCGCCGACGGGCGCCCCGGCGAGGCCATCCGCATCTTCCGCGAGCACCTGCAGGGCACGCTCGTCGAGGGCGGCATCGCCGTACCGCCACCGTCCGGCGCGTTGCGCATCGTGGGCGCCGAGGTCCGCCATTCGCACCAGGACGAGCGTCGCTTCCTGCTGCCCGGCGAGTCACTCGAGCTCGACGTCCTCTACGAGAGCGACACCGACATCGACCGTCCCACACTGAACGTGGCCATCGTGTCCAGCTTCGGGCAGACCGTGTTCGCACTGGACATCGACCTCGCGGCCAACGGTGTCCCGCACCTCGGACGGGCCGGCACGATCACCGTGCCGTTCCGCGAAGTCCCCTTGCTCGACGGCACGTACACCTTCGACATCGGGTTGATGGACCGCCGCGACACCTCGCACCGTGCCGTTCGCCAGGGGCGCGACGAGTTCTCGGTCGAGAACCCCACCGACGCACGTGGCGTGGCCGCGTTGACGCTCGGCACCGTCGCCCACCGCGGCGGCTGACCGCCCGTCAGGGCTCGATCCGGTAGATCACCAGGTCGTACGGGTACACGATGGGGTACGACGGCCGCACGGTGTTCGACTCGACCCACACCGGCAGCGACCCGGTGATGCGCGCGGCTTCCGTCACCACGTAGGGCAGGTTCGCCGGCACCTGTCCCTCACCGTTGAGCACCAGGTACACCGGACGTCCACCCGCGGCCTGCACGATCGGTGGCAGGAAGGCGCCCCACGCCTCGGCGTCGGGCGGCAGGCGGGCCGAGTCGGCGCCACCGTAGATCCACGTCGGCGAGCCGAACAGCAGCACCGATGCCGCACAGCACGGTCCGTTCTGCCACAGGAAGACGCCCTGCTCATCGCCCGCCACACCGGCGATCGAGAGGGCCACGCCGTACGATCCGCCCTTCTCGTCGTGCCCGCGCAACGCCCAGGACTGGCGCGCCTGGAACAGCACGGTGCCGAGCAGGAGCACGGCGACGACCGCCAGCACCTGACGGCGCCACTTCGTGATGGCCACGGCGGCGCACAGGGCGAAGGCCGCGAGCAGCACGATGGCCGGCACGGCCACCGGGATGAACCGGCGCCCCCACCACATCATCTGCGGCGAGTTGCGGGCGTGCAGCAGGAACAGTGCGAGGAACCCCGTCGACACCGTCACGACGATGGCCCGCGCCGCCGACCAGCGCGACCAGATGGCCCACACCAAACCGACGACCGCGAGGAACAGCGCCGGCCAGCCGAAGAACAGCGCGAGGCGATGGAGCGATCGTTCGTCGTAGCTGCGGATGATCTCGCCGTTGCGGTCGAAGTAGTCCTCACCGAACAGCGGTCGCAGCCCGGCGAGGACGAACGCGGTCACCACGCCGACGGTGAGCACGATGCGCACCACCTTCGCCGTCCGCGGCCGGGCGAGCGTGCTGGTCGCGGCACCCCACAGGCGACGGCCGAACGGCAGCTTCCACCCGATGCCGGCGACGAGGGCCGAGACCACCAGACAGGCGCCGAGCACCTTGGCCGTCGGCACGTTGTTGCCGATGGAGTACTGCGCGGCCACGTCGTAGGCCTGCAGCCAGGCGAACGGCAGGAGCACCAGCACACCGGCAGCGAACCACACGGCCAGTCGACGCTGGAGGTCGCAGGCGATGGCGACCGCTGCTGCCAGCAGCGCCAACATCACCATCAGCACACCCTCACCACGGTTGAGGAAGCCCGACGTCACCAGGAACCCCGACGCGAAGGCCAGCGGAGCGACGCGCGTCTGCATCGAGACGACCAGACCGAACGCCGCCCCCAGGAACAACACCTGGGCGAGGACCTCGGTCGTGGGATAGCGCGTCTGCCAGACCTGCATCATGTTCGTCGCCAGGATGAGCGACGCCGCGCCGGCCACCCAGGGAGGGGCGAGTCGACGGGTGAGCGCGAACATCAACAACGCGGCGAGCACCCCCAGCAACGGCAACGCCACCGACAACGCGCGGAACCCCACCGCGTCGAACGCGTCCGCGAGCAACGCCGACCACAGGTGGTAGAAGCTCGGCGTGATGGTGGTCGAGCCGGGAGCCGGCGGTTCGAAGCCACGCCACTGGGTGCCGGGTACGTCCTGGACGGTGAACACCCCACTCATCTGCAGTTCGGTCGCGGGAATGCGCAGCTCGCCGGTCTCGGCGATCGAGTGCGCGTGCATGACGTAGATGCCGGGGTCCTTGTCGCCGGTCGCGTAACGGAAGCCGGGGAACGACAGCAGGAGCACCGCAACGAGGGCGGGCAGCACCATCCACGCACCGGCAGCGAAGCGGGTCGGGCGCAGGCCGCGCAGCCGTCCCCGGCACAGGACCACGCACAGCGCGACGAGCACGAGCGACCCGAGACCGACCGACACGAGCGAGTGGATGCCGAGATACGCGGTACCGAGCGACCATGCGCCCACCAACGCGACGAGGAACGCACCACCCAGTGCCACGGTGTCGACGAGGTCGAAGGAACGGGCGTCGTCACTCATTCCGAGCGAGGCTACTCACCGCGGACCCCTCGGCCCATGATGCGCCAGGTACATTCAGAGCGTGTCCGACGAGCAGCGTCCCCTGAAGTTGATCATCCAGATCCCGTGCTACAACGAGGAGGAGACCCTGCCGATGACGGTGGCGGACCTGCCCCGTGAGGTGCCCGGATTCGACATCGTCGAGTGGCTCGTCATCGACGACGGCAGTGCCGACCGCACCAGCGAGGTCGCCCGCGAGCTGGGTGTGCACCACGTGGTGCGCCATCGCCGCAACCGCGGGCTCGCCGCTGCGTTCCTCACCGGCCTCGACGCCGCGTTGAAGCTCGGGGCCACGGTCATCGTCAACACCGACGCCGACAACCAGTACGACGCCTCGTTCATCCCCGCCATCACGGCGCCGGTGCTCGACGGCCGCGCCGACATCGTCGTCGGCGAGCGGCCCATCGAAGAGGTGCCCGAGTTCTCGGGCATCAAGAAGCGGCTGCAGCGCTTCGGCAGCTGGGTCGTGCGCAGCTTCAGCGGCACCGACATCCTCGACGCGGCGAGCGGCTTTCGCGCCTTCGACCGTGAGGCAGCGATGAAGCTCCACGTGTACGGCAAGTACACCTACACCATGGAGACGCTCTTCCAGGCCGGCGCCGAGGGCCTCAAAGTGGTCAGCGTGCCGATCAAGGTGAACCCCCAGACGCGCGAGTCACGCCTGGTGAAGAGCTCGTTCCAGTACGTGAAGCGCTCCGCATCGACGATCATCCGCAGCTATGCGATCTATCGCCCGTTCCGCTTCTTCGCCTCGATCGCCATCCCGTTCGGGGTCCTCGGTCTGGCACTCATCCTGCGCTGGCTGCTGCTGTACTGGATCGACGACGTCTACACGCCGCGGCTGCCCAGTCTGCTCACCGCGCTCGGCTTGCTCTTCATCGCCGGGCAGTTGCTCGTCATCGCGTTCCTCGCCGACAACACCGCGACGTCGCGGCGGCTCCTCGCCGAGAGCCGGTTCGAGGCCCGCAGCGCCGAACTCGAGCGGCTGTCGTCAGGCCTTCCGCCGGCCGCGTGACCAGTCGGCGAGGCGACGGCCCGGGCCGGTGACCCGCCACCAGAACGATCCCTCCAGCAGCCTGACGTGACGCTCCAGATCGTCGGCTCTGGCCTGCTCGGCCCGCAGCGCTGCGGCGTGCTCGGCGCGCTCCGCGTCGAGTGACAGCCGCACGGCGGCCAGTTCGTGGTGCCACCCCACCGGCAGCAGCAGTGCGTCGCCGCCGAGCGCCGTGAGCAGTGCGGAGGTGTCGCGCGGCGGCATCGCGGCGAGCGGCGATGGCCCTGGGACGTCCACCAGACCCACCATCGAGGCGGTCCGCAGGAGCCAGACCCAGATGGCCTCGGGGCCGTCGACATCGGTGAGTTGCAGCCACGCGGAGGGCGCGAGCGGAACGGCGAACGCGTGCAACGGCTCGTCGCCGAGCGTCATCGACCTCCACAACCCCCACCCCGTGGACCCACCGGGGAACGCGGACGCCACCGCGGCGCGGCCGACTCGGGCAGGGTGGTCGCGCAACGTGCACTCGAAGCGCTCGAGCCAGCCCGGGTCGACGACCGTCCCGGCGGCCACGAAGCAGACGTGCGACGTGGCCTCGGCCTTGAGATCGGCGACCAGCTGGGCAGGGGACACCCCCTCGGGCGCGACCACGACGTGGGTCGCGGGAAATCGTTGCGCGTGAACCGCCGCGATGGTGGCGTCGGGCTCGACGCCGTCGACGGGGAGCACGACCACCGTGAACGACGGATCGGCGAGCGGCGCCGCAGGGGGCGTACCGTCGAACGGCTCGCCGGCGGGCTGGGCGCGGTAGACGCGGACGAACTGATACGTCGTCGAGTGCGGTCCCGACATCGAGCGCAGACGGCGCAACCACTCGCCGACCGACGTGTGCGCGTACACATAGGGGTGCTGGTGCAGCAGGCCCTGCTCGGTGCGGACGAGGTCGACATCGTCGCGACCCAGCTCGCGCAGGCCGGCGGTGGCCATCGCACGGTCGAGGCGCCGCTCGTCGAACAGGTTCAGGTGGGTCGCGTCGAGCAGCCCGATGTCGGTGACGTCCCAACGGCCGGCGAGCAGCTTCGCCGCCAGATCCTCGTGGGCGACGTTGGGGATGCTCACCCCGAGGACGGCGGTGTGATGGTCGAGCACCCGAGCCAGGGCGGCGAGCAGCCGGTCGAAACCCGGCACGTGCTCGACGACGTCGATGGCCGTCACGGCCGCGAGCCGGCGCCCTTCCAGGGCGTCGTCGACGAGGTCGGCGGGATCGTCGACGGCGAGGTCGCACAGTCGTGCGTCGACGCCGCGCTCGACCAGCGAGGCGACCACCGCAGCGTCGATGTCGTAGCCCACGTACTCGAAGCCCGCGTCGAGCAGCGGCGCCGCCAGCGGCGCCGTGCCACAGCCCAGATCGACCACCACGCCCGCCGCGGCATGCGTGGTGAGCAACCCCACGAGGTGCCCGGCCGCGGAGTCCGCGGAGTAGTCGTACTGGTATTTGTGCACGCGGAAAATTCCTACTTCTCGCCCCGACGCAGCGTACCTCACGAGGTGGGAACCACCGTCGCCGACCGCCCGCGCCGTTAGGCTGGGACGATCATGAACGCACGAGTGGGTGTCATCGGGACCGGCTACGTGGGACTGTCCACCGGGGTCTGCATGGCGCACCTCGGTCACGACGTGGTCTGCGTGGACCTGGATGCCGAGAAGATCGAGAAGTTGCAGAGCGGCAAGGCCACCATCGTCGAGCATCGGCTCGACGAACTGCTCTACGAGGGGGTGGAGGCCGGTCGACTGCGCTTCACCACCGATGCCGCCACCGCCGTCGCCGATCGCGACGTCGTGTTCCTGTGCGTGCAGACACCGCAGGGCGACGACGGTTCGGCCGACATGCGCCACGTGCATGCTGCGCTCGCCGGTCTGGAACCGCACCTCAAGTCCGGCGCCGTCGTGGTCAACAAGTCCACGGTGCCGGTGGGGTCGGCGCGGTCGATGACCGCCTCGCTCACGCGCACCGACATCCGCATCGCCAGCAACCCCGAGTTCCTGCGCGAGGGCACCGCCATCGACGACTTCCTGTCGCCCGATCGCGTCGTGGTGGGCTGCGACGACCTCACGGCCGCCGAGCGGGTCGCCGCGCTGTACGCCCCGCTCGGCGCGACGACGTTGATCACCGGCCCGGAGACGAGCGAGACCATCAAGTACGCCGCCAACGCCTTCCTGGCCACGAAGCTGAGCTTCGTCAACGCCATCGCGACGCTGTGCGAGTTGGTCGGCGCCGACATGCGCGACGTCGCCAAGGGCATCGGCTACGACCGACGTATCGGCGGCGACTTCCTGAAGCCCGGCCCGGGCTGGGGAGGCAGCTGCTTCCCGAAGGACTCGCGAGCACTGGTGCACATCGCCGACCAGGCGGGGTACTCGTTCGACCTGTTGCGCGAGGTCATCGAGAGCAACGAGCGGCAATTCGACCGCACCGCCGAAAAGGTCGTGGCCGCAGCCGGCGGATCGTTGCAGGGCGTCACCGTCGCGGTCTGGGGACTCACGTTCAAGGCGGGCACCGACGACCTGCGCGACTCCCCGTCGCTGGCGATCGTCCGGCGGCTGCTCGATCGAGGCGCGGTCATCCGCGCCCACGACCCCACCGTGAGTGCCGCCCGACCCGGCCTGCCCGACGGTATCGAGCTGTGCACCACCAGTCTCGAGGCCTGCCGCGGCGCTGCGGTGTTGGCCGTGCTCACCGAGTGGGACACGTTCACGAAGGTGCGCCCCGACGACGTCGCCGAGCTGATGACGGCTCGGACGGTGGTCGACGGACGTAACCTGCTCGACCGCGAGCAGTGGATCCATGCCGGCTTTCGACATGTGGGGATCGGACGATGAAGAACCCGTTCAAGCGCTTCGGCAACTCGACCAAGCCGTGGTTCGAGCAACCACGCTCGCCGTGGACCGTCAGCGTCCCGCGCTCAGGGGTGCAATGCCCCATCTGCCGCTGGGCCGGTGAGGCGTTCGACGGAGTCGCCCATGCCGAGTCCGCGAACTGCCCGCAGTGCGGCTCGATCACGCGCGACCGCTTCCTGTTCTGGTCGTTCGTCGCCCGCTGCGACTCGCGCCTGTCGGCACGGGTGTGGGAGACCAGCCCGCGCATGGGCGAGGACTACCGCACGGCCATGCGCACGTGGTTCCAGTACATCTGCTCCGATTACGACGAACGGCACCACAAGGGCGTCGTCCGGCTCGACCTGCAACAGATCGAGCTTCCCGATGCATCGGTCGACGTCATGCTCACACCGCACGTGCTCGAGCACGTCCCCGACACCACCGCGGCACTCGACGAGATCCATCGCGTGCTCGCCCCCGGCGGCCGCATGTACCTCCAGGTGCCGGTGCTGCAGGGCGTCACCGCACCTCCCGTCGAGCCCGAGTTCCACGGCGACAACACCCCGGTGTTCTGGCGGTTCGGTCCCGACCTCACCGACCAGTTGCGCAGCACCGGCTTCGACACGGTGCTGCTGTGCACCGAGGAGTTCCGCGACGCGGTCCGCGAGGGTCGCACCGAGTGGGGCGGCCCGACATCACCCGAGTTCGACGTGGCATCGGTGCTGGCCGGCAGCCGCCTCGACGATCTCGTGCCGATCGCCGATCGGGTTCAGGCCGCCCGGCTGGGCATCGAGCCGGCATACCAGGTGCTCACCTGGGAGTGCATCAAGCGTTGACGACGCGGTTCACGAGGCGGCGCACGCCCTCCTCGTTGTGTGCCCGACCGTAGCCCTGCGCCGATTCCTGCGCCGCGGCCGACAGTCGAGCCAGCCGCGCCGGGTCGTCGATGAGCTCGCGAGTACGCACGACGAGCTCCTCCAACGTTCGGTAGTGCAGCCCGTTGACGTCGTCCTGCACGACCTCGGCGGGCCCGGCGGCCTGGAACACCACCGGCACGGCGCCGGCCGACATCGCCTCGACCGGCGCGATGCCGAAGTGCTCGGCGCGGTCGGGATGCTGCTGCAGGTCGCTGTTCAGCCCTGCTGCGTGCCAGTAGATGGACGCCGCGGCCAGCCGCTGGTCGAGCACTTCGCCCGGAGCGCTGAGCCGGATCTCGACGGGAAGGCCCTCGGCCGCCCGCTTGACCTCCATCGCGTACTCGCGGTGCTCGGGGCTGCAGCCACCGATGAGCACCAGCCGCCAGCCCGTCAGGCCGCGCTCGACGAGCATGCGGAAGGCGTGGACCATCTCCAGCTGGCGCTTGGAGTGGCCGCCACCCTCGCCGAAGAACCGGCCGACCGACACGATGATCGGTTCCTTCGGCCCGGGCGTGCGCAGCTGCACGGGCGGGGACAACACCTCGCTCTGCACGCCCCACCAGCGTTCCGTCCAGCCCTTGGTGTAGTGACTGTTGGCGACGAACAGGTCGTAGCTGTGCACGAAGTCGGTGTGGCGGATCGGAGCGAGCCGTTGCGCGAGCGACGACGGTCGGAACGTGACGGGCTCGCCGTCGGCGTGCACCGAGACCAGGCGCATCGCCTTCTCGGGCACCAGCCGCTCGCCGATGACGGTGGGGGCGACGATGACGTCGTCGCCACCGGTCTCGATGCGCAGGCGCGCACCCGGCGCGACGTCGTGGACCTGCGAGACCGCACCGCGGCGCAACGGCGTCACGGTCACCTGCGTCGGCGCCGTGGGCTCGAGTGCCAGCTCGAGCTCGCGCACGCCGGGCTCGATCTGGAACCGCACCGGGCCGACGATGCGCTCGACGCCGCGGATCATCCCCACGCCGCCGAGCACCCGTACCGGGCTGGCCCACCGCTGTCCGTACCGACGGGCCATGGCGCGACCCGGGCTCGTGGTGTCGAGCTCGTGCGGGAACATCATGAAGTACACGCCGTGGCGAGCGAGGTTCGGCAGCGTGCTGCGGTAGGTGTGGTTGATGAACAGGTCGTACTCGGCCGAGACGAGCGCGGTGGCCACCTCGTCGCCAGGGGTCAGGCGCAGTTCCACGCCGTCGAGCCGCAGGCCGAGCCGCTCGCGGAGTGCCCCGAGATCGACCGCCTCAGGTCCGAGCATGTGCACCTCGTGCTCACCCGACAGGGCGTCGACGATGCTGCCGGCCTGCTGCTCGCCGCCGCCGAACGTGGACCAGTAGAGGTCGTAGACCGCGACCTTCATTTCGTGATCGTCCAGGACTCGATGACACGGTCGCTGACGACCTGTCGACGACGGAGACGACGTCGCTCGGCGAGGGCCGACGGCACGGCGCCTGCGAAGGACCAGAAGCCCTTCACGGTGGCGACGACGAAGCGTGGCGACGGCGGGCGGAGCCGCTTGATACGGCTGACGCTGTGCCACGCGATCGACACGGCCGGATGCCACGCGGCACCGGCGGCGGCGCGTACGGCGACGCGCCACGGCGCGTTCTTCAGCAGGGTGAGGCGACGATTGCGATCGACCCAGAACGTGAAGAACGCGCTCCCCGCCTTGCTGGAGTAGGCGTGCTCGTGGAACACGCGAGCCGACGGCACGTAGCGATACCGCCAGCCCGAGGTGCGCCCCCGCCAGGCGAGATCGAAGTCCTCGTAGTAGAGGAAGTAGGTCGAGTCGAAGATGCCGACGTCGGTGAGGTACTCGGCGCGGAGCAGCACCGCTCCCCCACACCACGAGAACACCTCACAGGGCTCGTCGTACTGTCCGATGTCGGGCTCGAGGAACCCCCGATCGCCGCCGAACCAACCCTTGTACAACCCACCGCCGGCGCTGTTGAGGATGTGGACGCGCTGGTCGACGGTGCACTCGACGACGGTGCCCTCGGGGCCGACCTCGACGGACACCACGCCACCCGGCACTCCGACGGTGACCTCCGTGGACACGGCCGCGTGCAGCTCGACGCGGACCCGCTGGGCGCCCACGTCGGGACCGACCGGCCACCACACCGACGCGAACCCTTTCGTCCAGCGACCCACTTCGTGCGGGTGCTCGTGGTGGAAGCGTTCGTCGAACCGCACCGCCCCGGTGACATCGTCGCCGTCGACCTCGATACGGTCCACGCTGACGCCGACCCGTCGCACCTGGTCGAGCTGATGCAGTTCGCTGGTGTCGAACGTGAGCGCATGCGCCTCGACGTTCAGCAACAGCTTCGGCGATGCGGCGCCCACGGTCGGGTCGTCCATCGATGCGAGCAGTGGCTCGAGCCAGTCGGGGTCGACGAACGCGTCGTTGTTGATCAACGCGACGTGGTCGACCTCGTCGAGGTCGCCCATGGCCAGGTTGCAGCCGCGGGCGAAACCCTCGTTGACCAGCGACTCGATGAGGCGGACCTGCGGATAGTGCTCCATGAGCACCCAGTTCAGACCGTCGACGCTCGCGTTGTCGACGACGACGATCTCGAGCCGATCGGCCGGGTAGTTCGTCGCCAGCAGCGCGTCGATGCAGCGGCGGGTGACCTCACCACCGTCGTAGTTCACCACGACCACCCGAATGCGCGGTCGAAGCTGCTCCATCGGGCCCGTCGACTGCATCCGAGAGATGTTAGCCAGCGACAGCGGGGTTCGATCGGCGCATCTCGTCGCGCGCCGCGTCGATCATCCGCGCCAGACCCTCGGCGAGCGACACTCGAGGCACCCAACCGCACTCCGCCGTCGTGCGCGACAGGTCGGGCTGGCGACGCTGCGGGTCGCCCGTGCGTTCGAGCGGAAGCGGCACGGACACGATGGCGCTGGACGACCCCGTGAGCTGCACCACGAGCTCGGCGACGTCGCGCACCGAGAACTCGTCGGTCGACCCGATGTTGAACGGGCCGGCGCCACCGGACGTCACTGCGGCCAGCAGCCCGTCGACCTGATCGCCCACGTAGCAGTAGCTGCGCGTGTGCGACCCGTCGCCGTGCAGCGTGATGGGGTCGCCGGTGAGCGCCTGCTGGATGAACGTGGACAGCACCCGGCCGTCGTCGGGCCGCATGGACGGACCGTACGTGTTGAAGATGCGCACGATCACCGTGTCGAGCCCGCGCATGCGCCGGTACGCCATCGTGAGTGCTTCACCGAACCGCTTGGACTCGTCGTAGCAGGCACGCGGTCCGATGGGGTCGACGTTGCCGAAGTACGTCTCGGGCTGCGGGTGCACCAGCGGATCGCCGTACACCTCGCTGGTGGAGGTGAACAGGAATCTGGCTCCTGCCGCACTGGCGAGTTCGAGCATGTTGCGGGTGCCGGTGGAGCCGACCTCGAGGATCTCGAGCGGCATGCGCAGGAAGTCGCTGGGCGACGCCGGGCTGGCGAGGTGGTAGACGACGTCGATGGGGCCGTCGATGTGCACGGCGCGGGTGATGTCGTGTTCGATCAGCTCGAAGGTCGGACGGTCGACGAGGTCGACGACGTTGTCGCGGCGTCCGGTGACCAGGTTGTCGACCGCGACGACCGTGTGGCCGTCGTCGACGAGCCGGCGGCACAGGTGCGACCCGATGAAACCGGCGCCTCCCGCCACGATGACCCTCACGGGCGCCAATCTATCGACAGGTCAGTTGACCCACCCCACGATGTCGACCGACACCGTTGCCCCGACTGCGGTGTACACGTTGATCGCGCCGTTCGCGCCGATCGGCACGAGTGTCATCGTCACGGCCGGCGTGCCCTTCGCCCACTGCAAGGTCGCAGCGGTCGGACGCGCCACACCACCGGGGTACACGAGCAACGAACCGTTGGCGGTGGAACTCGCGGTGATCTGCACCCACGCGCCCTTTGCGCCGCTCGCGGGGACCCCTGCTCGCCCGGCGACCGCCACCGAACGTGTCGAACCGCCGGCCATCGCCGTCGGGTTCTGCAGCCGGGTGATCGGCACCGGTTGGGTGGTGCCACCCGTGCCCGAGGCAGTCGTGGCGTAGCCGGCGAGATCGAGCACCATGTGCCCGTTCCCATACATGTGCTGCAGGGTCCACTTCCCGTCGGTGCTGGTCGGCGAGACCGCGAGGTTCGAGCGAGCGCTCGTCGTCACCGTCTGGATGGCGGCGACGCGGGGGCGAACTCCACCGAACGGCCACACCATGTCGTACCCCTTGGCGGTGTCGCTGAGCGACGTGAGGTTGCCGAGCACGACGGCCGCAGAGGTGGGGATGGGCGTGCCGTCGCGTACGACGACGCCCCGCGACTCGGTGTTGGCGAACGCACGGCGATCGGTGCCGAGCCCGCTCCGCGAGTCGACGGCGCGCACCGGTGTCACCGGAACGACGCGCGCCCCGGTCTGCCCCGGTTGGGTGCTGTCGATCCACCCGACGACGTCCACCTGCAGGTGCGCGCTCGCGCCGGACACGTTGTCGACGCGGACGCGGCCGCCCACGCCGACCTTCAGCAGTTGCATGGTGGATCGAGTGTCACCTGCGCCGAACCAGGCCACGGGTCCCTGCGGGTTGCTGGCCGGGAACGAACTCTGATCGGCGAACACGGATGTTCGTGCCGGTTTCGGGAACAGACGCAGCGCCCCGGCACCGGTGGTCCCGGTGACGGTGACGTTGGCGAGGACGGCGCTCACACCGGTCGTGGGGACGCCACCGCGTCCGAGGACGACGAACTCGTGGTTGACGCGGGCCGCGGTGCGATTGACGGAGTTCGGATCCGAAAGGCGTCCGTCGCCCGGCTTGACCGCTGCGGAAATGCCCACGGCGGTGCGGGTGTCCACGATGCGAGTGGGCGTGACGCTGTGGTAGCGGCCGCGCGGGTTCGGCACCGGGCCCGACCACTGGCACTCGTCGATGCCGAAGCACGCAGCGTCGAGGTCGATGTTGTAGGTCGTGTCGCCACGGATGTCCAACAGGCCGGTCGCCTTGCGGCCGGTCGCGTTGTCGGTGATGAACACGATGTAGCGACCGTTCCAGAGCGGAGCGGTGGCGTAGCTGGTGGCAGAGATCTTCCCCGCGGTGAACGCATCCATCAAGTATCCGGTCGAGCTCTTCGGCTGACCGGTGGTCTGGAACATCGAGTACGACACGCGGTTGGCGGTGATCGCCGACGACGACAGCACGTTGCCGAGGAATCGGCCCGAGTTCGACGCACCGACCGCAGGGAACGCCAGCGTGCCCACGTTCTGCGTGGAGGGCGACGGCTTCAGCCGCAGCGCGATGCCGGCAGTGGTGACGCGGGAACTGCACGTGTAGTTGCCGCGGTAGATCTCGATCCGCGCCTCGGTGAGCGACGCGCCAGACGAGATCGTCAGCGGGTTGGGCAGAATCGCGTTGTTGTTGCAGACCGACGTCGGGTACTCGTAGTACTGCTCGTACCCGCCCGACGCGGATGGCACGTGGTCGACGCCCACGCCGTACTGACCGGCGGGGAGCGACCACGAGATGCGCAGGGTCGTCGCGGCACTGGCCTCGGCGACCGGGAGCACGAGTACCGCGCTGACGAACATGAGCGCTGCAACTGCCGCGCGACGAATTGTGTGGGGGACCATCGACTTCACCTCTGCCTTTGTATCGGCGCCGACCCGTCCGTTCCTGAGGAGGTTACGATGCCCACGCATCTTGGAGGCATCACATGAGCGTGCTGGTCACCGGCGGAGCCGGCTACATCGGGTCCCACACCGTCCGTCAGCTGGTGGAATGCGGCAGCGACGTCGTCGTCCTCGATTCCATGGAATATGGCAACGCTGCCGCCGTTCTGGACGCCGAACTGGTGGTGGGCGACATCGCCGATCGGGCGCTGGTCACCGACCTGTGCCGCCGCAGAGGGGTCACGCAGGTGGTCCACTTCGCCGCCTACAAGGCCGTGGGCGAGTCGATGGAGCAACCGGGCCGCTACTGGGACAACAACGTCACCGGCACGATCCACCTCGTCGAGGCGATGCTGGAGGCCGACGTCCGCCAGATCGTGTTCTCGTCGTCCTGCTCGATCTACGGCACTCCCGACGTCGTTCCCGTCGACGAGACGGCCACCATCCATCCCGAGAGCGTCTACGCCGAGACCAAGGCGATGGTCGAGCGCATCCTGTTCTGGTACGGCCAGACCAAGGACCTGCGCTCGGTCAGCCTGCGCTACTTCAACGCTGCCGGTGCGAGCAGCGACGCCGTCATCGGCGAGGACTGGTCACGATCGCAGAACCTGGTCCCGCTGGTGATGAAGGCGGCGATGGGCAAGGCGCCGGCGATCCAGATCTTCGGCACCGACTACCCCACCCCGGACGGCACGTGCATCCGCGACTACATCCACATCGAGGACCTGGCGGCGGCGCACCTCGAGTCGCTGCACTACCTCGGTGACGGTGGTACCACCACGGCGCTGAACGTCGGCACCGGCATCGGCAGCAGCGTGTTGCAGGTCATCGAGGCCACCGAACGCGTCTCGGGTGTCACCGTCCCCACCAAGGTCGTCGACCGCCGCGCTGGTGATCCGGTGGTGTCCTACGCCGACCCGACGATGGTGCGAAACGTGCTCGGCTGGAAGGCCACACGCGACCTCGACCAGATCATCGCCAGCGCCTGGGCGTGGCACAGCAGCCACCCCGACGGCTACGCGAACTGATCGGTCTGCAAGACGCGCTGGCGGTCCAGCCAGCCGAGCAGCACCGCCACCGCCCGCGGGTCGTGGCGCAGGCGGTGTCCGGCGCCGTGGATGAGGCGGAGCTCGGCGGCACCGTGCGCCTCGGCCAGCTGCCGGGCGTCGGCCGTGGGCACGCTCTCGTCGTCGTCGCCGTGCATCACGAGCAGCGGGCGCGGCGCGAACCGTCGCGCCGCGTCGACCGGACGGAAGCGACGGAACTCGCGCGACCACTCGTCGAAGTTGCGAGGGAAGCCCGGGGTGCGGATGGCGCCGATCTCTCGGGCGTGCTCGAGGAACCGCCGCGGCTGGGCGGCCCAGTCGTCGAAGTCGGCCCGTGGGCTCAACAGCGCGGCGCCGCGGACCCGGGGGTCGTCGGCCGCGACGCAGGTGGCGATGGAGCCACCGGTGTTCGTGCCCACCAACCAGATGCTGGACGGGCTGGTCTCCTCGATGAGGTGGTCGATGGCCGCGCGGAGGTCGTCGACCCATCCCTGCAACGAGAAGTCGCCCTCGCTGCTGCCGCAGCCACGGAAGTTGAACGTCATCGCGACCCAGCCCAACTCGTTCGCGCAGCGGTCGATCAGTTCCGGGAACGTGCCGGCGCTCTGCCTCGCGTCGAGCGGACCGATGGGGAACCCGTGGCACAGGATCAGGCCGGGCAGCGGACCGCTGTGCCCCGATGGCACGGTGAGGTATCGCGACAGTTCCAGGCCTTGCGAGCGGAAGCTGCCGTTCACGTGCCGGTCTATGCCCGCGGCTTGCGATGGCGCCGGGTGCGGCCCGGCTCGGCGAGTGTGTAGCCACGGTTGCGCGCTTCGGCCAGCGAATCGGGGCCGAAGCAGGTGCCGACGTCGGCACCGACGATCTCGTCGATGACCGCAGCGTCGGTCCACGTGTCGAGGTCGTACACCAACTGGGTGCGCTTGTCGCCGACGAAGCGAGAGTGTTCGAAGCGGGTGGGCCGTTCCATGGCAGGCGACGCTACTCGCCGGACGGCTCGGGCGAGAAGACCGGTGCGTCGTCCATCGGCGCCATGGGCCCGACGGCGCCGATGGCCTCGAAGTAGGCGAGGTGCGCGGTGACCACGTTGACGGCGTCGACGTCGTCGAGGATCTGCACGCCGTGCTCCTCGGCCTGGCCGAGCAGGTACGCGGTGAGGTTGTCCTCGCTGATGACCACGGGGTCGGCGATGTCCTGGCGGCGGTCGACGACGTTGGTGGGCTGCAGTCCCTTGCCGTGCAGCCACTGCATGTGGAAGCGCAGCAGCAGTTCGAGCTCGTCGGGGGTCAGCCGCGCCTGCGTGGACTCGGGCAGGTACTCGGCCACGAACTCCAACGCCTCCTCGGGGATGTACACCGAGCGCGGGGCGACCGCATCGAGGCGATGCGCCTCCCGGCCGATGACGACGGCGGCCATCACGAACACGACGAGGCCGGCGACGACGAGGTAGACGAGCTCGGTGGTGGACACGTCCGCCACCCTACCGGCGTGCCGAAAACGACGAACGGCCCGGGGTCGCCCCCGGGCCGTTCGAACGAAGCGACGTCGCTCCGCGTCGGATCAGATGCCGATGCGCTGGGCGAGCAGCTCGCGGTGGTACGTCGGGTCGCCGAACAGCAGCTCGCAGCTCTTGGCCCGCTTGAAGTACAGGTGCGCCGGGTGCTCCCAGGTGAAGCCGATGCCACCGTGGATCTGGATGTTCTCGGCCGTGGCGTGGAAGTACGCCTCGCTGCAGTAGGCCTTGGCGAGCGACGCGACCGACGGCAGCTCGTCGTTCATCTCGGCGGCGCACCACATGCCGTAGTACGCCGCGCTCTTGGCCGACTCGACCTCGAGCAGCATGTCGGCGCACTTGTGCTTGATGGCCTGGAACGAACCGATCGGGCGACCGAACTGCACGCGGACCTTGGCGTACTCGACCGCCATCTCGAGCACCTTCTGGGCGCCACCGACCTGCTCGGCGGCGAGGCCGACGGCGGCGAGGTCGAGCACGGTGTTGAGCACGTCCCAGCCCTCGCCCTCGGTGCCGAGGAGCGTGGCCGGGGTGTTGGCGAACTCGAGCTTGGCCTGCTTGCGGGTCTGGTCCATCGTGCTGACAGCGCGGTGCGGGTGAGGCCTGCGGCGTCGCCGGCGACGGTGAACAGGCTGACGCCCTTGGCGGTGCGGGCCGCGACGATGATGAGGTTGGCGGTGTGACCGTCGAGGACGAACATCTTCGTGCCGTTGAGCGTGAAGTCGCTGCCCGAGCCGGTGGCCTCGATGGTGATGCCGCGCCTCGTCCCACTTGCCCGATGGGCTCGGTGAAGGCGAGCGGTGGCGATGGTCTCGCCCGATGGCGATGCCCGGCAGGTGCGCGGCCTTGGCTGCGTCGTCACCGGAGTGGATGAGCGTGTTGGCGGCGAGCACGACGGTGCTGAAGAACGGGGCGCACAGCAGCGAGCGGCCCATCTCCTCGAGCACGATGCCGAGCTCGACGTAGCTGTAGCCGCGAGCCGCCGAACTCCTCGGGGACGATGAGGCCCTGCAGGCCCATCTGCTCGCCCATCTGGCTCCAGACGGCGGCGTCGTAGCCGGCCTCGGTCTCCATCTGCTCGCGCACGGCGTCCTCGGCGCTCTTGGCCTCGAGGAACTGACGCACGGTCTTGCGCAGTTCTTCTTGTTCTTCGGTGAAGGCAAAGTTCATGGACGTGATCGTGCCCGCCCGCGAGCACGGCGCGCCATTCGGCATGTGTACACTTGTGTACACATGCCGAACTCACCCAGCACCGGCGTACGCGAGCTGCGAGCCGACCTGTCCGCCCACGTGCGCCGCGCCGGTGCCGGCCAACGTGTCGTCGTCACCGTCGGCGGCCGCGAAGTGGCCCAGCTCGGACCGGTGCAGGCCACCGACGGGCAGACCGTGCTCGCCGACCTGATCACGGCGGGGCTCGTCATCGCGCCCCGTCGAACCGACGTCGCCCGCACCGCGCAGGCGATCCCGGTGTGGAGCGGCGTGCGCCTGGACCGCGCGCTCAAGGAGCTGCGCGGATGACGGTCTTCTTCGACACCAGCGCGGTGATGGCGCTGCACATCGAGTCACCCCTGCGGGCCGTCGCCGCGGCCGAACTCGCCGCTCCGACGTGTGTGAGCGCGATGGCCCTCACCGAGGCGTTGGCGCTGATCAGCAAGCTCACCGACGAGCCGTTCGTGCAGTCCGACCTGGAGGACGTACTGCGCCTGCAGTGGGACCGCTACGCCGTCGTCCCCGTCGACCAGCGGTGCCTGGACCGCGCCGCACAGTTGTTGCGCGACCAGCCGCTGCGCCTCGCGGACGCGATCCAGCTGGCCGCGGCCGACCGGTTGCCTCGGCCCGTGACCTTCGTGACGTTCGATCCCGCGCAGATCCCCGTGGCACTGAGCCTGGGGTTCGACGTGGTGAGCAACTGACCTGGGCGGACTAGCCGGTGGTGTGAACGATGTAGACGTTGCAGGGCGCCTGCTTGGCCACGTCGAGGGCGATGGTGCCCAGCACCCGAGCCGCGCTCTGCACGCGCTTGTTGCCGACCACGATGATCGACGCGTTCAGCCGCTCGGCCTCGCTGCACAGCGCGTCGGACACCTCGGCGGCCACCACTGCCTCCGAGGCCTGCAAGCCACCGGGCAACTCGCCCTTCAGCGAACGAAGGAACTGCTCGGCATTGGCCAGCGGATCGAGCACGACGGTCTCACTGCCGGCCTGCACGGACTGGCTCTTGGACTTCTTCATCGCCATCACCAGGTGCAGCGGCCGACCCAGTTGCTGCGCGAGCGTCGCCGCCTCGAAGGCCGCAGCCCGCGCGGTCGCACTCTCGTCCACACCCACGATGATCTCGTCCATGCCGAGGACTGTACAACCCGAAGCAGGTCAGGGCGTACGGCCGGTGAACGCGATGAGCTTGGTCCGCATGTCGGCGTCATCGGGCACTGCCACCTTCGGACCGTAGTGACCGCTGGCGCGCAGCATCTCGTCCATCGGCTGCATGCCGACGTACATCTCGGCCACCATCGTCTCGTCGAGCGATTCGTCCTGACCGGTCGCCCGAGCGACGTCCCACGTGTGCACGAGCACGTCGCCGGTGACGATCATGCCGATCGCCGCCTCGACCGTCATCCGACCCGGAGGCCCGAAGTCGTGCTCCTCCGCCGCGGTGACGGGGTCGTCGAGCAGGTCCTGGAGGGCATCGGCCAGGGCGTGCCACGCCGCGGCGGGATCGGCGCCGACGTCGGTGTCGAGCGAGGGCAGGGCCACGCCGGAGCCGGCGAGGAACCCCGGCACCCAGCCGACGAGGTGCCCGACGACGTCGCGGGCGACCCAGCCGTCGCACGGGGCCGGCAGGTCCCACTGGTCCGGCTGCACCCCGTCCACGATGCGGCTCATCCCCGCCGCGATGCGGTGGAAGCGTTCGGCCGGTCGGTCGAGCGTCGGCACCAGATCGTCGAGTCGATCGAACGTCTGCTGCATGCCGTTCTCCATCCCGGACTGCAGATGGCCGTCGCGGTTCTCCGGCGACGAGTGCCGCACGAGGGTCTGCAGCACGGTGGCTCCGTCGGCTTCGACGAGCGTCATCGTGTTCACGGACTCGGCGTCGGGGAACCCCTCGAACACCTCCGTGGTGACGATGCGATGGCCGGTGTCGATGTCGCGGTACACGCCGTGCCAACCGAGCTCGGTGCCGTCGTCCATGCGCGACACGTAGCGCCACGCACCGCCGACGCGCAGGTCGACGTCGCACCCGACGAGCGGGCACCACGGCGGCCCCCACCAGCGGAGGAGGTGTCGCGGTTCGGTGATCGCCCGCCAGAGGACGTCGCGAGCGGCGTCGAAGCGGCGACTGATGAGGATCTCGCAGTCCGAGGGCAGAGTGACCTCGGCGCTGCCGTATCGAGTGACCATCAGAGTTCCTCCTGTTGCATGAGCGCGAGATGCGTGTCGAGGCGGTCGTAGCGCTCGTTGACGACCTGCTCGAAGTGCTGCAGCCAGTCGTGCAGCGGCTGCAGCGCGGCGCGGTGCACCCGGTACAACCGTCGCCGGCCCACCACGCGACAGCGCACCAGGTCGACGTCGCGCAGGACCCGGAGGTGCTTGGACACCTGCGGCTGGGGCAGATGCAGGCGGTGGCCGAGTTCGTCGACCCCCACCTCCTCGCCGCCGAGGGCCTCGAGCACTTCGCGCCGGCGCACTTCGGCGATGGCGTTGAACACGTCGGACGTCGTCGCGGCTCGGGGCATGTCGCGATCATATTCCCATATGGGAATATGTCAAGGCACCTCCACCACGACCCTCAGACGACGAGCAGGGTGATCGTGGCGAAGTGGCAGCCTGCCGCAGCAACGGTGAACGTGTGCCAGATCTCGTGGTAGCCGAACGTCTGCGGCCACGGGTCGGGCTTCTCGAGCACCAGCACCGGGATGCCGACGGTGTACAGCAACCCGCCCGCGACGAGCAGCGACAACTCGGTCGTGGTCAGGCCGTCGAGCAGCACCGGTGCCGCGACGACGACGATCCACCCGAGGATGGGATACAGCGCGATCTCGAGGATGCGCAGTCGCTCGAACGCGAACTGCTTCACCAACACCCCCGTGAGCGCACCCGCCCACACCACGCACAGCAGCGGGATGCCCCATGCCGGCGGCAGGCCGAGCAGGCAGATGGGTGTGTAGCTGCCGGCGATGAGCACGAAGATCATCGAATGGTCGAGCCGCTGCATCAGCTGCTGGGTGCGCTCCTTGCGCGCCAGGCGGTGGTAGCCCGCCGACGTGCCGAAGCCGAGCAGCAGGCTGGCCATGTAGATGGCCGCGGCCACCGTCGCCTCGGCCGAACGGGCCAGCACGATGAGCAGGATCCCGCCCGGGATGGCCAGGAAGAACGCGATGACGTGCATCCATCCACGCCACGACGGGCGCTCGTGGGCAGGGGTGATCGACGAGGACGCCATGCACGCACCCTAAGCCGGACGCTCGGGCTCCGGCACGCCGGGACCGCACCAGGGTCGAAGGTCACTTCGCGGGATGACCGACGGCCGTGCGAGACGGTGAGACATTTTTGGTCTAGTCGTCTCATTCTCGGGAGCGGGGGCTTCCGGGGCACCTTGGAGGGGACGAGATGACGATCATCGACCGCAACTCGGCAGACGCCGACCAGTACGACCACCTTCCCGCCGTGTCGCCCATCGGGGCGCCGCTCGACTGGAAGTGGCTCCGTGGGGCGAAGAGCGAGTGGGGCGTCAAGCCCACGCCCGGCCCGCGAGGCCTGACGATGATGGACATCGCCGTCGGCTCGTACGGCGACGTGCCCGACAACCCGCCGCATCGTTCGATGGCGCCACGCGGCGCCGACGTCGACCCCGACACGCCCGACATGGGGTACATCCTCAACAAGAAGAGCGACGTGTGGGCCGAGAACGTCGTCGAGCTGTACGAAGAGGCCGTCGCCCGCCAGTGGAGCGCCACCCGCGACATCCCCTGGGGCGAACTGCCCGAGCTGCCCAAGGACATCGAGCACGCGATGTGCCAGGTGTGCACCACGCTCACCGAGGTCGAGATGATCGCCAGCGATCTGCCGGCGAAGTGGATGTGGCGGATGAACCACGACTTCATCGAAGCGAAGATGTTCCTCTGCACCCAGATCATGGACGAGGCCCGCCACGCCGAGGTGTTCCGCAAGCGGGCGCTGGCCAACGGCGGCGGCCTGCTCATGTCGCGTGGCTCCAGCGAAGGCCTGCTGCGCACGATCATCGAGGCCAAGAGCTACACCCAGGCCACGGCGCTGATGCACCTGCTCGGTGAAGGATTCATCCTGGACATCTTCCGCATGGGCGAGCTCATCGCCCCGTCGCCGGTCGAGAAGCGGATGTTCCGCATGGCCATGCAGGACGAGGCCCGCCACGTCGCCTACGGCACCATGCACATCCGCTACGCCGTCGAGCAGGATCCCGACGTCGCCGAGGAGATCCACGAGGCCCTCGACCACGGCGAGGCCGTGCTCACCGCGTTCGGCACCAACCAGGACTTCGGTTCCGCGCTCGCGGTGCTGCTGGGCGGCGGCGTCGACCACGTCGAGGACAAGGGCTTCCCACTGCAGATGGAACTGCAGAAGAAGCAGTTCACGTCGTACCTGGCCCGCTGCGAGCGTGCCGGCATCAGCCGACTGCACCGCACGACGCTGCCGTTGGAACTGATGGGCATCGACCCCGAGACCGTGCTGGCGAACTGAGGACATGACCATGCAGATCGACAACGCCGACTTCTTCGCCGGACTCGCCGACGAACTGAACGCCCACCCGGAACAGTTCCGGGTGCTGGGCGACTGCGACATGGTGGCCGCGCTGGTGATGCGCCGCGACGGCGGCGACTTCGCCGTGCGGATCACCTTCGAGGAACTGCGCTGCACCGAGGCCGTCGAGGTGACGGTCGACGAGGCCCGCGCCGCCGACTTCTACCTCGATGGCCCCTACGAGCTGTGGCAGACCATGTTCGCCGACATCCTCGAGCACGGCACCGCGAGCGGCCGCCTGACCATCAACAGCCTTGCTCTCCTGGGCACCGGCAGCACCGACATCCGCCTGCGCGGCGACGACCCGATGGGCGTCGACAAGTTCTCCCGCTTCAACCAGACCCTGCAGGAATACCTCGACGGCGCGGCGCGCATCGCCACACCGGCGTGATCGAGAAGGAGCCCACAGCATGAACGCACCGACCTGCCCGAACTGCGGCCAACCGATCGACAAGGTGGTCGACGTGCCCTACGGGTGGTGGGAGTGGAACGGCGACAAGTACGTCCTGACCACCGCGGCCACCCGCGTCGACGTCGCCCCCTGGGTGCACATCGGCTGCATGGGCGAGCTGCGCAAGTTCCACCCGCAGAACCCGGTCGTGGTCACCACATGAGCCTGATGGTCCGCCAGGACCGCTGCATCGGGTGCGGCGCGTGCGACTACTCGTGCCACACCCAGGCGCTGACGAAGACCGACCAGTTCCTCGGCCTGTTCGAGATCGACCCCTACACCTGCGACGACTGCATGGTGTGTGTGTCGAAATGCCCCGAGGACGCGATCGTCGTCGACGAGCGTTTCCCGGTGTGCAACGGCCACGGCTGCCCGCTGCATTCGCAGCGACTGGCCGGCACCGACTGCGCGATCTGGCAACAGACCTGCCCGACCTGCGGCACCACGTTGTGGCGTGAGGCAGGCGCGCAGGACTGGGGTTGCCCGAAGTGCGATGGCGGTCGCAAGGTGTCGTGCCCGAAGGCGCGACTGCTGGATCAGCCTCTGGACAGGTCCATCGTCCAGTAGAGGACGCCGTTACTGCCCTTCGCGGCAGCGACGCCGATGTGGACGAACTTGGGGTTGAGAATGTTGGCCTTGTGGCCGGCGCTGCCCATCCAGGCACTCATCACCTGAGCACACGTGGTCTGACCGGCGGCGACGTTCTCGCCCCACGTCGTCCACGGGTACTTCTCGACCTTGAGGCGAGCCCCACCGTCGTACGTCGCCGTCGTGGCGCCACGGTGCGTCATGGTGCGCTTGGACGCCTGATACGTGGAGTGCTTCTGCGCCGCCGTCTGCACCCGACCGTCGATGGCGACGGCCTTGATGCCGCGTGCGGCACGTTCCTTGTTGACCATCGTGGTGCACGATGTGGCGACCTTCATCACGTCGTTCGTCGACGTGACCGCTGCGGTCGTGCTGCACGCACGAACGAAGCCACCTCCGAAGAGGGTGAGTACTGCCGCCATTCCATATGCACCGAGAGAGCGCGGGATTCGCATGTTGTGGTGTGTCCCTTTCCTGAGGCCCGCTCAGTGTGTCGGTCGAACAGGCGCTCGCCTTTCCTGTTCGACATGCAACTGTAACACTACCGGAACGTGACCGGCGACACGCGGAACCCCCCACCCAGATCGCCACATGCCTCCGCCAGCAGGGAGGACACCTGAATGGACAGTCGGTCGTGGAGAAAAGGCGCCACGACCTGCACCCCGACCGGCAGGCCGGCGTCGGTCGCGCCGACGGGCGTCGACGTGCTCGGCAGGTAGGCCGCGCCGACGATCGCCGGCCAACTCTCCAGGTCGAGGTAACGGCGCTCGACACCGTTGATCGTGATCATCCGGTCGCTCCACAGCCCGGCCTGCAGGTGGGGGAACGCCGGCATGAGCGTCACTGGACAGAGCACCACGTCGGCGTGGACGAAGACCGCGTCCCACGCGGCGCGCAACTCGGCCCGGCTGCGATGCAGGTGCAACCAATCGCGGTGTGACAGCGGCCGGGAATCGTCGCCGTGCAAGGACACGGCCGCACCGATGAGGCGAGCCCCGAGCCGCCACGCTGCGGCGACGTCGATGTCGGGACGACGCCGGCGATCGACCACGGCACCCGCGCTCTCCGCAGCGTCGACCGCGTCGTGGAGCACCCGGGCCATCACCGCGTCGACCTCCATCTCGGGCTCGTCGATCCACGCCGCGATCCGCAACCCGCGCAGCGACTCGACGCGACGGTCGGGCAGGTCGAGCCGCCACGCGGCCGCGTTCGCGGTCGTGGGCCCGGCGAGCACGTCGAGCAGCAGACGCAGATCCTGCGCACTCCGGGCGATCGGCCCGAACGTGTTCACGTCGCTCTCCACCCACCGAGACGGCTGCGCCGCGCCAGGCTCGTCGAGGTAACCCGTCGTCGGGATGATCCCGAAACTGGGCTTGTGGCCGAACACACCACAGAACGCTGATGGCACCCGCACCGAGCCCCCGATGTCGGTCCCGAGCTCGAAGCTCGTCATCCCGCAGGCCACCGCGGCGGCCGCACCACCCGACGAACCGCCAGGAGTCCGGTCGAGCGCCCACGGGTTGTTGGTGGTGCCGAAGAGATCGTTGAACGACTGCCAGTCACCGGACCACTCGGGCAGGTTGGTCTTGCCGAAGACGACGGCGCCGGCGGCCTTCAGGGCGGCGACAGCCGGGGCGTCGTGCTCGGGTACGTGGTCGGCCAGCTCGGTGGCACCGCCCGTCGAACGGATGCCCTCGGTACAGATCGCGTCCTTCACCGTGATGGGGAGGCCGTGCAGTGGACCGAGGTCGTCGCCCGCCACGACCGCATCGTCCGCGACCCGACACGCCAGACGCGCCCGGTGCACGTCGAGCGTGCACACCGCGCCGACCTGTGGGTCGACGTGTTCGATGCGGTCGAGGAACAGGTCGAGCAACTCCTCGCTGCCGAGGCGCCGCTCGGCGATGGCTCGTGCCTGCTCGGTGGCGCTCCACAGCGTGGGATCCGTACCGGTCATGTCAGCCTCCTTCGTCGATCACGGGCTCACCGAGCGCGTCGACGTCGACCGCGATGCCCAGCCCTGGCCCGGGCGGCGGGCGCAACAGGCCGTCGTCGGTGGGTGGGATACCGCTGCCGTTGGACACCGTCACCCAATGGTGGAAATCGACGGTGTGCGCCCGCCGCGCGGCGGGAGTGCTGATGGAAAGGTGGGCCATCGCCGCGGTGTCGATGTCGGCGCCGCCCGTGTCCTCCACCGTCACGTTCATGCCCAGCGCGACGGCGGTGTCGCGCACCGTTCGCGCAGCGGTGACGCCGCCGACGCGTGCGATCTTGATGGTGACACCGTCGATGCCACCCACCGCCGCCTCGACGACGTCGGACACCGACACGATCGACTCGTCGAGCACCATCGACGGGCCGCGTGGGGCCGTAGCAACAGGCACTCGCGCAGCGTCGCACACGGCTGCTCGAACACGTAGTCGAGGCCCTCGGTCGCGGCGAGGAAGCGCCGCGCATCGCCCACCTGCCAGCCGCCGTTCGCATCGCAGTAGAGCTGGGCGTCGGGGACGGCAGCGAGGACGGCGCGAAGGTTCGCGGCATCGTCCAACGGGTCGCCACCGACCTTCACCTGCAGCCTGCGGTAGCCGCGACGGCGGTACTCGTCCGCCTTCGCCGCCATCGCCGGCGACGCATCGCGCCCGATGGATCGGTAGAGCGTGGTGCCGTCCCCGTCGGCTCCACCGAGCAGGTCGTGCAACGGCAAGCCGGCGGCGCGACCGAGCGCGTCCCACGCGGCCATGTCGAACGCGGACGTGGCGTAGGGGTGCCCCTTCAGCGTTCGCGCCGCCGTCCGCGCCACCGACGCCACGTCGGTCCCCACGAGCGCATCGGCGAACAGCGGCGCTGCGGCGAACGCGCCGTCGGCGAATGCCGGGTCGTACATCGTGCCCAAGGGGCTCATCTCGCCCCAGCCCTGCACCCCGGACTCCGTCACGAGCCGCACGATCAGGCTGTCGAACCCCACGTCCACCCGGCCGCCCGAGAGCACATAGGGCCCGTCGGCGAACGGCTGCAGCTGACGGAAACACGAGACCCGGGCGATGCGCACCTCACCAGAGTAGGCGGCGTGCATTCGGCCAGTAGCGTGGCCGCATGACGACGTTGCACTGGGCCGACAGCCGGTTGGAGATCCACCTGGTGGTGGTCGGCTCGTACGCCAACAACGTGTACGTGCTGCGCTGCCGCGAGACCGGCGAGGCGGTCCTGGTCGACGCGGCCAACGAGCACGAACGCCTGCTCGATCTGTGCCGTCGGCTCGGCGTCCGGCGAGTGCTCGAGACGCACGGTCACTTCGATCACATCGGCGCGGTCGCCGAGATCCGCGACGCCGGCTACGAGGTCGGCGTGAACAGCCTCGACGCGCCGATGCTGAAGGACGTCGGCTACGACGTGTTCATCGACGATGCCGAGATCATCGAGGTCGGCAACCTGCGGCTGCACGCCATCCACAACCCGGGCCACACGCCCGGGTCGGTGAGCTTCCTGGTGGACGGTGCTCCGCTGCTGTTCAGCGGCGACACCCTGTTCCCCGGTGGGCCGGGCAACACCGCCTACGCGGGTGGCGACTTCCCCACCATCATCGATTCGATCGACAACAAGCTGTTCACCTTGCCGGCCCACACCATCGTGCTGCCGGGCCACGGCGTCAGCACCACCATCGCCGCCGAGCGTCCGCATCTGCAGGAGTGGGTCGATCGTGGCTGGTGAGCCGCTCCCCTATTTCGACCGCCCTGCCGACCGCACCCCCGTCCACACCGCCGATCTGCCGGCCACCCCCACGCGTGACCGCAACATCGTGGCCGGCGCGTGGCTCGAGGCCCCGACCGAATTGCTGCATCTCGGCGACGACCTCGACGGCCGGCCCGAGGCCGAGTACAAGCGGCGCATCGGTCGCTGGCTGCTGTGGCGGGCCGGTCCGGCAGTGGGCGACGCGCGCTATTGGGCCGCCGACGTCGCCGACCTGACCACCCAGTACACGTACCGGCTGCGCCCCGAGGCGGGGGGCGACACGAACGGCGAGGGCACGGGCCCGAGCGGCCAGGTGTCGCGCCGGTTCCGGGCGTGGAAGGAAGACCTCCTCGCCCACCCCGGATAGGTTGGCGTCGATGGTTGCAGGCCTGGCCGGCATGGTGCCGGCGTCACTTCCCGAGTGCCATGAGACCGCGCGGATCCGCGCCGACGGCCGCCCCACACCGGCGTTCCGCGAGCAGCTGCGACGGATCCCGTCGTGGCGCAACCTGGGTTCGGTCGTGCTCCTGTACGTGCAGACCGGCGCGGTGTTGTGGGCGACGGTCGCGTGGGGTCCCTGGACCTGGCCGCTCACGTTCGTGCTCATGGGTCGGGCGTTCGCCCAGTTCGCGTCGCTCATGCACGAGGCCGCACACCGCCTGCTGTTCCGCAACAAGCGCGCCAACGACCTCGTCGGTCGCTGGCTGCTGGGCTACCCGACGTTCACCTCCACCGACGCCTACCGGCGGGTGCACATGGCCCACCACCGCGACGAGTTCGGCCCCGACGAACCCGACATCCCGCTGTACATCGGCTACCCCATCGGTGCGGCGAGCTTCCGCCGCAAGCTCGTCCGCGACGCCACGGGCCGCACCGGTGTCAAACTGATGCGCGGCCTGCTGATGAACGCCCGATCGAAGGACCAACGGGTGCGGCGCACGTTCTGGAAGATCATGACGGTGCAGGCCGTGCTGCTCGCCGCCGCCATCCTCAGCGGGTACTGGTGGCTGTACCCGCTCTTCTGGTTGGCGCCGTACCTCACCGTCTGGCGGGTCATCAACCGACTGCGCTCGGTCGCCGAGCACGGCGGCATGCAGCGCTCACCCGACCGCCGCCAGAGCACGCACACGGTGCGCCAACACGTCGTCGCCCGGGTGTTGCTGGTGCCATACCGCATCGGCTGGCACCTCGCCCACCACGTCGACAGCGGCGTGCCCTTCCGCAACCTGCCGATGCTGCACGACGCGCTCCGCGAGGCCGGGTACGTCGACGACACGTTCGAGTACCCGTCGTACCCGGCGATCTGGCAGGCGCTGCGCGCCGAGCCCGCGGTGGCCTGACCATGTCGCCGAACATGCACGACTGGGACGCGGACACCAACCTGTTCGCCCACTCGGTCATCGGGTACGCGATCGAACGGCTGCAGCTGCCGAAGGACACCCGATGGGGCGCCCATCCTGCCCACGAGCTGGAAGCGGTCGTGGCCCGCACCGTCACGCCCGACGGTGTCGGAGGCCTGGAAGCGCTGCGCGTGTTCCGCGACGTGCTGATGCCCGCGTGCCGACCGATGGACGACCCGATGAACCTGGCCTACGTGCCGACGGCGCCCTCGAACGCAGCGACGATGTTCGACCTGGTCGTCAGCGCGTCGTCGATCTTCGGCGGCAACTGGGAAGCCGGCGCGGGTGCCATCGCCGCCGAGAACCAGGCGCTGCGCTGGCTCGCCGATCTGGCCGGATTCCCGGCCACCGCCGGCGGCGTGTTCGTCAGTGGCGGTTCGGCGGCGAACCTCAGTGCACTCGTCACCGCTCGGCACGCGGCCGAGGTGCGCCACGGGCGACCGACCCGCTGGACCGTGGCCTGCACCGACGAGGTCCACGCGTCCGTGCGCGCCGCGGCCCGGGTGATGGACGTCGACGTGCTGGCCGTGCCCACCGACGACCGGGGCCGGATGACCGGCGCCGCACTCGCCGCGGCCATCGACACCCACGCCGACTCGGGCCTGTTCGCGGTCGTCGCCACCGGGGGCACCACGAATGCCGGCGCGATCGACGAGCTCGACGCCATCGCCGACGTGTGCGCGGCGCACGACCTGTGGCTGCACGTCGACGGCGCCTACGGTCTGGCCGCGCTGTGCAGCAGCATCGCCCGCCCCCGGTTCGACGGCATCGAGCGCGCCGACAGCTTCGGCGTCGACCCGCACAAGTGGCTGTTCGCCCCGTACGACTGCGCTGCGCTCGTGTACCGCGACCCTGCGCCGGCCGCCGCGGCCCACGCGCAGCACGGCGACTACCTCGACGCGATCGACCGCGGCGAGTGGAACCCCAGCGACTACGCCTACCACCTCTCGCGCCGGGCCCGCGGTCTGCCCCTGTGGTTCAGCCTGGCCACCTACGGCACCCGCGCCTACACCGAGGCGGTCGACACGGCGTTGCGCACCACACGCGCCCTGGCCGACGACCTGGCCGCCCGCGACGGCTTCACCCTGCTGCTCGACCCCGAACTGAGCGTGCTGCTCTTCACCGTCGACGGCTGGACGAAGGACCAGTACCTGGCCTGGAGCCGGCGGATGGCCCGCGACGGGGTCGCGCTCGTCGTCCCGACGGCGTGGAAGGGCACGCCGTGCCTGCGCCTGTGCATCGTCGACCCCCGGACACGCGCCTCGAGGCCGTCACCGCGTTGCTCGACGACCTGGCGGGAACATCCTGGTGATCGGGGTTTCCACTATGGCCATAGTGGAAATACACTGGCCGACGTGAGCGAGCTCTTCCGCATCGACAACCTGCACGCCCGACCCGTCACCCGGCCGAGGGCGAGTCCGGCGAAGCGACCGACATCCTGCGCGGGCTGTCGCTCACCGTCGAGCACCGGCGAGGTGCACGCCATCATGGGTCCCAACGGCTCGGGCAAGAGCACCCTCGCGAGCACGCTGCTGGCCAGCCCCGAGTACGAGGTCACCGACGGTCGCATCTTCTTCCAGGGCGACGACATCACCGACTGGCCCACCGACGTGCGCGCCAAGGCCGGCATGTTCCTCGCCTTCCAGTACCCGCAGGAGATCCCCGGCGTCTCGGTCATCCAGTTCCTGCGCCAGGCGCTGTCGGCCCGCAAGGGCATCGACCTGTCGGTGCTCGAACTGCGTCTGGCCACGATGGACTGGATGAAGCGTCTCGGCATGGACCGCACGTTCGTCGACCGCTACCTCAACGAGGGCTTCAGCGGTGGCGAGAAGAAGCGCAACGAGGTCATGCAGATGGCCATCCTCGAACCCGAGATCGCGATCCTCGACGAGACCGACTCCGGCCTCGACATCGACGCGCTGCGCATCGTCGCCAAGGGCATCCGCGAGATCCGCGCCGACCGACCCGAGATGGGCGTCGTGCTCATCACCCACTACCAGCGCCTGCTCGACGAGCTGCAGCCCGACCACGTGCACATCATGGTCGACGGACGCATCGTCGCCAGCGGCGGCATGGAACTGGCCGCGCAACTCGAGCGCGAGGGCTACGAGGCCTTCCGGTGAGTGCACCGACGCTTCGACGTCGCCGCCGTCGAAGGCACAGTTCCCGCTGCTGCAGCGGCAGCTCAACGACGCAGCCGCTCGTGTACCTCGACTCGGCCAACACGTCGCAGAAGCCGCAGCGTGGTCATCGACGCGATGAGCGAGTTCATGGAGCACTCGTACGCGCCGATCAACCGCAGCGCATATCAGCTCGCCGGCCGAGGCCACCGACGCGTTCGAGGGCGCCCGCACCAAGGTGCGCCACGTTCATCAACGCCCGTCGCGACCACGAGGTGGTGTTCACCAAGAACGCCACCGAGTCGCTGAACCTCGTCGCGTACTGCGTGGGGCCGGGCCAACCTCGCGGCGGGCGACGTCGTCGTGCTCACCGACGATGGAGCACCACGCCAACATCGTGCCGTGGCACATGCTCGTGCAGGAGAAGGGCATCGAGCTGCGGTGGGTGCCGCTCACCGCCGACGGCCAGCTCGACCTCACCGACGCTCCCCCAGCTGCTCGACGGCGCCAAGGCGTTCTGCGTTCACGGCGATGAGCAACGTGCTCGGCACCATCACCCCGGTGCAGCAGCTGTGCCGCGCCGCGCACGACGCCGGGCGCGATCGCCATCGTCGACGGCTGCCAGTACGTGCCGCACAACGTCACCGACGTGCAGGCGTGGGGCGCCGACTTCCTCGCGTTCAGCAGCCACAAGCTGTGCGGCCCGTCGGGCATCGGCGTGCTGTGGGGTCGCGAGGAACTGCTCGACGCGATGCCGCCGTTCCTCGGCGGCGGCAACATGATCGCCGACGTCCGCTTCGACGGGTTCACGACCGCGCCGAGCTGCCCGCGAAGTTCGAGGCCGGCACGCCGCCGATCACCGAGGCCGTCGGCCTCGGCGCGGCGATCGACTTCCTCACCGGCCTCGGCATGGCCAACATCCGCCAGCACGAGATCGACATCGCCCAGCTACGCGATGCGCCACGCTCACCGAGCGCTTCGGCGACGACATCACCCTGCACGGCCCGTCCAACGTCGAGGTGCGCGGCGCGACGTTCAGCTTCGCCTTCCGCGACATCCACCCACACGACCTCAGCCAGGTGCTCGACCAGCGCAACGTGTGCGTGCGCGCCGGCCATCACTGCGCCAAGCCGCTGATGCGTCTGCTCGGCGTGAACGCCACGGCACGAGCCAGCTTCTACCTGTACAACGACACCGACGACGTCGACGTGCTGGCCGACGCGCTCGACGGCGCAACCGATATCTTCGGGTTCTGAGAGGAGCCTCACATGCCCGGCTTGGAAGACCTGTACCGCGAGATCATCCTCGATCACCACCGCAACCCGCGCAACCGCGGCGAGCTCGCCGCCGCCGGCCGTCGCACGCCGTCGGCCACAACCCGTTGTGCGGCGACGAGATCACGGTCTACCTCGAGGTCGACGACGGCATCATCACCGACGTCAAGGTCGGCGGCCAGGGCTGCAGCATCTCGCAGAGCTCGGCGAGCATGATGAGCCAGGCCATGAAGGGCAAGCCGGTCGACGAGGTGCGCGCGCTCGTGCGTCGCTTCAAGGGCCTGATGAGCATCCCCGACGAGGACGGCAACCCGATCGAACCCGACCCGTCGGTGAAGCTCGGCGACCTCGAAGCCCTGCAGGGCGTGGTGAAGTTCCCGGTGCGCATCAAGTGCGCCATCCTCGGTGGAACACGCTGCTGCAGGCGCTCGAAGAGGGCTGACACGCCCTCACCCGCGTACGCTCGGCAGGTATGCAGGCGTACTTCGACGACATCGTCCCCCACCCCGACGGCGTCGACCCACGGGAAGATCTCATCCACGAGCGCGCCTACGTCGTCCGCGCCTATCGCAAGGACGCCACCACGCTCGTGCTGCGCGGCGCGGTCCGCGACCAGAAGCCGCCGGGTCTGTACGTGCCCACCGACCCCGATCCGCTCACCGTGCACCACATGATCGTCGACCTCACCATCTCGGTGCCGTCGCTCGAGATCATCGGCGCCAACGCCGCGCTCGAGACGCACCCGCACGCCGCGTGCCCGACGCATCGAGGACCACTACCAGCACCTCATCGGTCTCTCGATCGCCCGCGGGTTCACCCACAAGGTGCGCGAGTTGTTCGGCGGCCCGCGAGGCTGCACTCACACCACTGCGTTGCTGCAGGCGATGGCACCCGTCGCCATCCAGTCGATGTGGTCGTTCCGCGTCAAGGCCGCCCGCGAAGGCGACACCGGTGGCCCCGGCGGCCCCAACTTCTCGTCGCCCGAGTCGCGCAAGCAGGCCATGGCGATGAACCTGAACACCTGCCACATCTGGGCCGAGGACGGCGATCAGGTGCGCAGCATCCTCGCCGGCGAGCCGATGGAAGTGCCGGTGTGGATCGTCAAGCGATTCAACGAACTGGGCCTCGATCCCACCACCTGGCGCAACAGCGACTGACCGGTGCGACCCACGGCGGTGATGTCGCCGGCTCTGGCGCGGGAGACGGGGGTTCGGTGGTGCGCGGTCGAGCCGGCAGCTGCGCTGCATTGGCCCGAGCCCCGGCCAGCCGCCGGCGCCCGCCTCGACGTCCGGGCCTGGCTCGCGGACGCGCACCCCGAGCTGGGTGTGCTGGTACTCGACGACGGCGTGGTGCACGGTCGCACCGGGTGGGTGTGGCACTCCGACGGCCGGATCCTCGCCGACGTCTCGTGGTGGGGTGAACGTGTCGTCGAGCAGGCCACCGCGAACCGCCTCGACACCCATCCGCTGGTCCACCTGCCCGGCACCGTGCTCAGCCTGCTGACGGACTGGGGAGGAGAGAACTTCGCCCATCAGCTGCACGACGGGATGACGCGGGCCGCCCTGTTCGAGCGGGCCGGTCTGCACTACGGCGACGTCGACACCGTGCTCGTCCCCGCGTCGGCCATCGAACGAGGGTGGTGCGACGACCTCGGCATCTCGCGCGCCAAGTGCCGCGCTGCGGTCCCCGACACGCGGTACCGGTGCGATCGCCTCGTGGCGACCACCTTCCCCGGCACGTCGAAGGCGATCATGCCCTGGGCGGCCGAGTTCCTGCGCGCCCGCCTCCCCGCCACTCCCTCCGACGGGGCGACGCGCTTCCAACTCACGCGGTCGACGACGAGGCTCCTCACCAACCAGCATGCGATCGAATCACTGCTCGCCACGCGCGGCATCGCGACCATCGATCCGTCGTCCGAGCACTCGGCCATGCGATCGCTGTTCCACGGCGCAGAGCTCGTCGTGAGCGCGCACGGGGCCGGACTCGCCGACCTCGTGTTCTGCCGCCCCGGCACGGTGGTCCTGGAACTGATCCCGACCGACCACGTCTTCCCCTATTGGTACGCCACGTCGCTCGCGGTCGGGCTGGAGTATCGCTACCTGGCGTGCGAGAGCACCGAGATCCGCCCGCGCGGCGCGACAGGACCGAGCCCGTTCGACGCGACGTGCGATCTCGACCTCTTGGCCGAGGCGCTCGACCACGTCGAGGCGCTCGCCGCCCGGTGAGGTTCAACTCGTGGCGGACAGCTGAGCGAGTCGCGCTGCGACCAGTGTCTGCACGGTGGCGATCGGCAGCGGAGAATCGACCGGGAACTGCAGCGTGCCCTTCGCCGCGATCGTGCCGCCCGGCAACGGGCCGGTGACACCGAGCACGCTGCCGCTGAACGGGAAGTACGAGCAGTGGTGCTTGAACGCGGCGTACGCAGCGATGCCCTTGCCGCCGACGATGAACGAGGGCATGCGGTACTTCATCCCCTCCTCGGCATCGGGGAGCACCGACCGCAAGTGGGCCCGCACCACCCGCAACGTCGACCGCTGTGGTTCGGGCACGCTGTCGAGGTAGGCCTCGACCGCGGCCACACCGACGAGTCGCTCCGCGTCCATCGCCTCAACGTATCGGACGGTCGATCCGCATCACGGCGCACTCGTCCTGGTCGAACCACCGGATCTCGAGGTGGCGGAAGCCCATGCGCTCGTAGAAGCTGATGGCCCGCTCGTTGCGGCGCAGCGGGTCGATGAGCACCGCCGTCACCTCCGGCCGGGCGAAGCAGCGGTCGAGGGCCTGCCGCATCATCTCCGCACCGACGCCACGACCGCGGTGGCGGGCTGCCCCGATCCAGATGTCGATCGCCCACACGTCGCGCTCGACCTCACCCCAGTAGTGCGTCTCCTCCTCGGCGGCATCGATGAGCTGCATGAAGCCGACCGGCTCGCCATCGGCCTCGGCGATGAGCAACTCGCGCCACGGCACCGAGCGAGGCACCTCGAACTCCCAGTCGAACTCGTCGTCGTCGCCGCTGGCCGCCACGACCGCGGGGTCGCGATCCCATTCGCGGAACAGAGGGATGTCGGCCACGGTGGCCGCACGGAGCCGGACGTCCACCGCCATGTCGCCTCAGGGTCGCGCTCGGACCGAGTTGTTCCGGGCGTCGTGGGTCAGTTCGACCATTCCCAGCGCCTCGAGCAACGGTGGGAGGTACATCCCGAATCGGCCGCGGTATCCCTTGCGCTGGCCGTACCAACCGCCGACCGGGTTGTCGACCGAACGCCCGAACGCCTCGACGGTGCCGTCGGCAGCAGCTTTGCTCTCGTCAGCGGCGCCGAGTGGCACCCAGTCGCCGTGCTCGACGAGCCACGCATGCAGGTCGTCGATCGACCGAGCGAGGTAGGTGAGCTTGGTCGTGCCGACCTGGCAGACGAGCAACGGCGGGTCGGCGGTGTCGTCGCGATGCATCGTGTACGTCGACGATCCGGGAGCCGTGGTGAGCTGCCACGGATCGTCCTTCGTTCCGGTCCCCTGTCCCATGCGAGGATCGTAGGGCACCGACAGGAACACGGATCACGGGGGACGGCAATGGCTGAGTTGGACGGAATGGTCGCGATCGTGACGGGGTCGTCGAGCGGCATCGGCGAGCGAACCGCCCAGCGGTTGTCCGAGCTCGGCGCCCGCGTGGTCGTCAACTCGGCCAACAGCGTCGCTGCCGGTCAGGCAGTCGCCGATGCGTTGCCCGGCGAGGCGCTGTACGTGCAGGGTGACATCAGCGAGCCGGCCCAGTGCCAGGCACTGCTCGACGCCACGATCGCCAGGTTCGGGAAGCTGGACCTGCTGGTGAACAACGCCGGTTGGACCACGCTCGTCGCGCACCACGACCTCGACGCGCTCACCGACGAGATCTTCCGCAAGACGTTCGAGGTGAACGTGTTCGGGACCTGGAACCTCACGAAACTCGCCATGCCGCTGTTGCAGGCCAGCGACGACGGCCACGTCGTGAACATCACGTCGGTCGCCGGCGTCCGCCCGGTCGGCTCGTCCATCGCCTACTCGATGAGCAAGGCGGCGCTGAACCAGATGACGCGACTGCTCGCCAAGAGCCACGGCCCCGTGCGCGTGAACGCCGTGGCGCCCGGCCTGGTCGAGACGCCCTGGACGGCCGATTGGTCGACGCAGCACGCCGGGGTGAAGGCCATCACTCCGTTGCACCGGTCGGCCACACCCGACGATTGCGCCGAGGCCGTGCTGGCGCTGGTGCGCAACAAGTACGTGACCGGCGAGGTGTTCGTGGTCGACGGCGGGCTCACGCAGATCTCGTGACGCCGGCCGGCGGCGGGCTTCAGCGCTGCTTGCCGGCCACGAACAACGCGACCGACTTCTCGATGCGTCGTTGGCGCGTCTCGTCGGACTTGGCCCCGTTGACGGAATCCACGTGGTAGCGCTGCAGGCTGTTCGACAGTGAGGCGAAGAACTCGGCCGCCCCTGCTGCTCCGGCGAGCGCCGCGGCGAAGTCGGGCGGCACGTCGACCTCGCGAGGTGCCGTGGCGAGCGTGAGGGTCACGTCGATCGCGTCGCCGCCCTGCAACCCGGTCTCCTTGCGGATGGCAGAGCTGACACCGACGAGGTGCTTGCCCTTCATCACGCCGACCGTCGAACGGAACTGATACCCATTGACGTCGACCAGCACCGGAGGTCGCTGCCCTGCGCCCAGTTGCTCGATCAGCGCGGGCGGCACTTCGATGCCGGTGTTGTTGCCGAACGAACTGAGCGTGGTGCTGAACGACACCGACGGCGCGCCCGCCGCGGAGTCCTTCTTGGTTGCCATCGGCCCGATGGTAGTGAGCCGGGAGGGGCCACTGTGTGCCCAGTACCCTCTGCGCATGAGCGCATGGCACTGGAGGGTCTCCCAAATGGCACCGGACGGAACCGACACGGGCATGCCCGCCATCATGGGCGTCTTCTTCTTCATCTTCGTCGTCGTGCTCATCGTGTCGGTCGTCATGGCAGCGATCAAGTTCTCGCGCACTCGACAGATGGCCCTCGACAAGGGCGCGAGCGAGAACGACGCATTGGCCGTCGCCCTGTCCGGCGATGTCGGCACGGCCGCTGCCTTCGTCAAGTCGGCGCCCACGAGTCGCCCCACCGCCGATCGGGTGCGCGAAGTGCGCGAACTGCAGTCCCAGGGCCTGATCACCGAGGAACAGGCGGAGTCGCGGATCGCCGAGATCCTCAAGTCGATCTAGCCGACGTACCGAGCGAACTCCCGCTCGGCGTCCAGTGCCTGCTCGGGGGCGCCGTCCACCACCACGTCGGCTCGCTGCCGGGTGCGATGCACGGCGAAGTGCTCGTCCTCGGCGGCCATCCACGTCTCCCACTGCTGCCGCTGGTCGTCACCATCGCGTTCGAGGCCGCGGCGCAATCGGGTCTCCCGGTCGGTGTCGATCCACACCACGAGGGCGAGGTGGTCCCGCCACTCGAGCCGTCCCGCCGACACTCCTTCGATGACGACGATGGGCGACGTGTCGATGGTGATCCATTCGGCGAGGCGGTTGGAGGCCCAGTCGAATCGCTGGTAGCGAGCCGCGCTGCCGGTCACCAGCGGCTGCACCACCTGTTCGAGCAGCCGCGGCCACCAGTCGATGGGCTCGTCCCACGACGCGAAGTCGTCGGTGTGGACCACGGGCGCTCCGCCGGCGGCCACGGCGAGTCGGCGGGCGAAGGTCGATTTGCCGGCTCCACCCGGACCGTCGATGGCCACGAGGCGTACCGGGCGCGCCACGGTCATGATCTGCTCGACCAGCGATGCGTAGGTCATCGGCTCCGCCATGGGCTCACTGTGGCACGGGGTCGGTCCCGTGGCCGACCGGATTTTCCGCCGTGATCGACATCGACCAGTGGTGACGAGGTGGACGAAACGGGACGTTGGTCCCTGCTCGTTCGCGTTCGGCGCTGCGAGCCTGAATGGTGCAGGAGGACGACCATCATGAATGCCACCGAGTCCACGAATGCCACGTTCCACGGAGCGAACGCATCGGTCCTCACCTACCTGACGACCGAGGTCGTCATGGTCCCCACCACCGCCTCTGCACACGACGCGGCCCGGGCCATGGCGGCCGCGAGCATCGGCGTCGTGGTCATCGGCACGCACGACGACGTCGCTGCGCTGGTGTCCGAACGCGACGTCGTGCGCGCCGTCGCGGCAGGGCTCGACCTGGACGCGGTCACCGCCGCCGAGATCGGGACCGATCACCTCATCTGGATCGACGCCGGCAACACCATCGGCGACGCCGCCGAGGAGATGATGGAGGACTTCGTCCGTCACGTCCTGGTGCGCGGCGACGACGGCCTGGTCGGCGTGTTGTCCATCCGTGACGTGCTGTCCGCCTACATCACCTGATCTCGGCGCCATCACCTGATCTCGGCGTCACCTGATCTCGGCGACGAACACCCACTCCGCGCCGGGTCGGTCCGGCGCATCACGAACGTCGAGGACTGCCAGATCCGGCGGCGTCGAGCGACGACGAGGATCTCGTGCTGTTCCCTGAAGCGCAGTGTCGAGTCCGACACCAGGACATCGCCGGTCTCACCGATCACGAAACTCCAGCGGAACGACACCAGCGGCAGCTCGACCCGCGTGACCTCCACCCATGTCGTCACGAGCCCTACCCCATCGATGACCAGCTGCGCCGACGATGCCTCGCGATTCCACTCGCGCCATGCCTCGCGAGCGGGATCGCGTGTCTCGAACACCAGCCGACCCTCCGGTCGAAGGACCGAGCGCACACCGTCGAGCGTTGCAGCCCACTCGGCGTCGGTGACGAACACCTGCGCCACGTTGCCGGTCATCAGCACGAGGTCGACCTCGAGGGGCGGCAACGTCGTGGCGTCACCGTGGATCCAGCGCACGAGATCTGCCCCCACTTTGCGCCGGGCCACGTCCAGCGACGCAGCTGCCGGATCGACGCCGACGACGTCGTGGCCGGACATCGCCAGTCGACACGCGAGCGTTCCGGTGCCGCACCCGAGGTCGAGGATCGAGTGCGCACCGAGCTCGGCGACCATCGCCTCGTACACGGATAGGTCGTCGCGATCGCCGTCGAGGGGGTCGTACAGCTCCGCCAACCGTGGGTCGTCGAAGATCGCGTCGGGCACGGCTGCCATGCCGAAATCGTACGCGCGGCCCAGTGGTCAGTGACGCGGGCGACGCGGCGTGACCCGCAGCTCGACGGTCACGACATCGCCCAGCTCGACGTCCTCGGCGGCGCGTACGGCGTCCTTCAACGGCACCACGTACGAACCGTCCTTCGGCCACAGCGAGGTCGTGAACGACGTGCCACCCAGCGTGCCGGCCACCGGGATCATGCCCCAGCCGTACGAGACGTCGGGCGAGATCGCCTTCAACTCCTCGGCATCGGCGTCGGACACGGTGACGAAGTGGAACGGCGCCGGGCCGTGCCACCACCACACCTCACCGCTGACCGTCAGTTCCACGTCGGCCATCCTAGGAAGACGGCGACGTCGCCTACGATCGACCCATGGCCGACTCCAGCGGAGACCGCACGAAGCACTTCCCGGCGATCGAACGGAAGCACGGCGGGCCGATCTCGATCTGGATCGATCGGGTCAAGGATCTCGGTGACGCCAAGTATCCCGAGCAGATCGCCTTCCTGCGCGAGAACCACGGCTTCAGCCAGGCCCACGCCAACGCACTGGTGATGTACGTGCGCGACTCGCCGACGTCGAGGCGGTTCGCCAACCCGGCCGAGTACTTCGCGAGCGCCGACCCGACCGCTGCGGCGACCATGCAGGCCGTGTTCGCCGCCATCACCACGAGCCACCCCGAGTTGACGCTGGTGATCGCCTGGAACCACCCGATGCTGCGCACTCCCGGCGGCCAGTACGTCATCGGAATGTCCGCAGCCAAGCGCCATCTGCTCATCAACCCGTTCAGTGGCGATGTGCTCGACCAGCTCGCCGGCGAACTGAGCGGCTACGAGATGAACAAGCAGACGTTCAAGGTGCCGCTCGACTGGAAGGTCGACCCGAAGCTGCTCGGCGCGCTCGTCGCCGCCCGCCTCGCCGAACTGAGCTGACCACCGTCGGGCACTCGGCACTCCCGAGGGTTTCGGCGGGGGCATCCCAGGTCGAAACCCTCGACCCGAGACACGCCCGCCCGTCTCGGGGCACTCCTTCTCCAGCGCTCAGGTCACGCTGAGATGTCCGCAGCGGACATCTCACGTGCCTGCGCCGCCAGGTCCAGGCGTTCGGTCGGTCCTACGCCCGCTTCAGGTCGGTGACCAGTCCTTCGCTCGCCTCGACCAACTTGTGGGGCTCGATGCCGAAGACGTCGTGCCAGGTGCCGGCGGCGGCCCACACCTCGTCGTACTGCAGCAGGTCGGGGTCGATGAAGATGCGCAGGTGGGTGGTGTGCCCGAACGGCGGCACGCCCCCGATGGGGAAACCCGTGGCCTCGCGCACGACGTCGGCATCGACCCGCGCACACTTCAGTCCACCGGCAGCAGCGGCGAGCTTCTTCTCGTCGAGCTGGTTCGACCCGCTCACGTAGGCGAGGACCACCTCGCCGTCGACGGCGAAGATGAGGCTCTTCACGATCTGGCCGACGTCGACACCGATGACGTTCGCTGCATCGACGGCGGTCTTGGCGTTGCCGAAGTTGCGCGGCGTGATGTCCAGGCCGCGTGCCTGGGCTGCGGCGACGACGCGCTCGACGTTGGGGTGCAGGCTGGTCATCGGCCGAAAATACCTGTTGTGCGTTGCAGGTATCGAATCGTTGCGTTACCGTTGCCCGCTGAAGGGGAGTATCCCTCCGCAACAGTGTCGTCATCACGGTGTTCGCACCCGGCGCTGTTGGGTCCGCTGGACCGGGAAAGACCTTCGGCAAACGATCAATCGTTCGACCGAAGGAGCATCCTGTTGTCCGCACCCGCATCCGTCCTCCCACCGTCCGGAGCAGACATGTCGTCGACCGCACCCCATCGAGTTGCGGCAGCCGATGTCGCCCAGGCACACGGGGTCGAGCCTTCGGCGGGCCTCGGCGTCGCGGAGGCGCAGCGACGGCTGGACGAGGTGGGTCGGAACGAGCTCGCGGCAGCGCCGAAGATCCCGGCCTGGAAGCGGTTCGTCGCCCAGTTCAAGGACCTGCTGATCCTCATCCTCCTCGGCGCCGCGATCATCGCGTTCGCGGTGTCGGGCGAGGTGAAGACGCCGCTGGTGGTCATCACCGTCGTGCTGCTCAACGCGGTCATCGGGTTCGTGCAGGAGAACAAGGCCGAGAAGTCGCTCGACGCGTTGCGCAGCATGCTCGTCTCGCACACCCGGGTTCGTCGCGGCGGGCAGATGCACAACATCGAGACCGGTGCCGTGGTGCCGGGCGACATCGTGCTGGTCGAGGCCGGCGATCGCATCCCGGCCGATGGCCGCATCCTGTCGGCGACGAACCTGGAGATCGAAGAGGCGGCACTGACCGGCGAGAGCAATCCGGCCGAGAAGACCACCGCCGTCGTCGACCGCGACGACGTGCCGTTGGGCGACCGGGTGGGCATGGCGTTCATGAACACCACCGTCACCCGTGGCCAGGCCGAGCTGGTCGTCACCGCGACGGGCATGCAGACCGAGATCGGGCGGATCGCCGGCCTGCTGCGCTCCACCGAGACCGAGCGCACTCCCCTGCAGCGTCAACTCGACGGTCTGGCCCACAGCCTGGCCAAACTGGCCGGCGCGATCGTCGCCGCCGTGTTCGTCATCGGCCTCGTGCGTGGCGAATCGGCGTCGGACCTGTTGCTGACCGCCGTGGCGCTGGCCGTCGCCGCCATCCCCGAGGGTCTCCCGGCGGTCACGGCGGTCACGCTGGCGCTCGGCGTGTCGTCGATGGCCAAGCAGCACGCGATCGTGAAGCGACTGGCATCGGTGGAGACACTCGGTTGCACCAGCGTCGTGTGCAGCGACAAGACCGGCACGCTGACGTTGAACGAGATGACCGCGGTCGAGCTGATCACCCAGCTCCGGCCGCACGCGGTCACCGGTGGCGGTTACGCACCCGAAGGCACCGTCGAGCACGTGCACGGCGACCACCGGGTGGCCATGGACACCGCCCTGTCGGCGATGGCGTTGTGCAACGACGCCGAGATCCGTCGGACCGGCGACGAGTGGGAGCTGGTCGGCGACCCGACCGAGGGCGCGCTCATCGTGCTCGCCGCGAAGGCCGGCATCGACGTGACCGACCTCCGCGCCGCCCATCCCCGGCTCGCCGTCGTGCCGTTCGATTCTGCGAACAAGTTCATGGCGACGGTGCACGAGATGAACACCGATGCGGGCGAGCGAGTCGTACGCATCCTCGTCAAGGGCGCTCCCGATGTGCTGCTCGCCCGAGCGACGACGGTGATCGACGGCGACGCCGCCCTGGCACCCATCGCGATGCACGCGGCGACGCTCGCCGAGCACAACGAGCGGCTCGGCAACCAGGGCCTGCGCGTCCTGGCGGTCGCTCAGCGCGAGCTGTCGCCCGAGGCGTGGTACGAGTTCGCCGAGAGCGACAGCGACACGATCGAGCTCGTCGCCGACCTCACCCTGCTGGCGCTGGCCGGCATCGTCGACCCGCCTCGCCCGGAAGCACGCGACGCCATCGCCGAAGCACACGCCGCCGGCATCAGCGTGAAGATGATCACCGGCGATCACGCGGCCACGGCCGCCGCCATCGGCGAGCAGCTCGGCCTGCGTGGCGAGTCGGTGACCGGCGCCGACCTCGACCGGATGGACGACGACGAGCTCGCTCGTCGGATCGACGACATCACCGTGTTCGCCCGCGTCGCTCCCGAGCACAAGCTGCGGCTCATCTCGGCGCTGCAGGCCCGCGACAACGTGGTCGCGATGACCGGCGACGGCGTGAACGACGCCCCGGCACTGAAGAAGGCCGACATGGGCATCGCCATGGGCATCACCGGCACCGAGGTCTCGAAGGAGGCCGCGACGATGGTGCTCACCGACGACAACTTCGCCACCATCGTCACCGCCGTCGGTCGCGGCCGCACGATCTACGCCAACATCGTCAAGTTCGTGCGCTTCCAGCTCAGCACGACCCTTGGGTTCGCCCTGCTGTTCCTGCTGACCGCAGCGTTCGGCATCGCCGGCGGTAAGCCGTTCACGGCGATCGCCATCCTGTGGGTGAACCTCATCATGGACGGCCCCCCGGCCATGGCGCTGGGCGTCGACCCGGCGGACGGCGACGTCATGCGCCGCCGGCCGCGTCCGTTGAGCGAGAAGATCCTCACCCGCAGCCGCTGGGTCGCCGTGGCCACGTCCGCCACTGTGATGGCGCTCGGCACGCTGGCCGTGCTCGAGTGGGCACCTGGCGACACGGTGCGGGCCGGCACGGTGTCCATCGGCGGGACGATGGCGTTCAACACGTTCGTGCTGTTCCAGTTCTTCAACATCCTCAACGCCCGCCACGACACCCGCACGGTGTTCCACCGCGACACGCTCGCCAACCGTTGGCTGTGGATCGCACTCGGCGGCGTCGTGCTGCTGCAGGTCGGGGTGACGCACCTCGGGTTCCTGCAGCGCCTGTTCGACACCACCTCCATCTCCGCCGGCCAGTGGCTGGTGTGCGCCGCAGTCGCCAGTTCGGTGCTGTGGGTGGAGGAGATCCGCAAGTTCATCGCCCGAAAGGACCCCTCATGAAGTGCCCGACCTGCCCCGACGTCACCCTGGTGATGGCCGACCGCGCCGGCATCGAGATCGACTACTGCCCCACATGCCGGGGCGTGTGGCTCGATCGAGGTGAGCTCGACAAGATCATCGAGCGCAGCGCGAACGCCACACCGTCCGTCGCCACTGCGCCCACCTCTCCCGCGGTGGCGACGGCTCCTCGCAACTCCAAGTACCACGAGCCCCAGCACTCGAAGTACCACTCCCCCCCGTACAAGAAGAAGAAGTCGTCGATGCTCGGCGACCTCTTCGACTTCTGATCGCTCCGGAAAGGAACGACGTCCCGATGTTCAAGAACACCATGAAGACCACGGCGCTGCTCGCGGCGATGGGCGGCCTCATCGTCGCCGTCGCCGGCCTCCTCGGCGGCGGCAGCACCACTGCCCTCACCATCGGCCTCGGCCTCGCCCTGGTGATGGTCGGCGGCTCGTACTGGTTCAGCGACAAGCTGGCCCTCGCCTCGGCCCGCGCCAAGGTGATCGAGCGGCACGAAGCGCCCGAGTTCTACGGCATGGTCGAGTCGCTCGCCCAGCGCGCCAGTCTGCCGATGCCGCGAGTGGCCATCTCGCCGAGCGACCAGCCCAACGCGTTCGCCACCGGGCGCGGCCCGAACCACGCCGTCGTGTGCGCCACGCGAGGTCTGCTCTCGGCGATGCCGCGTGACGAGATCGAGGGCGTCATGGCCCACGAGCTGATGCACGTGAAGCACCGCGACATCCTCATCGGTTCGGTGGCGGCGGCCATCGCGACCGCCATCAGCTACATCGCCCAGATGGCGATGTTCGCCAGCATGTTCGGCGGCGGCCGCGACGACGAGGACCGCCCGAACCCGATCGCGATGTTGGCCACCGCGCTGCTCGCTCCCATCGCCGCGTCGCTCATCCAGATGGCGGTCAGCCGCTCACGAGAGTTCGAGGCCGACCGCGGTGCTGCCGAACTGCTCGGCTCGGGTCACAGCCTGGCCAACGCGCTGGGCCGCATCGAGCAGCTCGCGGCCCGCACTCCGATGCAGGTCGCCCCGGCGCAGGCACAGGCCTACATCCACAACCCGTTGGCCGAACTGAAGGGTGGCCGCAACGCCGGCATGGCCAAGCTGTTCAGCACGCACCCCGCGACCGAGGAGCGCATCGCCCGGCTGCGGGCCATGTCGCCCGTGCAGGTCTGACGGGTCAGAGCGCGAAGAGGTCGTCGTACGAGCCTGTGTCAGCAGGCTCGGCGGCGGCCTCGTCGCCGACGGGCTCGTAGGCCTCGTAGCCGTCGCGCTCGAGCTCGTCGGCCAGCTCCGGACCGCCGCTGGCGACGATGCGGCCCTTGACGAGAATGTGCACCCGGTCGGGGTGGAGCTCCTCGAGCAGACGGTTGTAGTGCGTGATCGCCAGCACACCCAGATCGCTGTCGTGGGTGGCGGCCTCGACCCGGCGGGCGCAGTCGCGCAACGCGTCGATGTCGAGCCCGGAGTCGAGTTCGTCGAGAATCGCGAACTTCGGTTGCAGCAGCGCGAGCTGGAGCGTCTCGTTGCGCTTCTTCTCGCCGCCGGACAGGTCGACGTTCAACGAGCGATCGAGCAACGCCACCGGGAAGTGGATGCGATCGGCCTCGCCGGACACGTCGGCGAGCCAGGGTGGACGTGTCGCGGCCGCGGGCGGCGTACGCCTCGGCCAGCATCTCGGTGAGGTCGACACCCGGCACCTCGCTCGGGTACTGCATGACCAGGTGGACACCGGCCTGAGCGCGCTGCCATGTGGGCAGCTGCAGCAGGTCGACACCGTCGAGGAGGACCTCGCCGGCGTGCACCTCGTACCCGGGCTTGCCCATGACGACGGCGGAGAGGGTGCTCTTGCCGGCGCCGTTCGGCCCCATGATCGCGTGCACCTCACCGGATCGGATGGTGAGATCGATGCCGTTGAGGATCTGCTTGCCGGCCACGGAGGCGACGAGGCCCTTGATCTCGAGCGTGCTCACTTGGCGACCTCCAGGTCGATGTGCACCATGCCGTCGACCACGGAGGCGACGTACACGGGCACGGGTTGCGTGGCGGGCAGCGTGGACGGCTCGCCCGTGAGAAGGCTGAAGGTGCTGCCGTGCTTCCAGCACTCGAGCTCCTTCTCGTCGCACCACACTTCGCCCTCGCTCAGCGAGACCTCGCCGTGGCTGCAGACGTCGCCGATGGCATAGACGTCGTCGTCGATGCGGACGACGGCGACGGCCCGGCCGCCGACGTCGAAACGGGTGGCGCTGCCGGGCGCGAGATCGGCGAAGTGGCACAGACTCTGGACGCTCATGCCACACGCCCCTGCAGCTTCTCGGCCACGCGGGCCCGCAGGTCGTCGCGCAGCGCGCCGACCGGGAGGGCGCCGAGCACGTCGTCGAAGAAGCCGAGCACGACCAGGCGTTCGGCGTCTCGGGCGGGATGCCGCGGCTCTCGAGGTAGAAGCGCTGCTCGTCGTCGATGGGGCCCACCGTGCTGGCGTGGCTGCACTTCACGTCGTTGGTGCGAATGTCGAGGTTGGGCACGCTCTCGGCCCAGGCGCCTTCGCTGAGGGTGAGGTTGCGGTTGGTCTGGTACGCCTGCGAGCCCTTGGCGTCCTCACGGATGCGGATGAGGCCGGTGTAGACGCTCTTGGCGTGGTCCTGCACGGCGCCCTTGAACAGCAGGTCGCTGTTGGTGCGGGGCGCGATGTGGTCCTGCAGCGTGCGGAAGTCGTGCATCTGGTTGCCGTCGGCGTAGTACAGCGCGATCTGCTTGGTGGTGGCGCCCTGTCCCACGACACGAGCGTCGGTGCGGACACGGGCGTAATCGCCGCCCAGGGCGACCGTGGCGAGCAACGTCGTGGAGTCGCGCTCGCCCGTGGCCTGCTGGTGGCCCAGCTGCCACACGGTGTCGGCCAACAGGTTGATGCCCAGGTAGCTGACGCGTGCGGCCTGCGACGCGTGCAGCACCAGGCGGGGCACGACGAGCGCACGGACGCCCGGGTCGCTCTCGAACCGCTCGACCAGGGTGAACTCGCTGTCGGCCCCGGCATGCACGACCAGTCGAGGGAACGTGGCGGTGCCGTCGCCCGACACGTGGTGAGTGACCACGATCGGCTCGGCGAGCACCCGCCCGGCGGGCACGTGGATCTCGATCGTGTGCGCGTGGGCGTTGCTCAGCTCGTCGAACACGTCGTGGACGGGCATCGTCGCCACCAGTTCGGCGGTGAGCGCCGGATCGGGCGTCAGGCCCTCGGCGCCGGTGACGACCGAGGTGCCCTCGACGGGCGAGAAGGCGGCGAGGTCGAGTTCGGCGATGCGGCTGTACCGCCACACCTCGGACTCCGGAGAGGGGATCTGCGCGTGGCCCAGGTGGCCGGCGGCGTCGAGCAGCGTGGAAGGCACGGCGGAAATTCTACTACGGCCGTAGTGCTAATCACCCAGGCTTGCGGCGACGGAAGATGCGCTTCCACCCGGACTGCTGCTGAGCGAGGCGTTCGGCCTCGACCTCGGCCAGCACCTGCGGCCCGACCTGGTTGAGGAAGTCCTCGGCCTCGTCCATCAATGCGGCCGCCGTGCCGTCGTCGAGGCCCGGCGGCTCGGCGGGGGTCTTCGGGCTGACCATCGTGCCGTACGTCCACCCGGCGTCGAGCCGCGGCTCGAACTTCGGGCAGTTCGCAGGGCAGCGCCACGGCGCCTCCGGGGCGAGGTCGAGGTTGCACTTCCGCACGGTCTCGCCGTTCGGGTAGGTGCGACTTTCGAACTGACGGCAGTCCATCCGCATGGGCATGGGCGACATTCTGCCGTGGAGGCGGGCGGTACGCTCCGCGAGTGACGATCAGTGTCTTCGAGCTCTTCCGTATCGGCATCGGGCCGTCCAGCTCGCACACGGTCGGTCCCATGCGAGCCGCCCGCCAGTTCGCCGAGCGGCTGTGCGATGGCGACGGCCTGGCCGACGTCCGACGGGTGCGCGTGCAACTGTTCGGCTCGTTGGGCGCCACCGGCCAGGGGCACGGCACGGTCCCCGCGATCGTGCTCGGCCTGGCCGGGTACGAACCGCAGCTGATCGACCCCGACGAGGTACCCATCGCGCTCGAGGCCATCCGCACGGCCGGTCGGCTGTCGCTGCTCGGTCGGCACGAGATGGCGTTCGACCCGACCACCGACGTCGAACTGCACCCGATGATCGTGCTGCCCGGCCACCCGAACGGCATGCAGTTCGACGCGTTCGACGCGAACGACGGGGTCGTCGTGTCGTGTCGCTCGTACTCCGTCGGCGGCGGGTTCGTCGTCGACGAAGCCGACCTGGGCGCGCCGTTGGATCGCGACCGGGCACCGGTGCCGTTTCCGTACCGATCGGCCGATGAACTGGTCGCGATGTGCGAGGCGAACGAGATCTCGATCAGCACGGTGCAGTTCGACAACGAACAGACCCGGCGCACGGCCGACGAGATCCGCACCGACCTGCTGGCGATCTGGAAGGCGATGCGCGATTGCGTGCACCGCGGCTGCCGCGCCGAAGGTGAGTTGCCCGGTGGGCTGCGCGTCCAGCGCCGCGCGGCCGGGTTGCTGCGCAAGCTGGGCACGCCCACGGTCGACCCGCTGGCCGCGCTGGACTGGGTGAACCTCTACGCCCTCGCCGTGAACGAGGAGAACGCCGCGGGCGGGCGCGTGGTGACCGCGCCGACGAACGGCGCGGCGGGCATCGTGCCGGCGGTGCTGCACTACTACGCCAACTTCGTCCCCGGCGCCGACGACGACGGTGTGGTGCGGTTCCTGCTCACGGCCGGCGCGATCGGCGCGCTGTTCAAGATGAACGCGAGCATCTCCGGCGCCGAGGTCGGGTGCCAGGGCGAGGTCGGTTCGGCGTGCGCGATGGCGGCCGCCGGTCTGGCCGAGGTGATGGGCGGCACGCCCCGCCAGGTGGAGAACGCCGCCGAGATCGCGCTCGAGCACAACCTCGGCCTGACGTGCGACCCCATCGGCGGGTTGGTGCAGGTGCCGTGCATCGAGCGCAACGCGATGGCGTCGATGAAGGCGATCAACGCCTCCAGATTGGCCCTCCACGGCGACGGCACCCACCTCGTGTCGCTCGACCAGGCGATCGAGACCATGCGGGCCACGGGGCGAGACATGCACGAGAAGTACAAGGAGACCTCGCGCGGCGGCCTCGCCGTCACCTTCATCGACTGCTGACCCGCACCGACCCCCCGCGAGGTTTCTGGGCGGCATTCTTCCCAAATCGGCTTCTGGGCGGGATTCGTCCCGGGTTCCGGGAACCACGCCGCCCAGTTCGCTCGCAGTGAGCGTCAGGGGCGGGTGGCTCGGAAGTGACCGGCACCGAGCTCGGCCGACTCGGTGACGACGCAGAGGGCGCGCCACACGTCGATCTCGTGGTCGAGGAACTCGGCTCCCAACTCGGCCGTGAGGCGCGGCCGGAGCGGGCCGTCGAGCTCGTCGAGTTCGGCGCGGGTCTTGGCCGCCAGCCAGGGGGTGCGGTCGACGTAGGTGATCTGCTGGAACCCGGCGGCGCGCAATGCGGCGAAGTAGACGTCGGGCGATGCGAGGCCGAAGCCCAGACCCTCGAGCGCCTCGTACGCCAGCAACTCGGCGGACTTGGGCTCGTCGTCGCCCTTCATCCAGTCGCTGCACGCGAACACTCCGCCAGGCGCGAGCACGCGGGCGATCTCGACGGCCAGGGTGTGCTTGTCGTCGATGTGGACGATGGAGTCCTTGCTGAACACCAGGTCGAAGCTGCCATCGGCGAAAGGCAGCGGACCGGGCTGCACCGCGACGAAGCGCACCGTGTCCGCCACTCCCCGCTCGGCGGCAGCCGCGTTCGCCTTCTCGACCACACCGGCCTCGACATCGACCCCGGTCACGCTCGCCACGTCGTACGCGGCACCGATGAAGAACGCACACCCGCCGGTGCCACTGCCGATGTCCAGCACGCGGACACCGCTCAGGTCCAGCCCGTCGAGCACCAGCGCCGTCTCGGCGTCGCCCCCGGGCGACAGGTAGCCGTCGCCCCACAACGCCTCCAGCAAGGTGACCAGCTTGTCGTCGTACTCCTGGGTCTGCTCCATGCACGCGAAGTGTGGCACGTCCGAAAAGTGCAGTGGCCCCGGCGTAGTGACAGCTACCCGGGGCCTGACCGCCGCGCTTGTGGAGCGCCTTGGTGAGACGAGGTTACCCGAGCAGTTCGACGAGCTTGGTCGTGGTGTTCCAGTTGCGGATGGTCATCTGTCGGTACGCGGGTGTGCCCATGACCTTCGACAGGCGGCTCTCGGTGCGGCGAGCGCTGAGCCGGTCGAAGTAGACGACGCCCTTGCCCGGCCAGACTCGATCGACGTCGGGCTTCAACGAGACGACCTTCAGGACCTCCGCGCTGGTGAGCGGCGCCTTCAGCACCATCACGTCGGAGTGATACGTCGACGGGTCGGCGCCGAAGCCGGCGGGTGCGTCGGTGACGACCGCGCGCATCTGCGCTCGCGACCGGGTGACGACCACGATGGGGTACCCGAACCGCTGCTCGAGCACGGCCTCGATGTCGGCTTCGAGTGAGCGCGTCGGCAGCGTGGTGTCGAACACCACGTTGCCCGACTGGATGTAGGTCTGCACCGACGTGAAGCCGGCGTCCTCGAACGCGGCGCGCAGGTCGGCCATCGGGACCGGATTGCGTCCGCCGACGTTGATGCCGCGCAGCAGAGCGACGTGGCGGCTCAGCCGACGCTGCCTTCCATCTGCAGCTCGATGAGGCGGCTCCACTCGACCGCGTACTCCATCGGCAGCGTGCGGGTGATCGGCTCGATGAAGCCGTTCACGACCATGCCCATCGCCTGCTCCTGCGAGAGGCCGCGGCTCATGAGGTAGAAGAGCTGCTCGTCGGCGATCTTGGAGACCGTGGCCTCGTGGCCGATCTGTGCATCGCGCTCGCCGACCTCCATGTACGGGAAGGTGCTTGCTGGTGCTCTCCTCGTCGAGGATGAGCGCGTCGCACTGCACGTGGCTCTTGCAGCCGTAGGCGCCTTCCTCGACGCGCACCAGGCCGCGGTAGGTGGTGATGCCGCCGTCCTTGCTGATGCTCTTCGAGACGATCTTCGACGTGGTCTCCGGTGCCGCGTGCACCATCTTGGCGCCGGCGTCCTGGTGCTGGCCGGGGCCCGCGTAGGCGACCGACAGCACCTCGCCCGTGGCCTTCGGGCCGACGAGGTAGACGCTCGGGTACTTCATCGTCAGCTTCGAGCCGATGTTGCCGTCGATCCACTCCATGTGGCCCTCGGCCTCGACCCGGGCCCGCTTGGTGACCAGGTTGTAGACGTTCGGCGACCAGTTCTGGATGGTGGTGTAGGTGACTCGGGCGTGACGGCTTGACGACGATCTCGACGACGGCGGAGTGCAGCGAGTCGTTGGTGTACACCGGCGCCGAGCAGCCCTCGATGTAGTGCACCTGGCTGCCCTCGTCGGCGATGATCAGCGTGCGCTCGAACTGGCCGGCGTTCTCGGTGTTGATGCGGAAGTAGGCCTGCAGCGGCATCTCGCACTTGACGCCCGGCGGGATGTAGATGAACGAGCCACCGCTCCACACCGCGGTGTTGAGCGCGGAGAACTTGTTGTCGCCGGGCGGGATGACCGTGCCGAAGTACTGCTTCACCAGCTCGGGGTACTCGCGCAGGGCGGTGTCCATGTCGCAGAAGAGGATGCCCTGGGCCTCGAGGTCCTCGCGGTTGCGGTGGAACACGACTTCGCTCTCGTACTGCGCGGTGACGCCGGCGAGGTACTTGCGCTCGGCCTCGGGGATGCCCAGCTTCTCGTACGTGGCCTTCATCTGCTCGGGCAGGTCGTCCCACTCGCTGACCTGATCGGTGGCCGGCTTGAGGTAGTAGAAGATGTCCTGGAAGTCGATGTCGGGCATGTTGACCGCGAACCACTCGGCCATCGGCTTGCGGTCGAACAGGTGCGCAGGCTGCGCTTGCGCATCTTCGGTCATCCACTTCGGCTCGCCCTTCCACCAGCTGATCTGGTCGACGACACGGTCGTTGAGGCCCTTCTCGGGCTTGAACGCGTACTCGACGTCGCTGTCGCTCCAGCCGAGGTTGTACTTGCTGAGGTCGAGGTCGAAGGAAGTCATCGAGCGGTCCGATCGTGTGCGGGGGGAATTTGCACTACCCACATAGTAACAATTCCTGACGCGGGTGCCCACCCCGGCGTGACGTACGGTGTCGCCCATGTTGCGCCGGGTCCTCGCCGCCGTCCTTCCCGCTGCGGTGGCCCTCACCGCCCTGGTCACGGTGGTCGCTCCGGCGCCACCGACGGCCCACGCCGCCGACGGGCTGGCGTTCCAGAACACCACCACCTACACCATCGACCCGGCGGCCGGGGTGGTGCACGTGCGCGCCGACCTGGTGCTCACCAACACGTTGCCCGACCAGCGCGACGGCAACATCATCAACCGCCGGTACTTCCGCGGCTTCTCGCTCCCCGTCCCCGCCGACGCCACGAACGCCGTCGCGACCGATTCGAACGGACGGTCGCTCGACGTCACCCGGCGCACCCTGCCCGACACCACCGACTTCGTCATCCTCGACGTCGACTTCGCCAACAACCTCTTCTACCGATCCACCGCCCGCGTCGCTGTCACCTACGACATCACCGGCCTGCCGCCGCGCAGCGAGAACCCGTCGCGCATCAACGCGGCATACGCCGCGTTCGACGCGTTCGGCGTCGGCGACGACGGCAAGGTGACCGTGCGGGTGGTCGTGCCGCCCGGCTTCACCGTCGACACGCTCGGCAGCGACGCCACCGTCGGCAAGGAGGGCGTGAACACCGTCTACACCGCCACCGACATCCCGAACCCCAGCGAGTTCGACATCTTCGTGTCGGCACGCAACGACGAGGCACTCACGTCCACCGAAGTCACCACCGACGACGGCGAGACGTTCGATCTGCGCACGTGGCCCGGCGACACCGAGTGGCAGGGCTTCGTCACGACCCAGATCGAGGACGGCGTGCCCGAGCTGGCCACGCTCGTCGGCCGACCGTGGCCCATCGACGGCACGGTCGAGGTGCGCCAGGCGTACACGCCGTACCTGTACGGCTACGCCGGCTGGTTCAGCGCCAGCAACAAGGAGATCGAGATCGGCGAGGACCTCGACCAGGAGGTCGTGCTGCACGAGCTGTCGCACGCCTGGTTCAGCGACGACTGGTTCAGCGAACGCTGGCTGAACGAGGGCATGGCGCAGGTGTACTCGAACCTCGCGGTCGACGAGATGGACGGCTCGCCGGTGCTGCCCGACCCGATCGACGCCGCCGACCCGGGCAAGGTGCAGCTGAACGACTGGAACGACCCGCTGTTCACCGACGGTGCCGACGAGGTGGAGGCGTACGGCTACAACGCCGCCTACTCCGTCGTGAAGAAGATCGTCGACGAGGTGGGCGTGGAGACGATGCGCGAGGTGTTCGCCGCGGTCGACGACGGCACCGAGGTGTACGTCGGCGACGAACCGGCCGACGATCGCTTCGGGGCAGCCGATTGGCGCCGCTTCCTCGATCTGGTGGAGGAGCTCGGCGGTTCCGAGACGGCCCGCGACCTGCTCGAGAAGTACGTGGTCACCGACGCCCAGGCCGATCAGCTCGACCAGCGCGACGAGGCCCGCACCCAGTACGCGGCGCTCGACGAGCGCGGCGACGAATGGGCGGCACCGATCGTCGTGCGCACTCGCATGGAGGCGTGGTCGTTCGGCATCGCCACCGACTCGATGGACGACGCCGATGCCGTGCTGGACCTGCGTGACGAGCTGGACGACAAGGCGAAGCAGCTCGACGCCACGTACCCCGACACGTTCGAAGCGGACTACGAGGCGGTCGAGAAGAGCTTCGACGACGTCACGGCCGAACTGCAGGAGCAGATCGACACCGCCGAATTGGTGATCGATGCGACCGCCGCAGAAGCGAAGGACGACGGCCTTCTCGCCACCATCGGCCTGTGGGGCACCGATCTGCCGAAGGAACTGACGGCGGCGACGACGGCGTTCGAGGACGGCGACCACGACACCGCCCGCGCCGCGGCGGCGAAGGTCACCGACACGCTGGCCGCGGCCGAGGACGTGGGCACCACCCGCGTCCTGTGGACCGTGGGCGGCGTCGTGCTGTTCGTGCTGCTCGTGGTGCTGCTCGTGCTGCTGCTGCGCCGGCGCCGCCGTCGGCGCCGAGCCGCTGCCGAGGCGGCGATCGCCGCCGAGACCGTCGAACCCGACAGCGAGACCGTGGAAACCGACAGCGAGACCGTGGAAGCCGACAGCGAGACCGTGGAAACCGCCGACGGCGCCGAATCAGGCGGCGGTGACGCGACCGAGCTCGATGAAGATGCACTCGCCGGGGCAGGCGAGGGCGGCGTCGATGACCGACTGCTGATGCCGGGGGTCGACGACGGCGAGGCTCCCTGACCCGCCGGGGTCGTTGAGCACCAACCCGTCCTCGGCGACGTAGGCGATGCCGTCCTCCAGCTGCACGAACACGTCGTGGCAGTGGTCGATGCACAGTCCATCGCCGGTGCACAGATCCTGATCGATCCACACCCGCATGGCGCCCGACGCTACCGGCACGCGCCCGGGGGTGCTCGGTCGTGCCAGTACCCTGCTGCCCGTGCAACCCCCCATCGCCAAGCAGGTACCGCACGTCTGGGAGCGCCCCACCGGCCCCTCCCCCGATCCGTGGGCATGGCTCCGCGATCGCGACGACCCCGACACCGTGGCCTACCTCGAGGCCGAGAACCGTTGGAGCGACGCGTGGTTCGCCGAGCACGGCGAACTGGTGGAGGTGCTCTTCGGCGAGATCAAGTCGCGGGTGCAGGAGACCGACCTGTCCGCGGCGGTGCGCAAGGACGACTGGTGGTACGTCGCGCGCACCGAGGAGGGTTCGAGCTACGCCATCCACTGCCGTGGCACGACGTCCGAGACCGCGACCGAGCACGTGCTGCTCGACGAGAACGTCGAGGCCGAAGGCCACGACTACTTCTCGATCAACACCTTCGACGTCAACCCGCAGCACACGATGCTGGCGTGGAGCTCCGACGTCGACGGCAGCGAGGACTACACGATGCGGTTCCGCGACCTGCGCAGCGGCGTCGACCTTCCCGACGAACTGCAGGGGACGACGTGGGGTGGCAGCGCGTGGTCCGCCGACGGCACCACGCTCTTCTACGTCACCGCCGACGAGCAGATGCGACCGTTCTGCGTGTGGCGCCACCGCGTCGGCACGCCCCAGTCCGACGACGTGAAGGTGTACCAGGAGGACGACGAGCGCTTCTACGTCTACGTCGATCTCAGCCGCAGCCAGCAGTGGATCGTCATCGACACCGCCAGCAAGGTCAGCGGCGAGGTGCGGCTCATCCCCGCCGACGACCCGACCGCCGCGCCGACGCTGGTGCGTGCTCGCCAGGCCGACCTGGAGTACGGCCTCGAGCACTGGGGCGACCGATGGGTGGTGCTGACCAACCTCGACGCGCTCGACTTCCGCCTGATGACCGCGCCGCTCGACCGGCCGGCCGAGTGGACCGAGCTGGTCCCTCATGTCGCCGGACGCCGCATCATCGCCGTCGAGGCATTCGCCGACCACCTGGTGCTGCACGAGTGGGCCGACGCCCAACCGCGCCTGCGCGTGCTGTTCCGCGACGGCACCGAGCGCGTGCTGCACATCAGCGACGAGCCGCACGACGTCGAGCTCGAGAGCAACCCCGAGTGGACCGCCGGCACCGTGCGCTACACCATGCAGTCGCTCACCGTGCCCGCCACGGTGTACGAGGACGACGTGCGCAGCGGTGCGCGGCGAATGCTGAAGCAGACTCCTGCGCCGGGGCTCGACCTGTCGCAGTACACCGCGCAGCGACTCTGGGCGACCGCCGAGGACGGCACTGCGGTTCCGGTGGACATCGTGCACCACCGCGACACCGTCGCCGACGGCACAGCGCCGTTGGCGGTGTACGGCTACGGCAGCTACGAGGCGTCGATGCCGCCGTGGTTCAGCGTCGCCCGCTTCTCGCTGCTCGACCGCGGCGTGGTGTGGGCCCTGGTGCACCCCCGAGGCGGTGGCGAGCTGGGACGCGACTGGTACTTCCAGGGGCGCCTGGATCACAAGCGCAACACGTTCACCGACACCATCGCATCCATCGAGCACCTCGTCGCGCAGGGGTGGGGTGCGCGCGATCGGGTCGCCCTCCGCGGCGGCAGCGCGGGTGGGCTGCTCGTCGGCGCATGCGTCACGATGCGCCCCGACCTGTTCCGCGCCGCGGTGGCCGAGGTGCCCTTCGTCGACGTGGTCACCACGATGTCGGATCCGTCGATTCCGCTCACAGTCACCGAGTGGGAGGAGTGGGGCGACCCGCGCACCGAGCCGATGGCCAGTTACATGCTCGGCTACTCGCCCTACGACCAGACCGTCGCGACCGACTACCCGGCGCTGTACATCAGCGCCGGGCTGAACGACCCCCGGGTGAGCTACCACGAGCCGGCCAAGTGGATCGCCAAGCTGCGGGCGACCCGCACGAACGACGCCACGCTCATCATGCGCACCGAGATGGACGCCGGCCACGGCGGACCCAGCGGCCGCTACGAGCTCTGGCGCGACGAGGCCCGCACCTTGGCCTTTCTGCTGGCCGAGCTGACCTGACTCGCTGCGACCTGACGCACCAGGACCTGACTCACCAGACGGCCGCGACGATGGCGAGGCCGATGAACACCACGTTGCGGACGACACTCGACACCCCGATGGGCTTCGCGCTCCACGACCCGAAGCACGCGCACGGCGGGCGCCGTCCCTGCGCGAGCCGCACCACGAGCAGCACGGTGAATGCGGTCAACACCCCGACCGCGCACCAGGCGACCACCTCGCGGTGGAACTGCACGAGCAGCAACGCGCCGATGATGGCCTCGACGTAGGGGACGACCACGGCGACCGCCCACGGCACGCCGAGGTCGCCCGACTGGGCGCGCCAGGCACCGGGACGGGCGAGCTTGGTGACCGCGGCCAGCAGGAACACCGCCGCGACGGCGACCGCAGCGATCACGATCAGTCGAGCTCGAGCGTCAGGCCCTCGTAGGCAGCGACCACACGGGGACCATCGGCGTCGCCGAACACGGCGGAGCGGTGCAGTTCATCGAGCGCCTGGTCGGTGCGGGTGGGGTCGTGGTGGAACAGCGCCAGCGTCTTCACGCGGCACTCGGTGGCCAGCCAGACCGCGTAGTCGACGGTGCAGTGGCCCCAGTTGTTCTTGGCCGGGAACTCGGAAGCCGTGTACTGCGAGTCGTGGATCAGCAGGTCGGCGCCCTGGGCCAGGTCGCGCGCACCGTCGGTGAGCGAGAACGAGCCGTCGTGGGGCTGTTGGTGATCGCTCATGTACACGACCGACCGCCCCTGCCACTCGACCCGATAGCCCAGCGTCGGGCCGAGGTGCGGCACCAGACGAGACCGCACCTTCACCCCGCCGATGGTGAAGTCGTCGTCGTTCAGTTCGTGGTAGCGCACCTCACCGGCGAACTGGGCGATCGTCACCGGGAACACCGGTGGACAGATCATCTCCTCGAACACCCGTGCGAGCGGGCGGCCATCGTCCTGCTGCGGCGCGTAGATGTCGAGCTCGGCGCCCGGCTTCAGGATCGGCGTGAAGAACGGCAGCCCCTGGGTGTGGTCCCAGTGCAGATGGCTGAGCAGGCAACTGCCCCGAAACGGAGGCGACATCGGCTGGGTGGCACCGAAGTACCGCGCACCCGTGCCGAGGTCGAACATGATCGGCAGTTCACCGGGAATGGCAACACCGACGCACGACGTGTTGCCGCCGTACTTGTGTGTGTCATCGCCATGGCATGGCGTGGAACCACGCACACCGAAAAACGTGACCTGCATCGTCGTGTGATCCCCGATGGAGCGAACCATAGTCGTGCCGCGGCAGTTGGCAAACCGTCGGCTGCGTGACGATTGTCATCTTGCGGCTACGTTGCCGACATGAACGGCATCACCCAGCAGACCGTCTCGGCCAACGGTGTGGAGTTCGGCGTGCTGACCGCGGGCGAGGGCCCGCTGGCACTCTGCCTGCACGGTTTCCCCGACTCGGCGCACGGCTGGCGGCACCTCCTGCCCGAGCTGGCTGATGCCGGCTACCGGGCCGTGGCGCCCTTCCAGCGCGGCTACGCGCCCACGTCGGTGCCCGCCGACGGGCGCTATCAGTCCGGCGTTCTCGGCGTCGACGCGAATGCGCTGCACGAGGCCCTCGGCGGCGACGGCGACGCGGTCATCATCGGCCACGACTGGGGTGCGTCGGGCACGCACGCCGCGGCCGTCCTGCAACCCGAGCGCTGGCGGACGGTCGTCACCATGGCCGTGCCGCCCGGGCCGGCGATCGCGATGTCGTTCCTCGGCAACTTCGAGCAGCTCAAGCGCAGCTGGTACATGTTCTTCTTCCAGCACCCGCTCTCCGACCTGGTGGTCCCCGGCAACGACCTGTCGTTCATCGACAGCATCTGGCGCGACTGGTCCCCCGGCTACGACAGCGCCGAGGACCTCGGGTACGTGAAGGCCTCGCTCTCCGATCCGGCGCACCTCGCTGCCGCGATGGGGTACTACCGGGCCACGCTGGGCGACGGGTTGAAGGACCCGGCCCTCGACGATGCACAGGCGGCCACCTCGACCGTGCCGTCCCAGCCGCTGCTCTATCTGCACGGCCGCAACGACGGGTGCATCGGCATCGAGGTCGCCGAGCTCGCCGCGTCGATGGCGCCGGCCAACGTCACCGTCGAGTACGTCGACGACGCCGGGCACTTCCTGCACCTGGAACGACCCGACGTGGTGAACGCCCGCATCCTGGAGTTCCTGGCGTGACCCAGCCGAACGCCCCCACCCTGCCCGACGGGCTGGTGGTGTTCGTCAAACGCGAGTGCGAGACCTGTCGCATGGTGGCGCCGCTGCTCAGCGAGTTTCCGACGACCGTGTTCACCCAGGACGATCCTGGGTTCCCCGACGGCGTCGCCGTCGTGCACGACGGCAACCTGTCGCTCAGCTGGCACCACGACATCGAGACCGTACCGACCCTGATCCGCGTGGTCGACGGCCTCGAGGTCGAACGCACGGTGGGCTGGCTGCGCGAGGACTGGCGGCGCATCACCGGGATGGGCGAACTGGGCAGCGATCTGCCGGTCATGCGGCCCGGGTGCGGCTCGATGTCCGTCGACCCCGACCTGGCCCCCGGGTTGGCGGCTGCGTTCGGCGGCCAGATCCTGAAGTCGCGCCGGCTCGAACTCGCCGATCGCGACGACGAGTTCGAGGTGTTGTTCGACCGCGGCTTCACCGACGGCCTGCCCGTCGTCCCGCCCACCGAGGAGCGGGTGCTGCGCATGCTCGAAGGCACCCACCGCGATCCGCACGAGATCGTCACGATCGTGCCGCCCGACCTGGTGCCGGTCACGATCGAGAAGATCGCCGTCAACGCCGTGATGGCAGGTTGCGCGCCCGAGTACCTGCCGTGGGTCATCGCCGCGGTCGAGGCCGTGTGCACCGACGAGTTCAACATCCACGGCGTGCTGGCGACGACCATGCCGGTCGGACCGGTGATCATCTGCAACGGCCCTGGCACGCGCGCCATCGGCATGAATGGTGGCGGCAACGCCATGGGCCAGGGCAACCGGGCCAACCTCACCATCGGCCGGGCCGTGCAGCTCGTCGTCCGCAACGTCGGCGGCGGGCGCCCGGGCGAGGTGGACCGTGCCACCCATGGCAACCCGGGCAAGATCTCGTTCTGCTTCGCCGAGCTCGAATCGTCGTCGCCGTGGACGTCGCTCGCCGCGAGCCGAGGCTTCGACCCGCAGCAGGACACGGTCACCGTGTTCGCCGGCGAGGGGCCGCGCTGCATCGTCGACCAGAAGGCCCGCACGGCCGCCGAGCTCGCCAACACGTTCGCTGCGTGCCTGCGCACGCTGCACAACCCGAAGCTCGTCATCGGGTTCGACACCGTCCTGGTGGTGGGACCCGAGCACGCCCGTGTGTTCGCCGACGACGGCTGGGACCGCGATCGCGTGATCGCCGAGCTGCACGCCCGGCTGAACTCGCCCGGCAGCGAGCTGGTGTGGGGTGCCGGCGGCATCGCCGACGGGGTGCCGCCGCACCTGAAGGACGTCACCCTCCCCAAGTTCCGGCCCGACGGCATCCTGCTCGTCCACGCCGGGGGTGGCGCCGGACTGTTCTCGGCGATGATCGGCGGCTGGGCCAACGGCTCGATGGGTTCGCAGCCGGTCACCTGGCCCGTGGCCTACGATTCCTCCCACACGAACGAAAGGGTGGCCTCATGACGAAGGTGCTGCTCGACCCGACGGGCGAGCGTTCCGTGCCCCACCGCGAGCGCCTGGCGCGCCCGGGTTCGTTCGACGGTCACGTGGTCGCGCTGTTGGACATCAGCAAGCCGCGCGGCGACGTCTTCCTCGACCAGCTCGAGCTGCGCCTCACCGGCGCTGGAGCCCAGGTGCGGCGGTACAAGAAGCCGACGTTCACCAAGCCGGCACCGGTGGACCTGCGCCACGAGATCGCGACGCAGTGCACGATGGTCATCGAGGCACTGGCCGATTGAGGCAGTTGCACGTCGTGCAGTGTGCACGACATCGTCGATCTGGAACGCCGGGGCCTCCCCGGCGTGTTCGTGGCGTCCGCCGAGTTCGTCGACGCGGCCGTCGCGCAGTCGTCGGCGCTCGGTTTCCCCGACGTCGCGAGGGTGTTCACCCCGCACCCCATTCAGGACCGCACCGATGACGAGATGCGCGCTTACGCCGATGCGGCGTACGATGCCATCGTCGCATCGATCATCACCTGATCCCTTCGACATCTCCGCGGGCCCGAGACCAAGGTGGAGACACCCCCGATGTTGAAGAGAACACTGACGGCAGCACTGCTGCTGGCGGGCACGATCACCCCTCTGCTCACCCTGGCCGACGCGCCCACGGCGTCCGCCGTGACCTGCACCGTCACCGTTCGACTCTCCCCGGGCGCGAACAACGCGGCCGTGCGCTGCCTCGAACAGCGCTTGATCGAGTTGAAGCTGCGCAGCGGCGCGGCCGACACCGTCTACGACTCGACGTCGGCCAACGCCGTGAAGACCTTCCAACGCAGCCGCGGTCTGTACCCCGACGGCATCGTCACGTCCGTCACGGGTCGGCAGTTGGGCCTACGCGGCGCGCTGCCCGCTGCCGGATCACCGAAGGTCACCGTGCTCGGCGACTCCACCTCGGCCGCGATGCGGTGGTACGACGAGGCACGCAACGAAACCGCGATCTACGACATCATGGGTGCCAGCTACGACCTGCAGTGGTCGGTCGAGAGCTGCCGCCGCCTGGCCGCTCGCAGCTGCGTCGGTCGTACCGACCCCGGAACCGGCGGCAAGTGGATCCCCATCAGCGTGCTCCCCGAGATGCGCGGCAATCTGAAGGGCCGTCTGGGCAACGCGGTCGTGATCATGGCGGGCTACGACGACTACCCGAGCATCACCCCGGCGATCGACGCGATCGTCGCCGAGGCCGAGGCGCAGGGCGTGGCTCGGGTCTTCTGGCTCACCTATCGCACCACCAGCAACTACGGCTACGGCGGCTACTACGCGCAGCACAACGCCGCGCTCGGCTGCGGCCAGGGTGCGTCATCCGAACCTGGTGGTGCTGGACTGGAACGCCTACACCCATCGCCAGTCGGCGACCACCCAGGACGCGTGGTTCGCAGTCCGACGGCATCCACATGACCCGGTCCGGCGGTGTCGCGCTGGCCCGCTACCTGAAGGCGGCCGTCGACGCGTCCGCAGTGCGCAGTTGCACGACGGCGCGGGCCACACGGGGCACGGTCGCCCCGGCGGCCGCGGTCGGCGCCGCACCCGACGGTTCGGCCACCGGCTTCCATCCCGTCACCACTCGGCGGGTGTTCGACAGCCGCCCCACCAAGTTGGGCGCCGGTCGCGAGGTCAGCATCGACCTCACCGCCTACGGCGTGCCGGCCGACGCGATCAGCGCCGCGGTGAACCTCACCGCCATCGACCCGTGCCGCCGCGGACAGCTCACCGTGTACTCGTGTGCGGGCCGCGTGGACGTGCCGACCGTGTCGTTCGAGGGAGGTCGCACCACCGGAGGTATGGCCATCGTGCCACTGACGGCCGGACGGCTGTGCGTGTACGCGTCGGCTCCGACCGACGTGGTGGTCGAACTCGACGGCTGGTTCGGTGCGGGCGGCGACGTGCTGCACCGCGTCACCCCAAGTCGCCTGGTCGACACCCGCGGCGGCTCGGCGCGAATCTCGGTCGCCGGCCCCGTGCCCACCAACGGCCAGGTCACGGTCACACTCGCCGGAGCCGGTGCTCCCGTCCCGGTGGGAGCCACTGCGGCCTGGTTGAACGTCACCGCGGTGTCGGCCGGGAGCAGCACCGGCGTGTTCGTCCACCCCGGCGCGTGTGGCACGCCGCCCGCGGGCGCGACCACCAGCGTGTTCGCCGGTCGTTCCGCGTCGACCAGCGTCCTGGTGCGCATCGGCAACGACGGCAAGGTGTGCGTCCGGGCAGGGGGCGGCGGCGCCGTCCACGCCGTCATCGACCTGTGGGGCTGGTTCGACACGAACCCCACCGGCGCACTCGCCTACCGCGCGCTGCCCGTCACCTGGGCGGCGGTGACGACGCTGACGGCCAACACCGACAAGGCGCTGGCCACGCCCGGCTGGCCGGTACTGCTGGTCGGCACGGCGAGTGGCACCGGCACGGCGTCACTGCGCACGTGCGGTGTGTCGTTCACGCGACCGTTGCTGCAGGAGGTCGCCGGTGAACGTGTCTCGAACCTCGGCGTGATCGCCGCCAACGCGAGCGGCCAGGCGTGCCTGGTGTCGTCCACCGCCACCGGTGCGGTGGTCGCCCGCACGGGCGAGTTCGTGAACGCCATCAACCTGACGCGGTCAGGGCAGGCGCAGCAACGTCCCGTCGACCAGCACCAGGCGCTCCGCCACCAGGTCGGCGATCAACACCGTCGCCCGTTCGGGCGTCCTCGCCATCACCGCCGGCGCAGCGTGACGCTCGAGCGGCGCGGTGGCGAGCGCCTTCAACAGACGCCCGCGGGCCTGCCGATCGCTCCCCTCGAAGCGGGCCTGCGCGCGGCTCACGCCGGCGCTGCCGATGGCCGGATCGTCACCGACGCCGCGCCACGCGCACGTCGTCGCGCACGGACACGCGTCGCAGTCCAGCGCCGCCGGGCGGCACAGCACCGCACCGAGGTCCATCAGGCACTGGTTCCACTCCCAGGACTCGCCCGACGGCAGTGACGCGTCAGCGTGGGCCTGCACCTCGCGCGGCGTCAGCCGGCGTCCAGCGTGCCGGGCGAACACGCGGGCGATGTTCGTGTCGACCACCGCGGCATCGGCCTCGAACGCGAACGCCAGCACGGCACGTGCCGTGTACGCGCCCACCCCCGGCAGCGCGAGCAGACCGTCCAGCGTGTCGGGGAACGCGCCAAGGCGCTCCACCTCGGTGGCCGCGGCGTGCAGGTTGCGCGCCCGGCGCGGATAGCCGAGGCCCTGCCACAGCCGCAGCACGTCGCCCAGCGATGCGGCCGCGCACGCTTCCGTGGTCGGGAAGCGCTCGAGGAAGTCGTGCCATTTCGGGATGACGCGCTGCACCTGCGTCTGCTGCAACATCACCTCGCTGACGAGCACCTCCCACGGGTCGCGGGTGTGCCGCCACGGCAGGTCGCGAAGGCGCGGCATACCCCACGCGAGCACCGGGCCCGCGGGGATCACGGCGTCAGTCCCAGGCGTGCTCGCTGTCGTAGGGGCGGGGGCGCTGCGGGGCGAACTCGCGCTTCCAGACCATCACCCGGCGGCGGAAGTAGCAGACCTCCTTGCCCTCCTGGTTCCAGGCCTTGGTCTCGACGGTGACGATGCCCCGGTCGTTCTTGCTCTTGCTCTCCTGCACGTCGAGCACCCGTGTCTCGGCGTGAATGGTGTCGCCGTGGAACGTGGGCGACTTGTGCTGCAGCGTCTCGACTTCCAGGTTGGCGATGGCGGCGCCGCTGACATCGGGCACGCTCATGCCGAGCACCAACGAGTACACGAGGTTGCCGACCACCACGTTGCGCCCCTGCACACTCTGCGCCGCGAACCAGTCGTTGGTGTGCAACGGGTGATGGTTCATCGTGATCATGCAGAAGAGGTGATCGTCGTACTCGGTGATGGTCTTGCCAGGCCAGTGCTTGTAGATGTCGCCGACGACGAAGTCCTCGAGGTGACGGCCGAAGGGGCGCTCATGTGCGGTCATGGGCGCGACGCTACTCAGCCGTCGCCGTCGGCTCCATCTCGGCTGGAATCGACTCGGCTCGCATCGTCTCGACCGGACTCGTCGCGGGTCGGCGGACGCGCCGGCCACTGCTGCATGGGCAGGGTGTCGTCGTCGGGCAGGACCGTCGGTGGCGGGATCTCCTGCGACGGATGGGACGGCGGCATCTCGGGGATGTCCCGCCGCCGTCCGAAGCGCGCCGCGAAGTCGAGCGCGCTCTCGCGGTTCATGTCGGTCTCGGCGGCGAGCTCGCGCAGGCCCTTCAGGCGTTCTCGACGCTTGATGCTCCACGGGCCGAACCGCAGGCTGGCGTACATGACCGCACCGAGGAACATCGGGAACCAGTACTGGGCGAAGCGATAGGTCAAGACGCCGAGGGTGGCCTCGGAACGGGTGAGCCCGAAACCGACGAGCGTGGGGATGAGCACGCCCTCGACCACACCAAGACCGCCGGGCGTGACCGGGATGACCGCGAACACGTTGGCCAGGCCGAAGGCGATGATGAGCGCGTCGGGGTCGACGGCAGGGCCGAACGCGCGGAGGAACACCCACAGCGACGCGGCGTCGAGCACCCAGTTCGCCGCGGCCCAGAACGCGACCCGCACCAGGAGTTGCCGGTCGGCGGCGAGGTCTTCCAGGCGGCCACCGATCTGGCGCACGGCGGCACCGGCGCGCTCCTCGCTGAAACCGAACTTGCGGGCGAACCAGCGCAACATGCGCTCGGCCCGGCCCGCACCTTCCATCAGCCCGAAGACCAACGCCGCGGCGCCACCCATGATGATGATGCCCGCGACGGCCGCCGTGCCGTAGAGCGCATTCACCCCGCGGACCGGGATGGAGATGATCAGGCCCACCCACAGGATGACGTTCAGCATCACCGCCGAGCCGAGGCCGGCGGTGGCCAGGGCGAACCCGGCGTCGGCCCCCTGCACGCCCGACAACGTCATCAGTCGATAGCCCAGCGCCGAGCCGGCCGCGCTGCCCCCGGGCACGATGCTGCTGAGCGCCTTGGTGCTCATCTGGATGCGGAACAGCCGAAAGCGCGAGATGGCACCGTGGCTCTCACCCAGCGCGGCGCGGGTGAGCAGCGTGTAGCTGAACAGGGCCATCAACTGCAGGCCGAGGCCTGCGCCGAGCAGGGCGGGGTTCACCGACTTGAGGTCGGTGGCCGCCTTGCGCATGCCGGGGATGAGCGGCAGGACGAAGAACCAGATGATCACCGCGGCCGCGAGGGCCTTCAGGGTGAGGCGGAACGGGCGGACACGACGAGGCCGCGGCGGACCGCCCGTGTCGTCGAGCGAGACACGGGGCAGCTCACCGGTGAGGGGTCCGGACTCGTGCACCACGCATCATTGCTAGTCGATCAGGCCGAACGAGTGGCGTCTCCCACCGAGCGCGTTCACGCGCTGGCGGCCCGCAGGATGGTGCTGAGCTGGGTGTCCATCAACGGGGCGACCTCGACGGGAACCTTGCCGAGGTGCACGACGACGAGCTCGGTGTCGGGGATGACCACCACCCGCTGCCCCTCGTAGCCGTGGCAGCAGTAGCTGCCCGGGAAGTCGGGCAGCAGCCACCACTGCGCGCCGTAGCCGAGGTGCTCCTCGGGGTCGTGCGCCGTCGGGGTACGGGCGTGGTCGCGCCAGCCGGCGGGCAGCACGCGGGTGCCGTCGGCCGCCACCCCGTCGTTGCGGTACAGCTCACCGAACGTCCCGAAGTCGCGGGCGGTGGCGTACACGTACGACGAGCCCACGAACGTGCCGGCCTCGTCGAACTTCGGAATCGCCGAGTGCATGCCCGTGGGCCCGAACAGCCGGTCGCGCAGAAACGCCTCCATGCCCTCACGACCGTTCCCGACCACGTCGCCGACGATCCGCGAGACGATGTTGGTGGTCCCGCTGGAGTAGTTCCAGATGGCGCCCGGCTCGTGCTCGAGCGGCTGCGATGCCGCGTAGGCCGCCATGTCCACCGCACCGGCGCCGTAGAGCATCTCGAGGCAGTTGCTCACCCCGTGATCCACGTAGTCCTCCACGAAGTGCAGGCCGGAACGCATGTTCAGCAGGTGCTGCAGCGTGATGGCCTCCTTCTCGGTGCCCTTCCACGACGGCACGGGAGCCGGCGCCGCGGGGTCGAGCAGACCGTCGCCCACCAACACCCCGACGGCCGCATGCGTGATGCTCTTGGCCATGCTCCACGAGATGAGGGTGGTGTCGGCCGTGACAGGCCCACCGGGGCCGAACACGGTGTCGGGCTGCGTGCCGTACCGCTCGAGCACCACCTCGACCGGACTGCATCACCACCAGCGCCAGGCTGCAGCCGTGGCGAGCGTCGGGGGCGAACAGTGTGTCGGCGACCGAGGTCGCCACGTCGAGATCGATGCCGGGCATGAAGCCCGAACGTACACCCGGACCGGTACGGTCGCCGTCGTGAACGGCCCCCTCCCCGACGTCGCCCGAGCGCTCGGCACGTACCTCGAGATCGCCGACTCGGTGGACCCCGCGCTGGTCGAAGGGCTGTACGTCGTCGGCTCCTACGCACTCGACGACTGGACGCCCGGAGCGAGCGACATCGACGTCGTCGTGGTCACGGCCGAACCGGCGACCGACGACGACTTCGGCGCGTTGCGCACGGTGCACGCACTGCTCGCCGAGCAGCAACCGCTCCCCCACGTCGACGGCCCGTACCTGGCGTGGGGCGACCTGGTCGTGGAACCGGCGACGGGTCTGCATCGACCGTGGACGCTGCACGGAGAACTGCACCACGACGGCGACTGCTTCGAGATCAACCCCGTCACCTGGTACACCCTCGCCACCTACGGCGTCACCGTGCGCGGCCCGTCGCCCGACACGTTGGGCATCCCCATCGACGTCGAGGCACGCATCCGGTTCGTGGTCGACAACCTGCAGGGCTACTGGTCGTCGGTCGCCGACGACGTGCAGCACACCTGCGCCGAACAACCCCACCGCGCCTTCAGCGGCGAGTCGTTCGTCTGGGTCGCGCTCGGAGCCCTGCGACTGCACTACACGGCGTTCACCGGCGACGTCACGTCGAAGCGAGGCGCGGGCGAGTACGGGTTGGTCAACGCACCGCAGCGATTCCACGACGTGCTCGGCGCGGCGCTGACGATGCGGGCGAACGCCGAGCAGGGCGAGGCCTCGAGCGCGCTCATGGCCGAAGCCGGGGCGCTGGTGCGATGGGTGGTCGACGACACGACGGCCGCCGTCGAACGACGCTGATCGGTCCTGAGCACTCAGACCAAGGTCCTGATTGACGCCGGTCCCAGGAGGGTGCACCATCGTCGCAAGGCGGGAGCACAACGGCGGGTTGTGAATCGCTCCAATGGGATGAGGGACCGCTCGGCGGGAGTGCGTCCCTCATTTCGCGTTCGACACCCACACCACGACTCACCACCACGACCCAGCGCCGGCCCGAGGCGCACACGATTTCGGCACGATGCTCCTGTCCCGCCCGGGTTCCTCGGCCGAGCGACACAGCGACCCGCGTGGCCCCGCCCGGCCCGCGGGTCGCTTCGCGTGTTCGCTCAGGAGAAGGACCGCACCTCGCCGCTCCGCCGGAGTGCGATGGCGAACTGGTCGGCGATGGCCACCGCGGCCCGACGCTGCTCACGCGACACACCGACGGAGGCGTCGGGAACCAGCAGAATCTGTCCCAGGAACTCACCGTCGCCGGAAACGTCGAGTGCCGCTCCGGTCTCCGGGAGTGCAAACCCTTCACCGACGTATCGACGATTGGTGACATCGACACTGCCGTCGCGCTCGACGATCGGAAGCGGGTGATGCACGTACCGGTCGAACCGGGCGCTGCGCAAGCCCAGCGTGGACACGAGCGCGTCGCGCACCGCCGGCCAGACGGCCTCGGCGGATGCGCCCGCGGACACCATCGCTCCGACCTCCTCGAGCGAGCGGATGGACCGAAGGTGCGAGCGGCGAGTGGCGCTCTGGCGAGCGCGAGCGACGCCGAGCTCGCCGACCGCCAGGCCGACCGCGAGGATGAGCACGACCGTGGTGATGTCCCGGGGATGGTCGATGCGGACCGTCAGGTACGGCTTGGTGTGGAAGAAGTTGAAGGAGATCGACGCTGCCACCGCGGTGAGTGCGCCGCCGATCCTCCCGCCCGCCGATGCCGCCACCACGACCAGCAGCACCATGATCAATGCGACATTCGCCTGTCCGAGCGTCGACCGCAGCGGCGTCAGCGCCGCCGCGAGTCCGATGGCGAGCGCCGAGAAGCCGGCGGCCACCGCGAGCGAGTCACCCTTGTTCGTGTCCACGGTTCATCCCTCCTCGTCGTCGAGCATCAGGTTCAGTTCGAGGACATTCACACCCGGCTCGCCGAGGACACCGAACGAACGCCCGTCGGTGTGTGCGTCGATTGCCGCGAGCACCACGTCGACCGCGAGGCCTCGTTCCCGCGCGACCCGCGGTGCCTGCAGGCGTGCGTTGGCGACGGAGATGTGTGGGTCGAGACCCGAGCCCGACGCCGTCACGGCATCGACCGGAACGGGCATCGAGGGGTCCAACTCGTTCTCGGCGCGGTAGGCCGCGACCCGCTCGTCCACCGAGGCCAGCAGGTCGGGGCTGAGCGGCCCGAGGTTCGATCCCGAGCTCGCCGACCCGTCGTACCCCGCTCCCGCCGCCGACGGTCGTGGGTGGAAGTACTGCGGCGCCGTGAACGTCTGCCCGATGAGCGAGCTGCCCACCACCTGACCGTCGCGTTCGATCAGCGATCCGTTGGCCTTGTCGTGGAACGCGACCTGGGCGATCGCTGTCGACGCCAGCGGATAGACGACGCCGAGGACGACGGTGAACACGGCGATGGCCACGAGGGCCGGACGCAGTTGACGAAGAAATGCACGCATGTCACTTCACTCCCAGTGCGGAGACGACGAGGTCGATGAGCTTGATGAAGACGAAGGGGGCGACCACACCACCGAGGCCGTAGACGAGCAGGTTGCGGCGCAGGACGGCCTCGGCCGACTCGGCGCGGAACTTCACGCCCTTCAGTGCCAACGGCACCAGGGCGATGATGACGAACGCGTTGAAGATGACCGCCGAGAGGATGGCCGACCTCGGCGAACCCAGGTCCATGACGTTGAGCCGGTCCAGGGCGGGCAGCACCCCTGAGAACATCGCAGGGATGATCGCGAAGTACTTGGCGACGTCGTTGGCGATCGAGAACGTCGTCAGCGCGCCGCGGGTCATCAGCAACTGCTTGCCGACCTCGACGATCTCGATGAGCTTCGTCGGGTTGCTGTCGAGGTCGACCATGTTCCCGGCCTCCTTGGCGGCCTGGGTCCCGGTGTTCATCGCCACGCCCACATCGGCCTGGGCGAGCGCGGGGGCGTCGTTGGTGCCGTCGCCGGTCATCGCGACGAGGTTGCCGCCCGCCTGCTCGCGCTTGATCAGCGCCATCTTGTCCTCGGGGGTCGCCTCGGCCAGGAAGTCGTCGACGCCGGCCTCGGCGGCGATCGCCGCCGCCGTGAGCGGGTTGTCGCCGGTGATCATGACGGTGCGGATGCCCATGGCTCGCAGCTCGTCGAATCGCTCGCGCATGCCCGGGCTTGACGGTGTCCTTCAGGCGGATCACACCGAGCACCCGCCACTGCTGCCCGGCCGGTCGGTCGATGACGACCAGCGGCGTGGCGCCGTCGTTCGAGACCTGCTCGACGATGGGTGTCAGCTCGAGCGGCACCTGCGCCGCCCTCGGCCTGCACGAATCGACGCACCGAGTCGGCCGCACCCTTGCGCACCGTTGCGGCCGTCGCTCAGATCCATGCCCGACATGCGGGTCTGTGCGGTGAACGGCACGAGCACCGCATCGCTGGTCGTCATGGGTGTGAGGCCGTGGTCGCGGATCGCCAGCTCGACGATCGAGCGACCCTCCGGCGTCTCGTCGGCCAGCGACGACACGAGCGCCCCCTCGGCCACTTCGCCGACGGTGACGTCGTGCACCGGGATGAACTCGGCGGCCTGGCGCGAGCCGAAGGTGATCGTGCCCGTCTTGTCGAGCAGCAGGGTGGTGACGTCGCCGGCCGCCTCGACCGCACGGCCCGACATCGCGAGCACGTTGCGCTGCACCAGGCGATCCATGCCGGCGATGCCGATCGCCGACAGCAGGCCGCCGATGGTCGTCGGGATGAGGCACACCAGCAGCGCGACGAGCACGATGATCGTCTGCTCGGCGCCGGAGTAGATCGCGAACGGCTGCAGCGTCACCACGGCGAGCATGAAGATGATGGTGAGGCCGGCCAGCAGGATGGACAGTGCGATCTCGTTCGGTGTCTTCTGCCGATCGGCACCCTCGACGAGTGCGATCATCCGGTCGAGGAACGTCTCGCCCGGGCTTGGCGGTGATGCTGGACGACGATCTCGTCGCTCAGCACACGGGTTCCGCCCGTGACCGCGGAGCGGTCGCCGCCGCTCTCGCGGACCACCGGCGCCGATTCACCGGTGATGGCCGACTCGTCGACCGTGGCGATGCCCTCGACGATGTCGCCGTCGCCGGGGATGATCTCACCGGCCGCGACCACGCACAGATCGCCGACCAGCAGCTCGCGCCGACGAACGGTCCACGACGGTGCCGTCGGCGCCGCCGCACCCGTGGCCACGGTGTCGGCGCGGGTCTTGCGCAGCGTCGCCGCCTGCGCCTTGCCACGGCCTTCCGCCATCGCCTCGGCGAAGTTGGCGAACAGCACCGTGAACCACAGGAACGCCGCCACCAGACCGGCGAACAGGTTCTCCTGGGTGGAGTTGGTGCCCAGGTCGCGGACGAACAGCACCGTGGTGAGCACCGAGCCGACCTCGACGATGAACATGACGGGGTTCTTGGCCATCGATCGCGGGTTCAGCTTGCGGAGCGCGTCGAGCGACGCGGCCCGCACGATGGTCGGGTCGAAGATCGATCGCGACGCCGAGGCCTTGGTCCGCACTTTCGGCGGGCGTTCGGCGTCGGGGGGCGTGGAGAGGGTTGCAGACATCGTGAAGTCCTTCGTACTCAGAGCGACAGGTGCTCGAGGATCGGGCCCAGCGCGAGCGCGGGGAAGAAGGTCAGGCCGGCGACGATGGCGATCACGCCGGCGAGCAGCGCACCGAACAAGGCGTTGTGGGTCGGCAGGGTGCCGCGGTGGCGGGCACCTTCGGCTTGGCGGCCATCGAGCCACCGATCGCGAGCACCGGGATGATCGTGAAGAACCGACCCATCAGCATCGAGAGGCCCTGCGTCACCGTGTACCACTGCGTGCCGGTGCCCTGGTAGGCGAACGCCGAGCCGTTGTTGTTGGCCGAGGACGCGAAGTTGTACAGCACCTCGGACAGGCCGTGGGCGCCGGACTGGAACGTGTTCGCACTGTCGAGCACCACCGATGCGGCCGCGAACGTGAGCAGTGCGAACGGCATCGCCAGGATGTACAGCGTCACGAGCTTCATCTCCGACGCCTGGATCTTCTTGCCGAGGTACTCGGGCGTGCGCCCCACCATCAAGCCGGCGATGAACACGGAGAGCAGCGCCAGGATCAACACGCCCGACAGGCCCACACCCACGCCGCCCGGGGAGATCTCGCCGAGCATCATGTGCAGCATCGGCACCATTCCGCCGGCCGGGGTGAACGAGTCGTGCATGCAGTTGACGGCACCGGTCGAGGTGCCGGTGGTGGAGGCGGCGTACAGGCCGCAAGCGGCGGCTCCGAAGCGAACCTCCTTGCCCTCCATGTTGCCGCCCGATTGGGTGATCGACATCGACTGATCGGCGCCTGCGGCGGTCAACCGTGGGTTGCCCTGCGTCTCGGCGAACGTGGCGAGTCCTGCGAACAGCACGAGGATGCCGGCCATCACGGCGATCAACAGCTTCGACTGTCGCCGGTCGGCGACCATCACCCCGAACGTCACCACGAGGGCGAGCGGGATGAGGAGCAGCATGTAGATCTGCATGAAGTCGGTGAACCGGTTGGGGTTCTCGAACGGGTGCGCCGAGTTCGCGTTGTAGAAGCCGCCACCGTTCGTGCCCAGCTCCTTGATGGCCTCCTGCGACGCCACCGGTCCGCCAGGGATCATCTGCTCGAGCACCCCGGACGAGGCATCGACCGTGACCGCCGCGGTGTTGCCGTGGAGGTTCTGGACGACACCCTGCGACATGAGGACGACCGCGACCCACCAGCGACAGGGGGAGCAGGATGCGGATCACACCACGGGTGAGGTCGACCCAGAAGTTGCCGAGCTGACGCGTCCCGGTACGGGTGATGCCGCGGATCAGGGCGATCGCAACGCACAGGCCCACTGCGGCGGACACGAAGTTCTGCACGGTGAAGCCGAGCATCTGGGTGAGGTGGCTGATCGAGACCTCGCCCGAGAACCACTGCCAGTTGGTGTTCGTCACGAAACTGATGGCGGCACTGAACGCACCGGTGGGGGTGAGTCCGTCACGATCCGTCGGGTTCAGCGGAAGGATGCCCTGCGTGCGCAGCAGCACGTACAACACCAGGAGCGACACCAGCGTGAACGCCATCAACGAGGCGGCGTAGACATTCCACCGCTGCTCGCGCTTGGGGTCGACGCCGAAGAGGCGGTAGAGGAACCGCTCGACGGGTCCGAACACGCGATCACCCGGCGCGCTGCCGTCGGCGCGAGCGCCGAACACCGCAGCGATGTACCGGCCGAGGGGTCGGACCGTGACGGCGAGCAACCCGACGAGCAGGAGTGCCTGGACGATGTTCTGCCACGACATCAGAAACGCTCCGGGAAGACGAGCACGGCGATCAGGTAGCCGACTGCGGCGACGGCCAGTGCGAGCCCGATCCAGTTGTCGTACGCAGCAGCCGCGATCATTCGTCCACCCGCCGATCGTCGCTCCCGATGATGTGGTCGCACCACGTGATGTAGGCGATGCAGACGAGGACGAACGCGAGCAACACGCTCACGAGAAGTAGGTCGGCCATGGAATCCTCCCGAGGGCCAAGTGGCGGTACCTCTTCGGTGTACGCCCGTTTGCACGGCCCGACAAGGTGCTTGGCGCGTTCTTTGCGCGGCACCGCCGGATCTTGACGCGACGCTCCGGCGAGCCCTGTTAACGCGTCCTTAGCGCGCGGCCACCCGTTCTTGACGGTGACGTAGCGGCACGGCGTGGCGCGGGAGCGTTCACTGGTCTGGTGATCACCGAAGAGCGAATCGAGTCGTCATCGCCCGCAGTCGAAGGGCGCTCAGCACCGTCCCCGGGTCTCCAACTGGACGAACCGTTCTCGTATCGGCTGAAGACCAAGCTGCTCGGTCCGCCCCTGCACAGCGAGCGGCTGCAGCACGAGACCCTCGGCAAGCCGACCGCATTGGCGGTGTTCGCGAGCGACAACCTCTCGTCATCCGCGTATGCAACCGAGGAGATCCTGCGGGTGCTCGTGCCCATCGTCGGACTGTCGGCCTTTGCGCTGGTCACGCCGATCACCATCGCCCTGCTCGTCGTCCTCGCGTTCCTGATCCTCTCGTATCGCCAGACGATCAAGGCGTACCCCTCCGCCGGCGGCGCCTACATCGTCACTCGCGACAACTTCGGCCTGCTTCCGGCCCAGGTCGCGGGTGTGGCGCTGCTCACGGACTACATCCTGACCGTCGCCGTCTCCGTCGCCGCCGGCAGCGACGCGCTGGCATCGGCCATTCCTGCGGTTGCCCCGGTCAAGCACTGGCTCGCGATCGGGTTCGTCGTGCTCATCGCCTACGGCAACCTGCGCGGTACGAAGGAGTCCGGGAAGGTGTTCGCCGTGCCGACGTACTTCTTCGTCGCCAACATGGCGGTTCTGCTGGGGGTGGGGTTCTGGCGGCTGGCATTCACGGGGATCCCGAAGGGCTCGACGGACGTCGAGGGCATGGAGGTTCTCGGCCATGCACCCAACACGGGCCTGCTGATGGGTGCATCGGTGTTTCTCGTGCTGAAGGCATTCGGCTCAGGTGGCGCGGCCGTCACCGGGGTCGAGGCGATCTCGAACGGTGTCCCTGCGTTCCGCCCTCCGGCATGGAAGAACGCCCGATCGACGCTCGTCGTGATGGGCGCCCTGCTGGGCGTCATGTTCCTCGGCCTGTCGATGCTCGCCGCGGCGACGCACGCCATGCCCTACGACGGCGGCACCCCGACGGTCATCTCACAAGTCGGCAAGATGGTCTACGGCGAATCGAGCGCGGGCCACATCGGGTTCTATCTCCTGCAGGCCGGGACGATGCTGATCCTCGTGCTCGCCGCGAACACGAGCTTCGCCGACTTCCCTCGTCTGGCCAGTTTCCACGCAGGCGACAACTTCATGCCACGCCAGTTCATGGTCCGTGGGCACCGACTGGTGTTCTCGAACGGCATCATCTTCCTGGCCGGCGCAGCGATCGTCACGCTGCTCGGCACCGGTGGCGAGGTGAGCAGGCTCATTCCGCTGTATGCCATCGGCGTGTTCACCAGCTTCACGCTCTCACAGGCCGGGATGACCAAGCATCACTTCCGGCTGAAGGAGAAGGGCTGGAGGGTCGGCGCGTGGATCAACGGCATCGGTGCGCTGCTGTCGCTGCTCGTGCTGGTGATCGTGGCGACCGTGAAGTTCAAGGAAGGTGCGTGGGTGATCATGCTCCTCGTGCCGATCATGGTCATCGGGCTGATGCGCCTCAACAAGGCGTACGAGACGGAACGCGGCGAGTTGCAGGAGGACGCCCGAGCCGCTGCCGAGGCGCCATTGATGCGTCGCCACTCCGTCGTGGTGCTCGTCGACGAGCTGGACGCGGCCGCCGCGCGCGCCATGCAGTACGCCCGCACGCTGACCAGCGACGACCTACGTGCGGTGCACTTCGACCTCGACCCGTGGAAGACGGACCAGTTGACCGATGCCTGGCAGGAGCTGGGCCTGTCGAAGTTCCCGCTCGACATCATCGAGTGCCCCGACCGTCGAGTTCCCCGCGCTGCGCTCGAGATGGTGAGCGAACTGGTGGCGGACCGCCGGACCGAACTGACGGTGCTCATCCCCCGCCGCGAGTACACCAAGCGTTGGCACCGTCTGCTGCACGACCGGTCGTCGAACCCGCTCGCTGCGGCGTTGGGCAACGTGCCGCACTGCAGTGTCACCATCGTGCCGTACCACCTCGGGAGCCCCCGGGTGGTCACGCCGGCGATCACCTCGATCGAGCCGGTCGGAACGGCGAACGGACGCACCCAGGTCGGCACAGCACTCGCGCAGATGGACACCGGGGCGCTCCCTGCCGACCGCACGCCGATGCATCGGCTCGCGGAGCGTTCGCGGGCGACCACCGCCGGGCGGGTGCGCTCGATGAGGGTGCAACCGTGGAGCGGCACGCCGAGCCTCGAGTGCACCCTCGCCGACGAGACCGGCAGCATCACGGTCGTCTTCTTCGGGCGTCGCGCCGTTGCGGGCGTACGCACCGGCACGGTGATGAGCGTCAAGGGCGTCGCGGGCAAGCACCACGGGATGCTGGCGATGCTGAACCCCGAGTACTCGATCATCTCCACCCCTCCGCTGCCCGAGGCGCCGGGCGAACACCACTAGAGCAGGCAGACTGTTCCCGTGGCACGCGGCACGCTTCGCATCTACCTCGGCGCAGCGCCGGGCGTCGGCAAGACCTACGCGATGCTCAACGAGGGGCGTCGACGCCTCGAACGAGGCGGCGACGTCGTCGTCGGCTTCGTCGAGACCCACGGCCGCCGCAACACACTCGAACAGATCGGCGAACTCCCCGTCGTGCCACGCCTTCGCGTCGAGTACCGCGGCACCGAGTTCGAGGAGATGGACCTCGATGCGGTGCTCGAGCGCAAGCCCACCGTGGCACTGGTCGACGAACTGGCCCACAGCAACACGCCGGGAATGCGCCACGAGAAGCGCTGGCAGGACGTGGAGACGCTCCTCGCTGCCGGAATCGACGTCATCTCGACGGTGAACGTGCAGCATCTCGAGTCGCTCAACGACGTCGTCGAGCGGATCACGGGCGTGGGCCAACGCGAGACCGTTCCGGACGGTTTCGTGCGCCAGGCGGACCAGATCGAACTGGTCGACATGAGCCCGGAGGCGCTGCGCCGGCGCATGGCACACGGCAACATCTACCCTGCCGAGAAGGTCGACGCCGCGCTCGCCAACTACTTCCGCCCCGGCAACCTCGGCGCCCTGCGCGAACTCGCCCTGCTGTGGGTCGCCGATCGCGTGGAGGAGTCGCTCCAGGGGTACCTCAGCGCCCACGGCATCACCACCACGTGGGAGACGCGCGAACGCGTCGTCGTCGCACTCACCGGTGCCGACGGGGGCGAGCACCTCATCCGTCGGGCGGCCCGGATGGCCGGTCGACTGGGGGGCGATCTGATGGGAGTGCACGTCTCGAGCGCGGACGGGCTGTCGTCGAGCGCCGGCGAGCAGTTGGAGCGCCACCGTGCACTGCTCGTCCAACTCGGCGGCACCTACCGCGAGGTCGTCGGCGACGACGTCGCCACTGCGCTCGCCTCGTTCGCGGCTGCGGAGCAGGCGACACAGGTGGTGATGGGCTCGACACGCCGATCGAGGTGGTCCGAGATCACCTCCGGTTCGCTCGCCAACGAACTGCAACGGCGACTCGTCGGAGTCGACGTGCACATCATCGCGACCGGCGACCACACGGGCGATCAGCGTCACCTGTTCCCCGTCGGCGCCGTCGGCATCAGCGCCGTGCCGCGCCGGCGCGAGGCGCTCGCATGGGTGCTCTGCATCCTTGGGCTCCCGTTGCTCACGTGGCTCCTCACCGCACTGGACCCGCACCTCAACCTCAGCAGCGCGCTGCTCGTCAACCTCGCCGCCGTGATCGCGATCGCGGGTATCGGCGGCGTCCGGCCGGGCGTCTGCGCCTCGATCGTCGCGTCCTTCCTGACGAACTGGTACCTCACCCCGCCCGTGCACACGCTGACGATCGCGCAGACCGACAACGTCATCGCGCTCGGGGTGTTCGTCACCGTCGCCCTCACCGTGAGCCTGCTCGTCGATCGCACCGCACGGGAGTCGCGCGAGGCCCGGCGAGCACGAGCCGATGCCACGGCGCTGGCTCGATCGACCGGCTCGATCATCGGGTCGGCGGACCCGCTGCCCGACCTGGTCGACCAACTGCGCACGCTGTTCCACCTGGACTCGGTCGCGGTGCTCGACCGGACCATCGACGGGTGGACGGTGAACACCTCGTCGGGCGTCGAGCCGCCGCTGTCACCCGCCGATGGCACCGCGATTCCGCTCGACGAAGCCGGCGCGATCCAGCTGGTGCTGAAGGGCAGCGCGATGAGCAGCGCCGACCTGAGGGTGCTGCGGGCGTTCGCCGATCAGGTGGCGCTCGGGCTGGAGGCCCGTCAGCTCCGTCGCACCTCCGAGACCATGGAGATGCTGACCGAGTCCAACGCATTGCGCACGGCGCTGCTGCAGGCGGTGTCGCACGATCTGCGCACCCCCTTGGCATCGATCAAAGCGGCGGTGACCGGGCTGATGTCGGGCGACGTCGGCTTCTCGCGCTCGGACCGCGACAGCCTGCTCGAGTCGATCGACACGTCCACCGATCGACTCGACCGGGTCATCGGCAACCTGCTCGACATGAGCCGGTTGCAGGCGGGTGCCACCGGAGCCACCCTCGTCCCCACCGCCATGGAGGAGGTCGTCGCCGCTGCGCTGTCGGCGCTCGCTGTGCCTTCGGGCCGAGTCGCCATCGACGTCAGCGAGGAGTTGCCACTGGTGCTCACGGACCCCGCATTGCTGGAACGGGCCCTCGCCAACCTCGTGTCCAACGCGCTCGCGTGGTCGCCCGTCGATGCCGAGGTGCGCATCGAGGGGGCACGCATTCTCGACGATGTGCAGGTGCGGGTCATCGACCGAGGGCCGGGCATCGCACCCGCGGATCGCGACGAGGTTGTTCGAGCCGTTCCAACGCCTCGGCGATCGATCCAGTGATGCCGGCGCGGGCCTCGGGCTGGCGATCGCCAAGGGCTTCGTCGAAGTGACGGGCGGTCGGATCGAGCTGGACGACACGCCCGGCGGCGGCTGCACGTTCACCCTCACCATCCCCATCGCTCCCGACGGAGGTTCCCCGCAATGACTCGCATCCTCGTCGTCGACGACGAGCTCCAGATCCGCAAGGCGCTCGCGGTCAACCTCACCGCACGCGGGTACGACGTCGACACGGCCAGTTCCGGCGAGGAGGCGCTGGCACAAGCGGCAGCTCACCACCCAGATCTCGTCCTGCTGGACATCGGCCTCCCCGGCATCGACGGCATCGAGGTGGTCGAAGGGCTTCGAGGTTGGACGAACGTGCCGATCATCATGCTGTCGGTGCGCGACGCCGAAGCCGACAAGGTCCGTGCCCTCGACGCCGGCGCCGACGACTACGTCACCAAGCCGTTCGGCATGAACGAAGTGCTCGCCCGGCTGCGGGCAGCGCTGCGCCGACACCACCCCGAGCCCGAGCAGCCCGTCGTGGACACCGACGCGTTCCGGCTGGACCTGGCCCAGAAGACCGCGACAGCCGGCGGCGAACCGGTGCACCTGACCCCCACCGAGTGGTCCATCGTCGAGGTGCTGGTCCGGCACCCGGGACGGCTGGTCACCCAACGCCATCTCCTCCAGGAGGTGTGGGGGCCGCAGTACGAGAGCGAGACCAACTACCTGCGCGTCCACCTCGCGGCGATTCGCAAGAAGCTCGAGCCGGAGGCCGGCCGCCCTCGCTACTTCGTCACCGAACCGGGCATCGGGTACCGGTTCGAGCCGGAGGACTCGCCTAGCTCTTGATGATGGGAATCTGACCGGTGACGCCGTACGCCGGGGTGCCGTCGCGGTCGAGCCACTTGTGCGGCGTCTCCGGCACCGGGGCCGTGGCCAGCGCGATGGCGTCGTCGACGGACCGCGCACGCTGGGCGAGCATGCGGTGCGACGAACGCACGAAGCCGTCCTCGACCGCACGATCCATCCATGCCAGCAGGGGTTCCCAGAAGCCGTCGACGTCGAACAGCACCACCGGCTTGGCGACGATGCCGAGCTGGTTCCAGGTGAGCATCTCGGCGAACTCGTCGACCGTGCCGAACCCGCCGGGCAGCACGACGAAGCCATCGGCCAATTCAGCGAGGCGGGCCTTGCGCTCGTGCATGCTGGGCACGACTTCCAGCCGGCTGAGGTCCTTGTGGGCGACCTCGGCGCTGTAGAGCTGCTCGGTGATGACACCGATGACTTCGCCACCCGCCTCGAGGCAGGCATCGGCGGCGATGCCCATCAGGCCGACGCTGCCGCCGCCGTACACCAGGCCGATGCCGCGGTTGGCGAACGAGGTGCCCAGCTGACGGGCGGCCGCGGCGAAGGCCGGCACGTTGCCGGTGTTCGAACCGCAGTAGACGCAGAGCCGCATGACCGAGAGCCTAGGCGGACGTCACACCGAAAGGCGGCGGACGTTTCGACCCTCACAGATACCCACGGGTAACGTCGCGCCCATGAGCACCACCCAGCCGTCCTCACTTCCGGCCCCCGATCTGGCCGCCGCGGCCGATGTCATCGAGCTGGCCTCCAGCGTCGTGGGCAAGGGTGTCCGCCACCTGGCCGCCCACGGTGGTCCCGACGTGCACCAGGTGCTGGCCTACGACCTGGCCCACGCATCGGCCCAGGTCGAGACGGCGCGAGCGCTGCTCGACTACGGCGGCAAGGGCGCCCAGGAGGCCGCGATCACCTGCGCGTTCACGGCCGACATGGCCCACGACCTGATCACCCGTGTCGCCGGCCGCGAGCAGATGTGGGGGCTCGATGTCGCGCCGATGCGCGACGCACACCCGTTCCTCGAGAAGTTCCGCACTCCCGAGTTCGTCGCGTCGCTCGCCGATGCGCCCGGCCCGCGGCACCTCGACGACGAGTTCGAGATGGTCGCCGACACGTTCCGGTCGTTCGCCGAGAAGGTCATCAAGCCGCACGCCGAACACGTGCACCGCACCAACGCCGACGTGCCCGAGGAGATCATCACCGGCCTGGCCGAGATGGGTGCGTTCGGCCTCAGCGTGCCGGCCGAGTACGGCGGGTTCAGCGAGGGCGGCGACGGCGAGTACATCGGCATGGTCGTCGCCACCGAGGAACTCAGCCGCGGCTCGCTCGGCATCGGCGGGTCGCTGATCACCCGACCCGAGATCCTCACCCGGGCGCTCGTCAAGGGTGGCACCGAGGCCCAGAAGCAGGAGTGGCTGCCGAAGCTGGCGGTGGCCGAGGTCATGCCCGCCGTCGCGGTCACCGAGCCGGACTACGGCAGCGACGTGGCCGGCATCAAGGTCACCGCCACCGAAGCACCCGGCCCGAACGGCGAGCCCGGCTACGTGATCAACGGCGTGAAGACGTGGTGCACCCTCGGCGCCCGCGGCGACGTGCTCGCCCTGCTGGCCCGCACCGACCCCGACCGCACCAAGACCCACCGCGGCCTGAGCCTGTTCATCGTGCCCAAGCCCCGCGGCGAGGGCCACGGGTTCCAGTTCACGCAGGACGCGACCACCGGCGGCACCATCGGCAAGATGGAGGGTCGGGCGATCGACACCATCGGGTACCGCGGCATGCACAGCTACGAGGTCGCTCTGGAGGACTGGTGGGTGCCCGCCGAGAACCTGGTCGGTGGCACCGACGGTCTGGGCAAGGGGTTCTACCTGCAGATGGCCGGCTTCGAGAACGGTCGGCTGCAGACCGCGGCCCGAGCGGTCGGCGTCATGCAGGCCGCGTACGAGGCCGCTGTGGACTACGCGCAGAACCGCAAGGTGTTCGGCTCGCCCATCTCGGACTACCAGCTCACCCAGGTGAAGCTGGGGCGCATGGCCATGCTCACCCAGGCCGGCCGGCAGTTCGCCTACGCCGTGGCCCGCATGATGGCCAAGGGCGAGGGCACCTCCGAAGCGGCGATGGTGAAGGCCTACGTGTGCAAGGCGGCCGAATGGGTCACCCGCGAGGCCATGCAGATCCACGGCGGCATGGGCTACGCGGAGGAGTTCACCGTGTCGCGGCTGTTCGTCGACGCCCGCGTGCTGAGCATCTTCGAGGGCGCCGACGAGACGCTGTGCCTGAAGGTCATCGCCCGCACGCTGGTCGCCAACGCGAACGCCACCACCTGACGACTCATTGTCGAGCGCGCAGCGCGTCGGCTCGCCACAGCGTGCCCAGCACGCACACCAGCCCGATCGCACCGTAGGTGCTCATCGCGGCGCGCGGCCCGATGGCGCCGGCGAGTGCCGAGCCGACCAGCGCGCCGATCGGCACCAGCCCAGCCTGCGCCAGGTTCGTGAGCGACATGACACGGCCCATGTGCCCCTGCGGCGTGGACTCCTGGATGAGCGTCTGGTTGAGGTTCATGTAGATCCCGCCGCCGACACCCCACAGCACCATCAACAACTCCAGCCAACCGAACGTGGGCATCGCGCCCATGAGCACCTGGTTGGTGCAGCCGACGACCATCGTCAGCATGAACACCAGCCCGCGACGCCGGAACCGCTGCCGGTACCTGATCAGCGCGAACGATGTCACGATCATGCCCAGCCCCATCAGCGCGAAGAGACGGCTGGCGTCCTCCGCCGAGCGACCGAACACGTCGCGAGCCAGCTTCGGCAGCAACGCGGTCGCGCCGCCCATCATCAGCCCGCCACCGACACACAGCAGGAAGAACAGCGGCCGCAGCGTGTCGTGGTGCCACACGAAGCGCAGGCCTTCCTTCACATCGGCGCGCAGGTCGCGATTCCCGTCGCGCGGCGGCAATTCGGGGATGCGCAGACGGGCCACCAGGATGACGCCCGCACCGAAGAACGCCGCCTGCGCGGCGAACGCCCATCCGACGTCCCAGCGGTCGATCACCGTCCCGGCCAACAGCGGGCCGGCGATCATGGCGACGTTCGCGCCGATGGTCATCACGACGATCGCGTGCATCAGCGACGACCGCGGCACCAGCATCGGTGTCAATGCGCTGCGCACCGGCTGCGAGAACGCCATCACCAGGCCGAAGCACAGGGCGATGCCGCAGGCGAGCGGCACCGACGCCAACCCCGTCCACACCATCACGGCAGCGGCCGACAACACCACGAAACCACCGGTCTGGGTGACGAGCAGCATCCGTCGCCGGTCGCTGCGATCCGCCATCGCTCCGGCGACGAGCACGAACGCGAACACCGGCGCGCCGAGGCAGAACAGCACCAGGCCGGCGGCCCAGTCGGGTGCGTCGAGCGTCTCGCCGACGAGCCACTCGAACGTGAACCGGTCGGCCGAGCTGACCATCGCGATCGAGACCGCGTTGCACCACAGCAGCCAGAACCCCGTGCCGCGCAGCGACGGCCGGTCCACCTCCGCCGCATTCGGCGTCGCGACCCCCACGTCGTGACGTTAGGCGTTCACCGATCGTTCACCCGAGGCGGTGGACACTGACGGCGTAGTTGCCGCCGTCGAACGGCGCTCGTTCCCACGTGGCGAAGCGTTCGACGAGCACCAGACCGGCGGCCGACGCGGCCGCGTCGTACTCGTCGAGCGTGATGGCATCGCTGCGTCGTTCCAGGCCGAAGCCGGCCACCAGCAGGCCGCCTGGTTCGAGGTGCTCGGCCAGGTTGGCGACGATGGCGGCGCGAACCGCGAGCTCGCAGAACAGCATCACGTTGCCGGGCAACGCCACCAGCTCGTAGCAGCGTGGCAACGCCATCGTTGCCAGGTCGTCGTGGTACCAACGCAGGTCGGGCGCGTCTCGCCGTGCGTAGGCCAGCAGGTCGCCGTCGAGGTCGACACCGTCGACGTCGAAGCCTCGGCGGGCGAGTTCGATGGCCACCCGACCCATGCCGCATCCGGCGTCGAGCACCGTGGTCGGCGAGTACGAGGAGATGAGATCGGCCTCGCCGTGCGCCGCGGTGCCGTCGGCCTCCATGCGCGCCCACCGCGTGTGGAACTCGGTGAGGTCGATCTCGCGGCGCCACGCGGCCCATCGGTCGCTCACATGGCGGCCCGCGTCGTCGGTCACCCGACCAGCTCCATCAACGAGGTGATGCGATCGAAGTCGGCGCCGGGGTGGTCGTCGAACGGATCGAGCAGGATCGGGTGCAGTCCGGCCGCCCGCGCTCCCCCGACGTCCATGGTCACCGAGTCACCGACGTAGGCGATGCGGTCGCGCGCGATGCCGTCGAAGTGCTCGAGCGCGAAGTCGAAGATGCGTGGGTCGGGCTTGGCAACGCCCACCAGATGGCTGTCGATGATCACCCTGACCGGTGTGTGCGGACCGGGGCCCGCCTGGCACACGCCGCTACGGGCGAGGACGTCGGCGATCTGTCCGCTCGCGTTGCTGACCACACCCACCGGCACGCCGGCGGCCTGCAGGTCGCGCAGCGCGTCGACGCTCTCGATGATCGGCCACCGCCAGGTCCAGGCGTTGCGGGTCTGCTCGAGCACCACCGCGGCGAGCTCCACGTCGTGCTCGGGCACCCCGACGGCGCGCACGTAGGCCAGGTTGTAGTCGTGCCAGAACCGCTCGTGGGCACCCGCCGCGCTCTTCGCGGCCATGCCGGCGTAGTGCGCCCTGACGTGCGCGCTCACCGAGGGATCGCCCTGGTGGTAGGCCAGGAGAGGGCCGAGAATGGTGGGATCGGGCAGCAGGAAGATGCCGCCGGCGTCGAACAGGATCGCGTCGAAATTCGGGTGCGCCACTGCATCAACCTAACCTTGCAGCGTGCGCAGCCCTCGTGACTTCTTCAAGCCGCTCGCCGTCGGTGCCCCCGACCCCGTGCGCGAGATTCCCTTCCGCCCGAGCCGGGTCATCCACTTCTTCCCGCCGCAGAACGACAAGCTCGTCGCGAAGCTGCCCGAGATCATCCCGACGGTCGACATCCTGCTCGGCAACCTCGAGGACGCCATCCCGATGGCCGACAAGGAAGCCGCCCGCGCCGGGCTGGTGAAGGTCGGCCAGACCATGGACATGGGCGCCACCCAGCTGTGGACGCGCATCAACAGCCTCGACTCACCGTGGGCCCACGACGACCTGGTCACCCTGGTCGGCGAGATCGGCGACAAGCTCGATGTGATCATGGTTCCCAAGGTGGAGGGCCCGGAGGACATCCACTACGTCGACCGTCTGCTGGCCCAACTCGAGGCCAAGGCCGGCCTGAAGAAGCCGCTGCTGGTGCACGCCATCCTCGAGACCGCTCGCGGCGTCGCCAACATCGAGGCCATCTGTGCCGCCTCGCCGCGCATGCAGGGCCTGTCGCTCGGCCCTGCCGACCTGGCGGCGAACCGCCGCATGAAGACCACCCGCGTGGGTGGCGGCCACCCCGACTACGTCGTGCGCGTCGATCCGCCGCAGGGTGCCGACGGTCCCGAGTACGCCGCAACACGGCCGACGTTCCAGCAGGACCTGTGGCACTACACGATCGCCCGAATGGTCGACGCGTGCGTCACGTTCGGCCTGCTGCCCTTCTACGGTCCGTTCGGCGACATCAAGGACACCGTCGCCTGCGAGGACCAGTTCCGCAACGCCTACCTGCTCGGCTGCGTCGGCGCCTGGAGCCTGCACCCGGTGCAGGTCGACATCGCCAAGCGCGTCTTCAGCCCGCGCCCGGAGGACGTCCGCCAGGCCCAGCGCGTCATCGACGCGATGGGCGACGGCACCGGCGCCATCATGCTCGACGGCAAGATGGAGGACGACGCCTCGGTGAAGCAGTGCAAGGTCGTCGTCGAGCTGGCCCGGCAGTTGGCCGGCCGCGACCCCGAGCTCGCCGCGTCCTACGGCTTCTGAGAGAAGAGAGCAACCCCATGGCGCACCCCACGTCCGATCTCCGTCCCCGCCGCTCCGTGCTGTACATGCCCGCGGCCAACGAGCGGGCACTCGAGAAGGCCAAGAGCATCCCGGCCGACGCGATCATCTTCGACCTCGAGGACGCCGTGGCGCCCGACGCCAAGGAGACCGCTCGGGCCAACGCTGTCGCGGCCGCATCGTCCGGCGAGTACGGCTCACGAGAGCTGACCATCCGCTGCAACGGCCTCGACACGCCGTGGGGCGTCGACGACCTGGCCGCCGCCGCGCAGTCGGCCGCGAGCGCGGTCGTCATTCCCAAGGTCGGATCGGTCGAGTACCTCGATCAGGTGTCGGGCCGCCTCGACGCTGCTGGCGCACGCCCCGACATGAAGATCTGGGCGATGGTCGAGACCCCCACGGCCATCTTCGACGTGCGCGCCATCGCCGCGCACTGGCGGGTCGACGTGCTCGTCATGGGCACCAACGACCTGGCTCGCGAGCTGCGGTCGTCGCTCGGTGCCGCCGGCCGGCACCCGCTCGTTCCCCACCTGGCCACGGCGCTCGCCGCCGCTCGCGAGGCCGACAAGGTGATCCTCGACGGTGTCTACAACGACGTGAAGGACGACGACGGGTTCCGCGTCGAGTGCGTACAGGGCTTCGAGATGGGCTTCGACGGCAAGACCCTCATCCACCCCGGACAGGTCGAGATCTGCAACGACGTGTGGGCGCCCAGCGAGGACGACATCGCCAATGCTCGCGGTCTGATCGCCGCATTCGACGAAGGCCTGGCCGCCGGCAAGGGCGTCGTCACGTACAACGGGCGAATGATCGAGAACCTGCACGTCGCCAACGCGCAGCGTCTGCTGGCCGTCGCCGACGCCATCGCCAGACGCGGCTGAGGGGCGTCTCTGGGAGGCGCCCCTCGGTCGAGCGAACCCTTCATCGCAGCTCGTGGCTGCGTTGTCCCCAACAGGGGGAGGTGGTTGCTTGTGACTTCACGATGCGCCTTCACGATCGCACACGCAAGAGGGACTTTCGACCGTACCTGCGGAATCAGTAGGGCTCGACCACCGGCGCGTCGGCGGGGGCGCCGGTGAGGCGAGCCTTCGCGGTCTGGCCGCGGCGCGTGGCGGGCACTGCGCCGGTGACGGCGGCGAGGCCGAACGTGGGCATGTTGCCGTAGACCGTCTCGACGCGATCGTCACCGAGCAGCACCGTCTCGTGGAAGATGCCCACGGAACCGTTGTCGCGCACGTTCTTGTTGAACGCCCGCCACGCCGGCAGGTGCAGCGCGGTCCCCGACTTCGAGTACTGCTCGAGGTGCTCGAACGACTCCCAGTACTGCCACACGAGGACGGTTCGCCCCGACAGGTAGGTGCGCGGCCGGCCGACCAGGCCAAGGCTCGGGTTCTTCTGCAGTTCGATCAGCATCCGCGGCATCGCCACCGCGACGGGCAGCCACTTCCACGGCTTCCAGATCTGGTTGAGGCGCATGCCGATGAGGAACAGCACCTTGCCATCCGCTCCGGTGTCCGCCGAGAACCTGCCCTTGTTGATGCTTGCCACTGTCGACCTCCGCGTCGTGTGTTCGTCCGAGAACCATGTGATCAGTGTTCACATTAGAGCGGATGATGTGAACAATGTCAACATTCATGGCACAATGTCGACATGACGGAGAAGCCGTACCACCACGGTTCGCTCGAGGCAGCCCTCGTCGACGCGGCGATGCACGTGGTTCGCGCCACCGGCATCGCCCACGTCACGCTGCGCGATCTGGCCCGTGAAGTCGGCGTGTCACCGTCGGCCACCTACCGCCACTTCCCCAGCCGCGAGCACCTCGTCGCCCACGTGTCGCAGCGATGCCGCGAGGAGTTCGCCCGCGCATTGCTCGAGGCGCGCGACGCAGTGCCAGCGACTGGGAACGCGAAGCGACGTTCGGTGCAGCGCTTCCAGGAGATCGGCCGCGCCTACGTCCGCTTCGCCATCGACCACCCCACCGTCTTCGACGCCGCGTTCTCTCCGTGCGAGGTCCGGCTGGAGCGCGAGGACGATCCCGACCGCGTGGTTCGTCCTCGTCGACGCGATCGACCGAATGGTCGAGACCGGTGCCGTTCCGCCGGCCCGCCGCAAGGACGCCCCGATCATCGCCTGGTCGGGCGTGCACGGCCTGGCCAACATCGTCACCAACTCCGTGTGGCCCGACGGCATGAGTGCCGACACCGAGATCGACGCCGTCACCAACGGCATCTACCGAGCCATCAGCTGAATTACATCTAGCCGCAGCTGAAGATGTCGTAGTTGATGTCGAACACGTCGAAGCAACGCCCGATCATGAGACGCGTCGGGCCGTTCACGATCGAATCGACCATGCGGATGCCGGAGCCGTCGTTCCACACGCTGTTCCCGGCGCCGAGTGCTTCGATGAACGAGTTTCGGATCATCACCTCGTCGCCCTGCGTGAAGATGCCGTAGTTCGTCGGCGCCCCGGAGACGTGCGTGGTCACGCGGTCGATGGCGAGATGGTTCGATCCGAGTCGGATCCACATACCCATCGCCTGGCTGAGCGGCACCGCGCCGTTGGTCGCGATCAGCGTGGTGTCCACGATCGAGAACTTCGCTGTGACTTGGTCGACCTCGAGGGCCACCGAGACGGAGGACAGGCCACCGGTGTTGACGAGCGTGAGGTCACGGATCCCGCCGTTGATGTCGCCACCCGCGTAGACCGTCGAGTGCAGACCTGGGTTGAGACCCTGTGCACACGCGCAGGTGATCGTCGTGCGGCCCTGCCCGGAGCCGACAAGGTCGACATTGTTCTTCATGATGATCGGTGCGGTCTCGATGTAGGTGCCCGGAGCCACGTTGATGACGTACTGCCCAACACCGCTGATCGAATTCATGGCGAGCCGGACCGACGTGAAGTTGCCACCCGACGCCGCCACCCAGATGACGTTCGCCGGGGCCGGCGCCGCAGCGCCCTTGGCGCCGGTCGCACCCGTGGCGCCGGTTGCACCGCGGGCGGCGAAGACCGCCCAGCGCGTCGTGTTCGAGACCGCGACGTTCGTGTTGGCGACGAGGGCCACGTACGACGACCCGCCGGAGGACACGATGTCGTTCGCCGAGTACCCGACCGTCGACTTCCATGCCCCGCGGTAGCGGGTCCCGCGCTGTTGCCAGCTGATCGCCACCTGGCCGACAGGGCACTTCACACCAGCCTGCACGTCGATGACGCGCAGCACGCCCTTGTTCACCCCGGAGGTGGGGTAGCAGGCGGTGATCTGCGCGGTGATCGTGTTCGGAATCGCCGCGTAGGTGACACCACCGACGATGAGTGCTCCGACGACCACGCCCGCGACGACGCGACCGGGATGACGTACCCGCTGACCGAGATTTCCGAACATGACTGCCCTTCCCGTACGACTTCGTGCACGTTGGACTGTCACCCGCCCGAGCACTGTGCGCTCTGCGTCTCCACATGTCAAACGATCTGCAGGACTGATCCCACGCGGACGATCAGTCGGTGCTGTCACCTAGGGTCGACGGCATGGAGGTCGAACTGGTCGACGGACGGATCACGGTCGTCACCGCGCTGCCGCTGAAGCCGGCCGCGCGGCATCGACTCGCCGATCTCCTCGGCGCGCGGGTGGTCGACGTGAGGGACGAGGTCGACCGCGCCGATCTCGTGCTCACGCCGTCGTCCAGCCCGCAGCTCGTCGGCGCGCTGCAACGGAAGTACCCCGACGCGCGGATCGTGGTGGTCGAGCTCGACGACGAGGAGTTCGACGTGGACCTGCCCGGCCCCGTGAAGCGACTCCTGCGCAGCGGCGCCGACGGGTACGTGCTCGCCGAGAGCATCGACGAGCTCGCCCACAAGCTCGTCGGCGGGCAGGAGCGGGCGACCGAGGTCGACGACATGGTCGAACCCAGCGCGCTGCCGGCGGCCTCCGCCATCGACGACGTCGTGGCGGAGTTCCTGCGTGAGTCGACCGAGTCGCCGACGACGGTCAGACGCGACCAGCCGCCGCGCTGATCACACCCGGTCGGGCTTCGTGCCGACGATGCACCTGGCCGCGCCCGGGACGCGCACCTCGCCGTCGATCTCGAACGGCCCGACGTCGACCATCACACGGTCGCGGATCCGCTCGCGCTCCCCTGGTTCGGCCGCCTGCAGCGCGGCCATCGCCAGCGAGACGTGCTCGCTCATCATCTCCCAGTACTGCTGCGGCGACGAGGTCACCAGCTCGACGTCGACGTCCCACTCGTCCACGTCGACCAGGCCGGCCGCCTCGTACAGCTCGCCGACGGCGCCCGCCGCGGCGCACCGGAACATGTTCGGCGCCGAGGGGTCGGCCGGCGGGAGCGCCACCACCGACGCGATGGCCTTCATGCACACCGACGTCCACGGGTTCTCGTCCGGCTTCACCCACACCGACGCGCACAGCCGCCCACCGGGCGCGAGCACGCGCGCCAGCTCGGCCGTCGCGGCGACCATGTCGGGGAAGAACATGTAACCGAACCGCACCGACACGGTGTGGAACGTCGCGTCGTCGAACGGCAGGTCGTCGGCGCTGCAGACCACCGTCTCGACGTTGGTGATCGCCTGCGCCTGCGCTCGTCGTGCAGCCACGCCGAGCATCTCCGGCGCCAGGTCGGTGAGCACCACCCGGCCCTCCGGTGCCAGCCGGGCGACGGTCAAGCCCGGCTCACCGGTGCCCGACGCCACGTCGAGGTGTGCGCGGCCGTCGACGACGTCGAGTCGCGAGATCATGGCCTCGGTGACAGGACCCAGCTGATCCATGATCACCGCGTCCCACTTCTCCCAGCCGGTCGAGAGTCTGGCCCACGCCTTCCGCTGACCGTCCCTGATCTCATTCGCGCTGGGCATCGAACCCCCCGATCGTCGACCTGGAGCGAACGATACGTCGACCCGCGACTCGTCATTGACGAATCCGGCGTGCAGCGTCACCATCGGAGGACATCAGAGAGGGCGTCCACATCCTGTTCGCTTGACCTGTCGACGCTGTCACGTCAGATGTCTGCCGCGGACGTTTCACGTGACAGCGCTCGCCAGAGGGCGCCGAGCGCCGACCACGCGCGGGCATCGGCGCGCGGACGGTCAGCCGCCGTTGCGGAGGTACTCGACGAGGGCGTCGACACGCTCGGGCGAGAGGTTGCCGAACGCCGGCATACGGCCCTTGCCGTACTGGATGAGCATGCGCAGCGGCTGCTCGCCGAGCGAGTTCATGCGCACGCTGTCGAGCTTCGGCGCGTCCTTCTTGCCCATCAGGTCGGCACCGTGGCACCGGGCGCACGACATGATGTACACGTCGGAACCGGTCAGCGCCTGGGCCGAGCCGCCCTGCGACTGGATGCTGCCGGCGGTGCTGGGCTGGGCGCTGCAGGCAGCGCCGACGGTGAGCGCGGTGGCCACCAACGACACGGCGACGAGGGCGCGACGACGCGCGCGCGATGAACGGGATGGACGGGGGGTCCGGGACATACCCTCAGTGTGATACCCCAAGGGGTATCACGGCCAGGGACCAAGGTCACTCGGTCGGACGCTCGCGAGATCAGAGGGCGTCGCGGAACAGCGCGGTGGTGCGCTCCCACGACTCGGCCGACGCCGCGGCGTCGTACACCTCGGGGCGGGCGTCGTTGAAGAATGCGTGATGGGTACCCGGATGCACGTGCAGCGTGGCGTCCTTGCCCAGCTCGCGCAGCTGCGCCTGCAGAGCGGCGCTCGCCTCGGGGCCGGCGTAATCGTCGAACTCGGCGTACTCGCCCTCGACCTTGGCCTCGATCGCCGACCAGTCGGGCTGGGCGCTCGCCCACGGGATGACGCCGTAGTACGGCGCGCACGCCGCGACGGCATCGGGACGGTTCGCGGCCACGACCAGGGCCAGGCCACCACCCATGCAGTAGCCGACGACGCCCACCTTGGGTGCACCGCTGCGTTCCTGCAGCAGGGCCACGGCGCCGCTGAGGTCCTTGGCGGCCTGCTCGAGGTTCAGGGCCATCATCAGCTTGCCGGCGCCATCGGGCTCGGTCGACGACTCGCCGTGGTACAGGTCGGGCGCCAACGCCGTGAACCCGGCCTCGGCGAAGCGGTCGACCACGTCCTTGATGTGCGGGACGAGGCCCCACCACTCCTGGATGACCAGCACGCCGGGGCCGGAGCCCGCGATGTAGCCGTCGCACGTGTGACCGTTGCTCTTGAAAGTGACCATCTGACCGGAGTGCTCTGCCATGCCGCGAACCGTAGCCCGTGCTGCCGACGTCACGACGACCCGCAGCGAGCACTTTGTCCGGGAACAAAGCACGGTCTGTACGGCTCCACATGTGACAACTACGATGGGTCCATGACCGTGCTCGACACCCACCCCGCCGACGCCTTCGCCCACGACCGGGCGCACGTGTTCCACTCGTGGAGCGCGCAGGGCGCCATCAGCCCGCTCGTCGTCACCCGCGCCGAGGGCAGCCACTTCTGGACCGAGGACGGCACCCGCTACCTCGACTTCTCGGCGCAGCTGATGAACATGAACATCGGCCACCAGCACCCCAAGCTCGTCGCCGCCATCCAGGAGCAGGCCGGCCGACTGTGCACGATCGCCCCGTTCCACGCCAACGACGCCCGCAGCGAGGCCGCACGGCTGATCACCGAGGTCGCCGGCGGCGACTCTGAACATGGTGTTCTTCACCAACGGCGGCGCCGAGGCCACCGAGAACGCGGTGCGCATGGCCCGCCTGCACACCGGTCGCCACAAGGTGCTCAACCACTACCGCAGCTACCACGGCGCCACGAACGGGGCGATCACCCTGACGGGCGACCCGCGCCGCTGGCCCAGCGAGCCGGGCATGCCGGGCGTGGTGAAGTTCTGGGGCCCGTACCCGTACCGCAGCGCGTTCCACAGCGACGAGCGAGGCGCAGGAGTGCGAGCGTGCGCTCCAGCACCTCGACGACGTGCTCATGGTCGAGGGCGCGCAGCAGGTCGCGGCGATCATCATCGAATCGGTCGTCGGCACGAACGGCATCCTCGTCCCGCCGGACGGCTACCTGCAGGGCATTCGCGAGCGCTGCGACCGCCACGGCATCATGATGATCTGCGACGAGGTCATGGCCGGCTTCGGCCGCTGCGGCGAGTGGTTCGCGTTCCAGAAGTGGGGCGTGCAGCCCGACCTGGTGTGCTTCGCCAAGGGCGTCAATTCGGGCTACGTGCCGCTGGGTGGCGTCGTGATCAGCGACAAGGTGTCGGCCACGTTCCGCGACCGCGTCTACCCCGGTGGGCTCACCTACTCGGGCCACCCGCTGGCCTGCGCCTCGGCGGTCGCGAGCATCAACATCTTCAAGGAGGAGGGCATCATCGAGCACGCCCGCTCCATCGGCGCCGACGTCATCGCCCCCGGCCTCGAGAAGCTGAAGGCCAACCACCCCTCCGTCGGCGACGTGCGCGGCCTGGGTGTGTTCTGGGCCATCGAACTGGTGAAGGACCGCGAGACCCGCGAACAGCTGGTGCCGTACAACGCGGCCGGCGCGGAGGCGAAGCCCATGCAGGAGCTCCTCGCCGCCTGCAAGAGCAAGGGCCTGTGGCCGTTCACCCACTTCAACCGCCTGCACGTCACGCCGCCCTGCACCATCAGCCGCGACCAGGTCGAGGAAGGCCTCGCCATCATCGACGAGGCACTCACCATCACCGACCAGTACTACACCGGCTGATCCAGGCGTCACGGACCCGTCCGGACACTGCGTCACACCCCTCAGGCACGCTCCGCCGATGGGTACCTTCACACCACTCGAATCGCGCTTCCAGCGCCGCATCGACCTGCTGTTCGCCAACGGCTGGCAACCCGCCGACCTCGCGCACCTGGTGCGCCGCAACGGCACGCAGCGCAGCACCCGCTTGGTGCTCGGCTACGTCGCCCAACACTCGCGCCGCGAACAGGCGCCCACACGTGCACCGCAGCCATGGCTCGACCAGTTGGCCGAGCTGGGCGTCCTCGGGCCCGACGGCACCGTCGTCGGTGGGCACGGCGAGATCATCGAGCGGTGGATGCGCTCCGAACAACTCGATCCGCACGAGGCCCAGCCCGTGGTCATCGACGTGCTCACCGTCCTCGAGACCGCGCCGCGCGTCAGCGAACTGGTCACGCCGCCGATGCGCTGGCCGGCCAGCAACAAGGGCCGGGTGAAGCCCACGGTGTCGGCCGGCCAGATGGCTGGCACGGTGGACGGCAAGGCGCTGAAGCTCATCCGTGCGCTGCTGGCCAAGGCCGAGGGCACCACCTTCGAGGCCGAGGCCGAGGCCTTCACCGAGAAGGCGCAGGAGCTGATGACCCGTCACTCCATCGACATGGCCATGCTGGCCGCACATGCCGCGGGCAGCGGCGCGCAGTACGGCGTCGAATCGCGACGGGTGCACATCGACAACCCGTACGCCGACGAGAAGGCCACGTTCCTGTCGGCCATCGCCCAGGTCAACGGGGCCAAGAGCATCTGGCACCCGTCGGCCGGGTTCTGCACCCTCATGGGCTTCGGGGTCGACCTGCAACTCACCGACGTGCTGTTCACGTCGTTGCTGGTGCAGGCCACGCACGCGTCCAGCACTGCCACGGCGCACGACAAGCGACTGCGCACGCCGTCGTTCCGACGAGCGTTCCTGGTGTCGTTCGCCGACCGCGTGTCCGAGCGGCTCGAGCTCACGCGACAGCATGTCGCCGACGAGGCCGTGCACGACTACGGCGACGCGATGCTGCCGGTGCTCGCCCAACGCGACGCTGCCGTCGAGCAGGCCTACGCCGAGGCGTTCCCCGACGCGGTGATGATGAAGGCCAAGCGCTACAACGCCTACGGCTGGCACGCGGGCCGCGAAGCCGCCGACCGGGCCGACATCGGTGCCGGCGCAGCCATCACCGAAGGCTGATCGCCGAAGAGCCGTGTGTGTCACATCGCTGAGCGGCGTCCACGTGGTCAGCGGTGTGACACAGACCAGTTCACCAGTCGGTGACGCGGTAGTCCTTCAGGAACTGGCCCCACACGTGCTCGCCGGTGTTGATGCCGGCGATGATCGGGTCGACGATGCGCGCCGCCCCGTCGACGATGTCGAGCGGCGGATGGAAGCGATGCTCGGCGCTCTTGCGCTCGGCGATGTGCGGCCGGGTCCTCGTCGCTCACCCAACCGGTGTCGACGCTGTTCATGTGGATGCCGTCGGCGTGGTAGTCGGCGGCCGAGGTGCGGGTCATCATGTTCAGCGCCGCCTTGGCCATGTTCGTGTGCGGGTGGCGGGTGGTCTTGAACCGTCGGTAGAACTGCCCCTCCACCGCCGACACGTTGACGATGTGCTTGTCGCGCTCGGGCGTGCGCAGCATGAGCGGCTTGAGGCGAGCGTTCAGCACGAACGGTGCCACCGCGTTGACCAGCTGCGTCTCGAGCAGCTCCACCGACGACACCTCGGCCAGCGTCAGCCGCCACGAGTTGCGGTCGCGCAGGTCGACCTGCTGCAGGTCCTGGTCGAGTCGCCCTTCGGGGAACAGGCTCCCGCCGCTCGACGTCCTCCTCGGGCAGCAGGCGGCCTGCGACAGCTCGGCCGCGTGGGCGACGACCGGGCACCGCGACGGGCAGCGCCGGCGGCGACGTCGCCGGACTCGCGGCCCGACGGCGAGCATGTCGGTGCCGCGCAGGCCTTCGTACGCGCCGAGCAGGCGCGCGGCCGCGGGCGGCAGCGTCAGCCAGCGAGCCGACCTCGGCCTCCATCATGTGGCGGTAGAAGTCCGGCGGGCGACGCACGGTCTGGCAGGCGTTGTTGACGATGAAGTCGAGCCGGTCATGGGTGTCGAGCAGGTGCCGGCAGAACGCCTCGACACTCGGCGTGTGGCGCAGGTCGAGTCCGAAGATCTCGAGCCGATGCCCCCAGTCGGCGAAGTCGGGCTTCGGCGGCGTAGCGCACCGCGGAATCGCGCGGGAAGCGGGTGGTGACGATCAGGTGCGCGCCGGCACGCAGCAGCTTGATGCCGGCCTGGTAGCCGATCTTCACACGACCACCGGTGAGCAGGGCGACGCGCCCCGACAGGTCGGCGGTCTCGCTCCGCTTGGCGTAGTTCAGGTCGCCGCACTCGGTGCACATCTGGTCGTAGAACGGATGGATCGTCGTGTACTTGCGCTTGCAGACGTAGCAGTGCAATGGCAGCAGCGTCTCGCGACCGTCGGCGTCACCGCGGTCCGAGTCGTCGTCGACGCCGTCGTCGATCTGGTCCGGTCCGACGTCGGAGGGTGGCAGCGCCACGTTGGGCGTGGTGAACACCGGCCGGGCGCGCAGGCTGCGGATGCCCGTCTCGTCGAGCGCCGCCTGGTCGCGCTGCGCCCGATCCTGCTTCATCTGTCGGCGCTGCGCCTTGATCTGCCGACGACGCACCTGCACGTCGGGCTCGTACACGTCGCCGGCGGCGTTCAGCAGGCGCGTCCGAGCCTCGAGCGGCAGGGTTTCGAGCAGCGACCGATCGGCGACCACTGCCTCGAGCAGTTCCGTGGCAGCACGGAGCCGCTCGACGAGTTCATCGGACACGCGTTACTGGCCGACCTGCCACGTGCCGTTGCTGCGCAGCAACGCACTCAGATCGCCGGGGCCCTTCTTCTCGCTGGCGCTGGCCAACTGGGCGCCGACCATCGAGCCGTAGTCGCCACGTTCGACGTCGCGGAACACACCGAACGGCGTCGGCGAATGGTCGTCGTGCGACAGCCGGGCCAGCGCGAACGCCAGACCCGGGTCGTGACGCTGGGCGTCGTGGACCAGCAACGCGTCCTCGCCCACGTCGGCGACCTCGACGATGCGCAACTGGCCGTCGGTGCCCATGATGACGCCCTTGTGGCCATCTGCGCCGAAGCGGATGGGCTTGCCGTGCTCGAGGTCGATCATCATCTCTTCGCGGGCGTGCTTGCCCGTGACGTGATCGAACGCAGCATCGTTGAACACGTTGCAGTTCTGGTAGATCTCGACGAACGAGGCACCGCGGTGGGCGTGCGCCTGACGGAACACGTTCATCATGTGCTTGCGGTCGAGGTCGTGGGTGCGGGCCACGAACGACGCCTCGGCGCCGAGCGCCACCGACAGCGGATTGAACGGGTGGTCGATCGAGCCCATCGGAGTGCTCTTGGTGACCTTGCCCTCTTCGCTGGTGGGCGAGTACTGGCCCTTGGTGAGCCCGTAGATGCGGTTGTTGAACAGCAGGATCGTCAGGTTCACGTTACGGCGCAGGGCGTGCAGCAGGTGGTTGCCACCGATCGACAACGCGTCACCGTCGCCGGTGACCACCCACACGTCCAGGTCGGGGCGGGCCACGGCCACACCGGTGGCGATGGCCGGCGCACGACCGTGGATGCTGTGCATGCCGTACGTGTTCATGTAGTACGGGAAGCGGCTACTGCAGCCGATGCCGCTGATGAACACCGTGTTCTCGGGCGCGATGCCCAACTCGGGCATCAGCGTCTGGACGGCCTGCATGATGCCGTAGTCACCGCAACCGGGGCACCAGCGCACCTCCTGGTCGCTCATCCAGTCCTTCTTCGTGGTGAGCGGGACGATGGTCGTGTCGCTCATCGCAGAGCCTCCTGAATCGCATCCTCGAGTTCGGCGGAGGTGAAGGGCAGACCCTGCACCTTGGTGATGGCCTTCGCGTCGACCAGGTACTCGGCCCTGACGATGCGGCACAGCTGCCCCAGGTTCAACTCGGGGACGAGCACCTTCGGGAAGCTGCGCAGCAGCTCGCCGAGGTTCGGCGGCAACGGGTTGAGGTGGGTGAGGTGGATCCAGGCCACCTTCGTGCCCGCCCGACGGGTGCGCTGCACCGCGGCGTCGATGGCGGCCCAGGTGGAACCCCAGCCGAGCAACACGACCTCGGCATCGGCGTCGCCCTGCACGGTGGCCGGCGGGATGTCGTTGGCGATGCCCGCCACCTTGTCGGCACGGATGTGCACCATCGTGCTGTGGTTGGCCGGCGCGTAGCTGATGTTGCCCGAGCCGTCCTCCTTCTCGATGCCGCCGACGCGGTGCATCAGCCCGGGTGTCCCCGGGATGGCCCACGGTCGGGCCAACGTGTCGGGGTCGCGCAGGTACGGCCAGTACTCCTCGACTCCTTCGGCGTTGACATGGTTCTTCTCGGTCTGGAACGGCACCGAGATGTCGGGCAGGTCGTCGGTGTTCGGCAGGCACCACGGCTCGCTGCCGTTGGCCAGGTAGCCGTCGCTGAGCAGGATGACCGGGGTGCGGTACTTCGAGCGCGATGCGGGCCGCCTCGATGGCCGCGTCGAAGCAGTTCGACGGGCTGTACGCGGCGACGATGGGGAGCGGTGCCTCGCCGTGACGGCCGTACATGGCGATGTTCAGGTCGGCCGCCTCGGTCTTGGTCGGCAGGCCGGTGGACGGGCCACCGCGCTGGATGTCGACCAGGATGAGCGGCAGCTCGAGCGAGATGGCGAGGCTCATGGTCTCGCTCTTCAACGCCACGCCGGGACCACTGGTGGTCGTGACGCCGAGGTGGCCCGAGAACGCCGAGCCCAGCGCCATGCCGGCCGCGGCGATCTCGTCCTCGGCCTGCACCGTGCGCACACCGAAGTGCTTGTGCTTGGAGAGTTCGTGGAGGATGTCGCTGGCCGGGGTGATGGGATAGCTGCCCAGGAACACGGGCAGCTTGGCCAGCTGGCCGGCGGCGACGAGGCCCCAGGCCAGGGCGACGTTGCCGGTGATGTTCGTGTACTCACCGGGCGGCAGCTTCGCCGGCTTCACCTCGTACGGATGGTCGAAGATCTCGGTGGTCTCACCGAACGCGTGACCGGCCTTGAACGCGGCCAGGTTGCTCTCCTTGACGAGATCCTTGAACTTGTTCTCGATCCAGGCGATGGTGGGTTCGGTGGGCCGCGAGTAGAGCCAGCTGACCAGGCCGAGTGCGAACAGGTTCTTCGACCGTTCGGCATCGCGAGGCTTCACACCGAGCGGTTCGGTGGCGCGCTGGGTGAGCGTGGTCATCGGGATCTCGACCACGCGGTACGCCGACAGGAAGTCGTCGTGCAACGGGTTGTGGTCGTACCCGGCCTTGCGGAGGTCGCGCTCCTCGAACGCGTCGGTGTTGACGATCAGCAACCCACCCTGCTCGAGGCGGTGCAGGTCGGCCTTCAGCGCCGCGGGGTTCATCACGACGAGCACGTTCGGGCTGTCGCCCGGCGTCGTGATGTCGTGGTCCGAGATGTGCACCTGGAAGCTGGAGACACCGTTCACGGTGCCCGCTGGGGCGCGAATCTCGGCCGGGTAATCGGGGAATGTCGACAGGTCGTTGCCGAACAGGGCGGAGACCGATGTGAATCGGTCGCCCGTGAGCTGCATCCCGTCGCCGGAGTCACCCGCGAACCTGACGACCACGTGCGAGATCTGCTCCGCGCGCTTGCCGTGTCGTTCCTCGGTGTCCGTCATTGGCCACCTCCACAGAAGGGACGGCACCGTTGTCGTCCGCTGAAGGCGAACCATATACCGATGGGCCTCGGAATCTGCGTACACAAGGACCTGCCACGGCAAAGTCGGGACCAAAGTCCCTCAGGGCACGGCGGCGGGCGCACTCGGCGCACTCGGCGCACGCAGCGTCAACGACACCCCGACGAGTGCCGCCACCAGGCCGACCACGGCGAGGGCGCCGAGTCGCTCGCCGAACAGGAGCGCGCCCTCCACCGTGCTCAGCGCCGGGGTCAGGAAGAACAGGCTGCTCACCTTCGCGGCCGCGTGGTGCTGCAACAGCCACAGCATGATCAGCACCGCCGCGATCGACAGCACCACGACCGCCCAGGCGAGCGCGAAGACCGATCGACGCGTGACCGTGAAGTCGAGGTGCTCGTGCACGATCGCGCCGACGAACAGCACCGCCGCCGACGCCGTGTACTGCACCACCGTGCCGCGCAACAACGGCATGCCCATGCCGCGGGCGCGCTGCAGGAGCGTGCCGAAGACCATGCCGAGCACGCTGATCCCCGCAGCGATCAGTGCTCCGGCGGAGATGTCGCCACCCGGCCCACCCCCGAGGTGGTCGATCACCACGACGACGACCCCGATGAATCCGAGCGCCACACCCAGCCACTGCCACGGCGACAAGCGTTCGCCGAGCACGAACCTCGCGGTCACCGTGGTGAACACAGGGTGGAGGCCGGCGATCAACGCGCCGACGCCGGTGGGCATGCCCCAACTGATCGCCAGGAACAACCCGCCGAGGTAGACCGCGTGCATACCCAGGCCCGACAGCGCGGCCCAACCGACGGCGCCGCGCCGAATGCTGGGCGCGTCGGTCGCCCAGGCGTAGACCATCAGGAACAGCGCCGCGATGGTCAGCCGGTAGGCGAGGAACGTGAGCGGGCCTGCATCGTCGGTGCCGTAGCGAGCGACGACGAACCCGGTGCTCCACAGCAGCACGAACACGAGGGGCGCGCTGCGCTCCACCGCGCTCGCGGTGGGGGCCTGGACAGCGAGAAGGGCGGGCCGCCGAAGCGGCCCGCCCATGCTCGTCAGACGATCCTGAGAGGATCAGGCACCGCCCTCGGTGAGCGTGACGTCGATCGGCGCGAAGCTCGAGCCGTTCACGTCGATGCCCTCAGCGGTGAGCTGCTTGATGGCCTCGTTGACGATGTCGTTCGTCCACGACTCCGGGTCCGGAGCCTTGGTCAACACGGTCTTGCCGTCGAGGTTCGTCGTGCCGCTGGCGATGTCGACGGTGCGCTGCCATGCAGCGGTGTCGATGACGCCCACACCACCGGCCGCGGGCCAGATGAGCTTGTTGACTTCGTTCATCTGCCACAGCTGGTGGGTCGCGCCGAGCTTCGAGCCCTTGGCGACGACGATGTCGGCGCACGCCTGGGCGTTGTCACGGCAGTAGGCCCAGCCCTGGAGCGACGCCTTCACGAACGCGATGGCCTGGCCGCAGTAGGCCGGATCGCTGAGGCGATCCTGCGCTGCCCAGATGGCGTCCTGGAGCATGCCGACGCCCTCGGTCTCGTACGAGACGACGTTCAGGTCCTCAGGCTTGTACAGCTCGCCGGTGTCGGGGTTCACGGCCTCGAGCACCTGGGCGTATTCGTTGTACGTCATCGCCTCGGCGGCGTCGATGGAACCGTCGAGCAGACCGTTCATGTCGAAGTTCTGCTGGATGAGCGTGACGTCCTTGGCGGGATCGAGACCGGCCTTCGACAACGCGGCGAAGATCTCGTACTCGTTGCCGAAGCCCCAGTTGCCGATCTTCTTGTCCTTGAAGTCGGCGGCCGAGGTGATGTTCTTGTCCTTGAAGCTCACCTGCAGGGTGCCCGAGCGCTGGAAGACCTGGGCGATGTCGGTGACCTTGGCGCCGGCTTCACGCTCGGCGAGTGCCTTGGGCACCCACGAGATGGCGAAGTCCACCGCACCCGTCGCGAGCGTCTTCTGCGGCGGAATGTCCACGCCACCTTCGACGATCTCGACGTCGAGGCCGGCCTTGCTGTAGAAGCCCTGGTCGACCGCGGCGAAGTAGCCGGCGAACTGCGACTGGGTGACCCACTGCAGCTGCAGCTTCACCTTCGCACCCGCAGGTGCGGTGCACTTCGCGATGTCGACGGCGAGACCTGAACCAGTGGTGCCACCGGTACCGGATCCGGGTGTCGTCGTCTCGGTGCCCGTCCCGCCCTCGTTGTCGTCGCTGCCACATGCGGCGACGAGCACGCCGGCGAGCGTGAAGGCTGCGGCCAATTTGGCTGCACGTCCGTATGCCATTGTCCCTCCCCTTTTTCTTGTGTCGTGTTGCTTGCTGGTCACTTGGAGCGCGCCCGCCGCCGCCACGGGACGACGAGGTACTCCAAGAGATTGGAGCCTGCGAAGAACAGCAGGCCCACGAGTGCACCGCCCAGCACGTAGGCGAACCCCAGTGCCTTGTTGGACGAATTCAACGTACCCGAGATCTTCGACCCCAGTCCGTTCTGCGTGCCGCCGAAGTACTCGGAGACGAGCGCGATGATCAGTGCGAGCGGCGCCGCGGTGCGCACGCCCGTGAAGAAGAAGGGCATCGTGTTCGGCAGGCGCACCTTCTTGAGCGTGTCGAACGGTGAGGCCGCGTACGAACGCATCAGTTCCATCTGCGTCGCGTCGTTCTGACGCAGGCCCTTGGCCACCTGCACGAACACCACGAAGAAGACCGAGATCGTCACCATGATGCGCCGCGGGATCTGGCTGTCGAGCGCGTACATGTTGTTCAACACGCCGACGATGACCACCGCCGGGATGGCGGCGATGGTGATGGCCAGCGGGTTGACCAGTTCGCTGACGATCTGGAACCGGTTGGTGAGCACTGCCACCAGGAAGCCGAACGCCGAGCCGAGCACCAGGCCGACGAGGGCGTTCATGCCGGTCACCAGACTCGCCCGCCACACCAGGTCGAAGTCGTCGACGAACGACGACCAGATGTCGGTGGGGCGCGGGATGACGAACGGCTGGACGTCGCTGACGATGATCCACGTCTGCCACGCGACGAGGAACAGCACGCCCAGCAACACGGGCGGCAGCACCACGGCGGCGAGGTGACGGAGCTTCGGGTTCATCGGTCCTCGAGGCCCCTCGCGTGGTCGGCCATCTCGATGCCACGCAGCGCCTCGCGCACCTCGGTCACCCGAGCGAAGAACTCGCCCGCCTCGCGGGTGAGTTCGTTGCGGTCGCGGCCGAGTGCGACGTCGACGGTCTGGGTGATGCGACCCGGTCGCGGCGACATGACCACCACCCGGTCGGCCAGGTACACGGCCTCGGGGATGCTGTGGGTGACGAACACGACCGTCGTGCCGGCGGCAGCGCAGATGCGCAGCAGTTCGGCCTGCATGTGCTCGCGGGTCATCTCGTCGAGCGCACCGAAGGGCTCGTCCATCAGCAGCAGCTTCGGGTGCGATGCCAACGCGCGGGCGATGGCGATGCGTTGCTGCATGCCACCCGACAGCTGCCACGGCATGTGCTTGGCGAACTCGGGCAGCTTCACCAGCTCGAGCATCTCCTGGGCGCGTTCGCGCCGCTTGCTCTTGTCCCACCCCTTCAGCTCGAGGGGCAGCTCGATGTTGCGCTCGACCGTGCGCCACTCGAACAGGCCACTCTGCTGAAAGGCCATGCCGTAGTCCTGGTCGGCGCGGGCCTGCTGAGCGCTCTTGCCGTGGATGGTGACGGCGCCCGCGACGGCTCGAGCAGGTCGGCGATGATGCGCAGGAGCGTGCTCTTGCCGCAGCCCGACGGACCGATGAGCGAGATGAACTCGCCCGGCTGGACCGACGAGGTCGATGTCGACGAGCGCGTCGACCTGGTTCGGCTTGCCCTGGTTGAAGATCTTGTACGACGCCGCTGACGAGGACCGCGGACGTGGCGGCGGACAGGGATTCGGACATCAGACGGCCTCCGGTGGGCGGTTGCGCATGAGCAGACGATCGATGCCGAGCACCACGGCGGCCATGACCAGACCGAGGGCGGCGGCGCCGAAGACGGCGGTGTACAGCTTGGCCGGGTCGGAGGTGGCCTCCTGACCGTACGACAGGATGAGCCGACCCACGCCGAAGCGCACGCCCAGCGAGATCTCGGACACGGTGACCCCGACGACGGCTGCCGCACCGGCGAGGCGCAGCGCCGGAGCCAGGAACGGCACGGCGTTCGGGAAGCGCAGCTTCCACAGCGTCCGCCACCAGCCGGCGGCGTACGAGTCCATCAGTTCCAGCGGCGCGTCGGGCGTGTTCTGCAGGCCGCGGAGCATGCCCATCGCCACGGGGAAGAAGGCGAGGAACACACCGAGCAGCACGGCGGCGAGCCACGTCTTCTCGGCCAGATCGCGGCTCTGGTACGCCATCAACGAGAAGATCAGCGGCGCGAGCACGATGATCGGCACGGTCTGGCTGATCACCAGGTACGGCAGCAGCGCCCGCTCGAACACCTTGAACCGGGCCATCAGCACGGCGAGCGCGATGCCCAACGCCGAGCCGGCGAGGAAGGCCAGCAGCGAACAGCGGAACGAGTACCACGCGGCACGCATGACGACGACGAAGATGCTCTCCTCACCACCGCGCACCTCGGGCTCGCTGAAGCGGGAGAACATGTCCCAGATGTGGGGCATGGCACGGTCGTTGGTGCGGGCCAGCACCCGCATGCCGAGGATCTCGCCACCGTCGGGCGGTCCGACGGCCTTGTAGCCCTCCCACGCCAGCGCGACGAGCAGGAACGCCAGCACGAACATGCCGACGCGACGAGCGCGTCCCGTCACTGCGCCGTCCTCACGATGCCCGGCTTCACGATTTCGCTCGCACGTGCTCGGCGATGGCCGGGAGCACCTTCTCGCCGTACTGGGCGAGGGTGTGGTCCTTGTCGTCGTGCTGCAGGTAGATCGAGAACTGGTCGACGCCCAGGTCCTTCAGTTGGCGCATGCGCTCGATGTGCGTCTCGACCGGGCCGACGATGCAGAACCGGTCGACGATCTCGTCGGGCACGAACTGGGTGTGGGTGTTGCCCGCCTGGCCGTGCTCGTTGTAGTCGTAGCCCTGTCGACCCTTGATGTACTCGGTGAGCGCGGCCGGCACCGCGCTGGTGTCGCTGCCGTAGCGGGCGACGATGTCGGCGACGTGGTTGCCGACCATGCCACCGAACCAGCGGCACTGCTCGCGGCCGTGGGCCAGTCCGGCGGGCGTGCCGTCGGTGACGTACGCGGGGGCGGCCACGCAGATGGTGATGTCGTCGGGGTTCCGACCGGCGGCCTCGGCCGCGCTGCGCACTGCGCCGATGGTCCACTCGGCGATCGACAGATCGGCGAGCTGGAGGATGAACCCGTCGCCCACCTCGCCGGTGAGCGCCAGCGCCTTCGGCCCGTAGGCGGCCACCCACACCTCGAGCTCGCTCTTGCCGGCCCACGGGAAGCGGATCTCGCTGCCCTTGTAGTCCACGCCGCGCCCGTTGCCGAGCTCGCGGATGACATGGATGCTCTCGCGCAGGGTGGCCAGTGTGGTGGGTGCGCCGTTGGTGACGCGCACCGCGGAGTCGCCGCGGCCGATGCCGCACACCGTGCGGTTGCCGAACATCTCGTTCAGCGTCGCGTAGACGCTGGCCGTGACGGTCCAGTCGCGGGTGGCCGGGTTGGTGACCATCGGACCGACGACCACGTTGCGGGTCTCGGCCAGGATCTGGCTGTAGATGACGTACGGCTCCTGCCACAGGATGTGGCTGTCGAACGTCCACACGTGGCTGAACCCGTACTGCTCGGCTCGCCTGGCCAGGTCGACCACCCGCGCCGAAGGCGGCGTGGTCTGCAACACGACACCGAAATCCACGTTGTCATTCTCCCCTGTTGTCGATGTGCGCTCAGCGGTTCTGGGGGAAACCCAGATCGACCGTGCTCTTCGCCGGGTCGGGCCAGCGGCTGGTGACGACCTTGGTGCGCGTGTAGAAGTTGATGCCCTCGGGACCGTACATGTGCGTGTCGCCGAACAGGCTGGCCTTCCACCCGCCGAAGCTGTAGTAGCTGACCGGCACCGGGATGGGCACGTTGATGCCGACCATGCCGACCTGCACGTCGAACTGGAACTGGCGGGCCGCGCCGCCGTCGCGGGTGAAGATGGCGGTGCCGTTGCCGTACTGGTTGTCGTTGATGAGCTTCAGGCCGTCCTCGTAGCCGTGCACGCGGGTGACCGTGAGCACCGGGCCGAAGATCTCGTCGTCGTAGCACCGCATGCCGGGCTTGGCGTTGTCGATGAGGGTGGGGTTGAGGAAGAAGCCGTCGGCGGGCAGGTCGCCCTGCGTGCCGTCGACCACGACGCGTGGCACCTTCGCCCGCGGCGCCGTCGACGTAGCCCTTCACCTTGTCGCGGTGCTCGCCGGTGATGAGCGGGCCCATCTCGTTGCCGTCCTCGCTGGCGGGGCCGACCTTGATGGCAGGGATGCGGTCCTTCAGCTTGGCGACCAGGTCGTCGGCGATGGCCTCGCTGGCGAGCACGACCGAGATGGCCATGCAGCGCTCACCGGCCGAGCCGTACGCGGCGCTGACCGCGGCGTCGGCGGCCATGTCGAGGTCGGCGTCGGGCAGGACCAGCATGTGGTTCTTGGCGCCGCCGAGCGCCTGGATGCGCTTGCCGTTCTTGGTGCCGGTCTCGTAGATGTACTTGGCGATGGGCGTGCTGCCCACGAAGCTGATGGCCTGGACATCGGGGTGCTCGAGCAGACGGTCGACGGCGACCTTGTCGCCGTGCACGACGTTGAACGTGCCGTCGGGAAGGCCGGCCTGCTTGAGCAGCTCGGCGATGAACATGCTCGCCGACGGGTCCTTCTCGCTGGGCTTGAGGATGAACGTGTTGCCGCACGCGAGTGCGTTGGCGAACATCCACATCGGCACCATGCCGGGGAAGTTGAACGGGGTGATGCCGGCCACGACACCGAGCGGCTGCTTGATGTTGTAGACGTCGACACCGCCCGAGGCCTGCTCGCTGAACCCACCCTTGAGCAGGTTGGGGATGCCGCACGCGAACTCGATGTTCTCGAGACCGCGGGCCACCTCGCCCAGCGCGTCGCCCAGCACCTTGCCGTGCTCCTTGCTGATGAGCGAGGCGATCTCCTTGCGGTTGGCGTCGACCAGTTCGCGCATGTGGAACATGACCTCGGCGCGGCGCGACAGGTTCGTGGCCCGCCACGCCGGGAACGCGGCCTTGGCAACCGCGACGGCGGCGTCGACCTCGGCGGCCGACGCGAAGTCGACCGCTGCCTGCTGCTGACCGGTGGCCGGGTCGAACACGACACCCGAGCGTCCGGACGTGCTCTCGACGACCTTGCCGTCGATCCAGTGACTGATGCGATTCATGGGTTGCTCTCTCTTTCAGACCAGGTACTGGGACAGGCCGCGCTTGACGTACTGACCGTGGCCCTTGCGGCCGGTGAAGGTGTCGTTCTCGATGACCACGCTGCCGCGGGACAGGACGGTGTCGACCTTGCCGTCGATCACCCAGCCCTCCCACGCGCTGTGGTCCATGTTCATGTGGTGCTTGTCGTTGATGCCGATCTTCGTCTGGCGGTTGGGGTCCCAGACCACGACGTCGGCATCGGCGCCGGGGGCGATGACGCCCTTCTTCGGGTACATGCCGAACATGCGCGCCGGCGTGGTGCAGCAGGTCTCGACCCACCGCTCGAGCGAGATCTCGCCGTTCACCACACCCTGGTAGAGCAGCTCCATGCGGTGCTCGACGCCGCCGATGCCGTTGGGGATGGCGGCGAAGTTGCCCAGGCCCAGTTCCTTCTGGTCCTTCATGCAGAACGGGCAGTGGTCGGTGCTGACGATGGCCAGTTCGTTCATGCGCAGGCCCTTCCACAGGTCGCCCTGGTGGCCGTGGCCCATCTGTCCGATGTAGTGGGGGTCGTGGTCCTTGCTGCGCACCGGCGTGCTGCAGACCCACTTGGCACCTTCGAAACCGGGCTGACCGAGCGTCTCCTCCAGCGTGAGGTACAGGTACTGCGGGCACGTCTCGGCGAACACGTTGCGGCCGTGGTGGCGGGCTGCGGCGACCTCGTTGAGCGCGTCGCCGGCCGACATGTGCACGATGTACAGCGGCACGTTGCCGGCCACGTGGCTGAGCACGATGGCGCGGTGGGTGGCCTCTGCCTCGAGCGGCGACGGACGGGTGTAGCTGTGGTACTTCGGATCGGTCTCGCCGCGGGCGAGCGCCTGCTGCACGAGCACGTCGATGGCGATGCCGTTCTCGGCGTGCATCATGATCATCGCCCCGCACTCGGCGGCGGTCTGCATGGCCCGCAGGATCTGGCCGTCGTCGCTGTAGAACACGCCCGGGTAGGCCATGAACAGCTTGAAGCTGCTGATGCCCTCGTGCTCGACGAGGTACTTCATGTCCTTCAACGACTGGTCGTCGACGCCGCCGATGATCTGGTGGAACGCGTAGTCGATGGAGCAGTTGCCGTCGGCCTTGCGATGCCACTCGGCCAGGCCCTCGTGCACGTTCTCGCCGTAGCGCTGCACCGCCATGTCGACGATGGTGGTGGTGCCACCCCAGGCCGCGGCGTTGCTGCCGGTCTCGAAGGTGTCGCTGGCGAACGTGCCGCCGAACGGCAGCTCCATGTGCGTGTGCACGTCGATGCCACCGGGGATGACGTACTTGCCGGCCGCGTCGATGATGCGGTCCATGCCCTCGTCGGTGAAGTACCCGGGTGCGCCGACCGCGGTGATGACGTCGTCGGTGATCAACACGTCCTGGGCGATGGTGCCGGTGGTCGAGACCACGAGGCCGTTCTTGATGAGCGTCTGTGCCATGTCGGTGCTCCTGTGTCAGCGGTCGGGTCTCAGCGCGCCACGAGCTCGTCGTAGGCGTCGGGTCGACGATCACGGTAGAACGCCCAACGGTCGCGCACGGTGCGGATCATGTCGATGTCCAGGTCGCGCACGATGAGCTCGGGCTTGAACGGGTCGCCGACGTCGCCGACCATCTTGCCTTCGGGGTCGACGAAGTAGCTCTGGCCGTAGAAGTCGTTGTCGCCCAGCTCTTCGATGCCGACCCGGTTGATGGCACCGACGTAGTAGATGTTCGCCACGGCCGACGCCGGCTGCTCGAGGCGCCACAGGTACTCGCTGAGGCCGCGGCTGGTGGCCGACGGGTTGAACACGATCTCGGCACCGTTCAGGCCCAGCGCGCGCCAGCCCTCGGGGAAGTGGCGGTCGTAGCAGATGTACACGCCGACCTTGCCGACCGCGGTCTCGAACACGGGGTAACCGCCGGTGCCGGGGGTGAAGTAGTACTTCTCCCAGAAGCCCTTCGTCTGCGGGATGTGCTGCTTGCGGTACTTGCCGAGGTACCGCCCGTCGGCGTCGATGACCGCGGCGGTGTTGTAGTACAGCCCGGGTTGGACGATCTCGTACATCGGCAGCACCAGCACCATGCCGGTCTCCTTGGCGATGGCCTGGAACCGCTGGGTGGTGGGGCCGTCGGGGATGTACTCGGTGTACTGGTAGTACTCGGAATCCTGCACCTGGCAGAAGTACGGACCGTAGAACAGCTCCTGGAAGCACATCACCTGTGCACCCTGGGCCTTGGCGTCGTGGACCGCCTGCTCGTGCTTGTCGAGCATCGCGTCCTTGGTGCCGGGCCAGTCCGTCTGCAGCAGTGCTGCTCTCACGATGTGTGCCATCCGTCGGACTCTAATGTGACCGACACAGGCGCACAATGGTTGTATTGTTACCGGACAATGACTCGTTCGTTCGCTCAGGACCTGGCCGGGCAGATCACCGACCGCAGCGCACGCGGCATCGCCGCGGCCGTCGGACGGATGATCACCGGCGGCGCACTGCCGGTCGGCCAACGCCTGCCCACGGTGCGCGATCTGGCGAGCGAACTGGGCGTGTCGCCCACCACCGTCAGCGAGGCATGGCAGAGCCTGGCAGCCGTCGGCGCCATCGATGCGCGCGGTCGCCAGGGCACGTTCGTGCGCCAACCGACGGGGCCCATCACGCCGCGGCGCTACCGCCGCGTCACCGAGGGGCCGGGCCACTTCGCCCTCGACCTGAGCACCGGTACCCCCGACCCGGCGCTGCTGCCCGACCTCGGCCCGGTCATCGCCCGGGTCAGCCGGCAGTCACTCACCTCCAGCTACGTCGACCATCCCGTGTTGCCGCCACTCGACGAGCACCTGCGCGCCCATTGGCCGTTCCCGCCCGAGGAGCTCACCGTCGTCGACGGAGCGATGGACGCGCTCGACCGCGTCGCGTCCGTCGTGGTGCGCCTGGGCGACCGGGTGGTCGTCGAACAACCGGCGTTTCCTCCCCTGCTCGACCTGCTCGACCTGCTCGGGGCCGAGGTGGTGGGCGTGCCCCTCGACGACGAGGGCATGCGCGTCGAACTGCTCGCCGCCGCGTTGCAGCAGGGTGTGCGCGCCGTGTTCCTGCAGCCGCGGGCGCAGAACCCCACGGGCGTCACGTACACGGCGCGTCGAGCGAAGCAGTTGGCCGCGGCCCTCGCGCCGTACGACACCGTCGTGGTGGAGGACGACCACTCGGGCGACATCGCCAGCGGTTCACTCGTCAGCCTGGGCACGCACCTGCCGCAGCGCACCGTGCACATCCGCAGCTACTCCAAGAGCCACGGCCCCGATCTGCGCCTGGCCGGCGTCGGCGGCGCGGGCGACGTGGTGGGCGCAGTCGCGAACCGGCGGCTGCTCGGCGCCGGGTGGAGCAGCCGCATCCTTCAGGCCGTGCTGCTCGAGATGCTCGACCACGCCCCCACCGTGCAGGCCGTCGCCGACGCTCGCCGCGAGTACGCGCGGCGCCGCGCCGCCGTCACCGACGTGCTGACGACCGAAGGGGTGTCGTTCACCGGCACCGACGGCATCAACCTGTGGATGCAGGTGGAGGACGAGCGCTCGTCGCTCATCACCCTCGCCGCGCAGGGCATCGGCGCCGCACCGGGCGAGCCGTTCATGGTGCAGCCCGACACACCGTCGCTGCGGGTCACGGTGGGCTTGGTCGCCCACGACCTGGCCGACGTCGCCAAGCGCCTGGCCGATGCCGCCGGCAAGTCCCCCACCAGAGCCGGCCAACGCTGACCCCCGGGGTTTCTGGGCGGGATTCTTCCCAAATCGGCTTCTGGGCGTCCTGGTTCCCGGCTTCCGGGAACCAGACCACCCAGTTCAGCCGGGTCTCAGGCGATGCTGTCGATGACGTTGCCGCCGCACTCGGTCCGCTGGTCGGCGTTCACCGCAGCAACTCGTGGGCCAGGGGGCATTCCGCGACGAGGCGCACGCCGGCCACGTCGCTGACGCCGTGCTCGTTCGCCAGGTAGGTGGCCAGCGCGAGCGGGACGACGTCGGCCTCGGCGTCCCACGGGACTCGGACGGCCGACACCCGCTCGACCAGCGACGTGAAGCCGGCATCGGGCAGCACCCGGCCGCGACCGACCACCGCCCAGACCGGCACGTCGCTGCAGTACGCGACCGACGCGGCCGCACGTGAGCCTGGCGATGCGAGCAGTTCTCCGGCCCCGGCGGCCGTCGCCTCGACGAGCACCAGATCGGCCGCCAGTACCGCGGCGGCGATGCGCGACGGTTCGATGATCTCGGCCACGACGTCGTTGCGTTCCAGGCGCCGCACGAACGCCGCGCCCTGGTCGTCGGCGTCGACGGTGAGCACGGTGAGGTCACCGCGATCGATGCACGCCTCACCGGCCAGGTCGGGCCAGCCGACCACCAGCACGGTCGCGTCCTCGGGCAGGGCGTCGGCCAACAGGTTCGGCGTGGGGTCCATCTCGAGCAGGTGGGGCAGGTCGCGGGCGGCCTGCGCACGGGTCGGCAGCCGTGAGGATGTGCGCGCACAGCCACCACAACGGACCCGACGTGGGGTGGCGTTCGACGATGCGGCGACAGCTCACGACCAGCCCGGCGGGGTCCATGCGCATGGCCCGCAGCGCCGATGCGGTCTCGCCGACGAGCACCCGCTGATCCGCGCCGCTGGACCGGGCCAGGTAGCGGAGCCGCTCGATGGGATGCATCGATGTGGAACCTACCCGAGGGCCGCGGCCCTGGCGAGGTGAACGGCGAGGTGGGTGCCGAGATGCCTCCTGCGCTACCGTTCTCCTTCGTGGCCAGCACCGTCGCTCTCGATCTGAACCTCACCGCCCTGTCGGGCGAGACCCGTCCTCTGCACGAGTGGGTCACCACGTTCCACCTGGCGAGCGTGGTGCTCGATCCGTTCACGAACGAGAGTTCATGGATCCTGCCGACGGCGACCCGCGTGCTCGACGCCTTCCGTGGTGCCGATGTGCGCGTCAACCTGGTGCTGACCTGCACGCCCGACGAGGCGAAGCAGTTCCTCGGGCCGGTCGCCGATCGGTTCATGGTGTTCTGCGACGCCGACCGTTCGTTCACCAAGGGCCTCGGCCTGGCCACGCTGCCGGCGTTCGTCTTCGTGCAGGGCAACGGCGATCTGCGTTCGACCGAGGGTTGGGACCCTGCCGAGTGGCGCACCCTCGCCAAGCACATCGCCGACACCACGTCGTGGCTGCCGCCGATCATCCCCGGCCCCGGCGACCCGTCGCCGTTCCACGGCACGCCCGCCCAGGGCTGAGCCCGTCGGGCTGACCAGGTGCCCTTCGAGCCACCGGACCTGCCGGTTCTCGAGGCACTTCCCGCCGTCGTCGCGGCGCTGCGCGACGGCACGTCCGCGGTCCTCGTCGCGCCACCCGGCGCGGGCAAGACCACCCTCGTGCCGTTGATGCTGCTCGACGAACCGTGGCTCGCCGGCCGACGCATCGTGATGCTCGAACCGCGCCGACTGGCAACCCGCGCTGCGGCCCAACGAATGGCATCGCTGCTCGGCGAGCGCGTCGGCGACACCGTCGGCTATCAGACCCGCGACGAACGGCACATCGGGCCGCACACGCGCCTCGAGGTCGTCACCGAAGGCGTGCTGACGAGGCGCCTCCAGCACGACCCGTCGCTCGACGGATGCGGCCTCGTCGTCTTCGACGAGATCCACGAACGAAACCTGCCCACCGACGTCGGACTCGCACTCGCACTCGACGCCCGCGACGCCGTCCGGCCCGACCTGCGCATCCTGGCGATGTCGGCCACGCCCGACACCAAGGGCCTGCTCGCAGTGCTCGGCGCCGACACCCCGGTGGCGCACAGCGACGGACGGATGCACCCGGTGGACCTGGTGTGGGCACCGATGGGCAAACAGGACCGAGTCGCGGAATCGATGGCGGCACTGGTCGGCAGGGCGCTGCGTGAGCAGACCGGCGACCTGTTGGTGTTCCTGCCCGGCATCGGTGAGATCCGCCGCGTTCAAGGGTTGCTCGAAGCCGTCGTGCCGCCGAACGTCGACGTGTACCCGCTCGCCGGTGCACTCTCGCTGGCCGAGCAGGACCACGCACTGCAGCCATCGCCTGCCGGGACGCCGCCGGGTGGTGCTGAGCACCGACATCGCCGAGTCGTCGCTCACCGTGGACGGCGTGCGCGTGGTGGTGGACGCGGGCTTGGCCCGCGTGCCCCGCTTCGACCAACGCACCGGCATGTCCCGCCTCACCACCGTCACCACCAGCCGAGCATCGGCCGACCAGCGCGCCGGCCGCGCCGGCCGCACCGAGCCCGGCGCGGCGTACCGGTTGTGGAGCAAGCTCGAGCACGGCACCCGCCGCGCCCACCTGGAGGCCGAGATCACCCAGGTGGACCTCAGCGGCCTGGCCCTGGAACTCGCCGCTTGGGGCACACCCGCCGACCGGTTGCGCTGGGCCGACCCGCCGCCCACGCGAGCACTGCAGCAGGGCGTCGAGCTGCTGCAGCGACTGGGCGCGCTCGCCGACGACGGCCGCATCACCGATCGCGGCCGACGCATGCTCGCCCTGCCCCTCCATCCGCGACTGGCCGGCATGGTCGATGCTGCCGCCCCGCACGACCGCGGGTTGGCATGCGTCATCGCCGCGCTGCTCGACGAGCGCGACATCTTCCGCGGCCGACCCGACGACCTGCCCGCCGACCTGTCGCTGCGCGTCGCCGTACTCGCCGGCCACCGCCACCACGAGGGGGCGGACATGCGCGACGTCCGACGCGTACGCGACCGCGCCAACGACCTGGCCCGCCGCGCCGGCGTCTCGTTCGACCTCGATGCGGTGAACGCCGCCCATTGCGGCTCGGTCCTCGCCCACGCCTACCCCGACCGCATCGCCGTGCGCCGCAGCCAGCCGGGTCGCTTCCAGCTGCGCAGCGGTGCGGGCGCGTGGACACCGCCCACCGACCCGCTCGCCAACGAGCGCTTCGTGGTGGCCGCCGACCTGGACGGCAAACGCGACAATGCGCGCATCCGCATCGGTGCCGCGCTCGACACCGACGAGCTCATCGAGGCGATGGCCGATCAGATCGAGCAGCGCATCAGCCTGGTCTGGGACAAGCAGCGCGACGACCTGGTCGAGCGCGTCGAGACCCGGCTGGGCGGGATGCTGCTCGACGAACGGGCGTACACACCGCACGCCGGCGAGGCGACCGCCGCGGCACTGGTCGACCGGGTTCGCACGACGAAGCTGGGTGCACTCACTTGGAACGAGCGCACCGTCGCCCTCCGCCACCGCGTCGCGTTCCTGCGACGCGAGCTCGGCGAGGAGTGGCCAGATTGGAGCGATGCCACGCTGCTGCGCACGCGTCGACGACTGGCTCGCACCGTTCCTCCAGCACGCCACCGGTGCCGCCGACGTGGCCCGGCTGGACACCGAGATGCTGCTGACCGCGCAGTTCGACTGGGACACCTCGTCACGCTTGGCCGAGCTGGCACCCACCACCATCGAGACCCCGAGCGGACGCTCGGTGCGCATCGACTACTCCCGCGACATCCCCACCGCGAGCGTCCGCGTGCAGGACCTGTTCGGCCAGAAGACCCACCCCTCGGTGGCCGGCGGCCGAGTCGCGATCGCGCTCGAACTGCTGTCGCCGGCCGACCGTCCCGTGCAGATCACCCGCGACCTGCCCGGTTTCTGGGCGGGCACGTGGGCCGACGTGCGCAAGGACATGGCCGGCCGCTACCCGAAGCACCAGTGGCCCACCGACCCCGCCAACGCCACCCCCAAACGCCTCAAATGACCGTCTGTGTCACACCAAACCTCGAAGTACTTCCAGGTTTGGTGTGACACACACAGGGCACACCCGGGAACCTTGCCGATCGCAGACGCTCGCTGTGCCCAGTGACGGTGTGCCGGACCATCTGGGGTTGACCGAACTCGCCGCGACGCAGCATCACCTCGTGACGCTCGACGACGTCCGTCGCATCGGCGTGTCCGAGCATCGTTGGCGGGTCATGCGCGCGGAGGGCTGGTGGGTCGCCGTCAGCCCGACCCACTATCGCCATGTGTCCACGGCGATCACGTTCGAGCTGCAGCTTCGTGCCGGGCTCGGGTGGCTGGGACGCAACGCGGCTGCCTTCGGCACGACCTCGTTGTCGTGGATGGACGTCGATGTCGAGCGACCTGAGGTGCCGGCGTTGGTCGTTCCACGCCATCGGAGGTCGATGGCAGACGGCGTACACGTTCACACCACGACCGCCTGGCAACCCGTTGACCTCACCCGTCATCGGGGCCTTCGGGTGACGACCGCGGCGCGAGCCATCATCGACATGGCCGGCGGCCCGGTGACGGGTGCTCATCTCGAACGGGCCATCGACAGCGCCATCGCGTTGCGGAGGACGTCGTTGCGCAGCCTCCGGGATCGGCTCGACCATCTCGAGGGGCGTGGTCGCCATGGCTGTGTGCTGCTGCGGGAGCTGCTGCTGGACTCCGGCGGCGAGTCGTACCTGGAGCGGCGGTTCCTGAAGCTGATGCGCGTCGCCGGCATCGCGCGGCCCCGGTGCCAGGTGGCGTTCACTTCCACCTCGGGGAAACCGATGCGAGTCGACTTCCTGTTCGGTGACGTCATCGTCGAGGTGAGCGGCCGCCTCGGGCACACGTCGGGCCACGATCGACAGCGGGCGGGCCGTCGCAGGTTCGAACTCGAGCAGCAGGGCTTCCGGTTCGTGGAGTTCACCACAGCCGATGTCATCGACGATCCCGATCACGTCGTCCGCACAGTTCGGACCGCACTGGCACGATGACGGGGTGGGGGTCACCGGCGGGGGTTGGGGGCGTTGGGTGCGGCGAAGGGCGTGGGCGTAGGCTTTTCGCCATGGCTGCTTCCCCCGAGTTCGAGTTCACCGAGCTGTTCCCGCTGGCCCACGACGACACGCCGTTCCGCCTGGTCACCACCGAGGGCGTGAGCACGGTCGAGACGCCGCTCGGCACCATGCTGAAGGTCGAGCCGAGCGCCATCACCCGCCTCACCCAGGAGGCCATGCGCGACATCGCCCACTTCCTGCGCCCCGGCCACCTGCAGCAGCTGCGCAACATCCTCGACGACCCCGAGGCCAGCGACAACGACCGGTTCGTGGCGCTCGACCTGTTGAAGAACTCGGCCATCAGCGCCGGCGGCATCCTGCCCATGTGCCAGGACACCGGTACCGCCATCGTGAAGGGCAAGAAGGGCCAGAACGTCTACACCGGCGGCGGCGACGAAGCGGCCATCGCTCGCGGTGTCTTCGACACGTACCAGACCAGCAACCTGCGCTACAGCCAGATGGCGCCGCTGAACATGTACGACGAGGTCAACACCGGCAACAACCTGCCGGCCGAGATCAAGATCAGCGCCATCGACGGCGACGAGTACAAGTTCCTGTTCATGGCCAAGGGCGGCGGCAGCGCCAACAAGAGCTACCTGTTCCAGGAGACCAAGGCGCTGCTCAACGAGAAGACGCTGCTGCCGTGGCTGTTCGAGAAGATGAAGACGCTCGGCACCGCGGCCTGCCCGCCGTACCACCTGGCCGTGGTCATCGGCGGCACCAGCGCCGAGCTCGCGGTCGAGACAGCCAAGCTGGCCAGCGCCCGTTACCTCGACGGGCTGCCCACCGAGGGCAGCAAGCTCGGCCACGCGTTCCGCGACGTCGAGCTCGAGCAGAAGGTGCTCGAAGCTCAGCCAGGAGACCGGCATCGGCGCGCAGTTCGGCGGCAAGTACTTCTGCCACGACGTGCGCGTCATCCGCCTGCCTCGTCACGGGGCGAGCTGCCCGGTGGGCATGGCCGTCAGCTGCAGCGCCGACCGCCAGGCCCTCGGCAAGATCACCAAGGACGGCGTGTTCCTCGAGCAGCTCGAGACCGACCCGGCGCGCTTCCTGCCCGACGTGACGCATGACGACCTCGTTGGCGACGACGGGGCCGACAGTGAGGTCGTGCACATCGACCTGAACCGCCCGATGGCCGACATCCGCGCCGAGCTGAGCAAGTACCCGGTGAAGACCCGCGTCATGCTCACCGGCCCGATGGTGGTGGCTCGCGACATCGCCCACGCCAAGATCAAGGAGCGCCTGGATCGCGGCGAGCCGATGCCGCAGTACCTGCAGGACTTCTGCGTGTACTACGCCGGCCCGGCGAAGACGCCCGAGGGCATGGCCAGTGGCAGCTTCGGCCCCACCACGGCCGGCCGCATGGACAGCTACGTCGACGAGTTCCAGTCCGCGGGCGGCAGCTTCGTGATGCTCGCCAAGGGCAACCGCAGCAAGGCCGTCACCGACGCCTGCAAGGCGCACGGCGGCTTCTACCTGGGCAGCATCGGCGGCCCGGCCGCACGGTTGGCGCAGGACTGCATCACCAAGGTCGAGGTGCTCGAGATGCCCGAGCTGGGCATGGAGGCCGTGTGGAAGATCGAGGTGCAGGACTTCCCCGCGTTCATCGTCGTCGACGACAAGGGCAACGACTTCTTCGATCTGGTGAACAAGCCCTACGGCGGGACGCCGGTCACCCTGCGCTGACGACGGCGATCAAGAGGTGACCTCTGCCTCTAGGGGTATCGACCGCGACAGGCTTTGCTGGATCCGTACACCGATCTGAAAGTCGTGGCATGTCCACACATCGAAGCCGGTCCCTGCTGTTCGCCACCCTGCTGGTCGGGGTGGGTTTGATGGTCGCACCGTTCGCCTTCCAGATGTTCCATCGTGCCCCGCTCGGCGGCGACATGATCACCGACTTCGAGCCGTACATGTCGGCGGAGAAGATCGACAACTTCCGTGGCTACATGGATCTCGTGGATCGAGCCGTCGCCGAATCGGCTGTCCTTCGCGCCCAGATGATCGACGCCGGCTCGCTCACCGCCGAGCAGTACGACACGCAGTTCCTCTTCGCTCAGCAGCTCGCCGACGAGTGGGTGGTCGTCGATGCCGACATGACCGACCTGCTCGACCGCATGGATCAGAACATGGACAACTACGCCGCGGTCGCGGCACTCCCGCCGTTCGCCTTGTTCCCCTGGTTCTTCGTCGTGCCGGGCGCCGCCATCGCCGGGCTGTCGTGCGTCCTGTTGTGGAAGGGCCGGCGCGGCCCGTACTCGCGCGCCGGGTTGTGGTCGCTGGTCGCGCTCGGCGTTGGGCTCGTGGCTGCGCCGGCGGTCTTCCAGATGTTCACCAGAGCACCTGCGGGTGGCCAGATGATCGATGAGTTCCGACCGATGATGACCCGCGAGCGGGTGCAGGCAGTGCAGGGACACTTCGTGACGCTGGGCGCCGGCGAGGGACAACTTCGCGTCGGCGTCGTCGCCGAGTACGTGGCCGCCGGCGGGCACGCCACCGACTTCCCGGCGATCGAGGAGTTCTCGACGAAATGGCCCACGATCGTCGGCGAGTTCAACCCGATGATCGCCACCATGAGCGACAACATCGACAACTTCGAGGCGGTCGACGCAATGCCGTCGTTCCCTTTGTTCCCCTGGTTCTTCGTGATCCCGGGCCTCCTCGTCGGCGGGTGCGCGATGGTCGCCCTGCGCCGATCACCACCTCCAACCGACAGCGAGGTCAGACCATGACGACACATCCGCACACGACGCGACTGATGGTTTCGATGGTGGGTGCGCTCGCCCTCCTCACGGTGGCGTGCGGCGACGACGACGCCAGCACCAGCAACACCACGTCGTCCCCGGCAGAGACCACCGCACCGGCACCCGAGACCACCGCTCCGAATCTCTACACCGGCGACCTCAAGGGCGTGCTCGAGGTCAACCCTGGCGCGTGCAGCGACGGCGCAGTGACCGGCTCGTACTTCCAGATGGTCCAGCCCGGCGGCACTCCCGAGGCCGGTCCGTTCATCCCCAATGCCGACTCGGCCTGTGCCGACACGAACTACACGCTGCTCACGTTCGGCAGCCTGGACGGTGGACTCTTCCTCGGCACGGCGCAGCCCGCTCCAGATCCCGCTTTCGACGCAGCCGGCAACGGCCTCGCAGATCGGATCATCGCCCCGGTGAAGTTCTTCGGTGTCGACTTCACCTTGGCGACTGATCCCGCCGGGCCGATGGTGTCGGTCGTCGAGAGCGCCGGGGTCCTGACGGGCGACCTGTCGGCCATCACCGCGTACTACGGCGGCGGCACGTTCAACCAGGGTGCACCGAAGCCCGACGGCACCGGTTCTGCGGCCGCCGGCACGATGAACCCGGTCGACGGCCACTACATGCTCGACTGGACCAGCGTCATCGTCGGCGGTTCATTCGACGGCTTCACCGGCGTATGGCACTTCGAGGGCCGTTTCACCCCGGAGTCCTGATCGGCTCAGTCACAGCTCAGCGGCCAGATCTCCGAGACGCAGTTCGCCCTCGCGGGTCTGGCCGCCGTGTTCCATGAACGCGGCGAGGGCGTCGCGCGTGCGTGGATGCCCGAGCGTGGCGTTGAACGCCGCGGCCTCGGCGAGCAGGTCGGGCACGACGTCCTTCTCGGCGCGCAGCACGGCGGCCTTCGCCGCGGCCACCGCGTGCGGAGGGAACGAGGCGATGCGACGGGCGAGGCGGTCGACGAAGGGCCACAACTCGTCGGGCGGAAGGGCTCGGTTCACCCACCCCCACTCCTCGGCCAGTTCGGCCGACACGTCGTCGCAACCGAGGATCACCTCGAGCGCACGCGATCGACCCAGCAGGCGCCCCAGGCGCGCCGTGCCGCTGCCCCCGGGGAGGATGCCGAGCGCCACCTCTGGCTGGTTGAACACCGCCCGGCCACGAGCGGCGAAGCGCATGTCGCACGACAACGCCAGTTCGCTGCCACCTCCACCGACCCGCCCCTCGACGACGGCGATGGTGGCCTTGGGCATGGTACGGAACGCCTCGCACATCGCGTGGAAGGCGCTCAGTGTCTCCGGCGCCGGCGAGTCCGTGGGCAGCTGCTGGATGAGCGTCACGTCGAAGTGGGCGATGAAGAACTCGGCGTTGGCCGAGCGCAGCACCACCACCCGGACGTCGGGGTCGGCGGCCAGTTCGTGGGAGAGCGTCGACATCGCCAGGTACAGGCCGAGGTCGAACAGGTTGATGGGGCCGTTGTCGATGGTGACGGTGGCGACGCCGTCGACCAGCGCGAGCGAGAGCGGCTCGGTCACAGCCAATCGGCGAGGACGGCCTGGGTGCGGGCCACTTCCTCCGGGTCGCTGGTGAACACGCCGGCGTTGAAGTCGGTGACACCGATGGACTGCAGTTCCTTCACCTGGTCGCGCACCTCGGCCTCGGTGCCCACGATGGCCAGGCCACCCGGGCCGTCGACGCCTTCGCGGTCCATCATCGTCTTGTAGCTGGGCAGCGTGTCGTACACGGCGAACACCTGGGCGGCCCGCTTGCGCGCCGCGTCGACGTCGTCGGTGACCGCGATGGGCAGCGCGCAGACCACCCGCGGCTCGGGACGACCGGCATCGGCGGCCGCCTGGCGGAGCGTGGGGATGGTGAGTTCGGCCAGCGTCTTCGGGCCGACGCACCACGTGCTCGTGCCGTCGGCCAGCTGCCCGGTGACGCGCAGCATCTGCGGCCCGAGTGCGGCCACGACGACCGACGGACGGCTGCTGCCGACGGCGGCCAGTGCTCCCTGCACGCGGTACTCCTCGCCCTGGAACTGCACGGGCTGCCCCTCGAGCAGCGGCATGAGCACCGAGAGGTACTCGCGCAGGTGACGCACGGGCTTGGCGTACGACAGGCCCCACATGCTCTCGACGACGATCTGGTGCGACAGGCCGATGCCCAGGCACAACCCGCCGTCGCCACGGCTGTTGATGGCGGCGATGGTGGTGAGCGCCTGCTGGGCCATCACCCACGGGTGACGCGGGTAGGTCGGCACCACGGCGGTGCCGAGCTCGATGCCGGGCACCTCACGGCCGACGATGGCCAGCGCGGTGAGGGCGTCGTGGCCGAAGATCTGCGAGGACCAGAACGTGTGCGCTCCGGACTCCTTGGCCGCACGGGCCTCGTTGACGATGTCGTCGATGGTGCCACCGTTGATGGCGTTGCTCATGGATCCGATGCGCATAGGAGGCGCACCGTACCTCACGCGAGCGAGACCAGTTCGAGCCAGTCCTCGTTGAAGTAGTCGACCTGACCGTCGGGCAGGAGCAGCACCTTGGTGGGCGACAGCCGCTCGACGAACTCGGTGTCGTGGCTGACGAAGATGATGCTGCCCTTCCAGTCGCTGAGCGCCGATGCGACCGACTCGCGACTGGGCGGGTCGAGGTTGTTGGTGGGCTCGTCGAGCAGCAGCAGGTTGTTGCGACCGACCATCAACATGGCGAGCGCCAACTTGGTCTTCTCTCCACCCGACAGGGTGCCGCTCTGCTGGTGCACCTTGTCGCCGCTGAGCCCCATCATGCCCAGCAGGGCACGCAGCTGCGTCTCGGTGTAGATCAACCCCGGCGGCACCTCGGAGCGCAGGTTGTCGAGCAGGCTCTTGTCGGTGCGCAGGTTGTCGTGCTCCTGCGCGTAGTAGCCGCACTGCACCTCGTGCCCGAAGCGGAAGTCGCCCAGGTTCGCCGTCGTCTCGCCCGAGAGGATGCGCAACAGGCTGGTCTTGCCGGCACCGTTCAGACCGAGCACGAGCAGCCGCTCGCCGCGGCCGAGGTCGAACGACACGTCCTCGAAGATCGGCGGACCGCCGTACGCCTTCGACAGGTGCTCGGCCGTGATGACCGTGGCACCACACTTGGGCGGGTCGGGAAACTTGACCCGCATCGATCGGTCGCCGGGTCCGGCCTCGACGCGCTGCGACTCGAGCCGTGCGATCTGCTTCTCCTTGCTGTGCGCCATGGCCGCCTTGGTGGCCTTGGCGCCGAAGCGATCGACGACCGCCTGCAGCCGGGCGATCTCCTTGGACTGCAACGAGGCCACCTTGGCGAGGCGCTCCTCGTCCTTGGCACGCGCCGTCTTGTACTGCGAGTAGGTGCCCTTGTACTCGTAGACCGTGCCGAGGCTGTCCTCGTTGGGACGGTCGAGGTGGATGACGCGGGTGATGGCCTCGTCGAGCAGGTCGAGGTCGTGGCTGATCACCAGCAGTGCGCCGCGGTACTTGCGCATGAAGTCGAGCAGCCAGCTCTTGGCGTCGACGTCGAGGTGGTTCGTCGGCTCGTCGAGCAGCAGCAGATCGCTGCCCGCGAAGAGAATGCGCGACAGTTCGACGCGGCGACGCTCGCCACCGCTGAGCACGCCGATGGGCAGGTCCATGCGGTCGGGCGGCAGGCCGAGGCCGGCCATGATGCTGCGCGCCTCGCTCTCGGCCGCGTAGCCACCCGACGACGAGAACTCGTCCTGGGCACGGCTGAACCTGGCCACGTTGCGCTCGTTCGGGTCGGCCTCCATGGCCACGCGCAGCTTCTCGATGCGATCGAGCTGCTCGTCGATCTTGCGGCCGCTGAGCACGTGGGTGACCGCGGCACGGGTGTCGAGCACGCCCTCGATGCGCGGATCCTGCGACAGGTACCCGAACCCACCTTTGCGCACGATGGTGCCGGCGGCCGGTTCGAGCTCGCCACCGAGCGTCTTGAAGGTGGTGGTCTTGCCGGCGCCGTTGCGGCCGACCAGGCCGACCTTGTCCTTGGGCATGATCGTGAAGGAGACGTCCTCGACCAGTAGCCGACCGCCCACCTCCACCGAAAGCCCATGAACCTGCAACATGACCAGTCAGCGTGTCGGGGGAATGCACCGCTCACAACGTGACGTCTACGATGCCCCCATGGAGGTCGCCGTCGCCGCACCGGGAATCTGGCAGCGGCGCGTCGTTCCCATCGCCTGCGGATGCGTCATGGCCGGGGCCGCCGCGGTGGTCGCGTTGAACGACCCGTCGGCACCCGGCAGCCGCTTCCCGGCCTGCCGCGTTCCATTCGCTGACCGGCCTGTGGTGCCCCGGGTGCGGTCTCACCCGAGGCTTCCACCAGCTGTTCAACGGCAACATCGGGTCCGCGCTCAGCTACAACGTGTTCGTCCCGCTGGTGCTGGTGGCGGTCGTCGGCAGCTGGTGGGGGTGGGTGCGCAACAGTTGGGGCCGCCCGTCCATCGTGTGGCCCATGGCGCTGCGGCGACGCATCGGCGTGGTCGTCCCGGTGGCCCTGATCACCTACGGCGTGCTGCGCAACCTGCCGGTCGCGCCGTTCCGCTCGCTCGCACCCTGACCCGCGTCAGCCGGTGCTCGACACCACGGGCACCGAGGCTGCCGGGTTCGAGGCAGGGGGCGCCGACTGCGTGGACGCCGACGTGGCCGGGTCGGTGGCCGGTGTCGTGGGGTCGGTGACGACGACCACGGGCGGCGTGGTGTCGGGCGACACGGTCGGGTCGGTCTCGTCGCTGCCGCCCGACGTGGTGGTCGTGCGGTTGGTCCGCACGGTGGTACCGGTGACCGGGCCACTGGAGTCGTCGGTGAAGCTGGTGCGCAGGCAGGCCCCGGGCTGCTCGGGCGCTTCGCCCAGCGTGATGGCCACATTGGCCGCCAACGCTTCGCGGCCGGACGTGGTGAGGTGCAGACCGTCGGCCCCGGTGAAGTCGGGGTTGTCGCCGGTGATCGTGGCCCAGTCGACGATCATCACGTTGTCGTACTTGGCGGCCAGCTCGTGGATGACCTCGTTGACGTCGGCACGAGACGGCTTGAACTCGGTGACGGTGATCAGCACGACCGGCTTCGGCGACAGCCGCTGGACCATCTCCTCCATGTCCTCGCGGTAGCCGTCCTGGTTCTCGCGGTAGTTGTTGCCGAGGAGGATGACGCCGGCGTCCCAGCCGGCGTCGAGCCGCTTGTCGAGCACCTTCAGGCCGAAGTCGGTGAAGCGACCGGTCTCGGCGTCGACCTCGACCTGCCAGCCGAGCGGGACGAGTGCTTCGCACATGTCGTTCGAGTAGCGGCGCGAGGTGCTGGCCATCACCGAGTCGCCGATGAGCAGGACCCGATTGCCCTCGGCCTTCGCACCGACGCGATCGTCGGGGTCGAGCGTGGTGGTCGAGCCGCGCACCGTCGAACCCGTCGTCACGGGAACGGTGGTGACGACGGACGGCAGGGCATCGATGTCCAGATCGGGCGTGGTGCCATCGGCCTCGCCCGCATTGGCTCCACATGCGCTGACCGACGCCAGCACGCACAGGAGGAGGGTGACCCGGCGCAACAACATCAGGGTCCCTATTCGACCGCCGGAACGGGCGCGTTGCAAGTCAGGTACACACCATTAACGTCCCCGACGTGTTCGACCTCGTCATCATCGGCATGGGCTCGGCCGGGGTCACGGCCGCCGAATTCGCCACCCGACTGGACCTGCAGGTCGCGGTCGTCGAACGGGCACGGGTGGGCGGCGACTGCCTCTGGACGGGCTGCGTGCCGTCGAAAGCCCTGGTCGCGAGCGCCAGGACGGCCCACACGATGCGCACCGCCGACCGCTTCGGCCTCACACCGGTGGAGCCACGGATCGACCTGGCCCGGGTGTGGCGGCGCCTCCGTGCGGTGCAGGCGTCGATCGCCGCGACCGACGACGACCCGCAACGCTTCCGCGACCTCGGCGCCGAGGTCGTGCACGGCGATGCTCGCCTCACCGCGCCCGACGAGGTGACGGTGGACCTGCCCGACGGCACCACGAGGACGCTGCCCACACGCTTCGTGCTCGTCTGCACGGGCAGCCGACCGCACGTGCCCGACATCGCGGGCATGCCGGTGGGTCGCACGTGGACGAGCGAGACCTTCTTCGAGCTCGACGCGCCGCCGGCGACCATGGCCGTCGTCGGCGGCGGCCCGATGGGTGTCGAGATGGCCCAGGCCCTGCAGCGGCTCGGTGTGGGCGTCACGCTGTTCCAGCGCGCGCCGACGCTCCTGCCCCGCGAGGACCGCAGTGTCGTCGACCGGCTCACCCGTCTCATCGAAGCGGAAGGCGTCACCGTGCACTGCTCGGCCGACGTACGAGCGGTCCGTCCGGCCGAGCACGGACACGCGGTGGAGGCCGTCGTCGGTCACGACGGTCGGGTCGTCGCGCCCGTGGTCGGCGGGATCCTCGTGGCCACTGGTCGGGTGCCGAACACCGACGGGTTGGGCCTGGCCGAGCTGGGCGTGGTCGTCGCGGCCGACGGCATCCACGTCGACGGCGCGGGCCGGACGGCGATCCGGTCGGTGTACGCGGTCGGCGACGTCACCTCCGGGCCGCGCCTCACCAACGCGGCCGGGCATGCTGCCGTGGTCGCCGTGCGCGACATGTTCTTTCCGGGCCGCGGCTCAGCGGCCGACACGGTGCCGTCGTGCATCGTCACCGATCCCGAGCTGGCGCGCGTGGGCCTGACCATCGAGGAGGCCGAGGCCGAGTACGGCGCCGACGCCGACGCGTACCGACTCGAGCTGCATCGCAACGACCGCGCTCGCACCGAGGCCGCCGACGACGGCGTGCTCGTCGTCGTCACCGGGAAGGGACGAGTCGTCGGCGCGCATCTCCTGGCACCGAACGCCGGAGAGATGGTGCACGAACTGGCCGTCGCGGTGCAGCACCAGCTGCGCCTCGACGACCTCGCCGAAGTCGTGCATGCGTACCCGACGATCGCCGGCGGCATCGGCCAGCTCGCCACGGAGGCCGCCTACGAGAAGGCCCACCGCCTTCGCTGGTTGATCAAACGCCGCTAGCTGAACGCGGCGTCGGGCAGCACCATGGCGGTGGCGCAGGCGTCGGGCTGATCCGTCATCGCCTGGGTCACGAACGGGACCGGCGACAGTTGGCCGCCGTCGCGCCACGACTCGAGGAACGCCTGCGGCCACACCTCACCGCGACGCACCTGCCACTCGGGCCCGGGGCACGGCCAGGAGATGCCCATGTGGGTGTGGCAGATGCTCTTGCGCGCATCGCCGGACTCGCCCATCGGGCCGAGCGGATCGCCGGCGCGGACGACGTCGCCGACGGCCACCTGCACCGACGCGAGGTGGGCGAAGTAGTAGCGCACGCCGTCGACACCGAGGACCGCCACGTAGCGGCCGCCGCGGGTGGCGCCCGAGTTCACCTCGGGATCCCACGGGTCGAAGTCGCGCGCCTGCACGACCGTGCCGTTGGTGGGCGAGACCACCGTCGCGCCGCAGCCGAACACGTCGACTGCCGGGTAGGCGAGGTGCGAGTCGTGCCAGCTGACGTGATGACCGACGAACGGGAACGCGTACACCGGGGTCGGCAGCGTGGTGGTCGTCGAGGGCGGCGCGGTCGATGAGGTCGACGCGGGCGCTGTCGTCGACGAACTCGTCGCGACCGTCGAGGAGGTCTGCGGCGCGGCGATGCCACCGTCCGCGCAGGCCGCGACGAGCGCGGCAGCGACGATCAGTGACCCAGCTCGTCGAAGCGATCGACGTTGCGCAACGACGGGAAGCCCACCCACCACACGCCGACGATAGCGATGGTGGCGATGCCACCCCCGATCACCGTGGCGGGGATGCCGATGGCCTGCCCCACCAGACCGCTCTCGAACGCGCCGAGTTCGTTCGACGCGCCGATGAACACGTTCTCGACCGCCATCACGCGGCCGCGCTTCTCGTCGGGCGTGACGAGCGGGACGAGCGAGCCGCGAATGAACACGCTGACCATGTCGGCGGCGGCGAGCACGAGCAGCGCGACGAACGCGACGACGTACCGATCGGTGACGCCGAGGACGATGGTCGCCGCGCCGAAGATGCCGACCACGACCAGGAGCACGCGACCGACGTGACGCTCGATCGGTCGCGCCGCGAGGGTGAGTGCCATCACCGCGGCGCCGATGCCCGGGGCGGCGCGCAGCCAGCCGTAGGCGACGTCGCCGACGCCGAGCTGGTCCTCGGCGATGGCCGGGAGCAACGCGACCGCGCCACCGAACAGCACCGCGAAGAGGTCGAGCGAGATCGCCGCGAACAGGATGGGCGTGCGGCGGATGAACAGCAGGCCTTCGATGGCGCTGCGGAACGTCGGCTTCTCGTCGGGGTCGGGCGGATCGGGTTCACGCTCGAACTTCAGCCCGGCGATGAGGAAGATCGACGTGGTGATGAGCATCGACGAGGCGGCGTACGCCACCCACGGGTCGATCGCATACAGGAAGCCGGACATCGCCGGGCCGAGGATGGTCGCACCGGTCCACGTGGCCGAGTACAGGGCGATCACCTTCGGCAGGCCGCCGAGCGGCGCCACCATCGGCGGCATGGTGCGCGTGGCAGGGGCCACGAAGGCCCGGGAGATGCCGTAGAAGAACGCGATCACGAACAGCGGCCACACCTCGGTGGGGTCGCTCAGCGCGTACAACATGAGGGCCACCGACGTGACCACCTCGCCCGAGATGGCGATGACCGCCACCTTCTTGCGGTTGAAGCGGTCGGCCACGGTGCCGGTGACCAACACCAGCAGCATCGCGGGGAGGAACTCGCACAGGCCGATCCACCCGAGGTCGGCGGCGCGGCCGGTGATGTCGTACGCCTGCTTGCCGAGCGCTGCCGCCTGCAATGCGACGCCGCTGTAGAGCACACCGTTGGCCACGAGCAGGGCCCGCACGCTGCCGAAGCGGAGCACCTCACCGGTGGTGAAGCCCGGCAGGTCGGGAGTCGGGGTCGCTTCGGTGGGATGCACAGGTCTGGCCAACCTATCCGTAGGTGCTACACAGCACCCCATGACTTCGCTCGCCGACGACACGCGCTGGCTCGACGCCACCGCACAGGCCCAACTGGTCCGCTCCGGGGACGTCTCGCCCCGCGAACTGCTCGATGCCGCGATCGAGCGCATCGAGGCCATCGACCCCGCGCTCAACGCGGTGAACATCCGTTGGTTCGACCACGCCCGCGACGTCGCGGACGGGTCGCTCCCCGACGGGCCGTTCCGCGGTGTGCCGTTCCTGTTGAAGGACCTGTGGGCACATTTCGAGGGCCAGACCCTCAGCAACGGCAACCAGGCGTTGAAGGACACGGCTCCCGTCTCGCCGGCCGACACCACGCTGGTCGCCCGATTCAAGGCCGCCGGTCTGGTGACGGCCGGCCGTACGGCCAGCCCGGAGTTCGGCAGCCTGCCCACCACCGAGCCCACGGCCTGGGGGCCCACCCGCAACCCGTGGAACACGGATCACTCGCCGGGCGGTTCCAGCGGCGGGTCCGCCGCAGCGGTGGCCTCGGGCATGGTGCCCATCGCCCACGCCAGCGACGGCGGCGGCAGCATCCGCATCCCCGCGTCGTGCTGCGGCCTGGTCGGCCTGAAGCCGTCGCAGGGCCGCATCACCCTCGGCCCGTACCGCGACGAGAGCAACCTCGGCGTCGAGCTCTGCGTCAGCCGCAGCCTGCGCGACACCGCTGCCATGCTCGACGCGGTGCACGGCCCGGGCGTGGGCGACACGGTCATCGCACCGGCGCCCAGCCGCCCGTACCTCGACGAGTTGGGCGCGCCCACCGGGTCGCTGCGCATCGGTCTGCTCGACCACCACCCGTTCGGTCCGGCCATCCACCCCGAGTGCGCGACCGCGGCCCGCAACGCCGCTGCGCTGCTCGAGTCGCTCGGACATCATGTCGAGCCGGCCTTCCCTCCGGCGATGGCCAACCCCGAGTTCGGTCGCCGCTTCGGTGCGCTGTGGAGCACGAACATGGCCACCTCCATCGCGCGCATCGCCGCCCAGCTCGGGCGCGAGCTCACCGACGACGAGGTGCAGCTCCACAACCGCGCCCAGGCCGAGTTCGCACGCAACGTCGGTGGCGTCGATTACGCCATGGCCCTCGCCGCGAACGTCGAGTTCCGGCGGGCCGTGCAGCAGTGGTGGGCCGACGGGTGGGACCTCCTGGTGACACCCACCCTGGCCGAGCCGCCCACCCGTATCGGCGAGTTCGACGACGTGCCCGATCAGCCGATGGCGCCGATGGTGCGTTCGGCCCAGTACGTGGCGTTCACCCCGGCGTTCAACGCCAGCGGTCAGCCGGCGATCAGCCTGCCGTTGCACTGGACCGCCGACGGGCTGCCGGTGGGCGTGCAGCTCGTCGCCGCCTACGGCCGCGAGGACGTGCTGTTCCGCGTCGCGTCGCAGATCGAGGCCGCGCAGCCCTGGGAGCACCGCCACCCGGCCATCTGACCGGAGGGCGCGATCACTTCACCGGCAGCGCGGCGTCGACCGAGGGGATCTCGAACCCCCAGCGGATCATGCCCTCTTCGACGCGTCGGATCAGCGTCTCGAGCGCGGCGACCCGCGCGAACCGCTTCTGCTCGCCGGCGATGACGTCCCACGGGGCGAGTTTGTGATCGGTGCGGGCGAACATCTCCTCCGCGGCGTGCTCGTAGTCGCGGTTCTTCTCGCGGTTGCGCCAGTCCTCGGCCGTCAACTTCCACGCCTTCAGCGGGTCGGCGGCGCGGCTGTTGAAACGGGCGAGCTGTTCGTCGTCGCTGATGTGCATGTACATCTTCACGAGGATCATGCTCTCGAGGCACAGCGACTCCTCGAAGTCGACGATGGCCTTGTAGGCACGGCGCCATTCCTCACGGGTGGCGAACCCCTCGATGCGCTCGACCAGGACCCGGCCGTACCAGCTGCGGTCGAACACGGCCATCTGGCCCAACCCGGGCAGCTCGGTGTAGAAGCGCCACAGGAAGTGATGATCCTTCTCGAGCTTGCTGGGGGCGCCGTAGCTGACCACGCGGTAGTGCCGTGGGTCGAGCGGGCTGACCATGATCTTGATCGCCCCGCCCTTTCCCGCGGCGTCGGGTCCCTCCATGATGACGAGGATCCCCGGGCCGATCTTGCCGTCGCCCATCTGACCACCGAGGGCCAACCGCAGCTGCAGGAAGCGACGTTGGCCGCGCAGGACGCGCTTCTCGTACTCGTCGCGATCGAGTCGCTGCGTCAGGTCGAGCTTGTCGATGACACCCATGGGCCGACAACCTAATCGCCGACCTCAGCGAGCCGTCCAACCACCGTCGACGATGATGCTCTGTCCGGTGACGTAGGAACTGCCCGGACCGGCCAGGAACAGCAGTGCCGCGTCGAGTTCGTGCTCGTCGCCCATGCGCGGAATCGGTGCCATCGTGGCGATGTAGCGCTGGCTGCCGTCGTCGGACTCCATGCCCGCTGTCATCTCGCTGCGGAAGAAGCCCGGACACAGCGCGTTCACCCGAATGCCCTTGCGACCCCACTGCGCTGCCAGTTCACGCGTCAGGTTCACGACGGCGCCCTTCGACGCGCAGTAGTGGGCCTGCTTCACCGGCGCCGAACCGACGTGGCCGAACATGCTGGCGAGGTTGACGATGGTGCCGCCACCGTTGGCGATCATCGACGGCGCGATGAGCTTGCTCAGGTGCCACACCGACGTGACGTTGATCTCCATCGTGTCGCGGAAGAAGTCGAGCGTCTCGTCCTCGATGGCCACCTTTCCACCGACTCCGGCGTTGTTGACGAGGATGTCGACGGCGCCGAAGCGCTCGAGTGCCGCCTGCACCAGGCGCTCCCGATCCTCCGCCACCGACAGATCGGCCGCGACGGCGAACGAGCCCGGCAGATCGGCTTCGAGCGCGGCGAGCCGATCCGCGCGCCGGGCCGCGACGACGACGTTGGCCCCCACCGCGTGCAGCACCCGGGCGAATCGCTCGCCGAGACCGGACGAGGCCCCGGTGACGATGGCGGTGCGGCCGTCGAGTCGGAACAGGTCGAGAGGGTTGCCCACGGAGGTCATCCGCTGATTCTTGCCGCAGGGCCCGTGTGTCACCATGCTCGGATGAGCGACACGCGACGAGTGGTCCTGGTCCACGGCGCCTGGCACGGGGCGTGGTGCTTCGCCTCGCTGCAGAGCGCCCTCGACGAGCTGGCGGTGCCGTCGCTGGCGATCGACCTCCCCGGCCACGGTGTGTCCACGGCGCCGCTCGGCGATCTGTACGACGACGCGGCGCACGTGGCCGAGGTACTGGACCGACTCGGCGAGCCCGTGGTGCTCGTCGGGCACAGCTACGGCGGCGCGGTCATCACCGAGGCCGCGGTACGGCATCCCGATGTCGCCCACCTCGTGTACCTCACGGCGTTCGCACTCGACCGCGACGAGGCGATCACGGACGTGTTGCGGGCGATCCCCGACGCCAAGGTGCAGTTGGGGCAGGCGATGACGTTCCGCGACGACGGCACGTCGGTCCTCGATCCCGTCGCCGCGGTGCCGGCCCTGTACGGCGACTGCTCGGCGGCAGCGACGCAGGCGGCCGTGGCGCGGCTGTCGCCGCAGCCGATGATCACGTTCACCCAGCCGTGCACGGGCAGCCCGCGCGACCTCGTTCCGAGCACGTACGTGCGCTGCAGTCGCGACCAGGCCATCCATCCCGACCACCAGGAACTGATGGCCGCGAGGTGCACCGAAGCAATCACGTTCGACTGCGACCACTCGCCGTTCATGTCGCGCGTGGCCGAGACCGCGGCGTTGCTCGCCGAGGCGGCGCGATGAAGGTCCGCATCGGTGTCGGATTCGGTGTCCGCACGAAGTTGAACGACGGCGGCTTCGCCGAAGTGGTCGACGCGCTCGAAGCGCTGCGCTTCGACAGCCTGTGGCTCAGCGAGCGCATCGGTGGCGAGGCCCCCGACCCACTCGTGGCGATGGCCTTCGCCGCCGGACGGACGAAGAAGCTGAAGTTCGGGATGAGCGTGATGGTGCTGCCCGGCCGCAACCCGGTGGTGCTGGCCAAGGAGCTGGCCACCCTCGACCGCATGTCCGGCGGGCGCCTCCTGCCGGCGTTCGGGCTGGGCGTGGCCGACCCGCACGAACAGCAGGCCTTCGGTGTCGAGCGCGGGGCACGCGCGAAGTTGTTCGACGAAGCCATCCAGGTGCTGCGCGGGTGCTGGGCCGAGGGCACGCTCACCCATCACGGCGATCACTTCCACTACGACGACCTGCGCGTGCTGCCCAAGCCGCGGCAGCATCACGTGGACATCTGGCTCGGCGGCATCGCACCGTCCGAGCTCCGCCGGGTCGGTCGGCTCGCGGACGGGTGGTTGCCCAGCTTCGTCACGCCCGACGACGCGGCTCGCGGCCGCGAGGCCATCGAGGCCACACTCGCCGAACACGGTCGCACCATCGACGAGGACCACTACGGCGTGCTGATCCCCTACGCCGACGGTCCGCTCCCGGACGCGCTCCTGGCGGGCCTGGCGGCGCGGCGGCCGGACCTGGCCGACCCGGCGGCGCTCGTCCCCAACGGTTGGGACGCCCTCACGGACACGATCGACCGTTTCGTCGCGGTGGGCACGACCAAGTTCGTCGTGCTCCCCATCGTCGAACCCGCCTCCCCCGACGCCTGGGTGGCCCATCTCGAAGCCCTCGCCCCCATCGTCGCCGCCCGCCAGACCTAGGTTCGGGTGGGCAGGCGGTCGAACAGGGCGAGGACCTGTGCGGCCGGGACGGCGCGCGAGAACAGGAAGCCCTGCATGGTGTCGCAACCGAGCTGACGGAGGTCCTCGGCGACGGCCTCGGTCTCGACGCCCTCGGCCACGACGTCGAGGCCCAGCCGGTGACCGAGCTCGATCACCGACGACACGATGGCCCGGTCCTCCGCGCTGGTCGCCATCGCCAGCACGAATCCCCGGTCGATCTTCAGCTCGCTCACCGGCAGGTGGCCGAGCGAACCGAGTGACGTGTAGCCCTGGCCGAAGTCGTCGAGGCTGACTCGCACGCCCGCGGCGTCGAGCTCCTCCAGGAGCAACGTCGCTCGAGCAGGGTCGCTGGCGAACGACGTCTCGGTGACCTCCAGCGTGAGTCGTTCGGGCGCGATGCCGTGTGCGGCAAGGCGCTGCAGCACCCACCCGGGCAGGTCGCCGCGCAGGTTGCGGGCCGAGATGTTCACGGCCATCGACAGCGACGGGTGGGTGACACTCCACTCCGACAGCTGCCCGAGCGCCCGGTCGACGACCCAGTGGGTCAACGGACCGATCAGCCCGGTGCTCTCGGCGATGGGGATGAACTCGTCGGGCGTCAGCAGACCTCGGGTCGGGTGCTGCCAACGGACCAGCGCTTCGAACGCGACCACGCGGTGCGTCAAGGCGTCGACCTTCGGTTGATAGTGCAGCACCAACTCGTCGTTGGTGATCGCCCGGCGCAACTCGGCCAGCAGGCCGAGGCGCTGCGGATCGAATTCGTCGATGCCCTCGTCGTAGCGGACGATCGCCGCTCGTGCGGACTTCGCGGTGTGCAGGGCCAGGTCGGCGCGCTGCTGCAGCGTCTCCGCGTTCTCGGCGTCGATGGGCCAGATGGCGTAGCCGATGCTCGCCTCGATGGACACGGCGACACCGCCGAGCTCGGCCTCGCGGACGAGTGCGTCCTGCAGGCGGCGCAGGATCAGCTCCACGGTCTCGGCCCGAGCGCCGGGCAGGACGATGCCGAACTCGTCGCCGTCCAACCGGGCGACGGTGTCGCCGGGGCGGAGCGCGGAGGTGAGGCGATCGGCCACGATGCAGAGCAGTTCGTCACCATTGCGATGACCGAGCGTGTCGTTGACCTCCTTGAAGCGGTCCAGGTCGACCACGACGAGTGCGACGTCGGTGCCGGTGCGCCCGCCCGCCGCGAGTGCGGCGTGCAGCCGATCGGCGTAGATGGTGCGCCCGGGCAGTCCGGTGAGCCGGTCGTGAAGGGCACGCTGCTCGGCCATCGCCCGGTGGCGCTTCTCCCGCAGCGCGACGGAGGCGACGATGCCGGCCAGCACCAACCACAGCACCGTCAGACCGCCGGCGACCATCAGGACCAGTCGCCGGATCGACGAGTCGGTGCGGTCCTGGATGCCGGCGTAGGGCAGGTACATCTCGGCCACCCCGGCGATGACCGTCTCGTCGGCTCGCACCGACGTACCGTTCGGCCCGGGCACGCGGTCGACGCCGTGGTTGGTGAAACGCAGGGCGACGTAGACCTCCAGCGCCGACTCGCCGAGGTGCGCTGCATCGGTCGTGCCCCGGTCGCCGATGTCCGCGCCCACGGTCGTGAACAGGGCGAGCACGCCGGCGTCGCCGTCGATGTCCGCTCGTGCCGCCTCGACCACCTCGATCACCTCGTCGTCCACCTGGACGTCCTGGGTACCTCGGCTCGTCCTCGAGGCGTCGTACGTCACGGTGCCGGAGAGATCGCGGATGCGGAAGCGCAGCAGCGTGCCGTCGCCCAGGTGGGCCTCGGCGATGCGGTTCACGAATGTGCGCTCGCCTCCCGTCGGTCCTGCGTCGAGCCGGCCGTCCGTCAACGACGCCTCGACCGACGCGGCGATGGTGGTGGCGCGCTGCACCGCCGAGTCGAGGGCTGCGGATCGGGCCTCGGACTCCACGGTGTTGGCCAGAAGGAACCCGAGCGACACGACGGGCACGATCGTGAGCGCGATGTACAGCGCATAGCGCCTGAGGTCGCCCAACCGTGCCGGATGCATAGGTCAGATGGATCGGCAAGAAGCCGTCAAATCTTGAGGAAATTGAGACCTTCAAGAAAACTACAAATAGTGGTTGAGCCGCTCCCCAAAGTGCCGATAAGGAATATGGTTCAAGTAGGGCCAGTGCAAGGGAGACTGCCATGAAGGCTCACACAGCAACACAGCAGACCAAGGGCCGCCGTCTGGCGTTCGGAGCTGCCACGCTGCTGCTCGCGCTCGGCGCGCAGGCGACCACAACGGACGCCGCCGCCCCTGCCGCACAGCACAGTTCCCCTACTGTCCAGACGGTCGAGCGGGCCAAGAACCTGAACCTCCCGCTGGGCTCGATGTACCGCGTGGTCGATCAGATCGGCGCCCGCAACCTCTGGGAGGACGGCTTCACCGGTGACGGCATCAACGTCGCCCTCATCGACACCGGCTTCGCTCCCGTGCCGGCGCTGCTCGACAGCGGCAAGATCATCGGTGCCGTCGACCTGTCGGCGGAGTCCGGCATCGACGGCGCGACCTACGTCGACACGTTCGGCCACGGCACCCACATGGCGGGCATCATCGCCGGTCGCTCCCCCGGCGCCAACGCTGACGACGCCGACGAGCATCCCGAGTGGTTCATGGGCGTCGCTCCCGACGCCGGCATCGTCTCCGTCAAGGTCGGCGACAACACCGGTGGCGCCGACATCAGCCAGGTCATCGCCGGCGTCGACTGGGCGATCGACCATGCCGCCGAGTACGGCATCCGCGTCATCAACCTCTCCTACGCCAGCGGTTCGCTGCTGCCCTACGACACCGATCCGCTGACCTACACGCTCGAGCGTGCCTGGAAGGCCGGCATCGTCGTCGTCGTCGCCGCCGGCAACGACGGTCGCGACTCGCACGTCCTGTCCAGCCCGGCCGTCGACCCCTACGTGATCGCCGTCGGTGCCGTGGACGCCAAGTCGGACAGCAAGTTCCGTGTTCCGGCATGGGCCTCCAGCGGTGACGGCGAGCGCAACCCCGACGTGGCCGCCCCCGGCGCCCACATCGACAGCCTCCGCGCCCCGCTCAGCCGGGTCGACACCGAGCACCCCGAGGGCTACGTCAGCAACGAGCTGTTCCGTGGCAGTGGTTCCTCGCAGGCCGCCGCCGTCGTGACCGGCGCCGTGGCGCTGCTCCTCGACGCTCGCCCGGAGATGTCCCCCGATCAGGTCAAGGCCGCACTCAAGGCGACCACGGTCAACGCCCAGCCGCGCAACCCGATCTACTCGGGTGCGGGCGTCATCCAGGTCGATGACGCCGCCCACGTGCGGCTGCCCCGCAACGTCACCCAGAACTTCCCGACGTCCGACGGATCGGGCCTGCTCGAGGCCGCCCGCGGCCCGGTGCACATGGTCATCGACGGCGAAGTCCTCGCCGGCGAGAAGACCGTCCTCGGCAACGAGTGGGACGGCGTCCGCTGGACCGGCGTGCGCTGGACCAACGGCACCTGGGACGGCGTCCGCTGGACCGGTGGCACCTGGATGGGTGTTCGCTGGACGAACGCTCAGTGGACCGGCGTCCGTTGGACCGGTGTCCGTTGGACCGGTGTCCGCTGGACCGACATCAACTGGAACGGCGTCCGTTGGACCGGCGTGCGCTGGACCGGTGTGCGTTGGACCGCCGACGCATGGTCGAACGAATCCTGGACCGGCACCAAGTGGGACGGCGTGCGCTGGACCGACGACAGCTGGTCGGGCGCCTACTGGGACGGCGTGCGCTGGACCGGTGTCCGTTGGACGGGCGTCCGCTGGACTGGAGTACGGTGGACCGGTGTGAGGTGGACGGGCGTGCGGTGGACCAACGAGGCATGGTCGAGCGCGACATGGTCGGGCGGTAGCTGGGCGTGAGCACCGAGCGCGGCACGGTTGCCCGCGTCTGCGCACTCGCCGTTGCGATGGGCGGTGCGGCGACCGTCATCATCGAAACCCTTCCTGACCGGCACGAGTCGCTCCGGCCTTCCGGCTGGTGGCTCGTGCTGGTGCTTGCCGGCCTCTATGCGGTCGCCGAGCGCACGGTCTTCCACCTCGAGTTCCGCCGAGAGGCCTTCTCGTTCTCGATCAGCGAGGTCCCCACGGTCTTCGCTCTGGTCTACCTGGCGCCGTGGCCCGCAGTGGGCGCTCGCCTGGTCGGCAGCCTGCTGATCATCGCGCTGCAGTGGCGATCCAGCTTCTACAAGCTGTTCTTCAACGCCACGCTCTTCGCCCTCGAGCTCGCCGTCGCCTATTGGATCACCCGGGCGTTCACGACGCAGACCGACAACACCGCCGTGCTCGTGCTCGCCGTGGCCGTCGCCGCAGGTGTGGCCACGGCGCTCAGCTCGGTGATGGTGGCCGCCGCCATCGCCGTGATCGAGGGCAACTTCTTCCGCCGTCTGCACGCCGAGATGCGCATGGCCGGCATGGTGGCCCCGCTCAACGCGACGGTCGCCGCGTCCATGCTCGCACCGACGCTCATCTCGCCGTGGTTGGCCATCGTGTCGTTCGTGCCGCTCGTGGCCTTCTGGGCACTGATGCGCGGGTACGGCAACCTCGAGCAGCGCTATCGCGACCTCGACGCGCTGCACGGCTTCGTGCGCAAGGTCGCCCCCTCACTGGATCTCGACGAAGTCGTCGCCACCGCGATCACCGAGGCCGCCACCGGCGTGCGCGCCCGGCGAGCGGCCATCGTCGTGTTCGACGAGACGAACGGCAACCATCGTCACGACATCGGCGCACCGCTCCCGCAGTTGCCGCACGGCGCCGCCGACCTGCGCTGGGCCGGGGTGTTCGGGCAGCCCGACGCCCGCCTGCTGAGCCCCGACGACCTCGTCGCGGTCGGCCTCGACGACATGGCCACCGTCGGCCAGGTGATGCTCGCACCGATCACCGACGCCGGGTCGGTGCTGGGCGTGCTGGCGCTCGCCGAACGTGATGGCGCCGAGGATCGCTTCACCGACAGCGACATGGCCCGCCTGAGCACGATGGTCGATCAGCTCGCCCCGACGCTGCGCAAGGCCATGCTGCACGAGCGCATCGAGTACGAGGCCCGTCACGACTCGCTCACCTCGCTCCCCAACCGGGCGTCGTTCGAGCGCCTCGTCGACGGCGCGATCCTCAACCTCGAGTCGGTCCCCGACGACGACACCGACGCCGGCGACGAAGAACTGACCATCGTCATCATGATGGACCTCGACCGGTTCAAGGAGGTGAACGACACGCTCGGCCACCATGCCGGCGACACGTTGCTCATCGACTTCGCCCGGCGGCTGCGTTCGGCACTCGGCCCCGACGACGTGCTCGCCCGCCTCGCCGGCGACGAGTTCGCGGTGCTGTGCCGCCGCAGTGTGGACGGCATGCACCAGCTGGCCGCCTCGTTGGTGAACGAGGCCCGCCGCCCGTTCAGCATCGACGGCCTGGAGATCGTGGTCACGGTGAGCATCGGCGTCGCCCCCATCGTCGGTGAGCTGAAGGACTCGAGCTGGTGGCTCCGCCGAGCCGACATCGCCATGTACGCGGCGAAGAACCAGCACACCGGATACGAGCTGTACCGCAAGGAGATCGACCGGCGGACCAAGAACCGTCTGGCGATGCTGGGCGATCTGCGCAACGCGCTCGAGCACCACGATCTGCAGGTGTACCTGCAGCCCAAGCTCGACCTGGCCACCGGCGTGGTCATCGGCGTCGAGGCGCTGGCCCGCTGGCTGCACCCGCAGCGCGGATGGGTGTCACCCGAGGACTTCGTGCACGTCGCCGAGGAGACCGGGCTCATCAAGCAGCTCACCGACAACGTGTTGGAGATGTCCATCGAGCAGATGGGCCGCCTGCGCGACCACGGCCATCACCTCGGCCTGGCCGTGAACCTGTCGACGCACGACCTGCTCGACGAGCTGCTCGCCGACCGTGTGCTGCGCCGCCTCGATCAGTACCAGATGGACCCCGCGCTGCTGACGCTGGAGATCACCGAGTCGTCGTTGCTCATCGACGCACCCCGTGCTCGAACCACCATCGACCGCCTGAACCGGGCCGGCATCCGCCTGTCGGTCGACGACTTCGGCACCGGCTACTCGTCGCTCAGCTACCTGCGTCGTCTGCCGGTGAGCGAGCTGAAGATCGACCGCAGCTTCGTCAGCAACCTGCTCCTCGAGGACCAGGACGAGGTGATCGTGAAGTCGATCATCGATCTCGGCCACAACCTGGGTATGCAGGTCGTGGCCGAAGGCGTGGAGACCGACGAGGTGATGAACCGGCTGCGCGGCTTCGGCTGCGACGTCGCCCAGGGCTTCGGCATCTGCCGGCCGATCCCGTTCGATCAGTTCCTGACCTGGCTCAGCGCCACCCAGCACCCCAGCCGCCGCCGCGACCCGATGTTCGCCGACGAGTGGGGTCCCGAGACCTCCGACGACACCGCGGAGCGCCGCTTCGGCGACGTCTGACCCCGGCCGGCGCGGCGCCGCGGGTGATTCGTCAAGATTTTGGTAAAGGTTTGGTAGAACCTTGGTCGTAGGCCTTGCGATGTAGGACCATTCCGGGTTCACTGAACTCATACAGCTCCCACAATCAGCTGTTCACTGAACCCGCCGGAGATTCCCGTCATCCGGTGCGTGTTCTTCACGAGGCACCGGCTGCTCCCGTCGCCGGTGCCTCGTTCGTTTTCCTGAGGCCCCTGTCGTCGTCCTGACGCTGACGGGTCGTTCCGGTCAGCGACGCAGGGCGAAGGCGCGCAGCGCCTGGTCGACCGCCGCGGGTTCACCCTCGATCCGGGCGACCAGCGGCGCGTCACGATCCCGACGCGCGGCCAGCAGGTCGGCCGGCGTGGTCGAGATCGCCACGTCGGCGGGCACCGCGGCGTCGACGGCCTCGAACCGAGTGGACAGGCCGTCGACGACGACGTCGACGGCATCGCCGCCCGGACGACCGGCGCGACCGAGGTCGACGCGGATGCGCGCCCGGACGTCGATGCGCTGGCGCCACGGGGAGAGCATCGCGTTGGCGACACGGCGGGCATCCATCGCGTCGGTCGGCTCGCCGTCGAGGTGCTGCACCCCGAACCGGGCCAGGGAACGCAGCACCGGCGCCACCGAGCGCCCGTGCTCGGTCATGCGATAGACCGACCGGGCCGCCGGCGGCGGCAGCTCGACCACCTCGACCATCCCGGCCGCCTCCAGGGCACGCAGACGGGCGGTGAGCAGGCTCGGCGCCAGCCCGGGCAGGGCCACGCGCAGGTCGGTGAAGCGCTGATCGTCGAGCAACAGTTCGCGGCAGATGAGCAACGCCCAACGGTCGCCGATGACATCGAGGCCGACGGCGATCGGGCACCACTGGCCATAGGTGCGGTCGGTGTTCGCCACGGGTGGTCCTCCTCGTCGATCGCGTGATAGTATCTTTTTTATAGTACTTGGTACTGATTCTATCAGAACGGAACCCCGATGCCCGTCGACCGCTCCCCCCACCCGCCGCCCCGCAACCCCTGGGTCGTGCTCACCGCCACCAGCCTCGCCGTGTTCGCCGTGTTCCTGGACACGACGATCCTGTTCGTGGCGTTCCCCGCGATCGGCCGCGACTTCGCCGACGTCGCCCGATCCGACCTGTCGTGGATTCTCAACGCCTACACCATCGTGTTCGCCGCGCTGCTCATCCCGGCCGGGCGGATGGCCGACCGCATCGGCCGACGGCGGACCTTCCTCGCCGCGGTGGTGGTCTTCACCGTGGCGTCGATGCTCTGCGGGCTGGCGCCGACGGTGCCGCTGCTGATCGGCGCGCGTGTCCTGCAGGCAGCCGGCGCGGCAGCCCTGGTGCCCGCCTCGTTGGCACTCGTCCTGCAGGTGTTCCCTCGTGAGAAGGTCCCCGTGGCCGTGGCCATCTGGGGAGCCATCGGCGCCGCCGCCGGCGCGGCCGGCCCCACGCTCGGGGCGCTCGTGGTCGAGCACTTCGGGTGGCGATGGGCGTTCTTCATCAACCTCCCGGTCGGCATCGTCAGCTTCGCGATCGCCCACCGGGTCCTTCCCGAGTGGAAGGAATCCGTGCGTGGCCGCCTTCCCGACCCGGCCAGCGTGGCCCTGCTCGGCATCGGCCTCGCCCTCACGGCGTTCGCCATCGTCCAGACCGACGAGTGGGGGTGGACCAGCACCGCGTTCCTCGTCACGCTGGCGATCGCCGCAACGCTGATCGCCGCGTTCGTGTGGCGATGCGGGCGAGTCGACAACCCGGTCCTCGACCTGCACCTGTTCGACTCGGTCGCGTTTCGTTGGGCCAACACCGCGCTCCTGGTCTTCGCCATCGGCTTCAACGCGATGTTCCTCGGCAACGTGCTCTTCCTCACCCAGGTGTGGGGCTACAGCATCATGCGCGCCGGCCTGGCCATCGCCGTCGGGCCCACGATCGTGGCCGTCACGGCACCGTTCCTGGGCCGCCTCGCCGGGCGCATCGGACAACGCCGACTGCTGATCCCCGGTGGGTTCGTGTGGGCGGCCGGCGGTGTGTACCTCATCGCTCGTGCCACCGCGTCGCCCGACTACCTGGGCGTCTACCTGCCCGCAGTGGTGATGACCGGTCTCGGTGTGGCGCTGTGCCTGCCGCAACTGTCCTCCGCCGCGGTGCAGGGCCTCCCGGCCGACCGGTTCGGCTCCGGCTCGGCGGTCACCCAGGCCGTCCGCAACCTCGGCGCGACACTCGGGGTGGCACTCGTCGTCGCCTTCACCGCCGACCTGACACCGGCGACCGCGCTCGACGACTTCCACCGCGTCTGGCTGTTGCTCGCCGCCTCGGGCGTCGCCGTCACCCTGTGCTCGATGCGCCTGCCGCGTCGAACACCTGCCGCGACGCCGGTCGTGATGGCCGAGGCCGTGGCATGACGCACTTCGACCACGCCATCGCCGTCACCCATTCGACCGAACAACCGGGCGCGGCCACCGCACTGGTCGACGGTGCCTTCCAGGCCCTGCGCGGGGCCTTGGGTGGCTACTTGGCGGCCATCGCCGTCGAGGCCGTCGCACCGCTGCTCGGCGATCGTGCGGTGCGCACCGTGTCGACGACGTTCCTGCGGCCCACCCACGAAGGCGAGGTGCAGGTCCACGTGCGCACCCTGCACGCCGGCCGCTCGATCGGCCGCCACGAGGTGAGCCTCGTCCAGGACGGCCGACCGGTGGCCGCGGTGCGACTCACCGCGGTGTCGCCCGTGATCGGTGTCGACTGGGATCACGGCGCGCCGCCGGACGTCGCCCCATTGGCGATGAACGTGCCGTTCGACCCACCTGAAGGCGTCATCCACTTCCGTCAGGCCACCGCGGTGCTCGACCCGGCGTCGTTGCCCTTCACCCATCAGGACGTCGTCCGCCTGGGAGGGCACGTGCGCCCGCTCGAGCCTCGACCCATCGACGCCGCGTGGCTGGTGATGGTGCTGGACTGGTTCCCGCCGTCGCCGTTCGTGAAGGTCGACCCTCCCACCGGCGGCGTGAGCATCGACTACACGGTCCACGTCCATCACACGCTCGCCCGGCCACTCGCCGACGACGAATGGTTGTCGGCCGACTTCCGGGCCGAGGTCAGTGCCGACGGCCTGGCGCTCGAGCACGGTCGCATCGCCGACTCGACCGGCCGCCTGCTGGCCGAGTCGTTCCACACCCGCTGGACGGCCTGAGCCCGTCGCTGTACAGCAGAACGCCCGGTCGGATCGATGTCCGGCCGGGCGTTCACCTGGCAGCCCCAACGGGATTCGAACCCGTGCCGCCACCTTGAGAGGGTGGTGTCCTAGGCCACTAGACGATGGGGCCAAGCTGCTGTCGGTTGGTTGGGGAGCAAGGAATCGAACCCTGAATAACAGAACCAGAATCTGCTGTGTTGCCTGTTACACCACTCCCCATCGGGTTTCCCCGAAGGCGGAGAAACTCTAGCAACGCACCTGCACAACTCCCACCCCGGATTGCCGCAGATGTCAGCCGGTGAGATCGAGCAGCCGATCGAAGCCGATGATCCGGCCGACCGAGATGCCGGCCGCTTCCTTCACTTCACGCCAGAACGCGGTGCCGCCCTGGACCGGGCTGGTGCGCGTGGGCGACACGTACGCCGTCAGTCCACGTTCCTCGGCGACGAGGCGGATGCGCAGCGAGTGATACGGATCGCTGACCAACAGCACCCGGTCGAGGCCGCGGTCGTGCAGCAGATCGGCGGCCTCGACGATCGAGTCGTACGAGGTGGCGCCCCCCACCTGTTCGATGGCGTCGGCCGGCACGCCGCGATCGACGAGGTAGTCGGCCGATGCCTGCGCCTCGGTGAAGCGGTCGCCGGGTTGGTTGCCGCCCGTGGTGACGACCAGCGGCGCCAGCCCGCGATCCCACAGCTCGACGACGTGGTCGAGGCGGGCCGCCAACTGCGGCGAGGGTCGGCCGTCGTACTGCGCGGCCCCCATCACGACGATCGCGTCGACCGGTCGCGCCTGGTCGCTGTTGCCCACGCGGTGCACCTGCCACAGGTTGAACAGGAACCACAGGGCCGCCACCGCGACCACCGCGACGAACACCAGCAGCACACGGCGCAGGCGACGCCCCGGACGCCACCGAGACGCGACCGGCGTCTCCGGGGCGGCGGTCGTCTCGGTCACCCGATGCGCGCCTCCGCGGCGCGCAGGCGGCGCAACGTCTCGTCGCGCCCGAGGATCTCGAGCGGCAGGTAGAGCGGCGGGCCCGAGGTGCGACCGGTGACGGCGATGCGGACAGGTGCCTGGGCCTTGCCCGGCTTCAGCTCGAGACGCGTGGCGAGGTCGTCGAAGGCCGCCTTCAACGGTTCGGCCGCCCATTCGGCCACGGCCTCCCATGCCGCGATCGTGCCGCTCAGCACGTTGACCGCATTCGGGGCCGCAATGGCCTTGGTCCATGCCTCGTCGTCGAACACCGGGTCGGGAAGGAAGACGAAGTCGACCACGCCCGGCGCGTCGGCCAGCGTGGAACAACGCTGCTGGATGTCGGGCGCCATGGCCAGGAACACGGCCTCGTCGAAGCGGTCGGCCGGGAACGGCGCATCGTCGGCGAACAGCCAGGGGCGCGCCGCGTCGAGGAAGGCGTCGGGCGTCATCCGGCGGATGTACTCGCCGTTGAACGCGTTGAGCTTCTTCAGGTCGAAGAACGCCGGCGAGTGGTTGACGTCCTCCAGGCGGAAGTCGTCCTGCATGCCGGCCCACGGCTGGATCTCGTCGCCCTTGGGCGCCCAGCCCAGCGTCATCAGGTAGTTCACCATCGCGTCGGCCAGGTAGCCCTCGTCGCGGTACATCTCGAGCGCCACCTTGTCGCGGCGCTTGGACAGCTTCTTGCGCGACTCGTTCACCAGCACCGGCACGTGGGCCCACACGGGCGGCTCGTGGCCGAGGGCCTGCCAGATCATCTGCTGCTTCGGCGTGTTCGGCAGGTGCTCCTCGGCGCGCACCACGTGGCTGATGGCCATGGTCAGGTCGTCGACCACGTTGGCGAGCAGGAACATCGGGCTGCCGTTGCCGCGCAGGAGCACGAAGTCCTCGACGAGCGAGTTGTCGAACGACACCTCGCCGCGCACCAGGTCGTGGACGACGGTGGTGCCGGCCGGCACCCGGAACCGCAGGACGTGGCCGGGCCCCGGCCCGAGGCCACGGTCGCGCGACCAGCCCTGGTAGCCCTGGTTGCCCTCGGCCTTGTTGCGCGCTTCGACGTCGGCCGCGGTCATGTCGCAGTAGTAGGCGTGCCCGGCGGCGAACAGTCGCTCGGCCGCGGCGATGTGCTGCTCGGCGTAGTGGCTCTGGAAGTACGGGCCCTCGAAGTGCGGGTCGTCGGCATGGATACCGATCCAGGCCAACGCGTCGACGATGCCCTGCGTCCACTCCGGGCGGTTGCGGGCCTCGTCGGTGTCCTCGATGCGCAGCACGAAGGTGCCGCCCTGGCTGTGGGCCAGAGCCCAGTTCCAGAGGGCCGTGCGGGCACCACCCACGTGGAAGAAGCCGGTGGGCGACGGAGCGAAGCGGAAGCGGGGGCCAGTCATGCCGCGCCGAGGCTATCGGCGCGCCGCGGACCGGGCTGTTCACCAGGGACGTAAGTTCGCGCCAGTCGGGCGAGGAGGGTCAGGCGAGGAGGGCCAGGGTGCGCAACTGGCGCACGGCCACGGTGAGCGTCGTCAGGTCCTGCGCGTCGACGCGGCGCAGGTCGTTGAAGATGACGACCGAGGTGTCGATGAGGCGATCGTTGGCGAGGAACCAGTCGTCGACCGAGCCGACTCGGAGCGCGTCGGAGGTGAGATCGGCCAGTGCCGCCACCAGGTCGTCGCGCAGCGCCGCCCGGGCCTGGGTCTGCCAGCGGGTGCTGCGCGGCAGCGCGCCGACGGCCTCCCACAACCAGCTCAGGTCGAGACGGTCGAACACCTGCCAGTACGAGGCGGCGACGTCGCCGATCGGCAGACCCGACCGTGCGGCGAGATCGATGACGTCGAGCCCGGTGTGCAGCAACGGCCATTGCACGCTGCGCTGGGCGAGGTCCTCGGGGACGCCGGCGGCCAGGCGACCGGCCTCGCGGGCGAACACCGACTCGCGCATGCGGCCGAGCGCATGGTTCTCGAGCGAGACCGCGAGCCGGCCCATGCCGTCGCGGAACTCGGTGACGGCGGCGCCGATGTCCAACGGCAGGCTGCGGTGGCGCATCAGCCACAGCGTGCACCGCTCGGCCATCGAGCGCAGCTCGAGGAACAGCTCGAGCTGCATGTCGGCCTTCACCGTGCCGGTGAGCGCCTCCACCCGGTCCCAGAGGTCGACCAGGCCGAGGATGTCGCGTGCCGCCACCCAGGCCCGGGTGGTGTCGACCACGCTCATCCCGGTCTCCTCCGACACGCGGTGGTCGAACGAGATGCCGGACAGGTTCACCAACTGGTTGCCCAACTGCGTGGCGATGATCTCGCGGCGCAGACGGTGGCCGCGGATGTCGTCGGCGAACTGCTCGCGCAGACGCGCCGGGAAGTACCGCATCAGCTCGGGCTCGAGGTACGGGTCGTCGGGCACGTCGCTGTGGGTGAGCTCGGTGATGTCGGCACTCTTCGTGTAGGCCAGCAGCACCGAGAACTCGGGCGTGGTCAGGCCGGTGCCTGCGGCCTGCCGCTCGGCGATCTGTCGATCCGTGGGCAGGAACTCGAGCGAGCGGTTCAACCACCCTTCGGCCTCGAGCAGGTTCAGGTACCGGGCGTGCACGTTCACCATCGGCAAGGCCTGACGCCGGGCGATCGCCAGCGCCAACGTCTGGGCGCGGTTGTCGTCGAGCACCAGCTCGCCGACGTCGTCGGTCATCGAGGCGAGGATCTCGTCGCGCTGTTCGATGGTGAGCCGCTCCTGCTGGACCGCGTTGCGCAGCAGGATCTTGATGTTCACCTCGTGGTCGCTGCAGTCGACACCCGCCGAGTTGTCGATGGCGTCGGTGTTGATCAGCCCTCCGGCGAGCGCGTACTCGACGCGCCCGCGCTGGGTGAAGCCGAGGTTGCCGCCCTCGCCGACCATCCGACAGCGCAGTTCGGCTCCGTTGACGCGCAGCGCGTCGTTGGCCCGGTCGCCGACGTCGGCGTGGGTCTCGGAGGCGGCCTTCACGTACGTCCCGATGCCGCCGTTCCACAACAGGTCGACCGGGGCGCGCAGGATGGCCGACAGCAGGTCGACCGGTGTGAACACGACCCGATCGGTGCCCAGTCGACGACGGGCCTGTTCGCTGAGCTCGATGGTCTTCAAGGTGCGCGGGTACACCCCACCACCCGCGGACAGCAGCGACAGGTCGTAGTCGGCCCAGCTGGACCGAGGCAGCTCGAACAGGCGCTGCCGCTCGGCGAACGACGCCGCCGGGTCGGGGTCGGGGTCGATGAAGATGTGGCGGTGGTCGAACGCGGCGACGAGCTGCAGATGCGGCGAACGCAACAACCCGTTGCCGAACACGTCGCCGCTCATGTCGCCGACGCCGACGACGGTGAGCTCGTCGCGTTCGACGTCCTTGCCCAACAGGGCCGCGTGGCGGCGCACGCTCTCCCACGCGCCTCGGGCCGTGATGCCCATCTCCTTGTGGTCGTAGCCCGCGCTGCCGCCGGAAGCGAACGCGTCGTCGAGCCAGAAGCCGTAGTCGCGTGCGACGCCGTTGGCGATGTCGCTGAACGACGCCGTGCCCTTGTCGGCCGCGACCACCAGGTAGGGGTCGTCGGCGTCGTAGCGCACCGTGGACGGCGGAGGGACGATGTCGTCGCCGACGATGTTGTCGGTGAGGTCGAGCAGACCGGCGACGAACTGGCGGTAGCAGGCGACGCCTTCGGTGCGGAACTCGTCGGCAGCCACGGGCGGCCGCTTGAGGACGAAGCCACCCTTCGCGCCCGTGGGCACGATGACGGCGTTCTTCACGATCTGGGCCTTCACCAGACCGAGGATCTCGGTACGGAAGTCTTCGCGCCGATCGCTCCAGCGCAGCCCACCGCGGGCGATGCGCCCGTTGCGCAGGTGCACCCCCTCGACGCGGGGTGAGCACACCCAGATCTCGAACATCGGGCGCGGCAGCGGCAGGTCGGGCACCTTCGCCGGGTCGAACTTGAACGCGAGCACATCGCGGTACCCGGCGTTCGGCCCCGGCCGGAACACGTTGGTGCGCAGCGTGGCGTCGACGAGCGCGAGCAGGGCGCGCAGCGTGCGATCGTCGTCGAGGCTGGGCACGGCGTCGAGCGCCGTCACCAGTTCGGCACGCAACGAGTCGGCGAGCGCGATGTCGGGCCCCGCCCCGGAGGGGTCGAACCGTGCCGTGAACAGGTGCACCAGTTGGGCAGCGATGCCCGCGTGCCGGGCGAAGGTGGCCTCGATGTACTGCTGACTGAACGGGAAACCGATCTGGCGCAGGTAGCGGGAGTAGGCGCGCAGCACCTCGACCTGCCGGGCGGTGAGGCCGGCGAGGAGCACGAGTCGGTTCAGACCGTCGACCTCGACGGTGTTGGTGAACTCGGCGACGAACGCGCGCTGCACCTCGGCACGCGACTCGTCGGTGAGGTCGGCACCCGTGGGCACCTCCACCCCGACGTCGTGCAGCCAGACGCCCTGCTCACCGAGTGCGAAGCGGAACGCCCTCTCGTCGATGGCGCGGAAGCCCAGCTGATCGAGCAGCGGGAGCAGGTCGGCGATGGGCACGGCCGCGCCACGGTGGTACACCCGGAACCGCCACTGGTCGGGCCCGGCCTCGGTGAAATGCATCATCGCAGTCGCCACACCGGGCGACTCGGCGCCGGTGCCGTCGTCGTCGGCCGACTCGGCCGCCAAGCGGTCGATGATCGGCAGATCGATGGCCGCGCTGTTCGGCCAGTTCAACTCGTCGTAGCCGGCGGGAACGACCGGGAGGATGCGGGCGAGCAGTGCGTCGGCGGCCTCGGCGCCGACTTCGTCCGTCAGCGCAGCCCGTGTGGCTGCAGCCCAGTCGTCGGCCACCTCACCGGCGGTCACCTTGATGCTCACGTTTGTCCGTTCCTTCCCGACGACGCTGTCGTGATGTACGTACTCCCAGTGTGCCACAGGGGCGTCGGTTGTAGGTTCGGGACATGCAGCAGATCAACGTCCTCGGCGAGGTGTTGGAGCCCTGCTCCTTCGACCCGCTCACCGGCTACTACCGCACCGGATGCTGCGAGAACCGGGGCGACGACCCCGGACTGCACGTCATCTGCGTGGTGTGCACCGACGACTTCCTCGCCTTCTCCGCAGGCGTCGGCAACGACCTGTCCACCCCGATGCCGCAGCACGGCTTCGCCGGCCTGAAGGAGGGCGACCAGTGGTGCCTGTGCGCGTCGCGTTGGCAGGAGGCGTTCGACGCCGGCCATGCGCCGCAGGTGCGGCTGTCCAGCACCCACGTGTCCGCCCTCGAGTACTGCAACCTCGCCGACCTTCGCGCCCACGCGGTCGACGCATGAGCGCCGTGGTCGTCCGACACGACGGGCCGGTGTGCATCGTCACCATCGACCGGCCGGAGGTGCGCAACGCGGTCGACGGTCCGACTGCCGCACTGCTCGCCGAGGCGTTCCGCTCCTTCGACGCCGACGACGCGTCGAGCGTCGCCGTGCTCACCGGGGCGAACGGCACGTTCTGCGCCGGGGCCGATCTCAAGGCCATCAGCCAGGGTCGCGGCAACCGCGTGGATCGCGACGTGAACCTCGACGGGCCGATGGGGCCGACGCGCATGCAACTCACCAAGCCGGTCATCGCCGCGGTCGAGGGCTTCGCGGTCGCCGGTGGACTGGAGCTCGCGGTGTGGTGCGATCTGCGTGTCGCCGCCACCGACGCAGTGTTCGGCGTGTACTGCCGCCGGTTCGGCGTGCCGCTGGTCGACGGTGGAACGGTCCGCCTGCCCCGCCTCATCGGCCACAGCCACGCCACCGACCTCATCCTCACCGGCCGTGGCGTCAGCGGCGACGAGGCGGTCCGGATGGGCCTCGTCAACCGTTCGGTGGCGCCGGGCCAGGCGCTCGACGCCGCGATCGCACTCGCCCACGAACTGGCCGCGCTGCCGCAGGGGTGCATGCGCCGCGACCGACAGAGCAGCCTCGACCAGTGGTCGCTCGACCTCGGCACGGCGCTCGAGCACGAGACACGCCTCGGGCTCGACACGATCGCGAGCGGCGAGACCCTGGCGGGTGCGTCGCGGTTCGTGGCCGGCGAAGGCCGTTACGGTCGCCCCGTGCCGGTCGACCCGAAGCGCGAGTCGTGACCGGCGTCCCGCTCGTCCACCTCGATCGGTGGCTCGACGGCTCCGACCCGGCGAGCGTGGCCGACGCCGTCGACCGGGCGCTCACCACGGTCGGGTTCTTCCTCGTCGACGGCCACGGCATCGACGAACAGCTCATCGCCGACACCCGTCGGGTGTACACCGACTTCTTCCACCTGACGGCCGAACAGAAGAGCGCCGTCCGCATGCCGACATTGGGCATGGCCGGGTGGGCGCCGATGGGCATGGAGGCCAACGGCTACTCGTTCGGCCACGAGACCCCGCCCGACATGAAGGAGAGCTACCGGCTCGGTGCGTGCGCCCTGGCCGGGCGACCTCCTCTGCGCGGCGACAACCGCTGGCCCATCCACCCCGCCGAGTTCCGCGACGTGGTCACCCGTTACATGGCCGAGGTCGACCGCCTGCACCTCGACCTCCTGCGCGTCTGTGCCGCCGCAGCCGGACTCGACGACGTCGAGTTCTTCGCGTCGCGGTCGCTGCGCAACGACAACACCCTGAACGTCAACTGGTACGCACCGATCCGCCACCTCGGGCAACCCGCTCCCGGCCAGTACCGCATCGGTCCGCACACCGACTTCGGCAGCATCACCGTGTTGCATCGCGAGCCGGGCACGTCGGCGTTGCAGGTGCAGCTGCCCGACGGCGAGTGGGTCGACGCACCGGTGGTCGACGGCGCGTTCACGGTGAACGCCGGCGATCTGCTCGCCCACTGGTCGGGCGGGCGCTGGCGCTCGGCCATCCACCGCATGCTGCCACCGGCCGCCGATGCGCTCGACGAGGCCTTGCTGTCCCTCGTCTACTTCTGCGACCCCGACCCCGACACCGTGGTCGTCCCGCTGTCGGGCCAGGGCGCGCCCATCACCGCGGGCGACTACCTGAAGGCCAAGATCGCCGCCATCACGATGGGGTGAACGCCGGTGATCACACCGGGTCGCACATCGCCGATTCGATCTCGTCGGGCACGTCCGTCGCCGATGGCAGTTCGAGGATCCCCCGATCGAGCAGTTCCACGAGCAGCGCCGTGTCGATCTGCGGGCCGAGCCCGCCCAGCGGTCGACCGTCGAGCCGCGGTGCCGTTCCGTCGGGGCAGCCGCGGTCGATGACCACCAGCGCGGCGCGGACACCGTCGCGCGTCGCTTCGTTCCATCCGACGAAGCGCTCCCCGTACGTGCGCTCCGAACCGACCGACGCGACGAACATCGCCGCGAGCGCGGCGAACGCGACCACACGCGCCACCCGCGGAGCGCGACCGGCCAACGCTGTGTCTGCCGTCCGCCAGAGCAGCGGGAAGATGCCGAGCGCCATGGGGAGGCCGACGTTCTGCAGGTACCGGTTGAAGTCCACGAAGTTGAACCCGGGCAGCCCGGCACGGCTGCGCGCGATGCCGACCGCCGCGACCGTGGTGGCGAGCGCCGAGGCCACGACCACCGCTCGGAGCGCACCCGTGAACGACCCCTGGCGGACGAGGTACGCCAGCGACGCCGCCGCGACGACGAGCACGACGATGCCGGCGTTGGTGTGACCTCCGACGATCGCGCCGGCGCTGCGAACGACCAGCCGGGCGGCGAACTCGACGCTGTCGAGCAGCCCCGCGCCGAATTGCGGGCCCTGGTCGCCGAACAACGTCCACAGCACGACCACCAGCACTCCGGGGACGAGCACCCATGCGTCTCGGCGCCGCCACATCGAAAGGACCACCACCGCGGAGAACGCGAGTCCGATCGCGCCGATCCCACTGTCCAGGCACACGGCGACGAGACCGAGTGATGCGACGGTCGTGAGGAGGCGCGCGGTCGGGCGGCCCGCGCAGTGCGAGACACGCCATCCCGAGCCCGGCGGCGAGCGACATCGTCGGCGAGAACTGCACCGCGAAGATGAAGTTCTGCGACGCGAGACCCATGTACACCGCCACGAGCGCAGCGAACGGGGCGATGGCTCGCGGCATTCCGGCGCGCTGCAGGACGCACGCGACGACCAGGTGCAGCGCCACGAGCGACGCCACGAACAGCGCGGTGACGAGCACCTTGGTGTCCCCTCCGAACCACCGCAACTGCGCCCGGTAGACGAGACCCTCGATCAACCACAGGTGCCCGTTGAACGACGTCCACATCAGGTCCCACGGCGACCGTTGGACGGCCAGGCGGATGAGGCTCCACTCGTCGTAGAAGTAGTAGGTGTGCACGAGGCGTCGCAGCGCCCACAGCACACCGAGCACCGGAGCGACGACCCAACTGACCACCACGGATCGAGGCATCTGACGCCACGGTAGCCGCAGCACCCGTGGCGGTCGGGTGACCTAGCATCGGTTCCCGTGGACGCCACTCACGACCCCGCGTCGATCACGAAGCCGCTGCTCCGCGGCTGGACGCACGCGGTCTCGTTCCCGTTGATGCTCGTGTTCGGGCTGGCGATGCTCGTGCTCGCCAACGCCACGCTCTCGGGACGCCTGCTCCTTGCGGTGTACGTGGTCGGGACGGCGACGATGTTCCTCGTCAGCGCGATGTACCACCGGGGCCGGTGGACGCCGCCCGTGAAGCTGCGCATGCAGAAGCTCGATCGCACCGCCATCTTCCTGGCCATCGCCGGCGGGTACACGCCCATCGCCGCGTTGTGCCTCGATGGCTGGACGCTCGCCGCGGTGCTCGTCGGGGTGTGGGTCGGTGCCGCCATCGGCATGGCCGTGCAGTGGATCCCCTCCGTGCCGCGTGCGTGGCGTGGCGCGAGCTACATCATCGTCAGCTGGATCGCCGCGTTCACGTTCCCCGACCTGTGGCGAGGACTCGGCACCACCGGCTTCGCGCTCGTGCTCGCCGGGGGCATCTGCTACACCGTCGGCGCCCTCGCACTCGCCACCCGGTGGCCCGACCCCTGGCCCCGCGTGTTCGGCTTCCACGAGGTGTTCCACGCGTTCACCGTGGTCGCAGCCGCGCTGCAGTTCGCCGCGATCGCCTGGTTCGTCGCGCCTCGGCTCGCCGCGTGAAGCGACGTGATCCCTCACCCGCTGCGCCCCGCCTCGGGACGCTGGTCACGACCGACCGCGATGCGGCGCTCGCGGACCTCGAGTGGCACGAGCTCGAGCTCACCCACGACCTGACCGGCGCATCGCTCGAGCGCGTCGAGATGCGCGGCACCCGCTGCACCTCGAGCGCCTTCACCGGCGCCGACCTGAGCGGCTCGAGGCTGGTCGACACGCAGTTCGTGCACTGTGAGTGCTCCGGCGCCCGATTCGACGACGGCAGCGCCACACGGGTCGAGTTCCGCGACTGTCGGCTCTCGGGCGCACTGTTCAACGCCGCCCGGTGGAGCGACGTCCGCTTCGTCGATTGCCGCATCGACGGCGCCGACTTCCGCATGCTGACCGCCGAGCGCGTGTGGTTCGAGCGCTGCACGCTGTCGCTGGCCGAGTTCCGGGCCGCCACCATCGCCGGGGCGCGGTTCCTCGACTGCGACCTGACCGGTGCCGAGTTCGCTCAGGCACGCATCCCCGACGCTCGGCTGCACGGTTCGCGCCTCGACGGCATCCGCGGCGTCGACGGCCTGCAGCGTCCCGTCATCACCAGCGATCAGGCCATCCCGCTGGCGTGGGCCGTGCTCGGGGCGATGGGAGTCGTCGTCGACGACGACAACGACGAGGGCTGAGAGCGTCGTGACTTCGACGTGAGACACACGCGCTAGGGGACGGGTGGGGCCGCGGCCCAGGCGTCGTCGACCGCGGGCTCGGCCCGGGCCTCGCGGACGTTCACCCACTGGGCGAGCAGCACGCCGGCCATCACCACCACCGCACCGAGCAGCTCGACCGCGCCGATCTCCTCGTCGAGGAACAGCACCGACCAGAAGATGGCCAGTGCGATCTCGGCGGTCATCACCATCGCGACGACCCCGGGAGCGATGTGCCGCATGGCGCGGAAGAAGCACACGTTGGCGACCACGGTGGGCACGAGCGCGAAGAGCAGGACCTCGCTGATCAGGCGGGCGCCCTGCGGCACCACGAGGCCCTGGCCCACGGCGATCGGCGTCATCACGATCGCCCCACCGAGCACGTTCCACGCCGCGGACACCACACCGTCGGTGTGCTGTGGCAGTACACGACCGCTGACGATCATGAACACCGACATCAGCACGGCCTGCAGCAGCGCCAGGGCGACGCCGAGCGTGCTGATCTCACCGACGCCGCCGAACAGCTCGGGAACGGTGAGGACCACGCCCGCCATGACGACGGCGAGGGCGACCCAGGTGAGTGCCGACGCGCGATGGTGGCCGAGCACCGACGAACCGACCACCACCAGCACGGGGTAGAGGTACACGAGCACGATGTACACCGACACGTCGAGGTACTGCAGCGAGACGAAGCCCGTGTAGACCATCGTGCCGAACAGCATGCCCACGAGGAGCGACCGCACCCGCGGTACGGCGACGGGATCTGGACCCCCTCGGCGATGCCACAGCACGGCCACGCTCCACAGCACCACTGCTGCGATGCCGAACCGCCAGAAGAGCAGCGACGACGGGCCCAGCGGGGCGAGGAGGTCCTTGCCGACGATGGCCGACAGCGAGTACGACAGCGCGGTCGCCCCCGCCCACAGCACGCCTGTGCTGGGGTTCTTGCCATCCGACACCACGACCGGCACCGTAGCGGTCGAGCGCCGGCGCGGCACCGACTACGGTCACCGCATGGACCTCGGCAGCCTTCTCGCAGCACTTCTCCTCGGCTTCATCTGCGGCGCCATCGCCCGCGCGCTCGTCCCGGGCGACCACTTCCGCTTCCTCACCGGCTGGCGGTCGTGGGCGGCGTCGACGGCGCTCGGCCTGCTCGGCGCGCTGGTCGGGTACTGGATCTTCGCCGGCCTGCTCGGCATCGGCGACGACGACAAGTTCGACTGGGGTGGCATCGTCGGTGCCCTCATCGGGTCGATCCTGGTGGTGTGGATCGGCTCGAAGATCCTCGGCAAGGTGATGGCCGGCAGGTCAACCAGTCGCTGACGGCGCCGCCGACCGGCGCCGCGGCTTCCACCCGGCACTCGGCACACTGGCCCGGAGCAACTTGGTGTAGTCCTCCTGCGGATCGTCGAGCACGTCCAGTGTCGCCCCGCGCTCGACGACCTTGCCGTCGTGCATGACGATGATGTGCTCGGTGATCTGGCGCACCACGGCCAGGTCGTGGCTGATCAGCAGGTACGACACACCGGTCTCGGCACGCACGTCGGCGAGCAGGTTGAGCACCTGCGCCTGGATGCTCACGTCGAGCGCGGCGACGGACTCGTCGAGGATGAGCAGCCGCGGCTCGGCCGCGAGCGCCCGGGCGATGGCCACCCGTTGGCGCTGGCCACCCGACAGGGCGCGCGGGAGGGCGTGCAGCTGGCGCTCGTCGAGACCGACCAGCGCGGCGAGCTCGGCCACTCGTGCGGATCGCTCGGCAGCCGAGCCACCACGATGGAGCGCGAGCACCTGGCCGATCGCCGCCGCGCCGCTCTGGCGCGGGTCGAGACTGCTGTAGGGGTCCTGGAACACGATCTGCACCTCGCCGCCGCGACGGCGACGCTCGGCGGTGCCCTTGGCCGGCTTCGACCGGTCGTGCCCGCAGGCGCGGATGGTGCCCGATGTCGGCGCGACCAGGCCGGTGATCATCTTGGCGATGGTGGTCTTGCCCGAGCCGGACTCGCCGACGATCGCCAACGATCCGCCGGGCGCGATCTGGAACGAGACGTCGTCGACGGCCACGTGCGCACCGAACTCCTTGCGCAGGTCCACGACCTCGAGCAGCGGCTCGTCAGTCACGGGCCACCTCCGCCAGCAGGCGCCCGCGTAGTTCGACCGCGCGGTGGCAGCGCACCAGGCCGTCGTCGAGCGGCTCGAGCGTCGGCCGAGTCTCGACGCAGCCGTCCTCGACGTGGATGCACCGGTCGGCGAACGCGCAGCCCGCCGGCGCCTCGAACGCAGAGCGCGGACGACCGGGGATGGCCGCCAATCGGCCCACCTCGCCGTCGATGCGCGGCCGCGCCCCCACCAACCCGGCGGTGTACGGGTGCAACGGGTCGTCGTGCAGTTCGCCCGACACCCGCTGCTCGACGAGCTGGCCCGCGTACATGACCGCGGTGCGGTCGCAGACCGCGCTGGCCAGCTCGAGGTCGTGGGTGATGAACAGCATGGCCATGCCGCGCTCGCGGCGGAGATCGTCGAGGATGGCCATCACGTCGGCCTGCGTCGTGACGTCGAGCGCAGTCGTCGGCTCGTCGGCCAGCAGCAGCCGCGGCTCGGTGAGCAGCGCGGTGGCGATCATGACCCGCTGCAGCAACCCACCGGAGAGCTCGTGGGGGTGTTGCTCCAGACGCCGCGCTCCGTCGCCGATGCCGACCTGGGCCAGCAGATCGATGGCCCGCTTCGCCGAGTCGGCCTTCGACACACCGTGGTTCGTTCGCAACGCCTCGGTCATGAAGTCGCCGATGCGGCGGACCGGATTGGTGTGCGCCCTCGGGTCCTGGAAGACCATCGCCACGTCGGCGCGGAAGGTCCGCAGCGCGGCACCCTTCAACGAGGCGACCTCGGCGCCGCCGAACACGATGGAGCCTCCGACGTCGGCGCCGGGCGGGAGCAGGCGGGCGATCGCGCGCGCCGTCATCGACTTGCCCGAGCCGCTCTCCCCGACCAGTCCGAGCGCCTCGCCCTCGCCGATGCGCAGGGTCAGGTCGTGCAGCACGGTACGCAGTTCGCCACTGATCGGCAGCCGAACGGCGAGGTCGCGCACCTCCAGCAACGGACTGCTCATCGCGCCACCGAGTTCGCCCGCTCGGTGAGGCGTTCACCGAGGATGTTCACGGCGATGACCACCACGACGATGCACACACCCGAGCTCAACGACTCGAGCGGGTAGCCCTGGAGCACACCGCTCTGTCCGGTCGAGACCATCACACCCCAGTCGGCCTGAGGAGGACGCACGCCGAGACCGAGGAACGAGATCGCCGCCAGGTCGACCATCGCGTAGCCGAAGAGCACGGCACCCTGGGCGACGATGAGCGGCAGCAGGTTGCGGCCGAGATGCTTGATGCAGATGACCGTGGCGCGGATGCCCTGCACCTCCAGCGCGGCGATGTAGTCGCGTGCTCGTTCGCGCAAGGCTGCGCTGCGCAGCACCCGCGCGATGTACGGCGTGTAGGCGATGGACAGGGCGATGGTCGCGGACTTCAGACCCGGTTCGATGATGACGCTGACGAGGATGGCCAGCACGATGGCCGGGAAGGCGAACAACACGTCGAGGGCCGCAGAGACGAACGTGTCGAACCGGCCGCCCTTCCACGCCGAGGCGACGGCGAGGAGCACCCCGACGAGCATCGCCAGGAGCACCACGAAGGTGGGACCGAGCAGCGACGACCGGGCGCCGGCGAGGACACGAGAGAACAGGTCGCGACCCTGCGAGTCGAAACCCAGCGGGTGGCCGGCGATGGGCCCGACGTACGAGTACGACAGATTGCTGAGATCGGGGTCGTGCGGGGCGAGTCGCTCGCCGAAGAGGGCGACGAACGCCGCGACGGCCAGGACGAATGCACTGATGTGGGCCGCCACACCGGTGCCGCGCAGACCGGGGAGGCCGCGGCCGCTCCGTCGCGGCGGCGCGGAGGCGGTGATCGCCGGGAGTTCGATCGCGCTCATGCCGCCTTCGCCCCCAACGAGACCCGCGGGTCGAGCACCGCGTACAGGAAGTCGACGATCGCGTTGGCGACGACGAACACGGTGACGATCACGAGCGAGATGCCCTGCACCACCGCGATGTCCTTCGACAGCGCCGCCTGGATGAGGTACGAGCCGATGCCGTTCAGCGAGAACGCCCGCTCGACGACGGCCGATGCGGCGAACAACGAGGCCACGGTGATGCCGACCACCGTGGTGATGGGGATGGCTGCGTTGCGAACGACGTGCCGCCGCACCACCGTGCGGTACGGGATACCGCGACTGACCGCGGTCTGCACGTGCTCCCTGCTGAGCTCTTCGCGCACGGCGGACCGGGTGATCCGCGCCACCGAGCGCGATCGAACTGAACGCGAGCGCGACGGCCGGCAGCGTGAGGTGCTTCAGTTGATCGACGAACCCCTCGCCGGAACCCAGCGCCGGGAACCACTGCAGGTTCACGGCGAACACCGACAGCAGGACGATCGACGCGACGAACGACGGCACCGCGGCACTGAACGTGGTGAGACCGATGACGACGTTGTCGAGCGCCCCCTTCTTCAGGCCGGCCACCAGCCCCATGCCGATGCCGAGCACGATGATGATGAGTGAGCTGTACACGACCAGCTGGAAGGTGGTCCCGATGCGCTGGCTGATGATCGTGCTCACCTCCTGGCGTAGCTGGATGGACACACCGAAGTCGCCGTGCAGTGCACCGCCCACCCAGCGGACGTAGCGGACGAAGAACGGATCGTTCAGGTGGTAGCGCTCCTCCAGGACAGCGATCGCCTCCGGGGTGGGCGTGCGGCCACCGAGCAGCGCGGCGATCGGGTTGCCGGGCGCGAGGTACATCGCCGAATAGATGGCGAAGCTGGCGACGAACAACGTCATCACCAGCATCGCCAGGCGACGCACCACGAACCTCAGCATCCCGATCGCCGAACCTTCATCGTCGTGTGCCGGTCACGGAGCGCCGAGGTAGGCGGCCCAGGGACCGAACATGTACTGGAAGGTGCTCGGGGCACCCGTGATGTCCTTGCTCATGACGAGCACGTTCGTCGGCGCGACCAGCGGCACCCAGAGCATCTCGTCGGTGATGAGCGTCTGCAGCTCGACCACCTTCTCGGCACGCTTGGCGTCGTCGGGCTCGCTGCGGGCCTCCTCGACCAACTTCACCGCGGCCGGGTCGGCGTAGCCGTTGTAGGCCTGCGAGCCGTCGGGGCCGATCATCGTGGCGTAGATGCCCAGCGGGTCGGCGTAGTTCGGGTAGTTGGTGGTCAGGAACCCGTCGACACCCTCACGAGCGGCAGGGTCGATGAAGAACGTGATGTACGCCGCTGCGGACAGCGACACGAGCTCGCCCTTCATGCCGATGGACTCGAGCGCACGCTTGATCTCACCGGCGGTGACGTTCAGCGCGTTCAGCTCGCTGGACATGCCGATGCGCACCGTCTGTCCTTCGGCACCGGCTTCGGCGACGAGCGCCTTCGCGGCCTCCAGATCCGGGCTCGACACGTCCGGCAGTGCATTCCACGCCGCGGTGAAGATGTCCTTCGAGTAACCCCAGGTGCCGGGCACCGCCACGGCGCGAGCCGGGTAGGCCGCGCCCTTGTAGAGGGCATCGACCAGACCCTGACGGTCGAGGGCCATCGACAACGCCTGCCGAACCTTCTTGTCCTTCAGGGCTCCGTCGAAGTTCGACACGATGAAGGCGCTGATGCCGTAGCCCGGGCCTTCGTAGACGTTGACCGCATCGCTGCCGCGCAGTTGGTCGAGCGTCGACGAGATGATCGGGTACGTGCCGTCGATCTCGCCGGTGAGCAGACCTGCCGTCGCCGTCGCCTCGTCGGAGACGCCCTTGATGGTGATGCTCTTCAACTTCATCGGGAGGCTGGTGTCCCAGTAGTCGTCGTTGCGATCGAAGGTGACGCCCTCGCCGACCTTCCACGAGGCCAACTTGTACGGGCCGGTGCACATCACCGTGCCGGCCGCCGAACCGAAGTTGGCGCCCTGCTCCTCGACCGACTTCTGCTGCACCACTGCGCCGATGGGCCCGGACAACTCGCCGAGGAGTGCCATGTCCTGCATCGTGGTGGTCACGGTCACCTCGGTGTCACCGGTGACCTCGATCGACGTGACGTTCACGAACGTCGCGCCGTAGAAGCCGCCGTTGGCGGGGTCCTTCTGACGGTTCAGGCTGAACGCGACATCGGCCGCGGTCATCGGCGTGCCGTCCCAGAACTTCACGTCGTCGCGGAGCGTGATGACCATCGAGGTCGGCGATGTGTACTCGACCTTGGTCGCCAGACCCGGCCCGATGGTGAGGTCGGGGTTCTGCCGCAGCAGCGACTCGCAGGCGATGGCCATCGCTGCGTTGTCGGGGTAGTCGAACACGAAGATCGGGTCGATCGTCGACGTCTCGCGGTACACGGCCCACACTGCCGAGTCCTTCTCCTGCGTCGGTGCGGGCGTGAGAATGGTGTCGGCGCCCTCCTTCACTCCGGCCGGCCCGTCGGGCGCCGGCGTCGTGGTGTCGGCTCCCGGCGTGGTGCTACCCGTGCCACCGGTGGTCTCGACGCCCCCGGCAGTCGTTCCCGGTGCGTTGGTCGTCGACGGCGCATCGGCGCCGCTGCACGCCGCCATGGTGAGCGCGGCGACGACGGCAAGTGCCGCGGCCGCCTTTGTACGAACCCTCTTCATTGCTGTCCCCCTTGTTGGTGGTTCATGTTGGCACCCACGGTGGGGCGCGATCGTTCTCGGAGCTGCGACTGCAGCCCGGCGAGGTAGGTCTCGAAGATCCAGCTGAACGTGTGGTCCTCGTAGGTCAGCGAGTCGCCGGCGTCGGCGCCGTAGAGCGACCGCGCGACACTGAGCTCGAACTCCTGCTCATCGGCCGGGAGGACGAGCATCGCCGCGGTCATCACGACCTCCGCCAGCACCATCTCGCCGAGGGCTCGAAGGTGATTGGGGATGTCGCGCTCGTCGAACCCGGCACGCAGGAGGATCTCGCGGAGCACGGCGACGCCGCGTCGCTCGTTCGGTCCACCCGTGAAGCGGGTGCCGATGTCGGCGGCCAGGGCGGGACGGCGCAACATGACCGAACGGAGCGTGCCAGCGACGTTGCGCAGCGACTCGAGCCAGTCGTCGGTGACCGCTGCCGTGTCGGCCACCTCGGCGTACAGACGGTCGGCCAGCTCGCGGATGAGCTCGTCGCGGCTGCGGTAGTGGCGGTACAGCGCCGTGGGATCGGCCGCCAGCTCGGCACCCAGTCGCGTCAACGTCAACGGTGTGGTCGGTTGCTCGAGCGTCATCCGCATCGCCGTCTCGGCGATGGTGTCGCGCGACAGCGCGGGCCGCACCCGTCGGACGTTCGCCTTGGTCACGCGGGCCGCCACGACGGGTCGTCCCACCAGCGCAGCTCGCGCTCGAGCGCGGCGCCGATGCGGAACGCCGTGTGGTCGTCGTACGTCGGTGCGACGATCTGCACACCGGTCGGGACGCCGTTCGAGGCCACGCCGCTCGGCACGGCGAGCACCGGGTGCTTGCTGGCGATGTTGAACGGGAGCGTGAGCGCTGCCTGGATGTAACGCTCGAGTTCGACGCCGGCGACCACCAGGTTCGTGGTCGTGTAGTCCTCGCCCGCGGCCCACCCACCGCACGTGAGCGTCGGGCAGACGAGCGCGTCGAAGCCGTCCATGGCCTGGGCGATGACGGCGTGGATGGCCGCCTCGCGCTCGAGCCCCTCGTACACGCTGTGTCGGCCGACGATCTGGGCCGTGTGCTCGGCGAACCACTTCGCGTACGGGGTGAGCAGGTCGGCCCGGTCGCCGGCGGCCTCGCTGACCGATGCACCGAAGATCGTGCCGAAGTGGATGAGCGCGGTGAGCGTGAACTCGGCGCGGCTGATCGGCACGACGACCTCCACCACCTCGGCACCCGCGGCACGCAGCGCGTCGGCGACTCGAGTGGTGTTGGCGTCGATGTCGTCCTCGACCGGCACGTCGCCGATGGTGCGCGCCAGCGCGATGCGCATGCCGGCGATGGCGGCGAACTCGGTGGGCAGCACCGGAGGGAACCGCATGCTGACGTGATCGATCGGATGGCTGCCGGCGATGACGTTCTGCATCAACGCCACGTCGGCCACGGACCGGCCCATCGAGCCGTCGTGGTTGTAGGTGTCCATGTTGAACGGTGGCAGCGTCGGCACCCGTCCGTGCGGTGGCTTGAAGCCGACCAGCCCGTTCAGCGACGACGGGATGCGGATGGATCCGCCGATGTCCGAGCCGCTCGCCAGTGTGGTCGTGCCCGACGCGAGCGATGCGCCCGAACCGCCGCTGGACCCGCCGCAGCTGATGTCGTGGTTCCACGGGTTGCGCGTCAGTCCCCACAGGCGCGAGTGGGTGAAGCCGGCGCACGAGAACTCCGGGGTCGCGGTGCGGGCATGCACGACCGCCCCAGCACCGGTCAGCGATTCGTACATCGGGTGGGTGATCGTGGCGACCTCGTGTTCGAGCAGCAGCGATCCCAGCTGCCAGCTCTCACCGGCGATCGGCTGCTCCTCCTTCATCGCCACGGGAACGCCGTCGAGCGGCAACGCGGTGCCCTTCGACCACCGGTCGGCGCTGGCCTTCGCTGCGGCGTAGGCGTGCTCCTCGCGGCGCGAGGTCCACGCGTTGAGCGTGGGCTCCACTTCGTCGGCGCGGGCGTAGAGGGCGTCGAGCAGTTCGACCGGGCTGAGCGACCTGTCGGCGAATCGCCGCAGTGCCTCGGCAGCACCGATGTAGCAGAGCTCGTTCCCCATGTGGCGCCGTTCCCCCGAACCTGTCCCGATTGGTGCGGGCATCAGACCATGGCGTCAGTGCCACTGTCAATGACGCTGACATGAACAGCTCGCGCGTCGGAACGCCCGCGTCGTCGCTCTCATGACCTTCTGAGGAAGCTCTCAGCGAACTCACAGCGACGCGTTCCACCATGCAGCCATGCGACTGTCCTTCCCCGCCCTCCACCGCACCCTCGCGCTCGCCGGCGGCTGCGCCCTGTTCATCGCCGCCTGTGGTGGCAGTGGCGACGAGTCGTCGCAGGTGGCGTCACTCGGTACCGGCGACATCGCCGCGGCGACCGAGACCACCACCTCCGCCGACACACAGCAGCAGTGGCTCGACTTCGCCCAGTGCATGCGTGACAACGGTGTCGACATGGAGGACCCGACGTTCGACGCCGACGGCAATCTCGCCAGCGGTGGCTTCGGGCCGGACTCCGGGGTCGATTTCCGCGACGACTCGGTGCGTACCGCGCTCGGCACCTGCCAGGACCTCATGCCGGCCGGTGGGCCGGGTGGCGGTGGTGCCGACTTCGACCGCACCGCCATCCAGGACGCGTTCAACAACTTCACCAGCTGCCTGCGCGACGAGGGGCTGGAGGTCGACGACATCGACTTCGCCGCCGGGCCCGGTGGCGGCGCGCCGCCCGCGGGCTCGTTGCCCGACGGCGTGCAGCCGCCCACCAGCGACGGTGGGTTCCAGGGCGGCCCGCCGCCCGGTGGCGGCAACGGTGGACCCGGTGGCGCCGGCTTCGATCCGACCGCCCGCATCATCGAGCAGCTCGGCCTCGACGCGACCGATGCGACCGTCAGCGCCGCGGTGGAGGCCTGCAGCGCGAACCTCGCCACGGCAGTGCCGGGCGGCGACGCCGCGACCACCACGACGGCCGGCTGATGCGGCGCGGCATCGTCGTCGCTGGGGCGATCCTCGTCGCTGCAGGGGCGGGCGCAGCGACCTGGTACGTCACGAACGACCAGCAACAGGACACGGTGGTCGCAGCCGAGCCGCTGGCGACCACCCAGATCCGGCAGATCGACGTGGTCACCTACGAGGAGACCACGGCGACCCTCGGGTTCACCCAGACCGTCACCGTGTCGTCGCCCGTGGAGGGCACGGTCACCGGGATCGTCGGTTCGGGTGACACCCTCACTGCCGGCTCCGTCGTCGCCACCGTCGACGGCACGCCGGTCGTCGCCATGATCGGCGACGTCCCCGGCTTCCGCGACCTCGACACGTCGTCCGCGGACGGCATCGACGTGCGCCAGCTCGAGACCAACCTGGTCGCGCTCGGCTACGACCCCGACGGCGCCATCACCGTCGACGAGGAGTTCGATGGCGCCACCGAGGACGCGGTGAACCTGTGGAAGGCGTCCCTGGGTCTCGACGAGGACGGCGAGGTCGCCCAGGGACTGGTGACCTTCGTTCCCGGCGCGCTGCAGGTCGACTCGATCAGCACCGGCGTCGGTCTCGGAGTGAGCAGTGGTGGCGCCGTGCTCACCGCGCGTATGACCGAGCGTCAGTTCCCTGTCGTCGCCGCGAAGGAGAGCACCATCACCGCCGCAGCACCGGCCGGCACCACCGTCGCCACGGGCACGGTGCTGTTCCGCAACGCGGGTCTGCCCGTCGCAGCCATCGAGGGCGACTCGTCGGCGATCCCCGTGCTGTCGCGCACGCTGACGGTCGGCGACGATCCGGGCGCCGACGTCAAGCTGCTCGAACAGATGCTGCTCCAGGGCGGCTTCGACGCCGGTGGCGCACTCGTGGTGGACGACACGTTCGACGTCGCCACCGCCACCGCCGTGCTGACCTGGTGGCAGTCCATCGACCCGGCCATCACGGCCGATCCCGAGTCGCTGGTGGTTCCCGCCGGCAGCTTCGTCGTCGTGCCGTCCGGCCTGGAGACCGCCGCGGCAGGGCATGCCGACGGGGTGGCGCTCACCGCCGACGCCACCGTCGTGGTGCTGACCTCCCCGTCCCGCGAGGTCAGCACCACGGCTCCCATCGGCGACGACACGTTCGCCCTCGGTGCGACGATCGACGTCGAGTTCCCCGATGGGTCCGTCTCGCAGGGCGTGGTGGTCGCCGTCGGTACGGTGGCAACGAATCCGAGCAACACCCCGGGCGCCACTCCGTCGGTCGACATCGCCATCCAGGTCGACGAGATCCCTGAGTCGGTCGACTCGTTCGTCTCGGTGCCGGTGACACTGCGTGTGATCGACCAGCAGATCGACGGCGCGTTCGTCGTCCCCACGTCGGCACTCGTCGCACTCCGCGAGGGCGGGTACGCCGTGGAAGTGGTCACCACCGCCGCGACGGACACCGCCGCCGCGGTCACCCAGCTGATCGCGGTCGAGCCGGGCCTCTACACCGACGGCGACGTCGTGATCACCGGCGATCAGGTGCAGGCCGGACTCGAGGTCGTGGTGCCGTCATGAGCGCCGCACTCGAGATCCAGGACGTCGCCAAGTTCTACGACGGGTCACCACCCGTTCGCGCGCTCGACGGCGTCAGCCTGCGCATCGACGAAGGCGAACTCGCCGCCATCGTCGGGCCGTCGGGCTCGGGCAAGTCGACGCTCCTCCACATCATCGGCACGCTCGATCGGCCGTCGACGGGCTCGGTGCACATCGCCGGCGTCGACGTGTCCGGCTTGAACGATCGGCACCTGTCGGCGGTCCGGTCCCAGCTGATCGGCTTCGTCTTCCAACAATTCTTCCTGCTCGACGGGCAGAGTGCGTTGGACAACGTCGCCAACGGACTGCTGTACCGCGGAGTGTCGCTCGCGGCGCGCCGACGGCAGGCGGCAGAGGCGCTCGACCGAGTCGGTCTCGCGCACCGCATGGACCACATCCCCAGCCACCTCAGCGGCGGCGAGCGGCAACGGGTGGCCATCGCCAGGGCCATCGTCAATCGCCCTTCGATCGTCCTCGCCGACGAGCCGACGGGCAACCTCGATTCCAAGTCGGGCGCATCGGTGCTCGACCTGTTGCGCGAGCTCCATGCGGAGGGCCGCACGATCGTGATCATCACCCACGACCGCGAGCTCGCCGCATCGCTCCCCCGTCGCATCTCGGTGCTCGACGGCCGCGTCGCCAGCGACGAGCGAGAGGTCGCCGCATGACCGCCACGCTGGATCGCTCGGCCGAGACCGCGACCCCGACCTTGCGGCCGTCGCGGCTGCGGCCGGCCGACCTCCTACGGGTGGGCTCGTTCGGCCTGCAGACCCGGCGCCTGCGCACCGGCCTGTCGACCATCGGCGTCGCCATCGGCATCGCCGCGATGGTCGCAGTCCTCGGGTTGTCGGCGTCGTCGCGAGAGCAGCTGCAGCAGCAGATCCGAGCGCTCGGCACGAACCTGCTCCAGGTGCAGGCCGGTCAAGGCTTCGGACGCGGCAGCGGCGAGTTGCCCGACACGGCCGTCGGAATGGTCAGCCGCATCGGACCCGTGACAGCGGTGAGCTCGATCGCCACGGTCGACGCGACCGTCCGGCGCACCGATCTCATCTCGGAGGGCATCAACGGTGGCATCGCAGTCTTCGCGTCGGACGCCGGTCTGGCCAGCACCTTGAACATCGAGCTGCAGGACGGCACGTTCCTCACGACCGCCACCGAGGCGTATCCGGCCGTCGTCCTCGGTGCGGTCACCGCGCAGACGCTCGGCATCGACGACGTCGCCGACGGCCTCCGCGTCATGATCGGCGGCGAATGGTTCTCGGTCGTCGGCATCATGCAGCCCGTCGCCGCCGCCACCGGGCTCGACCGGGGCGCGATCATCGGCTACGGAGCAGCCGAGCAGTACGTGGTCGGCGACGACGTCGTCGCCCAGACCATCTACGTCCGTACCGAAGACGGCGCCACCGACGAGGTCCGCCAGGTGCTGCCCGCCACGGTGAACCCGGAGACGCCCGAGGAGGTGGAGGTGTCGCGACCGTCCGACGCGCTGGCCGCGCAGGACGCCGCAGACTCGGCGTTCACGTCGCTGCTGCTCGGCCTCGGTGGCGTCGCTCTGCTCGTCGGTGGCATCGGCATCGCCAACGTGATGGTGATCGCGGTCATCGAACGGCGCACCGAGATCGGCCTGCGCCGCGCGCTCGGCGCCACCAAGGCCCACATCCGGCGGCAGTTCCTCACCGAGGCGCTGCTGCTCGCCGGGGCAGGCGGCCTGGTGGGTGTCGGCATCGGCGCCGGGATCACCGCCATCGCCGGTTCGTTGCAGGACTGGCCCGTCGTCATCCCTCCCATCGCCATCGGTGGCGGGCTGGTGGCCGCGCTGGTCATCGGCGCCATCGCCGGCCTCTATCCCGCCGCCCGTGCTGCAGCCATGCCACCCACCGTCGCCCTCCGATCGAGCTGAGACCATGCACGAACACGACGTCATCACCATTCCCGCCGCCCCTCGACACACTCTGCGCGCCGTCGTCGGCACGTTGCTGCTCACCGCGGCGACGGTCGGCACGGTGCTCGTCGTCCGGCGCAGCGACGACGCACCGGCGGCATCACCCGTGGTGGCGACCAAGGAGGTCGTCGTCGAGCGAGGCGACCTGACCGATCAGGAGTCCCTCGACGGCACGCTCGTCGAGACCGACACGATCTCCGTCGTCCATCGCATCGAGGGGCAGACCACGTCGTTCACCTCGAACGGCAACGCCACGAGCGGCACGGCCGGCGACACAGCCACGAGCGGCGCCGCGCCGTCGACGCCCGGGGCGGTGAGCGGGGCGCTGTCGGCGCCGGCGGACGGGTCGGCGACGTCGTCGCGGGCATCGCTGACGCTGGCGCTGGCGGGTGTCGAGCTGGCCCGGCCGGAGGTGGACACCACCACCGTGGACACGACCGTCCCCGACACGACCGTCCCCGACACGACCAGCCCGGACACCACCATCCCGGACACCACGATCCCCGACACCACGACGCCCGGGCCGACCGTGCCCGGTGGACCGTCGACGAGCGCACCCGGCGGCCCCACCGGCGGCAGCGTCCCCACGGGCGGCAGCATTCCCACGACCGGTGTCCCCACCGGCGGCGGCATCACCGTCGGCGGCACGGCTGCGGGGGCATCGTCGGGCACGGTCACCCAGGTGGTGACGGGCGTCGCGACTGCGCAGGACGCCATCCGATCCGGTGACGTGCTCTACACGGTGGAGAGCACGCCCGTGGTCGCGCTCCGCGGTGCGCTCCCCGCCTGGCGCACCATGAACAATGCGAGCAGCGACGGCGCGGACATCGAGCAACTCGAAGCTGCGCTCGTCGGACTCGGCTACGACGTCGACGGCGATGTCACCGTCGACCAGGAGTGGGACCGGGCGACCACCGCGATGGTCGAACGCTGGCAGCGCGGAATGGGCGTCGACGACTCCGGCGAGGTGACGCTCGGGACGGTGGTGTTCATCGCCCACGACGCGACGGTGGCCACGGTCGACGTCGCCATCGGCGACGAGGTGCAGGACGGCACCGAGGTGCTCCAGCTCACGGGCACCCAGCAGCAGGTCGTCATCACCGTCCCCGACGAGCTGCAGACGGCGCTCGCCCCGTCCACGCCGGTGGGGTTGGGCGATGGCACGGGGGTCGTCGCGCGTCTGCGCAGCGCCGATGGCGACGACGGCACCGTCACCGTGCAGGCACTCATCGACCCCGACGCACCGCTCGCCGCGTCCGCGGGGACGGCCGTGACGGTGACGCTCACGACGACGGTCGCAGCCGACGCGCTGCTCGTGCAGACGGATGCGCTGGTGTCGATGCTCGACGGCCGCTACGGCCTGGAGGTCCCCGAGGCCGACGGGTCGTCGCACTTCGTTCCGGTCGAGGTGCTGGGCGTGTCGGGCAGCCGCACCGCGGTCAGCGGTGACGACCTGACGGACGGCATGACCGTGCTGGCGCCGGTGTGACGTCGAACGAGGTCAGCGACCACCGCGGAACAACGCACTGAGGTCGAGCGAGGCGACGTGCTGACGAGTCGCCAACGACACGTAGGTGGATGCCAGCGTGTCGCGTCCGACGCCGAGCACGGTGCCGACCAGCCCCAGGGCCTCGGCCAGACGCTCCGGCGGCACCGCGGTCACGACCTCGGCCCAGATGGCCTCCTCGAGCACGTTGAACGCCGTCTGCACCTCGCGGATGTCGTATCCGGCCTCGAACCGCTCCTTGGCGACGTGCGCCGCGTGGTCGGTCATCGGCACCAGGTCTCGGTCGGTGACACACTCGAGCACCAGCTCGAGCAGTCGCTGCAACCGGTCGCGCGCCGTGTCGGGCCCGGCTTCGGCGTAGTGCGGCACGTGCGAGCGGTCCAGCGCCGTCGCCGCAGCGCTGACGATGACCTCGCCTTTCTGGGTGAGCACCTCGATCACATCGACCATTGGGAGCCTCCTCTATCGGCGAGGTCCACCGTATCGGCGCCGTCGGACTTGCGTCCGCGTCGGGTCGACGGCGCGGTCGTCAGCCGAACAGCTTCTTGGCGATCACCATGCGCTGGATCTGGTTCGTGCCCTCGTAGATCTGGGTGATCTTGGCGTCGCGCATCATCCGCTCGACGGGGAAGTCGTTCGTGTAGCCGTACCCGCCGAGGAACTGCACGGCATCGGTGGTCACCTGCATCGCGACGTCGCTGGCGAACGCCTTGGCCATGGCACCCATCATCGAGAGCTCGCCAGTGGGGTCGCCCTCGTCGACCATCGCACAGGCCCGATGGACCATGCCGCGAGCGGCTTCGATCCTCATCGCGCAGTCGGCCACCATCCACTGCAGTCCCTGGTTGTCGGACAGCGGCCGGCCGAACGTGCGCCGCTCCTTCAGGTAGGCGATCGAGTGGTCGAGCGCACCCTGGGCCACACCCACCGCCTGGGCGCCGATGGTGGGTCGGCTGCGGTCGAGCGTGTGCATCGCCGCGGCGAAGCCCTGGCCGACCTCGCCGATGCGGTTGGCGTCGGGGACGCGCACCTCGTCGAGGCGGATGACACCGGTGGGCGACGCCCTGATGCCCAGCTTGTGCTCGAGCTTGTCGACCTGCACGCCCCAGTCGGCCTCGACCAGGAACGCGGTGATGCCCTTGTGACGGTCGTCGGAGGTGCGGGCGAAGATCGTGTACAGATCGCTGACGCCGGCGTTGGTGATCCAGCACTTGGTGCCGGTGATGATCCAGTCGTCGCCGTCGCGTACCGCTCGTGTGGTCATCGAGGCGACGTCGCTGCCGGCATCGGGCTCGCTGAGGCCATAGCTGCACTGGCTCTCGCCGCTGCAGATGCGCGGGATGTACCTCGACTTCAGCTCGTGCGAGCCGAAGTTGATCACCGGCAGCATGCCGAGCTTGCTGATCAGGAACGACAGGCTGGTGCTGACGCAGACGCGGGCGATCTCCTCGGTGACGATCGCCTGGTCGACCAGCGACGCGCCCGCGCCGCCGTACTCCTCCGGGTAGCTCAGCGAGGTGAGCTCCATCTGCTTGAGCGCCTCGAAGTTCTCCCACGAGTACTCGGCAGTGCGGTCGATCTCGGCGGCCCGCGGCGCGATCTGCTCCTCGCAGAACTGGCGCACCACGCGACGGAACTCGTGCTGCTCCGCGGTCAACAGCATCGCCGTGGGGGTGACTTCGCTCATGAGGACCTCCTCGAGGTCGTGTGGGTCAGAGACCGACGAGGGCGCGCCAGTCGCCCGGATACGCCGCGGCCACCTGCTGGGGCGTCATGCGCAGCGTCGACTCGGGCACCATGTCGACGATGGCCCGACCGGCGGTGTAGTGGCTGCCGTGGCCGAGACCGGCGAACCGCTCGCGACGGGCCGCCACCAGCTCGGCCGGCGCGGCGACGTCGAGGAAGCCCCAGATGGTGAACGCGATGGTGAGGTCGTGCACGACCGGGGCCCGGCTGAACATCGACGCCCGGCGCAGGGCGATGCCCAGGCAGCCCTTGATGGCGTCCTCGGCGTGCTCGCCGCGCTCGAGGCGCAGGCGGTCCTTGAACCCGTTGGCGATCTTGATGGCGAAACCCTGGTCGGGCCCCTGATAGCCGAGCTGCTCGCCGACCGGCTGGAACCCGGTCAGCTCGCCCGGACGGTCGGGCATCCAGGCCGCAGGAGCGACGGGCGGCGACGAGTAGGCGCGCGAGTCGTCGATGGAGGGGCTGGGAACGAATCGGGGGGCTGCCATAGCCCGCTCAGTCTGTCATTCAGACGGGCTGATGCAGCAAGCCGTACACGAGACCTTCCTCGAGGGCACGCCACGAGGCCTCGATGATGTTCCCGCTGACGCCGATGGTGGTCCAGCTGCGCTCGCCGTTGCTGAAGTCGATGAGCACGCGGGTGACGGCGCCGGTGGCGGTGGCACCGTCGAGGATGCGCACCTTGTAGTCGGTGAGGTGCACGCGATCGAGCTGCGGGAACGCCGCACCGAGCGCGGTGCGCAGGGCGAGGTCGATGGCGTTGACCGGGCCGTTGCCCTCCGCGGTGTGCACGTGGCGCGTGGCGGTGTCGCCCTCGCCCACCCACGCCTTCACCGTGGCCTCGGTGGTGAACTCGCCGTTGGGCAGTTCGTCGGTGATGACGCGCATGCTCTCGACCCGGAAGTACGTCTGCTCCCAGCCGGCGGCCTTGCGCATGAGCAGCTCGAGCGAGGCGTCGGCGGCCTCGAAGTGATAGCCCTCGTGCTCGAGGCGCTTCAGGTCGTCGATGACCTGGTTGACGGCCGGGCCGTCCATCGGCAGCCCGAGCTCCTGGGCCTTGATCTCGATCGTCGCACGGCCGGCCATCTCGCTGACCACGAAGCGCGTGCCGTTGCCGACGAGCTCGGGATCGATGTGCTCGTAGGCGTCGCGGGCTCGCTTGATGCCACTGACGTGCAGCCCGGCCTTGTGGGCGAACGCCGAGTTGCCGACGTACGGAGCCTGCGGGTTCACCGGACGGTTGAGCACCTCGGCGACGTGCTTGCTGACGCTGGTGAGTCGCTCGAGGCGACCCTCGGGCAGGCACTGCATGCCCAGCTTGAGCTGCAGGTTGGGGATGACCGTGGTGAGGTTGCAGTTGCCGGTGCGCTCGCCGAGGCCGTTGAGCGTGCCCTGCACGTGGCGGGCGCCGGCGAGCACCGCGGCCATCGAGTTGGCGACAGCACAACCCGTGTCGTCGTGACAGTGGATGCCGATGGTGGCGTCGTCGCCGACCACCTTCTTCACGTCGGCCACGATCTGGGCCACCTCGTGCGGCAGCGAGCCACCGTTCGTGTCGCACAACACCAGGTGACTGGCACCGTTCACCACCGACGCCTCGATGGCTCGGAGGGCGAACTCGGGGTTGTGCTTGTACCCGTCGAAGAAGTGCTCGAGATCCACCATCACCCGGCGACCGTTCCCGTGCAGGAACTGCACCGAATCGGCGATCATCGCTGCGCCCTCGTCGAGCGTGGTCTGCAACGCCTCGAGCACGTGGTAGTCCCAGCTCTTGGCCACGATGCACACGGCCGCGGTCTGCGCGTCGAGCAGGTTGCGCAACGTGGCGTCGTCGTCGACCTTGCCGCGCGGCCGCCGGGTGCTGCCGAACGCGACCATCGTCGAGGTGGTGAGGTGCAGCTCGGTGAGCGCGCGCTGGAAGAACTCGATGTCCTTCGGGTTCGCACCGGGCCACCCGCCCTCGATGAAGTGCACGCCGAGGTGGTCGAGCTGCTCGGCGATGCGCAGCTTGTCGTCGACCGTGGCCGAGACGCCCTCGACCTGCAGGCCGTCGCGCAGGGTGGTGTCGAAGACTTCGACGAGTTCCTGATGGGTGTTCATGGGTTCGTGCTTCCTGAGGGTGCGGCGAGGGGTGGTCCGGGGAAATGAAAGAGCCGCCCGGAGGGGCGGCTCTGAGCGCACATCGGCATGGGGCCGAGGTGCGCTAGCGAATGATGATGATCGCGGCGTGAACGGGCGATGACATGGCTGCCATTCAACCGGCAAAACCCGCCCGCGTCAAACGTTCACCTGTGCACAACCTGTGTGCGAACAGTGGATGAACGAAAAACTTCTGTGACTAACCCACGAACCCGGGGGATAACCCTGTGTGGACAGAAAAACCCTGTTGACCTGGGTGGATGGGTGCTGCAGAGTGTGCTCCGTACCGGCAAGCGCACGCCAACCGGGACCCGAGGAACGGTGTCGGAGAGCTGAGGGAACCCGCAAGGGCGACCGAGGGGATCCGAAGGGCCAACCGGGTTCACGAGGCGGAAGCGAGGTCGGTGGAGGATGATCCTGATCCTCGCCGAAGAACCTTCACGGGGGAGGCGGTGAGGCGCTGGGGAGGACGAACCGGGCAACCGGGGAGGCCGAGCCGGTGGTCGTTGCAGGGGGGTCGCCGACCGGGCAACCGGACGGAGGAACCGTGCGAGGGCATCGACGTTCGAGGTCGTGGAGCCGGGAAACCGGGGACGCGGCGCCGGACCGAAGGGGGTCGAGGAACCGGGCAACCGGGGAGGCGACACCAGTCGGTGCGGGGGTCGAGCCGGGCAACCGGGGAGGCCGGCGAGCGTTCTGGAGGACGTACCGGGCGACCGGGAAAGCCGAAGGAAAAGGGATCGCCCGCCGGGGCGCGAGCTCCGACGGGCGATGACATTGGTCGAGCGGAAGGCTAACGCCCCAAGATCGGTCAGTGGTGGATCACCCTCTCCAGGAGTCGCCCCGGGCGGCGCGCAGGCTTCGGCCGGCAGCGCTGCCCGGGGCGCTTCGCTTTTCCCCGGTACCGCTGGTTGGGCGCGGAACGTCCCGAATTCGGGTCACTGCGCGCCCACGTGCGCGAGATGTCCCAGATCTGGGAGGTCTCGCGCCCATTCGATTCGGCCGGTACCGTGCCGGGGGTGTCGGGGCACTCACTGCTGATGGACCGGGTCTCGCGGCTGGCGGGCGAGCACGCCATCGACGCGGTCTACGTCATCCGCCGCAAGCCATTCCACTGGCCGGTCGTCATCGGCCTCGCCGCGCTCGGGGCCGTGCTGGGACTGATCGTGCCCATCGCGCCGTGGTTCTTCGCCCCGTGCGTTCGCATTCGTCGGCATGGGCCTGGGCATGAACCTGCGCACGCACTGGCGGCTCATCGCCCGTACCGCCTCGCGCCTGCTGCTCGTCGACGCCAGTTCGGTGGACGCGCGCCCCACGGCGATCGCCAACGGCCTGCGCGCCGACCACGTGGCGATCACGCCACACCGCTTCTGGGTGACGCTGCGCCTGGACGGCGTGGCGCACACGATGACGCGCCACCACCTCCCCCGCCTCGAACGCATGCTCGACCAGCCGGCGTGACTCGCCGACCGAGCGCATCCGTCTCCACCACGGTCAATGGGCGCGAAAGGTCCCGAATCTGGGAAGTTTCCCGCCCGTGGGCGCCGAATGTCCCAGTTCTGGGACGAAGCGCGCCCAACCGCTCACGGACTCGCTGGGGTCAGGCGTGCTCGAGCCAGTCGGTGTAGCGGGCGTCCTGGCCGCGGACGGCCTTGGCGTAGACGTCGGCGATGGCGCGGGTGGCGGGGCCGGGGCACGGCACCTGGCGGTCGTCGACGGAGTTCACCGAGCTGACCTCGGCCGCGGTGCCGCACACGAAGATCTCGTCGGCGATGTACAGGTCGCTGCGGGCGATGTTGCCCACCTGCACGTCCAGTCCCATGTCGCGGGCGATGCGCGACACCGACGCCTGGGTGATGCCCTCCAGGGCGCCGGCGGCGAGCGGCGGGGTGAAGATGGTGCCGTTGCGGGACACGAAGATGTTCTCGCCCGTGCACTCGGCGACCAGGCCGTTCGGCGCCAGCATGATGGCCTCGTCGTAGCCGGCCTTCAGCGCCTCGACCTTGGCGAGCGAACTGTTGACGTAGTTGCCGACGGTCTTGGCCGCGGGCGGCATGGTGTTGTGGTCGTGGCGGGTCCACGACGAGATCTTCATCCGCACGCCCTTCTCCACCGCGTCGTCACCCAGGTAGGCGCCCCACGGCCAGCAGGCGATGGCGACGTCCACCCGGCACGGCAGCGTGTTCAGGCCCATCTCGCCGTAGCCGTAGTAGGCGATCGGACGGATGTAGCAGCTGGGCAGGCCCGTGCTGCGCACCGTGGCCTTGGTGGCCTCGACGAGCTCCTCCACCGAGTAGGGGATCTCCATGCCGAGGATCTTGGCCGAGTTGTGCATGCGGACCATGTGGTCGGTCAGGCGGAACACGGCCGGACCGTCGGCGGTCTCGTAGGCACGAATGCCCTCGAACACGCCGGTGCCGTAGTGCAGCGTGTGGGTGAGGACGTGGATCTGGGCCTTGTCCCAGTCGACGAGCTCGCCGTTCATCCAGATCTTGGGAGTGGTCGTGATCGGCATCGTTGCCCCTTGAGGAGTGGTGTGGTTCGCGAGTGGTGCCGCAGAACTTCAGTTCTGCGGGTCCGAGTCGGTCGGGTCAGAGTGCCACGGCGGCGGCGAGTTGTGAACCGATCTCGCTGGTGGTGCCAGTGACAGGCTCGGCGCAGGCGGCGCGGATGCGGTCGGCGGCGGGAGTCTCGCCGAGGAAGTCGAGCATCAGCGCCGCGCGAGAGCACGGCGGCGGTGGGGTTGGCCTTGCCGGTGCCGACGATGTCGGGCGCCGAGCCGTGCACGGGCTCGAACATGCTCGGACCGGTACGCGCCGGGTTCAGGTTCGCCGACGAGGCCAGGCCGATGCCGCCGCTGACGGCGCCACCGAGGTCGGTGAGGATGTCGCCGAACAGGTTGTCGGTGACGATGACGTCGTAGCGGTGCGGATCCTGCACGAAGTAGATGCACGCCGCGTCGACGTGGTTGTACGCCGTGGACACCTCGGGGTACTCGGCAGCGACGTCGTCGAACGCGCGCTGCCACAGGTCGCCGGCGAACGTGAGCACGTTCGTCTTGTGGACCAACGTGACGTGCTTGCGGCGGGTCATCGCCAGCTCGAACGCGTAGCGCACGGCGCGCTCGGCGCCCATGCGGGTGTTCACCGAACCCTGCGTGGCCACCTCGTGCGGGGTGCCCTTGCGCAGCACGCCACCTTCGCCCACGTACGGGCCCTCGGTGTTCTCGCGGATGACCACGAAGTCGTGCGGCTCGGTGCCGCCGGGCGCGGTACCGATGAACGGACGCTGGTTGATGTACAGGTCGAGTTCGAACCGCATCTTCAGCAGCAGGCCGCGCTCGATGACACCCGGGGGCACGGCCGGGCGTGCCGACGGCGCCGAGCAGGATGGCGTCGAAGTCGCGCAGTTCGGCCAGCGTGGCGTCGCTGAGGATCTCGCCGTCGCGCAGGTAGCGGGCGCCGCCGAGGTCGAAGTCGACGGTGTCGATCTGCACGCCCGCGGCGCGGACCACCTTGAGTGCTTCTGCGGTGACCTCCGGGCCGATCCCGTCGCCACCGATGACTGCAATGCGATGTGCCATAAGGGACAAACCGTATCGCCGCAGGCGATCAGTCGAGCAAACGACCGTGCCGGTGACGGGTGTGGCTGACGGCCTGCTCGCGCACCCAGCGGCGCAGCTCGACCTCGGCGTCGCCCACGGGCTGCACGGGATCGACCTCCACACCGGCGGCGTACCACGCGGCCAACTGCTCGTCGCTCACGGTGCCGACGACACGCACTCGACCTCCGACCGGTTGCCCGGGCCGCGACCACGTTGCCGGGAACGCCGGCGACGAGCGCCGCCAGACGGGCGATCTCCACCGCCTCCGGGGCGGCGTCGGTGCCGACGACCAGGTCCACCCACGGCAACGGCCGGTGATGGAGCGTGTTGCGTTCACTGCGCAGGCCGGACGCATCGAGTGGACGGCTGAACAGCTCGGTCCACACACGATGGAACTCGTCGAGGCCGTCGGGTGTCGTCCCAGCCATCAGCGACCACGTGCCGAACGCCTCGACGTAGGCCGGACCACCGGCCTTCGGACCGCACCCCACCGCCGAGCGCTTCCAGCCACCGAACGGTTGGCGCTGCACCACCGCACCGGTGATGTGCCGGTTGACGTACGCGTTGCCCACCTCCACCCGATCGAGCCAGTGCTGCACCTCGTCGTCGTCGAGCGAGTGGATGCCGCCCGTCAGCCCGAAGTCGGTGGCGTTCTGCAGTTCGATGGCGTGGTCCAGCGACTCGGCGCGCATCAGGCCGAGCACGGGGCCGAAGCACTCCGTCCGATGGAACCACGAGCCGGGGCGGACACCGAGCTTCACGCCCGGCGACCAGATGTGCCGCGCCGCGTCGACGCACACCGGTTCCACCAGCCACCGCTCCCCCGCGTCGAGCGTCGTCAGGGCCCGCGCCAACTTCGGCGACGGCTCACCCACGATCGGCCCGGTCATCGTCGCCAGATCGTCGGCCGCCCCGACGCGGATGCTGCGCACCGCCGCGGCGAGGCGGCGCAGGAACGCCGGGTCGTCGTACACCGATGCCTCCAGGATCCCCAGGCTCGCGGCCGAGCACTTCTGACCGGCGTGCCCGAACGCCGACCGGATCAGGTCGCGGATCGCGGCATCCTCGTCGGCGGCAGCCGTGACCACGAGGGCGTTCTTGCCGCTCGTCTCGGCCAGCAGGCGGATGGACGGCTTCCACGAGCGGAACAGCTGGGCGGTCTCGTAGGCGCCGGTGAGCACGACGACGTCGACGTCGTCGTGCGTCACGAGCCGCGACCCACTTCGTCGTCGGGGCAGGCGACGAACTGCACGAGGGCTCGCGGCACGCCGGCTCGCCACAGTTGCTGGGCCAGTTCCCACGCGACCTCGCGCACCTCGGGAGCCGGCTTGAGGACGACGGCGTTCCCCGCCGCCAACGCGGCGAGCACCCCGCCCGCCGGGATCGCGTACGGGAAGTTCCAGGGCGACGCCACCAGCACCACACCCGCCGGCGTGAACCGGCGGCCGTGTGCTTCGGCCTGCTCGATGCGATGGGTGCACCAGCCGTAGTAGCGCGCGAAGTCCACCGCCTCGCTCACCTCCGGATCGCCCTCGCCCACCGTCTTGCAGGCCGTCTGCGCCATCAGCGCGATGGTCCGGCCACGTGACCGCTCCATCTCGTCCGCCACGGCGGCGAGCACGGACCGACGCGTCGTCCACGTGGCGGCGCGCCACACGGTCGCTGCGTCGACGGCCGCCGCGACCACGTCGTCGATCGCTCCGGCCGTGTCGACCGTCTCGAACGCCTCGGGACGTTCGGTGCGCAACGCCCGTGCGATCCACTCACGGTTGGAGGCCACCGTCCAATCGGTGTCGGGGGCGTTGCGGAACTCCCGCAGCTCGGCGTCGCCGACCGACGACGCCACCGCTCCGAACGCGGCACGTTCCTGAGTGCGCCGACTGAGCGTGCCCACCGAGTCCTTCGCCACCACTGCAGCCACGAAGCGGCGGCATTGGTCATCCCACTCGGCGGTACCCGGGCGAAGGGTGAACAGGGCCCGCAGGAAGTTGTCGGGAGACGTGTTCTCGTCGAGTCGGCGGGTGAGGTAGGCGATGCTCGCCGGCAGGTCGTCGCGGCGCACGACCGGGGCGTACAGCAGCATCCCGTCGACGCGGCTGCGCACCTCGCGCGACTGCGCCGTCGCCATTCCCTCGAGCATCTCGAACTCGATGCGGTGGACGTCGGGCAGTCCCATCGCCCAGGCGACGTCGAACAGGTTGTGGCTGGCCAGGCCGAGACGCACCGCGCCCTCCCATCGTCGGTCCAGCACCCGCTCGACCAGACGCTTGAAGCTCGCGTCGACCTCGGCCTTGCTGCGAGTAGGGGGCCTGCTCCCAGCCGTGCAACTCGGCTTCCACCCTCTCCATGGCGAGGTTGGCGCCCTTCACGACCCGGATCTTCAACGTGCCACCGGAACGGAGGTGCCGAGCCATTGCCCACTCGCACAGGTCGTCGCACGCGGCGTGCGAGTCGGGCAGATATGCCTGCAGCACGACGCCCGCGTCGATGGACGCGAACTCGGGTTCGTCGAGCACACGACGAAGCGCCGTCAGGGTGAGCGGAAGGTCGCGGTACTCCTCCATGTCCAGGTTGACGAACGTGCGCGGCTCGGCCGACTCGGCGTCGCGGTACAGCGTGCGCAGGCGATCGCAGATCCGGTCGACGGAGTGGTCGAAGGCGAGCACGTCGAGGTTGGCGACGACGGCCGAGATCTTCAACGACACGTAGGTCACGTCGGCCCGGACGATCCGCTCGCGGACCAGACGCAACCGCTCGTCCGCTTCGGCATCGCTGAGAATGGCCTCCCCCAGGACGTTCACGTTGAGGTCGAACCCGGCGGCGGCCCGACGCGCCACGTGACGGGCGAACGCCGGGTCCTCCGCTCCGAGGACGACGCCGTTGCTCTCGCGGACGATGCGAGACCGCACCATCGGCATCACCAGACGGGGCGCGAGCGCGGACAGCTGCGACCCGGTGCGCAACAGCACGCGGTCCAGCGGGCCGAGCGAGCGCGGCACCCCGTGCTCTCCGACGATCGCGCGCAGCCGCGCCGCGGCCCGACGATCGTCGTCGAAGCGGAGGACCTCGTCGGTCAACGCGAAGGTGAGCGCCCGAAGGGCCTCGTCGTGCACCACGCCCGCCAGCCGCCGCGATTGACGGCGCTCGGCGACGGTGGCCCTGTCGAGCGACGCGGCCAGCAGGCGCTCGGCACGCTCGACGGCGCGTTCGGTCGCGCGATCGACATCGACGGCCGACGGGGTACGGGAGATCGACGTGTTCGTGGTCACACCTCCACTGAACCCCACCCGTCTTGCACCCAGACGCGCCGCTCGCCCGTCGCAGAAGTACAACGCGCGCACAATGGCCCGATGCATCCCGTCGTCGCCGCGCTCTCCGACGTCTTCGCCGGCGTGCCGCACGTGATGTTCTGCGTGAAGGGCACGGACGGGCGGTACGTCGCGGTCAACCAGGCGTTCGCCGAGCGGGCCGGTCGCGCCGCTCCCGGCTCGGTGCTCGGGCACACGGCCGACGAGCTCTTCCCCGCCGACCTCGCCGCGTCGTACGCCGCTCCAGGACGCGCGCCTGCTCGACACCGGCGAGGCCATGCGCAACGAGCTCGAACTGATCCTGCGTCCCGACGGCAGCCGCGGCTGGTACGTCACCAGCAAGACCCGCCTGGTCGACGAGTCCGGCTCGGTGATCGGCATCTGCGCCGTGAGCTACGACCTGCGCGCCGCCTCCACCACCGATCGGCGGCACGAGCACCTGCAGGCCGCGATCGACCTGTGCCGGCGCCGCTTCGCCGACCCGTTGAAGGCATCCGATCTGGCGACGGCCGCCGGCCTGACCACCACCCAGTTGGAACGTTCGATGCGCAAGGTGGTCGGCATGTCGCCCAAGCAGCTGATCGTGCGCACGCGCATCGACGAGGCGGTCCGCCGGCTCGACGACACCGACCTCACGCTGGCGGCGATCGCGGGCGAATGTGGGTTCTACGACCAGAGCTCGTTCACCCGCCAGTTCCAGCGCGTGGTGGGTATGACCCCGGGCGCCTATCGGGCTCGCGGCTGACGTCGTCAGGGGACGTCGATAGACTCGCCAGTCCTATGGCCAGCCACCACCTTTCCCTCGCCGCGTACGAACGCCTCAAGGAAGAGCACTACGACCTCACCACCCGGGGTCGCATCGAGGTGGCCCAGAAGATCGAGACGGCCCGCCTGATGGGCGACCTCTCCGAGAACGGCGACTACCACGCCGCGAAGGACGAGCAGGGCCACATGGAGGGTCGCATCCGCCACCTCGAGCACCTGCTCGAGAACGCCGAGATCATCGAGGGCAGCTCCGACGGCGCCATCGCCGCCGGCTCGATCGTCACCGTCCTCTACGAGGGCGACCCCGAGTCGGCCGCCGAGCGCTACCTGGTGGGCCACCCCGAGGAGCGCACCGGCGACCTCGAGGTGATGAGCCCCAGCTCGCCGCTGGGTTCGGCGCTCCTGGGTGCCAGCGAAGGCGACTGGGTGCAGTACGAGGCACCCGGTGGCACGCTCAAGGTGCAGGTGAAGAAGGTGGAGTCCGCCTAGTGGCGACCCGTCGCGGCGCGTCGTCCGGCCCGCCGCCCCCGAGCGCCGACGAGGTGCCCGTCGCCACGCCGCCCAAGCTGCCGCGTGGCGCGGCGATGGAGTTGCCCGGCCGCGGCACGACGTTCGTGCGCTCGATGGACGGCCCTCCCGGTGCGCCGACGCTGCTGCTGTTGCACGGCTGGACCGCCACCGCGGATCTCAACTGGTTCACCTGCTACCACCCGCTCAGCGAGCACTATCGAGTGGTCGCCCTGGACCACCGCGGCCACGGACGCGGCATCCGCGCCAAGAAGACCTTCACGCTCGAGGACTGCGCGGACGACGCGATGGCCGTCTGCGACGTGCTCGGCCTCGACCAGGTCGTCCCCGTCGGCTACTCGATGGGCGGCCCCATCGCTCAACTCGTGTGGCGACGCCATCGCGAACGGGTCGCTGCGTTGGTGCTCTGCGCCACCGCGCCGTACTTCCTGACGTCTCGCGAGGAACGCCTCGGTTTCCTCGGTCTGTCGGGCATGGCCGCGTTGGCGCGGCTCACGCCCAGCCAGGCGCGCATGTGGTTGACCGAGCAGTTCTACCTCCAGCGCAAGACCGAGTCGTGGGAGCCGTGGGCCATCCAGGAGGCGTCGCTGCACGACTGGCGGACGGTGCTGCAGGCCGGGCGAGCGATCGGTCGGTTCAACTCGCGCGAGTGGATCGACGAGATCGACGTGCCCACCTCGGTGGTCATCACGATGCGCGACCGGGTCGTGCCGTTGCGACGTCAGGTCCGACTGTTCGAGGGGATCCACCGCGCCGAGGCGTTCCGCGTCGACGGCGACCACGACTCGATCGCGGCGAACCCCGATCGATTCGTGCCCACCCTGCTCCGCGCCGTCGCGTCGGCGGTCGAACGACAGCAGGCGAACCAATAGGGCGAATGACTCATGGCCGCCCGACCGTCACTTCCTTACCATTCGAATTGTGATGCGAGGAGGGCGGATGAGAAAGCGGGCGGCTTTCAGGTTCACCTTGGCGGGAGCCCTCCTCGGCATCACGCTCGTGAGTGTCGGGGCAGCGGGAACCGCATCAGCGGAAGCCCCGATCGCGATCACGATCTCGGTGGTCAACGGCGACGGCGGCGCCGTGGACCCCGGCATCAGCGTGAACCCCAGCGGCCCCGAGGGCGCGCTCGTGTGCGTCGGCGGCTCGGGCACCTGGACGTGCGACGGCACCGTCGCCGGCACCTATTCCGTGGGTTCGTACTTCGGTCCGTTGGGCGGGGTGACGTTCGATGCGGCATGCAACGCCGTCGACGGCAGTCCCCTCGACCCCGCTGCGCTCACCCTCGACCCGCAGGCGGTCGCCACGGTGAACTGTGTCGTCACGTACAGCACCGCCGCCTCGGCCTGGCCCGGCGACGAGCAGGTGGCCTCCGAAGCACCGGTCCCTGCTGGCGACACCGGCGGCGCACTCCCGTCCACCGGGACACGCGACATCATCATGATCGGCGGCTTCGCCGTGCTGCTGTCGGCCATCGGCGCAGCCCTCAGCACTCTGGCCCGTCGGCCCGTACGCTGAGCGCATCGCCCTCCGAACACGCCCCCGTTCCCTCGCGCTGATCGGCGCCGTGGCCGTGTCGGCCGCCACCGCCGTGCTCTGGTCGCAACGCAGCCGAGGTCACCATCTGCGAACCAGCCGCACGCAGCGGAACGCCGACGTCGTTCGACTGGGTGCCGCTGTCGGGGCGAACTACGCCGGCACCGCGGCACGCAAACTGTTCGCCAGCGCCGAGCGCAAGGTCGAACTGGATCGCGAGCGCGAACTGCGCACGGCGGAGGCGGTCACCGAACGCCTCGGCAACATGAAGGGCGCGTTGATGAAGCTCGGCCAGATGGCCAGCTACATCGACGAAGGGCTTCCCGCGCCGCTACGCGACGCGCTCTCCGCGTTGCAGAGCAGTGCCCCGCCGATGAGCAGCGAGCTCGCAGCCGAGGTGGTCGCGCGCCGACCTCGGCGCCCGACCCGAGGAGCTGTTCGTCGAGTGGGATCCCACGCCGATCGCCGCGGCGAGCATCGGCCAGGTGCACCGCGCGGTCGTCGTCGACCCGGCCACGGGGCTGGAACGCGCCGTCGCCGTGAAGGTGCAGTACCCGGGCGTCGCCGAGGCGGTGGCCACCGACCTGAAGAACGCCGACCTGCTGGGCATGCTGCTGCAGCAGGGTTTCGGTGGCCTCGACCCCGACGAGATGGTCACCGAGGTCAAGGAACGGCTCACCGAGGAGTTGGACTATCGGCTCGAGGCAGCGAACCAGCAGCGCTTCGCCGAGTTCTACCGCGGCCATCCGTTCATCCACGTTCCCGAGGTGCTCGAGCACTTCAGCGGCCCTCACGTCATCACCAGCGAGTTGGTCAGCGGCGCGACGTGGCAGGAGATGCTCGAGTGGCCGCAGTCCGAGCGCGACCTGGTCGGCGAGACCCTGTTCCGATTCGTGTTCCGCAGCCTGTACGGCATGCACGCGTTCAACGGCGACCCGCACCCGGGCAACTACCTGTTCCACGGTGACGGGCGGGTCACGTTCCTCGACTTCGGTCTGGTGAAGCACTTCACCGACGACGAGATGGCCACGTTCATCGGGATGGTCCGATCCGCCGCGTACGAACACGACACGGCGGAGTTCCGCCGCATCCTCGAGCACGCGGGCATGCTGCAGGCCGGCTGCCCGGCACCCGACGACGAGGTCGGTGAGTACTTCAGCCAGTTCTACGAGAGCGTTCGCGACGACCGCACGGTCACCTGGAGCAGCGAGTACTCCAGCGGCATCGTCCGGCACACGTTCGACCGCACCAGCCCCATCGCCCAGTACGCGACGGTGCCGAAGGCGTTCGTGTTCATCCAGCGCATCAACCTCGGGCTGTACGCACTGCTCGGCGAGCTGCGCGCCGAAGGCAACTACCGGCGCATGGCCGAGGAGTTGTGGCCGTTCGTGCAGGGACCACCGAGCACACCGCTGGCGCACCGCGAACAGCCCTGGCTGCTCCGCCGGTAGCGTCGTGCGGATGCGCCGAGCCCTCGCACTGGTCCTTCCCCTCCTCGTCCTCACCGCGGCGTGCGGCGACAGCGAGAGCGACTCGACCCCCACCTCGGCCGCCGACACCACCGTCGTCGCACCGAGCACCACGACACTGGCCAAGCCCGAGGTGCAGCTGCCCTCGCCCTTGCCGACGACGCTCGTCATCACCGACCTCACCACGGGCACGGGGCCGCAGGCGAAGGTGGGCGACACGGTGGTGGTGCACTACGTGGGCGTGCGCTCCGCCGACGGCACGGAGTTCGACAACAGCTACGACCGCGGCGAACCGTTCGACGTGCTGCTCGGCGCCGGCCAGGTGATCCAGGGGTGGGAGCAGGGCCTGGTGGGCGTGCAGCAGGGCGGGCGTCGCCAGCTCGACATCCCGGCCGACCTCGCCTACGGCGACCGCGGCTCCGGCGAGATCATCCAGCCCGGCGACGCCATCTCGTTCGTGGTCGACGTGGTCGCCGTGCTGCCCGGCACCACCGCGGACCAGCAACCCGACATCACGCTCGAGGGCGCAGCGAACATCCCCGTCATCCAGAACACCGACCTGGTGGTCGGGACCGGCGCCACCCCCGGCGAGGGCGGCAAGTTCGCCGTCCAGATCATGCTCTTCCGCGCCGACACCGGCGAGCTGCTGAACAGCACCTGGGGCACGCCTCCTGTCGTCTTCGACTTCACGACGGACACCAACACGTATCCGGGCATCATCGCGGTCGCGAAGGGCATGCAGGTCGGTGGCCGCCGTCAGTCGCAGGTGCCGTTCCAGTTGATGTTCGACGGTCAGGGCAACGACACCATCCAGCTGCCGGCGTCGGTCGACGTCGTCATCGTGATGGACCTCGTCGCCGTCTACTGACGTACCGCTACTGACGCACCGTCAGCCGGACCGAACGCTCGCGCTGGCGGCCGGCGAACCGCCCGGGACGCGTCGCGCGTTCGCTCGTCGGCACCCACGCGTACTCCACGGTCACCGCGGCGTCGTACTCCCTCGCCGAGTCGGCCGCGGGCAGCGCGCCGACGGCGTCGTGGTCGGGACCTTCACCCAGGAACACCACCCGCACGGCCTGCGGATCGAGGGAATCGACACCCTCGCGATCGATGACCTCCAGACCGAACAGCTGCACCACCGAGCCGCGCGGCGGCACCATGTCGTCGAGGCGCGCGTCGAACCAGCGGCTGAGGTGGATGGCGAGCAGTCGTGTGCGATGGTCCCACATGCCCTCACTGGGCACACCGAGCGGTCCCGATCGGCAAGAACGGGCGGAACCCGTGCTCGTCAGCGCAGCGCGGCGGTGATGGCGGACGCCGCCTCGGTGACCTGCCGACCGAACCGCTCGGCCGGTGTGCGCGTCAGCCGCTCGACGGGCCCGCTGACGCTGACCGCGGCGACGACGCGACCGGTGCGATCGAGCACCGCCGCGCTGACGGAGGCGACACCCGCCTCGCGTTCCTCGACGCTCTCGGCGAGGTGAGGGGCATCGACACCCGACAGCACCTTGCCGGCCGAGCCCACTTCCAACGGCAGCCGTGCACCGACCGGGACGATCCACTGCAGGGCGTGTTGCGACTGCAGCGACACGACGCACCGACGGGCGTCGTGCTCGCGGACGTACAGCTGCACGCTCTCACCGGTGCCGTCGCGCAGCGCGGTGAGTGCCGGTGTGGCCAGTTCGGCCAGGGGGAAGGCATCGGCCGCGGCCCGACCGAGACGAATCAGCTCGAAGCCGAGGCAGAAGCGACCTTGCGCGTCGCGGCGGACCAGCTGATGCCCTTCCAGGGCGACGGCGAGCCGGTGGGCCGTGGCGCGGGGCAGGCCGGTGACCTCCTGCAGCCCGGCCAGGTCGAGCGGTCCGCGGCTGAGTGCGTCGAGGATGACGACCGACTTCTCGATCACCCCGACACGGGTGCCGTCGGGCGGCCCGTCGTCGGGATGGTCGTTCCCGTGATTCCGGCGTACACTGTCCATCAACGGGAATGCTATCTCAGAAAGTGAGACAGGATGTCGACACCCAGAACGCTGGCCGAGAAGGTGTGGGATCGTCACGTGGTCCATGCCGCTGCCGACGAACCCGACCTGCTGTACATCGACCTGCACCTCGTGCACGAGGTCACCAGCCCCCAGGCCTTCGACGGCCTGCGTCTCACCGGGCGCACGGTTCGACGGCCCGACCTGACGGTGGCCACCGAGGACCACAACGTCCCCACCGCGAACATCGACCAGCCCATCGCCGACCCCATCTCGGCACGCCAGGTCGAGGTGCTGCGCGAGAACACGGCGGCCTTCGGCATCACCAACTTCCCGATGGGTGATCCGCTGCAGGGCATCGTCCACGTCATCGCCCCCGAGCAGGGTCGCACGCTGCCCGGCATGACGGTGGTCTGCGGCGACAGCCACACCGCCACCCACGGCGCGTTCGGAGCACTGGCGTTCGGCATCGGCACCAGCGAGGTCGAGCACGTGCTCGCCACTCAGACGCTGCCTCAGTCGCGACCGAAGTGGATGGCCGTCACGGTCGAGGGCGACGCCCCCGCCGACGTCACCGCGAAGGACATCGTCCTCGCCATCATCGGTGCCATCGGCACCGGCGGCGGCATCGGCCACGTCATCGAGTACCGCGGCTCGGCCATTCGAGCGCTCTCGATGGAGGGCCGCATGACGCTGTGCAACATGAGCATCGAGGCCGGCGCCAAGGCCGGCCTGGTGGCGCCCGACGACACGACGTTCGAGTACCTGCACGGCCGCCTGCACGCACCGAAGGGCGACGCCTGGGACGCCGCGGTCGCCGACTGGCGCACGCTGGTCACCGACGACGACGCCGTCTTCGACAAGGAAGTCGTCATCGACGCCACGACCCTGCGCCCGCAGGTCAGCTGGGGCACCAACCCCGGTCAGGTGGCATCCATCGACGATGTCGTGCCGTCGCCCGAGCAGTTCGACGACCCGACCACGCGCGACACCGTCGCCCGGGCGCTCGAGTACATGGGCATCGCCGGTGGCACCCCCATCCGCGACATCACGGTCGACACGGTGTTCATCGGCTCGTGCACGAACAGCCGCATCGAGGACCTTCGGGCCGCCGCGGCGGTCATGAAGGGCCGCACGGTCACCGTGCCGCGCGTCATGGTCGTGCCCGGCAGCCACGCGGTGAAGGCCCAGGCCGAGGCCGAGGGACTGCCGGAGGTGTTCCGCGCCGCCGGCGCCGACTGGCGCGAGCCCGGGTGCAGCATGTGCCTGGCGATGAACCCCGACAAGCTCGCCCCCGGCGAGCGTGCGGCCAGCACCAGCAACCGCAACTTCGAGGGTCGTCAGGGCCGCGGCGGTCGCACCCACCTCGTCTCCCCCGAAGTCGCCGCCGCCACCGCCGTGGCCGGCCACTTCGCCACCCCGGCAGATCTGGAGCAGTGACATGAAGGCAGTACAGGTCATCCAGGGACGCGGCGTCCCGCTGAAGCGCAGCGACGTCGACACCGACCAGATCATCCCCGCCGAGTGGTTGAAGCGGGTCGAGCGCACCGGCTTCGAGAAGGGCCTCTTCTCGACGTGGCGCGACGACCGCAACTTCGTGCTCAACGACGAGCGCTACATCGGCGCCAGCATCCTCGTGGCCGGTCCGTCGTTCGGCGTCGGCTCGTCGCGCGAGCACGCCGTGTGGGCCATCCAGCAGGGCGGCTTCGACGCCGTCATCGCGCCGAGCTTCAGCGACATCTTCCGCAACAACTGCACGAAGAACGGCCTCGTGCCGGTCGTCGTGCCCGAAGCGGTCGTCCAGGCCATCTGGGACGCGATCGAGGCGGACCACACGGTCGAGATCACCGTCGACGTCGAGCGCCTGCTCGTCGAGGTCCCTGCGGCCGGCATCACCGCGTCGTTCCCCATGGAACCGCAGACCCAGCACCGGTTCATCAACGGCCTCGACGACATCGGCATCACGCTGACGCACGCGGGCGACATCGACAGCTACGAGAAGTCCCGCCCCAGCTGGCTCGGCTGAGCGCGAGACTGGCGTCGTGATCATCGACGCCGCGCTCGTCCTCCGCGTCGAGCGGACCGCAGCACGACTGACGGCCATGGAGGTCGAGGCACTGGCCGCGTCCGCCCCCGAGTCCGGCGCCCACTGGCACCCACTCGACGGCGGTGTCGCCGCGGCGATGGGCCCAGGGCGCTACGTCAACCGGGCCATCGGGGCGATCTTCGGTGAGTCCGGACCCGACGAGTTGCTCGACCAGCTCGAGTCGTTCTACGCCGCGGCGGGACTGCCACCGTCCATCGAGGTGTCCCCGTGGGCGGCGCGCGAACTGGTCGCCGCGCTACGCGAGCGCGGCTACGGCGTCGAGTGGTTCCGCAACGTGTATGCACACGGATTCCGCGGCCTACCACCGCGCAGCCGCATGCGCATCGAGGACGTCGGTGACGACCTGGAGGCCGAGTGGACTGCGATCCTCGGATCGCAGTACCCCCTCGACACCGACGCGAGACGGAACTCCGACGAGTTCTGCGCCGCCGTGCATCGCGTGCCGGGCGCACACAACCTGTTGGCGATGATCGACGGGAAGGCGGTCGGCACCGGGTCGCTCACGCCGGTTCGAACGGTCGCCTGGTTGGGCGGCGCGACCACGCTGCCCGAGGCACGTGGGCGTGGCGCCCAGCACGCGTTGCTCGTCGACCGGCTGCATCGGGCCAAACGGATGGGATGCAACCTGGCGGCCGTGACCGCCGTGCCCGACGGCGTGTCGGCACGCAACCTGTTGCGCGTCGGGTTCCAGCTGCTCTACACGCAGGCGGTGATGACTCGCTCGAGGTGAGCGCCGTCAGCCGAACGGCACCACCTGCAACGGCGTGGTCTGCTGGTCCGGGTACCACATCTCGACCGTCTCGGAGTCGACGGTGAACACCACACCGCCCGAGCGATACACCCGTGCCGGCTCGTCGCAGCAACCGATGCTGAACCGCCAGGGATCCGCCCACGTGCGGGTGCCCACCGGTCGGCCGGTCGACAGGTCGATCATCGTCCAATCCGGGACCTCACCATCGGCCATTCCGCCATACGGGCCCTGGACCATGGCGACGCCGTCGCCGACGGCGGTCGCGGCCCACGACCCGGGTCGGCTCCACAACGTCCGCCCGGTCTGCACGTCGACGGCGACGAACCGCTCTCCCGAACACGGCACATCGGCGGTGGGGTCGATCTGCGCGCACGCGTCGACCAGGACCACGTCGGCATCCGCCGCGAAGTGGAAGCCTTCCCTCGGCGGGGCGAGCAGATCGTCGCGGCGCCAACGCTCGCGGCCCTGCGCGTCGACCGCGTGCAATGTCGGGGGCTGCACGCCGTAGTCGAAGTCGACGCGCATCCCGACCGCGGCGTCGAGCGCTCCTGCGTCGGTGGACCATCCGCCCGCGGACTCGACCGCATCCACACGACCGAGGGAACCGCCCCCGCTCTGGTCGAGCACGAGCAGCCGACCGTCAGCGGTGTAGTCCAACTGCAGCTGATCCACCGATCGCCCCACCGCGCTCGGCGGATAGGGCAGGACGCGCGCTGCCATCGTGGCGAGGTCGACCACCAACAGCGTGTCGGTCGCCTCGCCCGGTCGCGGACCCTGCGGGCCCAGAACCAACACCGGGTTGCCGCCCCACGACAGGAAGGTGCGATTGCTCGTTGCGTCACCGGTGATGCCGCTGTCGGCGAGGAACTGGTTCCAGGTCCGCGAGATCGAGCCCGTGGCCAGCGACCACACCTCGATGTCCGTGCGCACCGGCCCCGTGGAGTCGTAGGTGATCCAGATCACCACGAACTCCTTCGCCGTGCTCGCCTCCGACATCGCGATCAGGCTGGGCACCCGCTCCGGACAGCGTTGCCACCGCACCGTCCCGTCGGCATCGACGGCCATCAGCACGCCGAGGCCGATCGAGGAGTCGTTGTACGGCTGGAGACTCACCATCATGCCGCCGGCGATCCGCCAGACCTTGGGACGCACCGTGTCGTCCAGATCGCGGTTGTGGACGGTCGGCAGCTCGAGCTGGACCACCGGTTCCTCGCCGAGCAGACCGAGCACGTCCAACGCCGGATCTCCGTCGGGCACGGTGGGCGACGAGGGATCGCGGTCCATGCACGCCGGTTCGAACCCGACGGACGGGACGACGGTCGACGACGGCGCGCTGGACGACGTCGACGAACTCGCCGTCGTGCTCGACGCAGTCGACGAGGTCGACGTGTCCACCGAGCCCGTGGTCGGCGACGAGGTCGCCGTGGCGGTCGTCGAGGTGGGCGAGCTGCCACACGCCGCCACGCCGAGCGCCAGCACGATCGCCGCCGATCCGAATGTGCCGCGGAGCCGACGCTCCCAACGCTGCGCCTCCATGCGCGCACCATCGCGCCGGTCCTCGTGCTCGTCCAGAGTCCGAGGACCCTGGTGGATCGCGGATCGAGGCGTCAGGCGTGTTCGGGGACCACGGCCCAGGCAGCTGCCTCGAATCTCGCGGTGACCCGGATGTACCCCTCGATCGGCCTGCGCACACCGACCGGCGTGGACGGTTGTCCCGGCGGGATCCTTGTCACACCCCTTTGGTTCATGATGGGGGCATGGATCTCGACGGGCTCAGGGCACTCATCGGCGGCAGACCGCTCACCGATCTCGCCGCGTGCCGCGCCGAACTCGACCACATCCGCGTCATCCGCAGCGCACTCGACACACGCGAACTACAGATCGTCGCCCGACTCGACGAGATCGCCGCCGCACAGCCGTCGGTGTTCCCCGAAGACGAAGTCGCGAAGGCATCCAAGTCGTCGCTGAACAAGTCGACCAAGGTCCGCCAGCGCAAGAAGGCCTGCGACGACGTCCCCCAACTGGCCGACGCATTGGCCAACGGCGACACCACCGGCGACCGGGTCGACACGTTCGCCAAAGCCACCAACGGGCTCACCCCCGACGAGATGGCCAAGGTCGCCGAACACGGCGACACCATCGCTGCCGCAGCCGCGAACTCGACCGAACGCCAGTACCGGGAAACGATCGAACGGATCATCGGCCGCGCCAAGACCGACGACGGGCTCGACCAACTCGCCCGCCAACGCGCCAACTCCAGGTTCCGGTCATGGACCGGTGCCGACGGGATGTGGAACTTCGCCGGCCGCTACGACCCCGTCCGCGGCACCGAACTCGACGGGCGCATCCGCAACGCCATCGAGACCCTGTTCCACGGCAAGACCCCCGACGACGCACCCACCGACCCGATCGAACGACAAGAACACCTCGCCGCCCTCGCCCTGCTGGCGTTGTCCGAGGGCAAGGGCACGTCCGGCCTGCCCGACGTGACCGTGCTGATCGACGAGAAGACGCTCACCAGCGGACATCGGCATGAACACACCGTCCTCGACGCCGGGCTCGGACGCTTCGGACTCCCCATCGAAACCGTGCGCCGCTGGGCCTGCCTCGGCACCATCACCCCCGTCGTCGTCGGCGCCGACGGGGTCCGCCTGTTCCTCGGCCGCGAAACCACGACTCGCCAACCGGGCCCAACGACGCGCACTCCGCGTCCTCTACCGGACGTGCGCCCTGTGCGACGTCCCGTTCGAACACACCCAAGCCCACCACGTCTCGTGGTACGGACTGCGAGCACGGATCTGACGGACGTCGACAACCTTCTCCCTCTTTGTGGCCGGCACCACCACCTCGTCCACGAAGGCGGCTGGCAACTCCACCTCGCCGCCGACCGCACCCTCACCATCATCCGACCAGGCGGCCACATCACCACCACCGGCCCACCCACCATCCGCGCCGCCTGACGGCGACCCCGACGCGAGACTCTCGCGATGAACGACCGATCGGCCTTCGCAGGAGGCGACCAGACCTACCTGCGCGACGTGCAGTACAGGAACGGCGAGAAGCTCGACGCGAGAGCGTTCCTGCACCGCACCTACTCGACGTCGCCTGTGGTCTTCGCGCGCTTCGAGGCCGACCTCGTCGGCTGGAACGATGCGATGGACGTGCTCGAATGCGGCTGTGGCACGGGTCGGTTCTGGGACGGGCACCCGGGACCGTCGTCGTTGCGGATCACGCTGACCGACCTCTCACCCGGCATGGTCGACGAAGCGGTCGCTCGCGCGGCCACCGCCGGCTTCACCCACGTGTCCGGCCGGCCGGCCGACGTGCAGGAACTGCCGTTCGACGGCGACTCGTTCGACGTCGTCGTCGCCAATCACATGATGTACCACGTGCCCGATCCGGACCGCGGCGTCGCCGAGCTGGCGCGGGTACTGCGGCCCGACGGCGTCGCACTGGTCGCCACGAACGGCTACGGGCACATGGGCGAGATCAACGATGCGATCGCCGACGTCTTCGGCAGCCACGAGGAACGGCTGTACGAGGTGTTCGGCATCGAGACCGGCGAGGCCCGTCTGCGCGAACAGTTCGGTTCGATCGTCTGGCACGCGTTCGACAACGACCTGCTCGTCGACGACCCCGCCGCGGTCGTGGCCTACGGGTTGTCGTTCCCTCCGGGTGAATCGGCGACACCCGAGCAGCGTGTCCAGTTCGACACCGCGGTTCGGCGCCGTTTCACGAACGGTCGGCTGCGCATCCGCACACGCACAGGCGTGTTCGTGTGCCGGTCACCCCGTCCTCGAGGAACGTGAGCCCGCGGTGAGGTCGCGGTCGAAGTCCGCGATCAGCCGGGCGACGGTGGACGTGTCGTCGACCGACCTGGTCAGGTCGGCGTGGCGCGACGGATCGAAGTCGAGCAGGAGGGCGCCGGGGATCCGCGCCACGGCGCGGCGGGCAGTGGACATCGGATGGCCGCGGTCGTAGTACGGCACCACCACGGTGGGCACCGAGATCGACGCCAGGTCGCGGTCGGTGAGCCCGAGGAGTTCGTCGTCGTCGCCGGCGTGGTAGCCGCACCGCCAGTTCGTCATCACCTCGACGAATCGATCCGGGGCGATGGCCCGCAGCAACGCCGGGTTCTCGGGGCGGGCACCGGCGACCCCCGCGAAGTGGTCCACCTGGCACACGGCGTCCATGCCGCCCTCGGCGCAGGCACGCAGGTATCGACCGAAGTAGTACTCGTCGAGATGGGCGCGCGTGGCGGACCCGCCGCTCAGCCCCCACAGGACCAGACCGCGTGTGAGCGAGGGGTGCTGAATGGCGAACCGCGCGGCGATGCGTGCGCCACGCGACAGCCCGACGACGACGGCGTCGTGCACTCCCAACAACGTCAGCAGCTCGGCCAGATCGGCCGCCCAGATCTCGTCCTCCGAGCCGACGAAGTCGAACGACAGCGACGACTGCCCGCAGTTGCGGCGATCGTGCACGAGGACGCGATGCCCCAGCGCCGCCACCTCACGGGCGAGCGGCATCATGTCCTCCAGCGAGAACCGAGCGCTCGAGACGGCCGCGACCCACGGTCCGCGATCACCGATGACGAGGTGATGGATCTCCGTCGAGTCGTGAAGACGGACGAACGGCATCGCGGCTCGGATCAGTCGTCGGCGAATTGGGTGAGCTGCTTCAGCTTCGGGTTGTTGCTGAACACCTCGATCGGCGGCGTCGGGTCCAGCCGCATCGCCCGCTGCAGGATGCGCACCTGCGTGTGCTGGTTGTACTCCGCCAGGGTGATGGCCCAACCGTCGCGCCCGGCGCGGGCCGTGCGGCCGCTGCGGTGCAGGTAGTCCTTCACGTCGCCGGCCGGCTCGTAGTGGATGACGGCACCGATGTCGTCGATGTCGATACCACGGGCCGCGACGTCGGTGGCGACGAGCACGCTCAGCTCACCATCGGTGAACCGCTTGAGGGCACGTTCGCGCGCCGCCTGAGCGAGGTCGCCGTGAATGGCCGCGGCGCGCACACCGAGGTCTTGCAGGTTGCGCTCGACCCGGTCGCACGTGCGCTTCGTCTGGCAGAACACGATGGTCTTGTCCATCGACGAGGCGATGGAGGCGACGACGCGGTCCTTGTCCATGTGATGCACCGCGAGCCACAGGTGGTGCATGGTGCCGACCGTGTCGGTGGCGGCATCGATGGCCACTTCCTCGGGGTCCTTCATGTACCGGGCGACGAGGTGGCCCACGTCGCCGTCGAGGGTGGCGCTGAACAGCATCGTCTGGTGTTCGCCGGTGATCTTGCGCATGATCCATTCGACCTGCGGGGTGAACCCGTCGTCGGCCATGCGGTCGGCTTCGTCGAGGACGAGGATCTCGACATGGTCGAGCTGCAGCTCGTCCTCCTTGAGGAGGTCGATGAGGCGCAAGGGCGTGGCGACCACCAGGTCGACACCGGCGTCGAGCGCATCGATCTGCTGTTGACGCGACGCGCCGCCGTAGACGGCGAGCACGGTACGACCGCAGGCGATGGCAACGGGCGACAGCACCTCGGCCACCTGCAGGGCGAGCTCGCGGGTGGGGACGAGGACCAGCGCGGCCGGACGGCGAGGCTCGCCCTCCTTGGTGAGGCGAGCCAGCAACGGCACGCCGAATGCGAGCGTCTTGCCCGAGCCGGTCTTGGCCCGGCCGCACACGTCGCGGCCGGTGAGCGCCACCGGGATGGCCAGCGTCTGGATGGCGAACGGCGTCGTGAAGCCGGCGGCGGCCAGGCCCATGTCGACTTCCCGGGGAACGCCCAACTCGACGAAACCGGTCGGGACGTAGTCGTCGGGGTTCAGGGTGAGAGCGGGGGGCGGGGGCGGCGTGCGGTGCTCGGCGGGCCTCGACGAACGCTGCCGGGGGCCGCGACCACGCGGCGGGCGAGAGTGATCAGACATGTCGCGCCCCAGGGTACCGCCGGTCCCCAGGTGAATCCGCGATGCGGAATCGGCAATGATGACGCCATGAAGGTCGCCCTCACCGTCAACGACTTCCTCCGCCGCGCCGAGGAGGTCTATCCGCACCGCATCGCCGTGGTCGACGAGCCCGACCAGCCCGCCGAGAGCTGGGGCGAGTTCACCTACGCCGAAATGGCCCAGCGCGCCCGGGCCTGGGCTGCCTGGCTGGACCGCAAGGGCATCGGTCCCGGCGAGCGCGTCGCCATGGTCAGCCACAACTCGGCCCGCCTGCTGACGGCGCTGTTCGGTGTCAGCGGCTCGGGCCGCGTCCTCGTCCCGATCAACTTCCGACTCGTCGCCGAGGAGGTGAAGTACATCGTCGGCCATTGCGGCGCCCGCGCCCTGTTCGTCGACCCCGAACTGGAGGAGGCGATGGCCGACGTCGAGTGCGAGCACAAGTTCGTCATCGGCGACGACACCGATCCGGCGCTCGAACATCTTCCGCCCACGCCGTGGGTGTACGACGAGGACGCCACCGCCACCATCAACTACACCAGCGGCACCACGGCCCGCCCCAAGGGCGTGCAGCTCACCCACCGCAACATCTGGCTGAACGCGACGACGTTCGGCTGGCAGCTGGGCATCAACGACCGCGACGTGTACCTGCACACCCTGCCGCAGTTCCACTGCAACGGATGGGGCGTGCTCTACGCGGTCACCGGCATGGGCGCGCAGCACATCATCCTGCGCAAGGTCGACGGCGCCGAGATCCTGCGCCGCGTCGAACGGCACGGCGTCACCGTGATGTGCGCGGCCCCGGCCGTGGCCAACGCCATCCTCGACGCCGCCGCGACGTGGGAGGGCCCGATCCCCGGGCGCGACCGGGTGCGCATCGTGTGCGCCGGCGCACCGCCGCCCACCAAGACGATCGAGCGCATCGAGACCGAGCTCGGTTGGGAGTTCATCCAGATCTACGGCCTCACCGAGACCACGCCGCTGCTCACCATGAACCGCACCCGGGCCGAGTACGACGACCTCTCCCCCGCCGACCGCGCCGTCAAGCTCAGCCGTGCCGGCGCACCGGCGATCGGCGTGCAGATGCGCATCAGCCCCGACGGCGAGCTGCTCGCCCGCGGCAACCACGTGATGGCCGGGTACTGGGAACAGCCCGAGGCCACCGCCGATGCCATCCACGCCGCACGCGACGACCAGGGCGGGCCCGAGTGGTTCCACACCGGCGACGGCGGCATCATCGACGAGGAGTGGTACGTCACGATCAGCGACCGCAAGAAGGACGTCATCATCTCGGGCGGCGAGAACGTCAGCTCCATCGAGGTGGAGGACGCCGTGTTCAGTCATCCCGAGATCGCCGAGGTGGCCGTCATCGGCGTACCCGACGACAAGTGGGGCGAGCTGGTGATGGCCCTGGTGGTCACCACGCCCGGCTCCGACGCTCACCGAGGCCGAGGTCATCGCCTACACCAAGACCAAGCTCGCCGGGTACAAGTGCCCGAAGAAGGTCGAGTTCCGCGAGTCGTTGGCCCGCACCGCCACCGGCAAGCTGCAGAAGTTCAAGCTGCGCGAGCCGTACTGGGAGGGCCACGCCCGCCAGGTGAACTGAGCCGGTGGAGCGCGTCGACGAGATGCGGCCCAGGGTGGTGCTGGTGACCGGTGCGCCCGGCAGCGGGAAGAGCACCCTCGGCAACCAACTGGCGCGACTGCTGCGCGTGCCGTTCCTCGCCCGCGACGACATCCGCGGCGGTCTGTTCATGTCCGAAGGTGCGTGGAGCGACGAGTTGCGACGCGTGCCATCGGCCGACGAGGCGGTCGACGTCTTCCTGCAGACGGTCGAAGGCTTGCTCGCCCGTGGCGTGAGCTGCGTCGTCGAGTACGTCGTGCGGTCGCATCGCCCCGACGACCTCGACCGCATCATGGCTGCCGGCGAGTGCATGGTGATCATGACCGAGTGCGACGCGGCCATGTCGCGAGTCACCGATCGGAACGGTACGGACCGGTTCGTCGCCAACCCGGCGTTCCTCGACGCGCTCGGCTTCGCGTCGGTGCAGGACCACACCGATGCGGTGGTCGTCCGGATGGCGCAGGTCGAGCACGAGATGCGCCGCGACTTCCCGGTGCCGGTCCTGCACGTCGACACCACCGGCGCCTACCAGCCCGACCTGGAGACGATGGTGAGGTTCGCCACCGGGCCGACGGTCAGGGGTCGAGGATGCCCGTGACCTGGCGGTAGAACTCGCTGTCGGCCTGCAGGCGGGCTGGCGTGTCGAAGGCGACGACTCGGCCGTGCTGCACCACCATCAGCCGGTCGCAGATGTCGAGCGTGCTCATCCGGTGGGCGATGATCACCACGGTCATGGTGCGGCCCAGGTCGGCCAGGGTCTGGCGCACCAACGCCTCGGACCTACCGTCGAGCGAACTGGTCGGTTCGTCGAGCACGAGCACCTGCGGATCCTCGACCAGGGCGCGGGCGATGCAGACCCGCTGCTGCTGGCCGCCGCTGAGGTTGCCGCCGCCCTCGCCCACCTCTCGGGCGTACCCCTGCGGCATGGCCACGACGTCGTCGTGCAGTTGGGCGAGTCGTGCCGCGCGTTCGACTGCGGCGTCGTCGACGCCGTCGCGGAGGAAGCGGATGTTGTCGGCGATGCTGCCGCGCACGAGGCGCGGCTGCTGGGGTACGAACGTGACGCGCCGCACCCAGTCGCTGCGACGGAACGACGAGACCGGGCGGCCGTCGGCCAACACCTCACCGGCCGTGGGTGACCGCAGTCCGAGCAGCAACTGGACGAGCGTGGTCTTTCCGCTGCCCGACGGGCCGATGATGCCCACGACCTCGCCGGCCTCGATCGACACGTCGATGCCGGTGAGCACCGGGTTGCCGGGCGTGTACTCGAACGACACGTCACGGAACTGCAGGGTCCCGACGCGGTCCAGCGGCTCGCCGGCATCGACGACGGCGGCGTCGGCGTAGCTGCGGATCTGCCCCTCCAACTCCTCGACATACGGGCCCGCGGTGGTGATGACGGCCCACGACACCTGTAGTTGCTGGCCGTAGCTCAGCGAGCGCAGCATCACCAGCATCACCGCGCCCAACGAGCCGATGTTCGCCGTGTCGCTCCACGACGCAAGCGCCAAGGCCCCCACGAGCGCGAGGAACGCGAGCGTGGTGTAGAGGTGCGGCACCAGCCCACGAAGTGCTGCGAGGCCCCGATTCCGCTCGCTGCCCTCGTCGATGAGCGCGGTCATCCGCTGCTCCATCTGGTCCTGCACCCCGAACACCTGCAGCTCGAGGCCCAGGTTGGCCATCTCGCCGAGTCCGGTGGCGAACGCCATGCCGGTGTCCGAGGTCTCCTCCGACCGACGCCGCAGCCGCGACCGCACCGGCCGCAGCGCCAGGCCCAGCACGGCGACCGCGGCGATGACCACCAGCGCTCCGACCGGGCTCACCGCGATGGCCAGCGCCAACATCGCGGCCAGACCGAACGCCGACGTCAGCGCGCCGGTGAAGCCGCCCACCAGTTGCGCACCCGAGGTCGCGTACGCCGTCATCAGTTCCTGCAGCCGGCCCACTCGGTCGGCCTGCTGGCGTGCCCACGAGGCACGCAGGAACGCGGCAGCCAATCGGCGACGCAGGTCGGCGGCGACGCGAACGCCCATGTCGGCGGCCAACCGGTTGGCGAACCAGGCCAACACGAAGCGGACCACCACCAACGCCAACGCCAGCCACAGCCCGGCGGCGATGGTCATCGTGTGCCCCGACAACAGTTCGGCTCGATCGGCGCGATCGGTGACCGCCAGCGCGAGTCGGGTGACGACGACGAGGAACGCGGCCTCGGCCAGCCCGCCGAGCGTCGACGCGACCGCCATCGAGACGGTGGTGACGCGGTGACGCTGCATCTCGGCGGCGGGAATGAGCGAGCGGATGTCCATGGAGCGACGCCAAGGTAGCCGCGAGCCACCGCGCCCGCCGCGGCCGTCACTGATGGACCAGTCGGTCAGCCTGACTCGCCGATCAGTCGGACTATCAGTCGCGTCAGTTCGTAGCAATGGGCGACACGTGGTGGTTATGGTCCCCCCGCTCACCTCCCATCAGCGTCGAAAGGGGCGGCAATGAACGACACCACGAAGACTCACCTGGTCGACTCGCAGTCGGGCCGCAAGGGCATCGCGTACGACTGGCACAGCCTCTACGCCGCCGCCGAAGCCGCGACGCTGGACAGCCAGCTCGCCGCGCTCACCCCGGCCCACGCCGAATGAGCCGCGCACCCGAACGGGTGCTCGTCCTGGGGTGTGGATCGGTCGCTCAAGCGGTCGTCCCTCTCCTCCTTCGTGATCTCGGCATCGAGCCGTCGCGCCTGACGGTCGTCGACATGGTCGACAATCGCGCGCGCATCGCCGACGCCATCGCGCAGGGCATCACGTACGAGCAGGACCGCGTCACGCCCGAGAACCTCGACTCGTTCCTCGGTGCCCGCGTCGGCGACGGCGACCTGCTGCTCGACCTGGCGTGGAACATCGACAACCCCACCATCCTGCAGTGGTGCCGCGACCACGGCGTCCGCTACCTGAACACCAGCGTCGAGCTGTGGGACCCCTACGACCACCTGGAGGACACGCCGCCGCTCGAGCGCACGCTGTACGTGCGCCACATGAGCCTGCGGCGGATGATCGCGTCGTGGCCGCACAACAAGGGTGCCACCGCCATCCTCGAGCACGGTGCCAACCCCGGGCTCGTCAGCCACTGGGTGAAGCAGGCCCTGGGCGAGGTGGCCGAGGCGATGCTGCGCGACGGCAAGGCCGGCACGAACGCGGCGGCCATCGAGACGGCACTCGCCGATCGCGCCTTCAACCGGTTGGCCATGCTCACCGGCACGAAGGTGGTGCACATCGCCGAACGCGACACGCAGATCACCAACGTGCCCAAGCGCACCAACGAGTTCGTCAACACGTGGTCCGTCGACGGCTTCTACGAAGAAGGCGTCGCCCCGGCCGAACTGGGCTGGGGCACCCACGAGAAGCGCCTGCCCGCGAACGCGTACGTGCACACCGGCGAAGGCCCGTGCAACCAGATCTGCATCGCCCGTCCGGGCATGGAGACCTGGGTGCGCAGCTGGGTGCCCAGCGGCGAGACCCGCGGCATGGTGGTGCGTCACGGCGAGGCGTTCACCATGTGCGAGCACCTCACGGTGCACGACGAGCACGGCAACGCGCAGTACCGACCGACGGTGCACTACGCCTACCACCCGTCCGACGCGGCCATCAACAGTGTGCTCGAGCTGCGCATGCGCGGCTGGGAGATGCAGCCGGAGCAGCGCATCCTCAACAACGAGATCATCAGCGGCCGCGACGAACTGGGTGTGCTGCTGATGGGTCACCCCTACAGGGCCTGGTGGACGGGCTCGCTGCTGTCCATCGACGAGGCCCGCGCCATCCTGCCGAACCAGAGCGCCACCACCCTGCAGGTCGCCGGTTCCATCATCGGTGCGCTGTCGTGGATGATCGAACACCCCGAGGAAGGCGTCAACGTTCCCGACGACCTGCCGTGGGACGAGATCATGAAGGTGTCGAGCCGCTACCTGGGCACGCTGCACTCCGGCCCCGCCGACTGGGACCCCGTCAGCAGCCGCCGCGACCTGTTCGCCAAGTTCGGCGACGAGGCCGACGACGTCGATCACGACGACCCGTGGCAGTTCACGAACTTCCTCACCGTCTGAAAACGTTGACATTCGGTCGCGATCTCGGCAGACTTGCCGGGATGCGTACCACCCGCGGCCTCCTCCTTCTTATGTAGGGCAAGCGCCGCATACTCGCGCTTGCCCGCACAGCCCCAGCCGGAACGGCCGGGGCTTCTTGCTTTTTCCGACCCCCGTCGAACCCCTCCTCTCCGAACGCACACGAACTCGAAAGACACCTGCGATGCCTCCTCAGAACGTCACCCCGAAGAAGATGCCCTTCCAGAAGTACCAGCGCTTCCTGCCGGTGGTGCTCCACGACCGCACGTGGCCCGACCGCGTGGTCGAGCAGGCACCGCGTTGGTGCAGCGTCGACCTGCGCGACGGCAACCAGGCCCTCATCGACCCGATGGACCCGCAGCGCAAGCGGCGCATGTTCGACGCGCTGGTGAAGATGGGCTTCAAGGAGATCGAGGTGGGCTTCCCGTCGGCGAGCCAGCCCGACTTCGACTTCGTGCGCCAGCTGATCGAGGACGATCTGATCCCCGACGACGTCACCATCCAGGTGCTGGTGCAGTGCCGCCAGGAGCTCATCGAACGCACCTACGAGTGCCTGCAGGGCGCCCCGCGCGCCATCGTGCACTTCTACAACTCGACCAACCCGCTGCAGCGCGAGGTCGTGTTCGGCCTGGACAAGCAGGGCATCATCGACATCGCGGTGAACGGCGCCAAGCTGTGCCGCAAGCTGGAGGAGACGGTGCCGGGCACCGACATCCGGTACGAGTACTCGCCCGAGAGCTTCACGCTCACCGAGCCCGAGTACGCCATCGAGATCTGCCACGCGGTGATGGACGTCATCGAGCCCACGCCCGAGCGGCCGCTCATCCTGAACCTGCCGGCCACGGTCGAGTGCTACACGCCCAACGTGTACGGCGACGTCATCGAATGGTTCGGTCGCCACATCCGCAACCGCGACAGCGTGCTGATCAGCCTGCACCCGCACAACGACCGCGGCACGGGAACCGCCGCGGCCGAGATGGGCATGCTGGCCGGCGCCGACCGGGTCGAGGGCACGCTGTTCGGCAACGGCGAGCGCACCGGCAACGTCGACATCGTCAACCTGGCGATCAACCTGTTCGTCAACGGTGTCGACCCCGAGCTGGACATCACCGACATCGACGCCCTGCGCCGCGTCGCCGAGTACTGCAACCGCCTGCCGGTGCACCCCCGCCACCCGTGGGTCGGCGACCTCGTGTACACGGCGTTCAGTGGCAGCCACCAGGACGCCATCAAGAAGGGTTTCGAGGCGCTGAACAAGTCGGCCGACGCCAACGGCGGCGAGTACCCGACGTGGGGCGTGCCGTACCTGCCCCTCGACCCCAAGCACCTCGGCCGCAGCTACGAGGCGGTCATCCGCGTCAACAGCCAGAGTGGCAAGGGTGGCGTGGCCTATGTGATGAAGGCCGAGCACGGCTTCGACCTGCCCCGGCGTCTGCAGATCGAGTTCTCCAAGACCATCCAGCACATCACCGAGGACACGGGCACCGAGATCAGCCCCGTCGTCATGTGGCAGGCGTTCCAGGACGAGTACGTGCCCGAGGCGCCGCGCTTCCGGCTGACCAGTCACGAACTGCGCAGCGACAGCGCGAGCGGGCGCACGTCGATCACCGCCCAACTCGTCGCCGACGACGAGCACGTCACCGTCACCGGCGAGGGCAACGGCCCCATCGACGCGTTCGTCCACGCCCTGCACAGCGGCCTCGGCAGCACGATCGACGTGCTCGACTACGCGGAGCACGCGATGGGCCAGGGTTCGGAAGCGATGGCCGTCGCGTACGTCGAGACCAGCGTCGCCGGCGGCGCCGTGAAGTGGGGCGTGGGCACCGACCCGAGCACCATCACCGCCGCGCTGCGCGCCGTGTTGAACGCACACGAGCGCCACGACATTCGAGCTGACTAATCTCGGGCCATGGCCCGGCGCTGGATTCCCCGATTCCTCGCACTCGCCGTCGTCGCCGCGGCCGCGTGGTGGTGGCAGCAACGCCGCGACTCGGCGCCATCGCTCGCGGAACCCGAGCGGCTCGCCCCGACGCGGGCCGAGCCACTTGTTCAGCCGGCAGCACCGGTGGCGCCCGACGCCTCCTGGTGCACCCCCACCGAGGGCATCTGCCCCGACGGTTTCCCGGTGAAGGTGGCGCGCAGCGGCATCTTCCACGAGCCGGGAGGGCGATCGTACGAGCGCACCGTGCCCGAGCGCTGCTACGCCACTGCCGCGGACGCCGAGGCCGACGGCTACCGTCGGGCCAAGGCGTGAACCCGCCACCCATGGATCCACGAGCCAGGAGACAGCGATGAAGGTGAGTGTCGACTACGACGTGTGCGCGAGCACCGGTGCCTGCATGCAGGTGTGCCCGGAGGTGTTCGAGGTGCGCAAGGACGGCTACCTCTACGTCCTCCAGGACGAGCCCGGCGAGGAACTGCGCGACAAGGTGCAGACCGCCGCCGACATGTGCCCCACGGCCGCCATCACCGTCGAGGGCTGAACTTCCGGTCGGTCGTGCGCCACGGCGCCGACACCCGTCGTTCGGCGCGCACCGACACCGCTCGGCGACCTGCGATTTCGACGTTTCTTTACCGTTCCTTGGGTTGAGGAGGGGGGTCTTACGACCGATCACCTTTCCGAACGCAACAGCGCAAGGAACGAGGGTGAGGAATGGAGCGACGACTCGCACTGGCCACGGCGGGAGCGGTGGCCGCGACGCTCGGCATCGGCACCGTGTGCTTCGCCGCCATCGGTGGCGGCAACCTGCTCGGCCTGTCCGGTGATGGCGGTGCAGCGAAGATCGTGCCGGCCGGTGCGCGTGGAGCAGGTGACCAAGGTGGTCGTCGTCCACTCGGCCGACACGACGATCGTGGTCGCCCCGATGGGGACCGACGCCGCGTCGCCCGCGGCACCCGCCGGTCACCTGTGGCCGTGCCCGCCCCGGTGGTTCCCGTGGTCGGGACCGCCGCACCGACACCGACCACCGCTCCCGCTGCAGCGCCCGACCCCACCGTGGCGTCCACGACCAAGCCGACGACGGCGACCACGGCGAAGCCCACGGCCACGACCGTCAAGCCGGCCACCACGACCACGAGTGCAGCGCCCGCGACGACGGCACCGCCCGCGACGTCCGCCGCCCACGACCGCGAAGCCGGTGACGAGCACGACGACGCCGACCCCGCGGAGTGCCCGCCGACTGGCCGGCAGGGAAGCCGATCCCACCGATGCCCGCCGGCTGCAAGCAACCGCAACTCGAACTGAACGGAGTCTGGAACTGTGACGACTGAGATCGAGCGCGAACAGGCCGAGCGCGTCGCCCGCCTCGCCCAGCGACGCGCCGCGAGCGGCGGAGGTCGCCCCACACCGCGGGCCGCCGCCCGAGCCGACGCCCGCACCGGCGACACCCGCACCTCCTGCGCCCGCACCGGTGATGGTCGCACCCGTGACGCCCGCACCGGCGACGCCCGCATGGGAGCCGCCCGCGCAGTACCGACCGGTCAGGTACACGCAGCCGATCGCCATCACCGTCGCCCGAGCCACCGAGACCGCGGCCGCGTCGACCGTCGCGGCATCCGGTGCAGTGCCCATGAACGCTGCCGCGAGGTCCGCGCACGCCGTCGCCACCGCCACGCCCGAGATCGCACTGGTCGATCGCACCACCGCTCTGCCGGTCACGCGGAGCCGCCGACGCCACGCCGCAGCCGCGGGTCGGGTGGTCGCCACCGGACTGGCCACGTCGGGCTTTCTCGGCACGATCACCGCGCTCGCCCAGGCCGATGCACACTCCGATCAGGCGACGACGCCCGCACCCGACACTTCCAGCGTGACGGTCATCGAGAAGACGATCTACGTCGACGAGAACGGCAACCCCGTCGCACCGCCGTCGTCGCTCGCCGCGGTCACCACCGACCCGCCGCAGTCGACACGACCAGCCACCGTGCCCGGCGAGACGACCGTGCCCGGTGACGACCGTGGCCGGGCAGCCGCCCGTCACCACCGTCGCCGGTCAGGCACCGGCACCCGCTCCTGCGCCCGCACCGTCGGGCGGAGGCGGAGGCGGCACGCCCGCACCCGCCCCGGCACCGGTCACCACCGTCAAGGGGTCCGCTCCGGCGCCGGCCCCGGTCACCACGACCAAGGCACCCGCACCGGCCACCACCCAGCCGCCCGCACCGGTGACCACGAAGGCGCCTGCGCCCGCCACCACGCAGCCGCCTGCTCCGGCCACCACCCAGCCGCCGCCGCCCCCCGCCACCACCGCACCACCCGCCTGCACAGGGAGTAAATGCTGATGAACCTCGCACTGCTCGAGCAACGAACCTGGCACCGCTCCGCGGCTGCCGTCATGGGTACCACGGCGGAGTTGATGTTCGACGGACCGGCATCACTGACGCCCACGCGCGTTCACCCGTCTGCGCGAACTCGAGCAGGCCTGGAGCCGCTTCCGACCCGACAGCGAACTGAACCGGCTGCAGCAGCAGCCCGGCCGGTGGGTCAAGGTCAGCCACGAGCTGTTCGTCGCCCTGCGCTGGTGCGCTCGGCTGCACGACGAGACCGATGGCCGCTTCGACCCGTCCGTCCGGACGGCGCTCGAGCAGTGGGGTTACGACCGCACGTTCCAGGAGATCGACCAGAGCAAGCCCTCTCCGAACCGATCGCAGGCATCGCCCGGCCTGGCCGGCATGGAGCTGCGCCGCGACGACGAGGCGGTACGCCTGGCCCCCGGCCTGCGCATCGATCTGGGCGGCATCGGCAAGGGACTCGCCGCCGACATGCTCGCCGGCGACCTGCTCTTCATGGGTGCGAACGGCGCCTACGTCAGCATCGGCGGCGACATCGCCGTCGCTGGTGACACGCCGTACGGCGGGTGGGACGTGCCGCTGCACCACCCCGACACCGACATGCCGTTCGACTTCCACTGCCTGGAGGCAGGCGGCATCGTGATGAGCACCACCCGCATGCGCCGTTGGAACCGCGCCGACGGCACCCAGGCACACCACCTCATCGATCCGGCCACCGGCGCGCCGGCGGCCACCGATGTCGTCGCCGTCGCGGTCGCCGCCCTCAGCGCCGCTCGCGCCGAGGCACTGGCCAAGGCCGTGGTGGTCGCCGGGGCCGAGCAGGGACGAGCGCTCTTGGACAGCTTCGGTGTCGACGGGTGGATCCTCACCGAGACCGAGGTGTTCCGGGTAGGTTCCTGAGTGTGATCGCGGTGACCGAGAAGCTGGCGTGGTACGTCAGCCGTTCCAGCGGACTCATCGCATGGGTCCTCGTCGCAGCGAGCATCGTGTGGGGCATCACGCTCTCGAGCCGGCTGCTGCGCCGCCGCGGCATCCCGGCGTGGTTGCTCGACCTCCATCGCTACCTCGGCCTGCTCGCCGTGGTCTTCACCGTGGTGCACCTCCTCGGCCTGGTGGCCGACAACTACGTGCACTTCGGCTGGAAGGAACTGTTCATCCCGATGGCCAGCGACTGGCAGCCCGGCGCCACGGCCTGGGGCATCGTCGCCTTCTACCTGCTCGCCGCGATCCAGATCACCAGTTGGCTGATGCGCAAGATGCCGCGCCGCATCTGGCACGCCGTGCACATCCTCGCCTATCCCCTGTTCGTCGTCGGCACCGTCCACGGCTTCCAGGCCGGCGCCGACCGCTCGAACAAGCTGGTCCAGTGGGGCGCCCTGCTGGTCATCGAACTGGTCTTCGGTCTCACCGTGTTCCGCGCCCTCACCTATGCGCCGCGCAAGCACAAGGCCGACGCTGCGGCCAAGGCCGAGGCGTCGAGCGCCGGCGCTCGTTAGCATCGCCGGCATGGCCTTCCACGACCTCCTGCGCCGCGCCTGGACCACGTCGGACTCCATGCTCTGCGTCGGTCTCGACCCCGACCCGTCGCGGTTCCCCGAGGTCGTGCACGGCTCGGTGTTCGACTTCTGCGCAGCCATCGTCGACGCCACCGCCGACACGGTCTGCGCGTTCAAGCCGCAGATCGCGTACTTCGCCGCGATCGGCGCCGAGCCCGAACTCGAACGGCTGTGTCGGCACATTCGCGACCAGTACCCCGACGTGCTGCTGGTGCTCGACGCGAAACGCGGCGACATCGGCAGCACGGCCGAGCAGTACGCGCACGAGGCGTTCGATCGGTACGGCGCACACGTGGTCACGGTGAACCCGTACCTCGGCACCGATTCGGTCGAGCCGTTCCTGCGACACCCCGATGGCGGCGTGTTCGTACTGTGCCGCACCAGCAATCCCGGCAGCGGCGACTTCCAGTCCCTGCAGGTCGACGGCGAACCGCTGTACCTCCACGTCGCTCGCCGAGTGGCCACCGAGTGGAACGACATCGGCGACTGCGGCCTCGTGGTGGGCGCCACGTACCCGGCCGAACTGGAACAGGTGCGCGCCATCGTCGGCGATCTGCCGCTGCTGGTGCCGGGCGTGGGCGCCCAGGGCGGCGATGTCGAGGCCACCGTGCGCGCCGGCGCCGATCGTCAGGGCCGGGGCATGGTCGTCAACTCCTCCCGCGCCGTGCTCTACGCCTCGAGCGGCGACGACTTCGCCGAGGCCGCACGCGCCGAGGCCGTCGCCACCCGCGACGCCATCCGCGCCCACGCGCCTCGCTGACGACGCATCGCTGCGGGCGCGGACGCTACGTTCCACGCATGAACGCCCCCGATCTGACCTTCGTGTTCGAGATCCGAGCCGAGGTCACCGGCCCGCAGCACGTCGGCCGTGGGCCGAACGAGGTGCTCGAGGTCTTCCCCATCGTGGGCGGCACGGTCACCGGCCCTCGGTTCCAGGGCACGGTCACCGGCGTGGGCGCGGACTGGGCGATCACCCGCGATGGCGTCACCGACATCGAGGCCCGCTATCTGCTCCGTGCCGACGATGGCGCGCTCGTCGACGTCGTCAACCGGGGCGTCTATCGCGACGACGGGGCGTACTTCGTCACCACGCCGGTGTTCCGCACCGACGCACCCGCGCACCGCTGGTTGACGGACCACGTCTTCGTGGGTGTCGCCCGCGAGGACGGCGGCGACATCGTCATCGCCGTGTACGTGGTGGAGTGACGTCAGCCGGCGAGTGTCACGACCGACGTGATGCCGGGTGACCGGCGCAACACGGCGATGACGTCGGCGGGGATCTCGGCGCTCGGCGCGATGAGCATGACGGCGGTGCCGGGTACGGCGGCACGACCCACGTCCATGTCGTCGATGTTCACGCCGGCGTTGCCGAGCAGGGTGCCGACCGTGCCGATGACACCGGGTCGGTCGTCGTTCTTCACCATCAGCATGTGCTCGGCCGGCGGCACGTCGAAGTGGTGCTCGTCGATCTCGACGATGCGCTGCTCGCTCCGTCGACCCGACCAGCGTGCCCGAGATGCTGTGGCCGGCGCCGCGAAGGGTGAGCAGGTTCACGAAGTCGGGCGACGTCGCGCAGTTGACGTCGCGCACCTCGATGCCGGCTGCCGCGCGAGCTGCGGCGCGTTGACGTAGGTGACCTGCTCGTCGGCAATGGCCGAGAAGAACCCCTTCAACGCAGCGAGTGCGAGGATGCGCGTGTCGTAGCCGGCGATGTCGCCCTCGGTGCAGATCTCGATGACCGACCGGCTCGTCCTCGTGCAACGACCCGGCGACGAGCGACGAGAACAGTCGACCGAGGCGCTCGGCCAGCGGCAGGAACGGACGCAGCGTCTCGTTGGCTTCGGCCGCGTCGACGTTGACCGCGAACGGCACGAAGTCGCCGGCGAGGGCCAGCAGCACCATGTCGGCGATGGTGTCGCCGGCCTTGTCCTGCGCCTCGCGGGTGCTCGCACCGAGGTGCGGGGTGACGACGATGCCGTCCAGCTCGAACAGCGGCGACGACGTGGTCGGCTCGGTGACGAACACGTCGACCGCGGCGCCGGCGATGATGCCGTCGCGTACGCAGTCGGCCAGCGCCTGCTCGTCGACGATGCCGCCACGGGCCACGTTGATGACCCGCAGCGAGGGCTTGGCCTTCAACAGCAGGTCGCGGTTGATCAGCCCGGTGGTCTCCTTCGTCCGCGGCAGGTGCACGGTGAGGAAGTCGGCCTCGGCGACGGCCTGGTCGAGCGTCACGAGCTCGACGCCCATCTGGCGGGCGCGGTCGGCGGACACGAACGGGTCGTAGGCGATGAGCCGCATGCCGAACGCCTTCGCTCGATCGGCGACCAGCTTGCCGATGCGACCGAGACCGATGATCGCCGAGCGTCTTGTCGGCCAGCTCGACGCCCTCCCAGCGAGCCCGTTCCCACCGACCGGCCTTCAGCGCGGCGTGGGCCTGGGGCACGTTGCGGGCCTGGGTGAGCAGCAGCGCCATCGTGTGCTCGGCGGCCGACACGATGTTGCTCTGCGGCGCGTTGACCACCATCACGCCGCGGCGGGTTGCGGCTTCGACGTCGACGTTGTCGAGGCCGATGCCGGCACGTCCGACGACGACGCAGTTCGGATGCCGGCTTCGAGCACCTCGGCGGTGACCTGCGTGGCGGAGCGGATGATCAGGGCGTGGGCGCCGTGCGCACCGCGTCGAGCAGGCGGGACAGGTCCAGCTCGACGACGACCTCGTGCCCGGCCGCCCGGAGGCGGTCGAGACCGCCCTCGGCGATCTCTTCGGTGACCAGAATCTGTGCCATTCGTCCATCGTTACCCGGGACCGTCCCGTTTCGGAAAGCGATTGAACGATCTGTACATTCAGGGCACACGATTCACGTGCGCACGAGGAGCCCGACATGTCCCACCAGTTCCTGTCCGAGGAATGGATGACCGCCGCCAAGGCGATCCGCGAGAAGTACGCCGACCAGGTACCGCCGGTCACGGTGAGCATCCGCATGAACCAGGTCATCACCGATGTCCCGTTCGGCGAGGGCACCATCAACGCCTACCTCGACACGTCGTCGGGTGCGCTCGAGATGGAGCTCGGCGCGCTCGAGACCGCCGACCTCACCCTCACCACCGACTACGCGACGGCCGAAGTCCGTGTTCGTCGATCAGGACCAGGCGGCCGGCATGCAGGCCTTCATGTCCGGCAAGATCAAGGTGCAGGGCGACATGATGAAGATGATGGCCATGCAGACCGGCATGCCCCAGACCGACGTCACCAAGCAGGTCCAGGACGAGATCAAGGCGATCACCGCGTCCTGATCAGGGCCGGGTCGAGAGCAGGGCCCGTGGCGTCGAGCGGACGAAGCTCGCCGCCACGGCGCCCAACCCGGCCACCACCGCACCCACCAGGAACGCGGTGTGGAACGGCTGGAAGTTGTCGGCGTCGGCAGTGGCACTGATGGTGGCCAGCACGGCCGAGCCGAGCACGGCACCCAACTGGGTCATCAGTTGCTGCATCGCCCCGGCGACGCCGAGGTCGGTCTCGTCCACCGCGTTGGCCATCAGCGACGTGAGCGCCGGCGAGGCGATGCCCAGGCCGACGCCCGACATCGCGGTGGCCGCGATGATGAACACGTAGCCGGTCTCTGCGCCGACCGTCATCCACATCGTCATCGACACCACCAGCCCGATCGCTCCGGCGACGCCGGCCGAGCGCTCGCCCACCCGCAGGGTGACGATGGCAGCGAGGGGCGCGGTGATCGAGAACGCGAGCGGCCGGGAGATGACCAGGTTGCCGACGGTGGCGGTGTCCAGGCCGAGGCCGCGCGGCTTGCCGAGCACCTGGGGAATCAGGAAGAAGCCACCCATGTACGCGAAGTTGGTGAGCAGTTGGCTGAGCACCGGGAACGCGACGTTGCGCGTGCGGAACCAGGCGAGCACCACCAGCGGTGCCTCGGCGCGTTGCTCGACCTTCACGAACGCCCACGCGCCGACGATGGAGACGACGAAGCACGTGAGCGTCGCCGTGCTGGTCCATCCCCAGGTGCGTCCTTGGCTGACCCCGGCGAGCAACGCCACCGCGGCGATGCCCAGCGTCACCGAGCCCATCACGTCGAACTTCACCCCGGTGAGACGCTCGGTCTGCGGCAGCAGCCACATCGCGACGACGAAGCCGACCAGGCACAGCGGCGCCTGGATGAAGAAGATCGCCCGCCAGCCGATGGCATCGACCAGCGGCGCGCCGATCACGACACCGATCACCGGTGAGCCGGCGGTGACGAAGCTCCAGTAGCTGAGGGGCTTGACCCGCTCCGTCGGTTCGAACATGCGGTTGATGTAGGCCATCGCCGACGGGCCGCACGCCGAGCCGGCGGTGGCCGACAGGGTGCGGAAGAGGATGAGCGTGGCCGCATTCCACGACAGGGCCGAGAGCAACGCGAACAGCGCGGCGAACAGCAGCCCTCCGGTGAAGATGCGCTTGTGGCCCCACAGGTCGCCCGCCTTGCCGAACGCCGGGCCGACCACACCGAAGGCGAGCATCGGGCCGGTGATGGCCCACGTGAGCACCTGTGTCGTGGTGCCCAGTTCCTCGGCGATGCCCTCCAGCGACACCACCAACAACGTGATGGTGAAGCCGGTGGTGAACAGCCCACTGAGGACCACCCACAGGACGGCCCAACGGTGCGGAATGCCGACCTTCTGCGCCAGGCGGCGGCGCAGCAGGATGGGCCAGGGTGCGACCTCGACTTCGCCGGTCACCGGCGAGAGCTCATGAGTGTGCGAGCGGTGCCAACGCCTCGGCGAGCTCGGTGACGGTCCACTTCGAGTCGCGCTCGACGCCGGCGCCGCGCTTCCAACTCTCGATCATCGTCACCTGGCCGCCCTGCACCAGGAAGGTCTCACCGTTGAACACGCACTCGGCCGACGCCAGGTAGGCGACGAGCGGCGAGATGTTGGCCGGGTCCCACGGGTCGAACGCGCCGTCCTTGGGCTTCATGACCTCCTCGAGGCCCGGCGTCGCGAGCGTGAGGCGGGTACGCGCACCGGGAGCGATGGTGTTGCTCTTCACGTTGTAGCGGGACAGCTCCTTGGCGATGATCTGGCTGAACGTGGCGATGCCCGTCTTGGCCGCGCCGTAGTTGCTCTGGCCGGGGTTGGCGAACAGACCCGACGTGCTGGACGTGTGGACGATGTTGCGCGGCTTGTCGACGCCGGCCTTGGCCTGCTCGCGCCAGTACGCGGCGGCCCAGCGGCTGGGCGCGAAGTGACCCTTGAGGTGCACGGCGATGACCGCGTCCCATTCGGCCTCGGTCATGTTCACCAGCACCCGATCGCGCAGGATGCCCGCGTTGTTGACCAGGATGTCGAGGTCGCCGAACGTCTCGATGGCCTGGTTGATCATGCGCTGCGCGCCCTCCCAGGAGGCCACGTCGTCGCCGTTGACGACCGCCTCGCCACCCAGCGCACGGATCTCGTCCGCCACCTGCTGCGCGGGCGTGATGTCGGCGCCGCTGCCGTCGTTGGCGCCACCCAGATCGTTGACCACGATCTTGGCTCCCTCGGCGGCGAAGTACAGCGCGTGTTCGCGACCGATGCCTCGTCCTGCGCCCGTGATGATGGCCACGCGGCCGTCGAGTGAACCCATGATGGTTGGACCTCCTGTACGCCTGCGCGGGAACGTTACCGACGCGGGTGCCCCGGCGCAGAACCGACGGGGCGTGTCAGGGGCCGGCGGTGGTGGTGGTCGCCGCCGGGGTGGGGGCGAACAGCACCTCGACGGCGGTCCCCCAGGGGAACTCCATGCCGGCGTACACCGGCTTGCCGTCGACCTTCAGGCCGAGGTACTTCTGCGTGGGATCACCCGAGATGGTGATGTCGCCGAAGCCCAGCGCCTTCAACTTCGCGACGATCTCGTCCTTGCGCAACGGCACGCCGAGCGAGCTGGGCATGGTGATGGGTGCATGCCCCTTGGACACCACGACCTTCACGGTGGCGCCCCGCTCGAGGTTCGCGCCGGGCTTGGGATCCTGCCGGATGACCTGCCCGGCGGGGACGGTGTCGTTGAACTCGACGGGCAACTCCTCGATGAGCAGTTGCAGATCGGCCAGCGCCTTCGTCGCGTCGGCCACCGTGAGGCCGGCCAGGTCGGGCACGGCGCGCGGCGCCGGCCCCGCCGAGGCGATGAGGCGCACCGCCGTGCCCTTGGTGACGGTGCCCCCGGCGACCAGGGTGGGCGAATCGGGCACGGTCCACGAGATGACGGTGTCCTTGGCGATCTTCTCGTCGAACTCGGGATCGCCCACCTCGACGACGAGGCCGAGCCCTTCCAACTGATCGGTGGCGTCGGCGACGGTGAGACCGGCCAGTTCGGGCAGCACTCGCGGCGCCGGACCGGTGCTCGCGTAGAGCGTGACCACCGAACCCTTCTTCAGCTCGGTTCCCGGCAACGGGTCGGTGCGGATGATGCTGCCCGCGTCGACGTCCTCGCTGGACTCCTGGGCGAGCACGCCCTGGAAGTCGCCGGCGATGGCGTTGAGGGCCACGCCCTCCTCCATGCCGGCGAGCTCGGGCACCGTGCGCATCTCGGGACGCGAGTTGTACCAGGCCAGCGCGCCACCGGCGACCGCGAGGAGCAGCAGCAGGAGGATGAACCACTTGCGCGTCGTGCCCGGGGTGGGCGGGTGTTCGGGGAACTCGTCGCGCGGATCGAAGTCGTCGTCGCCGGGCGTGGCCGGCGAGGGGGGCACCACCGCAGCGACCGTGGTGGGCGCCATGCTCGCGGGCAGCAACTCGGTGGGTGCATCGACCCGCGCCGGTGCAGGGGGTGGCACGACGTCGGCGGTCGCGGAGATCGCGGTGGACTCGGGGATTGCTGCCGTCACGACCGCCGCAGCGGTGGCGGCCGCCACGACGGGGACGGCGGTGGTCGGTTCGTCGACCGCGACCGAGGCCGCCGCAGGTGCGGCGATCAGCGGCGAGCGGAGGACGCCGGTCGGGTCGGTCTGATCGCCTTGGCCGACGGGGTCGATGCCGAACAGCGAGTTCGCCAGAATGGGCAACGGCGCCGGACGCGGCAGGCGTTCTGCGGCCTGGACGAGCGCCCGACCGAACTCGGCGGCGGTGTAGCGATCGGCGACGTCGGGTCGGCCGGCACGCTCGAGCACCGACGCCAACGCTCCCAGGTCGGCGGACACCGGCAGCAGGCGGTCGACCCGGTTGGCGAGGGTGGCGACGGTGGAGTCGCCGACGAACGGCACCGTGCCGCTGAGCGTCTCGAACAGCGTGAGGCACAGCGAGTACACATCGCTCTTCGGACCCGGCGGGTCGCCCTTGGCCTGCTCGGGCGACGCGTACTTGGCCAGGTCGTTGCTGCGATGCACGTTGTCGTCGGCGAAGGCGAGCACCTGCGACAGCCCGGCGTCGACCACGCGCAGCCGGCGGTCGTCGCCGAACACCAGCGTGCCGGGGCGGATGTCGCCGTGGACCAGGCCCTTGCGGTGCAGCACGTCGAGCGCCTTGCACGCGTCGAGGCCCACCAGCAACGCCTGCGACGGCGTGAGCAGGCGTCCTCGGTCGAGCATGTCGCGCACGCTGCCGCCGGTGAGCTGCTCGCTGACCACGAACAGCACCCGGTGGCCGTTCCAGTCGGTGATGCCCCAGCTGTGGGCGACGGCGATGTTCGGGTGGTGCAGTGCACCGGCGAGCTCCATCGCGGTGCGGAACTCGGCCTGCACGTCGGGCCGGGCGCTGGCGTCGGGATGCAGCAGCTTCACGACGACCGGACGCTGCAACTCCTCGTCGAACGCCTCGAACAGGGCCGCGTCGATGTTCGTGCCTCGGCGCGCGGCAAGACGATAACGACCGGCCACCAGACGAGGTGACGGGGACTGTGCGGGAGCAAGATCTTCGGCCGACATGGCGGGAATTGACGCTAGCTGCACCTCGGTCCGGGCGGTACGCGCGGTGCGAAATCCGAGCGGACCGGCGAGAATGCACGTGTGCCCCTCACCCTGCGCCGCCCCTCGTGGCCGAACCTGTTCGCCGCGCTCGCCATCGCCGTGTGCCTGGTGGCCATGGCCTATGCCGCCGCCAGCGCCATCACCGGCCGCGACGCCCTCAACCTGCCACCGGTCATCGAGCAGATCGACCCCGTGCCCGCCGCCGTGCGCGTGCCGGCCCAGACGTCGGTGTTCGTCGACCTGCAACCCGGCTACACGGGCGTGTTCGTCGTCGACGGCCTCGAACTCGAGACGGTGAACATCGAGGACCTGCAGGACTCGGGCAACAAGCCCGGCACGCAGATCACCCTGCCGCCGACCACGATCTACGAGCCGGGCAACGCGACGCTCAGCTTCGATCCGTCCGACGACTCCGAGATCAAGGAGTTCACCGAGGGCGAGCACATCGTCAAGGTCATCTACTGGAAGATCCTCGAAGGACGCAGCACGGCCCGTTCCTTCACCTGGACCTTCAACGTCTTCTGACATGGACGACTCTGCAGCGTCCGAACCCTCCCCTGCCGACCCGGCACTGCCCCGGCGCGATCGCATCGCCCGCGCCAGCGAGGCGGGGCTCCTCGTGGCGATCGTCCCCGCCGTCGCGCTGCTGATCACCGCCGTCGTCACGTTCGTGTGGGGCTGCGCCAAGGTGTGGTCGTTCCTCCGCCTGCTGCTCGACGACGGCGCCGACAGCCCGGCGGCGATCGTGCGCCTCCTCGAGGTCATCGACCTCTACCTGCTCGGGACCGTGCTGCTCATCTTCGCCGCCGGCATGGTCGAGCTGTTCGTCACGCCGCTTCGCCTGCCGCGATGGCTGGTCATCGACGACCTCGGCGATCTGAAGGGCAAGCTGATCGACGTCATCCAGTTGGTCGCGGCGATCAAGTTCCTCGAGAAGCTGGTGCTCGGCAAGGACGCACTCGACGTGCTCTGGTACGGCATCGCCACGTCGTTGGTGATCGCTGTGCTGGCCTTCGTCCGCTGGTCGCGCACCCGTCTCGATCACTGAGGTCGCGGGTTCGGACATCGTGCCATGTGGCACGGTATGCTGTGCCACATGGCAACCGACGCCGCCCACGCGACGGCCCTCACCGAGCTCGACGTGCGCCGTGGCGTACCGGTCACCACCGTCACCTCGCTCGCCCAGACCTTGGGCGTCGGCGTGCCCGACCTCCTCGAGTGGTTGAGCATCTCGCCGCGCACGTGGGCGCGACGGAAGCAGACCGGCGTCCTCGACACGCTCGAGAGCGACCGCCTCGCCCGGCTCGGACGGCTGCTGCGCCGTGCGACGCAGGTGCTCGGCAGCGCAGCCGAGGCGCGGACGTGGCTCATCACGCCCAATCGCTCACTGCAACGCCGCACGCCCTTCCAGGTGGCCTCCACCGAAGTCGGCGCCGACACGGTGTTCCAGCTGCTCGGCCGCATCGAGCACGGCGTCTTCGGCTGACATGCAGGTGTGGCGCCTGGTGGCCGCACGGCATGCCGCCCGGGCGATGAGCGGAGAGGGCGCGGCGGAGTTCGGCGGTCGCTGGAACCCTGTGGGACGACGGATGGTCTACACCGCGGATTCGTTGGCGTTGGCCACGTTGGAGTTGTCGGTGCACCTCACCGGCGCACGCATGCGGTACACGGCCATCGAAGTGATGGTGCCCGACGAGCTGGTCGACACGCTGGAGGTGACCGACCTGCGTCGCGCCTGGGCGAACCACCCCGATGCCACCGCTCGCGTCGGCGACGCGTGGGCCCGTTCGGGCCGATCACCGGCACTCGCCGTGCCGAGCGCGCTGGTCGACGCGCGGAGCGACGAACGCAACGTGCTCATCGACCCGTTGCACCCTGCAGCGGCCGCGCTGAAGGAGCTGCAGCGCTTCGACGTGGTGCTCGACGAGCGGCTCTGAGCGACGCTGTCGCAACGCTGTCGCAACGCGTTGCTACGGCAGCTCACCCGTGTCGAGCAGGTGACGGAACCCGGCTTCGTCGAGCACGGGGACGCCCAACGCCTCGGCCTTGGTGAGCTTGCTCGCACCCGGCTCGGCACCGACCACCACCGCGAACGTCTTCGCGCTGACGCTGCCCGGGCTCTTGCCCCCACGATCCTTGATGGCGGCCTCGGCCTCCTCGCGGTTGAACCCTTCGAGCGCTCCGGTGACCACGACCGCCTTGCCGGCCAACGTGGGTGGCAGCACGCTGATGTCGACCCGACCGAAGTCGACCCCGGCGACGCGCATCTTCTCGACCATGGCCCGGTTCGGTTCACGGGCGAACCAGCGGACGATGGATGCCGCGATGGTGGGCCCCACCCCGTCGGTGGTGGACAGCTCGACCTCGGAGGCGGCCATGATCGCGTCGAGCGTGCCGAACCGACGGGCCAGCGCTTCGCTGGCCGACGGCCCGAGGCCCTTGCAGCCGAGCGACGTGAGCACCCTGGGCAACGGGCGGGACTTCGACCCTTCGATGGCGGCGAGCAGGTTGTCGGCCTTGGTGGTGCCCCACTTCTCGAGACCCATCAGCTGCTCGCGGGTGAGCGTGTAGATGTCGGCGGGGTCGGTGACGAGCCCGGCCTCGCTCAACTGCGCGACGGTCTGGTCGCCCAACCCCTCGATGTCCATCGCCCCGCGTGACGCGAAGTAGATGATCCGCTGGTCGCGCTGGAACGGGCAGTCGGGCTCGACGCACCGAGTGTCGGCCTCGCCCTCGGGCCGGACCAGCTCGGTCTGCAGCGGGCAGGGGCAGATCTTCGGGAACTCCCACGGCAGCAGTCCTTCGGGGCGCAGCGCCAGCACCGGACCGACGACCTCGGGGATGACGTCGCCGGCCTTGCGCACGACCACGGTGTCGCCGGGGCGGACGTCCTTCAGGCGGACCTGGTCCTCGTTGTGCAGCGTCGCCATGCCGACCGTGGACCCGCCGACGAAGACCGGCTCGAGCACGGCGAACGGGGTGGTGCGGCCGGTGCGGCCGACCGACACCTGGATGTCGCGCAGGACGGTGGTGCGTTCCTCGGGCGGGAACTTGAAGGCGATGGCCCACCGGGGCGCGCGCGAGGTGAACCCGAGGAGCTCGCGCTGGGCCAGATCGTCGACCTTCACCACGCATCCGTCGATCTCGTACCCGAGGTCGTGGCGGTGCTCCTGCCAGTGCATGCAGAACTCGTGCACCTGCTCGAGCGAGTCGACGATGCGGATCTCGGGGTTCACCGGGAAGCCCAGTCGGGCGCAGCGCCTCGAGCGTGTCGTGGTGTGAGGTGAACTCGGGCCCGCCCTGCACCTCGCCCATCTGGTAGCTCCAGAACGCGAGGTCGCGGCCGGCGGTGACCGACGGGTCCTTCTGGCGCAGGCTGCCGGCACCCGCGTTGCGCGGGTTCACCGGCACGGGCTCGGGCTTGCGACCGGCAGCGACGCGCACCGCGTTCTCGGCCTCCTTGGCGGCCTTCAGCTTCTCGAACGCCTCGATGGGCAGGTACACCTCGCCACGCACCTCGAGCACCGGCGGTGCATCGGCCAGCGACTTGGGCACCGAGGCGATGGTGGCGACATTGGCCGTGACGTCCTCGCCCACGCGACCGTCGCCGCGGGTGGCGGCCTGCACGAAGCGACCCTGCTCGTAGCGCAGGCTCATCGCCAGGCCGTCGATCTTCAGCTCGCACACGAAGCGCGCCGCCGCGCCGGACAGCCCCTTCGACACGCGCTCGCCCCAGGCCGCGAGCTCGTGCACGTCCATCGCGTTGTCGAGGCTGGTCATCGGCACGGCATGGACGACCGGAGCGAATGCCGTGGACAACACGCCGGCACCGACCTGTTGGGTGGGCGAGTCGGCGTCGACGAGCTCGGGATGCTCGGCCTCGAGCGCGGCCAGTTCGCGGACCAACTGGTCGTACTCGGCGTCGCTGACCTCGGGCGCGTCGTCGGCGTAATAGGCCTGGTTGTGGTGGGCGATCTCGTCGCGCAGCGCTCGGATGCGATCGGCGGGCGTCATGTCACCAGTGTGCCCGATGGGTGTGACGCGGTCGGCACGGCACCACGAGCATCAGGACGGAGGGTCGAGGCTCAGGCGCCGAGGACCCAGCGGCTGGCGCTGGCCTGGTCGCGGACCCGGCGACTGACGTCGGCCGCGATGCGGTGCACCCGTTCGGCCACGGCCGGGGTGTGCGACTGCAGGCCGCACTCGGGCGTGATGATCGACTGCCGACGCAGCATCGCCGGGTCGGCACCGCGCTGCACCAGTTCGCACCACACCTGCGACAGGTTGCGCCAGGGGCGCTCCGCACTGCCCAGGATGGGGCCCGACGTGGGCACGGCCCCCCAGGCGATGTAGCCACCGCGCTCCAGGAACCGCACCAGATACCCGGCGTTGTCGACCAACTCCGGTCGCACCGGCAGCGACAGCACGCCGGGGCCCGCGGCCAGTTGCGACGGGATGTCGCCGAGCCCGCACACGTGCAGACCGGCGACGGCGTCGGTCTCGATCGCCGCCAGCGCACCGGAGACGAGATCGATGGCGGTGTCGGGAGCGATGGGGAACCCGGGATTCATCAGCTCGCCCAACGCGGACTCCTCGATGAACACGAGCTGCTTGCATCCCGGCAGGGCCTTGTCGACGACCCGGATGAGGTGCTCGGTCTTGGCGCGGACGCACCGCACCGCGCTCTCGAACGCTTCGCTCATGGGGACGCCGGCGCGCACGAGCGCCATGCCGAACGTGACCGGACCGATGAACTGCCACTTGACCCACCCCTGGCGACCCTGCGCGGCCTCGAGGAACGCCCGGAAACCGGCGTACGCGTCGTGGTTCAGATCGGTGACGACCGGCGCCAGCGGATCGACCTGGTCGGGGTGGACGGACAGACTGCCGTACTGGCCGACGGTGATGCCCTGCATGCCCACCATCGCCTGCACGACGGCGCTCTCGGCCGGGCTGCGGCGCGGCAGGGACGGGATGACCGGCATCTCCATCTCGCGCAGCGAGAACGCGGCCGCCTCACCGGCGTCGCGATGGGGCAACCCGCCCATACCGGAGGAGATGCCTCCCGGGATGTCGATGTGCAACATGGTTCGGGGGCCTCCTCTCTGGTTCCGATCTGGCCCGACGCCGCTGTGGAATCATCGTTCCACGGCCATGCCGTGACGGGCGAAGCGTGGCGATACCTTGGTCCGGTGCCTCCGCGTCCGACAAATCTGTTCGCGCCGCCCCTGTTCCTGTGGCTGCTGCGCATCCTCTGGGTGGCGCTCGCCGTCGTGGCGGGCTTCGCCGTCGGCGACGCCACCGACGGCCTCGACGGTGCCGCCGGGCTGATGCCCTCCACCGCATGGTGGCTGGCGGTCGCGGTCGCCGTCGTGGCGCTCGTGGTGCAGGGACCGATCGGCCTCACCGTCGTCCGCCTGGTCACCCCGGCCACGCTGCCCGCGGCGATCATCGCGTGGGTCGCCGGCGCGAGCACCGTGCTCGGCGTCGCCGCGACTGCGCTGGCCGCCGTCACGACGTTCGTGGCGCTGTCCGGCGAAGCGGGCGAAGCACTCGTCCAAGGCGCCGCCTACGGTCACGAGCGACGCTTTCCGCTGCGCGTGCCGGCGGCGATGGTGCCGGCCATCGGGCTGTCCTGGGCCGCCTGGTGTGCGGCGCTGCTCACCTCGGTCGTGCTGCTCGCCCGCGGCGCCTGGGTGTGGGGCGTACTGGTCGCCGCCGGCTTCGTCGCCCTCGCATGGTTCCTGCTCGGCCGCTTCCATCGATTCTCGCAACGCTGGCTGGTGCTGGTGCCCGCCGGCGTGGTGGTCCGCGACCCCGTCGTGCTGGGTGAGACGCTGATGGTGCAGCGCACCAACGTCGCCCACTCCCAGCTCGCTCTGGCCGACACGGAAGCCGCCGACCTCACCGGGCCGGCGGGCGGCATGGCGCTCGACGTCGCCGTGCGCGAGATGGTGCTGGTGGTCTTCCCCGCCACCGAGACCGAGCCCAAGGGACGGGCCATTCACGTGCAGTCGTTCCTCGTCGCCCCGTCCCGACCCGGCCGGGCGCTGCAGGCGATGGCCGACGCCCGGCTCCCCCTCGGCTGATCGGAACGTCGGTCAGCGGGCGATGCCGCCACCGAGCACGTAGGTGTCGGTGGGGTCGTAGAACACCACGCTCTGGCCCGGGGCCACGCGCCGCTGCGGTGACGCCCAGTCGAGGCGCGACCGAGCCGCCGTCGAGCGTGAGCGACGCGGCGTTCGTCGCCCCGTGCGCGCTGCACTGCACCAGCACGTCGCCGGTGACCGGCTGATGCGCCCAGGTGACGTCACCGACGCGGAGCACGTCGACGTCGAGCATCGACTCGTCGCCCACCGTCACCGTGGCGGCGTCGTGATCGATGTCGACGACGTAGCGCACCGGCCCGCCGCCCGGCAGGCCGATGCCACGCCGCTGACCGAGCGTGATCATCTCCAGCGCCTCGACCTCGCCGAGCGGGCTGCCGTCGACCGCGTCCACCACCGTGGCACGGCGGAACGGGATGCGCGATCCGAGGAACTGCGTCCGACCGCCCGTGCTGGTGATGAAGCAGACGTCCTGGCTGTCGGGCTTGGCCGCGGTGCGCAACCCCATCACCGTCGCCTTCTCGCGTACTTCCGCCTTGGTCATGTGCCCGATGGGGAACAGCGTGCGCGCCAGCTCGCGCTGCGGCAGCATGTGCACGACGTAGCTCTGGTCCTTGGCCGGGTCGTGGCCGCGGGCGACGCGCCAGACGTCGTCGTACTGCACGATGCGCGCATGGTGGCCGGTGGCCACCGCATCGAAGCCGAGCAGGTCGGCACGTTCGCTGAGCCGGTGGAACTTGAGGTGCCGGTTGCACTCGATGCACGGGTTGGGAGTGATGCCGTCGCGATGGGCCTGCACGTACGGATCGACGACGTGCTCGTGGAAGTCGTCGGTGAAGTTGAAGACCAGGTGGTCGATCCCCAGCTGCTGAGCGACGCGGCGGGCGTCGTCGACGTCGGCGACCGAGCAGCACCCGGTGTCGCTGTCGCCGCCCCACAGCCGCATGGTGATGCCCACGACCTCGTGGCCCGCGGCGAGCAGCTCGGCCGCGGCGACCGACGAATCGACCCCGCCGCTGAGCGCCATGAGCACCTTCACGAACGGCCCCGACGCAGGCGGCGGACGCTGTCGACCACGACCTCGAGGCCACGGTCGACGTCGGCCTGCGTGGTGGTGCGCCCGAGCGTGAGCCGCAGCGCTCCCAGCGCCAGCTCGCGGGACACGCCCATCGCGGCGAGCACGTGCGAGGGCTCCATCGCCCCGGCGGCGCACGCCGACGCCGCGCTGGCGCACACACCTGCCTCGTCGAGCAGGAACAGCAGCGCCTCGTTCTCGATTCCCTCGATGCACACGTGAGCCGACCCCGCCACCTTGTGCTCGCGAGGCACGGTCTCGTGCACGTCGGGCAACGCGGACGTCAACTGGTCGACGAGCGTGTCGCGCAACGCCGCCAGGCGAACACCCTCGGCATCGCGCTCGGCATCGGTGTGTCGCAACGCGGCGGCGAGGGCCATGATGCCGGGCACGTTGTGCGTGCCGCTGCGCCGCTCGCGTTCCTGCCCGCCGCCGATGACCATCGGTTCGTAGCCGACCCCGGACCGGGCCACCAGCACGCCCACACCCTTGGGACCGCCGAACTTGTGCGCGGAGAGCGACAGCAGGTCGACGTACGGCGTGATGGCGCGCAGATCCAGCCAGCACGGTGCCTGCACCGCATCGGTGTGCAACGTCGCGTCCGGCGCGTGACTCGCGGACCACGGCCGCGACCGCGGCGATGTCGTTCACGGTGCCGACCTCGTTGTTGACCGCCATGACGCTGACGATCGTGACGTCGGGTGTGGCGCGCAATGCATCGGCCAGCGCCTGCAGGTCGACCGCACCGGTCGAGGTGACCGCCACCTCGACACCCTTCAGGTGTTCGATGGGCGCGAGCACGGCGTGATGCTCGGCGGCGGGGCACACGGCGGCACCACCACGACGGGCGATCGTCCCGAACACCGCGGTGTTGTCGCCCTCGGTGCCGCCGCTGGTGAAGACCACCTCGCCGGGAGCGCACCCGAGGACGCCGGCCACCGATTCGCGGGCGTCGTCGATGGCGGTGCGCGCCTGGCGGGCGAAGCGGTGCGAGCCCGACGGATTGGCGAACTGCTCGCTGAGGAACGGGAGCATCGCGTCGACCGCTTCGGGACGCATGGGCGTGGTGGCCGCATGGTCGAGATAGGTGAACGTGCTCACGGCCACCAGGCTAGGCAGTCCGGCGCGAACTCAACTTCCAGGCGGCCGGGCGGCCCATGCCGACGGCTGGTACGCAGGGAACGTGCGGCGCTGATAGCGGGCGATCACGCACAACAGGTACGCCTCGGGGTGCACCTGAGGTGCGCGCGCGTGCTGCACCGTCACCGCGGCTCGATCCGCCAGGTCGGCCGCCAACGCGTAGCGGGCCTCGGGGCTGAGCTCACGATTGCGCATCAGGAAGGCGCGGATGACGGTGTACTGGTCGTCGGTCATCGCCGTCGGGTCGATGCCCGCGGCGTAGGCCTCGAACCCGGTCGGCACGGGGAACCACACGGCCTGCGGGAGCACCGTTCGATCCGGGTCGCGGATGACCACCGTGCCGGCCATCAGGTCGCCCACCCGTTGATGCCGTCGTGTGCCGAGGATCATCAGCGTGCCCGTCACGCCGATCGGCGGGAAGAACCGATCGACCAGCCCGCCCATCATGCGCAGCAACGCGTGCCGCAGTCGGATCGGTGCACCCTCGATGGTGACGGCGCGCAACCCCATGGCCTTCTTGCCCACGGTGCGACCTCGCCAGAGCGTCTCCAGCAGTACGGGATAGCCCATGATCACGGACGCGAACACGATGGCGATCACCGTCTGCCCACCCGACTCGCTGCCGGTGAGGCCTGCGGCGGCGATCAGGATGGACAGGGCGAACAACACGCCGATCTGCACCAGCAGGTCGAGCAGCCCGGCCATCACCCGGGCCGACACGCCCGCGGTCTCGACCTCGAGCACCACGGCTTCGGGGGTGATGATGCCCTCCATGAAGTGCAACCTAGGCCATCGGATCGAAGCCCCCAGGGGCATCCCGAGTCGGTACTGTGGGCGGCAGTGGACATCGACGCGTTCGTCGTCACCCGACAGGCCGGGTGGGCTCGCCTGCAGGCGCTCACCGAAGCAGGCGCGCCGTGTGCGCCGTGTGTCACCCGACGAGCTCGACGAGATGGTGCACCTCTACCAGCGGACGGGCGCCGACCTGGCGAACGCGCGCGTCACCTACGCCGACGACGCGCTGCTGGTGAACCGGCTCACGCTGCTCGTCGCCGACGCCCACGGCGTGCTCTACGGCCAGCGCGACGCCGAGGTGCGGCGCAGCCTCGCCGAGTTCGCCACGGTCACGTTCCCGGCAGCCATCTACCAACTGCGCCGCTACATCGCCGTCGCCGCGCTGTTGACGGTGGTGCCCTGGGCGGTGTTCCAGATCTGGCTGGCCGTCTCGCCCACGGCGTTCGACGTCGCCGCGCCCGACGCGACGGCGCAGCAGTACATCGACCAGGACTTCGAGGACTACTACTCCAACCAGCCGTCGCAGAACTTCGCGACACAGGTGTTCCTGAACAACATCCGCGTCGGCTTCCTCGCATTCGCCGCGGGCGCGCTGCTGTGCGTCGTCACCATCGCGTTGCTGGTGTGGAACGGCGCCAACGTGGGCATGGCCGGAGGCCTGTTCACGCATGTGGGCCAGTGGGACAAGTTCTGGGGGTTGATCCTCCCCCACGGCATGCTCGAGATGTCGGCCGTCATCGTCGCCGGCGCGGCAGGGCTGCGCATCGGGTGGTCGATCATCGACCCCGGCGACCGGCCACGCGGGCACGCCTTCGTCGAGGAGGCGCGCCGTTCGGGCAGCGTCCTCGTCGGTCTCGTCGTCGCCTTCCTCATGGCCGCGGTCGTCGAGGGGTTCGTCACCGGCCGGCCCTGGCCCACGGCGGTCCGCATCACCATCGGCGCCGTCGTGTTCCTGCTGTTCTGGGGCTGGACCATCGCGTTCGCGCTCCGCGCTCGCCGCGAAGGACGCGAGTCACACACCGCCGACGCGCCCCTCGGCGACAGTGTGGGCGCCACCGCTCGCGTGTGACCCGCCCCCGCTCGGCGAGTCAGAGCTTGCCGCTGGCCTTCAGCTCGAGGTAGGTGTCCACCAGTTCGACGGCGAGCGCACCGGGCGCCGCGTCGACCACGACCGCGCCTGCGGCGCGCAACCGGGCGACGGCGCGAGCACGCTGCTGCATCGCCCCCACCGCGGCCGCCTCGCGGAACGCATCGCCCGCCCATTCGTGTCGCGCCCCCTTGGCCCATCCGAGTACCGCTGGGTCCTGCACCGCGGCGACCACCACCAGGTGGCGGCGGGTGAGGATGGGCAGTGCCGGGAGCAGCGCCTGGTCGACCACGGCCTCGACGAGGTCGGTGAGCACGACGTACAGCGAACGGCGGCGGAACCGCGTGGTCGCCGTGGCGAACGCCACCTGGTAGGCGCTCTCGGAGTACTCGATCTCCAACTGGTACATCGCTTCGGCCGCTCGACCGAGCTGGCCCTTGCCGTTCGTCGGCGGGACGATCGCCCGCACCTGCCGGTCGAAGGCGAGCAAACCGACACGGTCGCCCAACTTCGACGACGCCTGCACCATGCCCAGCACCGCGTCCATCGCGTGCTCGACCCTCGGCACCCCACCGACGGTGCCGGCCATGACGCGACCGTTGTCCAGCAGCAGCACCACGTTCTGATTCCGCTCGGCGCGGTACTGCTGCACGATCGGTCGCCCGAGCCGAACCGTGGCCGGCCAGTTGATGCGCTTGAAGTCGTCGTCGGGTCGGTAGTCGCGCAGTTGGTCGAACTCGGTGCCACCACCGCTGACGCGGATGGATCGCAGCCCCACCTCCAGCACGCGCGGCTGCCGCACCCGGCGAACGATCTCGTCGCGACTCGGATACGCCGGCATCACCCGGATGCCACCGGGCACTGAGCGGGTCGCCTGACGGCTGGCCAACCGCAGCGGGCCCTGCACGCGCACGGTGATGTCGCGCAGCGGGAACCTGCCCCGGCGAGTCGGACAGAACGGCGACCTCGAGCGCGAGCGCGCCCCGGCGGGGAGGTGCAACGACACGCGGCGGCGTTCGGCGCCGAGGCTGGGCCACAGCGCGTCGGACATCGTCAGCCGCGCACCGCGACCCGCCCGATTGGCGATGAGCCAGGTGAGCTCGGCCTGCTCGCCCATGGTGACCGCCTCGGGCGCCTCGCGGGTCACGTCGATGCGCTTGGGCGACACGCACAGGGTGGCGTCGATCGCGAAGACGATCACCAGCACCACCTCCACCGCGAGCAACGCCCACCACACCGTCCCGGTCCAGAAGAACAACGCCATCCCCGTGAGCGCGACGAGCGCGGCGAACCACGCGGTCGGCACGGGATAGGCGGGGCGGCGCACGTCGGGCTCGCTCAGCGCGGCGTCGGAACGGTGGCGAGGATGCCGTCGAGCACGGTGTCGGCGGACGTGCCCTCCAGCTCGAGCTCGGGCCGCACGATCACGCGGTGGCGCAGACACGGCTTGGCGACGGCCTTCACCTCGTCGGGAGTGACGAAGGCGCGACCGCTGAGCCATGCCCACGCCTTCGACGCGTGCAGCAACCAGGTGGTGCCGCGGGGCGACACGCCGAGCTGCAGCGAGGGCGACTGCGCGCGTCGCTCGGCACAGGTTGACGATGTACTCGCGGCACGGCCGGCTCGACCCGGATGTCGTCGATCTGCCGACGGCCCGCAGCGAGGTCCGCCGCGCTCGCCACCGCCCGCACTCCCGACGCCACCACATCGTGCGGGTTCATGCCACGGTCGTGGCGCTCGAGCATGTCCAGCTCCTGTTCGGCCGACGGGTAGCCCATCGTCAGCTTGAACAGGAAGCGGTCGAGCTGCGCCTCGGGCAACGGGTACGTGCCCTCGTACTCGATGGGGTTCTGCGTGGCGATCACCAGGAACGGGTCGGGCAGCGAATGAGTGGTGCCGTCGAAGCTCACCTGACGTTCCTCCATCGCCTCCAGGAGGGCGGCCTGGGTCTTCGGTGGGGTGCGGTTGATCTCGTCGGCGAGCAGCAGGTTGGTGAACACCGGGCCCTTGCGGAACTCGAAACGCAGCCCTTCGCTGGACTGGCCGACCAACTGCTGGCCGATGACATCGCTCGGCATCAGGTCGGGGGTGAACTGCAGTCGTGTGAACTCCATGTCGAACGACGCCGCGAGGCTCTTCGCCAGCAGCGTCTTGGCCACGCCGGGCACGCCCTCCAGCAGCACGTGGCCGTTCACCAGCAGCGCGGCGATCACACCGCGTGAGCACGCCGTCCTGACCGACGACCACCTTGGCGACCTCGGCGCGCACCGCCAGGATCGCGTCGAGCGGCGCACGGTCCGCGGCGTGCGGGTGCGGGTGCGGGGACGGAGTTGGGCGGGTTGAGCGACGGGTCGGTCACTGGACGGCTCCTTCGAGGACGAGATCCCTGATCTCCTGGATGCGATGGGAAAGGGCGAGCAGCTGCGCCGGGTCGTGCACCTCGAGGTGCAGCACCTCGGCGACGCGCCCCGCCGGCAGCGCGGTGCGCGCGGCAACGGTGGCGTCGAGCTCGTCGATCGGTGTGTTCGGCGGCACGCGCATCTGGGTGCACAGCTCGCGGTACAGGTTGCCGCGCAACAGCCAGCCGGCACGTTGCGCGTGTTCGGCGCGATGCATCAGCCGCCCCGTGGCGGCCACCAGTTCGCTGCCGGCGATCGGCACCTGCTCGGGCTCGCGCACCGGTCGGCCGGGTCTGATCGCACGGGCGACGGCCAGCACGGCGAACGCGACCACCAACTGGGTGAGCGCCATCCACACGCCGGGCCGGACCAGATCGAGCAACGTCTGGTCGCCCGTGCCGATGTCGGCCGATGTCTTCGGCGCCTCGGCGCCCAGCACGATCGTCACGGCCGACCCGTCGACCGGTGCCAACAGGGCGGTGGCGAGGCCGGCGTTGTCCGCGAAGCGCAGGTACTGGTTGGTGAACAACTCGTTGTCGCCGAGCGCGATGACCGACCCGTCGCCATCGGGACGGTCGACGGCGAACGCGTCGTCGTCGCCGCCGCCGAAGCAGGACGGCTGTCCGCCCTCGACCTGAAGCGTCACGCCGTCGGGGACGAACAACCCGCGCAGGTGGGTGAGCGCCCCGATCGTGCACGCACCACGCAGGACATTGCTCTCGTCGATCGCGTCCGCCGCGCCGAACGGCGCCGAGCCACCGATGGTGCCCTCGCCGATCGGCGCTGCGAGCGGGCTGTCGGGGTCGGCCATCACGACCACACCGCCGGCGCGCACGAACCGGGTGAGGTCGGCGCGCTGGTCGTCGTCGAGCAGGTCCTGCAGGACGAGGATGCGTCGCCCCGGCTCCGCGGCCGGCACGGTTCGGGACACGTCGACGTCGGCCCCGAACCGCTGCAGCAGCACGACCAGGCCGCGGGTGCCGTCGGCGGCGGCGCTGCGCGGGTCGAACGGTGACGCATCGGGCGACGCCCGGACGAGCAGCATCATCCCCACCGCGACGAGCACGACGACCAGCGCGCCGAGCGCGGCCTTCATGCCGGTGCCCTGCTCCGTGACGGTCCGGCGCGGGCTCATCGACGCCCACCCACGGCGCCGAGCACGTGCTGCTCCAACGACTGGAATCGGTCGTCGTCCGCGGCGTCGACGTCCGCGTGGCCGTACCAGGCGTCGTCGAACAGGTCGGCCGCGGCATCGAAGGGCGGCGATGCCGCGGGCTGGACCTCGCGGAGCTGTGCCCGCTCCTCGCCCGTGGTGCGTCCAGGGATCTCGTCGATCAGCCCTCGCCGGGCGAGGTCGCCGACGAGCGCCCGATAGCGGCATCGCATCGCGTCCCTGAACCGACCGGCGCGCCGGTGGGACTCGGCCTCCTTGCGCCAGTCGATGGGTTCGCGTGAACGGTCGACCGCCACCACACCGGTCTCGAGTTCGTCGAGATCCTCGTCGTCGCGGTCGTCGTCGTGCGGTACTGCCACTCGTGTCCCGATGCTGCGCATGATCAGCACCAGCACGAGCACCAGCAGCGCGATGAGGAACACCCAGAACAGGATCCCCAGGAACGACAGGTCGAACCCGCCGGACGACGCGCTCGGTGGCTTCGGCGTGGTCGGCGGCGCGCACACCCGCTGATTCGACGAGACGATGCGGCACGCCTGCTCACGTACGTCGTCGGGGTCCTGAGCCACGGTGCCGAGCACACCCGGATCGGTGGGCTCCGGCGCGGCGAACAGCCGCGACGTCCACCAGCGGTGGGTCATGTCCGCGGTCCGAACGCCGCGATCGGCGGCCATGGTGAGGTCCAGGCCCTCGGCGTGCACGCGCACCTGCAGGTACAGCTGGGCGGTGGCCATCGCCACGAGCGGCAGCACCACGAGCAACGCCAACTGCGTCGTGACGCCCTGCACCAGGTAGCCGAACGAACCGAACGTCACCAGGCCGGTCGCCTGCAGCAGCAGCGGCAGTTCGGCGATGAACAGGAACAGCGCGCCACCCAGCAGCGTGCACAGCATCATGAAGCCGAGCACCGCGCCGAATCGTTGCCGAGTGAGCCTCCAGCTCCGCGCCAGGGACCGCAGGCCGCGACGCTCGATCATCAGCACCGGGGCCACGAGCACGAACGGGGCGGTGAACAACCACACCAACGGCACGAGCAGCACCGCCCCGGCCGCGAAGCCGGAGGGTTCGTTGACGGCGCCGAGCGCGAGCAGCATGACCCAGCAGTGCGGGAGGAACCAGGTGACGAACAGCATTGGCAGGGCGCGGACCATGGCGGCGAGCGACGAACGCAGCCTCGGCTCGCCCCCCATCTGATGGGCGACCAGGTACGTGGCGAACAACGCGCCGAGCAGGTGCGCGGTGAACGACTGCACCACGATCGTGAAGAACACCGAGCCCGACTCGACGCCGACGTAGCCCGTGTCGCGGAACAACGAGTCGAACGAATCGAAGTCGCGGAACGCGGCCACCGACAACGCCAGGTTGAGCGCCACCATCGGCACCATGACGACCGCAGCGCCGAGGATGACGCTGCGCGCACGGCGCTGGAACACGTGCGCGGCACCGTCGAACGAGCCGATCACCAGACGATCTGCACGCCGCAGACGGGGACTCGCCGCACGCGCGCTCGCGTTCCACTGGCTCACGGGCGTCATTCTGGTCGATGATGCACTGGTGCGTGGGTACGACGACCAGAGTTACGGCGACGGGTTCGCAGATGTGTACGACGACTGGTACGCCGACATCACCGACGTCGCCGCCACCACCGCAGCGTTGACCGCGCTCGCCGCCGGCGGGCGGGTGCTCGAACTGGGCGTGGGCACCGGACGTCTGGCACTCCCGCTGGCTGCCGCCGGCGTGGAGGTGCACGGGGTGGACAGCAGCACGGCGATGCTCGACCGGCTCCGCAGCAAGCCGGGGTCCGGCGGCGTGCACGCCGCGGTCGGCGACATGGTCGACGGCCTGCCCGACGGGCCGTTCGCGCTCGTGTTCGTCGCCTACAACACCTTCTTCAGTCTGCTCGACGTCGCCCGCCAGCAGGCCTGCTTCGCAGCCGTCGCCGCCCGGCTCACGCCGGGCGGTGCGTTCGCCATCGAGGCGTTCGTGCCGGATCCCGGTGATGCGTCGACGTCGAGCGTCACCGTTCGGTCGGTCCACGTCGACCGCGTCGTCCTCAGCGTGAGCAGCGCCGATCCCGACGCACAGCGAGCGGAGGGTCAGTACATCGACATCACCGAGGCGGGCGGGGTGCGCCTGCGCCCGTGGAGCATCCGGTGGGCCACACCCGCCCAGCTCGACGAGATGGCAGCCACCGCCGGGTTGCACCTCACCGATCGATGGGGCGGGTTCGACCGAACGCCCTTCGACGTCGACAGCGCGCGCCACGTGAGCATTTATCGACGTTCTCCCATGTGAACGAGGGTGCGGACCCTCGAGACCGGTACGAACGTGCCGCGATCTTGACCGGGTGAATTCGGCGCACGTCCGCCCATGACCTTCGGAATGGTCCTAGGCTGGCGCTGCTGTGAGTCAACTACGTCTGAACCCCCTCACGGGCCGGTGGGTCACCATCGTCGCCGACCGGGCCAAGCGTCCCACCGACTTCGCCCCGCGTGCGGCGCAGGTGGAGGCCGAACCCGATCGTCCGTGCCCGTTCTGCCCCGGCCACGAAGAGGCCACGCTGCCCGCTCTCGAGACGCTCGACGACGGCGGCCACTGGCGGATGCGCCTCATCCCCAACCTGTACCCGGCGTTCGACGGCGACGAGCCGTTCGCCGTGCACCACCTCGGTCCGGTGCACGTGCAGGCCGACGCCAGCGGCATCCACGAGGTCTTCGTCTACACGCCCGACCACGATGGTGGTGCGCACAAGCTCACCGACGACGACGCCGCGCAGATGATGCAGATGCTCCGTCGGCGGCTGCAGCAGCACGCCGCCAGCACGAACGTCCGTTACACGCAGGCCATCATCAACCACGGCCGCGAGGCCGGTGCGTCGCTCGCCCACCCGCACGGTCAGCTGCTCGGGTTGCCGTTCGTGCCGGGCGAGATCCTCGAAGAGCAGCGTGCGTTCTCGCGGTTCGAGGGCGGCTGCATCCTGTGCGCCACCATCGAGGCCGAACTGGTCGACGGCAAGCGCGTGCTGTTCAGCACCGACGACGTCGTCTGCGTCAGCCCCTACTGGGCCGGGTCGCCGTACGAACTGCTCATCATCCCGCGCAGCCACGACCTGCACCTCACCGACAGCACCGACGACACGCTGAAGGCCATGGGCGTCGCCATCCGCGACAGCCTGCTCGCCTTGCGCGAGATCCACGGCGACGTCGCCTACAACCTGGTGTTCCACACGGCGCCGCACCACTACACGGGTGCGTACCACTGGCACGTCCACCTGTTCCCGAAGCTGGTCACCACGGCCGGCTTCGAGCGTGGCACCGGCGTGATGATCAACATCGTGCCGCCCGAGCTGGCCACCGAGCAGCTGCGCAAGGTCGCCGTCGAAGCCTGACCGGCATCACGGTCACGGATCCGCGCTCGGCCACTCATGGGCATCGTCGTCAGCATCGAGATCGACGCCACCCCGGCACGCGTCTGGGAGGTCGTCGAACCCGTCGAGCGACACGTCGACTGGATGCACGACGCAGTGGCGATCCGCTTCGTCACCGAGCAGAGCCGCGGCACCGGCACCGAGTTCCTGTGCGACACCAAGGTCGGGCCGATCCGTCTGGTCGACCGCATGGAGATCACCGAATGGGTGCCGGGCGAGGTGATGGGCGTACGCCACACCGGTCTGGTCACCGGCGTCGGTCGGTTCACCATCGAGCCCATCGACCTGGGCCGGCGCACGCGCTTCACGTGGGCCGAGGACCTCACCTTCCCGTGGTGGCTGGCCGGGCGGCTCGGTGCGTTCGTCGGCGGCAAGGTGGCCCTGCGCCCCATCTGGACGCGCAACCTGCGCAACCTGAAGCGCCTCGTCGAATCCGACTAGTGCGCGGCAGTCGGTCGCCGCAATTGCGTTCGCTTCCCGGGAATGCTTCACTCTTGCGCATGAGCGACACCCCCGAAGGCAAGATCGAGACCACCGTCGAGACCGAGTACGTCGACGTCGACGGCGACGGCACCATCGACGCCGTGCGCGAAACCACCACCCACCTGGTCGACGTGGACGGTGACGGCACCATCGACGTCGTCCAGCAGACGGTCACCACCGCCTACGACCTCACCGGCGACGGCCAGGTCGACCTGGTCGAGTCGACCACGGTCACGGGCGTCGACGTCGATGGCGACGGCACGTTCAGCGACGACGAGATCTCGATCGAGCAGACCACGATCGTCGACGAAGCCCTCCTCGAAGAAGGCTGACCCGCCCGGCCGGGTTTCTGGGCGGGATTCTTCCCAAATCGGCTTCTGGGCGGGAATTCTCCCGGCTTCCGGGAACCAGACCGCCCAGAACGAGCGCTCACACCTGCCGATAGGCGCGGCCGGACTCGCCGGGCGGGAGTGTCGCCGAATGGACCCGACTCGACGGCGGTCAGGTCAGGGCGCGGGCGAGGGCGGTGACGGCGGCGCCGATGAGGATGACCGCGATCAACGGCGCTCTCCTCCACGCCGCGACCGCCGCCGCTCCCACGCCCAGGGCGCGTGCGTCGAGCACGAGCTCCTTGCCGGCACTGAACGTGTCGTGCACGACGATCGCCGCGATCAGCGCGGCGGGAATGAGCGCGAGGCACCGGGTCAACACCGGCGGCAGTTCGCGGTCGCCGATGACCACCAGGCCGAGCACCTTGAAGAAGTAGGCACTGCCGGCCAGCACGAACACGAACGCCCAACTCACGCGGGAACCTCACCGGCGTTGGTGGCGTCGCGGTCGGGGTCGGGAATGCCGAACAGGATGCCGACCGTGGCGCACAGGATGGGCACGCCGACCGGCGTGAACGGGATGAGCGTGAGGCACACCAGCGCACCGACGATCGCGGCTCGACGCGGCACCCGCTCGCGCAGCATGGGGAACAGGATCGCCACGAACGCCGCCGGGATGGCGGCGTCGAGGCCGTAGGTGCGCGGGTCGATGGCCGTGCCCAACAGCGCGCCCACCAGCGTGCCGGTGTTCCAGAACACGTAGACGCTGATCGCCGGTCACCCAGAACGCCGCGCGCCGATGCTCGGGGTCGTCCTGGGCGACCGCCATCGCCGTGGACTCGTCGATCACGAGCTGTGCCGCCAGCAGACGCCTGCCCAGCGAGCCCTGCAGGTGCCGCGACATCGCCAGGCCGTAGACGCCGTTGCGCGCGGACAGCAACGCCGCACCACCGAACGCCGACAGCGGGCTGCCACCCGACGCGAGGACGCTGACCGCGGAGAACTGCGAGGCGCCCGTGAACACCAGCAGCGACATCGCACACGCTTGCGCCACCGACGCACCGGCGCCCACTGCGGCCACACCGAACGAGATGGCGAACACACCGACCGCGAAGCCGAGCGTGACGCACGCTGCCATCACCTGTCGCATGCGCGGGTCGCGCAGCATGTGTCTCACGTGCGGCGGGACCCCAGCCACACGACCGAGAGCGGCGGCAGGTCGACGACGATCGACGCCGGCTGCCCCTGCCACGGGATGTCGGTGTCGGCCGTGAACTGCGTGCCGTCCAACGAGTACCCGCTGAAGCCACTGCCGCCCCAGGCGGGGGAATCACTGTCGACGAGCAGTTCCCACTGACCGGCCCACGGCACGCCGACGCGGTGCCCGGGGCGCGGCACCGGCGTGAAGTTGGCGACGCATGCGACCGCGGCGCCGCCGGCGTAGCCCCAGCGCAGGAACGAGTACATCGAGTTGTCGGCGTCGTCGGCGTCGAGCCACTGGAAGCCGGTGACCTCGTGGTCGCGTTCGTACACGGCAGGCCATGCGTCGCTGCGCCGGTTGAGCTCGGTGAGCAGGTCGCGCACGCCGCGGTGCGGTGCGTGGTCGAGCAGGTGCCACGGCAGGCCGGTGCTCTCGTTCCACTCGGTGAACGGCGCCAGCTCGGCACCCATGAACACCAGCGGCCGCCGGGCAGCGCCCACATCCAGGCGTACAGGGCGCGCAGGTTGGCGAACCGCTGCCAGTCGTCGCCGGGCATCTTGGCGAGCAGGCTGCCCTTGCCGTGCACGACCTCGTCGTGGCTGAGCGGCAGACGAACCGTTCGGTGAACGCGTACAGCAGACCGAACGTCAGCTCGCTGTGGTGCCAACGGCGGTGCACCGGCTCGTGTTGGAAGTAGCTGAGCGTGTCGTGCATCCAGCCCATGTTCCACTTGTGGGTGAAGCCAAGACCGCCATCGCTGATCTGCGCGGTGACGTTCGGCCACGCCGTGCTCTCCTCGGCGATGACCATCGCGGTGGGCGCTTCGAGCGCGACGACCGAGTTCAGCTCGCGCACGAAATCGACGGCGTCGAGGTTCTCGCGGCCGCCGTACTTGTTGGGCACCCACTCGCCCGCCTTGCGCGAGTAGTCGAGGTACAACATGCTGGCGACGGCATCGACGCGCAGGCCGTCGATGTGGAACTCGTGCAGCCAGTACAGCGCGTTGGCGACGAGGAAGTTGCGGACCTCGGTGCGTCCGTAGTTGAAGACGTAGGTGCCCCAGTCGGGATGCTCGCCCTGGCGCGGGTCGGCGTGCTCGTACGAGCGCGGTGCCGTCGAAGCGGGCGAGGCTCCAGTCGTCCTTCGGGAAGTGCGCCGGCACCCAGTCCATGAGCACGCCCACACCACGCGCGTGCAGCTGGTCGACGAACGAGCGCAGGTCGTCGGGGGTGCCGAATCGCGCGGTCGGCGAGTAGTAGCCGGTGACCTGATAGCCCCACGAGCCGCCGAACGGGTGCTCGGCGACGGGGAGCAGCTCGACATGGGTGAACCCCATGCCGGCCGACGTGCTCGGCGAGTTGCTCGCCGAGCTCGCGGTAGTTCCCCACCCACGGACGCCAGCTGCCGAGATGCACCTCGTAGACGCGGAGCGGGGTGCCGTCGGCGCGGCTACGCGAGGCCATCCATTCCGCGTCGGCCCACTCGTGGCGGCTCGGCCCGGCGACGACGCTGGCGTTCGACGGCGGCACCTCCGACTCGCGCGCCATGGGGTCGGCCTTCACCTTGGTGTGGCCGGCATGGTCGACGACGGCGAACTTGTAGCAGTGCCCCTCGGTGGCGTCGGGGCACACCCCGGCCCAGATACCCGACGAGCCCTGCGGTGCGAGCGCGGTGCCGTCGCCCCACCCGTTCCAGTCGCCGAGCGCGTACACCGCGGTCGCGTTGGGGGCCCAGACGGCGAACCGCACACCGCCGTCGGGGAGGACGTGGGCGCCGAGGAACTCCCACAGGCGGCGGTGCGTCCCTTCACCGAAGAGGAACAGATCGAGGTCCGACAAGAGCACGGCCAGAGATTACGACATGCACGCCCCGCCCGCCCCGGTGACGCGCTGCTACGTTCCATCCGTGCGCGTGTTGATGCTGTCGTGGGAGTACCCGCCGCTGGTCGTCGGCGGGATCGCGGCACACGTGGAGGGACTCGCGACCGCGCTGCGCGCGACAGGGTCACGAGGTGGTCGTGCTCAGCCTGCACCACCCCGACACTCCCGACGACACCGTCGCGCAAGGGGTGCGCGTGCTCCGCGCCGACACCTCGTTGCCGTGGCTGCCCGACGACACCTGGTCGCGCGCATGGCCTCGGCGAACCATCACCTGGTGCAGCTCGCCGCGCAGCTGGGCGACTGGAAGCCCGACGTGGTGCATGCCCACGACTGGCTCGTGGCGTGGGCGGGCGACACGCTGACGACGCTGCTCGACGTGCCACTGGTGGCCACGATCCACGCCACCGAACGAGGCCGGCACGGCGGGCACCTGCCACCCGGCCTTCCCGGCGAGATCAACTCGGTGGAGTGGTGGCTCACGTATCAGGCCAAGGAAGTCATCGCCTGCTCGCGATTCATGGTGCGCGAGGTCGTGCAGGGGTTCGAGCTTCCCTCCGACAAGGTGCATCTGGTGCCGAACGGCGTGGACATCGGCCAGTGGGCCGCGGCGCCCGCCACCGAGGACGCCACGGCGCCGCTGGTCGTGGCCTGGGGGCGCATCCAGTACGAGAAGGGGTTCCAGGTGCTCGCCCGGGCCATCGGCGAGCTGCGCCAGCGCGTGCCCGGTATTCGCTGCGTCATCGCCGGCCGCGGCACGTACCTGCCCGAGCTGCAGACCCATGTGGACATGGAAGGGGTCAGCGACCTGGTCCATCTGGCCGGGTTCGTGCCCGACGACGAACTCCGCGCCCTGCTCGCGACCGCAGTCGTGCGTGGTCATCCCGTCGCTGTACGAGCCGTTCGGCATCGTCGCCCTGGAGGGCATGGCCGCGGGTGCCCCGACCATCGTGGCCCGCACCGGCGGCCTGGCCGAGATCATCGAGGGAACCGACGCCGGCGTCCTGTTCGAACCGGGCAACCACCACGAACTGGCCGACCGGATCGCCGACGTCATCGGCGATCCCGGCGCCGCGGCATTCCTCCGCGACAACGCGAAAGCCCTGCTCCAGCAGGCCTACACCTGGGACGCGATCGCCGCGGCCACGGTGGACGTGTACACCACCGCGCTCGGCTGACTATCCTTTCCCGGATGCGATCCGTCCGCCAGTTCACCGTGATCCCCGCCGTGCCGAGCAATCTGCAAACGCTTACACAGGTGGCATCGAACCTCCGCTGGACGTGGGATCGCGACACCCAGGCGCTGTTCGAGCGCCTGGACCCGGCACTGTGGAAGGCCACCGGGCGAGACCCCCTGCGCCTGTTGGCCGCCATCAGTGCCCCGCGGTGGGCCGAGCTGTCGGCCGACGAGACGGTGGTCGCCGCCGCGCAGGCGGCCTCCGATCGGCTCCACGACGCGATGGAGTCACCGCGCTGGTTCCAGGGCCGCGCCGACTCGCCGCTCGGCCAGGTGGCGTACTTCTCGCCCGAGTTCGGCATCTCCGAGACGCTGCCGCAGTACTCGGGCGGGCTCGGCGTTCTCGCCGGCGACCACCTCAAGGCCGCCTCCGACCTGGGCCTGCCGCTGGTCGCGGTGGGCCTGCTGTACGCCGAGGGCTACTTCCGTCAGCGGCTCAACGCCGACGGCATGCAGGAGGAGCGCTACCCACCGCTCGACCCGCACGGCCTGGCCCTCACCCCCACCGGGGTGCAGATCACGGTCACCCTCGCCGGCGACGACGTGCGCGTCAACGTGTGGCGCGTCGATGTCGGCCGAGTGCAGCTGTACCTGCTCGACACGAACGTGGAGGGCAACACTCCCGAAGGTGCGTGTGTCACCGACCGTCTGTACGGCGGCGACAAGGAGCACCGCATCCGCCAGGAGATCATCCTCGGCATCGGTGGCGTGCGCGCCCTGCGCGCCCTCGGACACGACCCGCAGGTGTTCCACACGAACGAGGGTCACGCCGGCTTCCTGTCGCTCGAGCGCATCCGCGAGCTCGTCGCCCAGGGTGTGTCGTTCGACGCCGCGGTCGAGGCCGTGCGCGCCGGTGGCGTCTTCACCACGCACACGCCCGTGCCCGCCGGCATCGACCAGTTCCCGCTCGAGCTGATGCACACCTACTTCGCCGACTACGCCGGCACGCTCGGCATCGACATGGATCGCCTCATCAGCATCGGCCAGGCCGAGGGCGAGCACGACGTGTTCAACATGGCGGTCATGGGTCTGCGCCTCGGCGGCCGCAGCAACGGCGTCGCCCAACTGCACGGCGCGGTCAGCCGCGGCATGTTCAACCACCTGTGGCCCGACGTCCCGGAGGACGAAGTGCCGATCGGTGCCATCACCAACGGCGTGCACGCACACACCTGGGTCGGCGACCACGTCGCGGCGCTGCTCGCCGACGGCGTCGGCCCGGTGTGGGACGGCGCCGATGCAGCGTCGTGGACCGGCGTCGACCGCGTCGACCCGGCCGCGGTGTGGGCGGCTCGGGCCAAGGCCCGCGCCGAGCTCGTCGCGTTCGTGCGCTCACGCTGTGGCGACGCGCTGCTCGACCCGAAGGCGCTCACCATCGGCTTCGCCCGCCGCTTCGCCACGTACAAGCGGGCCACGCTGCTGCTGTCGCAGCCCGATCGCCTGCGCAGCATGCTGCTGTCGGCCGACAAGCCGGTGCAGTTCGTGTTCGCCGGCAAGGCGCACCCGCACGACCAGCCGGGCAAGGACATGATCCGCGACATCGAGATCTTCGCCCGTCAGCTCGACGTGAACCACCGCTTCGTGTTCGTGCCCGACTACGACATGGCCATCGCGCGGATGATGTACCACGGCTGCGACGTGTGGTTGAACAACCCGCGGCGCCCGCTCGAGGCGTGCGGCACCAGCGGCATGAAGGCGGCGCTGAACGGAGCGTTGAACTGCAGCATCCTCGACGGGTGGTGGGACGAATGCTTCGACGGCGAGAACGGTTGGGCCATCAACTCCGCCGACGACGACCCCGACATGGGCCGCCGCGACGCGCGTGAGGCCACCAGCATGTTCGGTCTCCTCGAGCGCGAGATCGTCCCGCTGTTCTACGACCGCACCCCCGAGGGTGTGCCGGTCGGGTGGATCGACAAGATGAAGCACAACTGGCGCACGCTCGGGCCGTTCGTCACCGCGGCGCGCATGGTGCGCAACTACACCACCGAGCTGTACGAGCCGGCCGCGGCGAGCTCACGGCACGCCCTCGCCGACCACGCCGCTGCGGCGGCCGGCCTGGCCGCCTGGAAGCAGCACGTCCGCACGGCGTGGCCGTCGGTGAAGGTCGTCGACATCGAGGCCGACACCGCTCCCGCCCACGAGGGCGACCAGCGCCATGTCCGCGCCCACGTGGACATCGACGGCATCGAGCCGTCGTCCATCACGGTCCAGGCGTTGCACGGCCCGATCGACAGCGAGGGCGAGTTCATCGGCGCACCGCTCATCGTCACGCTCGACCATCACGAGGGCGACGTCTGGGAGGCCGACTACTCGGTCGGCGAGGCCGGCCCCTACGGCATCACGGTCCGGGCCATGCCGTCGCACCCCGATCTCATCTCGCCCGTCGAGATGGGCATCGTCGCCTGGGCGGTCTGAGCCCGTCGGTCAACCGCGACCGACCGACAACACGAGCGAGGCCAGGAACTGGTCGGCGACGGTGCGCGCCGCCCCTCGAGTGAGGTGCAGGCCGTCGGGCCTCATCGACCCGTCCGCAGGTTCGTGGACACGCATCCACTCGTCGAGTCGAAGTGACGTCGACCGTGACGGGTCGCTCGACGCCTCGTGCTCGATGACACCGACGAAGGTCGCCCACTCCTGCTCGGTGATCGGGTCGAAGTTCGACTGGATCCATCGCTGGCTCGGTCGAGGCGGAACCACCCACACGACATGGGGAACGCCCGCCGCGCGGAGCGTTTGCGAGAACTCCGCGTAGGCGCGTCGGAGTCGTGCGGCGAAACGCTCGTCGCCGACCCGCAGCGGACCTTCGTCGTCGCTCCAGACACGCTCGATCACATCGGGCACGGTGATCATCACCATCACCACGTCGAGGTCGGCGTCGGCGAGCATCGTGGGAAGGTCGTCGACGAACACTGCGTCGCACTTCTCGGCGAACCGGTTCCCGGTGTCGCCTGCCATGCTGCCGCCGCGCAACAGGCCGCACCCCGGCTCGGCGAGCGACGCCAGTTCCATCTGTCCTGGATGACCCGCCGCCCAGTCGAACAGACCATCCGAGAGCGCGACGGCGGTCGAGTCGCCGACGAGCACGATCCGCATGGGACCGGTGGGCACGGTCGTCGAAGCGATCGTCGAAGCGGTCGTCGAGGACGCCGTCGTCGAAGCGGTCGTCGAGGACGTCGTCGACGGTGCGATCGACGGCGGCGAGCTGGGCGGGAGCGACTCGGTGGCGAGCGGCAACGATGCGACCACGGTGGTGGTGGTCGCGAACGAGCGGGGCACGTCGGTGGCGCCGCTGAAGGCCGGGCGCGGCGCGGGCACCACGGCGAGGATCAGCGCGGCGACGGCGGCGATCGATCCCACCACGCCCCACGCCACTCGCACGGGCGGCGCGGTGCCATGGCGGATGGGTTGCTCGAGCAGATGGAACGACAGCTCGGCCACGACCAGGGTCACGCCCAGGCGCACCACGAACAGCCACCACCCCGACACGCCGACGCGTTGCGGCGTGAGCACGGCGAACAGCGGCCAGTGGTACAGGTAGACGCCGTAGCTGATCCGCCCGAGACGCACCAACGGCGCGACGCTGAACGACCGCTGCAGCGCGCTCGGAACCTGCAGACCCAGAATCAGCGCTGCCGAGGCGAGCGAGAACACCCCGAGCCAACCGTGGTAGGCGGGTCCGCCACTGGCGGGCCAGGCGACCGCGGCGAACGCGATGACGGCCAGGCCCGCCAGACCCAACCACGGCATCAGTCGCGAGCGCATGCTGCGACCCATCACGAACGCGGCCAGCGCCGCGCCGACCAGGATCTCGCCCAGTCGTGCCGGCGTGGCCCAGTACGCGGCATTCGCTCCCCAGACCGCGGCGATCACCGGGGCGGCGACGACGGCGCACGCCGCCAGCGCCGCCAGCGACAGCAGAACGCCACGACCACGCACGCACGTCCACGGCGACGCAACCATGACAGACCGAGCACGGCCACGATCGGCCAGATCCAGTAGAACTGCTCCTCCACCGACAGCGACCAGAAGTGGTCGACCGGGCCCACCTGGCCGGCGGTGCGGGCGATCAGGTCGGCGTAGCTGGTGCCGTTGGCCAGGGCGTTCCAGTTGGCCACCTGGAACAGCGCCGCGAGGATGTCGCGGCGCACGTTCGGCAACCCGCCGAACTCGCCGAACGCCGCGGCCACCGACACCGCCGCCAGGCACAGCAGGCTCGCCGGCATCAGTCGTCGCAGCCGACGCACGTAGAACGATCGCACCGAGATGGAGCCGTCGCGGTCGTGCTCGGCCATCAGCAGGCCGGTGATCAGGAAACCGGACAGTGTGAAGAACACCGACACGCCGACGTACCCGCCGGACATCCACGAGAAGCCACCGTGGAACAGCAGGACGAGCGCGACCGCGACACCGCGCACTCCGTCGAGGGCCGGCTGGTGGCCGCGGCCCTGGGCGATGGGGTCGCGCCCGCTCATCGGTCAGCGGCCGGTGAACTCGGCCTTGCCCGGGCCGTTCGCCAGGAAGCTCGCCACACCGATGCGGCTGTCGTCGGTGTGGAACGCCAATTCGAACAACCCCTGTTCGAGACGCAGCCCCGCGCCGAGATCGGTCGAGAGCCCTTCGTCGACCGCCCGCTTCACCAACGCCTGCGCTTGCACGGCACCCTTGGCCAGCTCGGCCGCGAGTGCGAGCGCACGTTCGTGCACGGCCTCGGGAGGCACCACCTCGTCGGCCAGACCGATGCGCAACGCCTCGTCGGCCTTCACCTGACGGCCGGTGACCATCAGCTCCTTCGCCCTGCTCGCGCCGACGGCGCGGGCCAGACGTTGCGTGCCCCCACCGCCAGGGATGATGCCGAGCAGGATCTCGGGCTGACCGAACACGGCGCGCTCCGACGCCACCCGGTAGTCGCACGCGAGCGCGAGCTCGCACCCGCCGCCGAGTGCGTACCCGGCGACCGCGGCGACGACGAACCGCGGGATCGCGGCGACGGCGTTCAGGGCACGGTGGAAGCCTTCGGCGATGGCTCTGGCCTCGGCCGGTCCCCCGAACTCGCTGATGTCGGCGCCGGCCGCGAAGATGCGCTCGCCGCCGGTGACGACGACGGCACCGGGAGGGTCGGCGGTCAACGACAGCGCGACCTCGCGCAGCTCGGCGAGCACCGCCTGCGACAGCGCGTTCACCTTCGGATTGTTCAACGTCACGACGGCCACGCCGTCGTCACGCCGTTCGAGCAGCACCAGTTCACCCATGGCCCCGCACCCTAGGCGCCGACGGACCTCAGCATTTCGTCCGCTGCGGACCAGGGGTCGATGCGGTGGTCCAGCACGCCTTCCTGCAACTCGGCCCACCGGTCGACGGTGACGATCTCGCGGGCGCGCTGCTCGAGGCGGCGAGCGACGATCTCGCGCAGCTCCTCGCGCAGGCGGAACTCGCGACGGCGCTCGAGTTCGCCGCTGGCGATGATGTGGTCGCGGTGTGCCTGCACCGTGGACCACAGCTCGTCGACACCCTTCTTCTCGGTGGCGACGACGGGGATGATGGGCGGGCGCCAGGCGTCGTGGGCGAGGTCGCTGAGCTCGAGCATCTGCTCGAGGTCGCGCCGGGTCTCCTCGGTGCCCTTGCGGTCGGCCTTGTTGATGACGAACACGTCGGCGATCTCCATCAGCCCGGCCTTGTTGGCCTGCACCGAGTCGCCCCAGCCGGGATTGACCACGACGACGGTCGTGTCGGCCTTACCGGCGATCTCGACCTCGACCTGGCCGACGCCGACGGTCTCGACGAGGATCCACCGCTTGCCCACCGCGTCGAGCAGGCGCACGGCCTCGGGCGCGGCCAGCGACAGGCCACCGAGGTGGCCGCGCGTGGCCATGGAGCGGATGAACACCCCGGCGTCGGTGGCGTGGTCCTGCATGCGCACACGGTCGCCGAGGATCGCCCCACCGGTGAACGGCGACGACGGATCGATGGCCAGCACGGCGACCTCTTCGCCGAGTGAGCGAAGGTGGCCGATGGTGGCCGAGGTGAGCGTGCTCTTGCCGGCACCAGGGGCGCCGGTGAGGCCGACGGTGTAGCCGGGGCCGGACGCGCGGGTACGACAGGCGTCCGATGGCCCGGGCGTCGTCGCCACCGCGCTCGACCAGCGACAGCAGGCGGGCGAGCGCCGCACGGTCGCCGGCCACCGCGGCCTCGAACAGTTCGGGGACCGGGAGCGTTCGCCGGCTCGTCATGGCGCCACCAGTTCGGGATCGGGAACGTTGACGACCTCGGTGACGCCCTCGATGCGGTCGCGGATGATCCGCTCGATGCCGGCCTTCAACGTGACCGTGCTGGACGGACAGGTGCCACACGCCCCGACGAGCGTCACGTAGACGATGCCGGTGGCCTCGTCGACCTCCTTGAGGACCACGTCGCCACCATCGGCCTGCAGCGCGGGCCGGATGACCTCGATGGTGGCTTCCACTTGAGCTCGCATCTTTTCTCGTGGGAACTTTCGACGGGGACCGGACGACCATTGAACCAGGACGAACCTTAGGATTGCGACTCATGCGAACACTCCGTGCCCTGGCACTCATCCCTGCACTCGGCCTGGCCCTGGTGGCCTGCGGCTCCGACGACAGCACCGCCGGCGACACCACCACACCCTCCAGCACGCCGGTCGAGACCACGGTGGCGCCCGAGACCACCGTCACGCCGGTCGAGACCACCGTCGCGGGCGGCGAGACCACCACGCCCGGCAGCGTGCAGTCCGGCCCGGTGCAGATCGACGTCGTCGTCGGCACCGACAGCGGCGAGGACCGCATCGAGAAGGTGACGGCCGGCAGCGAGATCACGCTGAACATCACCAACCCGAACGCCGACGACGAGTTCCACGTCCACGGCATCGACCTCGAGCAAGAGGCCGCGAAGGGCGAGATGGCCACGATGAACTTCACGCTCGACACGCCCGGCACCTACGAGGTCGAGAGCCACATCACCGAAGACGTGCTGCTCATCATCGAAGTAAGCTGACCGAATGCTGGCTCATCAGGGCGGTTGGGACGAGATCCTGCTGGTCCTCGGCCCCATCGCGATCATCGCCGGGCTGCTCTACCTGGCCAAGCAGCGCGTCAAGGGCAAGCAGGCGTCGGCCGAGCCCGACGACCTCGACGACGTCGACGACACCGTCGCCTGAGCGCCATGCCCTGTCGGCGTCAGCCGACGCGTTCGATGTCGGCGCCCAGTGCGGCGAGCCGGCCGACCAGGTCGTCGTAGCCGCGGTCCACGTGGTGCACGCCGGCGACCGACGTCTCGCCCTCGGCCGCCAACCCGGCGACGACGAGCGCGGCCCCGGCACGGATGTCGGGCGCGCGCACCGGAGCACCGCTCAGCTGCGGGACGCCGCGCACGACCGCGTGGTGTCCGTCGGCGCGGATGTCGGCGCCCAACCGCTGCAGCTCTTCGACGTAGCGGAACCGACCGGGATAGAGGTTCTCGGTGACGATGCCCACACCGTCGGCCACGGCCAGCATGGTGACGATGAGCGGCTTGTAGTCGGTGGCGATGCCGGGGTACGGCAGCGTGGCCACGTCGATGCTGCGCAGCCGGTCCTGGGCCCACACGGCGAGTGACGACTCGCTGCCCTCGCCCATCGAGGTGACCGTGAGGCCCATGTCGTGGAAGCGGCGCAGCAGCATGTCCATGTGGTCGGCACGAGCGCCGCGCAGCACCACTTCCCCGCCGCTGACGGCGACCGCCGCCAGGTAGGTGGCCGCCTGGATGCGATCGGGAACGACCGCGTGATCGGTGGCGTGCAACTCGCCCGGCTCGACGCCGTGCACGGTGAGCGTCGACGTACCGATGCCGTCGATCTGCGCGCCCATGCCCACCAGGAAGTGGCACAGGTCGGCGATCTCGGGCTCGCGCGCCGCGTTGTCGATGACGGTCGTGCCCTTGGCGTAGACGGCCGCAGTGAGGATGTTCTCGGTGGCGCCGACGCTGGGGAACTCGAGCGTGACGTTCGCACCGTGCAACCGATCGCACGACGCCTCGACGACACCGTGACTGATCTCGAACGTGGCACCCATCGCTTCGAGGCCCTTGAGGTGCATGTCGATCGGTCGACTGCCGAAGTCGTCGCCGCCGGGCAGCGACAGCGACACCCGGCCGAAGCGGCCGAGCAACGGGCCGAGCACGTTGATGCTGGCGCGGATGCGCTCGACCAGCTCGTAGGGCGCGACCGGGCGTGATGTCGCCCGAGTTGGTCAGGCGCAGCTGTCCGGGTGCGGGCCGCTCGCTGCGCACGCCGATCGCCGCGAGCAGGTCGGCCATGATGCCCACGTCGACGATGTCGGGCACGTTGCGGAGGGTGAACTCGCCGTCGGCGAGCAGCGTGGCCGCCATCAGTTTGAGGACGGAGTTCTTCGCGCCGGGAATGGTGACTTCCCCACGCAGAGGACCCGCCCGGCGGATGAGAATGCGCTCGTCGTCGGTCATGGCGGCGTCCAGTATGGCCGGTCGGGGCCTCGAGCGTGGTGCAGCACACGGGGCGCAGCGGTGCACCACACGGGTAACCTCCGTGCGGTGCGCGCCCGCCAACACACGATGACGTTGGCCTGGCCGACCGGCTCGCCCGAGGCCGCGGCCGCACTGCTGCCCCGCTCGAACGTGCTCGAGGAGCAGGTCGCCGAGGACGGCAGCTTCGAGCAGGTCCACGGCCCGTTGCACACCTATCGGCGCACGGTCGACATCGGCCCCGACCAGGTCACCGAGACCATCGAGTGGTCGCTCGCCATGCCCTGGTTCGGCTGGCTGTTCTCCCGCCCCATCCGCCACTCGCTGCGCCACGCCCGGCCGGACGGCGCGCCCAGCCCGTGGTGGGCGCCACCCGACCGGCTGACCGAACGCCAGGCACGCACCCTGGCCCTGCTGGCCATGGCATCCATGTCCGCCGCGTTCACCAACACGCTGTTCACCCAGACCGCGAACTTCGCCGCCGACACGTTCGGCATCTCCGACCGCGGCCAGGGCGTGGGTGGGGCGGTGGTCCGCCTCGGGGTGCTCCTCGCCCTGCCGTTCGCGGTGCTCGCCGACCGACTGGGCCGACGGCGGACCATCGTCCTCACCGCCTGGCTGGCCCCGCTGTTCTGCCTGGTCGGTGCGGCGGCACCGAGCTTCTGGACCCTCGTCGCCACCCAGACGGTGGCTCGACCGATGGGCATCGCCCTGGCGCTGCTGGCCGGCGTCGCCGCTGCCGAGGACATGCCGCGGAACAGCCGCGCCTACGCCGTCAGCGTGCTGGCGATGTCGGCCGGGTTGGGCGCAGGTGTCGCCGTCGGCGCGTTGAAGCTGGCCGATCTCGGTGACGAGGGCTGGCGCCTCGTGTACGTGCTGTCGCTGCTGTGGATCCCGATCGCGATCAGCCTGATGCGTCAGCTGCTCGAGACGCGTCGCTTCGAGCGAGTGCACCGCATCGCTCAGCCGATGCATCGCGGTCGCCTGCTGCTGGTCGCGACCGTGGCGATGACGTCGAACCTGTTCATCGCGCCGGCGTCGTTCTTCCAGAACCGCTACCTCGACGACGTACGCGGCTACAGCGGCGGTGGCATCGCCCTGTTCGCGTTGCTCACGGGAACGCCGGCATCGCTGGGGTTGATCGTCGGCGGCCGCCTCGCCGACGCGTTCGGGCGGCGCACGCTGATCATCGTGTGCACGCCCCTCTCCACGGCGTGCATCGTGCTCGGCTTCAGCACGCAGGGGGCGGCGATGTGGGCGACGGTGGTCGTCGGCGGACTCGCTGCCGCCATCGCGTATCCCGCCTACCAGGTGTACCGCGCCGAGCTGTTCCCCACCGGCAACCGCGGCCGAGCGAACGGCATCATCAGCGCGACAGCCCTGCTCAGCGGCAGTGTCGGCATTCTCTTCGTCGGCTGGGCGCGGGACCAGGGGTGGAGCTTCGGCACCGCCATGGCCGCGATGGGTGCCGGGCAACTGGTCGCCGCAGTGTTGGCCTGGCGGCTCTACCCGGAGACCGCGCACCTCGAACTCGAGCAACTCAACCCCGAGGACCCGCAGCTGTCAGAGGTGTGAGATCCAGTCGGCCACCGCTCCGGCGATCTGCTCGTCGGCGCCCTTCAGGTCGTGCCCCTTGCCCTCGATCCACACGTGGGTGACCTCGCCCGGGATGGTGCGGGTCCACTTCTGCAGTTCGCGTCGCGTTCCGAAGGAGTCCTTCGTGCCGGACACGAACAGGCACGGCACCGTCAGCCGAGGGAAGTGCTCGACGCGCAGACGATCGGGCTTGCCCGGCGGGTGCAACGGGTACGAGACGAGCACCAGACCCAGCGCGGGCAGCGGATCGTCCTCGTCGGCGACCGCCAACGAGCAGATGCGGCCGCCCATCGACCGACCGCCCAGGACGAGGCCGCCGCGGCGCAGTGGCTTCGCCGCGTCGCGCACGGCCTGCAACAGCACCGGCGGTCGGTCGGGCGCCTTCCGCCCGGCGACGCGGTACGGGAAGTCGGCACGGACCGTGCGCATCGGCTGCACCGCTCGCTCGACGGCCAACAGCGACGAGTGGTTGCTGTCGCTCCCGGCGCCGGGAAAGAGCAACAGTCGGGTCACGTCAGCTGCTCCAGCAGGATGCGGCGGGCCTCGCCCAGCCGTTCGATGACCGCCCCGGCATCGGCGTCGTCGCCGCCGTGGTCGGGGTGGGCCTCGCGCAATCGCGTGCGGAAGCGAGCCATGACGTCCTTCTTGCTCACCTTCGCGGTGCCCACCGGGAAGCCGAGGATGTCCAGCGCCCAGGCGCGCGGGTCCTTCACCCCCACCAGGTCGGCCCGGTCGACGCCGGTGATGTCGGCCACGAACGACGGACCGATCGGCCCGCTCCAGCGCATCGCCCGGTGCAGCACCGGCGCCACCTGTCGGCGGATGTTCAGGTCGAACCGTTCGAGCGCGTAGATCGCGCCGAGCACCTGCGACAGCGGGCGACCCATCGAGTGCAGGTCGAACTCGACGTGGTCGGCATCACCGTTGAGCTGGTGCACGCTGGTCGCCAGACCGTGGCGATCCACCTGGTAACGGTGCTGCAGACGGGGCTGCACGATGCGATCGCCGCGGGTGACCTGGTCGATGAGCCGGCTGATGTCGGGCTGCAACTCCTCGTCGACGTTGGGCAGGTAGGCCGCGACGACGGCGGCGAGCAACACGCCACCCAGCCCCGGGGCCGGGTCGGTGGGCAGGACCAGGTGACCGAGCGCCACCCGTCGGGTGGGCGTGACCGGCCGCGTGTGCCAGATCTGCAGCTCGGCCAGCAGCATCAGATGTAGGGACGGAGGAGGTCGTGGAGCTCCTCGGCGACCTCACGTGCGGTGTCCTCGTCGGGCAGGTCGCCGTCGGCGAGCGCCCCGGCGAGATCGTCGGCGAGCGCGCAGGTGCGCTCCCACAGCCGCGGGTCCACACCGAACGGCGGGCGGCCCGGCTCGGCCAGCTCGCACGCGGCGAGCAGGTCCTCCAGGCCGTCGGGATCGAGCGGGTTGCGCTTCAACCGCTCGCCGGCGAGGAAGAACGTGGTGAGCGTCTCGAAGGGGAGTCGATCCTCTTCGGCGTGCACGTCGTCGTCGTCGGCCGCCAGTTCGATGGACTCGCCCGCCTCGATGAGGTCGAGCAGGCTCTCGACCAGCGGCTCGTCGGTGGTGCGCACCAACAGGACGACACCCTCCCAGCGGTGCGGGTGCCCCTGGCGCACGAGGGCGCGGGTGAGCGCGTCGCGGTCGTCGACCTCCCAATCGCCGAGGTCGTACTCGGTGGAGGCGTCGTCGTCGTCGAGCGGCACGGCCTCGGGCAGCACCTCGTCCTTGATCACCGCGTTCATCTCGTCACCGCCCTCGATCTCGCCGTCGTCGTCGTAGACGATGCCCAGACGGTCCTCGACGGTGTTGATGATCGCGTCGGCGTCGGCCTCGCGGTCCTCGGGCACCACCAGTTCGGCACCGTCCCACGTGTGCGGGATCTCGGCGTCGGCGAGATCGGCCGCGAGCTCGGCCTGTTGGTCGAACGACCAGGCCGCCAAGTCGTAGTGCACCCGCGTCGCGTCGGGGTCGTTGGGGTTCCAGTCGTCGGTCACGCCTGCGACGCTAGTCGCAGACGCGTCGGAGGAACTCTTCGACCCGGCGATATTCGTCGAGCTGGTTGTCGCGCTGACGGAAGCCGTGGCCCTCGCCGCCGTAGATGTGCAGCGACGCGTCGCCACCGGCAGCACGCACCCGTTCGACGAACGTGAGGCTCTGCTCGAGCGGCACCACGGGGTCCACGTCGCCGTGGAGAACCAGCAGGGGCGTGTGCACGAACCGCTCCGGGTGACGGGCCGGTGACCGTTCTCGGGCCGCGTCGAGGAACTCGGGCAGCGGGCCGACCAGCGTGTCGGTGTAGTGCCGTTCGAAGCGGTGGCTGCGCTCGGCCAGGTCGACCAGATCGGTGACGGGGTACAGCACGACGGCGGCGGCGAATGCATCGGGCGCAGCGGCCACCGCACCGAGCGCGGTGAAGCCGCCGGCGGAGCTGCCGAACACGACCGTGGCGTCGGTGGGCGCCAACGCCTGGGCCTGTGCCCATCTGGTGACCGCGACGGTGTCGGCGACGTCGATCTCGCCCCAACGCCCGTGCAGGGCCTGCTGGTAGGCGCGGCCGTGTCCGGTGGAGCCGCGGTGGTCGGGCACGAGCACGTGCCATCCGCGCGACCGCCAGAACGCGATGCGCGGCATGTACGTCACCTGCCACTGGTCGGTGGGACCGCCGTGGAGCCAGACGATCAACCGACCGTGGTCCTGGCCCGCCCGGTACAGCCGGGCGTGAACGTCGCCGTCGGTGGTGGAGATCCGCAGGGCCTGCGGCTCGACGAGTTCGTCGTCCGCCCACTCGATGTCGTGACACGTGGCGACGACCGTTCGTTCCCAGGTGGACACGTCGTAGACCACCACCTGGGTGGGCGTGCGCGCCCCGGTGCGCAAGGCAGCCAGCCGATCGCCCTGCCACGACAACTGCCCGTGCACCCCGCGGGCCACCTCGGTCACCGCGCCATCGGCGCGCGTGGCCACGCACAACCGGCCGAAGCCGTCCTCGTTGCGGGTGAACGCCACCCGGCTGCCGTCGGGGGACACGACGTACGAACGTTGGCCAGGGCCCCACGTGGGACCGGCGTGCTCGAACGATTCGGCCGCCACCGCGCGCTCGCCGATGCGCAGGTTCAGCCAGCCGCCGACGTCGTCGATGCTGGACATCGTGCCGTCCTGGAGGAAGCGCACCTGCTGCACCGCACCGGTGGGCGCGAGGCGGTCCTGCTCGCCGGTGGAACGGCGGACTCTGGCCACGCGCGTACGGTCCCAGGGCATGTCCGGCACGTCCCACTCGACCCAGCACAGGTCGCCGTTGGGCGACCACGCGGGATCGATCACGAAGTCGGCACCGTCGTCGTCGACACGGGTGGACCGTCCGGTGCCGATGTCGACGACGCGCACCTCCGCCAACTCCACGACGTAGGCGACGTTCGCCCCGTCGGCCGACACCGCCGGGGCCGCCGCACCGCGGTCGGGACCGTGGTCGGTCAACCGGTGCGCAGCACCTCCGTCGAACGGCTGCAACCACAGGTTGCCGTCGCCACCGACGTAGACCGCCGCGGTGTCGAACGGCGTCGGGCACCAGCCGCCTCCACCCATGCCGCGGCCGGTTCGTAGGCCGGTGGCCTCGGCCAGCCGCGTGGGTGGTGAACCGTCGAGCGGATGGACCTGCAGCCATGACGCACCCGATTCGGACACCGAGTACGCGACGGCACGACCACCCTGGATCAAGCGAGGTTCGCTGAGGTCGCGGGTGGTGATGCACCGCACTGCGTCGATGGCCGTCACGGTGCGAAAGATAACGGCGCGTAATTCGTTCGACACGTCGGGCCGCGATGTGGCACGGTTCCGTCATCACACACGACCGAAGGAGGTGCCCCATGCTGTTGACGTTCTCACTGACGACCGGCCGTGGCGCGCGCCCCGACGGCGGGTGCGGCCTCGCGGTCTGACCCGGTCCCGGTCACTCCCCTGCGATTCGACTCGCGTTCTCTCGCGCCGATCGGCGCGCACGTTCCCCAACACCACCAACACACACAGGAGAATCCCCATGTGGCAGAACCACGCCATCATGTACCCGCAGTTCCATCACCCTCGGCACGACGACGTCCGCATCAGTCGCGAACGCAGCCGTCTGCGCCGTCCGGTACCGGATCACGTGCGGATGCACCGACATACCCAGTAACCCTCCGGCGCCCGCGTCGACACCCGAGACATCGCGTCTCATGGGTTCGACACGGGCGCCGCGAGGTACGGTGACAGGTGATGATCGCCAACTCGCAGAAGCCCGACCGGAACCTCGCGATGGAGCTCGTGCGTGTCACCGAGTCCGCCGCACTCGCCGCCTCACGCTGGGTGGGTCGCGGCGACAAACTCGGCGCCGACGGCGCCGCGGTCGACGCGATGCGCACCGTGCTGAGCACGGTTCCGATGGACGGCATCGTCGTCATCGGCGAGGGCGAGAAGGACGAAGCCCCGATGCTGTTCAACGGCGAGCGCGTCGGCGACGGCACTGCGCCACTCACCGACGTCGCGGTCGACCCGATCGACGGCACGACGCTCACCGCCTACGGCCGCGCCAACGCCATTGCGGTCATCGCCGTCAGCGAACGCGGCACGATGTTCGATCCCGGCCCCTGCGTGTACATGCACAAGATCGCCGTCGGACCCGACGCCGCAGGTTCGATCGACATCACCGCCACCCCCACGCAGAACCTGCGCTGGGTGGCCAAGGCCAAGGGAGAGAGCGTCCGCGATCTCACCGTCGTCATCCTCGACCGCGACCGCCACACCGACCTCATCGCCGAAGTCCGCGCCACGGGCGCCCGCGTCAAGCTGATCACCGACGGCGACATCTTCGGCGCCATCGCCACGTCGTGGCCCGATGCCGGTGTCGACGTGCTCATCGGCACCGGTGGCACGCCCGAAGGCGTCACCGCAGCCGCCGCGCTGAAGTGCATGGGCGGCGAGATCCAGGGCCTGCTCGCACCGCGCGACGACGTCGAGCGCCAAGCCGCGATCGACCTGGGGTACGACCTGTCGGCCGTGCTCACCACCGACGACCTGGTGAAGGGCGACAACTGCTTCTTCGCCGCCACCGGCGTCACCGACGGCGAACTGCTGCGCGGTGTGCGCTACACGCACTCGAGCGCCCGCACCCAGAGCCTGGTGATGCGCTCGAAGAGCGGCACGGTGCGGATGATCGACGCCCGCCACCGCATCGACAAGCTCAGCGCCTTCGCCGCCGTCGACTACTGACCCCGCCACCACTCGCGCGAACTCAAGTTCCTGGTGAACACGCGCGAACTTAAGTTCCTGGTGAACACGCGCGAACTTAAGTTCCTGGTGAACACGCGCGAACTTAAGTTCTGCGGCTCCAGTCAGCGTTGGACGAGGCTGGCCAGGCGGCGGGCCAGTCCGCGGGGCATGACGCTGCTGCCCGTCACCATGCCCTTGTAGAGCAGGCCGGGCACCGAGAGGGCCTTGCCGCGGGCGACGTCGTCGAGGCCGGCCTGGGCCACCTCACGGGCCTCGAGCCAGGCGAAGGTCGGGTACTGGCCGGCGTACGCGTCGCTGTTGCTGACGCTCTGGAACTCGGTGCGCGTCAGGCCCGGGCACAGCGCGGTGACGTGCACTCCGGTGCCACGCACCTCTTCGTGCAGGCTCTCGGTCAGGCTCGTGACATACGCCTTGGTCGCGGCGTACACGGCCAGCTTCGGTGCCGGCTGGAACGACGCCACGCTCGACACGTTCAACAGGAACCCGCGACCACGCGGGATCATCGCCGCGAGCGCGGCATGACTGATGCGAGTGAGTGCGGCGATGTTCAGCTGCACCTCACGGTCGAGCCGATCCGCGTCGAGCTCGTGGAACTCACCCGAGGTACCGAAGCCGGCGTTGTTGACGACGAGGTCGATCGGCAGCGCGGTGTCGCCCACGCGGGCGACGACGGCCGCGAGGCCCTTCTTCGTCGTCAGGTCGGCGTCGAGCACCTCGACCGTCGCGAACCGCGCCGCCAGCTCGTCGAGCCGATCGCGGCGGCGAGCCACGATCACCGTGGGAATGCCCGCTTCGCCGAGCACCTCCACCATCGCCTCGCCGATCCCCGACGAAGCCCCCGTGATCAACGCAGAAGTGAACGGCAGCGACGAGGAAGCAGGAGCGGTGGCCATGTGCAAAGCCTATGCCCGCCCCCGCCGACCGTCCCGCCGTCGCCGAACAGACCACGCGAACCGATGCTCTGGAGGCGCCACCGCAGCGACCCATTCCGCGCCCACGGGCGCGAAAAGTCCCAGATCCGGGCATTCCCGCGCCCGTGTGCGCGAAGAGTCCCAGTTCCGGGACATCCCGCGCCCAACCCACCCCCGCTCGAGAAGCGAGGAAGGGTGCAGGTCCGTCCCCAGCCCGCGGCCCAGCACCTCCCGCGCAGCGAGGCGGGGCGAAGGGTCGTCCGAAAGGAGCGGTCGCCGAGAGCGAAGCGGTGCGAGGCGCCAGCCGAGCACGAGGCGTGCGACGTCGGACGAGCCCGCAGCCCCGCCGGACTCAGTGCGAGGAGGTACCGAGCCCACCCGACGCGTTCAGACGGGCATGCGCCCGACTGAGCGCCGCCACGGCTTCGGCGTCGTGCTCCTTGCGGAGCGTCTCCTCGGCGGCTTCCTTGGCGGTGAGCGCTCGACCGCGGTCGATCTGCTCACCGAGCTCGGCGACGTCGCTGAGGATGCTGACCTTGTCGCCGCTGACCTGCACGAACCCGCCGTGGACCGCGACGTCGAGCACGGTGCCGTCGGCGAGCGTGATCCGCGTGTGGTTCTCGGTGAGCGCACCCAGGAACGGGGCGTGACCGGGCAGGAACGCGATCTCGCCACCACCCAGGGTGCGGGTGATGACCTGCGTGGCCTCGCCGGAGAAGAGGACCTTCTCCGGCGACACCAGCTCGACCGTCATCGTTGCCATGATCAGGCAGCGCCTTCCTGGAGGGCCTTGGCCTTCGCCAGCACCTGGTCGACGCCGCCGACGTTCAGGAACGCCTGCTCGGGGACGTCGTCGAGCTCACCGCGGAGGATGGCGTCGAAGCTCTCGACGGTCTCGGCGACGGGCACGGTCTCACCGGGAACGCTGGTGAACACCTCGGCCACGTAGAACGGCTGCGACAGGAAGCGCTGGATCTTGCGAGCACGCGACACCGTCAGACGGTCCTCGTCGGAGAGCTCGTCGAGACCGAGGATGGCGATGATGTCCTGCAGTTCCTTGTAGCGCTGCAGGTTCTCCTGCACGCCACGGGCCACGTCGTAGTGACGCTGACCGACGACCTCGGGGGCGAGGATCGTCGAGGTCGACGCCAGCGGGTCCACGGCCGGGTAGATGCCGAGGGCGGCCACCTGGCGGCTGAGCTCGGTGGTGGCATCGAGGTGGGTGAAGGTGGTGAACGGCGCCGGGTCGGTGTAGTCGTCGGCGGGCACGTACACGGCCTGCAGCGAGGTGATCGAGCGGCCCCGGGTGGAGGTGATGCGCTCCTGCAGCTGACCCATCTCGTCGGCCAGGGTGGGCTGGTAGCCCACGGCCGACGGCATGCGGCCGAGCAGGGTCGACACTTCCGAGCCGGCCTGCACGAAGCGGAAGATGTTGTCGACGAACAGCAGCACGTCCTGGTTCTGGACGTCGCGGAAGTACTCGGCCATGGTGAGCGCCGACAGGGCGACGCGCAGGCGCACGCCCGGCGGCTCGTCCATCTGGCCGAAGACCAGGGCGGCCTTCTCGTACACGCCGGACTCCTGCATCTCGATGCGCAGGTCGGTGCCCTCACGGGTGCGCTCGCCGACGCCGGCGAACACGGACACGCCACCGTGGTTCTGGGCCACACGGCGGATCATCTCGGTGATGAGCACGGTCTTGCCCACACCGGCGCCGCCGAACAGGCCGATCTTGCCACCCTGCAGGTACGGGGTGAGCAGGTCGATGACCTTGATGCCGGTCTCGAACATCTTCGCGTTCGGCTCGAGGGTGTCGAAGTTCGGGGCCGGACGGTGGATGTCCCAGCGCTCGAGGTTGTCGGCGTAGCCGTCGGGCGCGTCGAGGGCCTCGCCCCAGACGTTCCACACGTGGCCGAGCACCTTGTCGCCCACCGGCACGGCGAGGCCGCGACCGGTGTTGCGCACGGCGGTGCCGCGCTTGAGGCCGTCGGTGGGCTTCATGCAGACGGCGCGCACGCGGCTGTCACCCAGCTGCTGGGCCACCTCGGCGAGCACGGCGATGGACTTGCCGTCGACGGTGACGGTGAACTCGAGCGCCGTGTTGATCTCGGGCAGGAAGCCGCGAGGGAACTCGACGTCGATGACGGGGCCGGCGATGCCGACGACCCGGCCGTCCTTCAGTTCAGTGTCGGTCATGGTCATGACAGATGCTCTTTCTCAGTGTCCGGAAACGGGCGAGGTTGCGGCCTCGGCGAGCGGTGCGAGCTCGACGAGACGGACTGACTTCTTCGAATCGCCACCCAGGGCCTCGGCACCACTGACGATCTCCATGATCTCGGTCGTGATGCTGTCCTGGCGGGCGCGGTTCATGATGCGGCTGAGGTTCTTGATCAGTTCCTCGGCGTTGTCGGTGGCGCTCTTCATCGCTCGCTGGCGGAAGGCGTGTTCGCTGGCCGCGGCGTTGAGCAGCGCGGCGTAGATACGGGCCTCGATGTACCGCGGCAGCAGCGTGTCGAGGATGGTGCCGGGGTCGGGCTCGAACTCGAAGTCGGCGGGCGTGCCGTCGGCGTCGAGTCCCTTGCCGTCGCCGCCCTCGACCGCTTCGTGCTCGAGCGGCACGAGCGGGCGTTGCAGCACTTCCTGCGAGCCGGCCGAGATGAAGCGGGTGTACACCAGCTCGACCCGGTCGATCTTGCCCTCGATGAACTGCTCGACCACGTACTCGCCGATGGTCTTGGCATCGGCGTACGTCGGGTTGTCGCTGAACCCCGCGAACGTGCGGTCGATCTTGTAGCCACGGAAGCGGAAGTACCCTTCGGCCTTGCGACCGACGGCGATGACCGTGTAGTCGCTGCCCTTGAGCACGTCGCGCTTGATCTCACCTTCGGCCGCACGCTGTACGCCGGCGTTGTAGCCGCCGCACAGACCGCGGTCGGCGGTGATGACCACGTACGCCGTCGTCTTCACGTCGCGGCCCGACAGCAACGGCGACTGCGAAGCGCCACCGGCTGCGGCGAGGTCCTTGACGACCTCGGTGATCTGATCGCTGTAGGGCACGGCAGCGGCGACGCGCTGCTGGGCCTTGACGATGCGGGACGCCGCGATGAGTTCCATGGCGCGCGTGATCTTCTTCGTGGCCTGGACGCTGCGAATGCGTCCACGAAGAATGCGCTCCTGACCTCCAGCCATGACCTACTCCGTGGCCAGGGTCTTGTCGCTGTGCGCCTCGCCGAGCGCATCGGCGCTGGTGGCGGTGGGATCGGCGGCAGCCTTGGCGGCATCGGCGGAGGCGGCGACGAAGCCGGCCTTGAAGGCCTCGATGATGCCACCGAGCTCGGCGGGGACGTCGGCCTTGGGGTTGCGCATGTCGGCGAGCAGGCCGCTGTGCGAGCGACGCATGTGCTCGAGCAGCTCCTTCTCGAAGCGACGGACGTCGCCCACGGGCAGGCTGTCGAGGTAGCCCTTCGTGCCGGCGAACACCACGACCACCTGCTCCTCGACCGGCATGGGCGAGTTGAGCGGCTGCTTGAGCAGCTCGACGAGGCGGTAGCCACGCTCGAGCTGGGCCTTGGAGATGGCGTCGAGTTCGGAGCCGAACGTGGCGAAGGCCTCGAGCTCACGGAACTGGGCGAGGTCGAGCTTCAGGGTGCCGGCGACGCCCTTCATCGACTTGATCTGCGCCGCACCACCCACGCGGGACACCGAGATGCCCACGTCGACGGCCGGGCGCACACCCGACTTGAACAGGTTGTCCTGCAGGTACACCTGACCGTCGGTGATCGAGATCACGTTGGTGGGGATGTACGCCGACACGTCGCCGGCCTTGGTCTCGATGACCGGGAGGGCCGTGAGCGAACCCGCACCGAGCTCGTCGGACAGCTTCGCCGCACGCTCGAGCAACCGGCTGTGCAGGTAGAACACGTCGCCCGGGTAGGCCTCGCGGCCCGGCGGGCGGCGCAGCAGCAGCGACACCTGGCGATACGCCTCGGCCTGCTTGGACAGGTCGTCGTACACGATGAGGGCGTGCTCGCCGTTCTCCATCCAGTGCTGCCCGAGGGCGCAGCCGGCGTACGGAGCGAGGTACTTGAAGGGCGCCGGGTCGCTGGCCGGGGCGGCCACGACGACGGTGTACTCGAGGGCGCCGTACTGGCGCAGCGTCTCGACCGTCTGGGCGACCGTCGAGCCCTTCTGACCGATGGCGACGTAGATGCACTTCACGCCGAGGCCGCGCTGGTTGATGATGGCGTCGATGGCGATGGTGGTCTTGCCGGTCTTGCGGTCGCCGATGATCAGCTGGCGCTGGCCACGGCCGATGGGCGTCATCGCGTCGACCGACTTGATGCCGGTCTGCAGCGGCTCGTGCACGGGCTTGCGGCCCATGATGCCCGGCGCCTGGATCTCGACACGGCGGTTGATGCCGCCCACGATGTCGCCCTTGCCGTCGATGGGCTGACCGAGCGCGTTGATCACGCGGCCGAGCAGTGCGTCGCCGACGGGCACGCTGAGGATGCGGCCGGTGGCCTTGACGGGCTGGCCTTCCTCGATGTGGTCGGCGTCGCCGAGCACGACGGCGCCGATGCTGGCCTCGTCGAGGTTCAGGGCGAGACCGACGGTGCCGTCCGCGAACTCGAGGAGCTCGTTGACCGCGCAGTCGGGCAGGCCGCTGACGCGGGCGATGCCGTCGCCGACTTCCGAGACGCGACCAACGGTACGAGCCTCCAGGGAGGGCTCGAAGCCCTCCAGGTTCTTCTTCAGCGCCGATGCAATGTCGTTGGCGCTCAATGTGAGTTCAGCCATGGTTCCTGGGCTCCTAGAGGCGGGACTTCAACTGGTCGATACGGGTGCGGACGCTGCCGTCGATGACGGTGTCGCCCACGGTGGCCACGAGGCCGCCGATGACACTGGGGTCGACGACGACCTTCAGGTTCACCTGCTTGCCGGTGGCGTTGACGAGGGCCGCCTTGAGGCGGTCCTGCTGGTCGGCGGTGAGGGCCACTGCGGTGCGGACCTCGGCGACCTCGAGGTTCTTGGCCGAGCTGGCCCGCGCCACGAGCTTGTCGATGATGGCCGGCAGGTCGCGACCGCGACCCGAACCGACGACCATGCTGACGAGCTGGGTGGTGGTGCTGGTGGCCTTGCCGCCGAGGAGGTCTTCCACGATGGCTTGGCGCTTGCCGGCGGGGATCTGCTCGTCGGTCAGCGCGTTGCGGAGGGCATCGCTGCTCTCGTAGCTGCGTGCGAACCGGAACAGCTCGTCCTCGACTTCGTCGAGGGTGCCTTCGGCACGGGCGATCTCGAAGAGTGCACGTGCGTAGCCTTCGATGCGGTTGTCACTCATGACTGCGCTCCCACTCGCGAGATGAAGCTCTCGATGAGCTCCTGCTGCGTGGCCTCGTCGAGCGTGCCGCTGACGACGTGGTCGACGGCGGCGCTGGACAGGCGGCTGATCTCGGCACGCAGTTCGTCGCCGACGCGACCGCGGGCGGCCTCGATGTCGGCGGCGGAGCGAGCCTCGAGCTCGGCGACCTCGGTGACGAGGCGGGCCCGACCGTCGGCGAGGGCCGCGTCGGCCTGCGCCTTGGCCTCGGCCATGATGCGCGACCGCTCGGCCTCGATGTCGCCCTTGGCCTGACGGATGTCGCTGGCCTCGGTGGCTGCGGCGGTCTTGTCGTCCGCAGCGTCGTCGAGTTCCTTCTGGATCTTCGCGGTGCGACCGTTGAAGAACTTCTTCATCGCCGGCCAGCCGAACTTGTACAGCGCGTAGAAGATGATCAGCGAGGCGAGACCGCCCCAGATGATCTCCGCCGTCTCGGGCAGGAGCGAGCTGTGGGTGACGACGTTGCCCTCGGAGTCGGTGACGATCTCCTCGGACGGCGAGACGGGTGATGGCGTAGATGCCCAGAACGTTCATCGGGCCATCACCTCGCTCACGACTCGGTTGACCACGTCGGCACTCGGGCGACGACCGGTGGCGAGCTCGCCGGCGAGGCCGGCCACGTCGCTGACCGCGGTGTGGATCTGGCTCTCGGCGGCGGCACGCTCGGCGTCGGCCTCGGCCTGTGCCGCGGCGCGTTGCTGAGCGAGCCGGGCGTTGACCTCGGCGAGCTTGGCCTGACGTTCCGTCTCGAGCTGGTTGCGGGCGGCATCGACCTCGCGGGCAGCCTCGGCCTTGATGGCCGCGAGCTGCGCCTCGTAGTCGGCGACCTCGGCACGAGCGGCACTGCGCTCGGCGTCGGCGGCTTCATGCGCGGAACGAATGCCCTCGTAGCGGGCGGTCATTCCCTTCTTCAGCTTCGGGAACAGCACGAACCGCATCAGCAGCGCGAACACGACGAACGAGCCGGCGCTCCAAGCGAGCTCCTTCAGTTCCGGAACGATGGGGCCCGGGTCCTTGCTCACCGGGCCTTCCGGCTCGGCGGCCAGAGGAACGGATGAGGGACCCGTGGAGGTGTACGACGGCGGAGTGCACGTCAGCTCCTTCGGATGAGACGGACAGAGATTCGGATGCGATGGACTCGGAGATCGGCTCAGAGGCCGATGAGGATGAAGACCACGAAGCCGATGAGGGCAAGGGCTTCGGTGAAGGCGATGCCGAGGAACATGGTGGTACGCACCATGCCGGCGGCCTCGGGCTGACGAGCCATGGCCTCGACGGACTTGCCGACGAGGTAGCCGATGCCGATGCCGGGGCCGATGGCCGCGAGGCCGTAGGCGAAGCCGGCGGACGCTGGCGGCTGCTGCGGCCTTGTCGTCGTCGCCGGCTGCTGATCGGAGGCAGCGGCGGCGATGTGGGCGATTGCTTCCATTTGTGATTTCTCCTGATGAGGTTCTGGGTAGTGGAGAGGGGACTCAGTGCTCGGGGTGAGCCGCGCCGCCGATGTACACGGCGGTGAGAATGGTGAAGATGTAGGCCTGCAGGAAGGCGACGAGCACCTCGAAGGCGGTGAGGAACACGAGCATGCCGAACGGCAGGATGGCCATCGGCTTGAGCAGGAACTGCATCGTCTCGGCGGTGATGAGCGACTGCGTGAGCAGTGCGAACGTCACGAGCAGGATGTGGCCGGCGAGCATGTTGGCGAAGAGTCGGACCGTCAGCGAGAACGGGCGGACGATGATGTTCGAGATGAACTCGATGAGCTCACCAGCGATGTACAGCGCCCTCGGCACGCCGGGGGGCCAGATGGTGCTGTTGATGTAGCCGAGGCCCTGGTGCTTGAAGACCGACGCCGATGTAGATGACCCACACGAGCAGGGCCAGGAACATCGGGATGGCGATGCGGGCCGTGGCGGGCATCTGCAGCAGCGGGATGATGCCCGGCACGTTGCAGAGGTAGATGAAGACGAACAGGCTGAGCAGGAACGGCGTCCAGCCGAGTCCGTCCTTGCCCATCGTCTGCATGACGATGCCCTCTTCGATGAACTCGACCGAGACCTCGGCGAGGTTGCGGACTCCCTTCGGCGCGACGCTGGCGTCCTTGCGTCCTGCGAGCAGGAACACGACGATGCCGATGACGGCTGCGGCGACGGCGATCAACGCGATCTTGTTGAACGAGACGAAGAAGTCCTGCCAACGGAGGATGGAGTTGATCTGTGGGAATTCGAAGGATTCTGCGATCACGGCAAGGGTCCGTTTCCTAGCGGTTTACGGGCGGGTCGGCTTGAGGCCCGGGTGGGCAAGGGACAAGGCAACGTACTTCATCTCCCAGACGAGGAGACCAAGGTGCGTCACGATGATGGTCGCTCCGAGTGCCGGAAGCGAAATCCAACCGGCGTCCTTCACGAGGAAGACCGCCAGGAAGATGAGTCCGAGGCGGATGAGGTAGCCGAACAGTACGGCTCCCATCATCAGCCCGAGGCTGATTCGGGCCGTCACGGCGACGATGCCGGCGGCGAAGAGGAAGTTCACGAGGACGATGGCGATGCCGTATGCGCACGAGTACGCACCGTTCACGCCCCAGATGAACGCGCACACCGCGATGAGCAGCGGGGCGACGATCAGCCCGCGCTTCACCATGTCGCGCGTGACGGCCACCTCGGGCGCAGGCCCGGGCAGCGCGGTGGTCATGGCGGTGTCGCTCATTCGCCGTCCACCTTCGACGACGACACCGTGCGCGACTTGGCCGACGACTTCTCGGTGCGCTCGGCGACGTGCACGTCCATGGCCGCCTTGTAGTCGTAGTACATCTTGATGAACTGACCGACGACCGCCAACACCACGAGGCCGATCATGAACGCCGGGCGCGTGCCGAGCCAGCTGTCGACGGCCCAGCCGATGCCGAGGAACACCAGCACCACGAGCGCGAAGTCCATGCCCTTGCCCAGGGTCTGGTCGGACCGCTGGGCTTCAGCGATCTTCTCCTGTGACGGCAGGATTTTCACGGGCGGGGCGACCTCGGGGAAGGCGTGCCGGCGACAACGCTGTCGCCGATCTTGTGAACGCGAGCACAATCTAGTGCATCCGCGTGGGTCCTCCGCAAAACGGAGCGGAAATCACGCGCGACGGCGACGAATCTGCGGGTGCAGCACCGTGTACAGCACGAGCACCAGCATGGCACCTCCGATGGGGATGTAGCTCACGCCGCTGCCCGTCAGCGCCGGGTACAGCACGAACGCGCTCAGCAGCGCGGTCCAGGCCCACAGGATGAGCACGCTGCGACGTTGACCGTGGCCCATCTCCATCAGGCGGTGGTGCAGGTGTCCCTTGTCGGCCGACGCCACACCCTGCCGCTTCGCGGCGCGGCGCACGATGGCCCACCCGGTGTCGAGGATCGGCACCCCGAGGATGAACAGCGGGATGAACAACGGAGCGAGGAAGAAGTACGTCTGACCGACGTAGCGATCCGCGTTCGGGTCGGCGCGGCCGCCGACCACACTCGTGCTGACGGCCATCAGCAACCCGAGCAGCAACGCTCCCCCGTCGCCCATGAAGATCTTCGCCGGGTTGAAGTTGTGCGGCAGGAAGCCGACGCAGATGCCCACCGCGAGGATGGCCACGAGCGGACCGATGTTCGGCTGGGCGAGCATGCCGACCGCCGGGTCGGCGAGCTGTTGCGCGTAGAGGAAGAACGCGCCCGCGCCGATGGCCACGATGCCCGCGGCGAGTCCGTCGAGCCCGTCGATGAGGTTGATCGCGTTGGTCATGCCGAGCAACCACAGCACCGTGATGAGCGGGATCCACTGGTCGCTGAGGATGAACACGTCGACGAACGGGACGCGGAAGTAGAACATCGTCACGCCGAAGTAGACGAGCACCGCGCCCACCACCACCGTGCCGAACACCTTCGCCGGCGCGGAGATCTCGCGGATGTCGTCGATGAAGCCGATCATGAACATCAACGCCGCGGCATAGAGCACGCCGCGGGGTTCGGAGTTGCGGGCGAACAGCGGGTCGAACGCATCCCACAGACGCGCCGACGCGAACGCGGCGATGAACCCGATGAACATGGCGATGCCACCGACGTCGGGGGTGACGACGGTGTGGACACGTCGTTCGTCGGGTTCGACCACCCAGCCCATGCGCTTCGCGACACGGATCACCAACGGGGTGACCGCGAACGTGACGACGGCTGCGATGGCACCGATGACGAGGTATTCGCCGGTGCCGGGCATCAGGCCACCTTAGGTCAGGGCTTCGGCGATCAGGTGTAGGCCGGGAACTGGGCGCACAGCGCTGCCACTTCGGCCTTCGCGGTGGCGACGACGGATGCGTCGGTGCGATGCCGCAGTACACGAGCGATGAGCTCGCCGATCTGCACCATCTGCGGCTCCTTCATCCCCTGGGTCGTGACCGAAGGTGTACCGATGCGGACGCCGGACGTCACGAACGGGCTGCGCGGATCGTCGGGCACGCCGTTCTTGTTCAACGTGATGCCACCCTCGTCGAGCACGAGCTGGGCCTCCTTGCCCGTGAGGTCGGCGTCGAACGGACGCAGGTCCACGACCATCAGGTGGCTGTCGGTGCCGCCGCTGACGAGGCGGAAGCCCTGCTGCACGAGCGCTTCGGCGAGCGCATCGGCGTTGAGGAGGATCTGCTGCGCGTACTCCTTGAAGCTGGGCTGTGCCGCTTCGAAGAACGCAACGGCCTTGCCGGCGATGACGTGCTCGAGCGGCCCACCCTGCCAGCCGGGGAACACGGCCTTGTCGATGGCCGCGGCGAGCTCCTGCTTGCAGAGGATGGTGCCGCCGCGCGGACCGCGCAGCGTCTTGTGAGTGGTGAACGTCACGATGTCGGCGTACGGCACCGGGTTCGTGTACACGCCACCGGCGATCAGGCCGGCGAGGTGCGCGGCGTCGAACAGGAACAGCGCGCCGACTTCGTCGGCGATGGCCTTGAACGCCTCGGGGTCGAGGCGGCGCGGATAGCTGGTGGTGCCGGCCACGATGAGCTTCGGGCGATGCTCGAGCGCCAGGTCGCGCACCTGGTCCATGTCGATGCGCTCGTCGCCGGGCGTCACCTTGTACGGCACGAAGTGGTACAGCTTGCCGCTGGCGTTCACCGGTGAGCCGTGGGTGAGGTGACCGCCGTGGTCCAGGCTCAGGCCCAACACCGTGTCGCCGTGCTCGAGGATCGCCTGGTAGGCGCACATGTTGGCGTTGGCGCCCGAGTGCGGCTGCACGTTGGCGTGGTCGGCGCCGAACAGCGCCTTGACGCGCTCGATGGCCAGGCTCTCGATGTCGTCGACGATCGCGTTGCCGCCGTAGTAGCGCTTGCCGGGATAGCCCTCGGCGTACTTGTTGGTGAGTGCGCTACCGACGGCGCGCATCACCGCCGGCGAGGTGAAGTTCTCGCTGGCGATGAGCTGCAGTCCGGTGCACTGGCGCTGCACCTCCGCGTCGATGAGGTCGAAGACCGCGGTGTCGGGAGTGGTGTCGCTGGGGAACGGCATGGTGGTGCTCCGGTGGTGGTCAGCCGCGCGCGGCTTCGTCGAGTTCGATCTGCATCAGTTGCTCCACGCGGCGGGCGTGGCGGCCACCCTCGAACGGCGTGTCGAGGAACAGGGCGAGGATCTCCTCGGCCAGTCCGATGCCGACGACACGTCCGCCGATGCTGAGGACGTTGGCGTCGTTGTGCTGGCGGGCCATGCGCGCCGTGTACAGGTCGTTGCACAGCGCGGCACGCACGCCGTGCACCTTGTTCGCAGCGAGTTGCTCGCCCTGGCCGCTGCCGCCGATGACGATGCCCAGGTCGGCGTCGCCGTCGCGCACGGTTCGGCCGACCGCGGCGCAGATGGGCGGGTAGTCGACGCTCTCGGTGGAATGGGTGCCCAGATCGGTGACGTCGTGGCCATGCTCGTGCAGCCAGGCGATGAGGTGCTGCTTCAGGTCGTAGCCGGCGTGGTCGGCGCCGATCGCAATGCGGGACATCGCGGCGAGTGTAGATGCAGGCCGCAACGCCGCCCATTCCGCGAACGGATCGTCAGATCCAGAACCCTTCGTGGACGACCGCAGCCTCGTCCTCACGAACGGGGCCTTCGACATGCATGGCCGGCGTCGCCCGCCCACCGAGCTCGATGGCGGTGATCTCGAAGCCGTATTCGTCGGCGCCCGGACGACGGACCATGTCGTTCAAGCGCGCGGCCGACAGCCCGAACACCACGTGACGAGCGCCCGCCCAGAACATCGCGCCGACGCACATGGGGCACGGCTCGGTGGACGCCACGACGGTGCCGTCGGCGAGCAGGTCGAGCTGCCCGTCGCGCTCGAGCACACGGACGAGCATCGTCTCGGCGTGCGCGGTGATGTCGTGGTCGGTGTTGACGCGGTTGAGCGCCGTGGCGACCACCTCGCCGTCCACCAACAACAGCGCGCTGAACGGGTGGTCGCCGTTCGCCCGGGCCTCGCCCGCCAGCTCGATCGCCCGCCCCACTGCCCCGTCCAGATCCATCCCGCCGACCCTACGCCAGCCCCCTCCGCGCGAACTTAAGTTCCTGGTGAACGGCGCGAACTTAAGTTCCTGGTGAACGGCGCGAACTCAAGTTCCTGGTGAACGGCCCAGCAGGTCCCACTTGTTGCCGGAGACGTCGAGGAACACGGCCACCGTTCCGTAGGGCTCGACCCTCGGCTCGGTGAGGAAACGCACGCCGTGCGTCACCATGCGTCGATAGCTGTCATCGAAGTCGTCGACGCGCAGGAAGAAGCCGACCCTGCCCGCTGCCTGGTCGCCGACGGCGGCGGCCTGCCGGTCGCCATCGGCCTGCGCGAGGAGGATGGCGGTCGTCGCACCCGGCGGGCGGACCACGACCCAGCGTTTCGGACGACCGTCGTTCGTCGATGACGGTGAGTCCTCGACGAGGTCGAATCCCAGCGCCTCCACGAAGAACGCGATCGCCACGTCGTAGTCGTCCACGAGGATCGCCACCGACTCGATGTGCATCGGACGACGGTAGTCCTGCGCGACCGGTCAGGAGGCGCAGCGGATGCAGCGAGTCGCGGCGGGCAGGGCGAGGAGGCGGTCGACACCGATGAATGCTCGGCAGTCGATGCACACGCCGTAGCCGGTGTCGTCGTCGATGCGGTCGAGTGCACGCCGCAGCGACGCGCGGTCGTCGCGGGCCTGGCCGAGCAGCGCGCTCACCTGCGATCGCTCGAAGGCGATGGTGGTGCCCTCGGGATCGTGCTCGTCGTCGGTGTTGGCCTGCTCGTTGGCGGCGACGATGTCGTCGAATGAACGGGTGAGCGACGTGATCTGCTCGTCGATCTGATCGATCTGCTCGAGCACCGCTGCTCGCAGCGCCCGGCGGTCTCGCAGCGTCAACTGCGGTGCGTCTGCCATGGCGAATGCCTATCGCACCCGACCGACGCTCCGTTCGCGCCCGGGGCGCGGTTCGTCCGGCGACGGGCCGCGTCCCTACCCTGAGCCTCATGATCGACCCCCGCACACCCGTGCTGGTCGGCGCCGGCCAGTTCCAACACCGCGCCGCCGGCCTCGACGATGCACTCGACGCCTCAGCCCTGATGGCCGAGGCCATCCGCGCCGCGGCGGCCGACGCCGGCTTGGCCTCGGTGCCGAACCCCGACACCATTCGCGTGGTCGGTCTGTTGAGTTGGAAGTACCACAACCCGGCGAGGGTGGTCGCCGACCGGCTGGGCCTGACGGCGAAGGAGTACGCCACCACGACGATGGGCGGCAACAGCCCGCAGACGTTGGTGAACACCACCGCGCTCGACATCCTGCGCGGCGACCTCGACATCGCCATCCTCACCGGTGGCGAGGCGTGGCGGACGCGGATGAAGGCCCGCAAGCTGGGCGTCGAGCTCGACTGGCCCAGCGCGCCCGAGGACGACCACCCGCGCCTGATGGGCGAGGACCTGGAGATGAACCACCCGTACGAGCGGGCGCGTGGCGTCTACATGCCGGTGCAGGTGTACCCGATGTTCGAGACCGCCATTCGGGCCAAGGCGGGTCGCACGCCCGCCGAGCACCTCGAGCGCATCAGCGGGCTGTGGTCGCGCTTCAGCGCGGTCGCGGCGAAGAACCCCAACGCGTGGATCCAGGAGTTCAAGTCGCCCGAGGAGATCCGCACGCCCGGTCCCACCAACCGGATGGTCGGCCTGCCGTACACGAAGTTCATGAACTCCAACAACGACGTCGACCAGGGCGCGGCGCTCATCATGTGCAGCGCCGAGAAGGCCACGGCGCTGGGCATCCCCCGCGACCGCTGGGTGTTCCCGCTGTCGGGCAGCGACTGCCACGAGCACCCGTTCATCAGCAACCGCTGGTCGTTCGCCGAAACCCCGGCGGTCGAGTTGGGCGGCCGCCGCGCACTCGAACTGGCGGGCAAGGGCATCGACGACATCGACATCGTCGATCTGTACTCCTGCTTCCCCGCCGCCGTGCAGTTGGGTGCGCAGAGCCTGGGGCTCGACATCGACCGTCAGCTCACCCGCACGGGCGGCCTGTCGTTCGCCGGCGGTCCGTGGAACAACTACGTCATGCACTCCATCGCCACGGTGATGCACGACCTGCGCGACCAGCCCGGCACCGGGCTGGTGTGGGCCAACGGCGGGTACACGACGAAGCACGCGTTCGGCATCTACTCCACCGAGCCGCCGGCGACACCGTTCCGCCATGCATATCCGCAGGACGAGATCGACGCGATGCCGCGCCGCGAATTGGCGGAAGCCGACGACGCACAGGGGCCGGCGACGGTCGAGGCGTACACCGTGATGCACGACCGCGACGGTCTCCCCGAGATCGCGCTGGCCGCATGCCTGCTGGCCGATGGCCGACGCGCCTGGGGAACGTCGAGCGACCGCGCCGTCGCTGCCGCGATGTGCGACGGCGAATGGGTCGGCCGGACCGTCGGACTCGACGCCGCCGGCGACCTGGCAGTCTGAGCCCATGCCCAGCGAGCAGCCTTCGATCATCCTCGACTGCGATCCCGGCCACGACGACGCGATCGCCATCGTCGTCGCCGCCCGTCACGTGAACGTCCTCGGCATCACCACCGTCGCCGGCAACGCTCCGCTCTCGGCCACGACCCGCAACGCGATCATCATGCGCGACCTGTTGGGCATGGACGTCGCGGTGCACTCGGGCGCCGATCGGCCGCTCATCCGCCCGGCACGACATGCCGACTACGTGCACGGCAAGAGCGGCATGGACGGGGCCGACCTGCCACAGCCGAGCGGTCCGCCGGCCAGCACCGATGCCGTCGGCTTCATCATCGAGACGTGCCGCGCCCACGAAGGGACCTGGCTGGTGCCCACCGGCCCGATGACGAACGTGGCGCTCGCACTCCGAGCCGCACCCGACCTGAAGGACCGAATCGCGGGCATCTCGCTCATGGGCGGCGGCACGTTCGGCAACAGCACGGCCACCGCAGAGTTCAACCTGTGGTGCGATCCCGAGGCGGCCGACATCGTCTTCTCGTACGGCGGTCCGCTCATCATGTCGGGCCTCGACCTGACCCATCAGTTCCAGGCGTTGCCGGAGCGGGTCGAGCAGGTGCGTTCCCTCCCCGGGCGGCTCGCGCACGTGCTCGCGGGACTGCTCGACTTCTTCAGTGGCACCTACCGCTCCCGGCACCACGGCATCGGCGGCGCACCGGTGCACGACCCGCTCGCCGTGATGGCGCTCACCCACCCGCAATTGTTCCAGCGGCGCAACGCCCACGTCGACATCGAGACCCAGGGCCGTCTCACCGCGGGCATGACGATCATCGATCAGCGCGACCTCAAGGAAGTGCCGGCGGGCAACTGCGAGTGGCAGACCCATGTCGACGCCGCCGCGGCCTGGGCCGTCGTGCTCGAGGCGATCACTCACTTCTCCGAGTAGCACCGCGCCTCGACGACACCGTTGCACCGCAGGTCCTAGACCGCGCGGAGGAGCGTGAGCGACACGAGCGGGCCATCGGGGTGGCCACACATGGGACATTCGTCGTGATCGGCGAATTCGCGCTTCAGGTCCAGGTGGGAGGTGACGAGAAGTCCCATCATGCAGAAGTCTCCGCGCCGCTCCCGTACGTCCGCCGTCGCCGCCGCTGCCGCGCTCGGCCTCACCGTCATCGGTGGAGCCGCAGCAGTGGGAGTCGCCTCCGCGAAGGGCGGAGACGCCGGTCAGAACGTGTTCGTCGACGCCAGGTGCAGCCTGCCCGGCACGGGCTACACGGGCTACAACAAGAGCGGCGACCGGGTGACGTTCCTCTTCGGCGTGCGTGCCGACGCGAGCACGTCCGGGTGGCACGTGGTGGTGACCGACAACGGCACGACGCTGGTCGACCAGACCGTCCCGGCGGCGGGCAGCGAGTGGTCGCTGATCCGCACGTACGTGTCGCCGAAGGGCCAGCGGACCGTCACCGTGACCGCCGACGCGCTCGACGGCACGAACCACTGCCAGACGACGCTGTCGTACAAGGCCTGACCGGGCCAGGCGCCGCGGTCGACCGCGGACGCTCCGCATCGGTCGCCACCGACCCACTCCCCTAACCTGCCGCCATGCGCGCCGCCGTCATGCAGAACTGGCAATTGCAGGTCGACGACCTGCCCGACCCCGTGCCCGGTTCGGGCCAGGTCCTGACGAAGGTGCTCGCCTGCGGCATCTGCGGCAGCGACCTGCACATGCTCCAACACGGTGCCGAGATGCGCCAGATGATGGCCGCACTCCAGGAGGGCGCCGAGCCCGACCCGATGGCGCCGAAGAGCTTCGAACCGCAGTTCCCCACCGTGATGGGCCACGAGTTCTGCTGCGAGGTGGTCGACCTCGGCCCCGATTGCGGGAACCTGAAGGTCGGCGACGTCATCGTCAGCATGCCGGTCACGTTCGACAACGACGGTCTGCACACCGTCGGCTACTCGAACCGGTACAACGGTGGGTACGCCGAGCTGATGGTGCTGAACGAGATGCTCGCGATGAAGGTGCCGGCCGGCGTGACGGCCGAGATGGCCGCGCTCACCGAGCCCCTCGCCGTCGGGGTGCACGCCGTGGCGAAGAGCCGCATCGCCAGCGGCGACGCGGCGATCGTGCTCGGTGCCGGGCCGGTCGGTCTGGCGTGCATCGCCGAACTGCGCATGCGCGGCATCGGGCCCATCGTGGTGGCCGACTACTCGGCGAAGCGCCGCGAGCTCGCCGCCACCCTGGGTGCCGACGAGGTGGTCGACCCCCGCGTGGAATCCGCCATCGATGCCTGGAAGCGCATCGACGGCGTGCGCCCGCTGGTCATCTTCGAGGCCGTCGGCGTGCCCGGGATGATCGAACAGGCGCTGCGCATGGCCCCGCGCAACTCGCGGCTGTTGGTCGTCGGCGCGTGCATGCAGGAGGACCGCTTCCACCCGATGCTGGCGCTCGGGCGCGAGATCAACATCCAGTTCGCGCTCGCCTACGAGCCGCACGAGTTCGCCCAGTCGCTCACCGCCATCGCCGAGGGCAAGGTCGACCTGTCGCCCTGGCACACCGGCACCGTGCCGGTCGATGGCGTGCCGCAGGCCTTCCAGGACCTGTCGAACCCCGAGCAGCACGCCAAGATTCTCGTCGTCCCCGGCACCTGACCGCGTCGACGCCGCAGAACGCACGCCGTGCGTGACGCGTAGGCTCGGTCGGGTATGGCCGACTCGTTCCCGCGACAGCACGCCCGCACCCAGCGGCTCACCCTCGGAGATCCGCGCACTCTCACCGTGTCGCCCGACGGCACGCGGGTGGTGTTCGCCCGCAGCCGCGCCGGCGACGACCCGGTGAACTGCCTGTGGGTGCTCGATGTGGCAACGGGCGACGAACGGCTGGTCGCCGACCCGCACGTGCTGCTCGGCGCCGACGACGAGTCGCTGCCGCCCGAGGAGCGAGCCCGCCGCGAGCGCATGCGCGAGGGCGCGGGCGGCATCACCGCCTACGCCACCGACCGCACGGCATCGGTCGTCGCCTTCGCGCTGTCGGGCCGCATGTTCGTCGGTGGGCTGCTCAGCGGCCAGGCTCGCGAGCTGGTGGTCGACGGCCCGGTGTTCGACCCTCGACCCGATCCCGTTGCCACTCGCGTGGCGTATGTCAGCGGTCGCACCCTGCGCATCGCCGAGCTCGACGGCAGCAGCTGGGAGCTCGCGGGCGAAGAGCCCGACGACATCTCGTGGGGCAGCGCCGACTTCGTCGCGGCGGAGGAGATGGGCCGCCACCGCGGCTACTGGTGGAGCCCCGACGGCACCGCCATCGCAGCGTGTCGAGTCGACGTCGGTGCCGTGCCCGTCTGGCACATCGCCGACCCCGCCAATCCCGAACGACCGGCCACCACCATCCACTACCCGGCGGCCGGCACGACCAACCCCGACGTGTCGCTGCACGTGATGGCACTCGACGGCGGATCCACCGAGGTCGTGTGGGATCGCACCACCTACCCGTACCTCGCCGACGTCCGCTGGCAGGGTCCCGAACGACTCGTCCTGAAGGTGCAGTCCCGCGACCAGCAGTCGCTGATGGTGCTCGCCGCCGATCCTCGACTCGGCACCACCGAGCCGCTGTTCGCCGACGGCGATCATGCCTGGGTCGAGCTCGTGCCGGGCACACCCGACTTCCTCGACGACGGCCGACTGGTCATGTGCGCCGACCGCGACGGCGGCCGCTGCCTGATCGTCGACGGCGAACCGGTCACGCCCGCCGATCTGCAGGTGCGGTCCGTGCTCACCGTGCGGGACGACGAGGTGTGGTTCGTCGCCAACCCGCTGGACGACGCGACGGTGCAACACGTGTGGCGCTGGACGAGTGACAACGTCCTCACCGCCATCACGACCGAGCCCGGCGTGCACACCGCGGTCGTGGGCGGTGGCACCGTCGTCTTGCGGAGCGCCACGCTGGACCGGCCCGGCGCGGTCACCCGGGTGGTCGACGGCCCGGTCATCACGTCGCACGTCCAGACCCCGCTGGTCACCCCGAACGTGTCGCTGCACCGCTACGGCGCAGCCGGCATCGCCACGGCCGTGCTGCTCCCCCACGACCACGACGGCTCGCCGCTGCCGGTGCTGCTCGATCCCTACGGCGGGCCCGCACGCGCAGCGTGTGGTGCAGGCGCACAACGGCTTCTTGACGTCGCAGTGGTTCGCCGATCAGGGCTTCGCCGTCGTCGTGGCCGACGGTCGCGGCACCCCCGGGCGCGGCAGCGACTGGGAGCGTGCGGTGCTGCACGACCTGGCGACACCGGCGCTCGAGGATCAGGTCGAGGCGCTGCTGGCCGCCGCCGACGAACACCCCCTCGATCTCACCCGGGTGGCCATCCGTGGGTGGAGCTTCGGCGGCTACCTGGCTGCGCTCGCCGTGCTGCGACGACCCGACGTGTTCCACGCCGCCGTCGCGGGCGCGCCCGTCACCGAATGGCGGCTGTACGACACGCACTACACCGAGCGGTACCTGGGCGACCCGGGCGCCGACGCCGAGCCGTACGACGCCAGCAGCCTGCTCCCGCTGGCCGATCAGCTCGAACGACCCCTGCTGCTCGTGCACGGCCTGGCCGACGACAACGTCGTCGCGGCGCACACGCTGCAGTTCTCCAGCGCACTGCTCGCCGCCGGCAAGCCCCACGAGGTGCTCCCGCTCGTCGGGGTCACGCACATGACCCCGCAGGAGGTCGTGGCCGAGAACCTGCTGCTGCACCAGCTCGAGTTCCTCCGCCGGTCGTTGGGACTCGCTCGCGGCAACTAGGTTCACGTCTGCCATGAACCAGCGACTGCTCGACCTCTACAGCCACGTGTCCGTGCACGCGACCGCCGACCTCGAGCACGAGGCCGCCGTCGAACTGCTCCTGCTCGTCATGACCAGCGACCACCACATCAGCGAGGCCGAGATCGACGAGATCCGGAACATCAGCGAGGACTCCGGTTGGGAGACCGACACGTTCTCGTTCGATCAGTACCTCGGTCAGGCCATGGCCAAGGTCCGCCAGGCGCAGTCGTCGCACTCCATCGAGGCGCTCCTCGACGACATCGACGCCCGGGTGCCGAACCACCTGCTGCGCGCCGCGCTGTTCAGTGCGGCACGCGACGTCGCCGGTGTCGACGGCGACATCGACTCCGAGGAGCAGGGTCTCCTCGGTCAGATCGCCGCCCGCTTCGGCTGACCCATCACGCCCTGCCGATGTGGTCAGGGGCGGCGAGCGAGAGCGATGCGGTCGTGACCGGCGAGGTCGGGGCGGATCTCGACGTCGACCAGGCCGGCGGCAGCGAGGAGCGGCGCGACCTGCGCGCCCTGACCGGTGCCGATCTCGAGGACGAGCCAGCCCCCCGGCTGCAACCACGACGGTGCCCCGGCAGCGAGCACGCGCACGTCGTCGAGCCCGTCGACGCCGGCGTACAGCGCACCCCCGGGCTCCCAGTCGTGCACGGAACGGTCGACCGCGGGGTCGCCCTCGGCGATGTACGGCGGGTTCGACACGATGACGGCGAACGAGCCGTGCAGATCGGCCGGGAGGGCGTCGTACCACCAACCCTGCGCGAACCGGGCGCCCACGCCGGACATGCCCAGGCCGGCGTTGTTGGCCCTGGCCACGTCGAGCGCGTCGGCCGACTCGTCGGTGAGCCACACCTCGGCGGCACCGCGGGGCAACTCGTGCAGCAGCGACAGGCCGATCGCCCCGCTGCCGGTGCCCAGGTCGGCGCACAGCCACGGTCGCGGCTGCGACCGAGCGAGGTCGATCGCCACGCCGGCGACCAGCTCGGTCTCGGGGCGCGGGATGAGCACCCGCGCGTCGACCAACAGGTCGAGGTGACGGAACGACCAGTGACCCAACACGTACTGCAACGGCTCGCCGTGGAGCAGGCGGCCGAGCATCGCGTCGAGGTGGGCGATCGAGCGTTCGGTGACCGGCTGCGCGAGCACGTCGTCGAAGTCGTCGCCCCACGCCCCCGCCGCCTCTTCGCACAACCATCGGGCGTGTACGCGACCGTGATCGCGTGCCGTGTCGTCCCACAGCTCGCGCCACGAGATGGTGTCACTCACGAGGTCGCGCCGTTCACGACTGGCCGGCGAGCTGCTTGGCGCGCTCGTCGGCGGTCAACGCGTCGACGACCTCGTCGAGGTCGCCGGCCAACACGTCCTGCAACCGGTAGATGGTGAACCCGATGCGGTGATCGGTGAGGCGGTTCTCCTTGAAGTTGTAGGTGCGGATCTTCTCGCCGCGCCCACCACCGCCCACCTGTGAGCGACGCTCGGCCGACATCTGGGCGTTCTGCTCGTCCTCGGCCAGCTTCAGCAACCGCGCCCGCAGGACCGTCATCGCCCGGGCCCGGTTCTGCAGCTGGCTGCGCTCGTCCTGCATGGTCACCACGATGCCGGTGGGCTTGTGGGTGATCCGCACGGCCGAGTCGGTGGTGTTCACGTGCTGACCACCCGCGCCGCTGCTGCGGTACACGTCGACGTCGAGGTCCTTGTCGTCGATGTCGACCTCCACCTCTTCGGCCTCGGGCAACACGAGGACGGTGGCCGACGAGGTGTGGATGCGGCCCTGGCTCTCGGTGACCGGCACGCGCTGCACACGATGGGTGCCGCCCTCGAACTTCATGCGGCCCCACACCGTGTCGCCGCGCACGACCATGGTGACCAGGTTGATGCCGCCCAGATCGCTGCGGTCCTCCGAGAGCACCTCCACCTGCCACCCCTTGGCCGAGGCGTAGGAGCGGTACATGTCGTACAGGTCGCCGGCGAACAGGTTGGCCTCCTCGCCACCCTCGGCACCGCGGATCTCCATGATCACCGCACGGCCGTCGTTGGGGTCGCGTGGCAGCATCAGCAGGCGCAGCTCCTCGGTGAGCGTCTCGAGGTCGGCCTCGGCCTCGGCCAGTTCGGCGCGCATGCCCTCGCGCTCGTCGTCGCTCGCCATGGCGATCAGCTCACGTGCCGCCTCGGCGTCGGCGGTGCGTTCCCGGTAGCGGCGGATGCAGTCGACGACCGGGGTGAGGTCCTTGTAGCGACGGGTCACCTCGCGCAGACGGGGCTGGTCGTTGCCGATCTCGGGGTCGGAGAGGCTCGCCTCCAGCGAGACGAACTCGTCCTCCACGGCCTGCAGTCGATCGAACACCGTTCGACAGGTTACGGAGTCAGTCGACCGGAACGATGGTGATCGGCGGACGCGTGGACGCGGCGAGCAGTCGCTGCACGTCGAGCGCGTCGCGTGTGGGCATGACCAGGACGCAGTGGTCGAGCTCGAGCGACCGGCGGGCGTCGATGGCGTATGCCACCGCGTCGAGGTCCACGCCCACGGTGCAGACCACTGCGGTGGGAACCCCGTCGATGACGGCCACCGCACAACACGGGATCGGGTCCTTCAGGTTCGGGCGGGGCACGGGCGGTGGTGCCAGCTCGACATGCGCGGCGCCGATGAGCGACGGCTCGTTCACCAGCCGCCAGCGCAGCAACCGCTCCTGCCCGAGGCGCGACAGCGGATGACCGGTGGCACCGTGGAGGCGGTGCTCGGTGACCACGCGGACGATCTCGGCCAAGGCCGGCGCCGACGGGCGGTCGCCGTGCAGGGCGAGGAACGCCTCGCGGTCGTGCGCACCGACACCGACCTCCAGGCGGGTGACGCCCGTGTACGCGTCGTCGACCACACGACAGACCTCGAGGCCGGCGACCTCGCCGAACAGCACACCGAACTCTTCTCGCGGCTCAGCGCCCGAGTCGGTGATGAGGTCGAGGAACTCGCGATGCGGCGCCGGCACCTCGGGCGACTCGGGCAACGGTTCGGGGACGGCCGGCAGCAGCGCCCTCCCTTCTGCGTGCCAGACCGAGATGGGCAGGACGAACCCCTCGGCGCGACGGGCGAGCAGTCCGGTGGCGGCCTCGGCCACGACATGCAGCGTCGCGCAGCCCTGTCGCAGCGCCCACGCCACCGAGCCGCCGAGCCCACGCTCGGGCTGGTCGGCGAGCAGCACCCATGCCTCACCGTCGAGCACCAGGCCGGCGCCCGCGGCGAACTCTCCGGGTTGCAGCTCGGGTTCACCACCGACGTGCTCGCGCACCAGGGTGGCGAGCTTGATGGCGTTCAGTCGGGCCAGGCGGGACGGGTCGTTCATCGCCCGCCACGTTACGGCCCGGCCGCCGTCGCTACGACGTGAACCAGCCGACCACGTCGACGACGAGGTCGGTGGTGCCGGCCGAGTTGAACACGACCACCTTGCCGTCGGCGCCGAGCTTGCACAGCACGCTGCCGCTGGTGTCCGCGCCCGACCGCGCCACGATGTTGCTCACGGACGGGCGAGCCGTGCCGGACGGGTACACCGTGATGTTCGTCGCCGCGGACGGCGCCTTCACGGTGACGTTCAGCAGCACGGTCGACACACCGCTCGCCGGCACACCGGCCTTGCCCCGGGCGACGACCGCGGTCGCCGAGCCGGGCCCCACCGGCGCCACCGCATCCGGTCGGGTGTCGAGCAGGCGTCCGGGGGCGAGCGGCGTGAACCGGCCCCGAGCCGTGGTGGTGTACCAGCCGACGACGTCGACCACCACGTGCGTGGACCCGGCCGCGTTGAAGATGCCGATCTTGCCGTCCGCACCGATCTTGGCCACGACCAGGTTCGTGGTGGTGGTCTTCGCGGCGAAGCTCATCGACGACGTCATCGGGCGCGCCACGCCCGACGGCCACACGGTGAGCCCGCCCGCGGCGGTCGGCGTGACCACGGTGACGTTGACCACGACCGACTGTGCGGTCGTCGGCACGCCTCCGGCGCCGCGCACCTTCAGCCCGAACGAGGTGCTCGCCCCCATCGCCCCCTTGCGTCCGCCCAGCCCACTGCGGGTGTCCATGATCCGCTTCGGCCCCTGGGCCTGCAGGCGACCGGCCGCAGTCGTGCGGTAGTAGCCGACGACGTCGACGACACAGTGCGCAGTGCCCAGGTCGTTGGCGATGTTCACCCGGCCGCGGGCGCCCGGCTTCACCGTCAGCGTGCTGGCGATGGAACTCGCGCCCTGGATCGACACGTTGGCCACGTCGGGCTTGGCGCCACCCGTGGGCCAGGCGGTGAACGAGCTGGGCGTGCTGCCACCCAGCGCCGTCACGTTCAACACGACGGCGGTCACCCCCGTGGTGGGCACACCGCCGACGCCGATGACCTTCACCTCGGCGGTGGTGCCTGCGCCCAACGGCAGCAGCCGGGGAGCCTTGCGCGAGTCGTAGATGCGAGCAGGCGTCAGGCCCACCAGGTCGCCCTTCAGCGACGACCCGGGGAAGCCGGTCACGACACCGGCACCGGGCCCGGTGCGGAACAACCCGATCTTCGGGTAGTTCGCACCGAGCACGGTGCTCGCCCCGCCACCCATCCAGCCATCGAGGACCGACGCGTACAGCGACCGGAAGTCGACGCTGTGCTGCATGCGGTCCCAGCGCTGCAGCCCGGCCAGGCTCGGCTGTTGACCGTACAGACCGCCCTTCACGCCCTGGCCGATCACGAAGTGGTTGTTCACGGTGCCGTGGTCCGTGCCAGCGGAGTCGTTGGACCAACTGGTGCGGCCGAACTCGCTGTAGGTCATGATCGTCACCCGCGACCGGAAGCGGTCGTCGAGGGTGGTGAAGAACGTCCGCAACCCGTTGTCCAGGTCGCCGAGCAGTTCGTTCAACGCTGCCGGCTGGCCGGAGTGGGTGTCGAACCCGTCGAAGCCGAGGTCGACGACGCGCAGGCCGAGGTTGGCGTTGATCAGGCGAGCGGCGACGGTGAGCTTCTTCTCCAGATCGCCGGCCGGCAGGTCGCGGGCGAACACCGGCGCGATCTCCTGGCCGACGTCGACGACCTTGCGGACCGTCCCGGCGACGAAGTCGTGCCAGGCGCCGCGGCCGGCCGACGATCGCCGACATCTTGCGCAGGCCGTCGTACATCCACAGGTCGTGCTGGCTGGTGTCCCCACCGAAGCCGACGCCCCACTGCGGCACCGAGGTGCCGCGCCGCGTCTCGCCGATCATGTGCAGCGGCAGGCCCTGACCCACGGTGACGGCGCGCAGCAGTTCGTCGCTCGACAACCCGTCGAGCCAACGGCCGATCCATCCCGTGGACGGTGTGCCGTTGCCGGCCTTGCCGTACATCCAGGTGGCCATCGACGTGAAGTGGCTGAGGTCGGGTTCGGCGTAACCCACGCCCTGCACCACAGCCACCTCGCCGCGGTCGTAGAGCGACTTCAGGTAGGGCAGGCGCGGGTGCAGCCCGACCTGGCTGTTGACCTTCAGCACCTGGTTGGCCGGGATGGCGATGTTGCCGTGCTGGGTGTAGTAGAGGCCGTTGGCGTACGGCACGACGGTGTTCAGCCCGTCCAGCCCACCGAACATGCCGACGAGCACGATCACCCCGTCGGTGGCGCCGATGGGCGCACCGGCCCAGGCGTCCTGGAACCCGCCGAGCGAGCCAGCCAGCGCGCCGGCGCCGGCGCCCATGCCGACCAACTGCAGGAACCGGCGACGGCCCATGCGCGTCGGGTCGTCGTCGCGATCGGTCAGCAGCTGCAGTGCGTCGCGTGTGGAGATGTCGGCGTCGAGCATCGTCAGTCCTTCAGGCCAGGTGCATCTCGGGCGTCAGCATCGCCATGGTCAGCAGATTCGTGCTCTCCCACCAGTCGATCCACGGCTCGTTGAATCGCTGCACGGCGATGTAGCCGAGCAACGCCTGCCGCGTGGTCGTGGACAGGGTCAGCCCGAACATCGCCGCCACGACGTCGACCGCTTCGTCCGGCGTGTGGTCCTCGGCGATGGCGTTGGCGCCGTTCTTGCGCAGCCTCCACGTCACGTTGCGAGCGAACTCGGCGCGGGCGCCGAACAGGCTGCTGTTCGTCCAGTAGCCGTTCTGCTTCCAGCCGGCCACGTTCGGCGGCGCGAACGGGATCTGGCCCATGCCGTCGACGTACCACTGCGGGTTCAGCACGGCGCCGCGGAAGCCCGTGTGGTACATCACGGCGGCCACCCACTCGACGGGCGACCGCACCAACCCCTGTTGGGCGGTGGCGGAGTAGAACTCGTCGCGCATCAGCAACGCGCGCACCCACGGCAGGATCTCGAGGTCGTTGTCGAACAGCACCTGGGCGAGTTCGTCGACGATCTGCTGCGACGGGCCCTGGTAGGCGAAGTACGTCCACAGCTTCCTGGTCAGGAACTTGCAGGCGATCATCTTCGTGGTCAGGTTCTCCGTCAGCAGGAAGTCGATGATCGCGGGCCCGTCCCAGTTGCGGGTGACGCCCATGAACGTCTTCATCCCCGTGTCGTGCTGCGCGGAGCGGAACAGGTAGGTCTCGGTGTCCCAGTTCACGCCGTGCCCCGTCCATGCCTTCGCTGCGGCGGTCACGTCGTCCTCGCTGTAGTTCCCCACGCCCAGCGTGAACAGCTCCATCAGCTCGCGGGCGAAGTTCTGGTTCGGCGAGCTCTTCACGTTGTCGACGTTGTCGAGGTAGTGCAGCATCGCCGGCTGCAACGACATCGCCTGGGTGAGGGTGCGGAAGTTGCCGAACGCCTGGTCCCGGAACAGCTTGTTCTGGTCGGTCATCAACCGCGCGCTGTTCACCTTGTCCCAGCTGGAGCAGAAGTGGCCGTGCCAGAACCAGGTCATCTTCTCCTGGATGGGCGTGGGCGAGTCGACCATCCGGTCGATCCACCACTGCACGGCGAACACCCACTGGGCGTAGCCCTCACCGTCGATGTCGTGGTCGATGTACGCGGGGATGGCGACCGGCGTGGGTGACACGGCGAGCACGGAGTCGACGGCCTGGTCGCGGGTGGCATCGGCGAGCGCCGTCATCCGCTCGGGCCGCACCACGTACTCGGTGCGACGGAGGAGGTGCGCCAGCTCGACAGGATCCATTGCAGGACCATCGGCATCGGTGGCGCAGGGCGTGAGTCAGGGCTCTCGCAAGAAGGTCACGGAAAATGAACACCACCCGGCCCTGAGGGCCGGGTGGTGCAGATCGGTGCGGCGCCGTGGGGCGCCGTCGCTCGGTGGCTAGTTCACTTGGCCTTGCGCTCGCCGTAGCGCTTGTTGAAGCGCTCGACGCGGCCGCCGGTGTCCACCAGCTTCTGCTTGCCGGTGAAGAACGGGTGGCACTCGTTGCACAGTTCGACGGTGAGGTCGCCCGCACGGGTGGAGTTCGTGGTGAACGTGTTGCCGCAAGAGCAACGGACGGTCATCTCGGCGTACTTCGGGTGGATGTCGGTCTTCATGGCGTTCTCCGAAAGAAGTGGACGAGTCAGTGTATCGGGCCGGGTCGGTCGCGCCACCTGCCCCGAGCGTCACCCGTCGAGGCGCTCGGCGACCGTCTGGAGCAGGCTCCAACCCAGCTCTGGCGACGCCTCGACCGCGGCCTTCAGATCGCTGCGGCTGAGCGCCAACACCTCCAGCGGCGTGCGGGCGCGGACCGTGGCGTTGCGCGGCCGATCGAGCAACAACCCCAGCTCACCGACCACCTCGCCCGGCCCGAGCGTCGCCGACCGGCCGTTGCGGGCCTTCACCTCGGCCGACCCGGCGGTGATGAGGTAGGCGTCGGTGGACGGCGCACCGGCAGTCACCAGCGCCTCGCCGGGCTCGACCTGCACCACCCTGGTCAGCTTCGCCAGGCTGCGGAGTTGCCGCTTGCTGCAACTGCGGAACAGTGCCGAGCCGCTGAGCAGGCGGACGCGTTCGTCCTGGTTCATGGTCCCTCCGTCGAGGCATTCGGGGATCCCTCGTCGGCGGCGACTGTAGTGGGACGCCGGTGGTGCCGATGTCAGGCGACGGCCGTCGAGTTCGCCGCGGCGGGCTGCACGCCGTCGGGCTGCGGCTGCGCCGACGGAACGGCGCCGAGCACGCCCGTGCGACCGAACCAGGTGACCGCCAGCATCAGCGCACCGCACACGGCGAGGCCGCCGCGAGGGCCGATCCCGGCGAGGAGCGGTGCGGCGAGCACAAGGCCGAGCGGGCGACCCACCTGCATCAGGCCACCCAGCACGGCGAACACCCGACCCTGGATCGCGGGGTCGACGTCCTGCTGGAAGCGGGTGGGAAGGATCGTGTTGACCACGCCCACGCCCACGCCTGCGGCCAGGAAGGTGGCACCGCCCACCAGTGCGAGCGTGGTGGCACCGGCGAGTGCGATGCCCACGCTGGTGATCACCAGCGCGACGAGCGCTGCGGGGCGGATGCTGACGACCTTCGGTCCGACGATGAAGCCGAGCAACAGGCCCGCGGGGATGGCCGCCTCGAGCAGGCCGTAGCCCGTGCCGCCGAGGGCGAACGGTCCCGCGGCGAGGGCGACGATGAGCACCGGCACCGGCGCGACGAACGTGTTCAGGCCGACGGCGACGGCGGTCAGGTCCCTGAGGTTGCGATCCTTGCGCAGCAGGCGGACGCCGGCGAGCAGGCCGTCGTCGGTCGACTCGGCGGCGCCGTCCTCGGTCGCTCGGCGGGCGGGCATGGGCACCCGACTGGCGAGCACGAAGGCGAGCGAGACCACGAACGTCACCGAGTCGAACCACAGCGCGCTCGACGTGCCCCACAGGCCGATGAGCAGGCCGCCGATCGCGGGCCCGAGGATGCCGGCGAGCGCCTCGTTGATGCCGACCATCGAGTTCGCCGTCGCCCGATCGTCGCTCGGCACGAGCATCGTGATCGAGGACATGTAGGCCGGCGAGAACAATGCACCGGCCGCGGCCGAGACCATCGCCAGGACGAGCACCATCCACAGGTGCAGCGCCCCGGTCGCGGCGAGACCGGCGAGTGCGGCGCTGGTGCCGACACGGACGCCGTCGGACCACATCATCAGGTGGCGGCGGTCCATGCGGTCGACCAGCCATCCGGCGAACGGCGCGGCGGCGATGGCGGGGATGGTGGTCGCCAGGGCGACGGCGACGACGGCCAGGTTCGAACCGGTGGCCTGACGGGCCCACCACAGAATGGCGATGCGATGCACGCCGTCGCCGATGTTGGAGACGGCCTGGCCGGACCAGATGCGCAGGAAGTCGCGATGGGATCGAATGCTCATGCGGTCATGATGGAAGTAGTCTGATTCGAATGGAAGAGGATGTTTCGAATCAGCCTCGCGTCAGCATCGTGCGCGACCACCTCGGCGTCGACCTGCTGCTCAAGCTGAACTCCACGCGCTGCCTCGCCCCGTTCATGCGCGCCGAACAGACCCTCGGCAGCGCGGCCACCGAGTTGGAGATGCCGGCCAGCACGCTGGCGTACTACGTGCAGCGCTTCGTGCGCGCCGGGCTGGTGGAGGTCGTGCGCCTCGAGCCACGAGCCGGCAAGCCGATCCCTGTGTACCGCGCCGTTGCCGACGAGTTCCAGGTGCCGTTCGACGCGATGCCCTTCGGCAAGCGCGACGAGTTCCTCAACGGCAGCCGCCAGAAGGTGCTCGGCGCCTTCACCGCCGCGATGGACCGCGAGATCACTCGTCAGTTCGATGCCGGCATCCGCGTGCAGAGTCACCCCGTTCGCGGTGTCTCGATCGACTTCGTGGAGGGCGCGCGTGCGACGGAACTGGGCATCACCGAGTGGTGGGGAAAGGTGCGCCTCACCGACGAAGAGGCGCGCGAGTACTCCGAGGCGTTGCAGGCGCTGGTCGATCGGTTCAGCAACGATCTGCCCGGGCCGGGTCGGCACGACTACATCACGATGATCGGCCTGGTGCCCGAGGGCCGCCGATCACGGTGATGTGAAACGGAGGGTTTCCGCGCCACCTGGCGGCGCGGAAACCCTCCGTTTCGCGAGCGGTCAGCTGGGCTGCTTGCCGATCTCGGCGAGGAACTCGTCGTTCGTGCGGAACTGACCGAGGCGGTCGACGAGCAGCTCCAGCCCCGCGGCGGCGCTGCCGTCGTTGGCGAGGCCGCTGAGCACGCGGCGCAGCTTCCAGACCTGCTGCAGCTGCTTGCGATCGAAGAGCAACTCTTCGTGACGGGTGCTGCTCGCGTCGACGTCGATGGCCGGGAACACCCGCCGCTCGGCGAGGCGGCGGTCGAGCTTCAGCTCCATGTTGCCGGTGCCCTTGAACTCCTCGAAGATCGCGTCGTCCATGCGGCTGTTCGTGTCGACCAGCGCCGTGGCGAGGATGGTGAGCGAGCCACCCTCCTCGGTGTTGCGGGCCGCACCGAAGAACTTCTTCGGCGGGTACAGCGCGCCGGCGTCGATGCCACCGGAGAGGATGCGGCCGCTCGGCGGCGCCGCCAGGTTGTAGGCCCGGCTGAGCCGAGTGATGCCGTCGACGATCATGACGACGTCCTTGCCGACCTCGACCAGCCGCTTGGCCTTCTCGATGGCCAGTTCGGCGACGTGCACGTGCTCCTCGCTGGGGCGGTCGAAGGTGCTGGCGATGACTTCGCCCTTCACCGTGCGACGCATGTCGGTGACCTCTTCGGGCCGCTCGTCGATGAGCAGCACCATCAGCACGACATCGGGGTGGTTGTGCTCGATGGACGTCGCGATCGTCTTCATGATCGTCGTCTTGCCGGCCTTGGGCGGCGAGACGATGATGCCGCGCTGACCCTTGCCGATGGGCGAGATGAGATCGATGATGCGCGACGCCATGTCGTGCGGGCTGTGCTCGAGGCGCAGCTTCGAATCGGGGAAGAGGGCCGTCAGGTCCTCGAAGCGGCGCCGCTCGCGGGCGGCGTCGGGGGTGCCACCGTTGACGGACTGGACCTCGAGCAGTGCCGGGTTCTTCTCGTTGCGCCCGGCCGGGCGGCTGAGGCCCGTGACGTGGTCGCCCTTGCGCAACCCGTACTGGCGCGTCAGGCGCACCGGCACGTAGGCGTCGTCGCGGCTGGGCAGGTAGCCGTTGACGCGCAGGAAGCCGTAGCCCTCGTCGCGCAGGTCGAGGTAGCCGCTGACCTCGACGGGATCCTGGCTGACGAACTCGGTGCCACGGTGCTGCGGCTGGGGCTCTGCGGCCTGCGGGGCGGCAGCGGGAGCCTCGTTGCCGGGCTGGGCCGCGCCCTCGCCACCACCCTTGTTCTTGTTGCGGCGCCGACGGCGGCGACGGGCGTTGCGGCTCTCGCCTTCGCCCTCGCCGGGGCCGTCTTCGTCATCGTCGTCGTCGTCATCGTCGTCGTGCTGGGTGCCGTTGCCGGCTGCAGCGGGCTTGGGCGTGGCGGCACGCTGCTGGGCCGGGCGAGCGGCGGCGGCCGGCGCGGGCGGCGGCATCTCGATCTCGCCCTTGCGGACCAGTTCGGCTTCCCAATCGGCGAGCGGCTCGCCGTCGGGGCCGAGGACGACCTCGGCGTCAGCGGCGGGCGCGGCGGCAGGCTCCGGCGCGGCCGTCGCCGGCGCCGCATCCTCGGCGGGCGCCGACTCGGTGGACGCCGCCGCGGGCGCGTGCGGGCCGGAACCGGTGGTCTCGAGGATCTTGTCGATCAACGTGGCCTTCGACGCACGCGCCGTGGTCTTGATGCCCAGTGCCTGGGCGATCGCCAGCAACTGATCCTTGTCCTTCGATTCGAGCATGGACTGCTCGAGTGCTTCCGCGGCCACCGGCCACCTGCTTTCTGGGAGAGCGAGAAACCCGTGCAGCCCGACGGGTCACTGCGCCGCCGTCCCCACCGCACGAGCAGAGGGAATCCCCGCCGCCGTCGGCCCCATGAACATGTGGGGCCGGATTCGAGCGGGAACGTCCGGGAGTCCCGGACGACCAGGACTGTAGCCAGGTCGCCGTCCCCGCGACAACGCATGCGCCCCCGGGGCCCGCCCCGGCAGGCAACGAACTCGGTCAGCGAATGGGCCGGCACAGCAGGTGGCTGATGCCGCTCGCCAGCAGGCGACCCTGGTCGTCCCACACCTCCTGATGGCTGGCGATCAGTCCGCCGCCGGCGACCGGTGACTCGCCGCGCAGCAGATACCAACCGCTGTTCGGGTCGAGGTGATGGAACTCGCACGACACGTCGATGCTCGGCGCGATGTACTCGGACTGCACGTGCGTGCGGGTAGCGGCCGGCCAGGCACCCAGGTCCACCAGCAGCAACTGGCGCGCCGCCTCGGCCCACGGTCCTGCGTCGCTGACCGACACGAAGCGGATCCAGTCGAGGTACACCGGATCCTGGTCGCGCCGGTTGTCCCAGTCGTCGATCCAGAACGGTGGTCGTTGCTCGACGTTGTCCCAGAACCGATAGGTGCTCGGCCGCTCCACCCCCGTCGCCGCCCATCGTTCGTCCATGTTCAGGTGGTCGTTCCACGTGCGGGCGCCGGCCGGTGGTGGCGGACCGTCGTGCTGCAGTCCGGGCAGGTCGTCGTCGATGGCCCAGATCATCGCCTCGAGCACGGGCCGGTCACCCTGGGTGACGGCGACGCGGACGCTGGTGGCCACACGAGTGGATCGCTGCACGGTGGGCGTGACGATGACCGGCTGGTCGAACGAGGCAGCACTGAGGAAGTGGACGGTCGCGTTCGCAGGTCGCGGGCGGCCCGTGGCTCGGTGGGCTGCGTCGAGCGCCAGCGCCGCCATGTAGCCGCCGTTCGGACCCCAGATCTCCCAATCGCGCGAGAGGTCGGCCGAGTAGGTGCCGTCGCCCTGGTCGGTCAGTGCAGCATCAGCCGTCAGGTCGCCCATCGGCGCGACGCTAGAACGTCCGAGTGGGTACTCGCACCCCGGTTTCGAGTGAGCACTCGGACGGCGCCGTGGCACTCGGACGGTGGGCACCCACTCGGTTGGAGGCGACTCACTCGGACCGTCAGGGGGTGAAGGTGGTGCTGACGAAGTGCTGGATGGTGGCCAGGTCGTTGGGCAGTTCGGTGACGTGCTCGGGCAGGTCGAACAGGTCGTGCAGGTGCGGGGGCAGCGGGGGGCGGACGCCGGTGGCGCGCTCGACGGCGTCGGGGAACTTCGCCGGATGTGCCGTCGCCAGCGTGACCGTCGTACCCGTGAGCGCGCCAGCGGCGCGCAGCTTGGCGACCGCACCCACCCCGACCGCGGTGTGCGGGTCGAGCAACATGCCGGCCTCGGCGTAGGTGCGGGCGATGACCTCGAGGGTCTCGGCGTCGTCGCATCGCTCGGCCTGGAAGACGCCGTCGATGAACTCGGCCCGCTGGTCGGGCTCGACCGACAGGCGACCCGACGCACGGAAGTGCTGCAACTGCTCGGCCGTCGCGCCGCCGTCGCGGTCGTTCATCTCGAACAGCAGGCGCTCGAAGTTCGACGACACCTGGATGTCCATGCTCGGGCTCAGGCTGGGCACGACCGGCGCCGCGGTCATGTCGTTGCTGGCGAAGAAGCGCACGAGGATGTCGTTGGCGTTCGACGCGACGACGAGCTGGTCGATGTTCGCGCCCATGCGCTTGGCGATCCACCCGGCGAACACGTTGCCGAAGTTGCCGCTGGGCACGCACACGTTCACCGGACCGGCGAGCAGGTCGCACGCCTGCACGTAGTAGACGATCTGGGCCATGACCCGCGCCCAGTTGATGCTGTTCACCGCGGACAGGCCCATGCGATCGCGGAACGGCGCGTCGTTGAACATCGCCTTCACCAGGTCCTGGCAGTCGTCGAACGTGCCGTCCACCGCGACGACCCGGACGTTGGGCGAGTCGACCGTGGTCATCTGCCTGCGCTGCACGTCGCTGGTGCGACCGTTCGGGTAGAGGATGACGATGTCGACATTGGCACACGCCTTGACGCCGTCGATGGCCGCGGAGCCCGTGTCGCCGCTGGTGGCGCCGACGATGGTGACCCGCTGCCCGCGAGCGCGCAGCACCTCGTCGAACATCCGCCCGACCAGCTGCAGGGCCACGTCCTTGAACGCCAGTGTCGGCCCGTGGAACAGCTCCTGGACGAAGTGTCCGTCGTGCAACTGCACCAGTGGCACGACCGCCGGGTGGGCGAACGTGCCGTACGCCTCGCGGCACAGCCGCAGCACCGTGTCGTCCGAGAGCTCGTCGCCGACGAACAGCTGGATGATCTGCGCGGCGCGCTCGGCGTAGGTGGCGCCAGGCGCACGAGGCGGCAGCGCGGGCCACTCGGCCGGTACGTAGAGGCCGCCGTCGGTGGCCAGCCCGGCCAGGAGCGCGTCGGTGAAGCCGAGCTCGGGCGCGGCGCCGCGGGTGGAGACGTAGCGCACGGTCAGTTGCCGATCACTCGCAGCAGGCTGCCGACGCTGCGCACCACGTCGAGGCCGCGCAGCTCGCGCACCGTGGCCTGCATGTCGGCCTCGCGGGCCGAGTGGGTGATGAACACCAGCCGAGCATCGGGGCCGAGCCCTTCCTGCTCGGCGGCGCGGATGCTCACGTCGTGGCGGGCGAACACGCCGGTGACGGCATGGAGCACACCGGGACGGTCGGCGACGTCCATGCTCAGCAGGTACTCGGCGGACGTCTCGTCGATGGGGCGCACCTTGGCCCGGGTGAACGAGCCGATGGAACCGTGGGTGCCCTTGGACGAGGTTCACCGCGGCGTCGATGACGTCACCGAGGACGGCACTCGCGGTCGGCGAGCCGCCGGCGCCACGGCCGTAGAACATCAGCGAGCCGACCGCCTCGCCCTCGACGAACACCGCGTTGTAGCTCTCGCGGACGCTGGCCAGCGGATGCGTCCGCGGCACCAGCGTCGGGTGGACACGCACGGCGATCTCGCCGCTGTCCGGGTCGGCCTCGGCGATGCCGAGCAGCTTGACGACGTAGCCGAGGCGGGTGGCCATGGCGATGTCGTGGGCCGACACCCGGCTGATGCCCTCGTGGTACACGTCGCCCGCCACGACCTTCGCGCCGAACGCGATGGTGGCGATGATGGCCGCCTTCGCTCCGGCGTCGAAGCCCTCGACGTCGGCCGTCGGGTCGCGCTCGGCGAACCCGAGTGCCTGCGCCTCCGCCAACGCTGCCGCGTAGTCGGTGCCCTCCTCGGTCATCTTCGTGAGGATGAAGTTGGTGGTGCCGTTGATGATGCCCATCACCCGCGTGATCGGCTCGCCGCGAAGGCTCTCGCGCAGCGCGCGGACGACCGGGATGCCGCCGGCGACGGCCGCCTCGAACAGCAGGTCGACGCCGGCCTGGTCGGCAGCGCCGAACAGCTCGACACCGACGTTGGCCAGCAGTTCCTTGTTCGCGGTGACCACGGGCTTGCCGTTGCCGAGCGCCGTGGTGATGAGCTCGCGGGCGGGCTCGATGCCGCCGATGACCTCGACCACCAGATCGATGTCGGGGTCGTTCACCACGTCGTGGGCATCGCGGGTGAGCACCCCGTCGGCCAGTTGCACGTCGCGGGGTGCGCTGAGGTTGCGCACCGCCACCCGAGCCACCTCCAGCCGCACTCCCGTGCGCGCCTCGATGGCGTCGGCCTGCGCGCCGACCAGGTCGACGAGCGCTGCGCCGACGTTTCCACACCCCAGTACACCGAGCCTGATCTGCCGTGTCACGGGGTGCAGGCTACGAGTTCGAGGGCCTCGTCAGGAAACAGTTTGGTCAGCGGCGTCGTTCGTGCAGGCGCCGCACGGCCGCGACCACCTCGTCGTGGTGCGAGCGGCCGAGGATGGCGCCCTCACGACGGACCTTCGCGGGGTCGACGTCGAGCAGCCGGTCGACCTTCGCATAGCTGGGTCGGCCCTGTCGGTCCCATGGGCCCGTGCCCACCGGCACCTGGAACTGCGAGTGCTTGTCCTTGGACGTCAGCGCCACACCGAGCAGGTTGCGACCGTGGCGACCGATGATGGCCACCGGTCGGTCCTTGCCCTGCCGGGGGTCGTCCTCGTACGGCACCCACGTCCACACCACTTCGCCGGGATCGGGGTCGCCGTCGAGCTCGGGTGCGTACTCGAACCGATAGTCGCCGTCGCGCACGTCGGACGCGCCGGCGCCCTTCGCCGGCGGCGTGGTGGATCGCGACGGCTTCGTCGTGGAACGGCCGCTGCCGAACAGCTTGGCGAGCAGGTCGAGCACCTGCTGCAATGCGCTGCGAGCCATGTCAGCCGACCTCGAACCGCACGAGGTCGTCGTACGTCTCGCGCCGCACCACCACACGAGCGTGTCCGTCGCGGACGAACACCACCGGCGGGCGGGTGAGCTTGTTGTAGTTGCTGGCCATGCTGTGGCCGTAGGCGCCCGTGACCGGCGTCGCCAGCAGGTCGCCGACGCGCACCCCGTCGGGAAGCGCCGCGTCGAAGATGAGTACGTCGCCGCTCTCGCAGTGCTTGCCCACCAGCCGAGCACGCTCGGGCCGCGCGGCCGCGACTGCCCGAGGCAGGAACGCCTCGTAGCCGCTGCCGTAGAGCACGGGGCGGGGGTTGTCGCTCATGCCGCCGTCGACCGACACGTACGTGCGCACACCGGGGATGTGCTTCACCGTGCCCACTTCGTAGACGGTGATGGCCGCGGCAGCAGTGATGCTGCGGCCGGGCTCGACGCTGACGTGACTGCGCACACCGAGCGCCTGGCACGCGTCGAGCAGCACGTTGCCCCACTGGGTGATCGACGGGGCCTCCTCACCCTCGACGTAGGCGACGCCCAGGCCGCCGCCGAGCACCAGTTCGGGCAGGTCGAGCGGGTTGGCGAACACGGCCATCACCTCGGCGGCCTTGGCGAAGTTCGACGCCTCGAACACGTTGCTGCCGATGTGGCAGTGCACACCTTCGAGCCTCACCGACGGCGAACGGCGCATGCGATCGATGGCACGGTGGGCGTCACCGTTGCCGAGGTTGAAGCCGAACTTGCTGTCGTCCTGACCGGTGGCGATGAACTCGTGCGTGTGCGCGTGCACCCCGGGGGTGATGCGCGCCAGCACCGTCGGGACCGGCAGCCCCTCGGCGTGCAGTGCGTCGAGCCGGTCGAGCTCGTCGAAGCTGTCGACGACGACGTGGCGCACCCCGGCGGTGAGCGCCATCCGCAACTCGGACATGGACTTGTTGTTGCCGTGGAAGGCGAGCGCGTCGGCGGGCACGCCGGCGTGGAGCGCAACGTGCAGTTCGCCGCCACTGGCCACGTCGAGGTGCATGCCTTCCTCGTACGCGAGCCGGGCCATCGCGCCGCAGAGGAAGGCCTTCGTCGCGTAGTAGGCGCGGCCGGGGCCGAACGTCGTCGACCGCCTCACGGCAGCGGGCGCGCAGGTGGGCTTCGTCGTAGACGAACAGCGGTGTGCCGTGCTCGGCGGCGAGTTCGGGCACCGAGCACCCGCCGATGACGAGCGAGCCGTCGGCGTCGACCGCCGCGGTGTCGGGCAGCAGCGAGAACGGAACGGGGTTCACGTCACATCCGTTCCGGGGCGTCGATGCCCAGCAGCGCGAGACCCTGCTCGAGCACACGGGCGGTCAGGTCGCACAGCGCCAACCGCGACTCACGGGTCGTCTCGTACCCGTCCTTCAACACGGGGCAGGCCTCGTAGAACGCGGTGAACGTCTGCGCCAGTTCGAACAGGTAGGTGCACAGCTTGTGCGGGCTGAACTTGTCGAGCGTGTCGTGCACCGCCGTGTCGAACTGCAGCAGCTGCAGCGCGAGCGCGCGTTCCTGCGGCTCGCCCAACGTGGGCATCACGTCGCGGACGGATGCGCGCTCGACTCCGCCGCGGCGGAAGATGCTGCAGATGCGGGCGTGCGCGTACTGCAGGTAGGGCGCCGTGTTGCCCTCGAACGACAGCATGCGGTCCCAGTCGAACACGTAGTCCTTGATGCGGTCGCTGCGTCAGTTCGGCGTACTTCAGCGCACCGATGCCGAGGACGCGGCCGATCTCGTCGCGTTCGTCGGCCGACAGATCGGCGTTGCGCTCGGCCATCACCGCGCGGCCACGCTCGATGGCGCCCTCGACCAGGTCGAGCAGCATCTCGGGCTCGCCGCTGCGGCTCTTCAGCATCTTGCGGTCGGCGCCGAGCACGCTGCCGTTGTTCACGTGCACCGCCCGCGCCGGCGGCACGAGCACGCCGAGCATCTCGGACACCTTGAACACCATCTGCAGGTGCTGGCTCTGCGGCGTGCCGATGCAATAGACGAGCAGCGTGGCGTGCAGACGCTCGACGCGGTCGAGCACGCAGGTGATGTCGCTCGTGGCGTAGTTGAAGCCACCCGTGCGCGCCTGCACGATGAGCGGCAACGGGTCGCCCTCGCGGTTGGTGAAGCCAGGCACCCACACGACCTTGGCGCCGTCGCTCTCGGCGAGCAGTCCCGCCTGGTCGAGCCGATCGAGCATCGCGGGCATCAGCGGCTGGTAGTAGCTCTCGCCCACGATGTCGTCGCGACGCAGCAGCACGCCGAGCTTGCCGTAGACGACGTCGAAGTAGTCGGCCGACTTGTCGACGAGCTTGTTCCAGATGGCCATGGTGGCCGGGTCGGTGCGACTCTGCAGCAAGGTCACCCGAGCGCGGGCACGCTCCTTGAACTCTTCGCTGGCGTCGAACTTCGCGCGCGCCTGCCTTGTAGAACGCGCTCGGGTCGGACGAGGTCGATGGTCAGTTCGGCGTCGACGCCGCCGAGGTCGACCATGTGCTCGATGAGCATGCCGAACGGGCGTGCCCCAGTCGCCGATGTGGTTCTCGCGAATGACGGTGTGACCGACGAACTCGAGCATGCGCACCAGCGCGTCGCCGATGAGCGTGGTGCGCAGGTGGCCGACGTGCATCTCCTTGGCCACGTTCGGTGCCGAGTAGTCGACGACGGCGACCTCGGCGACGGCCGGACGCACACCGAGGTGGGCGTCGGCTGCCGGCGGCGGCGAGCTGTGCGGCCAGGAACTCGGGCGGTGAACGTGAGGTTGATGAACCCGGGCCCGGCGACCTCGACGGCGCTGCACACCTCGGCGAGCAGGCCGGTGGCGACGACCGCCTCGGCCACCTCGCGCGGGTTCTTGCCCGACCTGCTTGGCCGAGCGCGAGCGCGCCGTTGGCCTGCGCGTCGGCGCGATCGCTGGGGCGGACCACCGGGTCGATGTCGTCGGCGGGCAGGCCCGTGGCGCGCGGCGAACGCCTCGCGCAGCGTGGCGGCAACGGTGTGGAGGGGATCGGCCATGGTGCGACGATCGTACCGGTCACCCCTGGTCGGGACCCGACCCGTTGTGCGGTTCAGGCGGCGTTGCGCCACCAGTCCACGAGGTGGGCGGCCGCGCCGCGATACAGCGGCTCGTACTGCGGGTCGTCGTCGGCCGCGTGCCGGCACGCCAGCGTGAACTTCACGAGGTGCGCGTCCTCGTGCAACGCGGCGGCCGTCGCGACGTCGGTCCAGGTCGCATCCGAGGCAGGTCCTGGCTCGATCGAGGCGGGCAGGTCGACCGTGCCATGGGCGGCGCGGAAGCCGACCATGAACGTGCCCGCCACGGCGAGCGCAGTGCGCGGTGTGACTCCTGCGCCGGCCGCCGACATGACGGCCTGCGGCATGGTCAGCGCATGGGTCCAGCCGTAGGGCGCCTGTTCGGGATCGTCGTGGAGCATGCTCCACGCCGCGACCCGGGTGAGCGTGCGCTGTGCAGCGGCCGCGTCGTAGCGATCGGCCAGCACCGGCGCCAGGAGTTGCGCGGCGACGCCACTGTCCTGCACCTGCGACATGAGCGGGAAGATGAAGTCGCTCCCCGGCCGGCCGAGTCGCGGAGTGGCCCGCAACGCGTCGTACAGCGAACCAGGGTCGCCCGAGGCACGCACGTCGCGATGCCAGGCGATCTGCCACTCGGGACGGCGAGCGAGGCTGCGCAGCGGCCCGCGGAGCAGCGTGACGGGCTGCGGCGGTCGCACCCGACCCAGCAGGGAGAACCCGATCGGGGCGTGACCGGCGGCCGCCAGCGCGGTGACGAGCCCTTCGCCCAGCAACCCCACCGCCTCCGCGGGCGAGACGGTGGGGAGCAGGGCGACGGCAACGGCGTCGACCTCGTCGAGTTCGCCGGCGCGCACCGCGTCGAGCAGGCGGGAGGCTGCCTGCCCGGGCGATTCGAGTCGCACGGGGCGAGGGGTGTCGACCGGGTCGCCGGCGGCGGCGTAGCGGTCGGCGAACTCGGCGATCACGGCCAGGGCGTCGTCGTGCCGGTCGGCGGCGACGTGCGACAACAGGCCGATGCGGGCCAAGAGCTCGAGCGGCGCGTGCAGCGTGAACGAGTTCTCGACGGTGTCCTTCGGGACGGTCACGATGTCGACGGCGCGCTGCACGACGTGCTGGACATCGGGGTCGAGCGTGGTGGTGGAGACAGGGTGCATGCCCGCACTCAAGCAGTTCAAGTTAACTTGAGGTCAAGGAGTTTCTGCGATGCACCTCGACGACCGTCACGACTTCATCACCATCGGCGAACTCGCCGCCCGCTCGGGCGTCGCCGCCAGCGCGCTGCGCTTCTACGAGGAGGCCGGGCTGTTGCTGCCGGCCCGGCGCACCGACGGCAACCGCCGGCAGTACCACCGCGATGCGCTGCGCCGAGTCGCGTTCATCCGGAGTGCGCAGCGGGTGGGCCTGTCGCTCGACGAGATCCGCGCCGCGCTGGCCACGCTCCCCGACGGGCGCACCCCGACTCCGGCCGACTGGACCCGCCTGTCGTCGACCTGGCGACACCGCCTCGACGAGCAGATCCACCTGCTCGAGTCGCTGCGCGACGATCTCGACTCGTGCATCGGGTGTGGCTGCTTGAGCCTCGAGCGCTGCGCCCTCTACAACCCGGGCGACGCGGCGGCCCGTCTGGGTACCGGGCCCCGCTACCTGCTGGGCGACACCTCGGCCGACGCGATCGCCATTGCCGCGGACCCGCCGTCGGTCGATATGGTGTCGGCGTCCTCGTCGCCTCGGCGGCGCGGAACCCCGCCCTCGTAGCTCAGGGGATAGAGCAACGGTTTCCGGAACCGTGTGTCGGAGGTTCGAATCCTTCCGGGGGCGCCACTGAGCGCGGCGGTACTGTCGCCTCGATGTCATCGCCGTCCATCTCTCCAGTCGTCCGCAGGTCGGTGTGGGTGAACCGTCTGCGGCGGTTGTTGATGACGATCGGCGCGGCCGTGCCACTGCTGTATCTCGTCGCATGGCCGCTCGCCCCCGACTGCGCGAACGGCGGCTCGGATCTGATGGCGACGCTGCTGATCCCGCTGCTGATCCCGATGGTCGTCATCGCCGTGCTCGCCCTACTCCGGCGCCCGACCACCCCGCCGTCAGCGCGTGCGGTGTGGCTCCACGTCGGCGCGGCCGTCGCGTCGATCGCCTGTGCCGTGCCCCTCGTCGTCGTGGCGGTCACGCGCCTCTGGCTGTCGGCGTCCGGTGGCGAACTCGGCGGATGCCTAGTGTTCTGAGCACGATGACGACCATCCAGACCTTCGACGAGGCGCGACGCGCCGTCGAGCAGGGCATGTCGGCACACGATGCCGCGACCGCGCTCGTCGCCTCCCTCAGCGAGTACGAGAAGCTGTGGTGCCTCGACGGCGACGCGCCGACGTGGGCCGGACTCAAGTTCCTCGGCGACGACGGCTACCACAAGTCGGTCGTTCGTCGGGGCCGAGCTCGACCGTGTCGGGTTCCCCGGCATCCGCTTCTCCGACGGGCCCCGAGGCGCGGTGGTCGGCAACGCGCACTGCGTTCCCGGTGTCGATGGCCCGGGGCGCGACGTGGGACCTCGATCTGGAGGAGCGCATCGGCGACGCGATCGGCAGCGAGCTGCGAGCGGTCGGCGCCAACCTCACCGGCGCGGTGTGCATCAACCTGCTGCGCCACCCGGCATGGGGCCGGGCGCAGGAGACCTACGGCGAGGATCCGCACCACGTCGGCGAGTTCGGTGCCGCGCTCACCCGTGGCCTGCAGCGCCACGTGATGGCGTGCGTGAAGCACTTCGCCTGCAACTCGATGGAGAACGCCCGCTTCAGCGTCGACGTCGAGGTCGACGACGTCGCGCTCCACGAGGTGTACCTCCCCCACTTCAAGCGGGTCGTCGACGAGGGCGTCGCGTCGGTGATGTCGGCCTACAACAGCGTCAACGGCGAGTGGTGCGGGCAGAGCCACCAGCTGCTCACCGACGTGCTGCGCGACGAGTGGGGCTTCGAGGGCTTCGTCATCAGCGACTGGATCCTCGGCCTGCGCGACGCCGGGCACGTCGGTGACGGCCGGGCTCGACATCGAGATGCCGTACCGCATGGTGCGCCAGCAGCACCTTCCCGCCGCCATCGAGCGCGGCGAGGTGACGTGGGCCGACGTCGACCGCAGCGTCGACCCGCACCATCGCCACGTTGCTGCGCTTCGACCACGTCCTGTCCGCGCCGACAGCGGTCGACGTACTCGGCTCGCCCGAACATCGGGCGCTGGCCCGCGAGGCCGCGGCCCGCTCGGTGCTGCTGCTGCGCAACGAGACCGTCGACGGCTCCGCCGTGCTGCCGCTCGTCGCCGACGCAGCGGGTCGCCGTCATCGGCCGGCTCGCCGACACGGTGAACATCGGCGACGGCGGTTCCAGCGACGTGTGGGACCTGTCGTGCCGCACCGTGCTCGACGGCCTTCGCGACGCGATCGCCGACGTCGACCCACGACGACGGCAGCGACCTCGCCCGCGCGGCCGCCACTGCAGCAGCGGCCGACGTCGCCATCGTCGTCGTCGGCTACACCTACGTCGACGAGGGCGAGTACATCGGCGAGACCGACGCGTCGCTGATGGCGCTGTTCCCGCCGGGCGACGAGCCCGACGTGGTCGATCGCTTCCAGGCCAGCCTCACCGAGCTGCCCGACCACCACCAAGCCGGCGCGCATGGCCGACCGGCCGCGCATGTTCAGCCGCGGCGGCGACCGCGAGTCACTGCGCCTGTTGCCCGACGACGTCGCCCTCGTCCGCGCCGTCGCAGCGGCCAACGCGCGCACCGTCGTCGTCGTGCAGGCGGGCAGCGCGGTCATCACCACCGAGTGGAACGACGACGTCGCGGCCATCGTGCAGGCCTGGTACGGCGGCGCCGAGGCGGGCCCCGGACTGGCCGACGTGCTGCATCGGCGCGGTGAACCCGTCGGCGCGGCTGCCGTTCACGGTTCCGGTCGACGAAGCCGACCTCGCCCCGTTCGACCGCGACGCCACCACCTTCACCTACGACCGCTGGCACGGCTGGTGGCGGGCCGCCCGCGACGGCATCCGCCCCGCCTACCCGTTCGGCTTCGGCCTGTCGTACACGACGTTCCAACTGGTCGAAGCGTCGGCGGCAGCGACAGCCCACTCGATCACCGTCAACGGGCGACTCCGCAACATCGGCGACCGCGACGGCACCGACGTCGTGCAGGTGTACGCAGCGCTCCCGACGCCCGGCGCACCCCAGCGGTTGATCGGCTTCGCTCGCGTCGACACGACAGGGGGTGGCGAGGCAGGGTTCCAGATCGACATCCCGGTCGCCAGGCTGGCCACACGCGACAGCACCACCCGCACCTGGATGCCGGCGACCGGATCGCACCGCATCTCCGTCGCCCGCTTCGCCGGCGATCCCGACTCCGTCACCGTCGACCTGGACCTGTGAACGAGGGGTAACGTCGGGGCCATGCTCGACCGCGGCACCGTCGCCCCCGACTTCTCGTTGCCCGACCAGCACGGCGACGTCGTCCACCTCGCCGACCTGCGCGGCACATGGGTGCTGCTGTGGTGGTACCCAAAGGCCGCCACACCTGGTTGAACGGTGCAGGGTCAGGGCCTGCGTGACAGCGCCCACCGCTTCGACGAACTTCACGCCGTCATCCTCGGCGCGTCGTTCGACACACCCGCCGAGAACCTCGCCTTCGCCGACGCCCAGGAGTTCCCCTTCCGCCTGCTGAGCGACGTCGACCGCACGGTGGGTGCCGCCTACGAGGTCACCCGTGCCGCCGACGACCAGTACGCGCACTACCCGCGCCGGTTCAGCTACCTCGTCGACCCGCAGGGTGTCATCGTGCGCGCCTACGACGTGACCGACGTCGCCGGCCATGCCCAGCAGGTGGTCGACGACCTCGTCGCCCTCGGCGCGGGCGGCGGATGAGCGACCGCCCGTTCACCGAGCAGATCGAACCGAGGGTCCGCGACGACGCCGCCGACGCGGCCGACCTGCGCGCCAAGGTGCGATCCGTCACGCGCGGCGGGGCCAGGGCGGCCGTGCTCGGGGTGAACGACGGACTGGTCACGAACGTGTGCCTCATCCTCGCCGTGGCCGGCGCCACCGCGACTGCTGGCGACGTCCGCATCGCCGGGTTCGCCAGCCTCATCGCCGGTGCGTTCTCGATGGCGGCCGGCGAATGGGTGAGCGTGCGCAGTCAGGTCGAGCTGTACCAGGGCATGCTGGTCGAGCTGCGCGGCCTCATCCGGCGCAACCCGAAACTCGTCCTCGACGAGCTCACCGATCACCTCTGCGCATCGGGCTTCGCCCGCGACACGGCGCAACGCGTCGCCACCGAACTGCCGCTCGACGAGCGCCAGTTCCTCGACTTCTGCTCGCGCACGCTGTTCGGGCTGGACCCCGACGAGCTCGGTTCCCCGGTCACCGCCGCCCTCAGCTCACTGGCGCTGTTCACCGCCGGCGCAGCGGTGCCGCTCGTGCCGTGGTTCATCACCGACGGCACTGCCGCAGTGGTCGCATCGGTCGTGGCCACGGCGATCGCCAGCATGGCCGTCGGTGCGTGGGTCAGCCGCTCGGCCGATCGACCCGTCGCCATCGGTGCCACTCGCCAGTTGCTCATCGTCGTCGTCACATCGGCGGTCACGTACGGCATCGGCACGGCGTTCGGCACCGCCATCGCCTGACCGGGCTAGTTTCGGCCCATGGCCGACGCCCTCACCATCGACACGGACGACCTGCCCTCCAGCGAGGTCGACGACACCGTCGGCGCCGATCCGACCAGCCGGCCGAGCCGACCGAGCCGACCCACAGCGGCGATCGTGGCGACCGACCGACGTGGCGCAGGTCGTTGTTCCGCCGGCCCACGTGGGGTGCGCTCGCGTTCGCGCTGTTGTTCTGGTGGGAGTCGCTCTCGCCCACGCTGATGCCCCGCACCGCGGTCTCGCAGGCAGCAGTCAGCGCGGTGTGCATCGGCATCGCCCTCATCATCGGCACGTTCGTCGGCTGGTGCTTCCACCACCTCCTCGCCCGGCTCTGGCGTCCGCTTCCGGTGCGCGTCGGACGCATCGCCTGGCTGGCCCTGGCGATCGCCACGGTCGTGGTGCTCGTCGCCGGCCTCGGCGTGTGGGTGCCGTGGCAGAACGACCACCGCGACCTGATGGGCATGGAGCACCTCTCGGCCAGTGCGCTCGTCCCGCTGGTGCTGCTCACCATCGTGCTCACCGCGTTCCTCGTCCTCGTCGGACGCATCGTGTGGCGCGGCATCCACGCCCTGAACCGCTGGATCAACCGCCGTCTGCCCCGCAGGGCGGCGACGTGGGTGACCATCATCGTCGTGGTGCTGGCCGTCCGCTGGGTGGCGAGCAGCGCGTTCGAAGGGTTCGACTCGTGGGCCCGCAACCAGTTCGGCGCGGTGGACGACGGCACCGAGGACGGCGTCGAGCAGCCCGACGACCCGACGGTGTCGGGCAGTCCCGACTCGCTCATCCCCTGGGACTCGCTCGGCAGCCAGGGACGCACGTTCGTGGCCCGCGCCACGCCGGACGCCGACCTGCAGTCGTTCGCCGACGGCGGCACGGGCGACACCCCGGTGTTGCGTCCAATCCGCATCTACGCCGGACTCCAGTCCGCCGACGACGCAGAGGGCCGCGCCGCACTGGCCGTGCGCGACCTCGAGCGGGCGGGTGGCTTCGACCGGTCGATCCTCGTGGTCACCACGGTCACCGGTACCGGCTGGGTGGACCCCGACGCGGCCCGGGCCGTCGAGATGATGTACGGCGGCGACACGGCGATGGTCGCCATCCAGTACTCGTTCCTGCCCAGTTGGATCTCGTTCCTCGTCGACGCCGACGTGGCGCAGGCCGCCGGCAGCGAACTGTTCAACGCGGTCGCCACACGATGGGAGCAGCTGCCCGAGAACGACCGCCCCAAGCTGGTCGTGTTCGGTCAGAGCCTCGGCTCGATGGGCGCCGAGGCGGCGTTCGTCGGTCACGACGTGCGCAGCAGCGTCGCCAACATGGTCGCCCGCACCGACGGGCTGCTGTTCACCGGGCCGACCAACTCGAACCGTATCTGGCAGCAACTCATCGCCGCCCGCGACGACGGGTCCACCGCATGGCGGCCGGTCTACCGCGACGGCGAACACGTGCGCTTCGCCAACCGCAACGATGAGATCGTCCCCGCACCCACCGACTGGGACGGTACGCGCATCCTCTACATCCAGCATCCGTCGGACCCGGTGACGTTCTGGAGCTTCGACATGCTGCTCGAGGAGCCGGAATGGATCCAGGATCCGACCGGGTACGACGTGCCCGACCGGGCCCACTGGTTCCCCGTCGTCACCTGGGCCGCCGGTGTCGCCGACCTCGCCGCGGGCTTCGGGGCCGCACCGGGATACGGCCACGACTACAGCATCTCGTTCGTGGCCGGATGGGCCGCGGTGTCACCGCCCGACGGCTGGACCGACGCCGAGACCGAACGCCTGCAGGACTTCCTCCACCCCGGCTGACTCGGCGCGGCGGAGACGGGTTCACGGGAACCATCGCGGGTCGGCGCGACGTCGTACCGGCATGCGCCACGCCCTTCGCCTGCTCGCCGCCACCGGTTCGATCGTCCTGCTCACGTCGCTCACCGCGTGCGGCGACGACAGCGTCGACCTCGGCAGTTCCACCGACAGCACCGTGCCGAACAGCACCGTCGTGCCGACCACCGTCGCGCCGGCACCGTTCGTCGCACTGACGTGGGCCGACGACGGCGGCTGTGTGGTGATGGGGCCGAACTGCCCGACCTACGTGGTGTGGAGCGACGGCAAGGTCGAGATCTCGCGCACCGGCGAGGACGGCGACCCGGAGGTGACCGGCTCGATCCCCGAGGCGCAGGTCGCGGCGTGGCTCGCCACGGTCGCCGAACTCGACGCGGCGGCGCTCGCCGACGAGGTCGGACCGGGTTCGTGCAACTCGTGCGTCGACGGCGCCGACACACTGCTCACCGTGCACACCGCGAGCGGCGACGTCACCCTGGACAGCACGAAGATGGCGTTCGATCCGGCGAACCCGTTCTTCGCCGACCTCGACCGACTGATGTCCGACGTCCGCGGCGTCGGCGACCTGCCCCTCGTCAACCGCACGTAGTTCCCGCCGTCACCCGGCGCACCCTGTCCGTCGTGGCAATGTGGCGCCGATGAACCAGAGGCGTCGCGCCGGTGAACTGATGGGAGTGGCGCGGTGGGTCCCCGGCGTCGAGCAGGTCCGCCGCTACGAGCGCGCCTGGCTCGGGCGCGACGTGAGTGCCGGCCTCGTGCTCACCGGCCTCCTTGCTCCGGCCGGCATGGCCTATGCCTCGGCATCCGGGCTCCCGCCGGTGAACGGCCTGTACGCCTCGATCATCCCGCTCCTCGTGTACGCCGTGTTCGGCCCGTCGCGGATCCTCGTCCTCGGCCCCGACTCGGCGCTCACCCCCCTCATCGCCGCGGCACTCATCCCCGCCCTGGTCGGCGACCCAGCGGACACCGTCGCGACCGCGGCGATGCTCGCCGTCATGGCCGGTGTCATCTGCATCGCGGCCGGACTGGCGCGCTTCGGGTTCATCGCCGAACTGCTGTCCGCCCCCGTGCGGTACGGCTACCTCCACGGCATCGCCATCACCATCATCGTCAGCCAGGCGGCGAAGCTCTGCGGTTTCTCGATCAGCGGCGAATCGGTGTTCCGGCAACTCCGCGCGTTCTTCCAGGGCATCGCCGACGGCGCGTTCAACGGGTGGGCCTTCGTGGTCGGGGCCGGTTGCCTGGCGATCATCCTCGTCCTGCGGCACATCTCGCGTCGCCTCCCGGCGACGTTGATCGCGGTCGTCGTGGGCATCGCGGTGTCGCTCGTGTTCGATCTCGAGTCGCACGGTGTGCCCTTGGTCGGCGACCTGCCGAGGGGCTTCCCGACGCCACGGTGGCCGAGCATCGGTTGGGGGCACGTGCAGGACCTCATCGGAGCAGCGCTCGGCCTGGCCCTGGTGGCCTTCGCCGACACCAGCGTGCTCTCCCGGTCGATGGCCGCCCGACGCCACGAGCGGGTCGACACCAACAGCGAGCTGATCGCGCTCGGACTGGCCAACGTCGGCTCCGGTCTGTTCCAGGGTTTTCCGATCAGCTCGAGCAGTTCCCGCACACCCGTCGCCGAGGCGGCCGGCGCGAAGACGCAACTCACCGGCGTCGTCGCCGCAGTCGCGATGATCGTGATCGCGGTAGCCCTGCCGGGCGTCTTCCGCCACATGCCCGACGCCACGCTCGCCGCGATCGTCATGGCCGCGGCGTTGACACTGATCGACATTCCGGCGATGGTGCACCTCTACCGCGTGCGCCGCAGCGAGTTCGTCCTCGCGATCTCGGCGATGCTCGCGGTCGCTGTCCTGGGGCCGATCAGCGGCGTGGTCGTCGCCGTCTCGCTGTCGATCCTCAACTTCCTGCGACTCGCGTGGAAGCCGTACACCGCCGAGTTGGTGCGCGTCGACGGCCTGAAGGGTTACCACGACTTCGCCCGCCACCCCGAGGGGCACCGCGTCCCCGGCTTGCTGCTCTACCGCTTCGACGCCCCGCTGTTCTTCGCCAACGCCCACTACTTCTCCGACGACCTGCTGCGCCGCATCGCCGGTCGTGCCGAGCGCAACCCGGTGCAGTGCGTCATCGTGACGGCCGAACCGATCACCGACGTCGATGCCACCGCGGCCGAGATGCTCGAGTCGTTGCTGTCCGACCTCGCCGCCCTGAACATCGAGCTGCGCTTCGCCGAGCTCAAGGGCACGGTCCACGAACGGGTCGATCGGTACCGGGTCTTCCACGGCGACATGCCCGACCACACGGCACGGACGACGGGGCAGGCGGTGAAGGCGTACATCCAGGCCTACGACGTCCACTGGGTCGACTGGGAGGACCGCTCTCCCTGAGCGGTAGCGTCTGGCTCCGTGATCCGTCGCACCGCTCTTCACCTCCCCGGTCGCTCGCCGAGTCGCCGCACCGGGCGAACCGGACCGTCCCTCGGCGGCGTCGCCGCCGGCTTGCTCGTCGCCGTCGCACTGTCCTCGTGCTCGTCGCCCTCGTCGCCCGGCAGCGACGTCGTGGCGTCCGCCAATGGCGTCGAACTGTCGAGCGAACAGCTGAGTGCGCTGCTGCCCACCGACGTGGGCGCCGGCAACGGCGAAGCGAATCGCACTGCGATGACGCAGTGGATCCAGGTCGCGTCCGTGGGTCACGACATGAGCGCGATCACCGATGAGGCCACGCTGAAGTCCGAAGCCTCGGCCGCGGCGGTCGAACTGGCTGCGCCGTTCCTGCCCGCTGCGGGCCCGGTGTACGCGCAGGGCCTCGACGGCAGCCCCAAGGTCTGCCTCGGCGCGGTGCCCATCGCCGCCGAGACCGACCCCGACGAGGTCATCGACGCGATGACGGCCGGCCTGTCGTTGGCCGACGCGGCGACGAAGTACTCCAGCGATCCTGCCTTCGTGCAATCCGGTGGCGTGATCACGTTCCAGGACGGCCTGACCTGCACCGACCCGGCGCAGCTGAACCCCGACGTCGTCACCCAGATGGGCGACGCCGCGGTCGGCGAGCCCGTGCTGGTGCAGCTCGGCAACGGCCAGGCGATCGTGGTCATCCGCACCTTCGACACGCTGACGCCGAGCGAGCAGCTGAGCATCTCGCCCGAGGTGCAGCAGCAGGTCGCCGCCGAGTTCAACTCGCAGCTGAAGGACGCCGAGATCTACGTCGACAAGCGCTTCGGTCGCTGGGAGCCGTCGAGCGCTTCCGTGGTGGCGCTGGTCACCGAGTGAGCACGCCGACGGTCGTCGTGGTGGGCCTCGGCCCCGGCGGCCCCGAGTACGTCACGCAGCACACACTCGACCTCGTCGCCGAGATCCCCCATCGTTTCCTGCGCACCGCCCGACATCCGTCGGCGTCGCTGGTCCCCGATGCGGTGACCTTCGACGAGGTGTACGAGCAGGCCGACACGTTCGACGACGTGTACGCCGAGATCGCCGAACGGTTGGTCGACGCGGCGGTCCGGCACGGTCGAGTCCTCTACGCGGTCCCCGGCTCTCCCCTGGTCCTGGAACGCACGGTTCGGACGTTGCGGGCCGACACCCGCATCGTCTGCGACGTCCAGCCGGCGATGAGCTTCCTCGATCTGGTCTACGCACGCCTCGGCATCGACCCCGTCGAGGCCGGCGTCACCCTCGTCGACGGCCACGAGTTCGCCACGGCCGCGGCCGGCAACCCCGGCCCGATGCTCGTCGCCCACACGCACGCCAACTGGGTGCTCAGCGACATCAAGCTCGCCGTCGAATCGGCCACCGGCGACGAACCGGTGGTGGTGCTGCAGCGGTTGGGCACCCCCGACGAGCAGATCACCCACACCACCTGGGCCGAGCTCGACCGCACCGTCGAGGCCGACCACCTGACGTCCGTCTACATCCCCCACCTCGCCGACCCCGTGGGCGCCGAGATGGTGCGCTTCCACCAACTGGCGCGCACGCTGCGCGAGCAGTGTCCCTGGGACCAGGAGCAGACCCACACGTCGCTCGTGCGCTACCTGCTGGAGGAGACCTACGAAGTGGTCGACGCGCTGGCCGCGCTCGACCCCGACGACCCCGACACCGACGAGGCACTCGTCGAGGAACTCGGCGACCTGCTCTACCAGATCGAGTTCCACGCCACGATCGCCGAGCAGGAGGGCCGCTTCACGATGGCCGACGTGGCGCGCGGCGTGCACGACAAACTCGTCCGTCGCCATCCGCACGTGTTCGGCGACGTCGTGGCCGACGACACCGACACCGTGCTCTCCAACTGGGACGCCATCAAGCGCACCGAGAAGCAGCGATCGTCGGTGTTCGAGGGAGTTCCGGTGTCGCTGCCGTCGCTCAGCTACGCCGACGCCGTGCAGCGCAAGGCCGCCAAGCTCGGCTTCGACTGGCCCGACGTCGACGGCGCACTGCCGAAGATCGCCGAGGAGGCCGACGAGGTCCGCGCCGCGGCCGGCGACCCCGACAAGGTGCGCGAGGAACTGGGCGACCTGCTGTTCGCGGTCGTCAACGTGTCTCGCCACCTGAAGGTCGAGCCCGAGGCAGCGCTGCGCGCCGCGACGAACAAGTTCCGCACCCGTTTCGAACAGGTCGAGACGTTGGCCACCGAGCGGGGCATCGACCTGCACACCGCGGGGCTCGCCGCGCTCGACGCCCTGTGGGACGAGGTCAAGCGCCGGGACGGGTGAGCGGCTGGAACATCGAGGGCATCGGCGACGATGCCGCTTCGATCTTCGGCTCCGTCGCTGCCGACGGTGTCGCCGCAGCAGCGGGCTCGACGGCCTCGGCCACGTCGGCGGTCATCGGGACGACGGGAACGCTGAGCGGCGTCGACGGCCGCAGTTCGCTCATCGATGTCAACGGCTGCAGCGCGGGCATCGCCACGGGCGGCACGGCCACGACCGGCGACTCGACGACCGGAGCCTCCTCGACCTGCACCACGACCAGCTCGTCGGCCGGGGCGATGACCACCGGCTGAGCGACGACCGGCTGGGCGACGACCGGCTGGGACATCACGGGCGGCGGCGCGGGGAACGCGACCGGCACGATGGGCGGCGGCATCGCCGCGCCGACCACGGGCTGCGGGTGCGGCGGCGTGAGCGTCGCGACCGACGATGCAGCGAGCACCGGGACGGCGGCCGCGGCGGCCGATGCACCGGTGGGCGCATTCGCGGGCGGCGGCAGCGAGGGGATGGTCGCCTGCGACGACGGACCGGGCTCGAAGCTGATCGGACCCGGACGCTCGCGTCGGTTGGCGTCGTCGTGCAGCAGGCGGTGGGTGAGCGCCCGCTCGGAGGTCGCCCGGTCCATGGCCCGCGTCGCTTCGGCGGCCATGACGCCCATCACGCCCACCACCAGCGCGTTCACGAGGAACATCATCGCCGTGCGGCCGAAGTCGTCGGACTGCTGCGGGTTGGCGAGGTCGAGCGTGGTGGTGAACAGGTCGTGCACGACGAACGACGCGGCGAGCGCCATGTACCAGCGCAGGAACGGCATCCGCCGGCCGCCCACGCCCTCGGCCACGCGGCCCAGCGCCCAGAACGGTACGTACAGCGCCAGCGCCTGGGCGCCGACCATGATCAGGCGGCCCGTGCCGTGGTCGGCCTCGGCCGCCCGGAAGGCGAGGAACAGGATCGGCGCGGCCACGCACCCGGCCGCGGCCATCGCCCCCGAACGAAGACCGCCGCGGGCACCGAACGTCGCGTTGTAGACAGCGACGAGCGACCACAGCAACGTCGTGGCGAGCGCACCGGCGACGACGACGTTCTCCATCACGCGCAGACGGTCGAGCATCTGCGCCAGGTCGGCACGCTCGGTGGCCGACAGTGCGTCGCCCTCGTGCAGGCGCCACGCCTGGCCGACGATCAGGCCCGCACCGGCTTCGACCAGTGCCAGGGCACCGATGAACGCCAGCAGGGCTGCCCTGAGCGGGCGGACCGGGAGCATCGAGCCCCCTTGAAGCGGTGTGACAGCACTCACAGCCATCTCATCGGGACTCACACGCCCGGCTTGAAGAACTTCGCGAACTCTTGATGGTCCTGGCGCATCTGTCGAGTGCCGGCGCACGCCTTGTCGAACGCGTGCATCGCCTGGTACATCCACAGTCCGTACAGGCCCTGGATCAACTGGAGCGCCACGTAGGCACCGAGGATCGCCTGGGTGGGCAGGTAATGCCAGAACCACCAGACCACTCCACCGGCGGCGAACACCACCCACGGCACGGCGATGAGCCGCGTCCAGAACTTGGTCTCCGAACCGACCGCTTCGGCCGTGGTGCGATACGTGCCGAGGGTGCTGAAGAACATCACGATGCCGAACGCGAGCGCGCACGCCTTCGCGTAGATGGCCTGGTCACCGAGCCACCGCGGCGACATGCCGGCGAGCACGGCCGCGCCGCCGACGGCGAAGTACGTGAGCGGCACGTACCAGGGTGACACGGACCACTTCGCCTGGTGACGGGAGTTCAACGCCGCGGCGATACCCCACCACAGCCAGCCGACGAGCATGCACACGGCGCCGCCGCCGATCATCACGACGGAGATGCGCTTGGCGAACTCGTCGGGCTCGAACGCGCCGAACATCAGTGGCGCGTGCCCGATGTGGTTCAGATACAGGAACGCGGCGGGGAACGAGAAGAAGAGGAAGAACCCGGTGACGGTGATGGCGCGAGGGACGACCACCGCGCGGAACTCGCCGGCCTGCTTGTGCTGACGCACCGGCATCTCCGCAGCGATGGCGCGGATCTGCTGCGTGACCGTGGGGTCCGGCGGCGGCGGCGCGGCCGCCTTGCCGCGCTTGCGCTTCGGTGTCGCCAGTTCGGTGGCTGCGGCCTCCAGCTCGGCACGACGCTGTGCCTCCTCGACCGGGTTCCACATGGGGCGCACCGGCTGACCGCCCTGCGCCGGCGGCGGGAAGGTGGTCTGCTGCATCGACTCCGTCACGGTCGTTGTATCGGCGCGCCTTGCCGAACACTTGAACGTTCACGAGCCCATTCACGTCCTACGACGGCAGGGGGATACCGTGTTCACCATGAGTGAGATCGTCAGCGTGGTCGGCCGTGAAATCCTCGATTCGCGAGGCAACCCCACCGTGGAGGTCGACGTCGTCCTCGCCAGCGGTGCGCAGGGCAGGGCCGCGGTCCCGTCCGGTGCGTCCACGGGCGAGCACGAGGCCGTCGAACTGCGCGACGGCGGCAGCCGGTACCTCGGCAAGGGCGTCGCCACCGCGGTCGGGTTCGTGAACACCGAGATCGCCGACCTGCTCGACGGCATCGATGCGCTCGAGCAGCGCCTCATCGACACCGAGCTCGGCAACCTCGACGGCACCGACAACAAGGCTCGCTTCGGCGCCAACGCGATCCTCGGCACCAGCCTCGCCGTGGCCAAGGCCGCGGCCGACGAGTTGGAGCTGCCGCTGTGGAAGTACCTCGGCGGCCCGAACGCCCACGTCCTGCCGGTGCCGATGATGAACGTCATCAACGGCGGCGTGCACGCCGACAACAGCATCGACATGCAGGAGTTCATGATCATGCCCGTCGGCGCTCCGAGCTTCCGCGAGGCACTGCGCTGGGGCACCGAGACGTACCACACGCTGAAGAAGGTCATCCACGACCGCGGCCTCAGCACGGCCGTCGGCGACGAGGGCGGCTTCGCGCCGAACCTGGCGAGCAACGAGGACGCGATCCGCGTGCTCATCGAGGCCATCGAGAAGGCCGGCTACGCCCCTGGCACCGACATCGCCATCGCCATGGACCCGGCGATGAGCGAGCTGTACAAGGACGGCGCGTACCACCTCGCCGGCGAGGGCAAGGTGCTCGGCCGCGACGAGATGGTCGCCTACTGGACCCGGCTCGTCGACACGTACCCGATCGTCAGCATCGAGGACGGCATGCACGAGGACGACTGGGACGGCTGGAAGGCGCTCACCGATTCCGTCGGCGCGAAGGTGCAGTTGGTGGGCGACGACCTGTTCGTCACCAACGTCGCCCGGCTGCGGATGGGCATCGAACGCAAGGTCGCCAACGCCGTGCTCGTGAAGGTGAACCAGATCGGTTCGCTCAGCGAGACACTCGACACGGTCGAGCTCGCCACCCGACACGGCTACAGCAGCGTGATGAGCCATCGCAGCGGCGAGACCGAGGACTCCACGATCGCCGACCTCGCCGTCGCCACCAACTGCGGCCAGATCAAGACCGGTGCGCCGGCCCGCAGCGATCGCGTCGCCAAGTACAACCAGCTGCTGCGCATCGAGGAGCAGCTGGGCGAGCAGGCCGCCTTCCGCGGCCGCAACGCCCTCAGCCCGCGCTGACCCGCCCTGTTCGCGCGAACTCAAGTTCTGCGGCTCCATCGCCGCGGGTGACGTGGTTCGCGCGGGTCGTGGTGCGAGACTGGCGGCGATGAGCTCTGGCGGCCACAAGACCTCCGCGATCCCGCGACCGAAGGATGCGACCAAGGACGCGACGCGCGGCAACACCGCCGTGCTCGATCGGCGCGACGACACCCTGCTCGGCGACTTCACCCGCCCCATCGACCAGTCGAAGCGTCTGGTCCGCGGACGTGGCAAGCGCAGCGTCATCGCCCTCATCGCCGCCGTCATCACCGCCGCGCTGATCGCCGCCCTGTTCGTGTTGCCGGTCGAGGCCTGGCTGCGCCAGCAGGACGACATCGAGCGCAAGCAGTCCGAGATCGCCGCGCTCGACCAGGCCAACGCCGAACTCAACGACGAGGTCAACCGACTCGAGACGCCGGCCGGCATCGAGGAGGCCGCCCGTGAGGAGATCGGCTACGTGCGCCGCGGCGAGATCCGCATCACCGTGCTCGACTCGCCCGAAGCGCCGCTCACCCTGCCGAGCGGTTGGCCGTACGACGCCCTGGCCCAGGTGCTGAAGGTTCGCCAGGACGCGGTCACGACCACACCCTGACCGCGCGATCGCGTCTAGTGTCGGCCGTCGCACGACACTTCTGGGGGTAACGCGTGGCTGGCAGCATTCTGGGCAACCGGGTTCTTCGCAAGGAAGATCCGAAGTTCCTCACCACGGGCGGCGTCTACGTCGACGACCTGCTCGACGAGCCGTTGCTCGCCGGAGCGGCGCACGTCACGTACGTCCGATCCACCATGGCACACGCGAACATCGTCGGCATCGACGTGTCCGACGCGCTGGCGATGCCGGGTGTCCTGGCGATCTTCACCGCCGCCGATCTCGGCCTTCAACCGGTGCCGAGTGAATTCAACCCGGGCATCGCCCGCGGCTTGCTCGCCATCGACAAGGTGCGGTTCGTCGGCGAGCCGATCGCCGTCGTCGTCACCGAGACCCGCGAACAGGGCGAGGACGCCATCGAGCAGGTCGTCGTCGACTACGACTCGCTGCCCGTGGTCATCGACATGGAGGACGCGCTCACCAACACCTCGCTGCTGTACGAGGCTGCCGGCAGCAACGTCGTGTTCGACTCCACCTTCGTCGGTCGGCCCGGCGTCACCGGCCCCGAGTTCTTCGAGGGCTGCGAGGTCGTCTCCGGTCCGCACCGCATCGTCAACCAGCGCGTCGCACCGTGCCCGCTCGAGGTGCGCGGCTCCGCCGTGGCGTGGGCTCCCGACGGCCGGCTGCACCAGTGGCTCAGCAGCCAGGGTGTGCAGGACGCCAAGAACACCATCGTCGCCACCAACGGCGTCGAGCCCGACCAGGTGCTCGTGCTCACGGCCGACGTCGGCGGCGGCTTCGGCGCGAAGATCAAGTGCGACCCGGAGGAAGCGCTGCTCGGCGTCATCGCCAAGAAGGTCGGTCGTCCGCTGCGCTGGCGCGAGACCCGGAGCGAGTCGATGATGGTGCTCGGCCACGGCCGGGCCCAGGTGCAGAACCTCACCGTCGGCGGCAACCGCGACGGCAAGATCACCCACTACCAGCTGCACGTCATCCAGGACTCCGGCTACTTCGTCGAGTACGGCACGATCCTCGCTCCGTTCATGACGCTGCCCATGGCCAGCGGCGTGTACGACATCCCGAACATCGAATGCCAGTCGACCAGCGTGGTCACCAACGCTGCGCTCACCACCGCGTACCGCGGCGCCGGCCGCCCCGAGGCCACCGCTGCCGCCGAGCGGGCCATGGACCTGTTCGCCGCCGAGATCGGCATGGACCCGGCCGAGGTGCGTCGCCGCAACCTCATCGGCAAGTTCAACGAGCCGCACACCACCGTCGTCGGCCAGACGTACGACGTCGGCGACTACGAGGGTGCACTCGACAAGGCACTCGCGGCCGCCGGCTACGCCGAACTGCGCGCCGAGCAGGCCCGCCGCCGCGCGAGCGGCGGCGCGAAGCAGCTCGGCATCGGAGTGAGCACCTACGTCGAGATCACCGGCGGCGTCGGCACCGGCGAGCACGCCCGCATCGTGGTCAACGAAGCGGGTGGTGCCACCGTCTACACCGGCACCTCCGGACACGGCCAGGGCCACCTCACCGCCTGGAGCATGCTCGCCCACGAGCAGACCGGCATCCCCATGGACCAGATCGACGTCATCTGGGGCAACACCGATCTGGTGCCCGAGGGTTCCGGCACCAGCGGCTCGCGTTCGCTGCAGCAGGGCGGCAACGCCGTGTTCCTCGCGGCCGGCGACCTGGTCGACAAGGCCCGTTCGGTCGCCGCCAAGCTGCTCGAGGCCGACGAGGCCGACGTGGTGCTCGACAAGGCCACCGCCAGCTTCCACGTGTCGGGCACGCCGTCCATCAGCAAGAGCTGGGCCGACCTCGCGGTCGCCGCGAACGGCGACCCCGACCTGCCCGAGGGCCTCGCCCACGCCGCGTACTACGCGGTGGCCGGCGCCACGTTCCCGTTCGGCGCCCACGTGGCCGTCGTCGAGGTGGACACCGAGACCGGCCAGGTGAAGCACCTGCGCCACATCGCATGCGACGACGCCGGCACCGTGCTGAACCCGATGCTGCTCGAGGGCCAGATCCACGGCGGCGTCGCCCAGGGCACCGCCCAGGCGCTGATGGAGGAGGTCCGCTACGACAGCGACGGCAACCCCGTCACGTCGAACCTGGCCGACTACGCGTTCATCTCGGCTGCCGAACTGCCCAGCATCGAAGTGGTGCACATGGAGACGCCGACGTTCATCAACGCACTCGGCGCCAAGGGCATCGGCGAGAGCGGCACCATCGGCAGCACGCCCGCCGTGCAGTCGGCCGTCATCGACGCGGTGTCGCACCTCGGCGTGACGCACATCGACATGCCGTGCAGCCCGCAGCGAGTCTGGAACGCCATCCAGGCCGCCGCCAACTGACCAGCCTCGTTCGAGCTCCGAGACGGAGGGTTTCCGCGCCAGACGGCGACACGGAAACCCTCCGTTTCCGTTCCTGTCCTCACCTGGCGAGCGAATCACAAGCGAATCCTCTGTCGAACGAGTGATTCGATCGTGCTAGCGTCATCTTCATGATCGATCGACAACGCCTCGCCGCACTCCACGTCGAAGAGGAGCAGCGCTTCATCGACCTGCACCCCCGATCGGCCGAACTCGCCGCCGAGGCACGCACCTCCCTGCTCGGCGGCGTCCCCATGGCCTGGATGACCCGCTGGCCGGGTTCGTTCCCGCTGTTCTTCGAGGAGGCGTCGGGCGCCCGGTTCTCCGACGTCGACGGGCACGAGTACGTCGACTTCTGCCTCGGCGACACGGGGGCGATGACCGGCCACGCCCTGCCGCAGGTGGCCGAGGCGCTGCACCGCCAGGCCCTGCGCGGCATCACCACCATGCTGCCGAACGCCGACGCGGCGTGGGTGGGTGGCGAATTGGCTCGTCGCTTCGGCCTGCCCGTGTGGCAGATGGCCATGACCGCCACCGACGCCAACCGCTTCGTGCTGCGCTTCGCCCGCCACCTCACCGGCCGACCCAAGGTGCTGGTGTTCGACTGGTGCTACCACGGCAGCGTCGACGAGACGCTCGTCGTCGTCGGTCCCGACGGCGGCACACAGTCGCGCGCCGGGCAGCATCGGCCCGCAGATCGACCCCGCGCACACCAGCGTCGTCGTGCCGTTCAACGACCTCGACGCGCTCGAGAAGGCGCTCGCCGAGGGCGACGTGGCCTGCGTCCTCGCCGAGCCGGCGCTCACCAACATCGGCATCGTGCTGCCCGAGCCCGGCTTCCACGACGAACTCCGCCGGCTCACGCGTCAGTACGGCTCGCTGCTCGTCATCGACGAGACGCACACCATCTGCGTCGGGCCCGGCGGGGCCACCGCTGCGTGGGGGCTCGAGCCCGACTTCTTCGTCATCGGCAAGACCATCGGCGGCGGCATGCCCGCCGCGGCCTACGGCATGACGGCCGAGATCGCCCAGCAGCTGATGCCCACGCTCACCGGGGAGTCGGTCGACGTCAGCGGCGTCGGCGGCACGCTCACGGGCAACGCCCTCGCCGCCGCCGCAGTGCGCGCCACGCTGTCGAGCACCCTGCGCGACGACGACTTCGCGCACATGATCCCCCTCGCGGGCGCCTGGGCCGCGGGCGTGCAGTCCACCATCGACCAGTTCGGACTGCCGTGGAACGTGCAGCAACTCGGCGGTCGTGCCGAGTACTGGTTCTGCCCGCCGCCCAAGGACGGCGCCGCTGCGGCCGCGGCCGTCGACCACGAACTCGACGCGTTCATGCACCTGTGGGCGGTGAACCGCGGCATCCTGCTGACGCCGTTCCACAACATGGCGCTGATGTCGCCGCACCACTCGCAGTCCGACGTCGAGCTGCACACCAGCGTGTTCCATGGTGCTGTGGAAGCATTGCTGTCGTGAACCTCTCCGGACAGGTGGCCCTCATCACCGGCGCGGGCAGCCCCGACGGCATCGGGTACGCCACGGCGCGAGCCCTCGCCGCCGACGGCGCGACCGTCGTGCTGGCCAGCACCAGCGATCGCATCCACGAACGAGCCGCCGAGATCGACCACCTCGGCGAGCGGGCCATCGGCGTGGTCGCCGACCTGATGGACCCGGGCGAGGCCGCACGCGTGGCCCGCGTCGCGCTCGCCGTCGCCGACCGCATCGACATCTGCGTCAACAACGCCGGGATGATCGCCCTCGGCGGTGAACTGGTCGATGCCGTGCTGCACTCCACCACCGACGAGCAGTGGCGCGACGGCATCGACCGCAACCTCACCACCTGCTTCAACATCACCCGCAGCGTGCTCGGCCACATGGCCGAACGAGGCTACGGACGCGTCGTCAACGTCGCCAGCACGTCCGGCCCGCTGCAGGCCTTCATCGGCGACGTCGCCTACCACGCGGCCAAGGCCGGCATGATCGGCTTCACCCGCGCCGCGGCGCTCGAGTACGCCGGACTGGGCATCACGGTGAACGCCGTCGCCCCCGGCTGGATCGCCACCGGCTCGCAGAGCGACGCCGAGCGTGCCGCGGGCGAGGCCTCGCCGATGCGCCGCTCCGGCACCGCGGCCGAGGTCGCCGCCGCCATCCGCTTCCTCGCCGACCCGGTGGCGTCGTTCGTCACCGGCCAGATGCTCGTCGTCGACGGCGGCAACTCGCTCCCCGAGAACCGTTCGTGGATGCCGTGACCGGCGCAGGCGAACCGACCCGGCCGGTCGTGCTCGTCACCGGCGCCGGTGGCGGTATCGGCGGCGCCACCGCGCGCCGCTTCCTCGACGGCGGTTGGCACGTCGGCGCGCTCGACATCGAACCGCTCGCACCGGGCAGCGTCGGCGTTCCCGGCCTGGCGCCCATCGTCGGCGACGTGCGCGACGTCGCCCAGTGCCGATCGGCCGTCGAGCACACCGTCGCCACGTTCGGGCGCCTCGACGCGGTCGTCAACGCGGCGGGCGTGTGGACCGAGGGTCCGGCCGATCTCACCACCGAGGACGAGTTCGACCGCGTCATCGACGTCAACCTCAAGGGCCTGTACTTCCTGACGTCGGCGGCCATCCCCCATCTCGAGGCCACCCGCGGCTGCGTCGTGAACCTGTCCAGCGACGCCGGCATCCAGGGCAACGCGGGCGCCGCGGTCTACTGCGCGTCGAAGGGTGCCGTGTCCATCCTCACCAAGGCGTTGGCGCTCGAGCTCGCGCCCCGGGGCGTGCGCGTCAACGCGGTGTGCCCCGGCGACGTCGACTCACCGATGCTGCGCGGCCAGGCGCGGAACTTCGGCGGCGACGACCCCGATGCCTATCTGGGCCGCCTGTTGGCCGGCTACCCGCAGGGGTCGCTGGCGCGGTTCATCCGTCCCGACGAGATCGCCGAGCTGATCTGGTTCCTCGCCCAGCCGCACGCCGCGCCGATCACCGGAGCGAACATCTCCATCGATTTCGGTCTGTCGGCCGGGATCGTGTGAGCATGGCGGCGATGATCCCCCTCGATCCCACCGACCGTCAGCTCATCGAAGCCCTGCAGAAGGACGGCCGCGCCAGTTACGCCGACCTCGCCGAGCTGGTCGGTCTGTCACCGGCAGCGACCCGGTTGCGGGTGCAGCGCCTGCTCGACGCCGGTGTCGTGCAGGTCGTCGGCGTCACCGACCCGCTCGCCCTGGGGTACCCGGTGATGGCGGCGCTGGGCGTGCGGGTCGAACGCAACGTGCGTGCCGTCGCCGACCGGATCGCCGGCATCGAAGGCGTCATCTACGTCGTGTTCACCAGCGGTTCGTTCGACCTGTTGGTGGAGGTGCTGTGCGAGGACTCGGCACGGCTGCTCGGCGTGATCGACGACGAGATCCGCTCCATCCCCGACGTGCGCAGCGTGGAGAGCTTCACCTACTTCGGCATCCACACCCATCGCTTCGTGTGGGGCACCCGCTGATCCCCTGACCAGGGGATGTGACGTGGCACGTGACCTCCGCGTGTGACGTTCGCAAGGTGACTTGCGTAAATGTGTTCAGCTTGCCTAACATGTGCTCATGTCCGCAGCATTCCTCATCACCCTCCGCGAGGGTCTCGAGATCTCCATCGTCCTGGCCATCCTCATCGGCTACCTCGTCAAGACCGGCCGAGGGGACCGAACGGGCCAGGTCTGGATCGGCGCCGGCATCGCCGCGGTGGTGTGCCTCGTCACCGGCCTGTTGTTCAACGTCTTCGTCGGCGAGTTCGAGGGCAAGGCGGAGCAAGCCATCGAGGGCACGCTCGCCCTGGCCGCCGCCATCGTGCTGACGTGGATGATCCTGTGGATGCGCAAGAACGCGCGGGCGATGAGCGGCGATCTGCGATCCAAGGTCGATGGCGCCACCACCGCCAATGCGATCATGTTCATCGCGTTCGTCGCCGTCGCCCGCGAGGGCTTCGAGACGGTGCTGTTCCTGCTCGGCGCCGAGACCGGCTCGGCCACCGGCGCCCAGGTGGTCATCGGCGGCGTGCTCGGCCTCGCCGTGTCGGCGGTCGTCGGCGTGCTCGTCTACCGCTTCGGCAAGAACATCGACCTGCGCATGTTCTTCCGTGTCACCGGCGTCCTGCTGATCTTCTTCGCCGCCGGCCTGGTGGGCAAGGCCTTCCACGAGTTCCGCGAACTGCTCGGGTTCGAGGACGGCTGGCTCGTCCAGCCGATGTGGATCATCAGCTCGGGCCCGCTGGCCAGCGGCACCCTCTACGACTTCCTCAAGGGCCTGTTCGGCTGGGCCGAGGACCCCGAGCGCATTCGCGTGTTCGCCTACTTCGCCTACCTGGTGCCGGTGCTGTGGATGTTCCTGAAGCCCGAGTCGCCGGCAGCACCGGTCGCGGCCGCGACCGAGCAGGTCGAGGCACCGGTCGCCGGTCACTGAGCGCGAGAGGACGCGCCCACGGACCGCGGTCGGATTCGCGCGGAAAGGGACTCATATCCCTGCCGGACCTGAGCGATGTGGTCGATAATGGACCTCGTGACCGAACCGATCGACTTCGCGACGCTCGTCGAAGAGCTCCCCGATCCCGTCATCGTCGTCGACACCGCGGTCAACCTCCGCTACGTCAACCAGGCCGGCGCCGACCTGTTCGGCTGGCGGCCAGAGGTGTGGCTCGGCCACAGCATCCTCGACCTCATCCACCCCGACGATGTCGCCAGCGTCCTGTCGTCCACGGGCACGATGCAGTCCAAGCGGGTCGGCACCCCGGTCGAGGTCCGTGTTCGCGTGGCCGACGGATCGTGGAAGCTCGTCGAGATCGTCGGTCGGAACTCACTCGACGTCGAAGGCATCCGCGGCCTCGTGGTGGTGGCCCGCGACGTCACCAAGCGACGGATGTGGGAGGTCGCCGGCAGCGACACGGTTCGGTTCCAACAGGTGGTCCAACACGCGTCGTCCGTCACCCTGCTGCTCGATCGCAGCGGCGAGATCACCAGCGTCAACGCGGCGTTCACCCGCTTGCTCGGTCACGACGTGTCGCACGTCATCGGCCGCCCGCTCGTGTCGTTCTGCGACGCAGATGCGACCAACGACCTGGCGTTCGCCATCGAGAAGGCCGGCACCGATTCACGGATGGTCAGCTGCGAGGCGTCGATGCGCCATCACGACCCGTCCGTCGCGCCGATGCCGATGCGCTTCGAGATCGTCAACCTCCTCGACGATCCCGTCGTCGAAGGGTTGGTGGTCACCGCCTACGACGTCAGCGAGCTGCACCACACCCGCCGCACGCTCGAGCACCTCGCCCGTCACGACGCGCTCACCGGGCTCGTCAACCGTTCGGTCCTGCTCGACGAACTCGAGCGGGTGGTGGAGCTACGCCTCCCGGCTGCGGTCATCTTCATCGACCTCGACAAGTTCAAGGCGGTGAACGATCTGCTCGGCCACGAGTCGGGCGACGAACTGCTGCGCACCGTCAGCGAGCGGTTGCTCGGCATCGTCCGCCCGGGCGACGTGGTGGCACGCGTCGGCGGCGACGAGTTCGTCATCGTGGCGTACGAGGTCAACGATCGGCAGATGGGTCAGGCGTTGTGCGATCGCATCGACGCGACGCTGTCGATGCCCTATCTGCTCACCGAAGGTCCCATGCGCGTCGCCGCCAGCGTGGGCATCGCCCTCCTCGTCGACGACGAGGATGCCACGGTCACGGGCCTGCTCGCCGACGCCGACCTGGCGATGTACGAGGCCAAGGCGGCACGCCGCGGCGAGCCCGAGCGCAGCGTCACCCAACGTCAACGGAACGCCAACGAGCGCCGTCGCCTGGCCGACGACCTGGCCGCCGGCCTGCAACGCGGCGAGGTGGTCGCCTTCCTGCAGCCCATCGTGTCGCTCGAGCTGGGTGTCACCACCAGCATGGAGGCGCTCGTCCGCTGGAACCACCCGACTCGCGGACTGCTCAGCCCGGCGGCGTTCCTCGATCTGTCGGAGGACGCCGGCCTCGACCTCCTGCTGGGCGACGTGGTGTTGCGCTCGGCGTGCGAGACGCTCCGCGACGTCGAGCAGCAGGTGAGCCTGTCGATGAACCTGTCGGTCACCCAGCTCGCCGACCGCGGCCTCTGCGAGCGGATCAGCATGATCCTCGCCGAGTACGACATGGAGCCCGAGCGGCTGATCGTCGAGATCACCGAGCACGCCACCCTGCAGCGTCAGCCCGGCGGCGGCCGCGTCTCGCCCGAGCACACTCTGCACGAGCTGCGCGACCTGGGTGCGTCGCTGTGCCTCGACGACTTCGGCACCGGTTACTCGTCGCTCACCCACATCCGCCGCTACCCGCTGACGGCCATCAAGATCGACCGCGCCTTCGTGAACGGCATCATCGACCACAACGAGGACCGCGCCGTCATCGCCGCGATGGTCGGCATGGCCGGCGCGTTGGACCTCGAGGTCGTCGGCGAGGGCGTCGAGACCGAGGAGCAGTTGCTGGCGCTGCGCACCATCGGCTGCGACAAGGCGCAGGGCTACCTCATCGCCCGCCCGCTGGCGCCGGCCGACGTGAAGCCGTGGATCGACGCCCGCGGCCGGGGCTGGCGCACGCCCATCGTCTCAGCGACGCGCTGAGCCCGCACCCTTCGCGCAGTCGCGGCACCGGCCGCGCACGTCGAACACGTGGTGCTCGACCTCGAAGCCGGTCGCACCGAGCAGCGCACCGACCTCCTTGTCGATCAGGCGCTCCAGTTGCGGGCTGGGCGTGAAGTCGGTGACGATGCCGCACTCGGTGCACACCAGGTGGTGATGATGATGTTCGGAGAACGGCTCGGCCAGTTCGTGGCGGTCGCCGCCACCGGCACCGGCCACACGGACCACCACACCCGCATCGACCAGTTCGGCGAGGTTGCGGTACACGGTGGAGGTGGGCACCGACGACCGCTCGGCGACCTCGTCGGTGGTGAGCGGACGGTCGGCGTGCTCGAGCACGGCGAGCACCGCCCGGCGGTTGGCCGTGAGGCGCAGCTCGCGCGGCGCCAACGCCTGCACCACTGCGGCAGCCGTGGACGACGACAACGTGGGAGGGGTCTGCGCGCGAGCCACATCGGCACGCTATCGCCGATTCTCATCGGGTGAGAACCGTTCCCATCGGATTGATAACGATTCTCATTCACGATAGGATGCCGCCATGCGTCGGTCCCCCGCCATCCTCGTGCTCGGCCTGCTGGCCACCGGGCTGACGGCGTGCAGCAACGACACCAGCCGCGACGACGGCATCACCACGGTCGCGGTCGCGTTCTACCCGATCGAGGAGATCGTCCGTCAGGTGGGCGGCGACAAGGTCGACGTCGTCACGCTGGTGCCGCCCGGCGAGGAGGCCCACGAGTATCGACCCCACGCCGAAGCAGCTCACCGAGCTCGCCGATGCCGACATCGTCTTCTACCTGGGCCAGGGCTTCCAGCCGAACGTCGAGAAGGCCCTCGAGTCCCTGCCGCCCGAGGTGCAGAAGGTGGACCTGCTGGCGCAGGGCGGAATTGCCCTGCTGCCCGTCACGTCGCAACTGCCGGGCACCGACGGCACCGCCGGGGGCGAGTCGCTCGACGGCGGCGACGATCCGCACGTCTGGCTGGCGCCGCAGAACATGAACAACATGGCCGCCAACGTGCTCGCCTCTCTCAACGTCGTGGCGCCGAACGACGCCGCGACGTTCGTGAAGAACTACGGCAACTACGGGACCGAACTGAACAACCTCGACCGCGACTTCGCCAGCGGGCTCGCCCGATGCCGCAGCCCCTACATCGTCAGTTCGCACCGGGCGTTCGCCTACCTCGCCGACGCCTACGGGCTCCAGGCCGTTGCGATCGCTGGCGTGTCGCCGTCGGAAGAGCCGTCGGCGAAGACCCTCGAGGCCGTCGCCGAATTCGCCCGCACCAACGACGTCACCACCATCTTCTTCGAGGAGAATCTCCCGGCCGACCTGGCAAAGACCCTGGCCGACGAGGTCGGCGCCAGCACGGGTGTGCTCGACACCATCGAATCGCTGTCCGCCGACCAACTGGCCGCCGGCGATGACTACGTGTCGCTGATGCGCACGAACCTTGCCGCCCTCCGCGATGGGCTGGGCTGCTCGTGAGCACGGCGGTGACACCGATCCTGGAGGTGCACGACCTGGGTGTGCACTACGGCGAGCGCCACGCGCTGCACGACGTCTCGTTCGCCGTCGGGCGCGGCGAGCTGATCGCCGTCATCGGGCCCAACGGTGCCGGCAAGAGCACGATGTTCAAGGCCATCTGCGGCCTCGTCAACCACGACGGCGTCGTCGAGGTGAACGGCGTGCACTGCCACGACCACACCGATCGCATGGACCTGGCGTACATCCCGCAGCGCAACGACAGCGACCTCCACTTCCCCATCACCGTCGGCGAACTGGTCCTCGCCGGCCGCCGTCGCTTCCGCCGCTGGTACCAGCGTCCCACCGCCGCCGACCGCGCCGCCGCGGAGGCCGCGCTGGAGCGCGTGCAGTTGGGCGGAGCCGGCGACCGGGCACTCACCGAGCTGTCCGGCGGCCAGCTGCAGCGCGCCTACGTGGCTCGAGCGCTCGCTCAGGAGGCGTCGGTGGTGCTGCTCGACGAAGCGCTGAGCGGCGTCGATCAGCCGAGCACGTTGGAACTGCTCGACGTGTTCGAGTCGCTCGCCGAGCACGGCACGACCCTGTTGGTCGCGACGCACGATCTCGCGCTCGCCCGTCGACGGTTCACGCGCTGCCTCGCGGTGAACGGCACCCTGCGCGCCGACGGCGCGCCGGGCACGGTGCTCACCACCGAGGCCCTGGATTCCACGTTCGGTTCCGCCGATGGCTCGAAGGGGTTCCGTGCACTGGCTGACTGACCCGTTCCAGGCCGACTTCATGCAGCGCGCCTTCCTCGCCGCGATCATCATCGGCGTCGTCGCCCCGGTCGTCGGCACGTGGGTCGTGCTGCGCCGGATGGCCAACCTGGGCGACGCGATGTCGCATGGCACGCTCGCCGGCGTCGGCATCGCCTACGCCGCCGGAGTGAACGTCCTGTTCGGCGCGATGGGCGCCGGGTTGGTGATCGCGTTCCTCCTGCTCGCGTTCTCGGGCAACCGCCGGCTCGGCCAGGAGACGGTGATCACCGTCCTCGGCACCGCCTTCTTCGCACTCGGCGTCGTCGTCATCTCCCGCCTCGACACCGGCGTCGAACTGACCCACTTCCTGTTCGGCCGTGTGCTCACCGTGCAGTGGAACGACATCTGGCTGAACCTCGCGCTCGGTGGCACCGCGGTGCTCGTCGTCGTGCTGATGTTCGGCGAGCTTCGCCTCGCCACCTTCGACCACGTCCAGGCCGAACAGGTGGGCGTGCACGTCGAGCTCGTGCAGGCCGTGTTGGTGATGCTGCTCGCCGTCGTGGTGGTGATCAGCCTCCGCGCCGTCGGCACGGTGATGACGGTGACGATGCTCGTCACTCCCGCCGCGACGGCCCGCCTGATCGCCAAGAACCTGCGCCAGATGACGCTGTGGGGCGTGGCGTTCGGCGTCGGCGAAGGCGTGATCGGGCTGATGCTCGCCTACCACCTCAGCTCCGCGCCCGGCGCCACGATCGGCCTCGTGGCCGCGGCCGTCTTCGCCGTGGTCTTCGTCCTCACGCTGCCGCGGCGGATGCCCCATCACCACCGTCCGCTCGACTGACGAGCACCGTTCGACCACCTTCGATGAGCAGGGGTTTCAGTCGCGGTCGGAAATAGGGCATGATGGCGTCCGCCACTGGGGGCTCTGGATCCGTAAGGGGGATCACTGGTGAAGATTTCGGTCACCGTCAACGGCACGGTTCACGAGAGTGACGTCGAGCCGCGCACGTTGCTCGTCCATTACGTCCGCGAGGTCCTCGGCCTCACCGGCACCAACATCGGCTGCGACACGTCGTCGTGCGGCGCGTGCAGCCTGCACGTCGACGGCGAGGCGGTGAAGAGCTGCACGATGCTCGCGGTCCAGGCCGACGGGGCGTCGATCACCACCATCGAGGGCCTCGCCAACGGACGGCGAGATGCACCCGATGCAGCAGGCGTTCATGGAGAACCACGGCCTGCAGTGCGGCTACTGCACGCCGGGCATGGTCATGGCCGCCACCAGCCTGCTGAAGGAGAACCCGAACCCCACCGAGGAAGAGGTGCGCATCGGGCTCGAGGGCAACCTGTGCCGTTGCACGGGCTACCACAACATCGTGCAAGTCCGTCCTGGCTGCCGCCGCGGGCAACTGATCCACACCATCACTTCGAGGTACTGGGGGTACCGACGATGACCGTCACCGACGATCGCCCGTCGTCCGTGTTGGGGACACGACGACTGCGGCGCGAAGACCCGGCCCTGCTCACGGGTGAGGCCAAGTACACCAACGACCTGAACCTGCCGGGTGCGCTGCACCTCGCGGTGCTGCGCAGCCCCTACGCCCACGCGCGCATCCTCAGCGTCGACACCTCCGCCGCCGCTCGGCGCCGCCTGGCGTCGTCGCGGCGTACAGCGGCGCCGACCTGGCCGACACGTGGGCGGGCACCGATGCCGTGCGCCTGGCCGGTCACGGCCGGACATGAAGAACCCGGCGCACTACCCGCTGGCGAGCGGCAAGGCTGCCTACGTCGGCGACGGCGTGGCGTGCGTGCTGGCCACCAGCGACGCCGCCGCACGCGACGCGCTCGAGCTCGATCGACGTGCAGTACGAACCGCTGCCCGCCGTCGTCGACCTGGAGGACGCACTCAGCGACCGGGTGGTCATCCACGACGACCTCGGCACGAACAGCAGCTACACGTGGGACCTGAAGATCGAGGGCCACGAAGGTCAGGTCGCCGAGGCCTTCGCCGACGCCGCGTACACGGTGAGCGAGCGCTACGTCCAGCAGCGCCTCATCCCGATGGCGATGGAGCCGCGTGCAGTCGCCGCGGTGCCCCAGCCGTTCGGCGGCGACATGACGCTGTACAGCGCCACCCAGGTGCCGCACATCCTGAAGGTGATGACCGCCCTCACGCTCGGCATCCCCGAGCACCAGATGCGCGTCGTCGCCCCTGCGGTCGGCGGCGGCTTCGGCAGCAAGCTCAACGTCTACGCCGAGGAACTGCTCTGCGTCGCTCTCGCCCGCACGCCACGAGCGTGCCGGTCCGCTGGAACGAGGAGCGCGGCGAGAACGCCAGGCCACCATCCACGGCCGCGGCCAGATCCAGCACATCGAGCTCGCCGCCGACGCCGACGGCAAGCTCACCGCGGTGCGGGTCCGCCTGCTCGCCGACATGGGTGCCTACCTGCAGCTCGTCACGCCCGGCATCCCGCATCCTCGGGGCGTTCCTGTACGCCGGCGTCTACGACCTGCCCCATGCGTACGACTTCAGCTGCACCGTCGGTGTTCACCACGCTCACGCCCACCGACGCGTATCGCGGCGCCGGCCGGCCCGAGGCCACGTACGCGATCGAGCGGGCGATGGACGCGCTCGCCGACGCAGATCGGCATCGACCCGCTCGAGCTGCGCAAGCGCAACTTCATCCGCAAGGAGCAGTTCCCGTACACCGCGTTCACCGGGCTCGTCTACGACTCGCGGCGACCACGACTCAAGGCGGCCGACAATCGCCGCCGAGACTCGCCGACTACGACGGCGTGCGGGCACGCCAGCAGACGCAGAACGTCGCCCGGCGCGCACGAAGCGGCTCGGCATCGGTCAGGCCAGCTACTTCGAGATGTGCGGCCTCGCCCCGTCGCGGGTGCTCGCCTCGCTGAACTACTCGGCCGGCGGCTGGGAAGCGGCCACCGTGCGCATCCTGCCCACCAACAAGGTCCAGGTCGTCACCGGCACCGCACCGCACGGCCAGGGCCACGAGACGGCGTGGAGCATGATCGTCGCCGACAAGTTGGGCGTCGCTCCCGACGACGTCGACGTGCTGCACAGCGACACGGCGATCGCCCCGCTCGGCCTCGACACCTACGGCTCGCGCTCGCTGCCGGTCGGCGGCGTGGCCATCGCGCATGGCGTGCGACAAGGTGATCGACAAGGCCAAGAAGATCGCCGCCCACCAGCTGGAGGCCAACGAGGACGACCTCGAGTTCGCCGGCGGATCGTTCACCGTGAAGGGCTCGCCCGACAAGGCGATGCCGCTCGCCGCGATCGCGTTCGAGGCGTTCACGGCCCACAACCTGCCCGACGGGCTCGAGCCCAACCTCGAGGCACAGGTCACCTACGACCCGCCGAACTTCTCGTGGCCGTTCGGCACGCACATCTGCGTCGTCGAGATCGACACCGAGACCGGCGAGGTCGACGTGCTGCAGTACGTCGCCGTCGACGACTGCGGCAACCAGGTCAACCCGCTCATCGTCGACGGCCAGGTGCACGGCGGCGTCGTGCAGGGCCTCGCCCAGGCGCTCTACGAGGAGGCCGTCTACGACAGCGACGGCAACCTGAAGACGGCCAGCCTCGCCGAGTACCTCGTCCCGGCGGCGAGCGACGTGCCGATCGATCACGCTCGGCCACACCATCACCCCGTCGCCCACCAACCCGTTGGGCGTCAAGGGCATCGGCGAGGCCGGCACCATCGGCGCCGCACCCGCGGTCATGAACGCCGTCGTCGACGCACTCTCGCGGCCTCGGCGTCACCGACATGCCGATGCCCGCCAGCCCGCACAACGTCTGGAAGACCATCCAATCCGCCCAAGGAGCAAGCAAGTGATCCCCGCAGCATTCGACTACGTCCGCGCCGATTCGGCCGAAGAGGCGATCAGCCTCATCGGTCAGCACGGCGACGAGGCCAAGTTCCTCGCCGGTGGCCACAGCCTGCTGCCGCTGATGAAGCTGCGCCTCGCGTCAGCCCAGCGTGCTGGTCGACATCGGCCGCCTCAGCGACCTGTCAGCTACATCCGCGACGCCGGCGACCACGTCGCCATCGGCGCCCTGACCCGCCACATGGACGTCGAGAACAGCGCCGTGCTGAAGGAGCACGTCCCGTTGCTGGCCCACGCGGCCAGCCACGTCGGCGACCCCCAGGTGCGTCACCGCGGCACGATCGGCGGTTCGATCGCCCACGCCGACTCGGCCAGCGACCTGCCGGCCACCACGCTGGCGCTCGGTGCGACGTACATCGCCCAGGGCCCGAACGGCACCCGCGAGATCGCAGCCGCCGACTTCTACCACGGCTTCCTCGAGTCGGCCCTGGAGGCCGACGAGATGCTCACCGAGATCCGCGTGCCGAAGATGAACGGCGCCGGGTGGAGCTTCCAGAAGTTCAACCGTCGCGCCCAGGACTGGGCCATCGTCGGTGTCGCCGCGTGGCGCCGCAACGGCGATTCGGGCGTCGCTCTGGTGAACATGGGCAGCACGCCCATCCTCGCCACCAGCGTGTCCACCGCCCTCGCGGGTGGCGCATCGGTGTCCGACGCGGCCGCAACTCGCCGCCGCCGAAGCCGAGCCGCAGAACGACCTCAACGCCAGCCTCGAGTACCGCGTGCACCTCGCCAAGGTGCTGGTGCGCCGCGCCCTCGAGGAATCCAGCAAGTAGCTGCGTTCACGATGGAGGGTTCCGTGCACCCCCGGGTCGCACAGAACCCTCCATCTGAACTGCACGGGCGAGGATGCGACCGCAACCACCTGCGGTCCGACGCGCGGCTAGTCTCTCCCCCGACTGGTGGTGAGACCAATGTCGTTCGCCCATTCCGACGACGATCAGATCAAAGAGTTCCATCTCGACGCGATCGCAGATGCCGACCCGTACCCGTACTGGTACGAGGACGCCGACGAACCCGACTCGAACCCCACACTCGTGCGCACCGAGAGCTGCGACCTGTGTGTCATCGGCGGTGGTTACAACGGGTTGTGGACGGCGATCATCGCCAAGGAACGCGACCCCAACCGCGACGTCATCCTCATCGACGCGCACGAGGTGGGTTCACAGGCGAGCGGCCGCAACGGCGGGTTCATGGAGAGCAGCCTCACCCACGGCGTCGCCAACGGGCAGGAGCGCTTCCCCGACGAGCTGCCGCTGTTGGAAGAGCTGGGCCTGAAGAACCTCAACGACATCGAGGACGCGATCAGTCGCTACAAGATCGACTGCGACTACGAGCGCACCGGTGTCATCGACGTGGCCACCACGAAGCACGCACCGAGCTACCTCGACGAACTACGCGACGACTTCACCCAGCTGCGCGCACTCGGCCAGAAGGTCGAGTGGCTCGACGAGGCCGCGATGCGAGCCCAGGTGAACTCGCCCACCTACCTCGGTGGACTGTGGCGCAAGGACCGCGCCGCGATCGTCGACCCGGCCCGCCTGGCGTGGGGTCTGAAGTCCGCGGCGATGTCGCTCGGCGTCCGCATCTACGAGGACACCAAGGCGACGTCCGTCGAAAAGGACGGCGTGGGCGTTTTGGTCACCACTCCGCTCGGTGCCATCCGCGCCGGCAAGGTGGCGCTGGCCACGAACGCGGCGAAGCCGTTGCTCAAGCGCATCGGCCACTACATCGCGCCGGTGTACGACTACTGCATGGTCACCGAGCCGCTGTCGAACGCGCAGCTCGCCGAGGTGGGCTGGAAGCTGCGACAGGGGCTGAGCGACATCAGCAACCAGTTCCACTACTACCGACTCACCGAGGACAACCGCATCCTGTGGGGTGGCTACGACGTCATCTACTACTGGCGCGGCAAGATCAACCCCGAGCTCGAGACCCGTCCCGAGACGTGGGCCAAGCTGAGCAAGCACTTCTTCGACACCTTCCCGCAGCTGGAGGGTCTGAAGTTCACCCACGCGTGGGGCGGCGTCATCGACACGTGCAGCCGGTTCTGCGTGTTCTGGGGTCGGGGCATGCAGGGCCGCGTCGCCTACTCGGTGGGCTACACCGGGCTCGGCGTCGCCTCCACCCGCTTCGGCGCCGAGGTGATGCTCGACATGCTCGACGGCAAGCGCAGCAAGGCCACCGAGACCGAGTTCGTGAAGACCAAGCCGATCCCGTTCCCGCCCGAGCCGTTCCGCTTCATCGGCATCCAGGCGACACGCTGGTCGCTGAACCACGAGGACAAGACGGGCAAGCGCAACCTGTGGCTACGCGGCCTCGACAAGTTCGGCCTCGGCTTCGACAGCTGACCCGCTCGATCTCGAACGGCGCGAGCTGAAGTTCCTGGAACGTCGGCGGGTCAGCGTTCGAGGATGACGACGGTGCGGGGCGGCAACGCGTAGACGGCACCGTCCACCTTGGGCGGCGCCGACGACAGGGCGATGCGCCAATCGCCGGGCTGCTGCACCTCGAAGGTGAGCGGCTCCCACCACGCGTTGACCATCACGTACAGGTCGCCCACCGACCAGGCCAGGCTGTGCGAGTGCCAGCCGAGGTCGGGCTCGGCGCCGATGCCGTGGAAGTGGAACCGCACCAGTGAGTGCCGTCGACGCAGCTCGGTCAGGCCGCGTACGAAGTCGGTGAGCTCGGCCCATTCGTCGCGCTGCGACCAGTCCACCCAGCTGATCGGGCCGTCGACGTCGTACGGGTTGTCGTGACCGCCCTGTGTGCGGCCGAACTCGTCGCCCATCACCCACATCGGGGTGCCGGCCGACAGCAACAGCACCGCGAAGTAGTTCTTCAACTGCTGCAGGCGCATCTCGTCGCCGCAATCCCACGCGTGGTGCCGGTCGTCGTTCGCGATGGTCAGGTCGTGCATCGTCAGGCCGTCGTGCGCGGTGATGAAGTTCAGCGACCGGACCGCACCGTCGGGACCGAACAGATCGGGGCTGCCCTGCACACGTTGACGCAGGGCGCGGGCCAGGCCCGGCTCACCACGCAGGAAGCCACGGACCTGGTCGCGGAAGCGGTCGTTCCACTGCAGCCACGTCGGCCATGGCCAGCCGTGACCGAGCTGATAGCCACCCATGTCCCACGGCTCGGCGATCAGCGCCACACCCCGGTCGTGAGCCCACTCGGTGATGCGCGTGACCATGCCGCCTCGATCGCGGGTGAGGAGCGAGGCGAGGTCGAAGCGGAATCCGTCCACACCGAGGTCGGCGTAGCGCTCGAGCGCCTCGATGACGAGGTCGCGCATCCACGGATCGGCAGGATCGGTGTCGTTGCCGCAGCCACTGTCGTTGGTCGGTGAGCCGTCGGCGTGACGGCGGTAGACGGTGGGATCCAGCCCACGCAGGCCGTGCCCGCCCAGCGTGGGATCGTCCTCGCCCGTGTGGTTGTAGACGACGTCGATCCACACGTGCAGGCCGCGCTCGTGGGCAGCCGCGACGAGTTCGGCGAGTTCTTCGGCCGCCCGCGTCGGGTCGCCGGCGTAGCCGCGGTGGACGGCACCCCACACGATGGGCATGTAGCCCCAGTAGTTGTTGCGATCGTCGAACGGGTGCACCGGCATCAGTTCGACGACGTTCGCGCCCACCGAGACGACGTGATCCAGGTGGTCGATGCAGTCGAGGTACCCGCCGCCGAAGCCCTTGACGTGGAGCTCGTAGACCACGGGCGGATCGGCCAGCGGCGCACCCTGCGGATGTCTCGACCACGGCTGCCGAACGACACTGCGCGGCCCGTCGGCCGTGACGACCAGATCCAGGCAGTGCGGGTCGAACAACGGCGGACCGTCGTCGAGCGAGATCCAGTAGTGATCGCCGTCGGCGGCGACGAGCTCGCCCGACCACCACCCGTCCTCGTCGGCGTCGCGCTCGACCTCGAACGTCGTCGAGTGCGCGGCATCACCTGCAGCGAGCACGGTGACCGTGGCCCGCTGGGCGTCCGGCGCACGGAACCTGAGTTGGTGCGACCTCGGGACACCCATTCGCCCCAGCCTAAGAGCGTGACGGAGGCAATCCGGCAGCACCGGGGTTGCCGGGTTCCCTCGGTCAGCGCGGATCTGTCGGAAAACCTCGGGCCGTCAGGCATGCCAGTGCAGCGGTGGGCATCTAACCTGCACGGCGATGGCGATGATGCCCGCAACTCCCGACGACGTCCACGAAGCGCTCTCTCTGTACGGGTACATCCCCGACGAGGGGCTCTCGACGTCCGTCTTCCTCTCGATGGTGCTCCAGCGCCCGCTGCTGCTGGAGGGCGAGGCGGGTGTCGGCAAGACCGAGGTCGCCAAGGTGCTCAGCCGGTGGACGGGCGGCGAGCTCATCCGCCTGCAGTGCTACGAGGGCATCGACGTCTCCCAGGCCGTGTACGACTGGGACTACAGCCGTCAGCTGCTCCACCTGCGCGCCAGCGAGGCCACCGGCGAGTCGCTCGGCCTCACCACCAGCGCCCTCGAGCAGCAGCTCTACCACGAGCGGTTCCTGTTGAAGCGGGCGCTGCTGAAGGCCATCGACCACCACGCCGAACTGCCGCCCGTGCTGCTCATCGACGAGGTCGATCGCGCCGACGACGAGTTCGAGGCCTACCTGCTCGAGGTCCTGTCCGAGTACGCGATCACCGTGCCCGAGCTCGGCCGGTTCGCTGCCGTGCGTCCGCCGCTGGTGGTGCTCACCTCGAACCGCACGCGCGACGTGCACGACGCACTGAAGCGCCGCTGCCTCTACCACTGGGTCGAGCACCCCGACTTCGAGCGCGAGGTGCAGATCGTGCGCATGCGGGTGCCCCAGGCGCTCGATCGGCTGGCACGCCAGGTGGCCGGCGCCGTCGAGACGCTGCGCACGCTGAACCTGTACAAGCCGCCGGGCGTCGCCGAGACCATCGACTGGGCCCAGGCGCTGGCCGCGATGGGCGTGAACGAGCTCGACGAACGCACCGTCACCGCCACGTTGGGCACGGTGCTGAAGTACCGCGAAGACCAGGATCGCACCCGCCAGCACGGCATCGCCGAACTGGTGAAGCAGGCGTTCGAGCGAGGCATTCCCGCATCGTGAGCCCCACGCTCGAGGGGCACACGCCTGCCGAGCGCATGGCGGTGGCGTTCGGCCGGGTGCTGCGCGGCGCCGGGCTGCGCGTGCCGCTCGGCAGCGTGCTCGCGTTCGTCGACGCGCTCGGTCGGCTGCGCCTCGACGACCACGACCAGGTGTACTGGGCCGGCCGCGCCACGCTCGTGCGCAACCCGGAGGACATCCCGCTCTACGACCGGTCGTTCAGGGTCTTCTGGCTGGCCGTCACCGGTGGCACCGAGGACGAGCCGGAAGAACCGCTGCACATCACGCTCGCCATCGACGACGACAGCGACGAGGGCGACGACAGCACCGGCAGCAGCGAGGCGAGCGACGAGCCGCAGATCACCCTGCGTTTCTCGGCGATGGAGGTGCTGCGCAACAAGGACTTCGCCAACTACAGCGACGACGAACTGCGCGACGCCCAGCAGTTGATGAGCCGGCTGCGGTTCATCGGTCCGCCACGCCGGTCGTTCCGCAACCACCGCTCCAGCCGCGGCCGCCGACCCGATCTGCCGGCGACGCTGCGATCCGCGCTGCGCACGGGAGGCGAGCCGATCCACCGTCACTGGAAGGAGCCCGGTGAGCGGCTGCGCCGACTCGTCCTGCTGGTCGACGTCAGCGGCTCGATGGAGCCGTATGCGCGAGCGCTGTTGCGGTTCGTGCACGCGGCCGTGTCCGGCCGGCAGAAGGTGGAGGCGTTCGCCATCGGCACTCGCCTCACCCGGGTGACGCGCGAGTTGAACAGCCGCGACCCCGACAAGGCACTCCACCAGGCCGGCGCACGCGTGGTCGACTGGAGCGGCGGCACGCGCCTCGGCGAGTCGCTGCGTGCGTTCAACGACCAGTGGGGCGTGCGCGGCATGGCGCGCGGCGCCATCGTGGTCGTGCTCAGCGACGGTTGGGACCGGGGCGACCCCCAGGTGCTGGCCGACGAGATGCAGCGGCTGCAACGCATCGCCTACCACATCATCTGGGTCAATCCGCTGAAGGTGACACCGGGCTACGCCCCACTGGCTCGGGGCATGGCGGCCGCACTGCCGTTCGTCGACTCGTTCGTGGAGGGGCACAGCATGGCGGCGATGGAAGAACTCGCTACGGTGATCGCGCAGGAGAGGCGCAAATGAGAGAACTGCTCGACGACATCGACCGCTGGCAGACGGCGGGCGCACGCGTGGCCATCGCCCGCGTCGTGGACATCGAGGGCTCCGGCCCCCGCGAGCCCGGAGCAGCCATGGCCGTCAACGAGTTCGGCGAGGTCGCCGGCAGCGTCAGCGGCGGTTGTGTCGAGGGCGCCGTCGTCAGCGAGGCGCTCGCCATCCTGGCCGGCGAGGCACCCGCACGCATCGTCACCTTCGGTTACAGCGACGACGAAGCGTTCGCCGTGGGTCTCACCTGTGGCGGCACCATTCGTCTGTACATCGAAGCGCTCGACTGGTGAGCACGATGTTCCAACGCCTGCGCGACCTGATGCGCGAGCAGTCCCCCGTCGCACTCGTCACGGTCATCGACGGCCCCGGCATCGGCAACAAGTTGCTGATCACCCCCACCGATCCACCGGAGGGCACGCTCGGCAACGCCGAGCTCGATCGCATCGCCACGCGTGACGCCCTCGCCGAGCTCGAGGCCGGCCGCAGCGGCATCCGCAACTACGGGCCCGAGGGACAGACCACTCCCGAGGACCTCGTCGACACGCCCATCGTGCGCGCGTTCATCGAGTCGTGGTCACCGCCGCCACAGATGTGGATCTTCGGCGCGGTCGACTTCACGGCGGCGCTCGGCAAGGTGGCCAAGGTGCTCGGCTATCGCGTCACGGTGTGCGATGCACGCGAGATCTTCGCCACTCGTCGCCGGTTTCCCATGGCCGACGAGGTGGTGGTCAGCTGGCCCGGTCCGCTCTTCGAACGTCGCGGCCACACCCTCGGCCAACGCGATGCTGTGTGCATCCTCACTCACGACGCCAAGTTCGACGTGCCCGCCGTGCAGGGCGCGCTGGCGACGAAGGCCGGCTACATCGGCGTGATGGGCAGCCGCAAGACGCATCACAAGCGGCTCGAGCGGCTGGCCGAAGTGGGTGTCGACCGACCCGATCAGCTCGACCGGCTGATGTCGCCCATCGGCCTGGATCTCGGCGCGCGCACGCCCGAGGAGACCGCGGTGAGCATCTGTGCCGAGATCATCGCCCGGCGCACCGGGCGAATGGCGCCGTCACTACGCGACAGCGACGGACCAATTCACAGCTGACGGCCAACCCCACGCGGCCTCGGCGATGTCGCCGACCGGATCGCCGAACTTCGCCGAGCGGACGTGCGAGCCACCGAGGTGGCCGACCTCCACGCTGCGTCCGGTGAACGGCGAGTGGATGATGGCGTTGTCGACACCGAGGAAGATGGACACGTGACCCGGGTAGTACACCAGGTCGCCGGCCTGAGCGTGAGCCCGGTCGACGTTCGGGACGTTGCGGATCTGGTCGCGGCTGACTCGGGGCAGCTGCACACCCGACTGCTCCCACACCCAGCCGGTGAAGCCGGAGCAGTCGAACGACTTGCCGGGGCTGCGACCACGGTTGTGGTACGGGGTGCCGAGCTGGGTGAAGGCCGTCATCAGCGCCAGCTGGTGGGCGGTGTCGGCGGCGGCCCAGGCGGACTGCATGCGAACGGGCTCGATGCCGGCGCGCTGTGCTGCCTCGGCGGCGACGGCGTCGCGCAGGGCACGGAACTGGCGCAGCGCGGTGCGGTCGCCGGCAGTGCGGTAGTGGGCCCAGGCCTCGATGGCCTTGGCGGCCACGGGCACGAGCGGGTCGTCGCCCTGGACGGCGGCGGGAACCGGCTGGACCGAGAGCGACGCCGTCCACGTGTGCGTCGCCGGCGCGGTGGCCTGGGTGACGACCGGCATCGAGACGACACCGAGCGCCAGGACCGTGGCGGCGAGACTGAGTTGGGCAGTGCGACGAAACGTCATGCGGGATTGACGTCCTCTCGGTTCGTGGAGCGAGAGGACAGTGCCGCCCGCTTTCCGTAACAGTGCGACAAGTTAGCGTCATACAACCGCAACAATCAACGCGACCGACAACATTTCGTCATCGTTTCGTCATCGTTCGTCCGTCGTCCCGACACCCGCGGACTAGGCTCCGGACATGCCCACGGTCGCCGCGCTCCTCGCCGCCGGCGCCGGCAGCCGGTTCACCGGTTCCACCCACAAACTGCAGGCCACGCTGCATGGACGACCCCTCTGGGAGTGGGCCCTGCACCGCGTCCTCGGCGCCGGGTTCGACCACGTGGTGGTGGTCACCGGGGCCCTCGAACTCCCCCTGCCCGACGAGGTCGGCGGCAGTGTCATGGTTCGTCACAATTCTCGCTGGGAGCTCGGACAGGCCACTTCCGTGCGCGTTGCCATCGCCACGGCGCGCGAGTTCGGCGCCGATCGGGTGACGATCGGACTCGCCGATCAACCGTTCGTGACGGCGGATGCATGGCGCGCCGTGGCCGCCGCCGACGACGGCTGCCGCATCGTCGTCGCCACCTACGACGGGCGACCCGGCCCACACCCCGTTCGACTGCACGCCGACGTGTGGCCGTTGTTGCCCGACGACGGCGACGAGGGCGCACGATCACTGCTCGAGCTGCACCCCGAGTGGGTGTGCCGCGTACCATGCCTAGGCTCAGTCGACGACATCGACACCGTGGAGGATCTCGCCCGATGGAAAAGCTGCTGAACGAGTTCACCGTCAACCGCTCGATCGACCACGCGTGGGCCGTGCTCACCGACGTCGAACGCATCGCCCCGTGCATGCCGGGCGCCCAGCTGCAAGAGGTCGAGGGCGATGTCTACCGCGGCGTGGTCAAGGTCAAGCTCGGCCCCATCTCCACCTCGTTCAAGGGTCAGGCCCACTTCCTCGAGAAGGACGACGCCAACCACCGCGCCGTCCTGAAGGGTGAAGGCCGCGACACCGGCGGCAAGGGCAACGCCGACGCACTCATCACCGCTCAGCTCGAATCCGTGGGTCCCCACGCCACGAAGTGCGTCGTCTCCACCGACCTGCACGTCAGCGGCAAGGTCGCCCAGTTCGGCCGCGGCGTCATGGGCGACGTCAGCGCCAAGCTGATGACCCAGTTCGCCAACAACCTCAACTCGATGCTCGACAACGAAGAGGACACCCCCGAAGAGGCCGAAGTGTTGGTCGAGGAAGCCGTCCACCACGCCGAGGAAGTGAAGGCGCACGTGTCCGAGGCACCCGCGGCTGCCGCCGCGGCGCCCGCCGCCGAAGCCCCCACGGTCCGCAAGATCGAAGGCCCCGCCGCCGAGCCGATCGAGCTCTCCGACGTGGCCGGGTCCGCGCTGCTGAAGCGACTGCTCCCCGCCATCGGCGGCCTGGTGGTGCTGCTCCTCGTGCTGCGCCGCCTGCGCAAGTAAGCCCCCACCCAGGCCGATGGACGACCACGACCTGGTCACCGAACTGCTCGGCCGCGTCCCGCAGAGCGAGTTCGAGGTGGTCGTGCGCGACGAGCACGGCGAACCCGTCGTGCTCCGCAACGCACCGTTCCTGCACGACGGCACCCCCATGCCCACCCGTTACTGGCTGGCCGGGCGCGAGGCCACCCTGGTGGTCAGTCGCCTCGAGGCCGACGGGGGCGTGCGGCGTGCCGAGGCAGAGGTGCCGGCCGACGAGGTCGCCGCCGCACACGCCCGCTATGCCGCCGAGCGCGACGCCGCCATCCCGGCCGACCACACCGGCCCCCGGCCCTCCGGTGGTGTCGCCGGCACCCGCCAGGGCGTCAAGTGCCTGCACGCCCACTACGCCTTCTTCCTCGCCGGGGGCGACGACGCCGTCGGGCGCTGGGTGGCCGACGAGCTGCGGCGGGCGAAGCGAAGCGGCACGGAGCGCGAGCGGACGGAGCCGACGGCGTGAGCACGCTGCGCATCACGTTCGCGGCCACGTCCACGACGTTCCAGGTCGACGACCAGGCCGGGGTGATGCCGGTCGGGCCGGCGACGCTCCTGGCCGACCTGCGGACCGACCCTCCCCTGCCCGAGGAGCTGACGAACGCCGTCGGCTGGGTGATCGACCACATGGAGGACATCGAGCGCGAGGTGCCCGGTGCGATGTGGGCCGATCGGGTGGAGGTCGCCGGTCACGGCGTCGACGTCGTCGCCGCGATCGAACGGGGCGGCCCGGCCGACCTGCCGTTCGAACTCAGCCGCGACGCCGCTGAGGACGTCTACCGCACGGTCGTCACCGAGCCCGCCGCCGACCGGGCGCACAACCCCGGACTGCCTGCCGACGCCGTCCACGACGTGCTGGGTGTCGCCTGCGCGTTGGTCGGGGTGCTGCGCTTCCTGCGGTGCGATCGCGTATGGGTCGTGCCGACATGAGCGGACGCGCCTACGGTCATCCCTCGATGTCCGCCGCCGCCATTCGCCTCTACGGTCGCCGCGTCATGCTCCGACCGCTGCAGCCGAACGACTGGCCGCAGTGGGCCGAGGTGCGCCAACGCAACGACCAGTGGCTCACCCCCTGGGAGCCGCTGCGCCCTGCGAACCTGCTCGACCCCACTCGCGATCGCGATGCGTTCATGTCGCGCTGCGGGGCGCGCGACCGCGATCGGCAGATGGGCATCGCCTACGGCTTCGGCGTGTTCATCGGCAACGACTTCGCCGGCGAGATCAACCTCAACAACGTGGCGCGTGGCGCGCTGCAGAACGGCACCGTCGGCTACTGGATCGACAAGGACAAGGCCGGCCAGCGCTACACGTCCGAAGGTGTGGTCGTGCTGGCGAAGTTCGCGTTCGAGCAACTGCGCCTGCATCGGCTGGAGATCTGCATCGTGCCCCGCAACAGCAACAGCCGTCGGGTCATGGAGGTGCTCGCCATCCGCGAGGAGGGCGTGGCGTTGCGTTTCCTCGAGATCAACGGCACGTGGGAAGACCACGTGCGCTACGCGATCACCGCCGAGGAATGGTTCGAGCGCGCGGACGAACTGTCGACGGCCTGGTTGTAGCCGCCGCAGTCGCCCGGGTGCGGCGGGTCAGGCCTCGTCGGCGGCGAGCTGGAAGGCCTGGGCCTTCTGGCGTCGCACCGAGGAGCGGCGCTTCCACTCCTTCATCTTCCAGTGGCGCATCGGACGAGGTGCGGCGCTCTTCTTCGCCTTCTCGGCATCGTGCCGGTGCTCGGGCACCCAGGCCCGACCCGGTTCGTGCACCTCATCCGGCTCGTAACCGGCACTCACCTGCGCCGCAACGCTCTGCAACTCGCTGTTGATGCGGTGCCGTTCGTTGTGGGCATGTGCTCGCGAGTCCATCTTCGGTGGCGGGGCCACGTCGTGACTGCGATGGCGCTGGCTCATGGGTACCTCCGTGTGTGTCGGAATGTACGGCTGCTCTCCGTGATCGAACCGTAGACCCGCTCCCCGACCGGCGGAAGGGACTTTCGGTAACAGTTGTGCGCGCTTTTACTTCTTGGAGCTGATCTTGGCCTGCAGCGCCGCGATCCGCTCCGCGAACCACGGCTGGCGGGTGCTCCACAGCTGCGGGGTGAGTTCGCGATCGACGGCTTCGTGGTGGGTGGTGATGTCGGCCATGTCCTGGATGGTCTTCTTGACCTCGATCACCAGTTCGCGCGGCGCCGACGCGGCACGGGCGGCCATCTCGTGCGCGGCGGCCAGCAACTGGTCGTCCTCCACGCAGCGGTGGACCAGGCCGACGCGCTCGGCTTCGGGCCCGTCCATCACCTCACCGAACACCACACCCGCGAAGGTGGCCTGCGGGCCGGCGATGCGACGCAGCATCCAGGTGTGCCCGCCACCGGGGTGGATGCCGATCTGCAGGAAGCGGGTGTCGAACTTCGCCCGCCGAGCTGCCAGGCGCACGTCGCAGCCGAGCGCCAGGTTCATGCCCGCGCCGACCGCCGCACCGTTGACGGCGGCGATGGTGGGCAGCGGGCTGCGGGCGATGCGCAGGAACCCTTCGTAGATGGTGCCCAGGCTGTCCTTGTTCGACTCGGCGAGGTTGCCGAGGTTCGCGCCCGCGCAGAAGGCGGGCGCGGTGCCGGTGACGACGAGTGCACCGATGGCCTCGTCGTGTTCGATGCGATCCATCGCGGCGAGGATCTCGGTGACCATCGGGGCGGTGAGCGTGTTGCGTTCCGCAGGGTTGTTCAGGGTGAGCGTGGCGACACCGTCGGCCACATCGACGAGCACGAGGGACATGGTGCAACCGTAGCGAACAGGGTGGTGCGGCCCGCTACCGTCACGGGTGGATGCTCGACCATGTCTTCACCGACGCGATCAGTGCGCTGCGCGACGCCTTCGAGGCCGCGTTCCTCGAACGACAGCCGTTCGAGGAGCACTTCCAGGCCGATGTGCTGCTCGGCGACCTGACGTGGGAGACGAGCTACGGCCTCCCCGGTGAGGACAACCCGCCGCGGGTGGTCGCGCACATCACCTTCGACTGGCCGTCGTGGAGCCAGACCGCCTACCGCCAGTGGTACGTGGAGGAGGTGCTCGACCGGTTGCCGGCCATCGAGATCGAGATCGTGTTCCGCGTGCAGGGCCTCGACGAGGCGATGGACCCGGCACGGGTGTTCGAGATCACCCCCGAGACCAGTCCCCTCATCGGTGACGGTCGGCTGGAACGAGCCGGCGTCACCGGCGAGATCGCCTACGGCGACGTCCAGGGCGACCCGGCCGAGCACGCGGTCGAGGCCACCTACGAGGGGTTGTACGAGTTGGCCGAGGATGCACTCGACGATGGCGCGAGCACGCTGCTCGACGACCACTTCGGTGCGCTCGGCGGCTGGATCGCCGCGACGCTGGTGAAGCTCGCCGATCTGCGCTGAACGTGCTCCGCTGAACCGGCGGCGGCACCGGACTGCGATGATCTCCGCATGACCGACGTCGTCCTCTACGAGGTGAGCGAACGCATCGCCACCATCACCTTGAATCGTCCCGAGGCACGCAACGCGCTGTCGAGCGACGTGCTGCGCCTGCTGCCCGAACTGATGAAGCGCGCCGACGCGGACCCCGAGGTCGACGTGGTCCTCCTCACCGGCACCGACCCGGCCTTCTGCGCGGGCCTGGACCTGAAGGAGCTCGGCTCGACGGCCGGCAACCTGGGCGCCACCGGCGCCGACGGCAAGCCGAACGCCGACGGCGTGCGCGGGCCGTTCCCCACGATGACCAAGCCGCTCATCGGTGCGATCAACGGCGTGGCGGTCACCGGCGGTTTCGAGCTCGCCCTGAACTGCGACTTCCTCGTCGCCAGCGAGCGGGCGAAGTTCGGCGACACCCACACCCGGGTCGGGGTCATGCCCGGCTGGGGGCTCACCGTGCTGCTCCCCCAGGCCATCGGCGTGCGCCGCGCTCGGGAGATGAGCTGGACCGGCAACTTCATGCTCGCCGACGAGGCGCTCCAGTTCGGATTGGTGAATCGCGTGGTCGCCCACGACGAACTGATCCCGGTGACTCGTCGCCTCGCGCTCGACATCATCGGCAACGACCAGCCGGGCGTGCGGCAGATGAAGGCCACCTACGCCGAGATCAGCCACGACCAGGCCGCATGGGACACCGAGGGTCGCAATGCCGCCCGCTGGCAGCGCGAGATGTTCAGCAAGGAACAGGTCGAGGCCCGCCGAGCCGCGATCCAGGAGCGCGGCCGCACGATGTGACCCGTCCCGGGGGTGTGCACCAGGAACTTGAGTTCGCGCCGCGACGGGGTCAGAGGTCGGCGCCGCGGGCGCGGAGGTCGTCCTTGACGGCCTCGGCGATGTCGAGCGACAGGATCTCGGCACCGGTGGTGTTCAGGTGGAAGCCGTCGTCGGCGCGGACGTCCTTGCCCTCGCCGTCGCGGGGGTCGATGACGTACTCGGCCCAGCCGTCGTTGCGACCGCTGAAACGGGCCCACGTGTCGACGAAGAACACCTTGTCGGTGCGCTTCGCGGCCTCGGCGCGCACGACCTCGTCCTGCACCTGCATGCGCGCGGTCACGTCGGGGTTGTCGTCGTTGGGGATGCCCACCCACACGAGCGTGCGGTTTCCCTCGGTGAGGTAGTCCATCGCCGCCCCGACCCGCTTGCCGTACTCGGCCTTCCAATCGGCGTCGTCGACACCCGACGCCGGGGCGTGGTTCACGGCCCAGCTCTTGTCGATGTTGCGCAGACCCTGCGCGTCGTTCCCGCCGAACGTCACGACCACGATGTCGGGGTTCACCTGCGGCACGATCTCGCGCATGTGTGCCGGCCAGTCGAAGAAGTCGGGCCGGGCGAGCCCGGACGACGTCTTGTAGTCCAGTTCGGTGGTGGCGATGCCGGTCTGATCGAGCAACGTCTTCAGGTACGGGCCGAAGCTGCCGGCGTCGGAGTCGCCGATGATGAGGATCTCGGCGGGGTCGTCCTTCGTGGGCGTGGTACTCGGCTTGATCGTGGGCGGTGTGGTGGGCGCCGGGGTGGTGGGCGGCAGGGTTCCGAGTGTGGTGGGCGTCACACCGTCGTTGACGACGGTCTCGATCGTGGGGTTGGCCGGGCCCGTGGCGGCGCTGTCGTCGCTGCCGAACACCGAGCCGACCAGCGACCACGCTGCGTAGCACAGGGCGATGAGCAGGCACAGCGCGACGACGCGCCGCACCATGTAGGTGCGGTGCGACACAGGCCGTCGTGGGGGCGAAGAGTGGCGGACACCGGGCGTCATCTGAATTCTGAACAGCAGGTTACGAGGCTGCGACGATCTCCGTCTGGCACCCCGGGCGGCTAGTCTTGACAACGGATACACATCCACCAAACCCATCACTCCAAGGGGGAGACAACATGCGCAAGAGCAAGCGCTTCGCAGCGGTTGCGCTCGTCGCTTCGTTCGGTCTCGTGGCCGCAGCGTGCGGCAGCGATTCGGACAGCGGCAGCAGCGGTGGCGACGGCCCGAAGGTCGGCATCGCGTTCGACACCGGCGGCCGTGGCGACGGCACGTTCAACGACTCGGCGGCCCGCGGCGCCGACAAGGCCAAGACCGACCTCGGCGCCACCGTCGACGAGCTCGAGGCCACCACGGCCGAGGACCGCAAGCCGAACCTCGAGACGCTCACCAGCAATGGCGACAACCCCATCATCGCGGTCGGCTTCGCCTTCGGTGACAGCCTGGCCACGGTCGCTGCGGCGAACCCCGACACCAGCTACGCCATCGTCGACGGCTTCATCGAGAACGCTCCGGCCAACGTCACGTTCCTCGGCTTCGCCGAGCACGAGGGCTCGTTCCTCGTCGGCGCCGCTGCGGCGCTGAAGAGCGAGTCGGGCCACATCGGCTTCATCGGTGGCCAGGAGATCGACCTCATCAAGAAGTTCGAGGCCGGCTACACCGCTGGTGCGAAGTACGTGAACCCGGACATCAAGGTCGAGGTCCAGTACCTCGGCGCCGCCGGTGACAACGCCGCGTGGGGTTCGCCCGACAAGGCCAAGGAAATCGCCAACGGCTGGTACGCCGACGGTGCCGACGTCGTCTACACCGCCGCCGGCGGTTCGGGTGCGGGCACCATCGAGGCTGCCGTCGAGTCCGACGCCTGGGCGATCGGTGTCGACAGCGACCAGTACCTCACCGCCACCCCGGATCAGCAGAAGCACATCCTCACCTCGATGCTGAAGCGCGTCGACACCTCGGTGTTCGACACGGTGAAGCAGTTCAAGGACGGCACCCTCAAGGGCGGCTTCGCGACGTACGACCTCAAGTCGGACGGCGTGGGCTACTCGACCTCGGGTGGTTACCTCGACGACGTGAAGGACAAGCTGGAGGCCATCAAGGCCGACATCATCGCCGGGAAGATCACGGTTCCGACCGCTCCCTGAGCGATCCTGTAACACGTAGGAATTCACGAAGGTGAGAGCCCGGGGGTCCGCCCCCGGGCTCTCTGCTATAACGGCGGAGGACATCGACAAGGGGGACCATGGCCACGGACACTCTGGCCGTTCAACTGAGCGGGATCGAGAAGCGGTTCCCTGGCGTCATCGCCAACCACGACGTGAACCTCAACGTGCGTCCGGGCACCATTCACGCCATCGTCGGCGAGAACGGCGCGGGCAAGTCCACGTTGATGAAGACGCTCTACGGCATGCACCAGCCCGAGGCCGGCACCATCCACGTGTTCGGCCAGCACCTCGTCTTCAAGTCGCCGAGCGACGCCATCGACGCCGGCATCGGCATGGTGCACCAGCACTTCATGCTGGCCGACAATCTCACCGTGCTCGAGAACATCGTGCTCGGCAGCGAGCCGACGTCGAAGGGTGTCGTCAAGTTCGACGACGCCCGCCGTCGGCTCGAGGAGATCATGACCCAGTCGGGTACCCACGTCGACCTCGACGCGCCGGTGTCCGAACTGGGTGTCGGCAAGCGCCAGCGGGTCGAGATCCTGAAGGTGCTGTTCCGCGGCGCCCGCGTGCTCATCCTCGACGAGCCGACTGCCGTGCTCGTGCCGCAGGAGGTCGACGAACTGTTCAGCAACCTGCACCGTCTGGTCGCCGACGGCGCGACCATCATCTTCATCTCGCACAAGCTCGACGAGGTGCTCACGGTCAGCGACGACATCACCGTCATCCGCGCCGGCACCACCGTCGCCGAGGTGAAGCCGAACGAGGTCACTCGGCTGAAGCTCGCCGAGCTGATGGTGGGCAGCGAACTGCCGTCGCCGCACGGCCGCACGTCCGAGGTCGGCACCAAGGTCCGCCTGAAGGTCGACGGCCTCACGCTGAAGGGCCCCGGCGAGCGCGACCTGCTCGAGGACATCTCGTTCGAGGTCCGCGAGGGCGAAGTGCTCGGCATCGCCGGCGTGGAGGGCAACGGCCAGTTCGAGCTGTGCGAGGCGATCATCGGCCTCGTGCGCCCCGAGGGCACCATCGTCATCGACGACATCGATGTCTCGCAGGCCAGCCCGCACGAGCGGCTCATCGGCGGCCTGTCGTACATCCCGTTCGACCGCCACCGCGAGGGTCTGCTGCTGTCGGCACCGCTGTGGGAGAACACGCTGCTCGGGCGCGACGCCGACCCGCAGTTCCAGAAGGGACCGTTCGTCGACGCCGCCGCCGCCAAGGCCGACAGCCGCACGATCATCGAGCAGTTCGACGTGCGCACGCCCAGCGAGACCGTGCCCGCGTACGCCCTGTCGGGCGGCAACCAGCAGAAGTTGCTGGTGGGTCGCGAACTCTCCAGCCGTCCCCGCGTGCTCATCGCCGCGCACCCCACACGAGGTGTGGACATCGGTGCCCAGGCGGCCATCTGGGAGAAGCTGCGGGTCGCTCGCGATGCCGGCCTCGCAGTGCTGCTCATCTCGGCCGACCTGGAAGAACTCATCGGTCTGTCCGACCGCATCGTCGTCATGTACGACGGCCGCATCAATGCACGACTGACACCCGCGGAGGCCACGCCGGAGCTCCTCGGTACGTACATGACCGGCGGCGTCCAGGAGGTTGCGTCGTGAGCGACGAGTCCGTTGTCCCGAGCGGCGAGCCCGTTGTCCCGAGCGGCGAATCCCTCGTCGAACGGATCACCAATCCGAAGCCGCCCAGGGGCCGGCCCACGTGGGCGGTCACCCTGGTCAGTTCGCTGGCCGCGGTGGGCATCGCCCTCGTGATCGCCGGCATCCTGCTGGCCGTCACGGGCAAGAACCCCTTCGAGGCCTACTCGAAGATGCTCGACGCCGGCCTGCAGGAGAACAAGCTCCTCGAGACCGTGCAGCGTGCGACGCCGTTGATGATCGCCGCGGTCGCCGTGGCCATCGGGTTCAAGATGAACCTGTTCAACATCGGTGTCGAGGGCCAGTTCCTGATGGGCATGTTCTTCGCCGCCGTCGCCGGCACGTACGTGCACCTGCCGGCCGTGCTGCACGTCACGTTCTGCCTCATCGTGGCGATGATCGCCGGCGCCACCTGGGCCGGCATCGCTGCGGTGCTGAAGGTGAAGAAGGGCGTCAACGAGGTCATCGCGACGATCATGTTGAACGCCATCGCACTCAGCGTCATCGACTGGTTGTTCAACGAGCACTTCCGCTTCGAGACCGGTTCGCTCGACGTGAAGACCAAGCCCCTGCCGCCGACGGCGTGGATGCCCGACATCGTGTCGAACCGCTTGAGCTCGTTCATCTTCATCGCGCTCGGCATCGTCGTGGTGTTCTGGCTCGTCGTCTACAAGAGCCGCTTCGGCTTCCGCCTCCGTGCATCCGGAGCGAACGCCGTCGCCGCCCGCACCGCCGGCATCAGCTCGAACCGGATGATCGTCACCGCGATGCTCATGTCGGGCGCCATCGCCGGTCTGGCCGGCATGCCGTCGCTGCTCGGCGACACGCACGCCTACGGCCCCACCCGTCCCGACGGCTACGGCTTCAACGGCATCGCCGTCGCCCTGCTCGGTCGCAACAGCCCCATCGGCATCGTCGTCGCCGCCCTGCTGTGGGGCTTCCTCGACTCGGTCGCCGGCCCGCTGCAGATCGCCAAGATCCCGCAGTCCATCGTGCTGGTCATCAAGGCCATCATCCTGTTGACGGTGGTCATCGTGAACGAGGTCGTCGGACGTCGGGTCGCCAAGCGAACCGCCGACCGAACAGCCGCCGCACTCGACCTCCCGGTGGCGGTGGCCTGATGAGCACCGCAGAAATGCTCCCCACCACGCCGCCGCTCGAGGCACCGTCGCGAGTCGACGCGTTCAAACGGCTCAGCCCGGCGACGAAGGCGTTCTTCATCGCCGGCACGCTGCTCGTGCTGCTGTCGCTCACCCGCGTCATCACCGATGCCACCGACCTCACTTCGTCCGGCACGTTCGGCACGACGTTGCGTGTGACCACGCCCATCCTTCTCGCCGGTCTCGCCGGCCTGTGGGCCGAGCGGGCGGGCATCGTCAACATCGGCATCGAGGGCATGATGATCCTCGGCACCTGGTTCGGTGCCTGGGGGGCGTGGAAGTTCGGCCCGTGGACGGGTCTGGCCCTGGGCATCATCGCCGGTTCGCTCGGCGGTCTGCTGCACGCCTTCGCCGTCGTGAAGTTCGACGTCAACCACGTCATCTCCGGTGTCGCCATCAACCTGCTCGCCTTCGGTGGCATGCGCTACATGAGCGAGCTGGTGTACACCCCCGACACCGGCGGCGGCATCAGCCAGTCGCCGCAGCAGAGCGGCGCGATCCCCCGCTTCAACATGCCGTTCCTCGCCGGTGGTGAGATCTTCGGTTGGAAGACGCCCGACATCCTCGGCTGGTTGGAGGACAAGGGGTGGTTCCTCATCGGCGACGTCGCCGGCATCCTGCGCGGCTTCGTCTACAACATCTCCTGGGCCTCGGCCATCGCCCTGGCACTGGTCCCCGCAACCGCATGGGTGCTGTGGCGCACCCGCTTCGGCCTCCGAGTCCGCTCGTCGGGTGAGGCGCCGGCCGCGGCCGAGAGCCTCGGCGTGAACGTCACCCCGCTGCGCTACTACGCAATGCTCATCAGCGGCGGCCTGGCCGGCTTCGGCGGGGCGTTCCTGTCGATCGTGTCGTCCAGCGCCTACCGCCAGGGCCAGACCGCCAGCCGAGGCTTCATCGGCATCGCCACCACCATCTTCGGCAACTGGCGACCCGTCGGCGTCCTCGGTGGCGCCGCGCTGTTCGGTTTCGCCGAAGCGCTGCAGTTGGTCGGCCCGAGCAGCCTGCCGAAGTTCTTCCTGTTCCTCGCGATGGTCTGCGCGTTGCTGTTCTGCTACTCGCTGGTGCAGAAGAAGCTCATCCCGGCGGCCAACGGCCTCATCGCCGGGTTCTTGTTCTTCGTGGTCTACCTCGAGGTCAACAAGGTGCCCGAGCCGCTCACCAAGGCAGCCCCGTACGTGCTCACGCTCATCGTGCTCGCCACCGCCAGCCAGCGGCTGCGTCCGCCGGCGCACGCCGGTGCGCCGTACCGCAGCGGCGAAGACCACTGACCGCCACGCGTCATGGCTGAACGCACCGGTCCGCTGGCGGACGTGCGCGTCCTCGACCTCACCTCGGTGGTGATGGGCCCGATGGCCACGCAGATCCTGGGCGACCTCGGTGCCGACGTGGTGACCGTCGAGGACATCGGCGGCGACACCAACCGCTACATGGGTCGGGGCCCGCACCCGCAGCTGTCGGGCATCGCCTTGAACCTGATGCGCAACAAGCGCAACATCAGCCTCGACCTGAAGCACCCTGACGGCCGCGAGGCGTGTCTGCGGTTGGCCGAACGCAGCGACATCGTCGTCACCAACCTGCGCCCCGGTCCGCTCTCGCGGCTGCGGCTCGCGTACGACGACATCCGCGCTCGGAAGGCCGACATCATCTACTGCCAGGCGCAGGGTTGGCCCACCGATTCACCCGACGCCGACCGACCGGCGTACGACGACGTGGTGCAGACCGCGTCGGGCGTCGCCAGCGTGTACGCCCGCCAGGGTGGTGAGCCACGCATCGTGCCGTCGATCATCGCCGACAAGGTGAGCGGGTTGACCATCGTCTACACGGTGCTGGCCGCGCTGCACCACCGCGACCGCACCGGCGAGGGCCAGCGCGTCGAGGTGCCGATGGTCGACGCGATGCGTGCCTTCATGCTGGTCGAGCACGGCGCGGACGCCATTCCCGAGCCTCCCCTGGGTCACACCGGCTACCGCCGCGCGCTGAGCATCGACCGTCGCCCGCAGCCGACGGCGGACGGCTGGATCCACGTGTTGCCGTACAGCCTGCAGAACTACCTCGACCTGTTCCGTGCGGGCGGCCGAGACGACCTGGCAGACGATCCGCGACTCGCGTCGCGTGCGTCTCGCAACGCACACGTGGAAGACCTGTACAGCATCGTCGTCGAGGTGATGCGCGCCAGGACCACCGCCGAATGGGTGGTGTTCTGCGACGAGCACGACATCCCGTGCAGCCCGATCGTCGACCTCGACGACGTCGTGGCCGCGTTCCCACTGGGCGAGCATCCGCTGGCGGGGCCGTATCACGTCATCCCGGCGGGCAGCCGCTTCGATGCCACCCCCACGTCGGTGCACCGTGCAGCATCCACCATCGGCCAGGACGGCGACGACGTGCTCGCCGAGGTCGGCTACACGGCCGACGAACGGGCCGCGCTGCGCGAGTCCGGCGCGTTGCGCAGCCGCTGACCCAGACGCCGAGGGGGCGCCGAGGGGGGCGTCAGGCGCTGAGTTCGGCGACGGCCTGCACTTCGATGCCGCCGCGCGGCCGCTGCGTGAGCGTGACCTTCACGTGCTTCGGCTTGGCGCTGAGCATCACCTCGCCGGCGATCTCGGCAGCGAGCGCCTCGGCGAACACGGCGCGATCGCGGAAGCTCCACAGGTACAGCTTCAGGCTCTTGCTCTCGATGCACGACTGATCGGGCACGTACTGGATGACCACGTGCGACAGGTCGGGCTGCTGGGTGACCGGGCACATCGAGTTCAGCTCGTCGTTGGTGAACGTGACGAGCGTGACGTGGGCCGGTGCGGGGAAGACCTCGACGTGCTCGATGGCATGCCGCACGGTGTTGCCCAGGACGGTCAGTTCGGGGTGTTCCATGGCACGTCAGGGTACGGGCCGTGCGGACGACCGCCTACGCTGGTCGGCATCTCATGAACATCGCCACGCTTCCCAAAGTCCTGCTCCACGACCACCTCGACGGCGGTCTGCGGCCCCAGACGGTGGTCGAACTCGCCCGCGAGTACGGCTACACGAACCTGCCCACGTACGACGTCGCCGAGCTGGCGTCGTGGTTCAACCGCGGCGCCAAGCGCAACGACCTGGTGCTCTACCTCGAGACCTTCGCCCACACGGTGGGCGTCATGCAGCACCGCGACGCCATCGAACGGGTGTCGTTCGAATGTGCACAGGACCTCGCCGCCGACGGGGTCGTCTACGCCGAGGTGCGCATGGCGCCCGAGCTGAGCACCGAGCAGGGCCTGACCCTCGACGAGGTGGTCGCCGCCATCCTGGAGGGCTTCCGCCGCGGCAGCGAGGGCACCCACCTCACCATCTACCTCATCTGCTCGGCCATGCGCACCGCCGCCCGCAGCCTGGAGATCGCCGAGTTGGCGGTCCGTTGGCGCGACGCCGGTTGCGTGGGGTTCGACATCGCCGGCGCCGAGGCCGGCTATCCGCCCACCCGCCATCTCGACGCGTTCCAGTACGTGCAGCGCGAGAACTTCCACACCACCATCCACGCCGGCGAGGCCTTCGGTCTGCCGAGCATCTGGGAGGCCGTCCAGTTCTGCGGCGCCGAGCGCCTCGGCCACGGCGTGCGCATCGTCGACGACATCACCGGCGAGCCGGGCGAGGAGCAGCTGGGCCGGCTGGCCTCGTACGTGCGCGACCGCCGCATCCCGCTCGAGCTGTGCCCCACCAGCAACGTCGGCACCGGCGTGTGCGCCACCATCGCCGACCACCCCATCGGCATGCTGCGCCGGCTGCGTTTCCGGGTCACGTTGAACACCGACAACCGGCTGATGAGCGCGACGTCGATGACCTTCGAGATGGAGCAGCTGCGCGACGCGTTCGGCTGGGGCATCGACGACTTCGAGTGGATCACCATCAACGCGATGAAGAGCGCCTTCGCCCCGTTCCCCGAGCGGTTGAAGATCATCAACGGCATCATCAAGCCCCAGTACGCCGCCGCCAAGGCCGGCGCCCTCTGATCCGGACCGCTCGCGCGAACTCGAGTTCCTGGAGACTCGCGCGAACTTGAGTTCCTGGAGACTCGGCCTTTCCGGGCCGACCCGCCGGTCTGGCACACTCGTGGGCATGCCCGTCGCAGTCCACGTCGTCGACCACCCGCTCATCGCCGATTCGCTCACCCGTGTGCGCGACGTCGCCACGCCCAACGCGCTGTTCCGCCAGGAGCTCGAGCGCATCGGCAACCTGCTCATCGCCGAGGCCACCAAGGGGCTGGCCACGCATGCGGTGAAGGTGCAGACCCCGCTGGTCGAGACGCTCGGCCGTCAGCTCAGCAGCCAGCCGGTGGTGGTGCCGGTGCTGCGCGCCGGCCTGGGTTTCCTGCACGCCGCGCAGGAACTGTTGCCGAACGCCGACGTCGGCTTCATCGGCGTGGCACGCGACGAGAACACGCACATGCCCAAGCCGTACGTGAACAAGCTGCCCGAGAACCTGGCCGGCCGACAGGTCATCGTGCTCGACCCGATGCTCGCCACCGGCGGGTCGCTGGCGCACACGTGCGACCTGCTCATCGAACGCGGCGTCACCGGCACGATCATCGTCGTCTGCGTGTTGGCCGCGCCCGAGGGCATCGAGCTGCTCCGCGGCCACGGCCTGGACCTCGCCGTCTACACCGCGGCCCTCGACGAGCGCTTGAACGACAGCGCGTTCATCGTGCCCGGCCTCGGCGACGCCGGCGACCGCCAGTTCGGCTCGCCCGCCTGACCGCGACCGCACGCGGCCATCGACGGTTCGCAGGACCGGGAGTAGCGTGAACGCCATGACGACGCTCGTGCTCACGGTGCTCGGTGACGACCGGCCGGGGCTGGTCGACACGCTGTCCGGCCTCATCTCCGAACACGGAGGCAGCTGGGAACGCAGCCAGATGTCCCGCCTGGGCGGCAAGTTCGCCGGCATCGTGCAGATCGTCGTCCCCGACGTTCGTGTCGACGAGCTGCAGGACGCGCTCAGCGCACTCGAGGTCGACGGGCTGCTGCACGTCACCGTCACCGGCGCCGGCAGCGAGCCCGAAGTGGCCGGGCGACACTTCGCGGTGTCCTTGGTCGGCACCGATCAACCCGGGCTGCTGCACGCCATCTCGTCGGCGCTCGCCTCGGTGGGGGCGAGCATCGAAGAGCTCGACACCGAGATCACCGAGGCCCCCATGTCGGGTGGTCCGCTGTTCGAGGCGTTCGCCTCGTTCACACTGCCCGACTCGGTCGACGTCGACGTGCTCCGCGACCGTCTGGAAGACCTCGCCGGCCACCTGATGGTGGACATCGAGCTCGACGACTGACGGGCCGTTGCCGACGGGCTTCGGCCGCCGTGTGGAGCCGCAGAACCTGAGTTCTGCGGCTCCAACTCGAACCGGTCGGATCAGGCGAAGTTCATGTTCGGTTCGCCGCTGGCGTTCAGGCCACCGGCTCCCCGGGTGCAGGTGCCGCCGCGGATGGCGCCACCGTTGTAGGCCTGGCGGACGCAGTTGCGCAGCGCCTTCTCGCCCCACCAGTTGGGGTGGATGCTCTCCTGCACGTAGTACGGGCCGAAGACCGTGCTGACGGTGCGGATCTGGGCGACCCACTCGGTGGCATCGCTGGCGCCGGCGACGGTCCAGTTCGCCTTGCCGGAGTTCTCCATCAGGTTCACCCCGGTCTCGCAGAGCCGCTTGCCGTTGAACGCCGCGGCGATGTCCATCACCACCACGTTGCCGCTGCCGTTCGCCGCGGTCGCCGCTCCCTTGACCGCACCGTTGATCTTCACCAGCGCGGTGCCGTTCGCCCACGTGGCGTCGGCGCTCCAGAACCCGCAGCCGCCGGTGCTCTGACGGGTGAACCCGCTCTCGCTATAGCGGAAGCCCGAGCCGTTCGGGATGGGCGACGGATAGGTCTGCACGACGATCTTGTACTGCGAGGCGGCATAGCCGGCGTTGGCCATGGCCGACTTCACGTTGTTGATCGCACCCGTGATCGCGTTCTGCTGGTTGGCGACGTTCGTGGCGGTGAAGTTGTTCGTGACCGAGCTGTCGTCGTTGCAGTAGTTCTTCCACCACGACGGCGACGTCAGGAAGTTGGTCACGCAGGTCTGCACGATGTCGGCGAAGTTGAAGTTGTTGCCGCCGATCGACAGCTGGATCATCTTCACGTTGTGCGTCGCCGCGAAGTTCTGCAGCATCAGCGCCTGGCCCTGTCCGGCCGACCCGTTGTAGAAGTCGATGCCCGGCTTGAAGTAGCCGTCGCTGCTGACGAACGTGGTGGTCTTCGCGCCCGAGCAGGCCAGGTTCATGCTGCTCACGCCGCCGCCGATGTGGACCTCGGCGGCGGTGCTGCGGTGGCAACGGTTGATGACCTCTGCCGTGTGCGTGGCGTTGTCGTAGTACGCGGCGCCTCCGCCGGCATCGACGCTGCCGGAGCTGCTGTTGCTGTTGCCCGCCCATCGGCCGGCCTCGCCGGAGATGTAGGAGTCGCCCAGACTCACCACCCAGGGCGAGCCGACCCCCGGCCCATCCGCATGGGCGACCGACGATGCCGCGAACGGCACCGCGATCGACCCGACCAACAACGACAGCGCAAGCCCCAAGCGACGCATGAACATCCCCTCCGATGCAGACGGCCCCCCAATTCGGTCCGTCGAACGGACTGTACCGACCGCCGCAGCGCCGGGGAGTCACCTCCCTGACACTTGGCCACATCTTGCCGCGCCGCAGAACTTCAGTTCGCGGTGTTCTCCAGGAACTCAAGTTCGCGGTGTTCTCCAGGAACTTGAGTTCGCGCCAGCCGTCAGAGGACGAGGGCAGCGAGCGCGTCGAGGAGGGGGGACGGGTCGATGCCGATGCCCTCGCCGTACAGCTTCACCTTCGGCTCGGTCCCGCTGGGGCGGACCTGGACGCGGATCCGGTCGCCCAACTGCAGGCGCAGCAGGCCGGCTTCGTCGAACCACTCCGTGGACGTGACGGCGTGGCCGCCGACCTCGGTGGGCGGGTTGGCCCGCATCGCTGCGACCGCGGCCGCACCGTCGGCGGGCGGCATGCGCAACGACTTCTCGGCCATCACGTGCCGGCCGTACGTGGCCACGATCGCGTCGAGTCGGTCCTGCAGCGTCAGCCCTTCGGCGACGGCGACGGCAGCGATCTCGGCCATCATCACCGCGGCCGTGATGCCGTCCTTGTCGAGCGGTTGCGTGGTCACCAGGTAGCCGAGCGCCTGCTCGTAGCCGAACACGAACCGCTTCCCCGGATTGGCCAGCACGGTGTGGCCGATCCACTTGAAGCCGGTGAACGTCTCCAGGCATTCGACACCGTTCGCCTCGGCCATGCGGCCGAGCAACGACGACGACACCAGGGTGGTGATCACCAGGCGGTCGTCGCCCGAGGTGTGGCGCAGGATGTGATCGGCGAACAGCCAGCCGATCTCGTCGCCGCCGAGCCGCCGCCAACCCCCCTCGGGCGTCGGGATCGCGGCACCGAGCCGATCGGCGTCGGGGTCGTTGGCGATGGCCACCACGGCGTTCACGTCGACCGCCTTGGCCATCAACAGGTCCATCGCACCCGGCTCCTCCGGGTTCGGGAACGACACCGTCGGGAATCGACCGTCGGGCTCCTGCTGCTCGCCCACCGTGGCCGGCGCGGGCAGACCGGCACGATCGAACGCCTCGACCAGCGTGGCACCACCGACACCGTGCATGGCCGTGTACGCGACCGGCACGCCGGGAATGGACGGGCACAGGCGCACCGAGGGCACGAACTGCAGATACGCCTCGATCTCGTCGCGACCCAGCACGTGGATGAGCGGAGAGTCCTCCGCCGCCAGCTCGACCGCGCACGGATCGACCAGGTCGATGCAGGCTGCGATGTCGACGTCGGCCGGCGGGACGATCTGCGACCCGCTGCCCAGGTACACCTTGTAGCCGTTGTCGGCCGGCGGGTTGTGCGACGCGGTGACCATCACGCCCGCGGCGGCACCGGTCTCGGTGATGTTCCATGCCAGCACGGGTGTGGGCACGACATGCGGGAAGAGCATCGCCTTCACGCCCTTGGCGGCGCAGACGCGCGCTGTGTCGAGCGCGAACGCGTCGCTCTTGCGGCGCGCGTCGTAGCCGATGATGACGCCGGCCTCGGCGGCACCCGGCACCTGCGCGAGCAGGTAGTCGACCAGGCCTGCTGCAGCCTGCTGGACGACCAGCCGGTTCATCCGCTGCGGCCCGGCACCCACCGCGGCGCGCAGCCCGGCCGTGCCGAACTGCAGGCGGCCGGTGAACCGGTCGATCAGGGCGTCGTCGGGGCCGGCGAGCAGCTCGGCCAGCTCGGCCCGCATGTCGTCGTCGGGTTCGGCCTGCAGCCAGCGCTGAGCGGTGCTGCGGAGGTCGGCGATGTCGGTCATGGCGAGCCTCTCAGGGAAGGAGCGTCTTCAGCTCCACGAGCGGACGGGGGCCGACGTGCGAGATCACCTCGGCCGCGGCGATGGCACCCAGCTTCGCGCACTCGTCGAGGCTGCGATCGCGGGTGTAGCCGAACAGGAAGCCGGCCGCGAAGAGGTCGCCGGCACCGGTGGTGTCCAGCACGTGCGCCACCGGCTCGGCAGCGGCACGCACCGTCTCGTCCTTCGACACGATGACGCAACCCTCCTTGCCCATCGTGATGACGGCCAGGTGGCAGTCGCGGCGCACCGCGGCGACGGCGTCGTCGAACGAGTCGACCTGGTACAGCGACAGGAGCTCGTCCTCGTTGCCGAACAGGATGTCGACTTCGTCGGACACCAGCGCGCTGAAGTCGGCGCGGTGGCGATCGACGCAGAACGAGTCGCTGAGGGTCAGCGACACCTGACGACCGTTGGCGTGGGCGACCGCGGCGGCCGTGCGGAACGCTTCCTTCGCGGCCGGCCGGTCGTAGAGGTAGCCCTCCATGTACAGCACCTTGCCGAGCGCGACGGTCTCCTCGTGGATGTCGCTGGGCTGCAGCAGGCTGGACACACCGAGGTAGGTGTTCATCGTGCGTTGCGCGTCGGGCGTGACGACGATGATGCACCGACCGGTCGGCGTGTCGGCCTCGGGCGCACCCGGGCGGAACTGCACTCCGACGGCTCGAAGGTCGTGCCCGAACACGTTGCCCAGGTCGTCGTCACTGACCTTGCCGAGGTACGCGGCCTTGCCCCCGAGCGACGCCACACCGGTCATGGTGTTCGCCGCGGACCCACCGCTCATCTCGACGGCGGACCCGAGCGCCCGGTACAGGTACAACGCCCGATCGGTGTCGATGAGCGTCATCGACCCCTTCACCAGCTCGTGCTCGTGGATGAAGCCGTCGTCGGCGTGGGCGATCACGTCGACGAGTGCGTTGCCCACCCCCACCACGTCGAATTCTGGCGCCGTTGACACGTCGGGAGAGGCTATCGGTTGCGAGGCCGCCGGGACCCCTCTTCCCGCCCAGGGGTAGCCTGACCCTCGTGACTTCCGACCCCTTCGGCAACCCGTACCGACTTCCGCGAGCGGTCATTCCGCACCGCTACACCCTCGCCATCGAGCCCGACCTGGGCGATGCGTCGTTCACCGGCCACGTCATCATCGACGCCAACGTCAATGCAGCGGCGGACCAGGTGCTGCTCAACGCCATCGAACTCGACGTGCACTCCGTCAAGGTCGACGGCGACGACGTGCCGTTCTCGCTCGACGTCGCCACCGAACGGCTGGTCCTCGATCGGCCCGTCCAGGTCGGCACCGTGGCCATCGAGATCACCTTCACCGGCGTGCTCAACGATCGCCTTCGCGGCTTCTACCGCAGCACCTACCGCGACGCCGACGGCGTCGAGCAGGTCATCGCCACCTCGCAGATGCAGGCCACCGACTGTCGTCGAGCCTTCCCCTGCTTCGACGAGCCCGACTTCAAGGCCATCTTCGACGTCACCCTCATCGTCGAGCCGCACCTGCTGGCCGTCAGCAACGGCCCCGAGGTCGACCGCACCGAGCAGCCGAACGGCAAGCTCGCGGTGCGGTTCGCCGAGACCATGCCGATGAGCACCTACCTCGTCGCGTTCGTGGTCGGTCCGCTCGAGGCCACCGAGCCGGTGCTCGTCCCGCGCCCCGACGGCGGCGACATCCCCCTGCGCATCATCCACGTGCCGGGCAAGGGCCACCTCACCGCGTTCGGCCTGGACATCGGCGCGTTCGCGCTGCGGTGGTACCAGGACTACTACGGCATCCCCTACCCCACGCAGAAGTGCGACATGATCGCCCTGCCCGACTTCGCGGCCGGCGCGATGGAGAACCTGGGCTGCATCACGTACCGCGAGAACCTGTTGCTCGCCGACACCGCCACCGCGACACAGGTCGAACTGCAGACGCTGGCCGACGTGGTCGCCCACGAGCTGGCCCACATGTGGTTCGGCGACCTGGTGACGATGAAGTGGTGGAACGGCATCTGGCTGAACGAGGCCTTCGCCACCTTCATGGAGATCGCCTGCATGGCCGCCTACCGGCCCGACTGGCTGCGGTGGACGACGTTCAGCCTCGAGCGCAGCATGGCCTTCGAGGTCGACTCGTTGGCCAACACGCGCAGCGTCGAGTTCCCGGTGGAGGCACCCGCCGACTGCGACGGCATGTTCGACGTGCTCACCTACCAGAAGGGTGGCTCGCTGCTGCGCATGTTGGAGATGTACCTCGGCGAGGAGGAGTTCCGCCGTGGCGTGAGCCACTACCTGTCGGCGCACGAGTACGGCAACACCGAGACCAGCGACCTGTGGGACGCGATCGAGGAGGTCAACCCCAGCGCACCGGTGCGCAAGCTGATGGACAGCTGGATCTGGCAGCCGGGCTACCCGCTGCTGTCGGCCCGCACCGACAGCACCACGCTCATCCTCTCGCAGCAGCGTTTCTCGTACGGCGACACCGACGACCCCACCGTGTTCGTGGTGCCGGTGCACCTGCGCATCGACGGCGTCGAGACCAAGGTGCTGCTCGATGGCTTCGAGACCCGCGTCGCGCTCCCGTCTGCGTCGTCGGTCGTGGTCGTCAACTCCGGCGGTCACGGCTTCATGCGCGTCGCCTACGACGCGACGCTCCGCAGCCGTCTGGTGGGCGACGAGCTGGGCTCGTTGACCATCATCGACCGCTACAACCTGGTCGACGACGCCTGGAACGAAGTGATCGCCGGCCGCCTCGCCGCCGCCGACTTCCTGACGTTCGTCGAGGGGTTCGCCGCCGAACGCGACCTCGCCGTGTGGCAGGCCATCGGTATCGGCCTCCGCGGTGTGGGCCGGCTCATCGACGGTGACGCCTACGAGGCGTTCCGCGACCGTGTCGCAGCGCTCGCGCGACCGGTCCTCGACGACGTGCAGTGGACGCCGGTCGCCGGCGAAGGCGGCTTGCGGGCCAAGCTGCGCGGCCTGCTGCTCGGCATGCTCGCGGTGCTGGGCAACGACACCGACGCGCAGGCGCGCTGCCGGCAGCTGCTCGACGAGGACGGCGCCGACCCCGAGCTCGTCGCCGCCGCCACCAGTGCGGTTGCGGCCATCGGCACCGACGCGGACTACGAGCGGTTCCTCGCCGCCTTCCACTCCGCCGCCACGCCGCAGGAGCAGTTGCGCTTCCTCTACGCGCTCGCCGAGTTCCCCGAGGCCGCACAGATCCAGCGCACCGTCGAGTTCGCGTTCAGCGGTGAGGTCAAGAGCCAGAACGCGCCGTTCCTCGTGCACCGTGCCATCGCCAACCGCTGGCACGGCGAGCTGGCGTGGTCGATGCTGCGCCAGCGCTGGACCGAGGCGAACGAGGTGTTCCCGTCGAACACGATCGTGCGCATGATCGACCCCGTGAAGCTGCTCACCCGCCCCGAGGTGGCTGCCGACGTGCAGAGCTTCTTCGCCGAGCACCCCATTCCCCAGGGCGCGAAGACGCTCGATCAGATCCTCGAGCGCCAGCGGGTGAACACGGCCATGCACGCTCGCGAGCACGACCGGTTCGCCGAGGAGTTGCTGTCGTGAGCGGGCTGCGGGTCGAACGCATCGCCGGCGCGCTGGGCGCCGAACTCACGGGCGTCGACCTCACCGCTCCGCTGGCGGCCGACGACATCGCCGCGCTGCGCGCCGCGGTGGTCGAGCACAAGGTGGTGTTCCTCCGCGCCCAGCCGTACGCGATCGAGCATCTCGAACGGCTCACGGTCGAACTGGGCGGCCATGGCCACACTCCGTTCCTCGAAGCCATCGAGGGCCATCCCGGTGTGGTGAAGGTGGTCAAGGAGGCCGACGAGGGCGGCTTCAACTTCGGTGGGGCGTGGCACAGCGACTGGAGCTTCCAGCCCGCACCGCCGGCGTTCACGCTGCTGTGGTCGGTCGACGTGCCGCCCGTCGGCGGCGACACGATGTGGAGCAACCAGGAGCTCGCCTTCGCAACGCTCAGCGAGGGCTTGCAGGACATGCTGCGGGCCACCAACGTGGTCCACTCGGCGGGATGGGCGTACTCGGCCGACGGCGTGCTCGCTCGCACCGCGGACGGACGCAGCATGCGCATCAACACCACCGACGACGCGCTCGCCGAACACGTGCATCCTGCCGTCACCGTGCATCCCGACACCGGCCGCGAGGCGTTGTTCGTGAACCCCACCTACTCGGTGCGGTTCGAGGGCTGGTCGGCCGCCGACAGCGCACCCTTGCTGCAGCACCTGTACCAGCACAGCACCCGCGACGCGTTCACGTGCCGCTTCCGCTGGTCGGCCGACACCCTGGCCATCTGGGACAACCGCACCACCCAACACAACGCGCTGAACGACTACCGCGGCCACCGCCGCGAACTGCACCGCACCACCGTCGCCGGCACCGCCCCCTCCCGCTGATCCCGGCTCCGGCTGGAGCGGCCTTCCGCCGCGGTGTTCACCAGGAACTTCAGTTCGCGGTGTTCACCAGGAACTTCAGTTCGCGGTGTTCACCAGGAACTTAAGTTCGCGCGGGTGGTTCGGGCGGGGTGGGTCAGGCGAGGTTCTGGACCTCGAGGTCGCCCTTCTGGTTGGCGGCGCGGAGGACCTTCTTGTCGAACTTGCCGACGCTGGTCTTGGGGACCTCGCTGATGAACGCCCACCGCTCGGGCAGCCAGAACTTGGCGGTGCGCTCGCTGAGCCACTGGCGCAGTTCGTCGGCGGTGAGCGTCTCGCCCTGCTTCAACACGACGCATGCCAGCGGGCGCTCGTCCCAGCGATCGTCGGGCACACCGATGACCGCGGCCTCCAGCACCGCCGGGTGGCCCATGATCGTGTTCTCGAGATCGACCGAGCTGACCCACTCGCCGCCGCTCTTGATGACGTCCTTGGCACGGTCGCTGATCATCACGTACCCGTTCGGCATGACGCTGGCGACGTCGCCGGTGCGCAGCCAACCGTCGTGGAACTTCTCGGGATCCTCGACGTTGTAGTACGACGCGGTGATCCACGAGCCGCGGACCTCGATCTCGCCGAGCGCCTCGCCGTCCCACGGCTGCGGCTCGCCCATGTCGTCGGTGATGCGCAGTTCGACACCGGGGATGATGCGTCCGGTCTTGACGCGCCAGTCGGTCTCGCTGAGGTCGCCCATGTCCTTCGGCGGGTGTCCGATGGCGCAGACCGGGCTGGTCTCGGTCATGCCCCAACCCTGTACCACCGGCAGGCCGAACGTGTCGCGGAAGCCGTCGATCAGGCCACGCGGCACCGCCGAACCGCCGCACATCACCAGGCGCAGGCTGCTCAGGTCGGCGTTCGGCGCGTTGTGCAGCAGGTCGTTCAGCACGGTGGGCACTGCACCCGTGAGCGTGGGCTTGGTGTCGTCGATGACACGCGACAGCGGACCGGCCTGCAGGAACTGCTGCGGGAAGACCAGGTCGGCGCCGATCATCCACGCCGCGTACGGCGTGCCCCACGCGTTGGCGTGGAACATGGGGACGATGACGAGCATGCGGTCGCTCTCGGACAGGGCGATGTTCGCCGTCGAGGTGACCATCAGCGAGTGCATGTACGTGCTGCGGTGGCTGTACATCACGCCCTTGGGGTTGCCCGTCGTACCGCTCGTGTAGCACATGGCCATACCGGTGTTCTCGGACACGTCGGGGTACTGGAACCCGGGCTGCTCGGCGGCGAGCAGTTCGTCGTAGTCCAGCAGCCCCTCGCCCAGGCTCGACGTGTCGCCGCTGCCCTTGACGATGATGTGCTCGACGGTCGTCAGCTGGTCGCGCACCCGGCCGAGCAAGGGCGCGATGGACGCGTCGACGATGATCACCTTGTCCTCGGCGTGGTTGATGACGTACGCGAGCTGCTCGGGGAACAGGCGGATGTTCAACGTGTGCAGCACCGCACCCATCACGGGGATGGCCAGGTACGCCTCCATGTGGGTCTGGTTGTTCCACAGGAACGTGCCGACGCGATCGCCCTGCTGCACGCCCAGCTTGGTGAGCGCCGCAGCCAGCTGATCGGCCCGGTCGGCGACCTGCGCGAACGTGCTCTCCACGTACCCGTCGCCGGTGAACGTGATGATCTTCTTGTCGGCGTGCACCTGACGTCCGAACTCGAAGATCGGCTTCAGCGTGAGCTGGTAGTCGTCCATCATCGTGCTGATCGGCATCGAAATCTTCCCCCTCATCGCGCCGCAACCTGCGTGCGGCCGGAACGTCCGGCCAGAATAGGACACCGTGACCGCAACGGCAGCCCCCCAACAGACCATCGTGACCCTCGATCTGGAGGGGGTGCTCGTCCCCGAGATCTGGATCGCCGTCGCCGAGCGCACCGGGCTGGACGCGCTGCGCCGGACCACCCGCGACGAACCGAACTACGACACCCTGATGAAGTACCGGCTCGACATCCTCGAGCGCGAGGGGCTGACGATGAGCCTCATCGCCGACGTCATCGGCGGGCTCGAGCCGATGCCCGGCGCCAAGGACTTCCTCGACGCCCTTCGCGCCCGCACCCAGGTGATCATCCTGAGCGACACGTTCGAGCAGTTCGGTGCACCGCTCATGCGCCACCTCGGCATGCCCACCATCCTGTGCCATCAGCTGATCGTGCGCGACGACCGCATCGTCGACTACGCGCTGCGCATGCAGGACCAGAAGCGCCACGCGGTCGAGGCCTTGCGCGGTTTGAACTACCGCGTCGTCGCGGCGGGCGACTCGTACAACGACGCGGCGATGCTCGGCGCCGCGCACGCCGGCTTCTGGTTCCACGCTCCCGAGAGCATCGCCGCCGAGTTCCCGCAGTTCCCCGCGAACCACACGTACGACGAGCTGTTCGCCTCCATCACCGCGGCGTTGTGAGCACCCACGACGCGTTGCGCCACCTCGTCGGCATCACCGCCGCCGAGCACCACTGCCCCACCATCGCGTGGGGGCTGGTACGCGACGGCGGACTCGTCGACTCGGGCGGCGTCGGTGAACTGCACGACGGCACCACACCGACCGCACACACCGTGTATCGCATCGCCTCGATGACGAAGAGCTTCACCGCGGCCGCAGTGCTCGCGCTGCGCGACGAGGGCGTGCTGCAGCTCGACCGACCCGTGGTCGAGTACGCGCCCGAACTGGCCGGCATCGAAGTGCCGCCCGGCTCGCCGCTCATCACGCTCCGCCACCTGCTGAGCATGGCGGCCGGGCTGCCCACGGACGACCCGTGGGCCGACCGGCACCTCGACTTCACCATGGACGAGATCGATCGCGTCTACGCCGCCGGGACCCTGTTCGCGTTCCGCCCCGGCGGCACCTACGAGTACAGCAACCTCGGGTTCGGGATGATCGGTCGCTGCGTGCGCCGAGCCACCGGTCGCGCGGTGCAGGAGCACATCACGGAACGGTTCCTGCGTCCGCTCGGCATGGGCGACACCTCCTGGACGCAACCCGCACACGACCGCTGGGCGCGGCCGTTCCGATGGCAGGACGGCGCGCACGTCCGCGACGAGCCGCACCCCATCGGCGACGGCGAGATCGCTCCGATGGGCGGCCTGTGGACCACCGTCCACGATCTGTCCCGTTGGGTGTCGTGGCTCGACTCGGCAACCTCGACGCCGCATCAGCCCGACGCGATCGGGCTGTCCGCCGCGTCGCGTCGCGAAATGCAGCAGTGGCACACCTACATCGGTGTCGTCGACGTGGCGGGGCATCGCGCTCCCAGCGGCTACGGCTTCGGCCTGCGCGTGATGGACGACACCGTGCTCGGTACCGTGATCGCCCATTCGGGCGGGGTGCCGGGCTACGGCAGCAACATGCGCTGGGTCGCCGGCACCGGCGTCGGCGCGATCGCGCTGGCGAACACCACGTACGCGCCGATGGGCATGCTCACCCAGCAGATGCTCCACGCGGTGCACGAACACGACGGTGTCTCGCGTCCGGTGATGCCGGTGTCGCCCGAACTGGGCGAGGCGTCGCGACGGCTGGTCGGCCTGTTGAACGAGTGGGACGACGCCCTGGCGAGCGAGTGGTGCTGCGACAACGTGCCGCTCGACGAGTCGTTCGCCCGACGCGGTGCCGAGGCCGGACGACTGATCGCGGTCCACGGACCGCTGGAGCTCGTGGCCATCCATCCCGAGTCGGCCACGAGTGGCGACCTGGAGGTGAAGGGAACGGGCGAGCCGTTCCGCATCCGCATCGAGCTGGGGCCGATGGTCCCGCCCCTGGTCCAGGCCTACTACCTCCCCGACTGAACCCGGTTCCAAAGGTTCCTCACAGCTTCCCGTCAGGTTCTCCCGAGGTCGACCACAGGTGCCCCACAGCCGCCCCCAAGGCGGCTGGGTCATCGTGCGGGTCTCAACCACAGCAGGGAGGCTGGACATGTACCGATTCGGGCGGGAGTCGAATCAGTCACAGGAAGGGCGGCGCGCGCACACGCGGTCGACGTTTCTGGGCACTTTCATTGGCGGTGGCGACCACGATTCCGTTGGTCGCCCCACTCGGCGTGGGCCAGGCGGCGGCCCCGGTGGGTCAGGGATTCGAGCTGAATGCCTCGGACCTGCGCTTCATCCTCAAGCAGATCAAGATCGCCGAGCACCACGTCGCCAACACCAACGGGACCACCGGTCCGTGCGGCGCCCTCATCGGGCCCGACGAGAACCAGATCCCCGACGGTGGCGTCGGCGTGACGTTGCCGTGGGGTCTGCGCACCGTCGACGGCAGTTGCAACAACATCGTGGCCGACCAGTCCGAGTTCGGCACGGCCGACAACACGTTCCCACGCATCGCGCCCGCCGAGTACCGGCCGGGCTACGCGCCGACGGGGCCGGTGGCCCCGCCCATCCAGGACAGCGGACCGCGCATGGTCAGCAACCTGATCGTCGACCAGTCCGTCAACAACCCGGCAGCCGTCGAGGCGGCCGGCGGCGCCGAGGGCGCCGATGAGGACGGCAACCTGTTCATCCCCAACGTCGCCCCGGACACCGGTCTGTCGGCGCCGTACAACTCGTGGTTCACGCTGTTCGGTCAGTTCTTCGACCACGGTCTCGACCTCGTCAACAAGGGCGGCGCCGGCGTGGTGCAGATCAACCTGCCCCCGGGCGACCCGCTGACCGCGGAGGTCGTGGCCACACCGCCATTCGTTCCGGCGATGTTCCTCACCCGCGCCACGCACACCGGCGGCGAGGCCAACAACCAGACGTCGTCGTGGGTGGACCAGAGCCAGACCTACGCCTCGCACCCCTCGCACCAGGTGTTCCTGCGCGAGTACGAGCTGGTGGCCGGCAAGCCCGTCGCCACCGGTCGCCTGATCGAGGGCGCCAACGGTGGCATGGCCACGTGGTCCCGCGTCAGGGAGCAGGCCCGGCTGGTGCTCGGCATCGAGCTGGCCGACACCAACGTCACCGACGTGCCGTTGCTGCTCACCGACCCCTACGGCAACTTCATCCCCGGCACCAACGGCTTCCCGCAGATCGTCCTCACGGACAACACGATGCGCGAGGGCTCACTGCCCGCCGTTCCCGCTGACCCGTCGTCGCTCGCCGCGTCGCTCGTCGGCGCATCGAAGACGGGACACGCGTTCCTCGACGACATCGCCCACCACGCGGCCCCGAAGGCGCTCGCGCCCGATGCCGACAGCATCGCCGATCCCGACGCGGGCAGCCCCGACACGGCCAGCCCGTTCGAGGACGACCACGACCCGGCCACGTACGACGACGAGATGCTCGGCGCCCACTTCATGGCCGGTGACGGCCGCGTCAACGAGAACATCGGCCTCACGGCCGTGCACCACATCTTCCACAGCGAGCACAACCGCCTCGTGGAGGAGATCGACGGCATGCTCCACGATCCCGCGCAGGGCTTCACCGCCGCCGAGATCCTGGAGTGGGAGACGCTCAACACGGCGAGCCGCTTCGACTACGCCGAGCGTCTGTTCCAGGCCGCCCGCTTCGTGACCGAGATGCAGTACCAGCACCTCGCGTTCGAGGAGTTCGTCCGCAAGGTGCAGCCGATGGTGAACCTCTTCGGTGAGGGTGGCACCGGCTACCACACCGACCTCGACCCGCGGATCAACGCCGAGTTCGCCCACGCGGTCTACCGCTTCGGCCACTCGATGCTGACCGAGACCGTCGACCGCACCACGGCCGCCGGCGCCAGCGACCCCATCCCGCTGCTGGAAGCATTCCTGAACCCGCCGGCCTACTTCGAGAACACCTCGGACCCGGCCGAAGCAGCGGGCGAGATCGTGATGGGAATGACCCGCCAGGTGGGCAACGAGCTCGACGAGTTCGTCACCGAGGCACTGCGCAACGACCTCGTCGGGCTTCCCCTCGACCTGGCCGCGCTGAACATGGCCCGTGGCCGTGAGACCGGCATCCCCAGCCTGAACTCGTTCCGGCGCACCGTGTTCGCGATCACCGGTGACAGCGGCCTCGCGCCGTACTCCAGCTGGCTCGACATGGGCTACTCGCTGCGGCACGGCACGCTGTCGCTGATCAACTTCGTGGCCGCCTACGGCACGCACCAGACGATCACCGACCAGGTGACGGCCGAGGGCAAGCGCAACGCCGCAACGGCGTTGTTCGAGCTGGCGTCGTCGCCCGAGCCGGTCGACCCGATCGAGATCGCGGCCCGTCAGGACGCGATCGACTTCCTCGACTCGACGGGCCCCTGGGAGAGCAGCCCCGACGGCGTGACGACCACTGGCCTCGAGAGCATCGACCTGTGGATGGGTGGTCTCGCCGAGCGCCAGCAGGTGTTCGGTGGCCTCCTCGGTTCGACGTTCAACTACGTCTTCGAGCGGCAGATGGAGAGCCTGCAGGACGGCGACCGCTTCTACTACCTGTCCCGCACCGCAGGCCTGAACCTGCTCACCCAGCTCGAGGGCAACTCGTTCGCCGAGCTGATCATGCGCAACACCAGCGCCGAGGCGCTTCCCGCCGACTCGTTCTCGCGGCCGGCGTTCGTGTTCGACCTGTCGGTCCAGAACGCGAGTGGCCCGATCGTCGACGACCCGGCCACCGAGTACGCGGAGAACGGTCCGGAGATGCTCGTCCGCGAGCCCAACGGCACCATCCGCTACACCGGCGTCGAGCACGTCGTGTTCAACGGCACCCCCGGCAAGGACAAGGCCAGGGCCAGTGAAGGCGACGACACGTTCCGCGGCAACGAGGACAACGACGTCTACGAAGGCGGCGACGGCAACGACTCCATCGTCGGCGGCGACGGCGACGACATCCTCACCGACCTGTTCGGTGACGACGTCATCAAGGGTGGTCCCGGCAACGACACCATCTCGTCGGGCCGCGGCTTCGCCGGCGACCTGAACCAGGGCGGAACCGGCAGCGACTTCATCATCGGCGGCAACGACATGACCGAGTCGTTCGCCGGCGCCGGCAACGACTTCGTCTACGCCGGCGACGCCGAGGACACCGTGTTCGGCGACGAGGGCGACGACTGGATCGAAGGCGGCCGTGGACCGTTCGCCCTGCTCCAGGGCGACAGCGGTGCACCCTTCCAGGACGACCCCAACGAGCCGGGTCACGACGTGATCTTCGGCTGGGGTGGCGAGCAGGACTACGACGCCGAGGGTGGCGACGACATCATGTTCGCCGGTCCCGGCATCCAGCGTGCCGAGGGCATGCAGGGCTTCGACTGGGTGACGCACCGCAGCGACCCGGTTCCCGGCAACTCCGACATGAGCTTCTCGGCACTCCTGCCCCCGGCCGTCGACGTCAACCGGGACCGCTTCGACCTGGTCGAGGCACTCTCGGGCTGGCAGTACGCCGACGTCCTGCGTGGTGACGACGGCGACGCCGGCACCATGACCGGCCACGAGCTGACCGCCGAGGGCATCGCCCGCATCCTCCACCTGGCCGACCTGGTCGGTCCGGATGGGTTCACCGGCGGCAACATCATCCTCGGCGGCGGCGGCAGCGACCTGATCGAAGGTCGTGGCGGCAACGACGTCATCGACGGCGACCGCTGGCTCGACGCACAGCTCCGTGCGCCGAACGTGGCGACCACTGATCCGAGCGACACCAAGCTCGTCGACAACCTGCCCGCACTGCGCGCCGACGTCCTCGCCGGTCGCATCAACCCCGGGCAGATCGTCATCGAGCGAGCCATCAAGACGGCGACCGACGGAGCCATCGACACCGCCCTGTTCGCCGGAGCGATGGACGAGTACGACGTCGTCGGCGACATCGACACCGGTGTCATCACCGTCGCTCACGTCGGCGGGCTCGCCAACGAGGGCACCGACACCCTGCACAACATCGAGCGGTTGCAGTTCGCCGACGGCGAGATCCTCCGCGGCCAGCTGATCAACCACCCGGCCACGGGCACGGTCGTCATCACCGGCGACCCCGTCGAGGACCAGACGCTCACCGCGACGGCGAACGTCGCCGACGAAGAGGGTGTCAACCTCGCCAGCCTCGTCATCGAATGGCAGATCGACGTCGCAGGCCCGCTGGACCTGTTCCCCGACTGGCAGTCGATCGGTGTCCAGGGCGACACCCTGCTGCTGAGTGACGCCGAAGTGGGCTTCCCGGTCCGCGCCGTGGCCACGTTCACGGACAACTTCGACGTCAACGAGCAGGTCGAGAGTGCCGGCACCGCACCGGTGCAGAACATCAACGACGCCCCGACGGGCGCAGCGGTGCTCAGCACCGTCGATCCCTCGGCCACCGTGGCCATGAGTGTCGACGTCAGCGACATCGCCGATGAGGACGGCCTGCCGGCCAGCCTCACCGTCGAATGGTTCGCCGATGGCGTGCTGGTCGGCTCGGGCGCCTCGTTCACGCCCGGCGTCGGCCTGGAGGGTCAGTCGTTGCAGGTGATCGTCAGCTTCACCGACGGTCACGGCACCGACGAGACCGTCTCGTCGGTCGAGACCAACGGCGTGGTGGTGCCACCGCTGCCGAACCTGGTGCTCGACACCACGAGCGTCGACTTCGGCACCCGGGCCATCGGCTCGCCGGCGCCGGTACGGACGGTCACCGTGACGAACACCGGCAACGCGCCGTTGATCGTCTCGGCGATCACGGTCAGCGGCGTCGGTGCCGCCGCCTTTGCTCCCACCAACGGATGCATCGACCCGCTGGCCCCCGGTCTGTCCTGCTCGGTCGACGTCAGCCTGCTGACCACCGGCCCGATCGGGACGCGGGCGGCGACGCTGACGATCGACAGCAACGACCTGGACGGTGGCGCAGCCATCGCCCTCGCCGCCGTCCTGTCGAACAACGTCGCACCCACCGGTGCCCCTGTGGTCGACGACGTCACGCCGATCGAGACTCAGACGCTCACGGCGACGGAGGGCTCGATCGTCGACGCCAACGGCCTGACCACCGCGACGTTCTCGTTCCGGTGGCAGCAGAGCGGCCTCGGCGGCGGCGGTGGCTTCACCGACATCGCCGGTGCCACCGCACCGCAGTTGGTGCTGGGCCAGAACCAGGTGAACCGCCGCCTCCGTGTGGTGACCACCTTCACCGACGACCACGGCACCGTCGAGCAGTCGACGTCGGCTGCGACGGGCCTCGTCGGCGACGTGTTCGTCGGCGGCGCCGGCAACGAGACGTTCAACGGCACCACCGTGACCGACCTCGCCAGTGGCGGCGGCGGCACGGACACGCTGAACGGCAACGCCGGCGACGACACGCTGTCGGGTGGTACGGGCAACGACACCGTCAACGGCGACGGGGGCAACGACCTCATCCGCTTCGGTGTCGGTGACGGCTTCGACATCGTCAACGGCGGAGGTGGCGGCGACGTCATCACCGCTGCGGCGAACAACACCGTCATCGGCCTCCGTGCCATCACCGGCGTCGAGCAGATCAACAGCGGCGGGTTCTCCGGCGTGACGATCTTCGGCACCACCGGCGTCGAGAACCTGAACTTCGGCGGCGTCACGCTGCTGGGGATCGTCTCGATCAACGGCGGCGGCGGCAACGACACGGTGTCGGGCTCGGCAGCGGCGGACGACATCCGCGGCGGGACGGGCAACGACGTCCTCAACGGCAACGGCGGGGCCGACACCATCCGTGGTGGCGGCGGTACGGACACCATCACCCCCGGTGCCGGCGCCGACGTCGTCGTCCTCGAGGTCGGCGACGGCACCAACACCGTGAACGGGTTCGACAGCAACCCGACCGGCGGCCAGGATCGTCTGGACGTCCGGGCGCTGGGTGTGACGGCGGCGAACTTCAACGCCACCGTCGTGCGCACGCAGGTGGGCGGGAACACCCGGGTCACCATCGGCACGGTGGTGATCATCCTCACCGGCGTGAACGTCGGCACCATCTCCGTGACGGACTTCGTCGTCTGACGACGCCGCTCCGCCAAGTCCGCGCGGGCAACGCACGGCCGGCCCCTCTTCTCGTCGGAGGGGCCGGTCGTGCGCGTGCGGGGTTTCATCCGGCCCGCGGACGCGCCACGATGGTACGGATGATGCTGCGGGAGAAGCACGAGGCGCCGCTCGTCGACGTCGGATCCGACGCCGACCCCGATGGCGCGTTCGTCGACCTCAGCGCCGAGAACCCCACCTCGACGCTCACCCGTGTCGTGATCGCGGTGTGGGTGCTCAGCCTGCTCGCGGTCATCGGCGTCGGCGTCGCCCACGTCGTGATCATGCGCAACGAGTTGCGCCAGCACGAGATCCAACGCGCCGTCGACGACGTCCAGGACCGCGTCGACCTGGTGCTCGAGCACTCCGTGCCTCAGGCCCTCGTGGACGGCGACCCCGCGGCGATCGAGGCCTTCGACGCCATCATCCGCGAGCACATCGTTCGCCCCACCACGGCCGGGCTGGCGCTGTGGTCGCCCGACGGCCGCATCGTCTACGCGCTCGACCCGGCGTTCACGGGCACCCAACACACCCTCCCCATAGGAGCACGTCGCGCGCTCGAGACGCAGCAGGTCGTCGCCGGTCTCCGCGACACCGGCGCCGCCGACGCCGAGGCGGGATGGACGGCCTCGTCCGCGATCGAGGTGTACGCCCCGTTCTTCAACGCCGATGGCGAGCCGTTCGTGTGGGAGGTCGGCCTCCGGCGCGATCGCGTCACCGAGCAGTCGAACCGTCTGGTGCTGACGGTCGCGTTGCTCACCGCGCTCGGCACCGCCCTGCTGCTGAGCATCCAGGGGCTGCTGGCCCGCAACCTGGTGCGGCGCCACGACCGCGAGCAGGCCTACCGCCGGTGGCTCACCCAACGGGTGAGCGAGGTGGCGACCGTCGAGCGCCGCCAGATCGCTGCCGACCTGCACGACGGGGTGGTGCAGGACCTCACCGGCATCGCCCTCGACCTGGAGGTGCCGATCGACCACCCGAAGCAAGCACCACCGCTCGCACCCAACGAACGCACCGCGCTCGCCAAGCGCATCCGCGCCGCGGTGACGGTGCTGCGCGGGCAGGCCGCCGAACTGCACCCGGTGGCGTCGTCGGCGATGGAGGTCGAGCGCAGCCTGGCCGACATGCTCGGACGAGTCCCTCCGCAGATCGCGACATCGCTCACCGTCCATCCGGGCGCGGAGGTCGCGCCGGCGTACCGCTGGCTCGTGTTCCGCGTCGCCCAGGAGGCCCTGCGCAACGTCGCGCAGCACTCTCGGGCCACCAAGGTCGAGGTGGCACTGCGTCGCACGGAGTCGGGTACAGTCATCACGATCGACGACGACGGCGTCGGCTTCTCTCCCGAGATCGACCCTGTCGAGCCCGGCCACATGGGTCTGTCACTGCTCAGCGACATGGCCACTGCGGCGGGTGCCACCGTCTTCATCCGTTCGGCCCCCGGGAAGGGCACGACCATTCGCCTGGAGGTTCCTTCATGATCCGAGTCATCGTGGTCGACGATCATCCGGTGGTGTGCGCCGGCATGGCCCGCCTCATCTCCAACGAGGACGACATCGAAGTCGTCGCCACCGCGCTCGACGGCGAGAAGGCCATCGTGCTGGACATCGAGCTCCTTCCCGACGTGGTGTTGATGGACCTGTCCATGCAGCCGGTCGACGGGGTCGAGGCGACGCGTCGCATCAAGGCCGCCCGTCCCGAGTCCAACGTGCTCATCCTGGCCGCCACCGCCGACCCGCCGCACGTGCTCGCCGCCATCGACGCCGGCGCGCTGGGCTTCCTGCTGAAGGACGGCGATCCAGCGCTCATCTCGGAAGGCATTCGCTCTGCAGCACGCGGCGAGTCGCCGCTCGATCCTCGCCTGGCCGCCACCCTGGTGCGCGACCGCCATGCTCGCCGCGCCGGTGTGAAGCTCACCGACCGCGAGGCCGAGGTGTTGAAGCTGGCCGCACGGGGGCTGTTGAACAAGCAGATCGCTCGCGAGCTGGGCATCGGCGAGAAGACCGTCAAGGCCCACCTCGGACGGGTCTACGAGCGCATCGGCGTCACCAACCGCGCCGACGCCGTGGCCTGGGCCATCGAGGCCGAGCTGGCCGACCCCAAGGTCGCCGCGGTCGCCAACGAACCCGACTGACGCCTCAGCGAGTCCGTTTCGCGACGCGATGGTCCGCGGCGGGGTCCTAGGACGGAGAAAACCTGTTCGGACACGAAGTGCCGCGTATGTCGGCGCTCTCACCTGCTGCGACGCGACGCGTTCTCACAAACGGTGGACGATGACCACGGACGGCGTTGCCCCGAGTTCCTTCAGTGAGTGGACTTGAGGATTGGGGTCCTAGGACCCCACTACGACCATCGGACGAGGACTTTCGTCCCGCCCGAGCGCGTGCTTGAATCCGCTCCACGGGGCATCGGCCCCGGGTCGACGAGTTCGGTCCGGGAACGACGGGAGCCGATGCCCCACGAAAGGTACGGCAATGCGCATCACTCTGTTCGGACCACTGCAGGTGCACGACGGCGAGCGACGACTGCGGGGAAGCGACCTCGGCGGCGCCAAGCCGCGCAGCGTCCTCGAACTGCTCCTGTTGGCTCGCGGCCGCACGGTGACCAAGGAGCGGCTCGCCGACGCGGTGTGGGGAGCCACCCCGCCGCGTGATGCGGCCAGCACGCTCGAGCACTACGTCTGCGTGCTGCGCCGCCGGCTGTTCCACGACCAGGCCACCGCCCGCCGCGTCCTCGCCACCGAACCCGGCGCGTATCGCTTCGACACCTCGATGGTGGAGCTCGACCTCGACGTCTTCGACCGGCTGACTCGGCAGGCCGAGTATGCCGACGACGGCAAGACCCGCCTGCTCCTCTCCCACGCCGTCGACCTCGCCGACGGCGACCTGCTCGACGATGCCCCGTACGCACCGTGGGCGGCGGAGGAGCGCGAGCGCTACCGCGCCGGTGTGCGCACGCGCCCATCTGTGGCTGGCCCGCGACTGCCTGCTGTTGCGCAACTTCGTCGGCAGCGTCCGCCATGCGCAGGAGTCGCTGCGGTTCGCTCCGTACTCGGAGGAGGCCATCCGCACGCTGATGGTCGCCGACCACGCGCTCGGCCACAGCGACCTCGCCCGCGCCGCGCACCTGCGCTGCCGCCAACTCCTGGCCGAGCACCTCGGTGTCGATCCCACCAGTGAGACCGAGTCGGTCGGGGCCGCCATCGATTGCGGCATGCCGGCACTCGACCTGGTCGACGCGTTCCTCAGCCGCACGCTCGGCGGCACCCTGGCCGCGGCCTGATCGACTGCCGCGACCTGCGGCGGTCAGAGCGTGCGGGCGATGCGCTCGCCGATCATGATCGCCGGAAGGTTCGTGTTGGCCCGGGTGATCTTCGGCATCAGGCTGGCATCGGCCACGACGACTCCGGGGACACCGTGCACCCGGCCATCGGCGTCGCACACGGCCATCGGACCATCGCCCATCGCGCACGTGCCCACCGGGTGGTAGTAGTGGGCCACGGTGTCGAAGATGGCGGCGTCGGTGCTCATGTCGGTGATCCGGTCGCCCAGCACCTCGGCCAGCGCAGGCTGCGACAGCAACTGCTCGGCGAGCACCAGCCCGTCGCGCAGCACGGCGAGATCGTGCCCGGCAGGGTCGCTGAGATAGCCGTGGTCGAGATGCGGATGGGCCCCAGGGTCGGCCGACGTGATGTGCACGATGCCGCGGCTGTGCACGTCGACGCACGACACCTCGACGTGCACGCGGCCGTACAGGAAGCTGGTCTGGTCGCTCGCGCACACCGGGAACAGGTGCAGGTCGTAGCGCCCGTCGGTGGACTGGCCCGACACGAACTTGCCGAGGGTCTGCTCCTCGGGCAGGAAGCCCGTCGCCGCGACCTCGTCGAGCCACTGCTGCAGTTCGGGGGTGACCGCCCGATCGGCGTGCACCAGCGGGTGGTCGTGCAGGTTCGCACCGACACCCGGCAACGCATGACGCACCGCGACGCCGGCCGAGCGCAGCACCTCGGGATCACCGATGCCCGATCGTTCGAGCACGAGCGGTGTGCCGTACGCGCCACACGACAGCACCAGCGTGCCGGCCTCGACCACGACGGTCTCGCCGTGCCGGGCGGCGAACAGGCGCGCCCCGCTGTCGGTGGCGTCGAAACGATCGACGAGCACGTCGTCGAGAATGCGCAGCGAGCCCCCGCGAACGGGGTCGATGTACGCGAACGCGGTGTTCCACCGCACGCCGTCGACCGCGTTCACCGTCTCGAGGCCGAACGACGGGCCGGCATCGAGGTCGCACAGATCGCTGGCGATCGGCCACCCGAGCGCGGTCGCCGCGTCGAGGCAGCGGGCGTGGAACGGCCCGGCCTCGTGCCGTTCGTAGGCGCGCACCCGCATGCGTTCGAGCACGACGTCGTACAGCGGCGCGACGTCGGCGCCCGCCCAGCCGGGCAGGCCCCAGCTCGTCGTACTCCTCGCGCTGGCCCACCGCGGCGATGGCCCCGTTGTGCGAGCTGCACCCACCCATCACCCGGGCCCGTTCGAACAACCACCGGCCCGACGAGTAGCCCCAGTCGTGCGACGTCGCCAACATGCGCGCGCTCATCAGGTCGGCGGGCCACCGCCCGGAATCCACCGGGCCGTAGTCGGGACCGGCCTCCAAGCAGCAGCACGTCGCGGCCCTGCTCGGCCAACCGCCCGGCGACCACGCAACCGGCCGAGCCACCACCGACCACCACGACATCGGCCACCACGACATCGGCCTGCACGCTGTTCATTCGCGAACTCCTCGGAGAGTGAAGGCGCCGATGTCGGACGCCGGGTCGACCAGATCGTCGACGATGTCGAAATGATGCCGCCCGGCGCAGACCAGTTCGGTGACCGCCAGTCCGGCGATGCGCAGGCGGGCGGCGTACACGTGCGACTGGGCGTGGAAGGCGTCGGTCTCGTTCTCCCCCACGGCGACCATCACGGCGGGCGCTTCGCGCCCGTTCGACCGCTCGACCGGGAGGAGCGCCGGGCTGACCGCCGCGGCGGACGCATCGGCGAGCCCCAGGGGGTCGTTCACCGTGGTGTGCACCAGCGGGCGGAGGTCGAACACGCCGCTCAACAGCACGACACGGTCCACCGGCAGTGGCGATGAGTCGACCAGGGCACTCATGGCGACGAGGTGGGCGCCCGCCGAGTGGCCGGCGACGACCACCGGACCGAGCTCACCCTGCGTCGCCCAGCGCGGCGAGGGCCGCGCGGCACTGCTGCACCATCGTCGGCAGATCGGCGGCCGGCGCCAAGGTGTACTCGACGGCGGCGTACGACCACCCGTGGGCGAGCGCCTGGGGCGCCAGGTACATGGACGACTCGGCGTCGAGCGCCTGCCAGTACCCGCCGTGGACGAACACCAGCACCGGCGCGCCCGCGCCGGCGACCACCAGTCGCGTGCCGTCGGGGAGGACCCGGATCCGCTCGCCCAGCGTCGCCGCCGCCGCTGCGCTGCGGTCCACGTAGTCGTCGATGAACGGCACCGACGTCCCTCCCACCCGTGAACTGGGCGAATACTCACGCTCGAGGTCGGTCACCGGGGTCACTGTACGCGGCCACGCGTAGGGTCTTTGGTCCCATCCCCAACGTGTCAGGCGCCCCTGCTGTGACTTCCGACCCGCCGGTACCGTCGTCCACGTGTCCGTGAACCGTAAGCCCACATCCCGCCGTCCCCTCGTCCTCACCGTCGCCCTCGTCGGCGTGCTCGCCGTCGGTGCGGCAGCGTGCTCCGAGGACCAGAACGACGCCGTCACCACGACCGCCGCGTCCACCGTGCCCTCCGACTCGACCACGTCGACCACGGTCCCGCTGCCGATGGGCGACATCGTCGCCACGGCGCTGACCGGGCACGTGTTCACCGAGCTCGCCGGACTGGTGGTCGACGAAGGCCTGGTCGAGACGCTGCGCGGTGGCCCGTACACCGTGTTCGCCCCCACCGACTCGGCGTTCGACAAGCTGCCGTTGCCGGTACTGCACGCGGTCCAGGACAACAGCGACCTGCTCAAGACCGTCCTCCTCCACCACGTCGTGGAGGGCACCATCACCCCGGAGCAGCTGGTCCCCGGTGAGCTGACCACGGTCGCCGGCACCACGTTGACGGTCACCAAGGTCGGCGATCAGGTCTTCGTCGACGGCAACCCGGTGGGTGCGGGCGTCGAGGCCACCAACGGCTACGTGTACGTGATGAGCGACGTGATGGTCCCGGCCGTCGGCACGGTCGTCGACGTCGCCGTCGCCTTCAAGGACGCCGGCTTCGGCACACTCGTCCAGGCCGTCACGGCCGCCGAGCTCGTCGAGACGCTGTCCGGCGAAGGCCCCTTCACCGTCTTCGCCCCGGTCGACGCCGCCTTCGAGGCGCTCGATCCGGCCACCCTCGACGCGGCCCTGGCCGACCCGAGCGGTCTGCTGACCACGGTCCTCACCTACCACGTCGTCCCCGGCAAGATCACCACCGACCAGTTCACCGACGGCGGCACGCTGAAGACCGTCCAGGGCGAGGATCTGACCACCACCAAGGACGAGAACGGCAACTGGCTGATCAACGGCAACCCGATCGCCGTGCAGAACATCCAGGCGAGCAACGGCGTCATCCACGCCATGGGTGCGGTCCTGCTGCCCCCGTCGCTCGGCTGAGTCGACGCCACCCCCCACGCGGATCCCAGGAGACGGCGGGCCTACGGGCCCGTCGTTTCGCGTCCCGTCTCAGAACGCGAACGGGTCGAGGGGACCGGTCGGGCCCGACGCACGTACGTACCACTCGTACCCGTAGACACCCTCGAACGTGTCCGCCGGCATCGTCAGCGCCTCCGACCCGGGCGGGATCTGGCTGGCGTGGGCGGCCATCGCCGCCCGCTTCACGACGGCCTGGTCGCGCACGTCGACCGTGACCGACACCTCCACCGTCGGCACACCCAGCGGCGCGGCGTTGGTGCGCACCTCCATGCCCAGCAGGGACTGCACGGCGTGCCCGACGAGGTGGGTCTCGACGAAGTGCAGGTACTCACGGTCGACGGTGGCCTCGTAGACCGTGGCGGTACCGGCCAGCGTCGCCGCGACCCGACCGACCCGGTGCACCGCGAGGTGATCGGGGTGACCGTAGATGCCGCCGACGTCGTAGACGACGAGCGCCGCTGCGGCCTCGTCCACGAGGAGCGCGGCGAGCGCCGCCGCGACCGCGTCGTGGTCCGATCGCCAGAACGACCCGGGAGCGGCGATGTCGCTGTCCATGCCCGAGTCGCCGAAGCCGAGGAACTCGACCCGAGCAACGCCCAGCAGTTCGCAGGCGACGCGCGCCTCGGCCACACGGGTCGTGGCGAGTTCGCTCGTCGGATCGGCGTCGCCGTTGGTGGCGACGACGACCACCACGCGTTCGCCGGCGGCGGTGAGCCGGGCGATGGTCCCGCCCGTGAAGATGGCCTCGTCGTCGGGATGGGCGTGGAGGAACACGACCGCCACGGCGCTACTCCAGGCTGATGATGTAGTCGACGATCTTCTGCACGTCCTCGTCGGGCACCCGGTTCACCGGCATCGGCACCTTCGTGCCCTGGGGCACGTCGGCGGCGGGATCGGTGATGGCGCGCACCAGGTAGTCGCGATCGACGGTGACCGTCTCGCCGGTCTCGAGCGTCACCTGCGAGCCGTACAGCCCCTTCCAGGTGGGCCCCACACCGGCCGACCCGTTCGTGCTGTGACACGCCATGCAGCCGTAGTCCTGCGCCAGCGACTTGCCGGGCAACGCCTGCGGGTCCTTGTTCACCCCGCACGCCGCGAGCGCCACCACTGCTGCGGTGGCCACCGCAGCGGGCACGAGGTGGAGCAGGCGGCGTGAAATCGTCGGGTGGTCCACGGCAGACATGGTGCCATGCTGGCAGACGCCATGGAGCATTCCGCCCTTCCCATCGACGCGCATCGCGACGAACTGATGGCCGCGATCCGCGATCATCAGGTGGTCATCGTCGCGGGCGAGACCGGATCGGGAAAGAGCACGCAGTTGCCGCAGCTGTGTCTGGCCCTCGGTCGCGGCGACGGCATGCTCATCGGGCACACCCAGCCGCGGCGGGTCGCAGCGCGCACCATCGCCGAACGGGTGGCCGACGAGCTGGGCACCGAGCTCGGCACCACCGTGGGCTACACGGTGCGTTTCACCGACAAGGTGGGCCCCGAGACACGGGTGAAGGTGATGACCGATGGCATCCTGCTGGCCGAGATCCAGCGCGATCGCATGTTGCGCCGGTACGACACGCTGATCATCGACGAAGCCCACGAGCGCAGCCTGAACATCGACTTCCTGCTCGGCTACCTGAAGCAGCTGCTGTCCAAGCGACCCGATCTGAAACTCATCGTCACCTCGGCCACCATCGACACCCAGCGGTTCAGCGAACACTTCGGCGAGCCGGGAGCACCGGCACCGGTGATCGAGGTCAGCGGACGCAGCTATCCGGTCGAGATGCGTTACCGGCCGTACGGTGAGACCGACGACGACGGCATTGTCGACGACCGCGATCAGGTGCAGGCGGTGCTCGACGCCATCGACGAACTGTCCCACGAGGGTGACGGCGACGTGTTGGTGTTCCTCAGCGGTGAGCGCGAGATCCACGACATCGCCGATGCCCTGCGCCGGCGTACGCAGGAGCGCAACGACCGCCTCGAGGTGCTGCCGTTGTACGCGCGACTCTCGGCCGTCGAACAGCACCGCATCTTCCAGCCCCACCGTGCTCGTCGCATCGTGTTGGCCACCAACGTCGCCGAGACCTCGCTCACCGTGCCGGGTGTGCGCTACGTGGTCGACGCCGGCACCGCCCGCATCAGCCGCTACAGCCATCGCCTGAAGGTGCAGCGCCTGCCCATCGAGCCCGTGTCACGCGGCATCGGCCAACCAGCGCGCCGGCCGCTGCGGACGCGTCGCCCCGGGCATCTGCATCCGCCTCTACGGCGAGGACGACTTCGAGTCGCGCGACGAGTTCACCGAGCCCGAGATCCTGCGCACCAACCTCGCCTCGGTCATCCTGCAGATGACGGCGCTGGGGTTGGGCGACGTGGATGCGTTCCCGTTCCTCGACCCGCCCGACCAGCGCGCGGTCCGCGATGGCTACGCACTGCTGGAGGAGCTCGGCGCCATCGACGGGGTGCGGCTCACCCGGCTCGGCACACGGCTCGCCCGGCTGCCGGTCGACCCGCGCCTGGGCCGGATGGTGCTCGAGGCCGAACGCCACGGCTGCGTCCGCGAGGTGCTCGTCATCACCGCGGCGCTCAGCATCCAGGATCCTCGCGAGCGCCCGGCCGAGAAGCGTGGTGAAGCCGACGAGATGCACCAGCGCTTCGTCGTCCCCGGGAGCGACTTCCTCACGCTGGTGAAGCTGTGGGACCACCTGCGCGAACAGCAGCAGGCCTTGGGCAGCAGCCAGTTCCGCAAGCTGTGCCGCACCGAGTACCTCAACTACCTACGCGTCCGCGAGTGGCAGGACCTGTTCAGCCAGCTGCGTCAGGTGGCCGGGCAGCTGGGGCTGCGGCCCGGCACCGAGGCCGGCCACCCCGATCGGGTGCACCAGGCCCTGCTGGCCGGTCTGCTCAGCCACCTCGGCGTGCGCGACGACACCGGTGCCGGTGCCGTCGGAGGCCCGGCGAAGGGCGGCGGGGGCCCCGCCGGACGAGGCCGCGAGTACCGCGGTGCACACGGTTCGAAGTTCGCCATCGGCCGAGAGAGTGCCCTCGCCAAGAAGAGCCCGAAGTGGGTGGTCGCCGCCGAGCTGGTCGAGACCAACCGACTGTGGGGGCGGGTGATCGCCGAGGTGCAACCCGAGTGGGCCGAGCGGCTGGGCGCCCATCTGGTGAAGCGCTCGTACGGCGAGCCGTACTGGGACGAGCGCCGCGGCGGCGCTGTCTGTCGCGAACAGGTCACGCTGTACGGCCTGCCGATCGTCAACCGCACCATCGGGTACGACCGCGTCGACAAGGAGATGGCCCGCGAGCTGTTCATCCGCTGCGCGCTGGTGGAGGGCGACTGGACCACCCACCACGGCTTCTGGAAACAGAACCGTCAATTCCTCACCGACCTCGCCGGCATGAGCCAACGCGTGCGCCGCGTCGATCTGGTCGACGACGAGTCCGTGTTCGCGTTCTACGACCGACGCCTCGGCGACGACGTGGTGACGACACGCCACTTCGATCGGTGGTGGAAGGACGCCAAGTCGGCCGACCCCGACCTGCTGACCATGCGCATGGAGCACTTCATGAGCGGCGCGGGGTCCTCAGCGCGAACGACTTCCCCGGCGAGTGGCAGCAGGACGACCTCACGCTGCCGCTGACGTATCGCTTCGATCCCGGCGCCGACGACGACGGCGTCACGGTGCACGTGCCGTTGGCCGCGCTGAACCAGGTCGGCGCCGACGGCTTCGACTGGCAGGTGCCCGGCTTCCGCGACGACCTGGTCGACGCGCTGTTGCGAGGGCTTCCGAAGGAACACCGCCGCGAGCTCGTACCGATGGGCGAGGTCGTCGCCAAGGTGTGCGACGTCCTCGGTGTGCGCGAGATGTCGCTCGCCGATGCCCTGTCCGACACCGTGCGCGAGGTCACCGGGGCCACGGTCCCGGCGCGAGCGTTCGACATCGGCAAGGTGCCCACCCACCTACGCGTCCGCTTCTCCGTCGACGACGAACGGGGTGTGTCGGTCGCGAGCGGCCGGTCACTCGACGCGCTGCGCGCCGAGCTCGCGCCGAAGGTACGCGCCGCCATCGCTCGGAGCACTCCCATCGACGAACGCAAGGGCATCACGGCGTGGGACTTCGGCGACCTGCCCGAGTCGGTCGAATCGACGCGCGGTGGCATCACCGTGATCGGTTTTCCCACCCTGCTCGACGACGGCGACAGCGTGAGCATTCGTGTCCTCACCAACCCCGACCTGCAGGCGCGAGTCATGCGCCTCGGCGTGCGGCGACTGCTGCTCCTGGCCGTGCCCGTCAACCGTCGGGCCGTCGAGCGCGACCTCACCAACCAGGCCAAGCTGGCGATCGCCGGCGCGCGGGTGATGTCGCTCGACGAGTTGGAGGCGGACTGCATCACCGCCGCGGCCGACCGTGTCATCGCCGACCACGGCACCGTGCCGTTCACCGCCGACGGTTTCGCCGCGCTGGTGTCGCTCGCCCGCGACCACATGCCCGACCACGCCGCCCGGTTGCTGCGAGTGGCCGCCGAGGTCCTCGCCGCCGCGTCGTCGGTGCAGGCACGGCTGTCGAAGCTGGTCGCGCCCGCGGTGGCCTCGTCGGCCGACGACGCTGCGGCACAACTGGCTCGGCTGGTTCGGCCCGGCTTCGTGGTCACGACCGGACCCGAGCGGCTGCCCGACGTGCTGCGCTACGTGAAGGCAATCGACCAGCGCCTGACCAAGCTGCCGGAGGCACCGCAGAAGGACCAGAACAACCTGCGCGACGTACTCGCCCTCGAGCGCCGCTACACCGACCTGCTGCGCCGGACGCCCCGAGAGGCCGTCACCGCCGAGCTGGTCGACATCGGCTGGCTGCTCGAGGAGCTGCGCGTCAGCGTGTTCGCCCAGCAGCTGGGCGCGGCGAGAGGCATCAGCCCGGCGAAGATCGCCAAGTCGATCGCCGCCCACGGCGGCTGACGTGAACACCGCGAACTTAAGTTCCTGGTGAACACCGCGAACTTAAGTTCCTGGTGAACACCGCGAACTTGAGTTCCTGGTGAACACCGCGAACTTGAGTTCTGCGGGTCCACCCTCGGAGGCGGGTCAGAGGTCGTCGACGGCGGGGGTCATGACGCGCACGGAGCCCTGGTCGTCGACCCGGTAGGCGGCCATCACCACGGGGATGTCGGCGAAGGGTTGGGTGAGCGTCAGTTGCTCGATGCCGGAGTCGCCGAAGAACACGGTCGCGTCGGTGACGCCACTCCCCGCCGGTGCGGACACGAAGACGTAGGTGACGCCGTCGATGACGATGCGGTCGGCGAACGGCTGGACCGTCGCATCGAACCGCACGGGGACCGACGTCGAGGTGCCCGGTTCGGTCGGCACGGTGAACCACCACAGCAGCTTGGTGGCGCCACCGCGCTCGGCGCGCTGCACGCCGGCCACCCACTCGGTACCGCGACCGAGCAGCGCGAAGTCGCCCACGCGGTAGTCCGGACGCAGGAAGATCAGCTGCGTGTCCCACTCCGTGGCCGTGGCGGGCCGCACTGCCTGACTGAGGTCGACGTACCGCTCGGGGTCGCCCGGACCGGTGAGCGAGAGCACGTAGCCGTCCTGCTGCCACAGCACGACCGCGTCGCCGGTCTCGGTGAGCTGGGCGACGAACCGATCGCCACGTGGCTCGGCAGCGCGATCGGCCAGGTATCCGAGCGCGGTCACCTGGTCGAACAGGCTGCCCTTGGCCACCCTCAGGGTGACCAGGTTCGACTGCTGGTCGAGGTAGCGCATCGTGGTCTCGACCGTGCCGTACAGCACTTCGTCCTGCCACCGCCCGGCCACCACCTCCTGCAACCCGAGGGACTGTTCGACCCCGACCGGCATCACGATCTCGGCCACCCGGCCGGCCGAGGTGCCGATGTTGGTGTAGTTGACGATCGACGCAACATCCGCGTCGCCCAGACCCGTCGCCCGCACCACCATGCGCGAGTCGCGACCCAGGTCGCGCACGACCGTGACCCGATTGGCGCGCCCGAGCGTGCTGATGAAGTCGAGGCCCTGCACGTTGCGCGTCGCCCCGTCGAACGCGATGAACGGCTCGGTGGCGCCAGTGTCGATCTGCACCTCGACATGGGGCTCGTCGGGCCCACCCGCGGCCCACACGCGAAAGCCGCCGGTGTCGTCGAACGGAGTGGCCACATCCGTGGAGTAGTTGCGCAGGCGGGGGTCGACGAGCACGAAGCGGCCCGGTGCGGTCACCGGGCCTGGAGTCGCGTCGTCGCCCGTGACGACGAGTGCGACCACCACGCCGACGACGGCGACGGCAGCCAACGCAACCCACGGCCACCGTCGGCGTGGTGGCGCGGGCTCTGCCGGCAGCTGATGCGCTGGCAGAGCGGTGTGAACGACGCCCCAGTCGATGGATGGGTCGTCGGGGTCGAGGACATCGATGATCTCCATGTCGTCGGGCCGGCGCGGCATGCACGTCAGTGTGGCACCGAACGCGCCACAACGAGTTCCGGAGCTACGTTCACCTGATTCCAACCTCGATGACGGAGGATGCCCGCATGAATCCCGATGACATGCCCACCCCGCCTGCTTCCTCCGCCGCAGGGCTCGCCGCTGCGGTCCTCCCCCGCCGCCGGGCCATCGTGCTGATGGCCGGTGCCGGTGCCGCCGTCCTGGCCGCCTGCAGCAGCGACCCGACGAGCACTGCGTCGACCTCGGTCGGAACGAGCGGCGCCACCGACACCACCACCGGCAGCACCACCGCCGGCACGGACACCACGACCGCTGCCACCGACGGCACGACCGCCTCCACCGGCTCGGCCGTGTGCACGACCCCCATCCCGGAGGAGACCGCCGGGCCGTACCCCGGCGACGGCTCCAACGGTCCCGACATCCTCAGCGACAGCGCCGTGGTGCGCGAGGACATCACCGGCAGCTTCGGCAGCTACTCGGGCACCGCCCAGGGCGTGCCGATCACCCTGCACCTGACGGTGCTCGACAGCAGCAAGGGTTGCGCTCCGCTCACCGGTGGCGCCGTCTACGCATGGCACGCCGACCGCGACGGCCACTACTCGATGTACACCGCTGCCGAGGCGAACTACCTGCGCGGCGTGGGCGAAGCCGACGACACGGGCACGGTGACGTTCCAGTCCATCTTCCCCGGCTGCTACGACGGACGCTGGCCGCACATCCACTTCGAGGTCTACCCCAGCATCGACGACGCGCTCGGCGCGAGCAACCTGATCGTCACCTCGCAGCTCGCCCTTCCGCAGGACATGTGCGAGGTGGCGTACGCCGCCGGCGGCTACGAGACCAGCGCCACCAACCTGACGCACACCTCGCTGTCGTCGGACATGGTGTTCCGCGACGGCGTCGACCAACAGCTCGCCACCGTCACTGGCGACGCGACGAAGGGCTTCACGGTCGAACTGACGATGACCGTCTGACCCCGCGCCGAGCGTGGAGCCGCAGAACTTCAGTTCGCGGTGTTCACCAGGAACTTAAGTTCGCGTGGGGTGGGTCAGCCGCGGAGCCAGGCGAGGGGTGGGCGTTCGCTGAGGTTCAGCGGGACGGCCGAGCCGTCGGCCCGACGCAGCGCGGGCGTGTCGTGGGCGAGCAGGCTGCCTTCGGGCACGCGGGCGAGCATCGTGGCCATCACTTCCGCCGCCTGCACCGACAGGGCGTGCAGCGAACGATGACGGTGCTCACGGGTGCCCAGGTCCACCTGGGCGATGGCCTCGGGGCCGTGGATGCGGGCGATGTCGATGAGCATCGCGATCTCGACGCCCCACCCCTGCACGAACGGCAGGTTCTCGAGGACCGTGCGACGACCGGCGTACTCGCCGGCCAACGGCTGGTGCAGCCCGCACAGCTCGGGGTAGTACAGCGACATCAGCGGACGGGCCACCAGTTCGGTGGTTCGGCCACCCCCACCCAACCGAGTGGGGCGGTGCGACAGGGCCTTCACCAGCGCCACGGTGTCGTCGTCGAGCATCGGTGCGACCAGGCGCACGATCCAGTCGGGAGTGAAGCTGGTGATGTCGCCATCGACCCACACGACGAAGTCGCTGTCGCTCGCGGTGAGGCTGGCCCACAGGGCGTTGCCCTTGCCGTGCCCCTCGCCGTACACGGCGTGCACATCGCGGATGTCGACCACCCGCGCCCCGGCACCCGCCGCCACCGCGGCGGTGTCGTCGGTGCTGCGATCGTCGAGCACGATGAGCTCGTCGACCAGCGGCACGCGGCGCATCAGCTCGTTCTTGATCGTGCTGATCAGCGGGCCGACCGTGGCGGCCTCGTCGCGGCACGGGATGCACACCGAGATGGTGCGCCCCTGCTTGGCCTCGACCACCTGGTCGGCTGCGCAGTCGTCGATCTCGAACAGACGAACCGAGCGCATCACCGGGCCGCCTCACGGGGTCGCCAGTAGGCTCGCCGACCATGTTCCTCTACGGCGTCGTGAACGCCAGCCCCGACTCGCTGAACACCGACTCGATCGCCACGACGCCCGCACAGGCGCTCGCTCGCGCCCGGCAACTGCTGGCCGACGGCGCCGACGGACTGGACCTGGGCGGCCAGGGCAGCACCGACGTCGCCGAGGTGGTGCCGTGGGAGGCCGAGTGGGAGCGGCTGCGCGACCTGGTGCCGGCGCTGGCCGAACTGGGCGTGCCGATGAGCGTCGACACCTGGCGCCCGGAGGTGCTGCGTCGAGCGCTGCGAAGCCGGCGCCACGGTGATCAATGCAGCCGACGGCATGCAGTCCGACGCGATGTGGGAGGTGGCCGTCGACTTCGACGTGCCGATCGTCGTGCCGTTCCTCAGCGGACCGAACCCGCGGGCGATGGAGATGGTGGACCGCGACCCCGTCGAGGCGATCATCGAGTTCTTCGACGCCCGCCTGCGCGACGCCGATCGCTACGGCCTGCGCCACCGTTGCGTGCTCGACCCCGGCACCGGCTTCGCTCCCTCGAACTGGCCGTGGGACGAGCGCTACATCTACCAGAAGCGGGTGTACAGCAACCTCGACGCGATGCGCGTCTTCGACCTGCCGCTGTACATCGCGCTGCCCTGGAAGGAGACCGTGCAGCACGACGAGCTGCTCGAGATCGTCGTGAAGGCGCGCCCGAGTTCGGGCGTGTGCACTACCCGGCGAAGGTGCGCGAGTTCGAGCGCCGCCTGCTCGGCGGCTGACCTCAGGGACACGATCAGACCGCCAGCGGACCGCGGACGTGGATCTCGCTGGGCGGCAACGTGGCCTGCCAGTCCGGCGGGCACCGCTCGGGTGCGATCTCGCTGAGCGGGGTGAGCACGAAGCGACGCTCGTCGATGCGCGGGTGCGGCACCGTCAGCTTCTCGCTGGTGATGTGCACGTCGTCGTAGAACAACACGTCGACGTCGAGCGTGCGCGGGCCCCAGTGCACGATGCGCTGGCGCAGTGCGTTGGCCTCGATGCGCTGGCAGCGGCGGATGAACGCGTACGGGTCGAGCGACGTCTGCACCTTGACCACCATGTTCAGGTACGCACCCTGACCGTCGGGCCCGCCGACGGGCTCGGTCTCGTACACCTGGCTGAGGGCGACGACGTTGCCCAGCTCGCCGACGGCGAAACGCAGGTAGCCCTCGCGGTCGCCCAGGTTGGAACCCAACGCGACGATGACCTCGTGGTCCTCCAGCGGGGGCGCGGCGGCCTCGGCCCGGGTGCGGGTGAGGCACACCGACGTGCTCTCCACGGCTTCCGGCACGGGCGGGCGGAGCTTGGTGACCTTCACGTCGACGAGCTCGACGAGGTCGAACTCGAGCACCACATCGGCCACCTTCGCGGCCAGACGCTCGAGGAGGATGTCCTTGGAGTCGCGAGCCATCTCGACGACGCGCTCGCACACCAGGCCGTAGTGGACGGTGTCGGTCAGCTCGTCGCTGCGTCCGGCATTGTGCAGGTCGACACCGATGGAGAGGTCGATGCGCAAGGGCTGGGCGAGCTCTCGCTCGTGGGGCAGCGCACCGATGATGGTGAGCACCCGCAGGTCTTCGATGAGGATGCGATCCATGGCGGACCTCCTTGTGGGGTCCGGTCAAGTTATCCCCCTACAGTCGGGTCATGGCCAACTATGCCGAAGACTTTCCCTCCCTGTCCTTCGACGTTCCCTCGACCGGTGTGCTGCGGATCACGCTCGACGCACCCGGCCTGAACGCCGTGTCGCCGGAGTGTCACCAGCATCTGGCCGACGTGTGGTTGGCAGTCGATCGCGACCCCGAGGTGCGTGTGGCGATCATCCAGGGGGCCGGCAGGGCGTTCAGCGCCGGCGGCAGCTTCGAACTGCTCGACGAACTGGTCAACGACCACGGCGCCCGCGTGCGCGCCGTGCGCGAGGCGCGCGACATCGTGATGAACGTCATCAACTGCTCGAAGCCCATCGTCTCGGCCATCCACGGTCCGGCCGTCGGTGCCGGCCTGGTGTGCGCCCTGCTGGCCGATGTGTCGGTCGCGGCCCGCACCGCACGCATCATCGACGGGCACACCCGCCTGGGCGTCGCGGCCGGCGACCATGCGGCCATCTGCTGGCCGCTGCTGTGCGGCATGGCCAAGTCGAAGTACTACCTGCTCACCTGCGAGACCCTCACCGGCGAGGAGGCCGAGCGCATCGGCCTCGTGTCGCTGTGCGTCGACGACGACCAGGTGCAGACCCGGGCGCTCGAAGTGGCCGAGCAGCTGGCCGGGATGTCGCAGTCGGCCATCCGTTGGACCAAGCACACCCTGAACCACTGGTACCGCCAGGCCGGGCCGATCTTCGATGCCAGCCTCGCCTACGAGTTCTTCGGTTTCGTCGGCCCCGACGCGGCGGAGGGTCTGGCCAGCCACCGCGAGAAGCGCGCCCCGCACTTCACCGGTCCCGCCAGCGAGTAGCGCGCTCGGGTTCCCGAGATCGTCTCGGCCGTCGACGCCGATGGCATCATCGAGTATCGGGCCGGCGCGATGATGTTCTTCCCGGACGCTGCTGGCGACCACATCCACTTCGACGATGTCATCGCTCGGGTCCCCGGCGAACAGCCGGGACGCGAACGAGGCCCCGCCGGCGGAACCGGACAGGGCCTCGATGGGAACCACGTGGGATGTGGAGCTGAGGGGAATTGAACCCCTGACCTCTTCATTGCGAACGAAGCGCTCTGCCAACTGAGCTACAGCCCCTGGTTGAGTTCGCGAGTGTAGCGGTGAACCCGCCGTGCGACTCAGGTGAGCGTGACTCAGGCGGCGTGGAACCAGTTCGTCTCGCCGTACTGGCGGTCCTGCTCGAGGGCCCGGATCTGGGCCAGCTTGTAGCAGTACCCGCAGAGGGCGACGAACGACAGACCGAACGCCCACACCATGGCCGAGGCGTGCGTGGTGGCGGCGAGGAAGCCGGTGATGCCCACCGTGACGACCAGGCCGAACAGGACGTTGGCGCGGCGACGGCGGACGATCTCGCGCTGGCTGACCTTGTGCAGGTGCGCCTGGCGGTGGTGCAGGTGACCTTCGGCGATGTCGCGCTGCAGCGTGGCCTGCTGCATGGGCGCACGGCTGGCGGGAGCAGCGGCGGCCCGACGCACCTGCCCGGGGTGCCCGTGGGTGCGGTGCGCCTGGGGTGCCTGGGTGAGCGGACGGGCCATGCCCCGCATCGGCACCATCGTGCGGGTGGGCACGGCGCGCTGCAGGGTGGAGAGCTGACGACGGAAGTCGGTCACGGACGAGTTGGGCCGGTTCTCGGACCGCGAACGCAGGAGCGGCGGAATGATGACGGCGGCCCAGACGGCGGCGACGGCGAGCAGGACGACGGGCTGCATTACTGGGCCTCCTGCGGTGCTGAATGGTGATGGATCATGTTCTGAAGTCCGGTCCCTCTCGGGGCGCAGTTCATTACGGTTCTACTACGTTCGTAACGGACGGCGCAATGTTAGCGGGTCGGCGGTAGGTACCGCTCCGCCCTCCGGTTTTCTCCCAGAGGGCCAGTTCACCGATGACCATGCCTCGGTCGGCTGATTTGCACATGTCGTAGATCGTCAACGCGGCCACGGCGCAGGCGTGCAGGGCCTCCATCTCGACGCCCGTGCGATCGACCGTGTCGACCTGCACCTCGACCTCGATGTGGTCGTCGCCGATCTCGAAGTTGACCGACACCGAGCCCACGAGCAGGGGATGGCACAGCGGGATCATGTCGCTGGTGCGCTTGGCGGCCTGGATGGCGGCCACCCGGGCGACGGCGAGGACGTCGCCCTTCTTGACCTCGCGGTTGGCGATCGCCGCGGTGGTCTCGGGTTGCATGAACACCTTGCCACGGGCGACGGCTCGACGATGGGTGGGGTCCTTGGGGGTCACGTCGACCATGCGGGCCCGACCCATGGGGTCGAGGTGGGTGAAAGTCAGGTCACTCATCCGTCACGGAACTGTAGTACGTCTTGGCCCACTGTGTCGGCAGGGCGACGCTCAGGTGTCAGTGCGATGACGCGTTGGGGGTCATCGAGGGACGGTGCAACCCTGTGTGGTGGCGCCCGTGATCGACGTGCCGGACGTCGCCAACGACACCCGACAGGTCATCCACGTGTCGTCCCCGACCATGGCCACGATGGTGACGTCACCGTCGTTGAGGCTGCCGTTGTCCACCGCGATGATCGGGTAGGTCTGGGTCGACCCGGTCGTCTTCACCTCGAGCACCCGGACCACCATGCCGAGGGTCGTGAAGCCGGCCGAGTTGTTCGGCAGTTGCACGTTCACCCGCGCCTTGGGCAAGTAGACCTCGCCGTCGAACCAGTAGGTGTTGCCGTTGCCGTTCGTGCTCAGGAAGTCGCAGCCGTCGACCTTGGACACGCAGCCGGACTGGGCCCGCACCTTCGGGCCCTGCTGGTCGACGTACTTCATCTCCAGACCGTCCACGCTCACGGTGCGCGGGCTGGTGCCGCTGTTCAACGTGGTGACCGAGAGGTTCAGTTTGAAGCCGGTCGTCAGCGGCTTGGTGCACGTCAACGAGATCGTCACCTTGCTGAGGGTCGTCTTGAGCTTGCCCGCCGTCGGGGTCGTGCAGAGCGTGGTGTTCGAACTGTCGACCACGGTCACCTTGAACGTGTCGTTGGCGACGGGGCTGGACGCGGTGACGTCGATGCTCAGGGTGGGCACGGTCCAGACCGGGAGGGTGTTGGCGCCCGTGACGCTCGTGAACACCAGGTTCGAGGTCGTCTTGTTCTTCTGCACCGAGGTCGTCGCCGACTTGGTGTCGACCGACTTCGCGTTCGACGAGTTCGTCCATCCGGTCGGATCGGCACCGACGGTGAACGTGTCCGAGTACAGCTTGGACAGGCGGTCGTGGCGCCGTAGATGGGCAGCATGACGGACTTCGACAGGGACGGCTGGTTCACCTTCAGGCCGCAGACCTCGAGTGCCGGGGTGCTGCCCGAGAGCGTCACGGTGGCGGTGCCGCCGAACACCAGCAGCGCGCCCGTGCCGGCAGCGCCGCCGCGCACGCACGCTTCGGCGAACGGGGTGTCCGACGTGAACCCGGACACCAACGTGCCCGCGATGATGCGCTGCTTGATCGTCCAGTCGAAGTTGTCGAAGTAGTGCGTGCCCGGCAGCAGATTGATGATCGGACAGTCGGAGGGCTTGACCGACTGCCGCGTCCAGCGCGGCCTGCGAGGACCACGTACCGGGCTGCAGGGATGCGATGCCGGCGGCCTTGTCGCACGTGCCGGATCCCGGCGGGGGGCGCCTCGGTCAGGCCCGACACGTAGCCGGGGTCGGATGCCGGCGCCGTCGACACCTTGCACTTGGTGAACTTGGTCCCGTCGACGGTGATGTCGACGCCCTTGCAGCCGTCGAGCGCCTTCACCGTGCCGGCCTTGACCTCGAGGTTGTCACCCTCGATGTCGGAATTCGAGTAGACGTTGCCGTTCACCTGCAGCGTGCCGTCGATGACGAGGCCCGGCTCGCCCTTCTCCTCGCCGTCCTCCATGTCGCCCGACGGCCAGGGTCATCAGCCCCCAGGCGGAGCCGGCACCCTTCGGCGTCAGTGACGCACCGCCCTGCGGGCACACCTGCGTGGTGACCTTGGCGTCGCGCACGGTCCCGTAGTCGCGCACCGGCGCACACGTCGGGTTGGTGAGCGAATTGCCCTCGGACGGGTTGTTGCGCACGTAGTTGATGGCCGTCTTGATCGCTGCGTCCGCGGCGTAGAGCTTGTCGCGAGCCGGCGCATAGGCCGTGCTCTGGGCGCGGATGGTCGCCGCGGCGTAGCCGAGGCCGGCCGCCATGGCGACGCCGATGACGGTGACGAACACGATCGCCATGATCAGCGCCGAACCCTGGTCGCGCTCGCTCGAATCCTGACGCGTGCTCATGAGGTGACTCCTCGACGGGTGACGGTGAGGGTCCAGCTGGCTTCGGACACGTCGTGCGCCGCAGCGGCCGTGAACGTCACGGAGATCTTGTTGGACGTGCACGACACCGCGCAGGTCCCGGGGGTGAAGGCACTGATGCCGGTGGCGATCACGTGCTCGGTCGTCGTGGTGCCGTTCAGGCAGGTCCGACGGATCAGATCGGTGCCCGACAGCGACCACGCGACCACGGTGTCCTTGGTCGCCTTCGTCACGTCGGACCGCGAGGAGAACTTCAGCGGCGCCGAACCACACGTGCTGTCCGAGCCCTTCACCGTGACCGGCCCCTCGGCCGACAGGATGTCGCCGGTGAGGTAGCGGGTGACCGCCATCTCCGTCATGCTCTGGTCGAGCCTCGTGCTGCTGTTGTTGGTGGTCTTGATGCCGAAGTACAGCGCTCCGCCGATGGCGCCGCCGATGAGGCCCATCAGCGCGACGGCGATGATCAGCTCGACCAGCGTCAGACCGCGGTCCCGCTCACGCCTGGGCGCGCTCATTTCGACTTTCCGATCTGCAAGGTGCCGGTCTCGCCACGCGAGTCCGTCAGGGTGATCGTCACCTGTTGCACACCGAGGTCCTTGGTGCAGGTGCTACCGAACCCGGCGGGCAGCTCGCCGTCCCAGTAGGTGACCGTCACGTCGGTGGTCAGCCCGGCCGGCTTGGTGGCCGCGCTGTAGCTGGACGTCGTCGCGCAGTCCACGTACGGCAGCTCGAGCACTCGCTCGGCGTAGCTGCGGATCTCGGCATCGATGGTCGCGTTGGCACGCTGGGTCGCCTGGATCTTGAAGTACAGACCCAGGCCACCGAACACGGCACCGAACGCCGTGGCCATCAGCACGACGGCGACGAGCAGCTCGATCAGCGTGAAGCCGCGATCGTCGCTGCGAGGGGGACGCATGGTTACTTCACTCCCCCGGAACCGAGCGAGCCGTACATCGCCTGGACGAGCGAGATGGCGACGAACCCGACGATGAGGCCGACGATGATGATCACGGCCGGCTCGAAGTACGTCGTCAACCGCTTCAGCTTGTACTCCAGCTCACGCCCGTAGAAGTTGGCGGCGTTCTCGAGCTGCTCGGCCAACGTGCCCGACGCCTCGCCGACGGCGATCATCTGCAGCGCGGCGTCCGGGAACAGATCGATGCTGGCGAGCGGCTCGGCCAGGCCTTCACCGGCCAACACGGCCTCCTGCACGGGAATCAACTTCTCCTCGAACACCGAGTTGTCGGCGCTCTGCACCGCCGCGGTCATCGCGTCGGCCACGGGCACACCCGCCTGCCACAGCGTGGACAGGATGCGACACACCCGCTCGACGCTGGCGTAGAGCGCGATGTCGCGGACCAGCGGGATGCGCAGGATCAGTCGGTCGCGGACTCGCCGGCCCTCGGGTGAGGTCTTCATCCACATGAACAGTCCGACGATGCCGGCCAAGAGCACGAGGTACACCCACCAGTAGGTGCTCGAGAACTTGGCGAAGTTGATCATGATGCTCGTGGACCACGGCAGGTCCGTACCGAACGAGTTGAACAGGTCGACGAACTTGGGCAGCACGAACACGGTGAGGATGACGACCGACACCATCGACATGGCCACGATCACCATCGGGTACGCCAACGCCGAGCGGATGCGCTGCTTGGCCTCGAGTTCTCGCTCCATGTACCCGCTGAGCTGTTCGAGCGCCGAGTCGAGCCGGCCGGTGAGGCTGGCCGAACGGACCACCCCCACGTAGTAGCGCGGCAGTACCTTCTGGTGCTCGGCCAAGGCGTCCTCGAAGGGCATGCCCTCACGCACGTCGTCACGCATCTGCTCGAGCATCTTGGCCAGGCTCGGGTTCGGCGTGTTCTTGGCGATCAGGTCGAGTCCGTCGATGATGCTCAGCCCGGCACCGAGGAAGGCGGCCATCTGGTTCGTGAAGTGCAGGATCTCCATCGGCTTGATCCGCTGCTGGCGGATCGTCAGCTCGCGCCGCAGCAGCGGCTCCTTGAGCTGGACGGACTGCACGTCGAGGTTGGCGAGCAACAACTTCTTGCGCGCGTCGACCTCGTCGAACGCTTCGATGAATCGTTTGTTGGTCGCGCCTTGCACATCGACGGCGACGTACTGGAACCTCGGCATCAGATCACCACCACGGTACGGAGGACTTCGGTGAGCGTGGTCGTGCCGCTGAGCGCCAGGTCGACGGCGCAGCGGGCCATCGTCCGCATGCCCTCCTGCTCGGCGGCCCGACGCACGTCGGACTGGCTGGCGTGCTCGACCATCAGACGACGAATGGTGTCGTTGACGGCGAGCACCTCGTAGACGCCCACACGTTCGAAGAAGCCGGTGTCGCGGCAGAAGTTGCAGCCCCGCCCCTTCATGAACTTGGCGTCGGCCGGAAGATCGCCGACGACCTTCTCGAGGAACGCCATCTCCTCGACGGCCGGCGTGTACTGCTCGGAGCAGCGCGGGCAGTTGCGGCGCACCAGACGCTGGCCGACGACACCCGTCAACGACGAGGCGAGCAGGAACGGCTCGATGCCCATGTCGAGGAAGCGGTGCAGCGCCGCAGCGGCGTCGGTGGCGTGCAGCGACGACATCACGAAGTGGCCGGTCAAGGCGGCCTGCACGGCGATGCGCGCGGTCTCGACGTCACGGATCTCGCCGACGAGGATGGTGTCGGGGTCCTGGCGCAGCAGCGCACGCAGGCCCGTGGCGAACGTGAGGCCGGCGGCCTCGTGGATCTGGATCTGGCTGATGCGCGGGATGACGTACTCGACCGGGTCCTCGATGGTCGCCACCTTGAGCGACTCGTCGTTGACCGCGGCGAGCGTGGCGTACAACGTGGTCGTCTTGCCCGAGCCGGTGGGGCCGGCGCAGACGACGAGGCCGAACGGCAGTCGGATGAGGTCGCGATACGACGCCTCGGCCGCGGGCGGCATACCCAGGCGGGAGAGCTCGTACAGGCTGCGCCGCTTGTCGAGGAGTCGGAGCACGACCATCTCGCCGAACACGGTCGGCGAGGTGGCGACACGGATGTCGATCTCGCGGCCCAGCGTCTCGGTGGTGAAGTTGCCGTCCTGCGGGCGCCGCCGCTCGACGATGTTCAGGTTGGCCATCACCTTGATGCGCGACAGCAGTGGCTGGCCCATGCTGACCGGCAGCGTCATCACCTCGCGCAGCGCACCGTCGGTGCGCAGACGAATGCGCACGCAGTCGTCGACGGGTTCGATGTGCACGTCGCTGGCACGCTCACGCACGGCTTGCTCGAGGATCAGGTTGATGACGCGCACGACCGGCGCGTTCTCGTCGACCATGTTGTTGTACGTGGCGGTCGCGGTGGACTCGCGCTTGCGTTGCTCGGCGCGCTCCTCGAACACGCGCAACGCCTCGTCCATCTCGCCGACCTTGACGTGGACGGACGAGATGGTCTCCATGATGTCCAGCCCGGCCGCGACCTGCAGACGCACGGGCGCCTCCAGCAACGAGATCAGCTCCTGCTGCAACTCGGTGGCATACGGGTCGGCGACGGCGACGATGATGCGCTCGCCCTCGGCGCGGATCGGCACCGCGACCAGACGCTTGGCGTCGCTCTCGGACAGTTTCTGAGCGGTGTCGCGGTCCACATCGGTGTGGGCCAGATCGATGAGCTCGAGCCCGGACTGCTCGGCCAGCGCCTCGGCCAGTTCACGCTCGGTGAGCAATCCGAGGCCGACGAGCGTGGTCCCGAGACGCTGCCCGTGCACGCTCTGCGACAGCAGCGCGTTGCGCAACTGCTCGGAGTTCACCAGACCCTTCGCCGCGAGCAGATCGCCCAGCTTCTGCGGCTCGCCCGGCTTCGCCCCAGGCCGCGGACCCGTGCTGACCGGCCCGGCCTCACCCGAGTACGGCTTCACCTTCCCGCCGCGACGTTGCGGCTGGGTGGCGAGTGTGCTGTCGGTCTCCCTGCTCACATTGCCCTCTTTCGATCCTGCCGCCACAGCGTGGTGCGGCCTGGATCTTCATCGGCGTTCGCGACGACGATCTTGAGGTTCTGTTGACATCTCCGGACATGGACCAACGTCACACGGAAACCGTTCAGTGGCAGGATCGACGCGCACGACCACCACGCAACGTGTCGGGACCTCACGCAACGCGCCGATCTCCGGCGCGAAGGTCAACCGCCGATCTGGCTCATGGTGCGGCGCGGCCGCACGAACGTGACCTGGTTGATCTGGTGCCCCGCCCACTTCGTGCCGACGGCCCGCTGGATCTCTGCCGCGAGGTCGTCGTCGGACGCTCCGGCGCGGATCATCTTCAGCAGGTCGAACTCGGTCGTGGCGAACAGGCACGTCCGGAACTGCCCGTCGGCTGTCAGGCGGACGCGGTCGCAGTCGTCGCAGAACGGCTTGGTGACGGTGGGGATGATGCCGACGGTGCCCCGGCCGTCGAGGTAGCGCCACTGGCTCGCCGGTGCCGATCCCTGCGACGGCAAGGCCTCGAGCGGGAACACCGCGTCAAGTGCGGCGACGATCTCGTCCTGACCGACCACCTTGTCGTTCAGCCAGTGGCCGGTGGCGTCGAGCGGCATGAACTCGATGAACCGCATCTCGACGTCGTTGTCGCGGCCGAAGCGAGCAAGGTCGACGATCTCGTCGTCGTTGACACCGCGTTCGATGACGGCGTTGATCTTCACGGGCGAGAACCCGGCCTCCTTGGCCGCCTCGATGCCGTCGAGGACGTGCTCGAGTTCGTCGCGGCGCGTCATCTGCTCGAACTTGGCCCGGTCGAGCGTGTCGAGGCTGACGTTGACCCGGTCGAGGCCGGCGACCTTCAACTCGTGGGCGAGGTTGCGGAACGTGGCCCCGTTGGTGGTGATCGACATGTCGGGCTTGCGGCCGGCGTACGGCGACGAGGAGCTCGACGGCACGCGCAACTGCGCCAGCTTGTCGACGAGCACCGTCATGTGCGCGCGGATGGTGGGTTCCCCACCGGTGAGGCGCAAACCGTCGACCTCGAATCGCTCGACGAAGATGCGGGCCAACCGCTCGATCTCCTCGAACGTCAGGACCTCGCTGCGCGGCAGCCACACCATGCCCTCTTCCGGCATGCAGTAGGTGCAGCGGAAGTTGCACCGGTCGGTGACCGAGATGCGCAGGTCGCGGATCGTCCGTCCGAAGGGGTCGATCAGGTCCATGCGGTCAAACTACCCACAGCAGGAGCGTCCGAACAGGGGCACCTGCGGCGACGCCGTCGCCGTCGGGCACCTCGGCGATCGCGTTGGCCGTCGAGGTGGCGGCCAGCTGGTGGCTGCCCTGGGAAGCGATCGACCGGACGTGGACACGGCCGTCGGCACCGAACGAGGCGACGACCCGCTGGTAGTGGACCTTGCCGTCGGGTCGACGGGGCAGGTCGTCGTCGGCCACGGCGTCGACCACGGGTCGTCCGGGTGACGGGTGCCCGGCCATCTGCCGCAGCGCCGGACGGGCCAGCAGTTCGAAGCTGACGAGCGAGCTGACCGGGTTGCCCGGCAGCCCGAACACCGGAACCTGTCGTCCGGAGGCGGTGGCGAGCAGACCGAACGCGAACGGCTTGGCCGGGCGGATGGCGATCTGCATCCAGCGCATGTCGGCGATCGTCGACAGCACGGCCTTGACCACGTCGTAGTCGCCCATGCTGACGCCGCCGCTGGTGACGATGGCGTCGCAGGTCTCGGCGGCCTCGCGCAGCACTGCCTCGAGCGCAGCTTCGTCGTCGCGGACGATGCCCAGGTCGACGGCCTCGCAGCCCGCGTCGGCGACGAGGCCGTGCAGCATCGTGCGGTTGCTCTCGCGGATCTGCCCCGGCTGCAGCGGCCCGCCGTCGTCGACGAGCTCGTCGCCCGTGCTGAGCACGGCGACCCGAGGACGCGGTACGACGGACACGATCGCGGCGTTGACGCTGGCGAGCACGGCCGCGACGGCCGGGGTGACCAACGTGCCGGCGCCGTAGAGCGAGGTGCCGATGCGCACGTCGTCGCCGGCGGCACGGACCGCCGCTCCCGCCTCGACCGACGCGCAGCACCCGCACTCGACGGCCTTCGTCGAGTCGCTCGGTGTCCTCCACCATCACCACCGCGTCGGTGCCCGCCGGCAGCGGTGCGCCCGTCATGATGCGAATGGCTTCGCCGACACCGAGCACACGGTCGGTGTGCGCGCCGGCCGCGACCTCGCCCACCACCGGCAGCTCGACGGGCACGATGGCCAGCGATGCGGCCACCACGGCGTACCCGTCGACGGCGCTGTTGGCGAACGGCGGGACGTCCTCGCCGGACACCACGGCCTCGGCGAGCACGCAGCCGATGGCCGCACGGAACGGCAACGTCGCGGGGTGTCAGCACGGGGCAGCGCTGCAGGACGTGGTCACGGGCCTCGGTGATGTCGATCACGGGGGTCACGGTACCGTGAGCGCGGATGACCGCGTACGCGCCCCATCAGCGCAGCCCACGAACCCGAGGGCCACGTCGTGCGTTGGTCGGGCTGGGACGACGAGCAGCTCGAGACCACCACCATCCGGTGGGAGAACGAGGGCTACACCGTGAGCGGCGTCGTCGACCGCGAACGGATCGAGTACGTCGTGCGGCTCTCGGCCACCTGGCAGGTGCGCCAGTTCATCCTGTTCCGCGACCTCGAGGAGCCCGACCTGTGGTTGGCCACCGACGGCGCCGGACGCTGGGGAGAGATGAACGGCGCCCACCGCACCGAACTCGACGGCTGCTACGACATCGACCTCACGTGCACCCCGTTCACCAACACACTGCCCATCCGCCGCTTGCCCTTCGCCGTCGGCGACACGGCGGAACTGCCGGTGGTGATGGTCGACCCGGAGACGCTCGAGGTGCGCCGCGTCGTGCAGCGATACACACGCCTGGCCGATCGCTCGTGGCGATACACGAACGTCGACAGCGGATTCGAAGTGGTGCTCGACGTCGACGAGCACGGCCTGGTGATCGACTACCCCGCCGGGTTCCGCCGCGTGTCGTAGAGCTCGCGGATCTCGTCGCCGTCGGCCAGCTTGCGCAACGGCTCGCGCAGGGTCACCAGGCTGATGTCATCGACGTGCTCGCGGAGCCACGCGGACACCTCGCGCGGGTGTCGTGGCGCCACCTCGCGCAGCACCCAGCCGATGGCTTTGCGCACGAAGAACTCGGTGTCGGGCAGCAGGCGCTCGGCGAAGTCGAACAACGCGTCCAGCTGGTCGCCACGACGCACTGCCGAGCGCAGGCCGAGCACCGCCGAACGACGCATCCAGAAGTCGGGGTCGGTGACCCACCTGTCGAGGACGGGCAGAACAGCCGGATCGCGGGGCAGCAGGTCGGCGACCACCAGGCCGGCGAGCGGATCGACCAGCGCCCACGTACCGCACTCGCGCAGGTGCTGCTCGAGCCAGGGCATGTCGTCGGCGGTGATGCGCCGCGGGAACGACCTGCAGCAACTCGATCGCCGCCAGGCGTCGTTCGTGGGTCCGCTCGGCCCACAACGCGTCGGCAATGGCGAACAGGTCGTCGTGATCGAGCTGGGGGTGACGCCGGGCCCAGTTGCGCACGACGCGCCGCACGGCCGGCACCGGCGCCCCGAGGTGACGCAGTTGGCTCTTCAGGTACGACCGCTCGGCGGCGGCGCGCTGCGGCGAACCGAACTCGGCCAGCTGCACGTGCAGATGGTGGGCGACCCGCTCGGGGTCGAGGTCAGACCCTGGCGCGGAGCCACTCACGGAACGGGTCTCCGATGTCGGGGTGATCGAGCGCGAGCTCGACCACCGCGGTGAGCCACCCCAGCGGGTTGCCGGTGTCGTAGCGGCGCACGCCGCTGAGCACGCCGTGGAACGGCCCGGATTCGGCCTGCATCCGCAGTGCGTCGGTGAGTTGGATCTCGCCACCGGTGCCCGGCTGCACCTCCGCGATGCGATCGAAGACGTCGGGTGTCAGCACGTAGCGGCCGATGATGATGAGGTTGCTGGGCGCGTCGGCCTGGGCCGGCTTCTCGACCATCGTGGCGATGGGAAGGACGCCGGCATCGTCGAGCGCGCCGGACGGCGTGACGACGCCGTAGGCGCTGACCTGCTCGGGCGCCACTTCCATCAGCCCCACCACGCTGCCGCCCGAGCGTTCGCACACGTCGATCATCTGCTGCAGCAGCGAGCTGTCGCCCATCAGTTCGTCGGGCAGCATGACGGCGAACGGCTCGTCGCCGACCAGCTCGCGAGCGCAGCCGACCGCGTGGCCGAGGCCCTGTGGCCTCGTCCTGGTAGGCGAAGCTGATCCGCACCTCTCGCCCGACTCGTTCCAGCGCGTCGGCCACGTGGTGGCGACCGGTGGAGCGCAGCTTGGCGACCACCTCGGGCGACGAGTCGAAGTAGGCCTCGATGGCGGGCTTGGCGTGGCTGGTGACGATGACGACGTGGTCGATGCCCGCGCCGGACGCCTCGTCGATGATCAGCTGCAGGGCCGGGGTGTCGATGATCGGCAGCAGTTCCTTCGGCACCGCCTTGGTGGCGGGGAGGAAGCGGGTGCCCATCCCGGCTGCCGGGATGACGGCGGTGCGTGCACGCATGAGCACTGAGCCTATGAGAACTCGGCCTCGACAGGGTGCGGACGCGGCAGTTGTTGCTATCGTTGGCACTCGCCCATTCCGACTGCTAATCCTCGACTCGGGAGTACCCGCAGCGATGCCCACCTACGTGTACAAGTTCGTCGAGACCGGCGAGACCATCGAGGTCCAGCAGGCCTTCACCGACGACGCCCTCACCGAAGCCGTCCATCCGGCCACCGGGACGACCATGGAAGTGAAGAAGGTGTTCCTTCCCGTCGGCGTGACGTTCAAGGGCGGCGGCTTCTACAAGACCGACAACCGCGGTGGCTCCGGCAAGAGCGCCACCACCCCCGCGGCGACCTCCGGCAGCGACTCGTCCGGCTCCTCGAGTCCGACGACGAGCAGCGACTCGTCGAGCAGCTCCACGAGCGCGTCGCCGAGCACTTCGTCGTCGGCACCCGCGGCCACACCGTCGACCTGACCGGCCACCCGACCGGCCACCCGACGGCCCGCGGCACCCGCCGATAGGGTGCCCTTCGGCGACCTCCCCCGCAACGTCCACGTCCACGAGGAGGTCGTCATGCGGTGGTTGCCGCGTCTGCGTCTGGCGTTCGCCCGACGCCCCTGGTTGTACTGGCTCGTCGCCGGCTCGCTGATCGTCCTGGCCTGGTGGCAGGTGTCGTCGCTGCACGAAGCTGCTCGGCGAGCACGCGATGCGTGGGGCACCACCGTCGCCGTGTGGGTGTCGCCGACCGACGCCACCGCCGGCGCCGCGCTGTCGATCGAACGGCGCGAGTACCCGACGGCGATGGTGCCGAGTGGCGCGCTCACCGACGTTCACGAGCCCGTCGTCGCTGCCCGCCAGGTGGCTGCGGGCGCGGTGCTGGTCGACGCCGACGTCGTGGGTGACCATGCCCTCCCCGACTCGTGGATCGTGTTCGCGGTCGCCGCCGACGGCGCGCCCGCGCTGGCCCAGGGCGACGGTGTCGCCGTGTTCGCCGCCGGTCGACGACTGTGCGACGGCACGATCGCCGCGCCACCCGGCGAGCGGGTCGAGTTCGCCGTGCCGGCCGAGTGCGGCGGCCCAGTGGGCAACGCCGTGGCCCTGGGCGACGTGGTGCTCGCCCGCCGCGCCTGACGACCGGTCAGCCGGTCGACAGCGCCTGGTGGAGGTCGGCCCAGATGTCGTCGACGTGCTCGATGCCGACGCTCATGCGGATCAGCCCCGGCGGCACGTGGGCGTCGCCGACGTACTTCTGACGCCGTTCCATCGAGGTCTCGACGCCACCGAGGCTGGTGGCCGGCACGACGAGCCGCACTGCCGCGCAGGCTGCGTCGGCAGCCGCAGCGCCACCACGAAGCACGAACGACACCATGCCGCCGGTGCCCGGGTAGCGCACGTCGTCGACGGCCGGGTGGGCGCGGAGCCGTTCGACCAACGCCTGAGCGTTCTGCTGCGACCGCTCGACGCGAAGGGCCAACGTGCGCAGGCCACGGAGTGCGAGGAACGCTTCCAGTGCGCCCGGCGTGCTGCCGTTCACCAGCCGGGCGTGGAACAGGCGCTCGTGCACCTCGGCGTCCGCCGTGACGGTGAGTCCCATCAGCAGATCGCTGTGACCGCCGATGAACTTGGTGCCGCTGTGCAGCACGACCGTGGCGCCGTCGGCGAGCGGCTGGGCGCAGATCGGTGTGGCGAACGTGCTGTCGACCACCGACCGGGCACCCGCGGCGGTGGCCGCGGCGCAGATGGTCGCGCACGTCGGCGACGTCGAGCGTCGGGTTGGTGGGCGTCTCGATCCAGACCACGTCGGCACCGGGGATCGCCGCCAACACCTCCGCGGTGTCGGCGATGTCCACGAATCGCACTTCCAGCCGGGCCTGGTCGACCAGGTCCTGTACCAGCGCGCGCACACCCAAGTACGAGAAGCCGGGCAGCACCAGCACCTTCGGCGCGAGCGCGAACAGCACGCCGGCAGCGGCCGCCATGCCCGACGAGAACGCCAGCCCGGTGCCGCCCTCCAACGCCCCGACCGCATCCTCCAGCGCGTGCCACGTGGCGGTGCCGTGGGTGCGGGTGTACTCGCCCGCCTCACCACGGAAGTTGCTGGCGAGGACGATCGGATGGTTCAGCGGATCGCCGGTGCCCTGCGGGCGACCGGAGGACACGGCAACGGTGGCGGGATGCATCCCCACGGTCTACCCGGTTTCCGTTCCTGCAACATTCGGCCTCGCACCATTCCGCGCTCGCACCATTCCGCCGACCTCGGCCGCCGGGTATACCGTCGCCCTGGTGAGCGACCACGCAGACCACCACTGGGGAACCGACGTCCAACGCGAGCTGGCACCACTGGCCCGCGAGCTGCGTCACGAGATCCCCGCCGCGTACACGGCATTCACCCAGCTGCACGAGGCCACCATGGCCGAGGGAGCGCTGGACCGGAAGACCAAGGAGCTGCTGGCCATGGTGATGGCCATCACCCTGCGCTGCGACGGGTGCATCGCCGCGCACGCCCGCGGCGCCGTACGTGCCGGGGTGACCCGGACCGAGATGGCCGAGGCCATCGGTGTGACGTTCCTGATGAACGGTGGCCCGGGCACCGTGTACGGCCCCCGGGCACTGGCCGCCTACGACGACTTCGTCGCCGCCGCTGCACCGGAATCGCGGGGCGGCGCGTCGGCCTGAGCCGGGTCGATGCCGGGACGCTCGACCCGCCCGCTGGCATGCCGCGCGAAGCGCGCCGCGTCGCCGCCGTGTACGGGGTCGGGTCGATCCCACGGCCAGCCGCCGAAACCGGTCGCCCGGTAGTCGCGGAACGCCTGCTCGATCTCCTCCTGGGTGTTCATCACGAACGGGCCGTACTGGGCGACCGGCTCACCGATCGGGCGAGCCTGCAGGACCAGCACCTCGGCACCGTCAGCGCCGGCGCGCAGTGGGGCCGGCTGCGATGCGTCGACGACGACCCCGGTGTCCTTGCCAGCATCGGTGTCGTCCACCCGCACCGACCCCTCGAACACGTACAGCACGCGCATGGTGTCGTCACCCGCCGCTGCGGGCAGGTCGATCGTGGCACCCGGCGCCATCGCGACGTGCCAGATCGCCGCGTCGGCCTCGGATCGCGACGCCCACGACGCCGGCGGCGGTGACGCCGGGGCGAGCCCGGCGAACGTGCCGGCGATGACCGTGACGGTGGTGCTCGCTCCGGCGCCGTCGACGTGGACGTGCTGCGGGATGTCGTCGCCCCAGAGCATCGTGAAGTGCGGCTCGACCATCTTGTCGCCGGCCGGCAGGTTCATCCAGATCTGGAACAGCTCGACGGTGTTGTCGCCCTCGGCCGACAGCAGCGGGAACATCTCGCTGTGCACCACGCCGCGGCCGGCCGTCATCCACTGCACGTCGCCACGACCGAACCGGGCTGCCGCACCCATCGAGTCGCTGTGGTCGATGAAGCCCTTGCGGGCGAAGGTGATGGTCTCGAAGCCGCGGTGCGGGTGCTCGGGAAAGCCGGGCACGGTGCTGCCGTGGTACATCCGCCAGCCATCCTTCGGTTCGAAGTCGTTGCCGATGTTGCGACCGGCGAGCGTGGCCTGCGGACCGAACTCGGCGTTGCCCGCCGGGTAGTGGTCGAGGTGGTGGACGCAGAAGAGGAAAGGGTCGGCCGTGGGCCACTGGAAGCCGAGGGGCACGGTCTGCAGAACGATCGACATCCCCTCAGCCTAGATATCTGAGCACGGCGAGCACGCGGCGATGCTCGGTCTCGGACGGCGGCAGGTCGAGCTTGGTGAAGATCGACGAGATGTGCTTCTCGACGGCACCCGCACTGACCACCAGGGCATCGGCGATGGCCGCGTTCGACAATCCCTGGGCCATGAGGCCCAGCACCTCACGTTCTCGCGGCGTGAGCGAGTCGAGCGGCTCGCGTCGACGGCTGCGCACCAAGAGCTGGCCGATCACCTCGGGGTCGAGCGCGGTACCGCCGTCGGCCACCCGTACCGCAGCATCGATGAACTGCCGCACATCGGCAATCCGCTCCTTCAGCAGGTAGCCCACGCCGGCGTTTCCCATCGAGAGCAGGTCCGTCGCGTAGCGCTCCTCCACGTACTGCGAGAGCACGAGCACCGGCATCGCCGGGAGCCGGGTGCGCAGCGCGACCGCGGCACGCAGACCCTCGTCGGTGTGCGTCGGCGGCATTCGCACGTCGAGCACCACCAGATCGGGGACGTGCTCGTCGACCGCGGCGTCGAGGTCCTGCGCGTCGGGAAGCGCGGCCACGACATCGTGGCCGTACTCGGCGAGCAGGCGGGTGATGCCCTCGCGCAGCAGCACCGAGTCCTCGGCGATCACGATCCGCACGGCAGCTCCACGAGCAGCACCGTAGGGCCGCCGACCGGGCTGGCGATGCGCAGCGTGCCGTCCACCGAGCGGACGCGGTCGTCCAAACCGTGCAGCCCTCCCCCGTCGCCCGCGATGGCGCCACCATGCCCGTCGTCGTGCACCTCGACCGCGAGCGTCGAGCCGCGATCGATCATGCGCACCGAACCGGACGAGGCGCCACTGTGCTTGGCCACGTTGGTGAGCGCCTCGGCGACCACGAAGTAGGCGGTGGACTCGACGGCGGGCGGCAACCGCCGGGGCAGCTCGCTGTGCACGGTCACCGGCACAGGGCATCGTGCGGCGAGGGCCGACACGGCGGCGTCGAGGCCGCGGTCGGTGAGGATCGCCGGATGGATGCCGCGCACCAACTCGCGCATCTCCACGATCGCCTGCTTGGCCTCGTCGTGGGCGCGGCTCACCAGTTCGTACGCCTTCGGGTCCTCGACGGCATCGATCTGATCCTTGGCCATGCCCAGGTTCATCGCCACGCTGACCAACCGTTGCTGCGCCCCGTCGTGCAGGTCGCGCTCGATGCGGCGCAGCTCGTGCGCGGCGGACTCGGTGCCCGCGGCGCGGCTCATCTCCAGCTCGACCACGCGCTGCTGCAGCGCGGTGGCCTCGTCGGGGCCGAGCAGCGTGCGGGCCAGGGCGAGGTCGACCATTGCCAGGCCGTGGATCATTCGCGGCAGCAGAGCGACCAGCAGCCATCCCACGACCCCCGCACCGAGCACCACACCCACGAGCGCGAGGCCGGTCGGGTGGAACGAGTCGCCGTCGTTCGGCAGCCACCATCCGAACACCGGCAACAGTGCGAGCGACCAGGCGACGCTCCACAGCGTGACGACGGCGGTGAACGCCACCACACCCCACGGCAGCATGAGCGCCCCGTAGAGGAGGCCCTTCCACCCCGGGCCGTCGCCGAACCGCCGAGCGATTCGTTGCCACCACGAGACACCGGAGGGCAGCGGTTGCCAGGCAGGCACGGTGTGGCCCAGCAGTGCGCGAACACGGGCGCGTTCCGCCGCGGCGATCCATCGCCCGCTCGCCACGGTGACGGCCAACAGCGGCAGGCCGACCAGCGTGATCGCCAACCCCGCCCCGAGGCTGATCATCGTGACCACCCAGGTGAAGAGCAGCACCCCCACGAGCAGGTCGAGCAGCAGGTGTGCCGACTCGGTCCACACCGGCGTCCGGCGGTACGGCGAGAACGCCCGTCGCAACACGCTCACGACGCCACCTCCGCGCGACGACGCACGGCGAAAGGGCGGGGCCACCACCAGTTCCGCTCGCCCAGCAACTCCATCGTCGCCGGCACGAGCAGCATCCGCACCACCGTCGCGTCGAGGAACACGGCCACGGCCAGCCCCAACCCGATCAACTTGATCGCACGCAGGTCACCGACCACGAAGCTGCCGAACACGCACACCATGATGGCAGCGGCAGCGGTGATGACCCGCGCCGTCGACGCGAGGCCTTCCACCACGGCGTGGCTGTTCGACTGTCCGGCGTCGACCCGTTCCTTCATCGACGACAACAGGAACACCTCGTAGTCCATCGACAGGCCGAAGACGATCGCGAACAACATCATCGGTGCCCAGGGCTCGATCGGCGCACCCTGCTCGACACCGATCAGGCTGCCGAGCCAACCCCACTGGAACACCGCGACGAGCACGCCGTACGCGGCCCCGATGGACAGCAGGTTGAGCACGACGGCCTTCAACGCGACGAGCACCGATCGGAAGACGAACATCAGCAGCAGGAAGCTCAGCACGAGGACGGCACCGATGAACACCGGGAGCCGTGACGACATGAGATCCGCGAAGTCGACGTCGGACGCGGTCTGTCCCCCGACGTGAGCGGCGACACCCGCCGCATGGATGTCGGCGCGAACGTCGTGCACGAGGTCGGCGGTGGCCGCGTCCTGCGGTCCGGTCGTCGGGATGACCGTCACGAGCGACACGCCACCGTCCGGCGACGACTGCACACCGGCCACACGGTCGACACCGGGTGTCGCCACCAGGCGCTCGGCCATCACTGCGCCTCCGCCCGGGCTCACCTGCTCGTCCACCACCACGAGCAACGGACCGTTCAGGCCCGCTCCGAAGCCGTCGGCGAGGCGGTCGTACGCGACCCGCGTCGTGCTCCCGGGGGGATCGCTGCCCGCGTCGGCGGACGCGAGGCGCATGGCGAACGCAGGGACGGCGAGTACGCCGAGCACGAGCACACCTGCGACCACACCGACGCCGGCGTGGCGCTGCACGAACCGGCTCCAACGATGCCAACCGGTCTCACCCTCACGATGGACGCGCCGGTGCACGGAGAAGCGGTCGAGGTGGCGACCGACCACGCCGAGCAGGGCGGGCAGCAGCGTGATGGCAGCGAGCACCGCGACCAGCACCGCCGACGCCGTGCCGAACGCGAGCCCGTTCAGGAACGACATGCCCATCAGCAGCATGCCCAGCAACGAGATCATCACCGTCACCCCGGCGAACACGACGGCGTGTCCGGCGGTCTCCATGGCGACAGCCACCGCGGGCTCCACCTCGCCGTGCTCACGCAGTGCCTCGCGGTACCGGGTGACGATGAACAGGGCGTAGTCGATACCGACGCCCAGCCCGATCATCGATGCCACCTGCACCGTGAACGACGGAGTCTGCACGACCGCGGCCCACAACTGGACACCAGCCAGGCCCACCACGACACCCACCAGCGCGGTCACGATGGGCAGGCCCATCGCCACCACCGAGCCGAACGCGAGCAGCAGGACCACGGCGGCAGCGAGCAGTCCGACGCCTTCCGACGCGGGAACGCCTCCCTGCTGGAATCGCCAGCCGGCCGCCGCCACCTGGGTGGGACCCCGGTTGAACTCGTCCATCTCGGCGGCGAGCCGCTCCACGACCACCTCGTCGCCGTGGCGGATCGAGATGCCGACCGCGGCGACCGTGCCGTCGCTCGACGTCTGCAGCGCGGCGGCGCTGCCGGGCGCCTGGACGACGCCATCCGTCGCGGCGACGCGATGCAGGAACGAGTCGATGCGGGCGGCGGCCCCGGCGATGCCGGCGGGATCCTCGAACACCAGTTGTGCGGCGTCACCGGCGATGTTCGGGTCGTCGGGCGCGCCGGCGGCGAGCAGTTCGTAGGCGCGATCGCTGTCGGTGCCGGGCAGCCGGCCGTTCTCGCTGTAGGCGCCACCGAACTGGCCGGCGGCGACCACCGCGGCGACGACGAACAGCAGCCATCCGGCGAGGACGGCACGACGGTGGCGGACGCAGGTCTGGGAGAGTCGTCTGAGCATGCCCTCATCGTGAGGAATGCCCGACGACGGAACCATCCGGTGACCCGGCGTCCAGATGGTGGGGCTGTCCCCACCATCGAGATGCGAGACGGTCAGCGGACGCCGGTGAGCATCAGCGTCCAGATGAGTGCGGCGACGCCGAAGCGGTAGATGACGAACGGGGTGAACGAACGCGTGCGCACCAGGCGCAGCGTGCCCCACACGGCGAACCAACCGGCGAGACCGGAGGTGATGATGCCGACGATCATCGGCACGCCCAGGCCATCGGGGATGCCGTCCTTGAACAGCTTCAGCATCTTGAACGCGACGGCGCCCGCCGTCACCGGGATGGCCATCAGGAAGCTGGCCCTCGCCGCCGAATCGCGGTCGAAGCCCAGGAACCGAGCGGCAGTGATGGTGATGCCGCTGCGCGACGTGCCGGGGTTCAGCGCGAGGACCTGGGCGGCACCCACCTTCAGCGAGTCGGGCATGGTGTAGTCCTCGAGCGTGCGCGTGCCGGTGCGCCGGTCGGCCCACCACAGCAGTGCGGCGAACACCACCATCGACAGGGCGATGAGGCCGGGAGTGCCCAACTTCTCGTCGATCGTCTTCTCGGCGACCGCGCCGACGATGGCCGCGGGAATGGACGACACCACGAGCAGCCAGGCCAGCCGCCCTTCGGGGTTGACGGGCTTCTCTCTCCTCACCACGAGGCGGAGCCCCTCGCGGATGTAGACCACCAGGTCCTTGCGGAAGTAGGCGCACACCGCCACCAACGTGCCCAGGTGCAGCGCGACGTCGAACGCCTTCTCCACCGAGGGGTCGGTGAAGTCGTTCCAGCCGAAGATCCACGGCACGATCAACAGGTGGCCGCTCGACGAGATGGGCAGGAACTCGGAGAGCCCCTGCACGAGGCCGAGCACGATGGCGTGGAAGATGGGCACGGTGGACCGTTCTAGTCGCTCGAGACGCTGGGAAGGATGCGCGGGGTCCAGGGACGGTGCTCGTCCCAGTGGTGACCCACGGCCCGACCGAGGGGCAACTTGGCCAGGAAGTCGGCAGGGCCGTCGAAGTCGGGCATCTCGACGTACGCGGCACCGAGCGCGTTCGGCACGTGCGCATCGCTTCCCGCGCCACCCGCCAGCCCGAACTCGGTGGCGAACTGCGCAGCGCGTTCGTTCAGGCTGCGCAGCGAGGTCTTCGCGTTGAGCACTTCCACCGCGTCGAGCAATCCGGCTCGGGCCAGTTCGTACAACGCGGGTTCGGCCATGTTGCGGCGCATGGGATCGAACGGGTGCGGCACGTACACCACACCGCCCTGGGCGCGGATCGCCCGTGCCGCTTCGGCCGGCGGCACACCCATCGGGATGCGCTCGGTGAGGAACAACCCGATGATCTCACCGGCGTGCGTGCGCAACTCCTCGCCGACGATCACCCGGCACGACAGTCGGTCGCCCAGTTCGGTGGCACCACGAATCGCGTTGTGGTCGGTGATGCACAGCACGTCGAGACCACTGGCCACCACGGCCTCCTCCACCTCGTCGGGTGTGGTGGTGCTGTCGCCGCTCCACATCGTGTGGCTGTGCAGGTCGACGCGCACCCACCCGGCCGGCAACGGCTCGGCGAGGTGAGGATGGCGTTCGATCGCAGCGGCGGACGGCGCGGGCATGTGCCGGTCAGGCGCCGGAGACGGTGACGTCGCGGATGACCAGGCTGACGCCGGCGGCACGCATGGGCAGCCAGTCGACGTCGCCGCCCACCTCGACCACGTCGAGCAGCATCCGCTGCAGCGTGGAGGCGATGGTGAACTCGCGGATGGGCTTGCCCACGGTGCCGTTGGCGATGTGCAGACCGGAGGCGCCGACCGAGAAGTCACCACTGATGGGGTTCACACCGCTGTGCAGACCCTGGACCGACGTGATGAGCACACCGTCGTCGACGTCGGCGATGAGCGCAGCCTGATCGCGCGTGCCGGGGGTGAGCTGCAGCGCGAGGCAGCCGACACCGGGCGAGCCCTTGAAGCCGGCGCGCACGGCGTTGCCGGTGCTCGTCGTGCCGACACGGCGGGCGCTGTAGGTGTTGTGGACGAAGCCGTGCAGCACGCCGTCGCTGATGAGCACGTTGCGCCGGGCCGCGAGGCCCTCACCGTCGAGATCGGTGGCCGTGTACGCAAGTGGGTTCGTCGGGTCGTCGACCAGCGTGAACATCGGGTGGGCCACCTGATCGCCGACACGGTCCTTGAACAGGCTGCGGCCCTTGGCGACGGCCTCGCCGTTGAGCGTGCTGGACACGACGCCGAGCAGCATCGCAGTGACGTACGGGTCGAACACGACGGTGGTCCGCTTGCTCTCGGGCTTGGTGGCGCCGAGCAGTCGCGTCGCCCGGTCGGCGGCCTCGCGCGCTGCCTTGTCGAGGTCGAACTCCTCGGGCGAACGACCGACGCTGAACCCGAAGCCGGTCTGCGTCTCGTCGCCGTCGTCGGCCATCGTGCTGACGCTGACGTAGCAGCCGTTCTCGCGCCCCGACCGGCGGATGCCGGTGGTGGTGGCGACGGCCGACTCGGTGCTCACGTCGGCGTAGTTGGCGTCGTCGATGCGCACCCGCGAGTCGACCGCGAGCGTGATCCGCTCGAGGTCCTTGGCGAGGGTGATCTTGTCCTCGGTGCGATACGCCGCGAGGCGGTCGCTCCACAGCGTCTGGGGCACCACGTCGACGCCGTCGGGTTCGGCCAGGCCGGCCCATTCGTCGTGGGTACCGAAGTCGACGTTGTCGCGCGCCTCGGCGAGCACCTCGGCGATGGCCGAAGGGTCGAGCGTGCCCGCGTAGGCGAAGCCGGTGCGGCCGTCGCGGATGACGCGGATGCCGATGCCCTCGCTCTGCGCACTGACGAAGTGCTCGACCTCGCCCTCGTAGATGCGGATGTCGGTCTCGTGGTCGCGCGACACGAACGCCTCGACCTGCTCGCCCGGCTGCGCCTGGGCGACCACACGATCGGCGAGCGCCAGCAGTTCGTCGCTCATGATGCGGTGCCGCCGATGGTGAGGCTCTTCACCCGCAGCGTGGGCTGGCCGTCGCCGACCGGCACACCCTGGCCGTCCTTGCCGCACGTCCCCGGGTTGCCCATCTGGAAGTCGTTGCCCAACAGATCGATGTCGGTGAGCACCTGCGGGCCGTTGCCGATGAGATTGCCCTCGCGCAGCGGCTCGGTGATCTGGCCGTTCTCGATGAGGTAGGCCTCGGTCATGCCGAACACGAAGTCGCCCGTGGCGGTGTTCACGCTGCCGCCGCCGAGCTTGGCGACGTACACGCCGTACTCGGTGGCGCGCACGATGTCGTCGGGATCCTCGGTGCCGTTGAGGACGTAGGTGTTGGTCATCCGCACCATCGGCAGGTGCTGGTAGCTCTGACGCCGGCCGTTGCCGCTCTGCGGACGCCCTTCCTTGCGAGCCCGCAGGTAGTCCCACATGTAGTCGGTGAGCACGCCGTCCTGGATGAGCACGTTGTACTGGCTGGCGTGGCCCTCGTCGTCGTAACCGATGGCGCCCCACTCGCCGCTCATCGTGCCGTCGTCGACCAGCGTGACGAGCGGCGAGGCGACCAGTTCGCCCTTCTTGCCCTTGTAGACGCTGCCGCCCTTGGCGACGAGGTCGGCCTCGAGGCCGTGCCCGCAGGCCTCGTGGAACAGCACACCGCCCGAACCCTGCTTGATGACCACCGGCAACGCGCCGCTGGGCGCCGGGCGGGCGACGAGCTTGGTGAGCGCCTGTCGAGCCGCGTCGCGAGCGAGCGCCTCGATGTCGACCTGGTCGAACAGTTCGAAGCCGATGGTGTGCCCGGCGCTCTGGTAGCCGGTCTGCATGCCGGCGTCGCCGTCGGCGACGACGCTGACACGCACCAGCGTGCGCACCTGCTCGTCGGTGACGAAGACGCCGTCGGTGTTGGCGACCAGCATGCGCTTGTGGCTGTCGCCGTACCCGGCGCTGACCTGCACGATGGAACCGCCCGCGCTCCGCGCCGCGTCGTCGAGGCGCTGCAGCACGGCCACCTTGTCGGCCTTGCGCACGTCCTCGGGGAACTGCTCGACCACGCTCACCGAGCGGGCCGGGCCCTTCGTGAGTGAGATGGTGCGGGTGCGACCGTCGCCCTGGCTGGCTGCGGCTGCGGCTGCCTCGGCCGCGGCGAGCAGCCCGGCCTCGCTGAGGTCGGCGGTGTGGGCGAAACCGGTGGTGTCACCCTTGACGACGCGGATGCCGGCACCGCGGTCGCGACCGCTCGTGACCTGCTCGACACGCCCGTCGTCGAGCCCCGCGGACGTGGACCGTTTGTCCTCCGCGTAGACCTCGGCGAACTCGGCACCTGTTCGGACTGCCGCCCCCAACACCCGTTCCAACACGTCGCTGTCGATCACGTCGGGCACTCTACCGAGCCGCGAGTTCGCCGGGTCCCGCGCCCAGGGCATAGCCTGCCGGGCGTGAGCGCAGTGGTCGGCCTCAAGGGCGTGGCCCGCATGGAGGTCACGGAGGCCGACACGGCCGTCGCCATGGGGTCGGGTTCGGTCCAGGTGTTGGCCACCCCGCGCATCGTCGCCCTGCTCGAGCAGGCCACCTGTGCCGCCCTCGCCGGGCACCTCGCCGAGGGGTGCACCACCGTCGGAATGCGGGTCCAGGTCGATCACCTGCAGCCCACACCCGTGGGTGGCAAGGTCGAGGCCGAAGCGATTCTCGAGAAGATCGAGGGCAGACGGCTCACGTTCATGGTCTCGGCGTCCGATACCAAAGGTGTGGTGGCCGCAGGTCGCGTCACCCGAGTCCTGGTGGAGGTCGACCGATTCATGGACAAGACCCGATGAAGCACAACCCGACCGCGCTCGCCCTCCTCGCCGTGGGGCTGGCGTCCCTGACCGCGTGCTCGCAGATGTCCGAGACGCAATCGAACGGCATCGGTGGCATCCAGGGTGCGTCCGAACTGCAGTGCAACCAGGCGCTCCGCGACTACCAGGCGGCCATCGACAACTTCTCGATCCTCGAGGACCGGGCACCGACCTCCGAGGGCGAACTGGTCCCCACGTACCTGCGCGCCGCGTCAGACCTGGTGGACATCACCGCCGACGGGAAGGTCGTCTTCCAGCCCGGCGGGGCCTGCGCCTGACGGCACCGGTTCCCTGCGGATGCGCGTGACGCCGACCGCAGCGATGAGGCACGCGACGCCGGCCAGCATGAACGACGACCGATAGCTGCCCGTGCGATCGTGCAGCGCGCCGGCGCCCCACGCCGCCAACGCGCCACCCACCTGATGGCCGGCGAACACCCAGCCGTAGACCAGCGGGCCACGCTCGCGGCCGAAGTGGTGGATGCACAGCGCGATCGTCGGCGGCACCGTGGCCACCCAGTCGAGCCCGTAGAAGGCCATGAAGCCGAGCAGTCCGCCACCACCGTTGGCGAGCGCGGGGTCGAGCACGAACAGGCTCAGGCCACGGAGCAGGTAATACGCCATCAGCAGTTTCCGAGCATCCCACCGGTCGGTGAGCCATCCGCTGGCGATCGTGCCGATGATGTCGAACCCGCCGATCAACGCGAGGTAGGTGCCCGCCTGCGTGTGGCTCATGCCGTGGTCGTGCCCGGCGCTGATGAAGTGGGTCTGCACGAGCCCGGTCGTGCTCAGACCGCACACCGCGAAGCTGCCCCACAGCAGCCAGAACGTGCCGGTGTTCCACGCGCTGCGCAACGCGCCGAATGCGTTGGCGATCGGGTTGCCGGTCATCACCGGTGTCACGTAGTCGGCATGCGCACCGTACGGGCGCAACCCGATGTCCTCGGGCCGGTCGCGCATGAAGACGAGGACGACAGGGATGACGGCCGCGGTGCACGCCGCGACGGTCACCGACACCCAGCGCCAGCCGTGATGGTCGGCGAGGCGAGTGAGCAACGGCAGGAACACGAGCTGCCCGCTCGCAGTGGCCGCGGTGAGCACGCCGGTGACCATGCCTCGCTGGGCGATGAACCAGCGTGACGCGACGGTGCTGGCGAACACGGTGGCCATGCACCCGGTGCCCACGCCGACGACGAACCCCCACAGCAGGAACAGCTGCCAGGGCTGGGTCATCTGCGTGGTCAGCGCGGCGCCGGTGGCGATGACGACGAGCGCGATCGTGGTGACGCGCCGCAGGCCGTACCGCTGCTGCAACGCGGCGGCGAACGGACCGATGAAGCCGAACAACAACACGTTGATGCTGACGGCGAACCCGACGGTCGCCCGACTCCAGCCGAACTCGTCGCGCAGCGGGTCGATGAGAATGCTGGGCGTGCTGCGCACACCCGCGGCGCCGAGCAGCACCACGAACGCCGCCGCGGCGACGATCCAGTGGTACGAGACGCGACGACGCACCGGTGGCCTAGCCGAGGTTGCTGGTGCGCGGGTACACGTCGGCCGGATCGGTGAGCACGTTCACCAGGTAGGGCACTCCGGACGCGAACGCCCGGTCGAGGGCCGGGCCGATCTGCGACGGGTCGCGCACCGTCTCGCCCGCGCCACCGAGCGCCTTCACCACGTCGTCGTAGCGCAGCTCCGGCTGCAGGTCGCACGCCATGTCCCAGCCGTCGTAGATGAACTGCATCGGGTGCTTCTCGAGGCCCCAGATGCCGTTGTTGCCGACGATCATGACCACGGGCAGGTCGTGACGAACCATCGAGTCGACGTCCATCAGGCTGAACCCGGCGGCGCCGTCGCCGAGCAGCAGCACGATCTGGCTGTCGGGGCGGGCGACGCGAGCCGCGATCGCGTACCCGGGGCCGTTGCCCAGGCAGCCGAACGGACCGGTGTCGAGCCAGCATCCCGGCTCGAACACCTCGACGAACTTGCCCGCGTAGCTGGCGAAGTCGCCGCCGTCACAGATGACGACCGCGTCGCGTTCGAGGCGGCGGGCCAGTTCGCCGTAGATGCGGCTGGGTTTGATCGGCGCGCTGTCGGCGTTGAGCAGCACCTGGTCCGCCGCTCGGCCGGCTTCCTCGGCGCCGCGCAGTTCGGCGATCCAACCGGCGTGGTCGACCCGAGGGCCGGTGTGGTCGGCCAGGGCACGCAACACCAGGTTGGCGTCGCCGGCGACGGTGAGGACGTCGACATGGTGGGCCTTCTGGCTCGCCGAGTCGACGACGTGCGCGACGCGGGCCGCGCCGAACGTGCCGAACCCGAGTCGGAAGTCGAGCGGCGTGCCGAGCACCACCACCAGATCGGCCCGCGCCTTCAGGACGCCGCGGGTGCGCAGGAAGGCAAGCGGATGGTCGGCGGGCAACGTGCCCCGCCCGAGCCCGTTGAAGAAGCACGGCACGCCGAGGTGCTCGGCGGCGGCGCGCAATGGCTCCCACGCACCGTCCCAGTAGACATCGCTGCCGACGATGAACGCCGGTCGCTCGGCGTTGGCGACGGCGGCGGCCAGCGCCGCCACGGCGTCGTCGTCGGGTGCGGCTCCGAGGCCGGTGCACTCGTCGGGCCGCGGCACCTCCACCGATGCCGGAGTGAACACCGTGTCGAACGGGAAGTCGAGGAACGTCGGCCCACGATGGGGCGTCATCGACAGCGTCGCGGCGGCGTGCACCGCTGCCGCAGCACCGGCGGGATCCTTCACCGTCTCGGCGTGCTTGGTGATCGGCGCGAGGACCGGCACGTGGTCGAACTCCTGCAGCGACCCGCTCCCCCAGCGCGACTCGGCGGCACGGCCGCCGAGCACCACCAGCGGTGTGCCGTTGAAGTACGCGGAGGTGATCGCGGACGTGCCGTTGGTGATGCCGGGGCCGGCGGTGAGTGCGGCGAGGCCGGGCTTCCGGGTGAGCTTGGCGTAGGCCTCGGCAGCGAACGTGGCGGTCTGCTCGTGCCGCGTGTCGACGACGCGCATGCCCTGGTCGCGCGCCCCTTCGTAGAAGGGCCAGATGTGCGCACCGTTCAGCGTGAACATGGTGTCCGTGCCGAAGGCGGTGATCGCGGCGATCGCCTGTTGTCCGGCATGGCCGTCGATGGTGTGCGGTGCGTCCATCCCCGTAGTGTTGCCGGTCAGCGACCCGATCTCTGCACGATGAGCGCGACGGACGTGGTGATGTGTCCGCCGAGCTCGAGCTTCAGGTGGGGTTCGGTGATGTAGGGGGCGGCATCAACTTGGAAGTCGAGAAACTCCTCTCCCATCGCCGTGTCGAACGGCGCGACCAAGTGACCCTCGGCCTCCATGCGTGTGATCAGCGAACGAAGATCGGACTCACGAAACAACACAGTCATTCCGGCGTCTAGCGTCTTTGTGTCCGATGAAAGCACGAGTTCGGTCGTATGCACCGCGATACCTCCCGGGCACAGGGTGTCCAACGATCGCTCCACGAATCGGAGACCTGCCTCGATGGAACCCAGGTGCTCGAACGCGCACGAAGACCAACAGAAGTCGAACGAGCCCTCGAGGTCGGACGGAATCTCGGTCATGTCGACGGAGCGGAAATCGACGAGTCTTCCGAACTCGATGGGATCGCAGATCTCGCGCGAGTTGAGGTCCGCGAGCCGGGCCGCGTGTTCTCCGGTCTTCGACCAAGCCGCCGCTTCGACGCGACTGGGGTCGAGGTCGGTCGCGGTGATCTGGGCTCCTCGAGCGGCAAAGGCCGCCGTCAGCGGTTCCGTGCCGACACCGAATCCAAGCCCTCGTGCTCCTGGCCGGAGTACGCCAGCATGTTCGAACGCCCGAGCGATGACCACGTGCTCCCAGAGTTTGCGGCGAGGGCCCAACGGCTCCTTGAGTTCGGCACACCAGCGCACGAACGCGTCGTCGGTGAAGTCCGCGCTTCTGCAGATCGCCGACGTCGTGGCGAAGGCTGGCACTGACCGACGAGGACGCTCCGACGGAACGGTCACCTCGCCGCCGTCGATCAAAGCGACGACGGCAGAGGCTCGTTGGGAATCCGTCCAGTGAGTCCGATAGTGCTCCGCAGCCCGTTGTTGTTCGCGTGCGAGCAGCGAAGGCTGCGCCAGAGCCGCAACGTGGGCATACATCGTCACGTTCGAGGCGGATGGCGGAACATGACGGATCACGCCCCGGGGAAACGCGTCGGCCCAGGATCCCGATGTCACCACCGGAACACCAGCCGAAATCGCCTCCGCCGCCCACGCAACATGACTTCGAGACGAATCGTGGTCGAGGAACAGTACGACTGCCGCGCTCGGCAGGAGTTCGAGCCAACGACGGTCACTTCCGATCGGATCGCCGCCGTCGAGATCAAGGTGTTCGACGGTGCACTTCAACTGCGAGGTCAAGTGCTGAAGCGTCCACACCCACGTGGCGGTCTCGCCGATCACGATGACGTGCCTCGCGTCGGTCCGAAGCGGGCCGTCCGCGGCCGCGGGCGATGCGAACTCGACACGGGTGGCGCCATTGTGGGGCCCGAGATCCAGTTGGAACAGCGAAGCGTCGCGAGGCGAGTTCGCGATGATCACTCGACTCCGATGGAGAAGTGGGCGAGATCCGAATGGTCGGCCCTCTGGCAGGCGGTGCGCGGCAGCAATTCCACCGGTGCGCAATGTCGAATGCATCCGAGCCGAGTCCGGACCCCCCAATTCCTCGATCAACCACGCGTGCTCCTCGGGCCCGGGGTTCCAGGTCGCGTAGCTCCGGACGGTCCCCGACGACTCGGCCAACGTGACGTCGGGAGACCGCCGAAGGAGTCGGAGCGCGGCCGGTCCGGGCGAGGGACCCAGCACGTGGATCACGTCGTCATACGCGGTGTGTGACGTGATCTCGTCCAGCGTCCGGGCCGGCTGCACCGCCACACCTGTGCGCGCCTCGACTGCGACGTCGTTGCGCACCTCGAAACAGGTGACCGTGGCATGTTCCGACAGAGCCTCGGCGAAGGCAAGGCTCCGCCGACCAACAGCACCAGCAGTCGAAACACCGCGATCGAACGATCCGACGACGGCGATGTGACGCTGTGGTCGAGTCTCCACGGGGACCGAGATCGCCCGCCACGCCTCGATCATCCTGTCTGCTACACCGTCCCATGTGTGCCGACTGGCCGCCGAGGCAGCCACAAGGCGAAGCTGAGCAATGTCCGAATCGTCGAGCAGCGCGGTCGCCATGCGCTCGGCCATCGACTCAACGGAACCGGCGTCGAACGTCGTCGCGGGGGCATCGAGGACCTCGGGAACTGAGGCGCGGTCCGAGGTGATGACCGCAGCGCCGCAGCGAGCGGCCTCCAACACCGGCAAACCGAAACCCTCGTCCAACGAAGGGAAGACGAACAGACGGCAGGTCTGGTAGAGCGCTCGAAGCACGATGTCATCGACTCGGCCCAGCATCACGAACTGCTCCTCGGCGAGCCCGGCCTTTGCCGCCAAGTCGCGCCAGCGTCGTGCGACGTCGGACGAGAGTGCGCCGACCTGCACGAGCCGATGTGAGGCCCGGACCCGCGGAGGCAGCCTGCCCATTGCCGAGATGAGTGCTTCGACGTTCTTCCGCGGCTCACCCCCACCTACGGTGAGTACGAAGCGCTCGCCCACCTGTGGCGCACGGTCGCGTACGATCGGCCACTGATCACCGGTGTGGACCTCCGGCTGGAAGTAGTGGCCGACGCCCGCTCCCACATGAGCGACCCGGTCGCGTTCGATGCCGAAGTGACGGATCGCTTCGTCACAGGCGAACTTCGAGATTCCGAAGACCTTGGCACACGACGAGAGGTGGCGTGCAGCAATGTCATACCGGTTTCGAGCGAGGCGAGATGTCAGGTAGTGATCACGGAAGGCGTGTGGAATTGCGTCATAGACCGTTGCCGTCGTCACGCAGCCGGGCGCCGACGAAGCCGGCGGGTAGAGCGCATCAAATGGCACCACCAACTCGAACGGTGAGAAGACGTGGTGGACCGTGGGCCCCTGCAGCCGGCGCCGTTCGATCGCCCGCTGTGTCGTCCATTCGACCAGCCCCGAGTCGAGCAGATCGGCGGGGATGTGGTCGGGCACGCCCCGCATCGGTGACAGACCGAGAAGGGTAACCGGCGCGCCACGTCGAAGGAGCGCGCGAGTGGTCTCGAGCACATAACGAGCGATGCCGCGCTCGGGCACGTGTTCCCCTTGCAGCGCAGCGAGATCGAGGACCACCTGAAACGGGTGGTGAAGGTTCATTCCAGCACCATCATCGCGACGCCGCGTACCTCTTCGTTGATCGAATCGGTCGGTACCCACTCCACCTCCGATCGGCGTTCGGCGAACTCGAGCCGAGTGACGGACCACCCATCGATCAGGCGCTTCAACCGGTCGTCGTCGTAGACGCGCTGGAAACCATCAGTCGACGCCCGTCCGGTCGGCAGAGTAAGAACGACAGAGGCACCAGGCAGCAACCAACCACGAAATCGATCGAGTGCATCCCGATCCGCATCGTTGGCGTGAAGTTCTTCTGACCCCGGGACGTAATGACCAAGTCCGAAGTGCTCGATAGCCGAGACGGCCACGATCATCGAGACCTTTTCTTCAGGGGCGTGACGTGCGACCTCGTCGGCAACGACATGCAGGTTCGGATGCACGAACGGATATGGGCGGGGATCGAGCGCCGTCACCGCGAATCCCCGCGACGCCAAGGAGAGCGCAACGGTCGACTCCGTGCAGCCCACGTCGATGATGCGACTTCCTGCCGGCAGCCCGGCCGACGCGTTGAACACGAATGGAATCTCGACAATTCGCTCGTTGACCTCGAACAAACGGGGCCCCTTCTCGTCGAACAACACGGTGAGTGGGTGGTTCATCAACAGTGATCGTTCTGCAACAGGACCATCGAATGACATCACCCAGTTGAGGAACTGCACCACATCTGGCCGATAGTTGCCCAGAGAGCCCTCGTGCTGCAGTTCACGAGCCGACTGTTCGGCCAGAAACTGCTCGAGCAGCGCGAAGACTTCTCGTGAGCGCTCCTCCTGTTCTGATAGGAACCGTGCGAGTTTGCGGTCAGTCGTCGAACCCACTGCGGCGGCCGTTTCGGCAGCCGCTGCGGTGTTGATGTTGATCTCGGCGAGCGCAGGTGCGAGCCAGCTGACATCAGGTATCACGACATCCGGGGGCTGGACGTCGACTTCTCGCAATTGCTGCTTGATTTCCTCGAACCGATGGTCAAAATACCGGACGAACGGCCCGCCTACCCACTTCTTGATTCGCGACACGATCACCTCCGTCGGCTCATCATTTCACAGCACGCTGGCGAGCCAGAGGGACCATGGTCCCAACCTGCGAGATGCCCGAAGTCAGAAGGAGTGGTAGCCGCCGTCCAGGGTGATGACGTCGCCGGTGTGCCAGCTGCTGGCACCGCTGGCGAGGTAGACGGCGATGCCTGCGAAGTCGGCCGGTGTGCCCCACCGGCGCATCGGGATTCGGGGCATCACGTTGTCGACGAACTTCTGCCACCCGAGCGCCGGCGCGGTCATCTCGCTCTCCACCCAGCCGGGAAGGATGGCGTTGCTCCGAATGCCGTGGCGGGCGTGCTCGACGGCGATGCCCTTCATCATCGCGATGAGGGCACCTTTGCTGCCGCCGTAGTGCTGGCCGCGTTGCTGCCCGTAGAGGGCCGAGCCCGACGTGGTGAACACGACCGAGCCGCCCTGGGGCGACTGAGCCACCATCTGCTTGACCGCCTCCTGCGCCGTGTAGAACGCGCCGTCGAGGTTGACGCGCATGACGCGGTGCCACTCCTCGTCGCTCATCGACACGAAGCTCTCGGCCTGGCCACCGACGCCGGCGTTCACGAAGCACGAGTCCAGCCGGCCGAGCGTCGCCACCGTGTGGTGCATCGACTCGATCACCGCGTGCTGGTCGCCGACGTCGCAGATCACGTCGAGCACCTCGCCTCCGTGGCGACGCAGTTGCTCGGCCGCCGCGGTGTTCTTGGTGGGGTTGGTGCCCCAGATGGCCACGCTCGCGCCCTGTGCGGCCATCGCGTCGGCCATGCCGAGGCCGATGCCACTGTTGCCACCCGTGACGAGGGCGACGTGGCCGGTGAGGTCGAACAGGCCGCTCACGCGGGCACTCCGGGGTGTGCGGCCGCGCCCATGACGGTCTCCATCAGCGGGGTGAGGTCGGGCCCTCGACGCAACGTGTGACCGCCATCGACCGACAGGCACTGACCGGTGATCCACCCGCTCTCGGGGCCGAGGAGGAACCGTACCGACGCAGCGATGTCGTCGGTCGTGCCGAGGCGGCCGATGGGCATCTGGTCCATGTAGTCGGCGACGATGCTCTCGGTGCTGGTGAGACCGACCGAGATGTCGGTGGGCACCAGCCCCGGCCGCACCGCGTTGGCACGGATGCCGACACTGCCCAACTCGTCGGCCGCCTGCTTCACCAACATCTCCAGCGCGGCCTTGCTGACGCAGTACGGCGTCATGTAGCGGTGTGTCAGCGGCGCAGCGATCGACGAGATGGCGACGATCGAACCGCCACCGTTGCCGGCCAGATGTGCCGCGGCGTGCTTGATGGTGAGGAACGCCCCGGTGAGGTTGGTGTTCATCACCGAGTTCCATTCGGCGAGTGACGTGAGGTGCAGCGGGCCGGCGGCACCGGTGCCGGCATTGGCGACGACCATGGTGAACCGTCCGACCTCGGCGGCGAGGCGGCAGGCCGCTTCGACGGCCGCTTCGTCGGCGACGTCGCACACCACGGTGCGCACGGCATGGCCGTCGGCTTCGAGTCCCGGCGGCCGCGGCGGCGAGCTTGTCGGCGTTGCGGCCGGCGAGGACGACGGTGGCACCGTCGCGGGCGAGGTGGGTGGCACAGGCCAGGCCGATGCCGCTGCCACCACCGGTGACCAGGGCCACCTGGCCGTCCAGAGTGGAGGATGCGCGTGCAGTCATGGCGATCTTCTAGTGGATGCGACGCCGGTTCGGCGGACCGGGCCGGTACCGCTGCCCCCAGGTCGCGGGGGTAGCGTGGTCGCCGCCATGGCACTGAACGACATCCGGCAACCCGCCGACCTGCGCGAACTCAGCTCTACCGAGCTCGACGAGCTCGCCGGGGAGATCCGCGACTTCATCGTCCACGCGGTGGCCGAGAACGCGGGGCACCTGGGCAGCAACCTCGGCGTCGTCGAGCTCAGCCTGGCGCTGCACCGTGTCTTCGACTCCCCCACCGACGCCGTGCTGTGGGACACCGGGCACCAGGCCTACGTGCACAAGATCCTCACCGGGCGCCAGGCCGGTTTCGAGCAGTTGCGCCAGGCCGGCGGCCTGTCGGGCTACCCGAACCGCGAAGAGAGCCCGCACGACTTCATCGAGAACAGCCACGCGTCCACCGTGCTCAGCTACGCGTACGGGCTGTCGGTGGGCCGCGAGCTGCAGACCAACGACTTCCGCCACATCGTCGGCGTCATCGGCGACGGTTCGATGACCGGCGGCATGGCGTACGAGGCACTGAACAACATCGGCCACAGCAAGCAGCGCGTCATCATCGTGCTCAACGACAACGGTCGCAGCTACGCACCCACGATCTCGAACCTCACCGCCGGCATCACCGCCCGCGAGCAGGCCGAGATGGACCACCCGAGCCTGCCCGAGCGGATCACCGAGAAGCTGTCGCACGCGCTCACCGACATCCGTCTCAACCCTGTGTACGTACGCCGCCAACGGCGACTCGAGGCCTTCCTGCGCGACCTGCCGTACGTCGGCACCCAGGCCGAGAAGGGCGTCGAGGCGATGAAGGCCGCAGTACGCGAGTTCCTCCAGCCGCCGTCGTTCTTCGAAGCATTGGGCGTCCGCTACGTCGGTCCCATCGACGGACACGACATCGAGCAACTCGAGGCGACGTTCCGCAACGCGGTCGAGCTCTCGGCCGAGGGGCCCATCGTCGTGCACGTCCTCACCCAGAAGGGGCGCGGCTACTCGCCCGCGGAGGACGACGACGAGAAGCACCTGCACGACGCCCCGGTGTTCGATCCGATGATCGGCCCGCCACCGGCCGTCGTCACGGGCTACACGCAGTCGTTCGCCGAGGCCATCATCAAGGAGGCCGAGGCCGACACTCGCCTCGTGGCGATCACGGCGGCCATGCCCGGGCCGACCGGCCTGTTGCCGTTCCAGGCGCGGTTCCCCGACCGGTTCTTCGACGTCGGCATCGCCGAGCAGCACGCCGTCACCGGCGCTGCCGGCATGGCCATGGGAGGGCTGCGGCCCATCGTCGCGGTGTACTCCACGTTCCTCAACCGAGCGTGGGACCAGGTGGTGTACGACGTCGCTCTGCATCGGTTGCCCGTCGTGTTCTGCCTGGACCGTGCCGGCATCACCGGACCCGACGGCGCCAGCCATCACGGGGTGTACGACATGGCACTGTTGTCCAAGGTGCCCGGCATGCGCGTGCTCGCCCCGTCGAGCGCCGAGGAGTTGGCAGTGATGCTCCACGACGCCATCCACCTCGCCGACGACGGCCCGGTGGCGCTGCGGTGGCCCCGCGGTGCTGCGCACCACGTGCCCGAGCACGAGGTGGGCGTCGGTCTGCACGCCCGCAAGGCGCGGGCGGGCGACGGCTCGATCGCCATCCTCGCCATCGGCAAGCTCGTCGTCGAGGCCCAGCAGGCGGCAGAGGCGCTGGCCGCGAGTGGCATCGAGGCAACGGTGTGGGACGTCCGCTCGTGCATCCCACTCGACCCCGCCATGATCGCCGATGCAGCCGCGCACGGGGCCGTGCTCACCGCCGAGGACGGCGTCCGCGAGGGCGGCATCGGCATGTCCATCGCCGATCAGGTCCGCGCCGTCAGCCCGGCCGTCCCGGTGCAGGTGTTGGGCATCCCCTCGAAGTTCCTGCCTCAGGGCTCGGCCGACACCATCCTGGCCCACCTCGGGCTCGACGCCGACGGCATCGCCGCGGCGGCACGCACGCTGCTCGGCTGAACTCCCGTCGCGGGGCGAAGAACCGTCCACATTGCCGCCCATTGTGATGGGGACCTTGTACTCTTGCGTCATTAAAGAGACGGAGATCACACTGGCCGGAATGGTTGGCGGCGACACCTTCAAGAGCCCGAAGTGCCGGGCGCTGGTGCTCGGTGGAGGCTTCATCGGATCCAATGTTCGCGTGTCGGCTTCACGACACTGGAGCCCACGTCAGAGTGTTGACGAGGACACTGCCAGCCGATCTCCCGGCGCGCGTCCACGGACATCCGCAGGTCATCGTCGGTGACGCATCCGTTCGTTCGGAATTGTCTGAATTGATGCCATCGACGACGCACGTGATCTTCGCAATCAATTCACTCATGCCCGGCGAGAGCGACCGCGACCCGCAGCGCGACATGCACCTCATGCTGTCGACGTTGATCACCACACTCGACGTCCTCGCCGACCACCGCGACATCACGCTGGTACTGGTCTCGTCGGGAGGCACGGTGTACGGCCGTCCCGAGCTCGTCCCGACCCCCGAGTCGGCACCCACCGAGCCGATCAGCGCCTACGGCATCACCCGCCTGACGGCCGAGAAGTTCGCCCAGCGGCACGCCATGCTGCACGGCACGCCGGTCCGCATCGCCCGCGTGGCGAACGTCTACGGCCCGGGCCAGACGGCCCGCCGAGGGCAGGGCTTCATCGCCGCCGCGCTCGATCACGCCTCCGCCGGCACGACGATGACCTTGTTCGGCGATGGAGCGGTGCGGCGAGACTTCATCCACATCGCCGACGCCGCCCGCCACCTCGCGGACTACACCCTCGCCGCCGAAGCACCGTCGGTGATGAACATCGGCAGCGGCCGCTCGGCGAGCATGTCCGAGGTGGCCGACATCGTGCGCCGCGTCACCGCCCGGCCGCTGCGGCTCGAGCACACGGCCGCCCGCCCCTTCGACGTGCCCGAGGTGCAACTCGACGTCTCGCTGATGACGTCGTTGTTCCCCGGCGAGAGCATGCCGCTCGAGGAAGGCATCGCCGAGACGTGGGAGGACCGGCAGCGGATGGCCGGCCGGCTGGATGCCGCGGACGTCGCCTCGTGACGGACGACGCGCGGCTGGAGCTCGTCCTCACGTCCCCGACGGCACCCGCGGACGGTCGAAATGCCCTCGAGTTCTCCGGCTTCGTCGTGGGACCGCTCGCCGCCGACCCGGCACTGCAGGTGAACGGCCGTCTGGACCAGGTGCTCCGCGAGTGCGACCTCGACCCCATCGACGAACTGCAGCGACGACCGTTCCGCTGCCACTTCGATCTCGACGGGATGTGGCCGGGCTTTCGACGGTTCACGGCGGTCGCCCACGCCGCTCACTCGGTGGCGGTGATCCGCCACGACGTCACTCCTGACGAGCATCCCCGACGTGGCATGCACGGCGTGCTCGATCTGCCGACCGACGACTTCGCGGTACGCGGGGACGTGCTCGATGTCCGCGGCTGGTGTCTGTTCGACCACAGCGCCACGTCGTACGTCGAGGTGTTCGTCAACGGCGAGTCCGTCGGCCGGGCACGCCCCTACCTCGACCGCGCCGACGTCGCGTTCGGTTGGCCGCATCGTGATGCCCCGATGTGCGGATTCTCGCTGTACGTCCCCGTTCGCGGACTCGGCGGAGCCGGCACGCTCGACGTCGCGGTCGAAGCCGTCAGCCTCGACGGACGGCGATGGCGATCCCAGACCCGCCGCGCCCGGGCCGGAATCGTCGAGCACGAGCGAGACCAGGCCGCGTACGCCGAGGTACTCGCCGACCGCACACGTCAGGCCATCGATCGGACGCGTGGCCCGGCCTCGAGGAAGGTGGCCGTCGTCACCCACGACCTCGGATACGGGGGAGGCCAACTGTGGCTCAGCGAGATGCTCCGGCAGTTCACGAACGCGGCGTTGTTCGAGTTCGAGGTGTTCTCCATCGCCGACGGGCCACTGCGAGCCGAGCTGGAGGGGGCAGGTATTCCGGTGCACGTGACGTCTCGCCCGAGCGTCGAGACCCTTCGAGCGCACGAGGATCGCGTCCACGAACTGGCCGCGCTGCTCACTTCGGCGGGTGCCGCGGCTGTGCTGGTGAACACCGTCATTCCGTTCCAGGCCATCGATGCCGCTGCCCGGATCGGCATCCCGTCGCTGTGGGCCATCCACGAGAGCTTCGATCTCGACGTCTACTGCCAGATCGTCTGGGGTGATCACATCGACCGCACCGTCCGACAGCGCTTCGCGGCGACGTTCGCGCTCGCCGACGGCCTCGTCTTCGAGGCGCCGCAGACCGCCGAACTCTTCGCGTCGATGTCCACGCCGTACCAGCGACGGGTGGTCGACTACGGCGTCGACATCGACGACGTCGATCGCTACCGGGCGGGCATCGACCGCTCCAGGAGCCGCGCCACACACGGATGGGACGACGACGACGTGGTGCTCGTCGTCGTCGGCGTGTTCGAGGGACGCAAGGCGCAGGGTGCGATGGTCGCCGTGTTCGACGAGCTCGCGGACGTCCACCCCAGGCTGCACCTCGCGCTGGTCGGCATGCACGACAGCGGCTACTGCGAGGGCGTCGCCGACCAGGTGTCCCGGTCGCGCCACGGCGATCGCATCCACCTCGAGCGGGTCACACCCGACATCCAGCTGTGGTACGTGCTGGCCGATCTGCTGGTGTGCGCATCGGACATCGAATCGTTGCCCAGGTCCATCCTCGAGGCGATGGCGTTCGAGTTGCCGGTGGTGTCGACCGACGTGTTCGGTGTCGCGACGTTGCTCGACGACGGGCGGACCGGGTGGCTCACCCAGGTGAGCGATGTCCGATCGCTCACGGCGACGTTGGATCGAGTGGTACGGCTCGACCGCTCCGAACGCGCAGCGGTCGCGACACGCGCCCGAGCGGACGTCGTCGGCCGTTCCGGAGCGCTGTCGTACGGTGTCCGCATCGCGCGAGCGCTCGACGGGCTGATGCGGGGGGCGAGCGATCCGCTGGCCCCGCTGCCTGCGCACCAGGGACCATCATGAGGAGCCAGCCATGACCGAGCCCATCGATGCATCGCACGACTCCCCGCCCGAGGGCTGGCGAGAGGAACGAGAACGGCTGCGACGCGACCGAGAGGCGGCCTCGTGGTTGTTGCTGGAGGCCGAACAGCAGATCGCCTCGTTGCTCGCCGCTCCGCCACGCGAGCTCGATGGAGAGGACATCGAGCTCGTCACGCTGCGGATCGTCGTCACCAACCTCCAGCGCGAGGTCGACGAGCTGCGTGCATCCACCAGCTGGAGGATCACCGCCCCGATGCGCCGGGTCTCCTCGCTGCTGCACCGACGAGGCGCCTGATGCGCCTCCGCTTCGTGTCGGCTCCGGGAGGCAGCGCCTTCATGCACGAGCTGCTGTCGGTGGTCGCACACGAGGCCGAGATCGCAACCCGGGGTACGCCGATCACCGGCGTGGACGTGACCGAAGGCCCCCTGTCCGGCGCCGGCGACGACATCTTCGTCGTGGTGCCACACGAGTTCTTCCGCGTGCTGCCCGAGCCGCTGCACCCGAGCGACGACGTCCGCAGGCGGACCATCGGGCTGTGCGTCGAACATCCGGGCACGGACACGTTCGAGTGGACACTCAGGACGGCCCGAGGGCTCGGCGCGTGCGTCGACATCAACGACGACTCGACGTTGGCGCTCCACAAGGCCGGCATCGCGGTCGAACGGTTCACGCTCGGGTACTCCGATCGCTGGGATCGTTGGGGAGGGGCGCCGAACGACCGCTCCATCGACGTCGTCTACCTGGGCACCACCGACACCCGGCGATCGCGGTTCCTCACACAGGACGCCGAAGTGCTCGACGACCGATCCGTCGTCATGGCCATGCCCCCGCACGAGCCCATGGTGGCACCGCGGCCCGACTTCTTCATGGGCGACGACAAACTGCGGCTGCTCGGCGACACCCGGCTGCTGGTCAACCTCCATCGCGACGCCTCGCGATCGTTCGAGTGGGTTCGCGCCCTCGAGGCGATGTGCAACGGGTGCGTGGTCGTCACGGAACACAGCATCGACCTGCACCCGCTCGCCGCCGGACGACACGTCATCTGCGGTGCACCGCACCGGCTCCTCCACGTCGCCCGATCGCTGCTCGAGCACCCCGACCGCCTCGACGAGGTCCGCGACGAGGGGTACCGCTACATCCGCGACGAGCTCCCGATGCGGCCGTCCGCCGAGTTGCTCGTCGGCATCGCGCTGCAGCTGGCCGACGGGTCGTGGGCGCCGACTCGGCAACCGCGCGCCGTCCCGGCCCGGGCCTGGCCGTCCTGGCCGGCCGGGGCCGTCCAGGGAACGTTGCCCGCCGCCAGCGGTCAGCAGGTGGTGCTCGACGGTCGCACCGTGGACGTGGCCGAGCTCGAGGCCGCCGTCGCGGCGGCGACCGACGACGTCGTCTGGCTGAGCGCACCCGGCGACCGTCCCTTCCCTCGGACCACCGCGCGCCTGCGCGCCCTGCTCGCGCACGACCCCGCGCTCGACGCCGCGTACGGGTTCGTGATCACGCCCGACCAACAGTTCGCGAGCGCGTTGCCGTTCGAGCCAGAACGCGTCCTGCGAACGGATCACCTCGCGCTCGCCGCGATGTGGCGACGTCGTTCCTTGCTCGAGCTGCTCGAGAGCGGCGCGCTCGACCTGCGCGACCCCGACCCTGCACCGCAGCTCTGGCGAGCGGCCGCCCGGCAGCGACGTCGAGTCGCGCTCCTGCCGCGGCCCGCAGTTCGACAGCTCGCCGTGGCGGCTGTCACGAACGGGGCTGCGGAGCGCCGACCGTGACGGCGACGGCGTTCACCACGAGGCTCCGCAGCGGCACCCTGGCATGGTGCCGCGACGGTCGGGCACTCGCGGCGATGTTCGCCATCGGCAACGCCGCGTGGGTGGCGCTCGAGCGCCGCGGCCAGATGCTCGACATCGACGAGGCCGGCTACTTCAGCATCTCGATGGTCGACCACGCAGGCTGGGCCGACGGCGGCTTCGGCGGCTGGTGGGACGCCATCCAGGTGCAACCCATCCACGCGCCGCTCGCGCCGGCGCTCGCCTCGGTGCTCCATGTGGTCACCGGCCCGCGCATCCTGAACATCTTCCTGGTCAACGTCATCGCCTACGCCGTGGTCGTGCTGGCCACACATCTCTGCACCCGCAGCCTGTCCAATCCGGCACGACTCACGGCCATGGCCGCCGTCAGCTGCGCCCCTGCACTGCTGCACTTCGGCAGATCGTTCAACTTCTCCCCGCTGACGTCGGCGATGGTCGCGCTCGCCGTGTACTTCACGGTACGGAGCGCACGGTGCGCCCACCTCGGTGCCTCGTGCGCGTGGGGCGCGGCCGTCGGCGGAATGCTGCTGGCCCGAACCATGACGTTCGCGTTCCTCCCCGGACTCGTCCTCGGTATGGCCCTCCCACTCGTCGGCCACGTGAGCCGACGGTCGATCCGCAACCTCCTCGCAGGTGTCGCCACGGCGTTCCTCGTCGCCGCCACGTGGTATTGGGCGAACGCCGACACCGTGTTCGACTACCTGCGCGGTTTCGGCTACGGCGCACGCGCCGCCGAGTTCGGCGAAGGACGTTCGCTCACCTCGCCGACCGACTGGTACCTGTTCGCGGTGCTGAACTCCAACGGCTACCTGCAGGCCGGCGTTACGGCCGTGCTGCTCGTCGGCGGGCTGGTCACAGCGACTGCTGTCGTCCGTCACGTCGCCGCCGCGCACTCGGGCCGCGGCGCGCTGGGCCGAGTCGTCCACCTCGCGACCAGCGGGTCGGCCACGGCCTCGGCCGCCTGGGTCGCCATCCCAGGGATCACGGCGATGATGAGCAGCCGCACCAACGGCTCCGCCTTCATCGCCCCGATGATCATGCCGATGGCGCTCATCGCTGCGCGCGGGGTCGACACACTGCGCCGGCCGGATGTGCGGCGCCTCGTTGCGATCGCCGCCGTCCTCGCCGTGCTTCCAGCCGCGCTGCTCAGCCTGTTGCCAATTCGGCGGAGCGTGACTGCGACCATCCACGTCGACCTGCCGATGCTGCCCGCAGTCGAGTTCAGCCTGATCGACTCCCGTGGCACGTTGCGCACCTACCTCGACGGAGGGGGCGTCGACCCCGGCAGGGATCCACAGCCCGGCACACCGCAGCACGGGGCGGCGTGGTTCGAGGCCAACGCACGCTTGAACGACGACCTCGCGGCACTTCCCACCGCCGGCGGCCAGCACCTGGTGCTGTTCACCTTCCGGCATCGGTTGGCCAACCCGAACTCGATGATGATGGACGCGCACGTGCGTGGCACGCCGATGCCGGCCATCGCCATGTTGTCGCCCGGTCTCGCCGGTGAGACCGCCGAGCAGGTCGCCGCACAGGCCGACCCGTACCTTCCTTCCGTCTCCGTGGTGTTCACCGCCTCCGAGGGCGCGAACGAGTTCGAGCCACGATTGCCCGCAGGGGTGGGCGAGCACGTGGTCGCCGAACTCGGCTTCGTTGCGGTCGACCAGTTCACGTTGCCGGACGGCCGGGTGGTCACCGTGTGGGCCGCGCCGGCGAGTTCGCCCTAACTTGGGCGAGTGACCTCTTCCGCCGCCATCCCCGACTTCGACGCGTTCACGGAGCTGCAGTTCGCCATCCAGTTGGCGGACATCGCCGACACGATCACCCTGCCCCATTACACGAACCGCTCGTTCAGCCTGGACTGGAAGGCGAACCGCACCGAGGTCACCGAGGCGGATCGCGACACCGAGTCGGCGATCAGCGCTGCGGTGCTGCAGCAACGCCCCACGCACTGCTTCTACGGCGAGGAGCACGGCGTCGTGGGCGACACCTCCAGCCCGTGGCGTTGGATCATCGATCCCATCGACGGCACCAGCAACTTCGTGCGCGGCATCCCCGTGTGGGCGACGCTCGTGTCGCTCACTCATGCCGAACACGGCGCCGTCGTCGGTGTCGTCTCGGCCCCCGCCATGGGCCACCGCTGGTGGGCGGCCAAGGGGCTCGGGGCGTTCGCCGATGGTCGCCGCGTCCACGTCAGCGACGTCGCCGACATCGGCGAGGCCCAGGTGAGCGTCACCTTCGCCGAGGGATGGGACGAACTCGGCCTGACCCACGAGTTGGTGAAGCTGCAACAGGCCGCGTACCGCGCCCGCGGCTTCGGCGACTTCTGGCAGCACATGCTCGTGGCCGAAGGCGCCATCGACCTGGCCGTCGACGCGATCGGGCTGCAGGAGTACGACCTCGCCGCGGTGATGGTGGTCGTCGAGGAGGCCGGCGGCACGTTCACCGACCGGCACGGCGTGCGCACGTTCTCGAGCGACTCGGCGGTGTCGTCGAACGGGCGCCTCCACGAGCACGCGAGAATGCTGGCGTGAGCCACGACCTCGTCATCCAGAACGCGTTCCTCGTCGACGGCAGCGGCGCGCCCGGCCGCCATGCCGACGTCGCCGTCGACGGCGCGACCATCACCTCGGTCGAGCCGGCCGGCAGCCTGGGCGACGGGGCGCGCACCGTCGCCGCCGATGGACGACTGCTGACCCCGGGCTTCGTCGACATCCACACCCACTACGACGCCCAGGTGACGTGGGACCCGTTCGTCACACCATCGAGCTGGCACGGTGTCACCACCGTCGTCATGGGCAACTGCGGTGTCGGGTTCGCCCCTGCTCGGCCCGATCGCCACGAGTGGCTCATCCAGCTGATGGAGGGTGTCGAGGACATCCCCGGCAGCGCGCTCACGGCCGGCATCACCTGGGGGTGGGAGACCTTCCCCGAGTACCTCGACGCTGTCGCCGAAGTACCGCGCGTGCTCGACGTCGGCGCCCAGATCGCGCACGGTGCGTTGCGCGCCTACGTGATGGGCGAGCGAGCGTCCGGCGACGCGCCGGCCACCGACGCCGACATCGCCACCATGTCGCGCATCGTCGAGGACGCGCTGCGCGCCGGCGCGTTCGGGTTCTCGACCAGCCGCACCTCACTGCACCGCGCCAAGGACGGCGAGTTGGTGCCGGGCACGCATGCGGACGAACGCGAGCTGCTGGGCATCGGCGAGGCCATCGCCCGCGCCGGGCACGGCGTGTTCCAGTTCGCCCCCGAGCACGCCCGTGTCGCGATCGACGAATGGCCGTGGATGCGCAAGCTCGCCGCGGTCACCGGTCAGCCGGTGAGCGTCAACGTCAACCAGCCCGACTCGGCACCAGAGGTGTGGCGCGACGTGCTTCGCCTGCTCGATGCCGCCCACGACGACGGCCTGCCCATCTACGCCCAGGTGGCGGGCCGGTCCATCGGCATCCTCTACTGCTTGCAGGGCAGCGTCCATCCGCTGATGTTCCATCCGGCGTATCACGAGATCATGCACCTCCCCCTCGCCGAGCAGCTGGTCGCGCTCGCCGACCCCGAACGCCGCCGCCGCATCCTCCACGACGTGCCCGACGACGGCGGCTTCATGCAGAAGGCCGTGCTCGACAAGGTCGACCGCATGTGGCTCACCGACGACGGCAACATCGACTACGAGCCGGCGGCCGACGACAGCATCGGGGCCCGGGCGCGGCGGCAGGGCGTGCCGCCGATGGCCTTGGTGCTCGATCAGCTGACGTCGCTCGACGGGAACGGCATGATCTATGCGCCGTTCTTCAACTACAGCTACGGCGACCTGGCCTTCACCCACGAGGCCAACCTGCACCCGTACACGCGCAATGGGCTCAGTGACGCCGGCGCCCACTGCGGCGCCATCTGCGACGGTGGCATGCCCACGTTCATGCTCACCCACTGGGCTCGCGACCGCTCCCGCGGACCGAAGCTGCCGCTCGAGCACGTGGTGCACCGCCAGACCGCGCAGACCGCGGCCTTCTACGGCCTCGCCGATCGAGGGTTGGTCGCACCGGGGATGCGCGCCGACCTGAACCTCATCGACTTCGAACGGCTCGCATTCGGTCCGGCGCGCATGGCCCACGACCTGCCTGCGGCGGGACGCCGGCTCGTCCAGAAGGCCACCGGCTACGTCGCGACGTGGTGCAACGGCGTGCAGACCGTCGCCGACGACGAGTTCACCGGTGAGCTCCCGGGCACGCTGCTCCGGGCCGGCCGATAGCGCGGCAGGCGCCGCGGCCCGCGCGCCGCATCACTGGGCGACGGTCGCCTCGCACGAATCCAACAGCAGGCGGATGCCCGTGTCGTAGGTGGTCTCCGCGACGTTGCGCACGCTCGATTCCGAACGCGCCGCGGTACGGAACTCGCGCGTGCCGATGCGGGTGTATCGCTGCTTGCGCACCGCCCAGTTGTCGGGCGCGTTGTCGCCGTCGAACAGGCAGCAGCCGAGGACGAAGTGCTCGATGAGCTGATAGTGCACCACCAACTCCGGACCGGACACGCCCATGCGCGTCAGCGCGTCGACCACCCGGTCGGTGAGGCGCATGCTGTGCTCGGGCAGTTCGTTCACCGCCGCCAGTGCGACCGCGAGCGGCGGGTGGGTCAGCAGCAGGTCGCGGAGCACCGCGGTGATGTGCTCGATCTCGGCGCGGGGCGTCGGGTGCGCAGCGGGCGGTTCGAGGACGTCGACCAGCAGGCGGTCGAGCATCGCCAGCAGCAGCACGTCCTTGCTGCGGAAGTGGCGGTACACCGCAGTGGAGTCCACGCCGAGCCTGCTCCCGAGCGCCTTGAGGGTGAGCGCGTGCATGCCCTGCTCGTCGGCCACGTCGAACGCGGCCGACACGTAGTCGGCCTGAGTGAGCCGAGCGCGGGGCGACATGGAGACGATGGTATTGAATTCGGTCCAACTGTCGTCACCCGATCGGGATGAATCCGCTCCGAGAATCCACTACGTTCGACCTCGATCCACGGCCTGAACGACAGGAGGAGTCGGATGCATCCGATCAAGGTCGACATCGGGAACTTCGTGCGGGCGGAGACGAACCGCATGCTCGCCGGGCTGTACGCCGGGGCCGGTGGCATCAACCGGTTCTTCCACGCGTTCGCACCGACGCCGCTCGACGCGCAGAACGTCATCCGCATGAACCGCGACACGCTGTACAGCGCCGCCGTGGTCGACCTCGCCGGCGGAGCGACGCTCACGGTGCCCGAGCACGGCGATCGGTACACGTCGGTGATGATCGTCAACCAGGACCACTACATCAACCGCATCATCCACGAACCGGGTGAGCACTCGCTCACCGTCGACGAGTTCGACACCGAGTACGTGTTGGTCGCGGCACGAGTCCTCGCCGACCCGGTTCGACCCGACGACGTCGCCGAAGCGAACACCATCCAGCGCGCGTTCGCAGTGGAGGCCGCGAGCGGTCGTCCGTTCGTGCTCCCCGACTACGACCAGGAGAGCTTCGACGCCGTGCGCGACGCCGTGCTCGCGCTGGGCCGGCACATGGGGGGCGGCGGCCACTCGTTCGGTCGACGCGGCGACGTCGACCCCATCCGCCACCTCTGCGGCACAGCGGTCGGTTGGGGCGGACTTCCCGAGTCCGAGGCCGTGTACGAGTTCATCGACGGCGAGGAGGGCGATGCCTTCGTCATCACCGTCGGCGAGGTACCCGTCGACGCGTTCTGGTCGCTGTCGATGTACGGCGCCGACGGGTTCTTCCACGCCAACCCGTACGACCGCTACAGCGTCAACAGCCTCACTGCGCAGCGCGAGTCGGACGGCACCGTGCTGATCCACCTCGGTGGCGACCCCGCTGCGCCGAACTTCCTGCCCATCGGCGAAGGTTGGAACACGACCGTGCGCCTCTACCGACCGAGGCCCGAGATCCTCACCGGCGGCTGGACGTTCCCGCGACCCGTCAGGCAGTGATGGCCGTCGGGCCGTGGATGAAGCAGAACTCGTTGCCCTCGGGGTCGAGCATCACCTGGAACCCGCCGAGCTCGTCGTAGACCACGTCGCCCACCCGCTCCGCCCCCAACGCCTCGGCCGCATTGGCGGCGACGTCGAGGTCGGGCACGTCGATGTCGAGGTGTACCCGGTTCTTCACCGTCTTCGCCTCGGGCACCAGCTGGAACCCGATGGTGATGCCGGTCGGCGGTTCGAGGGCCACCCATTCGTGGCTCTGCCGGACGACGTAGCCGCCGAGCACCCTCTGCCAGAACTCGGCCAACGCCATCGGGTCGTGACAGTCGACGACCACCTCACCCAGCCGACCGAGCATCAGGCCTCGCCCAGCGAACTCTCAGCCCGCCCGAACACGAAGAACGAGTCGAGGTAGGGCTCGGGCTCGGCGGACCAGCCGTAGGCGCGCACCTCGTCGGCGGTGCGACGACCGAGGCGGCCACGGAACCATTCGACGTCGCTCGCATCCACGTCCACCGGAGGCAGCCCCGCGGCCGCGACCTGCTCGTGGAACCCGCCACGCAACCGGCCGGCCACCCACTCGACGAAGTCGGTCGGGACATCGAGCGGCAGGCCGAGTGCGTTGCGCAGGTCGGCTTCGTGGGTGTGCACGTCGATCACACCCGCGAGCATCGGCTCGCCCTCGGGCGACGAGAACACCGCCTCCAGCATCGGTGAGTTGGCCGCCCACATGTCGAGCAGTTCGGACAACGACATCGATCGACCGCGCTCGACGTGGGCCGCGGTCCACGCCGGCCCCGGCGCCCCGGCCATGTTGCCGTTGACGGCGTCGTGGCTGACGCCCGCGACATGGGCGACGACGTCGTGGACGGTCCAGCCCGGCGTCGCCGGAACCGGCCGCGACTCGTCGACGGACGGCGCGGTGACCAGCGCGGTGATGCGCTCGCGGCACGTGCGGTAGGCAAACCCAGGGTCGACGCTCATCGGGCGGACTGTAGCCTTGCCGGGAATGTCCGAACAGTCCGACTCCGCGTCCGGCGACCTGCCGGCTCCCCAACCCGCGACGCGGGCCATCACCAGCGGCCGCCGCCACAGCGGCCGGTCGCTCGCCCCGGCCCTGTGGGCGAGCAGCGTGTGGGAGAGCGAGAGCATGGCCGACGCCCGGAAACGGGCCACCGGCATCCGCTCGAACGAGTTCTACAGCCGCTACAGCAACCCGACCGTGTGTTCGTTCGAGGACGCCATCGCCGAGCTCGAGGGCGCCGAGGCGTCGCTCGCGTTCGCGAGCGGCATGGGCGCGATCAGCTCGGTCGTGCTCGCCCTGTGCAGCAAGGGTGACCACATCGTCGCCCAGCGCAATCTGTACGCCGCGACACTGGCGTTCCTGCAAGGTCCGTGCGCGCGCTTCGGCATCGACGTCACGTTCGTCGACGGCACCGAGCCCGGCGCGTTCGCCGCCGCCGTGCAACCCGGTCGCACGATGATGGTGCTGGCCGAGACGCCCTCGAACCCGTGCCTGCAGCTGGTCGACCTCGACGAGATCGGCAGCCTGCGCGGCCCCATCACGGTCGTCGACAGCACGTTCGCCACGCCGCTCGGTCAGCAGCCGTTGGCCCACGGCGTGCACCTGTCGCTGCACTCGGCCACGAAGGGCATCGCCGGCCACAACGACGCGACGCTCGGTGTCATCAGCGGCGAACGCGACCTCATCGACGCCGTGTGGGCGTACAGCGTGCTCCACGGCGCCACGCCGTCGCCGTTCGACGCGCTGAACGCGCTGCGGGGCATCCGCACCATGGCCGTGCGCACGAATCACCAGGCGGCCAGCGCGCAGTTCCTCTCCGAGTCGCTGCAGCGTCACCCCGGCGTGTCGGCCGTGCACTACCCCGGTCTGCACACCCACCCGCAGCACGATCTGGCCAAGCGCCAGATGCGCCACTTCGGCACGGTGTTCGCGGTCGAGCTCGCGGGCGGCATCCCCGCCGTCGAGCAATTGCTCACCCGTGTCCAGCTGCTGCACGTCGCCACCTCGCTCGGCGGGCCCGAGACACTGGTCTGTCACCCGGCCACCACCACGCACGCCAGCCTCACACCCGAGGAAGCAGCGGCGCAGGGCGTCACCCCCGGCCTGTTGCGCATCTCGGTCGGCCTGGAGGACCCCAGCGACCTGCTCGCCGACCTCCAGCGCGCCCTCGCCGACTGACGGACGGTCCTGCATGGCTTCCATCGCGGTGATCCATGGCCTCGGTGGCACGGGAGCGACCGTGCGACCGTTGGCCGACCTGCTGGCGACCGCCGGCCACGACGTCCGGGTGATCACCCTGCCCGGCCACGGCTCGTCGGCCGAGTCCCTCGTCGGCGTCGGATGGAGCGACTGGCTCGCCGCGATCCCGCCCGTCGAGGTGCTGATCGGGCAGTCGATGGGTGCGTCGCTGGCGCTCGCCGCCGCGTCGGGCTCCGCGACGTCGATGTCCGGCGTGCGACTCGTGGTGGCGATCAATCCACCGATGGCCGACCCCGACGCGCTCGAGGGCCTGCAGTGGCGGCAGTCGCGCGGCCACGACTGGATCGACGGGCCCGAGCTCGCCGAGGGCGAGGAGGGCTCCACGCGCCTTCCCGTGACGGCACTGATCGAGATGGTGGAGGGGGTGCTCGCACTCGACCCGGCCAACGTCACGGTGCCGGTGCTGCTGGTGCGCGGCGCACTCGACGACAGCGCCGACCCGGTCGCCCTCGCCGCCTTCGCCGACCACCTGGGCGGCCCCGTCACCTCGCTGGTCCTTCCCGCCAGCGGACACGTCGCCACACTGGGACCGGACCTGCCGCTGCTCGTCGACGCGATCGCCGACCTGCTCTGACCGACCGCCTGCTCTGACCGACCGATGGAACCGATCGTGTGGCTCACGACTCGGTACACGGTGAATGAGCGAAGCAACGGTGCCCCTGATGCGTGACCCGATCCTGGCCGCGACCGTGACGGTCCACGAACCGTTCGAGGCGTTGTACCAGCGCGAGTTCCGCCCGATGGTGCGGTTGGCCACCGCGCTGGTCGACGCACCCGACCAGGCGGAGGAGGTCGTGCAGGAAGCGTTCGCCGCGCTGTACGTGCGCTACCGCGTGGTCGACAACCCGGTCGCCTACCTGCGCGTGTGCGTGTTGAACGGCGGCCGCAAGGTGCTCCGCCGCCGGAGGATCATGCGGCAGCAACCGCCGATCACACCCGAGAACGGCGAGCTGGGGTTCAACCATGTCATCGACGCCGTGCGGCGCCTGCCCACCAAGCAACGCAACGCCGTCGTGCTCCGCTACGAGTTGCAGCTGTCCGACACCGAGATCGCCGAGACCCTCGGCGTGCCGGTCGGCACCGTGAAGTCCACTCTCCACCGGGCCCTGGCCCGACTGCGCACCGAGGTGTCCTGATGAACGACCGCGATCCCTTCTCCGCCGGCGGCCCTGGCGACCCCCTCGACCGCACGCTGAACCAGGCGTTCGGCTCGCGACATGTGCCGCCCATGCCGCAGCCGTCAGGGTTGAGCGACGTGCGCCACCGCGCCCGCCGTCGTCAGCAGCGCCGCACCGCCGGGTTGGTCGGTGCGATCACCCTGGTGGGCGCCGGTGGCGTCGGCGCCTACGCGATGCGCCACGACGACCCGCGCACCACGCTGTCCCCCGGCGACGCCGACGCCAATGGCGCCCCGTCCACCACGGTCGCGTGTTCCCCCTTCGCCACCACCACCATTCCCGTCCAACCCACCGTGTCGACGATCGCGATCGTCGAGCCGACGGTCCTGCCCTCGACGGATGCCGTCACCGTCAGCACGGTCACGTTCATGCCACTCGTCTCGACCACCATCGTTGGCCGCCGTTCGACCCGTGCGCCCCTGGCGGCTGGACCTGGCACTGCACCGGTGAACTGGGCACGGACGAGTTCGGTCGGCAGATCTTCGAGTCGTGCGAACAGGTCGAGCCCACGGTCACCAACGTCGGCGAGCCCGTCCCCACCACCGTTCCCGGCCAGCCGGTCGGCACCACGACGACCTCCCCACCGCAGTTCGCGACGAGCACCATCGCGATCCCGCCCGACACCACCACGGTCATCTCCGTCAACGGCAACGTGGACGCGACGAGCACCACGCAGGTGGAGCGCACCATCACGCCGGGCGTCGGCATCGAGTCGACCACCACCTCCCTCGGCTGAACCGCACACCTCCGGGCGGTCGCGTGGCCAGCGCGCGAACCGATGCTCTGGAAGCGGGAACGTGGTGACCCGTTCCGCGCCCACGGGCGCGAAAAGTCCCAGATCTGGGACATCCCTCGCCCGTGGGCGCCTAGTGACCCGATTCCGGGACATCTCGCGCCCAACCCGCCCCCAACTCAGGGAGAGGAGGCGGGGCGCGAGCGGCGACGAGGCGGTGCGCAGGGTCGTCCGAAAGGAGCGGTAGCCGAGAGCGAAGCGGTGCGAGGCGCCAGCCGAGCACGAGGCGTGCGACGTCGGACGAGCCCGGAGCACCGTCGGGGACGAGCCCGCAGCCCCGCCGGGGCCGGCGCCGGGTCAGTGGTAGTAGGGGTTCTCGCCGCTGGAGTGGTCGGTGAGGTCGCGGACTCGCTCGACGACGGGGATCTGCTCGACGATCATCGTCTGCACACCCTCCATCATCGTCATGCGCGACATCGAGCAGCCGTGGCAGCCGCCGCCCATGGTGAGGTAGGCCGTGCCCTCGTTGTCGTGGCCGACGTAGGTGACGAAACCGCCGTGCGCGGCCAGCGCCGGGTTGACCTCGGTACCGATGAGGGCGTCGATCTCGGCGCTCAACTCGTCGTCACTGATGAGGCCCTCGATCTTCGGGGAGAGCGGCTTGTTCGGGTTGCGGATCACCAGGCCGGCGCCGGCCGTGTGGTCGAGCGTGGCGCCTTCCAGCAGGTCGACGCTGTTGGCCGCGATGATGACCTTCAGTGTCACGTCGCCGGCGGTGTGCGTGCGCACGTCGTCGTCGATCGGCGCCTTGACGACCTCGTCGAAGGAGAGGTCGTACTTGAACTCCTCGCCCGGCTTGCTGATGATCTCGAGGCGCAGGCCAAGACGATCGGCGTCGGGTTCGGTGTCGCGGAGGGCCACCAGTTCGGTCAGCGCCTCGGGCGTGATCGTGATGATCTGGTGCGTGGTGTCGGGAGCGAGGGGACTCACGTCGCCCAGGCTATGTCAGGCAAGCCTGACAACCTCACGCCTGAACGGGGTTGCACCGCGGTCGGCCGGGGGTGCGTCGAAGTCCTCCGCGTACCGTCGTCCGTCGAACGTGGCGTCGGCGATGATGCCGGGGTTCCAGGCGTCGCCGATGGCCTGGACGTTCGCGAACCCGAGCCCACGCAGTTCGCCCACGAGCCGGTCGTTCGGTACGCGACAGGTGACGCTCACCAGCGCATCACTGGCGATGGAGTGCTCGCGGCCGGTGTAGGCGTCGGCCAGCAGGGCCGCTCCGTCGGCGTGGGCGACGACCGCGGTGTTCAGCTGCAGGACCACACCGACCTCCACCAGCCGGCGGTGGATACGCGCCTGCTCCATGGTGTTCACGGTCCAGTTCGACACCTTCGACTCGGGCGTCACGAGCGTCACGTCGTGCCCGGCCCGGGCCAGCAGCTCCGCCAGCACGCCGCCCAGGTAGTAGTGGTCGTCGTCGAACACCGTGACCCGCTTGCCGCCGGGGCGGCGCCCAGCGAGCAGGTCGTCCACCGGGAAGGCATCGCTGAACACCGGCCGGTGGTGCCAGATGCCCACTCCGTCGTCGCGCCAGCGGGCACCGGTGGCCACGGCGACGTGGGTGAAGTCGTAGCTGACGATCTCGTCGGCCGTCATCGGACTCTCCAACGTGACGAGCACGTGGTCGAGACCGGCGAGCTGCCCGACGCGGTGATCGGCGACACGACCCCATTCGGCCAGGCCTGGCAGGCGCGCCTCGAGCGCCACTCGCCCGCCCAGCTGTCGAGACGCCTCGGTGAGCACCACCTCGTAGCCGCGCCGGCCGAGCCACAGCGCGGCCTCCAGACCGGCCGGGCCACCGCCGACCACGAGCACCTTGGCGTCGCTCTCCTTGGGGCGGATTCGTTCGGGGTGCCAGCCGCGCCGCCACTCCTCACCCATCGCCGTGTTCTGCGTGCAGCGGATGGGGACGACCATCCAGTCGGCGGCGACGCAGATGTTGCAGCCGATGCACTCGCGGATGTCCTCCGGCCGCCCCTGCTCGATCTTGACCGGCAGGAACGGGTCGGCGATCGACGGGCGTGCGGCACCGATGAAGTCGGTGATGCCGCTGCGCACCAGCCGGACCATCGTGTCGGGCGAGGTGAACCGGCCGATGATCACCACCGGCTTGGTGGTCAGCGCCTTCAACCCGTCCACCCACGGCTCGATGTACCCCTCCTGCTCGAACCGCGAGGTGCTCGAGTCGAAGTCCCACTCGCCCACCATCAGGTCCCACAGGTCGGGCAGCTCACCGATCAGGGCGAACAGTTCCTCGATCTCGCCGCGCTGGATGCCGTCGTCGCCGAGCAGCTCGTCGACGCACAGCCGCACCGCGACGGCAGCGCGACCCGCACACAGTTCGAGGGTGTCCTCCACCACTTCCCTCAGAAGTCGGGCACGGTTCGCCAACGACCCGCCGTACTGGTCGGTGCGGTCGTTGTACCGACGGCTGAGGAACTGTTGGAAGATGGTCAACCCGTGGGCCGCGTAGACGTACACGAGGTCGTAGCCGGCGTCGAGCGAGCGACGCACCGCCGCCCGATGCCACTCGCGGAGATCGGCGATGTCGTCGAGCGTCATGGCCCGCCCCTGCGCGGGCACGCCCGAGGTGAGCGGACGGGCGGACGGGCCGATGGCCGCGACCCGCGGGTAGGTGGCGGTGGCGTTCAGCCCGCTGTGCACCAACTCGATGCCGGCGAGCGATCCGTGGCGATGGATCTCGTCGACGATGCGCCGGTGCGCGGGCACGTCGTCGTCGTCCCACAGTCGCCCCTCGACGGCACCGTCGAGGCCGCTGGTGTGGTGGATCTCGACCTCCTCGGTGCACACCACGGCCCACCCGCCCTCGGCCTTGGCGCCGCGCATGGCGGCGAGCGACGACGGGTGTCGGTGGCCCATGCCGTTGCAATGGGGCACCTGGAAGAAGCGGTTGCGGGCCACCAACGGGCCGATCCGAACCGGCTCGAAGAGGACGTCGTAGCGGGGGTCACGCATCGTCCGGCAGTCTGTCAGACCGCCGACAGCCCGCCGTCGTCCCAGGTCACGGGCGGTGACCCCACTTCGTAAGTGTGTGCTGCCACAATCAGGGCCATGCGATTCCCGGACTCCCCCCGTTCGGCGCGCCCCGTCACTGCACGTCGCGCGCTGCCCGCCCTCCTCCTCGCCGCCGGTGTGCTCGTGGCTGCCTGCGGTGGCGGCGACAGCAAGGGTGGCGACACGACGAGCGCCCCCTCCAGCTCGGCCGAGACCACGGTCCCCGAGACGACCGAGGAACCGACCACCACCGAGGAAGCCACCACCACCACCGAGACGCCGGCCCCCACCTGGCCGCTCACCGGCGTGCCGGTCGACGACCCCGCCAAGACGCAGCACCCCGCCGTGGTCGTCAAGGTCGGCAACTACGACAAGCACCCGCAGCGCGGCAGCAACGCCGCCGACATCATCTACGAAGAGATCATCAACGCGAACGTGTCGCGTTTCGCGTTCGTCTACCACAGCCAGACCGCGCCCGAGGTGGGCCCCATCCGCTCGGGTCGCCGCCAGGACGTCAACCTCTTCGGCTCGCTGAACAAGCCCGTGTTCGCCTGGGCCGGTGGCAACAAGACCGTCACCGCCGAGGTCCAGAACAGCGACCTCGTCGACCTCAGCCAGTTCAAGTGCAAGGGCAGCTGCTACCGGTCGGGCGACGACTCGCCGGTCGAGTTCACGCTGATGTTCAACGTCGAGAAGGTGTTCGCGATGACGTTCGAGAACGCCGGCATCCCCGAGCCGCAGTTCGCCTACCGCTCGGCCGACGCCGCGACGCCCGGATCCCCGTCGGCCGGCGTCGACCTGACGATGGAGTCGTACAAGGTCGAGTGGACCTGGAACCCGGCCACGGGCCTGTACGAGCGCACCCAGAACGGCCGCGCCGACAAGGACCGCGACGGCACCCTGCTGACCACCACGAACGTCGTGGTGCTCGAGATGGTCTACAACCCGGGCATCTCCGGCAGCCCCGATGCAGTGAGCGTCGGCAAGGGCGAGGCATGGGTGTTCACCGGCGGCAACGTCGTCCACGGCACGTGGGCTCGCGCCGATCGCACCGACGTGTTCACCCTCACCGGTGACGACGGCGAGGAGATCGAACTGATGCCCGGTCGCACGTTCATCGAGCTCCCCCGCGACGGCAAGACCACCCCCAAGTGACCCTCCCCGCGCGAACTCGAGTTCGCGCGGGTCTCCAGGAACTTAAGTTCCTGGAGAACACCGCGAACTTAAGTTCCTGGTGAACACCGCAGTCAGCGGCCGCCGCCATCGACCTCGATGCGCTGGCCGGTGACGTAGCCGGCGCCGTCGCCGACCAACCACAGCACCACCTTGGCGATGTCGCTCGGCTGGCACACGCGCCCGAATGGCGATGCGGCGTCCAACGAGCGGAGGTCCTGCAGTTCGCGGTTGCCGGTCATGGCCCTGCTGAGGCGCACACCCATGTCGGTCTCGACCAGGCCCGGGGCGACGATGTTGACGTGCACGTGGTGCGGGCGCTCCTCCTTCGCCAGGGTCATCGCCAGGGCTTCCATCGCCGCCTTGCCCATGTTGTAGGGCGCGCCGTTGGCCGAGATGTGGCTGGTGGCCACCGACGAGATCATCACGATGTCGGCCCGGCCGTGCTGGGCGGCGCGCGCTCGCAGCGACGGGATGGCCAGTCGGCTGAGGTGATGCGGCCCGAACGCGTGCGTGGCGACGACGCGCTCCATCTCCGCAGGATCGGTGTCGGCCACCGACCGGCCACGCGACGCGATGCCTGCGTTGCAGACCAGCACGTCGATGCCACCGAAGTCGGCGACGACGGCGTCGACCAACGTCGCACACTCGTCGACGGAATCGACCGACGCCTGATACGCCTTGGCCTCGCCACCCGCAGCCTGAATGGCGGCCACGGTGTCCGCGGCGGCGTCGGCGTCGTTGCGATAGTTCACGGCCACCGTCGCACCGTGCGCGGCCAGCAACTCGCTGATGCCCCGACCGATGCCGCGGCCGCCACCCGTGACCACCACCACGCGGCCGGCCAGTTCGTTGTTCGCTGTGTGCCCGAGTTCGCTCATGAGCGCCATTCTCACCCACGCCGACCCCGCTGATTGGGTCGAAGACCGTGCGGCCAGGGTCGACGACCGTGCGGGAACGGTCGTAGGAGCCGGGTCGAAGGGCCGTAGTCTGGCCGGGTGCAGGACGGAAGCCGCAAAGCCATCATCGCCGCGTTCTTCGCGAACCTCGGCATCGCCATCGCCAAGTTCGTCGGCTTTCTCATCACCGGTTCGGCGAGTCTGCTCGCCGAGGCCGGCCACAGCGTCGCGGACACCGGCAACCAGGGCCTGCTCATGCTCGGCGGCAAGCGGGGCAAGCGTGCCGCCGACCGCGCCCACCCGTTCGGGTACGGCCCCGAGCGCTACTTCTGGGCGTTCGTCGTCGCCCTCGTGCTGTTCAGCATGGGCGGTCTGTTCGCGCTCTACGAGGGCATCAACAAGCTGTTCGACCCACACGAGATCGAGAGCGCGGGCGTGGCCTACGCCATCCTCGGCGTGTCGATCCTGCTCGAGTCGTTCTCGTTGCGGACCGCGGTGAAGGAAGCCAACCATGTCCGCAACGGCCGCAGTTGGTGGCGGTACATCCGCACCTCGAAGTCGCCCGAGCTCCCGGTCGTACTGCTGGAGGACATCGGTGCCGAGCTCGGTCTGTTCATGGCCCTGTTCGGCCTCACGATGGCCGAGCTCACCGGCAATGCCCGCTGGGACGCCGTCGGCTCGATCGCCATCGGCCTGCTGCTCATCGTCATCGCCATCGTCCTCGCGGTCGAGATGAAGGGCCTGCTCATCGGCGAGGCAGCGAGCGATGAACACCTCGAAGCCATCCAGACGGCCATCGCCGCCACGCCGAGCGTGAACAGCCTCATCCACCTGCGCACCATGCACCTCGGACCCGACGACCTGCTCATCGCGGCGAAGGTCGACTACGACCACTCGCTCACGGTCGAGGAGTTGGCCGGAGCGATCGACGCCACCGAGGCCGCGCTGCGCGCCGCGGTGCCGCTGGGCGACACCATCTACATCGAGCCCGACATCCGCCGGAAGCACACGGAGTGAATCGGGTCGCCTTCGCGGCGCCCGCCCGTCTGCGCAACGCCCAGGGCCGCACGCTCGGCTTTCTCGCCCTCGGCGTGGCCATCCTGTCGTTCAGCGCGGGCAGCACACTCGTCAAGCTCGCCCACACACCGGGCGTCGCCGTCGCGTTCTGGCGGATGCTGTTGTGCAGCGGCATCTGGATCGCGATCCTGCGTGTCCGTGAGCGACGCTGGTTGAACTGGGACGACATCCGCGCCGCGCTGCTGCCCGGCCTGGCATTCGGGTTGAACATCACGTTCTTCTTCACCGGCGTCACCAAGACCACGGTCGCGTCGGCCGAGTTCACGGGCGCGCTCACCCCGCTCATCGTCGTTCCGCTCGGCGCTGTCGTGTTCAAGGAGCGCCTCCGCCTCGGCGCACTCGTCTACGGCCTCATCTCGTTGGTCGGTCTCGCGCTCGTGTTGTTCAACGCGCCGCCGACCGGCGAGTTCAGCTGGGTCGGCGTGTCGTGGGTGGCGGCGGCGACCTGCCTGTGGGCCACCTACCTGCTCACCAGCCGCAGCCTGCGCAAGGGTCGTTCCGTGGCCGCGATCATGGCGGCCATCACGCCGATCGCGACCGTCGTCATCCTGCCGCTCGGCCTGTTCGTGTTCCCCGGGTCGCTCACCCAGATCACGTGGCGGTCCGTGGTGTTCATCGTCATCCTGGCCGTGCTCACCGGCACGATGGCGCACGGGTTGATGGTGTTCGCCCAGAGTCACGTGCCCATCGGCGTGATCAGCATCTCGCAGGTGTCGCAGCCGGCGCTGGCGGTGCTGTGGTCGGTGCTGTTCCTGGGCAGCACCGTGGTCGGCATCCAGATCGTCGGCATGGCCCTGGTCATCCTCGGGCTGGCGATGGTGACGATGCAGTCGCGCCGCTAGGCTCGGTCTCGAATCGACACGGGGAGCTCGTACGACGGGCTGAGAGGGTGGTCCGGCCACCGACCCGAGAACCTGATCTGGGTAATGCCAGCGGAGGGAGTTGCGAATGCCGCACGTCGCGGTGGTCATCGGAGGGGGCGCACTGGACCCGGATGCGGTCGCGTCCCTGCCCGACGATGCGGTGGTCATCGCCGCGGACAGCGGGTTGGACCACGCCGTCGAGGCGGGGCTCGCACCCACGCTGCTGGTCGGCGACCTCGACAGCATCAGCGCCGGCGGCCGCATGTGGGCCTACGCACACGGGGTCGAGATCCGCGAGGTCTCGCCCGACAAGGACCAGACCGACACCGAGTTGGCCATCGCCTGCGCGTTGGAGGTGCCCGAGGTGAGCGAGCTCAGCGTGTTGGGCGGTCTCGGAGACCGCCTCGATCATCTGCTGGGCACCCTGCTCGCGCTCGGGCACCCGTCGTTGGCGGAGCTGTTGGAGGTGACCGCACACATCGGCACCACACGTGCCGCCGTGGTGCACGCGCCGAGGTCGCGCATCGTGCAGGTCGGAGCCGGCCGCACGTTCTCTGTGCTCGCGCTGCACGGCCCGGTCGACAGCGTGACGGTGCGGGGCGGGAAGTGGGAGCTGTCCGGCGACCGCCTCGACGGCACCGAAGCGCGCGGCGTGAGCAACATCGCAGAGGAGGACGTGGTGAGGATCGGAGTCAGCAGGGGCGTCGCGACATTGGTGGTGCCCGGATGAAGCGACACATTGCAGCAGCAATCGCCGTCGCGGCGCTGGTCGGCCTGGTGGCGTGCGGTAGCGACGACGCCCAGAGCAACGACGGTCCGGTGACCGTGACCCTGGTCGCCTACGACTCGTTCCCGAAGGAGGGCACCGCGCTGAACGACGCGCTCGCGGCCTTCACCGCGGACACCGGCATCACCGTGAACATCGTGACTGCGGGCGACACGGGCACGATGGTCTCGAAGGCCGTCCTCACCGCCGGCAACCCCGAGGGCGACGTCATGTGGGGTGTCGACAACACGCTGCTGTCCGCAGCCCAGGACGGGAAGATCTTCGACGGCGACCCGACCCAGGTGGACTTCGGCGACGTGTGCATCAACTACGACATCCAGTGGTTCACGGACCAGGGCATCGAACCGCCGACGACGCTCGACGATCTGACCGAGCCCGAGTACGAGAACCTGCTCGTCGTGGAGGATCCCGCCACGTCATCGCCCGGCCTGGCGTTCCTCCTGGCGACCGTGGCCGAGTACGGCGACGACGGCTGGCAGCAGTACTGGACCGACCTCACCGCGAACGGTGTGACCGTCGTCGATTCGTGGGAGAGCGCGTACTACGAGCAGTTCTCCGGTGCAGGTGGCTCGGACGGCACCAAGCCGCTCGTCGTCAGCTACGCGAGCAGCCCGCCGGCCGAGGTCGTCTTCGCGGACCCGCCCATCGACACCGCACCCACCGGGGTCGCCGCAGGCACCTGCTTCCGTCAGCTCGAGTACGCCGGCGTCCTTCGCGGCACCGAGCACGCGGACGCGGCGCGACAGCTCGTGCAGTTCCTGGTCAGCGAGCCGTTCCAGAAGGAGCTGCCACTGACCCTGTTCGTCCACCCGGTGGATCCGAAGGTGGCGCTGCCCGAGGTCTTCACGAAGTTCTCGACCGTCGTCGCCGACCCGTTCACGATGGAGCCCGAACGCATCGCCGCGAACCGTCAGCAGTGGCAGGAGCAGTGGGCCGCGATCGTGCAGCGCTGACACGGCTGCCGCGCTGGACGGTGCCGGCCCTCGCGGCCGTCCCGCTGGTGGGGTTGCTGATGTTCTACGCCTGGCCCCTCGCGACGCTGCTCGGGCGCGTCCTGCAACCGTCCTCGGTACGCGACGCGTTGGACACGCCAGGCCTCGCCCACGTGCTGTGGTTCACGCTGTGGCAGGCGGCGGTCAGCACCGCAGCCACGTTGGTCATCGGCTTCGCGCCCGTGTACGTGTTGGCGCGCTACCGGTTCCCGGGCCGTCGCGCCGCGCTCGCCGTCGTCACGGTGCCGTTCATGTTGCCGACCGTGGTGGTCGGTGCCGCGTTCCTGGCCTTGCTGCCCGACTCGCTGCACGACACCGCTGCCGCCGTGGTGGTGGCGCATGTCTTCTTCAACGTCGCGGTGATGGTGCGGCTGCTCGGCGCCATGTGGGCCGTCATCCCGACCGACCTGACCGCCGCGGCACGCACGCTCGGTGCATCGCCTGCGCAGGTGCTGCGGCACGTCGTGCTGCCCCTGCTGCGACCCGCGCTGTGGGCGGCGGCGAGCGTCGTGTTCCTCTTCACGTTCACGTCGTTCGGTGTCGTCAAGCTCCTCGGTGGTCCGGCCAACACCACGCTCGAGGTCGAGATCGCCCGTCGAGCCACGACGCTGGGCGACATCGACGGCGCGGCGGTGCTGTCGGTGCTGCAACTGCTGATCCTGGCCGTCGTCGTGTGGTGGAGCGCCCGGTGGCAACGCCGCGCCGCCACCGCGTTCACCGGTGGGCGGACGCGACGACGGGCACGTTCGCGGCGCGAGCGTCGGTGGGTCCCGGCTGTCGTCGCGGTCACCGTCGTGGCGATGCTGTTGCCCATCGCCGTGATGATCGTCCGCTCGTTCCGTCCCGGTGCCCACTGGTCGCTCACCGCCTGGCGCACTCTCGGCACCGACGAGATCCGTCCGGGCATCAGCCTCGGCGTCGACCCCCTCGCCTCGTTGCTCGTGTCGCTCCGCTACGCCGTGGTGGCCATGGCCATCAGCACCGTGGTGGGCGGTCTGGCTGCGTTGGCGATCGCCGCGGCACGACGGCACGGTCGACTGCTCGACGTCGGCCTGATGCTGCCGCTCGGCACGTCGGCGGTCACCATCGGCCTGGGCATGTTGATCACGTTCGACTCCGACCCGTTCGACTGGCGCGCCGAGTGGTGGCTGGTCCCCCTCGGCCACGCGCTCGTGGCCATCCCCTTCGTGGTGCGCAGCGTCGTGCCGGTCCTGCGCGCCATCCCCGTCGACCAACGCGCTGCGGCCACCACGCTGGGCGCCTCACCCTTGCGCGCCTGGTACGAGGTGGAGGTACGCCGCATCTGGCGCCCGCTCGCGGCCGGCGCCGGGTTCGCAGCCGCCATCTCGCTGGGCGAGTTCGGTGCCACGACGTTCCTCACCCGCTCGGGTCGCGACACCATGCCGATCGCCATCGATCATCTGCTCGGTCGGACCGGCGACGTACCCCGCGCGCAGGCCTTCGCGTTGGCGGCCATCCTCTTCCTCGTCACCGCCGCGGTGATCGTGGTCGCCGATCGGGGGGAGGTGCTCGATGCTCGAGGTACGTGATCTCACCGTGCGCTTCGGCGAGCACGTCGTGCTCGAACGCCTGTCGCTCACGGTCGCGACGGGCGAGGTGCTCGCCGTGCGCGGACCGTCCGGTGTGGGCAAGAGCACCCTGCTGCGCGTCGTCGCCGGGCTGCTGCCCCCCGACGGCGGCAGCGTGTGGCTCGACGGCGTCGACGTCACCCACGTCGCACCCCATCGTCGCCGAATCGGCCTGATGTTCCAGGACGAGCAGCTGTTCCCCCACCTCGACGTGGCGGCGAACGTCGGCTTCGGACCACGCATGGCCGGCGCGACGAAGGCGGAGGTCGCGGCCGGCACCGCCGAACTGCTGGCGCTCGTCGGCCTCGACGGGTTCGGCGGCCGGCGTGTGGACACCCTCAGCGGCGGCGAGGCCAAGCGCGTCGCCCTCGCCCGGGCGCTGGCACCGCGGCCGGCGGTGCTGCTGATGGACGAACCGCTCACGGGCCTGGACCGCGACCTGCACGACCGGCTGGCTGCAGAGTTGGCTGCGGTCCTGCGCGCCACGGGTACCACCGCCGTGCTGGTCACCCACGATCACGACGAGGCGGCGCTGATCGCCGATCGCACCGTCGTGCTCGGCGACGACGACGTCTGACAAGCTGAACGACCGTGACCACACCGCTGCGCATCGGATTCCTGGGGGCGGGTCTCATCGCCACCTACCACTCGAAGAGCTTGAAGCACAGCGGGGCCGACGTCGTTCGGGCCGGCGTGTTCGACCCCGACACCGAACGAGCCACCGCGTTCGCCGCAGCCAGCGGCCACACCGTGTGCGCCTCGGTCGACGAGGTGCTCGATGGTTGCGATGCGGTCTACATCTGCACCTGGACGAACTCGCACCCCGAACTGCTGCGCGCCGCCACGGAGCGAGGGCTGCACGTGTTCTGCGAGAAGCCGCTCGCGTTCACCACCGCAGAAGCCCAGCGCATGGCCGAACAAGCCGACGCCGCTGGCGTCACCCACCAGGTGGGGCTCGTCCTGAGGTACTCGCCCGCCTACCTGTGGGCGAAGCACCTCGTCGACGACGACGCCGCGGGGAGGGTGATGACCGTCGTCTTCCGCGACGACCAGTTCATCCCCGTGCAGGGCCACTACGCGAGCACGTGGCGCGGCGACAAGGCGCTGGTGGGCGCGGGCACGCTGCTCGAGCACAGCATCCACGACGTCGACATGCTGCGTTACCTCGTCGGCGACATCGAGCACCTGAGCGCGCTCACCTCGAACTTCCACGGGCTCGACGGCATCGAGGACGTCGCCACCGCATCGCTGCGTTTCGTCAACGGCGCGACGGGCGTGCTGAACAGCGTGTGGCACGACAACCTCGCCCGGCCCAGCCTGCGGAGGGTCGAGATCTTCTGCGAGCGACGTCACATCGTCATCGAGGGCGACGACTGGTTCGGGCCGGTGTCGTGGACCGACAGCGACGGCACCACCGGCTCGCTGGAGGGCGATGCGCTGAGCGCCGCCGTGGCGCCCATGCGCGAGGGCACCGACAACCCCGACGGCGAGTTCGTGCGCGCCGCGCGGGAGGGTCGCGCCGCGTCGCCCGACCTGCACACGGCCGTCGCCGCGCACCGCATCGTCGACGCGATGTACGCCAGCGCGGCCGCCGAGGGTGCCGTGATGCGCCCGTGAGCGAGTTCGAGGTCGTCGAGATCTCCACCGCCGAGACCCACCCGTTGCGGTTGGCGGTGCTGCGACACGACACGCCGACGAAGGAGGTCGCCTTCGTCGAGGACGACTGGCCGGGCTCGTGGCACCTCGGCATCCGCGTCGACGGTGAACTCGTGTCGACGTCCACGTGGGTGCCCCGCGACCTGGACGGCCGACCCGGTGTGCAGCTGCGCGGCATGGCGACAGCCCGACACCTGCAGGGCACCGGTGCGGGTGGAGTGCTGCTGGACCGCGGGTGCGAGGTGGCCGCCGAGCGCGGCTTCGCGCTGGTGTGGGCGAGGGCGCGCGACGCGGCACTGGCGTTCTATCTGCGCCACGGCTTCACGGTGGAGGGCGACGGCTTCGTCGACGCCACCACCGAGCTCCCCCACCACCTGGTCACCCGCCCCCTCCCCTGACCCGCGCGGCCCCCAGGGGTCGGGCGCGAAACCTCCCGAATTCGGGTCACACCGCGCCCACGGGCGGGGAATCTCCCAGATCTGGGACGTTCCGCGCCCATTCGACTGCACGGCGGACTGGCGGGGTGGCGGGGGTGGGGTGGCGGATCTTGCCGATGGGGTCGGTTCGCCGTACCCAGTGTGGGTGTCATGCCGCACACCACGACCCCCTCCCACACGGCCGAGCTCCTCCGCCGCCGGGCGTTGCTGCTGCGCTCGCTGTCGCGCGCGGTGCAGCAGCTCGACGCGCTCGACCTGTACCGCCACGCCGGCACCCACGTGTGGGTGGGCCCGTCGCAGCAGCACTGGGACGACACGCTCCGCTCCGACCGCGGCGCCTTGCTGCACGCCGGGCGCGAACTGCACGCAGCCGCTCGTCGCCTGGAACGACGCGCCGACGATCTCGACCGTGCGGGCGCAGCTCCCACCGGAGCGGCGCGGTGACGTTCCTCGCCTACGACCCCGTCGGCCTGGAGATGCTCGAGCGCCGGGTCCGACTGGCCGTCGACCAACTACGGCGCCTGCGCTGCGACGACCCCGACGCCGATGACGCCGCGAGGACGCTGCGCAGGGTCCAGCAGCACCTCGACGAGGGACTCCTCCCGGTGGTCCGGAGAATTCTGCGCAACGACCCGCTCCGCGAGCCCATCCCCGACCGCGAGGACCTTCCGGCGATCCAGAACTCGCTCGCCCGGTTCATGGCGGTCGAGCGCGGTTGGGCGGTGATGATGGACCCGCTCCCCGACGACCCGAACCGAGTCACGGTCGACGAGGCCCTCGCGCTCGCGCGTCGCCTGCGCGAGATCCCACCGTCCGAACTGGTCGACGACCCGGAATGGCTGGCGTGGTTGACGGCCGAGTTGGATCGCATCGGTCGCGACCCGCGCCTGTCCGCGACGTTCGTCGCCGAGTTCGGCGACTGGGCGCCGTGGGTCGCTGCGCTCGCCGACCCTCGCGCCCACCGCCTGGCCGGCATCGACACCCGGCTGCACGTGAGCATCGACCAACTCGACGCGACCATCGACGCATTCGCCCGCATCGCACACCACACCGTCACCGGCGGTCGTGGACCGTCGCCTGCGCTCGCCGCGCTCGACCAGATGCCGCGCTACGCCGCGGCACTGTTCCTTCGCGACCTCGGCCTGCCGCCCGACCTGCTCGGCGATGTGGCTGCACACCTGGTCACCCGACCGCGCGACGACCTCGACGAGTTGCCCGGGCCGAACACCAACGACACCGTGCTGCAGCAGGTGCTGGCCGAGCCGCTGGCGCTGCCGCACTTCCTGCTGCGGTCCGCACCGCATCTCGTGCAGGTGGCCCACGACCTGGCCGACCCCTCGCTCCTGGAGGCCGCACTGATGCGCGGCACCGACCCCGAACTCGTCGACGCGCGCACCGCGGGGCGGATCGTCATCCCTGCGCTCCGGTGGTACCTCGACGATCCCGAGCACGGCACCGGCACGTTCGCCGCCGAGCTGGTCGTGCCGTGGACGGCGCAGTTCGCGGCGTCGAACGACGACTGGAACCTCGATGTCGGGGAACGAGTCAGGCTCATCGAGCGCGCGCTGGAGACACCCGACGCGCTCGCCGCGTTCATCGCGCAGCGCGATCGGCTGGTCGCCAACGCGCGACGCCACTTCTCGACGGGATCGGCCAGGCCCGTCAACGAGTACGTCAGCTACCTGGCTCTGATCGGAGGACTCATCGTGAACGCACGTGTGCGCATCGTCGAGATGCGCAAAGCCGCCTGGAACATCGTCACCGACCTCGGCTCGCTCGCCGTGTCGCTCGTGCCCGGCGTCGCCGTGGGCGCCGCCCTGACGCTGGGCGTCATGTACGTCGCCCATCGCGGCGAGCCCGACCCGGATGCAGTGTTCAGGGAGCAGCTGCGCGGCTCGGACCTGGTCATCACCATGGCCGCCGTCAACCTGGCCGACATGTTGCAGCAGAAGTGGGTGGCCGAGGGCAAGACCACCTATGCCACACCCGACCCGCCCGAGTTGCGCGCCGACGAGGAGGAGCTGCCCTCCGTCTACTTCATCCGCGACTTCATCGACTGGGTGGAAGGACTTCCGGGCGGCGACCTCGGTGACATGGCGCGTGAGGCCGAGGCCGTCATCTACAGCGTGCTGAACAGCACCGTGATCGGCGAGCACGTCCTCGACTACTACCTGTGACGCCGGGCGGCCGCCGCGGGCGGTGCCATCATGTGCGGGTGACCCCCGAGGAACTCGCCGCGCTGCCGCGGCCGCTCGCCTTCGTGCTGCCCGGTGGCGGCGCGCTCGGGAGCTACCAGGTGGGCGTGTTGCACGCACTCACCGAGGTGGGCATCCGGCCCGACGTGCTCATCGGCGTGTCGGCCGGTTCGGTGAACGCCTCGCTGTTCGCCTGGCACCAGGGCATCGAGGGGATCCGCCGGCTGGAGGGCATCTGGCGCGGCATCCGCCGTCGCGACCTGCTGCGGCTGCAACCCGGTCGCATGGCCCTGGCGATGGCCGGACGCCACCCGTCGTTCCTCGACAACCGCCACGGCACCGAGTTCCTGCGTCGACACCTCGGCGGGCGGCTCATCGAGCACGCCCCGGTGCGGCTCATCCTGGTGGCCACCGACCTGTCCACCGGCGAGGCCGTCGCGCTCACCCACGGCGAGACCGTCACCGCCGTCATCGCCAGCAGCGCGTTCCCCGGCGTCTACCCCCCGGTGCACTTCCAGGGACGCACCCTCATCGACGGTGGCGTGGTGGCGGACATCCCGCTCGACATCGCCGTCGAGCACGGCGTCGCCAGCGCACTGGTGCTGGCCGTGCCCCCGCTCGCCCACGACGCTCCACCCACCAACGCGCTCGAGATCCTGTTCCGCGCCAGTTCCCTGGGCGTCGACGCCCACGGCCGCAGTGTGCTGCGCCGGCCACCTCCCGGCATCGTCGTGGCCGAGATCCCGGCGGTGCCGTCGTCGGCGATGACGTTCGACGTCGGCAAGACGGTGGCGATGATCGACGACGGCCACGCCGCGGCGATGCGGTGGCTGCGCGGCGACTCCGTCACGGAATCGTGACGGTGGCCTTCAGCAGCGCGGTGTCGGACTCGGTGACGGCGACGATCAGTTCGAGCGTCCATTCGCCGGACTCCGGGAACGTGATCGTCCCGCTGTAGTGGTTCGCACCCTCGGAGGTCAGCGTGACCGGCGAGTTCGGCACGCCGGCGGACGGCAGTGCGACACGCGCGGTGACATTGCTGACGGGCCGGATCGAGCCGCCCGGCGGGGTGATGAGGATGTGGATCTCGTTCGAGCCCACGCTGCCCGGGCTGATGGTGACGGCGGCGATCACGCCGCCCGCGGTGACGTTCTGGTTGAAGGGCAGCGCGGCGACCGCGGGGCGGGGCGGCTGCGCGACCATGCCCGCGGCGAGGCCGACGACGAGGATGCCGATGACGGCCTCGACCAGCACCGTGCGCCGGATGGACGAGGCGCCGTCGTGCTGCAGCAGCCACCGCGACACTCCGCCGATGGCGACCATCACGATGACCAGCATCACCTTGGCGAGCAGGAGGCGACCCCACGTGGTGGCGGTGACGTCGTCGAGCCCGCCGGCCAACTTCAGAGTCTGCGCCACACCGGTGGCGACGATGATCGGCACGGCGATGAGCGCCGTCGTCGAGTACCGCTCGACCGGACGCACGGCCTCGGGCTCGGCCAGCCACGCCTTCCCGGCGAGGAACAGCGCGATCAACCCGCCGACCCAGGCCGCGATGGCGGCGAGGTGCGCGACGTCGACGGCGATCCACAGCAGGCGCGGGCTGAGCGAGTTGGGGTGACCCGACTTCGAGAAGGTCACGAGGGTGAGCAGCGCCGCCGAACCGGCCACGCCCTGCCACCACGTGCGCTCGTGGCGCGCCCAGGTCGCGAGCATTCCCCCGAGCACCACGGCCAGCACGATGCGGGCCAGCAACGCCCGGCCTGTATCGGTGCCGGCGATGTCGGACCACACCGATGGAGCGAACGCGTCGGCGACCGTGCCGCCCTTGGCCTGGGCGCCGAACAGCCCGAACGCGGCCATCGAGCCCACGAACAAGGACACCGCGCCCACCCACATGCCGCGCCGAACCCGCGGCAGGGTGCCCAGCGCGGGACGGCCCTGCACCGACCACAGGCCGACGCCGATGAGCACGATCGCGCCGGCGAGTGCCAGGAACCGAGCGATGCCGTACGTCCACTTCAGCGCCGGATCGACGCCACCGCCCTGGCTGACGTCGGCGATGAGGTCGTCGCCGCTGCCGGTGGAACCAGAACCGACCTGGAAGCTGAACGCGCCGTCGATCACGTGCCCGTCGGCCGACGTCACGCGCCAGATGACCGCGTACAACCCGTCGTCGAGCGACGGCATCGTCGCGACGACGATCGAGCTGTCGTCGCCGGCACCGGGGGCGCCGAGCTCGATCCGTTGGCGATCGGCGTCGAACACCTGGATGCTGGCGAGCGCTGCCTCGACGTCCTCGTCGTAGTCGAGCACGATCTGCGGCGGGCTGGACTCGACGACGCTGTTGGCACTGGGCGTGCTGGACTCGAGCACCGCATGCGCCGATGCGGTGGACGGCAGGGCGAGTACGCCGACGACGGCCAGCACGACACCGATGAGACGCCGTAGCGCAGTGCGACTCATCCCATCAGCCCTGCGGCGTCGAGCCCGTCGATGGTGGCGCGACCCAGGAGCCACGCGGCGCGCGTGTGGTCGTCGACCGCCAGGGCTTCGGGCGGAAGTCCGGTCATGCCCATCGGGCGGCGGCTGTCCCACAGCATCGTCAGGCGCTGCAGCTCGATGCGGACGAACTCGAGCGGCCAGTCCTGCCATCCGTAGTCGAGCCCGAGGTCGACGTGGTGCACCTCGACCTCGGTCCAACGCCTGATCGGCACGTCGTCGATGGGGAACGGCCCGAACACGCCGATGCCCTGCCCCAGCCAGGCAGTGTCGGTCATCGACTCGAGGGCCAGCTCGAATCGAGCCGCCGAGATGCGGACGTCGTCGACCAACGCCGCGGCGGTGCGACCGGCCCCGGCCTCGATGTCGGCACGACGGCGCTCGACTCCGCTGCCGTGCGACAGCGCCGGGTACATCTCGACCACCTCGCCCCGCTGGGCGCCCTCGAGCAGCAGCCGCAGCCCGTCGGCGTTGCGGGCCAGGTGGTTGAGCACGTGGCCGACGGTCCAGTCGGGCAGCAGCGACGGACGGCGCGCCTGCTCGTCGGACAGCCCGACCAGGTGTTCCTCGAGTGTGCGATGGGCTGCAGCGACGCCGCGAAGTGCCCGTTCCCGATCGGTCATCGCCGCGAGGGTACTGGCCGCGGACGTGGCAACCTGTGCGCCATGCAAATCGCCATGGTCGGTCTCGGGCGCATGGGCGCCAACATGGTCCGTCGCCTGATGCGCGACGGACACGAATGTGTCGCCTACGACGTCAGTGCCGACGCGGTCGCCGCGATGGTCGCCGAAGGCGCGATCGGCGCGCACACACCCCAGGAGGTGGTCGAGGCGCTGCAGCCGCCCCGGCACATCTGGCTGATGGTGCCGGCCGCGTACGTGTCGTCCACGATCGCCGCGTTCGAGCCGCTGCTGTCACCCGGCGACACGCTCATCGACGGCGGCAACTCCTGGTACCGCGACGACGTCGACCGCGCTGCGCCCTCGGCGACGCGCGGCATCCACTACGTCGACGTCGGCACCAGCGGCGGCGTCTTCGGCCTGGACCGCGGCTACTGCCTGATGGTCGGCGGGCCCACCGAGTCGGTGCAGCAACTGTCGACGGTGTTCGACACGCTCGCCCCCGGCATCGACACCGCGCCCCGCACCGAGGGACGCGACGGCCCCGAGGGCACGGAGGAGCACGGCTGGCTGCACTGCGGCCCGGTCGGCGCGGGCCACTTCGTGAAGATGGTCCACAACGGCATCGAGTACGGGATGATGGCCGCGTACGCGGAGGGGCTGAACGTGCTCGCGAATGCGAACATCGGCAGCGCCGATCGCCCGAAGGACGCCGAGACGGCGCCGCTCACCCACCCCGAGTACTACCGCTACGACCTCGATCTGGGCGCCATCACCGAGGTGTGGCGTCGCGGCAGCGTGGTGTCCAGCTGGTTGCTCGACCTGACGGCCGCGGCGTTCCACGCCGACCCCGAGCTGAGCGCCTACGAGGGGCGGGTCAGCGACTCGGGCGAGGGCCGGTGGACGCTGCACGCGGCCATCGACGAGGGCGTCCCGGTGCCCACGCTGTCGGCATCACTGTGGGATCGCTTCTACTCACGAGATCGCGGCGAAGTGGCCCACAAGGTGCTGTCCGCGATGCGCGCCGGGTTCGGCGGGCACCACGAGGTGAAGGAGAACCAGTCGTGAGCGTCGCCCAGCAACCCAAGGCCGATGCACTCGTGCTGTTCGGCGCCACCGGCGACCTGAGCAAGAAGAAGCTGTTCCCCGCGCTGTACCGCATGGAGGAGCACGGCCTGCTCAACGTGCCGGTCGTCGGCGTGGCGCGCAGCGACTGGAACGACGACGCGTTCCGTCAGCACGCCCACGACTCGATCATCGCCGCGGTTCCCGACGCGAAGGCGTCGGTCATCGAGTCGCTGCTCGCTCGGCTCGACCTCATCCAGGGCGACTACGCCGACCCGGCGACCTGGAGCGGGTTGTGCGACGCGCTCGACGGTCACCACAGCCAGCAGGCCGTGTACTACATGGCCATCCCGCCGTCGATGTTCCCCACCGTGGCGCAGTGGTTGGCGTCGGTCGGCCTGAACAACCGTGGCCGCATCGTGGTCGAGAAGCCGTTCGGGCGCGACCACGCCAGCGCCGTCGAGTTGAACGACCTGCTGCACACCGTGTTCCCCGAGGAGCGCATCTTCCGCATCGACCACTACCTCGGCAAGGAGAGCGTGGAGGACCTGTTGGTGTTCCGCTTCTCGAACACCCTGCTCGAACCGGTGTGGAACCGCAACTACGTGCGCAGCGTGCAGATCACGATGAGCGAGACCATCGGCGTCGAGGGTCGCGGCAGCTTCTACGACGGCGTCGGTGCGGTGCGCGACATCATGCAGAACCACCTGCTGCAGGTGCTGTCGCTGGTGGCGATGGAGCCGCCGGTCGGTCCCGAGAGCAGCTTCCTGCAGGACGAGAAGGCGAAGGTGTTCGCGGCGATGCGGCCCATCGACCCCGACCGCATGGTGCGCGGCCAGTACGTCGGCTACCGAGACGAGCCCGGCGTGGCCGCGGACTCGAACGTCGAGACGTTCATCGCGGCCCAGCTCGAGATCGACTCGTGGCGTTGGGCGGGCGTGCCGTGGTACGTGCGCTGCGGCAAGGCGTTGTCGTCGGCGGCCACCGAGGTGGTCGTCGAGTTCCGCGAGCCGCCGAGCCTGTTGTTCGACGAGGCCGGTGGCCCGGCGCCGCAACGCAACCTGGTGCGCTTCCGCCTGGGCAAGCACGACGGCGTGACGTTCACGCTGCAGGCCAAGACCCCCGGTCAGCACCTCGACAGTCAGAACGTCGACATCGCGGTCGACTTCGCCGCGGCGCTCGGCGAACGCCGCGAGGCGTACGAGCGGTTGCTCGACGACGCGCTCGCCGGTCTCCCCCGCCGCTTCGCCCGCGAGGACATCGTCGAGCAGACGTGGCGAGTGGTGCAGCCCGCGCTGGACAGCCCCGGCCCCGTCCACCCCTACTTCCGCGGCTCGTGGGGCCCGGCCGAGGCGAACCGCATCCTCCAGGGCGACTCCTGGTTCCAACCCGCGGTGTGACGCGCCGCGACAGGGTCAGGTGTTCTCGGTGGCGAAGGCGATGACGGCGGGGTCGACCTGCAGGCCGTCGCCGCGCGGCAGCGTGTAGCGCTGGATGCTCGCCTTCTCGGACTCGTAGGTGGTGATGGGCTCGTAGTGCGCGCCGTCGGCGCTGCAGAACCGTTCGAGCGGGGCGATGCTGGTGGGCAGCGCGGGCATGTGGAACGTGGTCAGCGTGGTGCGCTGGTGCGACGCGTCGGCCGAGGCGACCACCCGGTGCACCGTCGCCGGCCAGTGGTCGTTCGTCCACCGACTCATCAACTTCCCGACGTTGATGACGAACGCGTCGTCGCGTACCGGCACGGGGATCCACTCACCCGGGACGTCGAGTCGGCTGACCTGCAGGCCCTCGTAGTCGCCACGCTGGTGCAGCACGGTGAGCGTGTTGCCGTCGACGTGCTCGTGGAAGAGCAACTCGGCCTCGCCGACCTCGGTGCCATCGGGGCGAGCCGGGTAGTGGTTCACCGCGAAGCTCGACGCGTTCGGTTCGATGAGCCCGTCGAACCCGTCGACGCCGATCCCCAATGCCAGGGCGAACAGACGCATCAGCGCACCACCCAGCACCTGGGTGCGGGCGAACAGGGCCTCGACTGCGGGCCGGAACGACGCGGGCTCGGTGGGCCACGTGTTCGGGTAGTAGTAGTCGGCGAACTCGGGCTCGATGCCGGCGGCCACGGCCGCGGCGGGGTCGTCGTAGCGGGCGGCGAGGAAGCGCAGGAACCGCACGGTGCCGGTCTGGTCGGGCCGCAGATGCACACCTCGGTACGGGTGCACGCTGAGGAACTGCTCCTTCGTCGCCGTGTCGAGCGCCGAGAACGCACGCGCCGAGGCGTACACGTCGTCGAGCACGGAGGTGGGAACGCCGTGGCCGACGACCTGGAAGAAACCCACCTGCGTGGCCGCGGCCTCGATCTCGGCGGCCGCCTGGGCGCCGTCACCACCGGCGAGAAAGGGTCCGATGTCGACGACGGGGATCTCGTGTGCCACCCCCTGAGCGTACGCGCCAGACCCACGGGACAGAAGTAGTCGGTGTGCCACATGTCATCCGCCCCAGATTTCGGGCCTCGCGGGGCGCGCCGATACCGTCGACGGTCTTGAGAGCAACACAGATCCCCCACACCATCCGCATCGCCGCCCTGGCCGCCTCCCTGGCGTTCGTGGCCGTCGCCTGCGGTTCCGATTCGACCGACGGCGCTGCCGACACGACCACCGCGTCGACCCCTGGCACCGGCACCGGCGCCGAGACCACCACCGCCGGTTCCACCGAGACCACCACGGCCGCCACCACCGGCGAGACCCCCGGCCTCGACACCCTCACCGTCGAGAGCGGCTTCTCCACCGGTCTCAGCGACCTCGGCACCCGCTACAACTCGGCGAGCGCCGTCATCACGAACACCAGCGATCAGACCGCCTGCGGCGTCGAGGTCGCGTTCGACCTGCTCGACGCGTCGGGGGCCTCCATCGACAGCCGTTCGGAGACGATCATCGTCGCCGCCGCCGGTGCTGCCGTCCCCGTCGTGCCGAAGGCCATCGGTGCCGGCAAGGACGCCGAGGCAGCGAAGCTCGACGTCACCGTCGTGTCGGTGAAGTCGTACGTGGCCGGCGACACCTGTGAGGGCACCTCCGCCGTCGCCGCCGGCGTCACCCTGACCACCGCCGACGTGTCGCTCGACGCCGACCTGAAGTACATCAACGCCACGGTCACCAACCAGACCGATGCGGCCGTCGAGAAGGCGACCATGGACTGCGCCCTCCGCGACGCAGCCGGCGCCATCGTCGGTGGCGAGCAGAAGGCCATCAACGACGCGATCGAAGCCGGTGCCTCGGTCGACGCCAAGGTGCGCATCCTGTGGGCCCCGCCCACCGCCGCGACCGCGGAGTGCAACGCCACCGCCTGAGCTGGCTTCTGGGGCTGATCGGTCCCACGTCCGCCTCTGGGGCTGGATCGTCTCGGCTTCCGAGACGATCCAGCCCCAGTTGCGCGTCAGGTGCCGCGATCACTCGCCCGACCTGACGACCATTTCGATCCCTCGTACGCTGTCGACATGGGGAGCGTGATCCGGGGATGGGGCGGCGCAGTCGTGGCCGTCGCACTGGCCACCCTCGCCGCGTGCAGCAGCGGGTCGCCGTCGAACGCCGCGGAGACCACGTGGGACGTCCGGCGTTGTCCGCTCGACCGAGCAGTGATCAACGCGTCGCACGTGATCCGGGTGAATCCCGCAGGAGCGGTGACCTCGGTGGACTTCGTCCGCGAGAGCGACCCGCGAGCCGCGCTCGTCGATGCAGCGCCCCTCGCTGCGGGCGCTGAAGTCACGCTCACCCGCTGGGACGCCGTCGAGGGTTTCGCCGATGTGAGCGCCGACTCACTGGCGCTCGTCGGCCAACCCCGTACCGACCTGCCCGACGAGTGGATGGCCCAGGCCCTCGCAGTCGACGACGGTGGCACCATCCGATTCACCGGCCCGTGCGGCCCCGAGTACGACCGGCAGTTCGACGCGCTGCAGTCGGCCTTCGACGGGGCCGACGACCTCGCGTTCCTCGAGCGCATGGTCGACGAGGCGCTGTTGCCCGGCCGGGGCGCCGACCTGCACAACGTGGTCTCCGGCGGAGAGTCGGTGGGAGAGGTCACCGACGCGCTCGCTCCGCGGTGGGAGGGCCAGGTGCGAGTCGTGTGGGTGCGTGTGTCGATCGCGCCGCAGGGCCGTGGAGGTGCCGCCGGCCTGCAGTCGGCGGTCGGCACCTACGGCATCGGACGAGGACCGGACGTGGCGAGCTCGACGTTCGAGTTGCTGGCCGTCGTGCCGAAAGCGGGACGGGTACTCGTCGCCATCTGGAATGATGAGTCGAAGCTGGTGGCCGCGCCGTTGGACCTGGACGACACCATGTGCCGCGACGCCGACGGCTTGCTGATCGCGGTGAACGTCGCGGACCTCACCGCAACGTGCAGCATCGGCATCAATCCAGCGCAACAGGCACAGGTGGAGCAGGCGCAGAGCGAATTGCGATTCGACCACACCTCGGCGGTGCCCGAATACAGCGACTCGCCACCTGGCCAGTACTGAGCAGGCGCTCCTGCGGCTGGGCCGATCTGGGCGCGCTGCGGTCAGGCGCGGCTGATGACCTCGTCGCCGTAGCGCGCCAGTGCGGCTTCGGTGTCGCGGTAGAAGAGGAACGCCGGGACGATGACGCGGGCGACGCCGATGTCGGCCAGTGCCTTCACCTCGTCGAGCGCACCCGACCCGACGGCACCGTTGCCGCCGGTCGTCATCTCGATCGCGTCGGGGTCGCGTCCGTGCTCGCGGGCCGTGGTGCGCACGATGTCGAACACGCGTGAGAGCTCTTCGTGCGAGCCCTTGCCCGGGAAGTAGCCGTCGCCCAGCCGACCGGCGCGGCGAGCGGCGATGTCGGTGTGCCCGCCCACGGTGACCGGGATGGACCCGTTCGTCGGCGTGGGCCGCATGATGCAGTCCTCGAAGTCGACGAAGTCACCGTGGAACGTGGCCTTCTCCTGCGTCCACAGGGCGCGCATCGCCGCGACGTACTCGTCGGTGCGCTTGCCGCGCTCGTGGAACGGCACGCCGATGGCGTCGAACTCCTCCTCCAACCAACCCACGCCGATGCCCAGCAGCATGCGTCCGGCCGACAGGTGGTCGAGCGTGGCCAACTCCTTCGCCAGCACGACGGGGTTGCGCTGCGGCAGGATGAGGATGCCCGTGGCCAGGTTGATGCGCGACGTCGCCGCGGCCACGTAGGCCAACCAGATGAGCGGGTCGGGGATGGGCATGTCGTCGGCCCCCGGCATCTTGCCGCTCTCGGAGTACGGGTACTGCGAGCCGTAGTCAGACGGCACGACGACGTGCTCGACGGTCCAGATGGACTCGAACCCGGCGTCCTCGGCGGCGCGGGCGAAGGTGGCGGCCGCGTCGGGCTGGGCGAAGGGGCCGGTGTTGGCGAAGGCGATTCCGAACTTCATCGGCCGATCATGGCACGACGCGAGACACGCCCGATCAGACGGAGCGACCGCGTTTGGGCACGACCACGACGGTGCCGTCGTCGTGCTCGTGCACGCTGACGCTCACCCCGTAGAACTCACTCAGCAGGTCGGGTCGCAGCACGTGCGCCGCAGAACCCGTGGCCACCACATGGCCCTGGTGCAGCAGCGACAACCGATCGGCGTAGAGGCCCGCGAGCGTGAGGTCGTGCATCGCCGACACGACGGTGAGGCCGTGCTCGTGGCGCAGACGATCGACCAGTTCGAGCGCCTGCTGCTGGTGGCCGATGTCGAGCGCGCTGGTCGGCTCGTCGAGCAGCAGGATGGGCGACTCCTGGGCGATCGCCCGGGCGATGACCAGTCGTTGCCGCTCGCCGCCGCTGAGCGTGCCCAGACGGCGTGGACCGAACTCGTGGAGGTCGAGCCGTTCCAGCACGTCGGCGACGAGCGCTCGGTCGTGCTTGGTCTCGGCCCCGAAGTACCCGACGTACGGGTTGCGACCCAGCAGCACGTACTCGGCTCCGGTCATGTCGTCGGGCATCAACGGCGACTGCGGCACGTAGGCCACCATCTGTGCACGCCGTTTCGGTGAGCGCATCTCGATCGGCGCGCCGTCGATGGTGATGTTGCCGCGGTACTTCACCAGCCCGGCCACGGCACGCAGCACCGACGACTTGCCGGCACCGTTCGGGCCGATGAGGCACAGCCACTCGCCCGGCTTCACCTGCTCGTCGAGCGCGTAGACGGCCTCGCGTTCGCCGTAGAGCACGTTCACGCATTCGAAGCCGAGCGAGCTCATGCGGGTACCCGTCGGCTGCGGAGCACGAAGATGAACATCGGTGCGCCGACCAGCGCCGTGACCACACCGATCGGGGTCTCGCCGCCGTGCTCGATCATCCGGCCCGGGATGTCGGCGAGGATGAGGAACGACGCGCCGACCAGGATGCTCAGCGGCAGCACCACCCTGTAGGACGAACCGGCGACGAGGCGGACGAGGTGCGGCACCATGATGCCGACGAAACCGATGAGGCCGCTGACACTGACGACGGCCGCGGTGCCGAGCGTCGCGGCGATCACCACGACCAGGCGGATGCGGGCCACCTCGGAACCGAGTGTGGCCGCCTCCTCGTCACCCACGCGCAGTACGTCGAGCTGGCGCCGGTGGACGAGCAGCACGACCGTGGCGACGAGCACGTACGGGGTGACCAGCTGCACGTCGTCCCACGTGGCGGTGCTGACGCGGCCGCTGATCCAGCTGTACACCTCCTTGATGACGTCGCTGTTGCGCAGCAACAGGTACTGCTGCACCGCGGTGCCCAGCGCGGCGACGGCCACTCCGGCGAGCACCAGGCTGAGGCCGCTACCACCGAACGAGGCGCCGACCACGTAGGTGACCAGCACGGCGAGCAGGGCGCCGACGAAGGCGGCCAGTGGCAGGGGGTCCACCGGCCAACCCGACGTCGCAGTGCGTCCGTAGGCGAACACCAACGTCGCACCGAGCCCCGCGCCCGCGGCCGCCCCCAACAGATAGGGGTCGACCAACGGGTTGCGGAACACGCCCTGGTAGCTCGCACCGGCGAGCGACAACATCGCGCCGACGATGCCGGCCAGGACCACCCGTGGCAGACGGATGTTCCAGATGATGTCCCAGTTGGCGGACGAGATGCCGCCCGCCGGCCCCACCATCGCCCCGAGCACGCTGGCGCCGACGAGCAGCACGACCGCTGCCACGATCCACCATGCGTTGAGGCGACGACGGGCGAACATGGTCAGGCCTTCGCCGGGACCTTGGCGACCGCGTCGGACACGGCCTTCACGAAGTCGACCAGACGCGGCCCCCAGCGAGAGGCGATGTCGTCGTCGATGGCGACGACGTCGCCGTTCTTCACCGCAGCGATTGCATCCCAGCCCGGTCGGGTGGCGACGGTCTCGGGCGACTCGCCACAGCACTTGGTGTCGGCGAGGAAGATCAGCGCCGGGTCCTGTTGGACGATGTACTCGGCGTTCAACTGCGGGTAGTCGTTGCCGGGCTGTGCCTCGTCGGCGATGTTCTTCAGGCCGAACAGCTCGTACACCTGGCCGATGAAGGTGTTGCTGGTGACGCTGTAGAACGTGTTGTCGAGCTCGTGGTAGAACGCGAGCGCCTCGCCGGTCTGGGGTGCCGCAGCGACGGCCGCCTCGATGTCGGCCTGCATGTTGCCCACCAGTTCAGCAGCATCTCCGACGTGGCCGGTGGCCGCGCCGAGCTGCTCGATCTGGGCGTACACGTCGTCGAACGTGGCAGGGGCGGCGCCGATGAACACCGTGATGCCGAGCGCCTCGAGCTGCTCCTGCACGGTGGGGTCCTGCATGATCACCAGGTCGGGCTGCAGGGCGGCGATGGCCTCGACGTTGGGCTCGAAGCCGGACAGGTCGTGCGGCTTGTCGAGCGCCTCGGCCGGGTAGTTGCTCTGGTCGTCGACCGCGATCACCTGCTCACCCGCACCCATCGCGAACAGCATCTCGGTCGCCGTGGGCGACAGGCTGACGATCGCCTTCGGGGCGTCGGCGGGCACGGTGGAGTCGGCCGCGGTGGTGTCGGGGGCCGATGTCGTCTCCGCTGCCGCGGTGGTGTCGGGCGTGGTGCTCGCCGACGTCGACGAACTGTCGTCGCCACATGCCGCCGCGGTGAGCAGCAGCGCGGTGAGCGCTGCAATGGACGTGAAACGGTGCACGGAAAATCCTCCGCTTTCCGGAGGACACTCGTCCTCCGTTCGGGAGGACAAGTTGGGAACCGGCGGGAATCTCCCACCGCGGACCGCCCTTGCCTCGAGGGTCTGGTTGTCGCGCGTGGAGGCAGGCGACCGGACTCGCCGTGTTCAACACGGACCACCGTTGCGGGACAGTGCCGGAATCTCACCGGACTTCGCTGACAACCACGCATCCGGATCGGGTTCCGAGCCGGACGGGGCAACCGTAGCAGTCCCGTGCGTATGCTCCAACCGCCATGAGCAACGACGACCTGCAGCCCCTCATCGACGATCCGCGACCCTCCGGCGGCCGCCAGGCCGAGTCGCTCGTGCTCGTCAACACCGGCAACGGCAAGGGCAAGAGCTCCGCCGCGTTCGGCGTGATGATCCGCGCCCTCGCCCGCGAGTGGAAGGTCGCCGTGCTGCAGTTCGTGAAGAGCGGCGACTGGAAGGTGGGCGAGGAGAAGATCGGTCGCACGCTCGGCGTCGACTGGCATTCGCTGGGCGGCGGTTTCACCTGGGACTCCGACAACCTGCAGCACGACATCGACCTCGCCAAGACCGCATGGGCCACCGCGTCCGCGGTGCTCGCCGCGGGCGAGCACGACCTGGTCATCCTCGACGAGCTCACCTACCTGTGCACCTGGGGTTGGGTGCCCACCGCCGACGTGGTCGCCGCCATCGTGAACCGACCGTCGCACGTCAACGTCATCGTCACCGGTCGCGACGCGCCGCAGGAGCTCATCGACATCGCCGACACCGTCACCGAGATGCACCACGTCAAGCACGCGTACGACAAGGGCATCCTCGCGAAGCGCGGCATCGACTACTGATGCTCACGCTGCTCATCGGCGGGGCGCGGAGCGGCAAGAGCACACTCGCCGTGCAGATGGCGGAACGGCAGGTCGCACCGGTGACGTTCGTGGCCACCGCCGAGCCGTTCGACGACGACCTGCGCGATCGCATCGAGCGCCATCGCGCCGAGCGACCACCGCACTGGACGACCGTCGAGTGCCCATTGGAACTCGCCGACGCCGTGCTCGCCGCGGCGGACACCGAGTTCCTGGTCGTCGACTGTCTCACCGTGTGGTTCGGCAATCTCTTCGCGCATGGCGTGCGGCGCGACCAGGCACGCGACACCCTCGTCGAGGCGTTGCGCAGGCGTACCGGCGACACGGTCGTGGTCACCAACGAGGTGGGCATGGGCATCCATCCCGACACCGACATGGGCCGCGAGTACCGTGACGAACTCGGCCGGCTGAACCAGATGGTGGCCGCCATCGCCGACACGACGATGCTGCTCGTGGCCGGGCGAGCCGTGCGCCTGCAGGACCCTTGGGAGTTGCTCTGATGAACTGGATGCGCGACGCACTGAACACGTTGCCCGAGCCCGATCAGGTGTCGGGCGACGCCGTGCGCGCTCGCGCCGCCGACATCCTCCGCCCGTCGGGAGCGCTGGCTCGACTCGACGAGCTCGCCTCGTGGATGGCCGAGTGGCAGCGCACGAGCACGCCCGCGGTGCGGCGCCCTGCGGGGCTGATCTTCGCCGCCGACCATGGGGTCGCCGCCGCGGGCGTCAGCGCCTACCCCATCGAGGTCACCGCGGCGATGCTCGCCGCGTATCGCTCCGGGCGCAGCACCGTGTCGGCCTTCGCCACGGCTGCCGGCGCCACGGTCGAGGCCGTCGACGTCGGGGTCGGGCGCCCGACCGCAGACTTCCGCGTCGAGGCCGCGTTGTCGGCGACGCGGTTCGAGGAATGCGTCGACGCCGCACGCACCGCGGTCGACGCGCTCGACGCCGACCTGCTGGTGCTGGGCGAGATGGGCATCGGCAACACCACCGCTGCGGCTGCGGTCACCGCGGCGTTGCAAGGTGGCGACCCGTCCGACTGGGTGGGTCGCGGCACTGGCGTCGACGACGAGGGCCTCGCCCGCAAGCGCGACGCCGTCGCCGCGGCGGTCGCCCGCATCGCCGGGGTCGCCGACCCGCTGGAGGTGCTGCGCGAGGTCGGCGGCGCGGAGTTGGTCGCACTCGCCGCGGCCATCGTCGCCGCTCGTCACCGCGGCATCCCCGTGCTGCTCGACGGCTACGTCGTCACGTCCTCGGCGCTGCCCCTGGCCCTCGTCGCACCCGACGCGCTCGCCCACTGCCGACTCGGTCACGTGTCGGCCGAGCCCGGACATCGCCGGCTCGCCCAGGCGCTGGGCCTGCAGCCACTGCTCGACCTGGGCATGCGCCTCGGCGAAGGTTCCGGGGCGATGGCCGCCGTGCCGTTGGTGCGCATGGCGTGTGCCGGCGTCACCGACGTGCCCACGTTCACCGAGTGGTTCGGCTGACCACGTGGGTCTGTTGGCCGCACTGCAGTTCCTGACCCGTGTTCCCATCCGGCTGCGACGCGAGCCGAAGCTCGACGACACCGTGGCGTGGTTCCCGTTGGCGGGCGCGATCATCGGCGCCGCGGTCGGCGGCGCCGCCGCCGGCACCTGGCACCTCACGCCACCACTGCTGGCGGGAGCCGTCGGCGTCGTGGTCGGGCTGCTGATCACGGGCGCGTTCCACGAGGACGGCCTGGGCGACATCGCCGACGCGTTCGGCGGCGGCTGGACCGTCGAGCGACGGCTCGAGATCCTCAAGGACTCGCGGCACGGCACGTACGGCGTCGCCGCGATCTGCGCGTCGATCGTCCTGCGCATCGTCGCCCTCGGTTCGCTGCCGGGCCCGCTGGGCGATGTTCACCGGTGCCGTCGCCGCGCACACCATGGGTCGGGTCGCGGCGGTGGCCATGGCGGGCAGCATGCGGCTCGCCACGCATTCCGGCCTGGGCGCCGACTACGGCCGCGGCACCACACCGCTGGCGCGCCACGGTCGGCTGCCTCGTCGGCGTCGCGATCACGGCGCTGGCGGTCGGCTGGTGGGTGGGTCCGCTGCTCGGCGCCGCGCTGGTGGCCGTGCTGGCCACCGGCACGCTGGCCCGCCGCAAGATCGGCGGCATCAGCGGCGACGTCCTCGGCGCCACCGAACAGGTGGCCGAGATCCTCTGCCTCGTGGTGCTCACGATGCAGGTGCGCTGGCCATCCTTCTGATCACCTCGCGCAGCACGTCGGCCGACGTGGCGAAGTTCAGCCGTGTGCAGCCCGAGCCGAGGACGCCGAAGTCGGGGCCGTCGCTCAACCGCACGCCACGTCGCAGGAACTCGACGGCCGGGTCGTCGCCCAGGCCGAGCGCGTTGCAGTCCAGCCACAACAGGTAGGTGGCGGCGGGTGCAGTCGCCAGCACCCCGGGAAGGGCGTCGTGCAGCAGCTCGACGGCGAGGCGCCGGTTCCGGTCGAGGTGAGCCAGCACCGCGTCCAGCCATGCGTCGCCTTCGGTCCACGCGGCGCGAGCCGCCTCGGCACCGAACAGGTTGGGTTCGCCGTACAGGTGGTTGGCGACGCCGTTCACCCGCTCGCGCAGCGCTTCGGGCCCGATGTGCATGATCGCATAGCGCGCGCCGGCGAGGTTGAACGCCTTCGACGCGGCGTGGAGGCTCACCGTGCGGTGCGGCGCGAACAACGCGATCGGCCGATGGCGGTGCGGCGCGAACGTCAGGTCGGCGTGGATCTCGTCGGAGATGATCAGCAGGTCGTGCCGCTCGGCCAACGCAGCGATGCGCCGTAGTTCGGCCTCGTCGAACACGTGGCCGGTCGGGTTGTGCGGGTGGCACAGCAGCAACACCTTCGCCGGGGTCGCCGTGAGTTCGGCGTCGAGCACGTCCCAGTCGAACGTCCACCCGGTGGGCGAGTCGGGGCTGCGCTCACCGTCCAGCGGGACGAGCCGACGCTGCATCTGCTCGACGGTCTTCAGGAACGGCGGGTACGAGGGTTGGAGGACCACGACGCCGTCGCCAGGGCGGGTGTGATGCTCGATCGCGATCTGGATGCCTTGGGTGACGTCGTTCAACTCGCGACACTCGTCGGCGCTGAGCTGCCAGCCGTACCGCGCCGCGGCGCGGCCGATGAACGCATCCAGTGCCGGCGAGTGCTCGAGCGCCCAGGCGGGGTAGCCGAGATCATCCGTGTCGACGAGGGCGCGCAGCGCGTCCGACACGACCGTCGGCGGCGGAAAGTCCATGTCGGCAACCCAGGCGTTGATCACGTCGCGGTTCTGCCCCCACTTCGCCCCCGGCTTGGCGGCGAGCCAGTCGAGCGAGAGCGAGTCGAAGCCGAAGGGGTCGGCCGAATGGGGGTCAGGAGCGACGGTCACGACCCGACGTTACGCGCCCGGGCTACGGCTGCAGGGGGCCGGACGTGGTGGACAGGTCGGGGACGGCGAGGCGCAGGAAGGCCTGCAACGCTGCGGTGTTCACCGACCGGTCGAGCACGTGGTTGCGTTCCTCCGGCGGGCCGTCGGTGACCAGGTCGTACCAGACGTACGACGACGGCAGCGCCGCCATCAGGCGCAGCACCACGGGCTGTTGCACCTCGGGCCGGACGATGCCGTCCAGGTCGCCGTGGGTGACGTACATCGGCGGGTCCGCCTCGTCGGCGTAGGTGGACACGTCGAGCGCATGCAACTGCTGCAGCGAGCACGACGAATACAACGCGCCCGGGCATCCGGCGAACTCGGCGATCGCCCGCGTGCCGGAGAACAAGTTCGTCGGATCGGGGTTGGAGTCGCCCCATGCGGCCGGGTCGAGCGGTCCGGAGATGGTGACGACCGCGGCCGGCCGCGGCGACACGACCGCCAGGTTCGCCGGCAGGTCGGGCGCCTGCAGCGACGGCTCGTTCCACGTGGTGCCCATCATCGCCGCCAGGTGACCGCCCGCGGAGTGTCCGTAGACCACCACGTTCGCGGGCGACACACCGAAGTCGACGGCGTGGGCCTTCACCCAGCGAACCGCGCGGTTCAGGTCGAGCAGTGCAGCCGGGAACGGCGACCCTGTCGCGCCGGCGACGTCGGGGTTGGCCGCCAGGCGGTAGTCGATCGAGAACACCGTCCAGCCCTCGTCGGCCACCAGGTGCTCGAGGATCCGTGCGTACGGCGTGATGGAGATGTCCTTGTCGCCGCCCACCCAGGCACCGCCGTGCACGTAGACGATGGCGCCGTCGTGGCGGCTCGGGCCCGACGAGCGCAACACGTCGAGCACCTGCTCGGGAAGAGGCCCGTAGGACACATCGGCGATGCGCGAGATGGGCACCACCGGCGGATCGTCGGACATCTCGACGCGAGGGATCAGGTCGACTCGCCGCGCTGCATCCTCCAGCGACGGCGCCGGTCGAGTGATCGGGGTGGTCGACGGGGTGACGATGGTCGTCGCGGGCAGCGTGCTCACCGACGGCACGGTCGTCGCCGGCAACGTGGACGCCGATGACGGTGACTCGGCGTCGGGAGGCGCGGCCGTTCCCGACGATGCGCAACCGGCCAGCACGAGGGCCACGAGGAGCGCGAGACGGCGCATGCCATCAGGATGCACCGATCTCCGGTGGGAAACCGTCCGCGTGCCGACAGTCACCGGGCAGCGGTCACGGGTCGGCGCGAGCAGGGTTCAGGCAGTGACCCACTGGTGGATGCGGCGGATGCCTTCCTCCATGTCGGCGTCGGCCATCGCGAAGCTGAACCGCGCGTAGCCGGGGGTGCCGAACGCCTCGCCGGGCACGAACGCCACCTTGGCCTCGCCGAGGATGGCGTCGGCCAGCTCGAGGGTGGTGTTCGCCACGGTGCCGTTGGGGCCGAGCGGACGACCGAGCAGGTCCTTCACGTTCGGGTAGCAGTAGAACGCACCCTGCGGCTCGATGGCCGACACGCCGGGGATGTCGTTGAGCATGCGGTGCATGGTGACGGCCCGGCGCTGGAACGCCTCGCGCATCATCGCCACGGCCGACAGGTCGCCGCTGACCGCTTCGAGCGCAGCCACCTGGGCGACGTTGGTGACGTTGCTCGTGCTGTGCGACTGGAAGTTGATCGCGGCCTTCATGATGTCGGACGGGCCGATCATCCAACCCACTCGCCAGCCGGTCATCGCGTACGTCTTGGCGACTCCGTTGACGATGACGCACTGGTTGGCGAGCTCGGGCACGACGGTGGGCATGGACACGAAGCGGTGATCGCCGTAGACGAGGTGCTCGTAGATCTCGTCGGTGAGCACCCACACGCCCTTCTCGACGGCCCAGCGACCGATGGCCTCGACCTCGTCGGGCGAGTAGATGGCACCGCGACGGGTTGTCGGGGCTGACGAACAACAGCACCTTGGTGCGCGGCGTGAGCGCGGCGTCGAGCTGCTCGACGGTGACCTTGAAGCCGCTGGTCTCGTCGGTCTGGACGACGACCGGCACCCCACCGGCGAGGGTGATGGCCTCGGGGTAGGTGGTCCAGTACGGCGCGGGGCAGATGACCTCGTCGCCCGGGTCGCACAGCGCGGCGAACGCGGTGAACACGGCGTGCTTGCCGCCGTTGGTGACGAGCACCTGGCTGGCCTCGCACTGGAAGCCGCTGTCGCGCAACGTCTTCGCGGCGATGGCCTCGCGCAGCGCGGGCAGACCGGCCGCCGGCGAGTACTTGTGCATCTTCGGGTCGCTGCACGCCCGGATCGCTGCCTCGACGATGTTCGCGGGCGTGGGGAAGTCGGGCTCGCCGGCGCCGAAGCCGATGACGTTCTCGCCCTTGGCCTGCAGGGCCTTGGCCTTCGCGTCGACGGCGAGGGTGGCGGATTCGGCGATGGCGGCGAGACGAGCAGAAGTGCGGTTCACGTGACGAGATGCTACCGCTGGGCGTTTCGTGAGGCTGGGGGATTTGGCGCGAGACTGGCCGCGTGACGGATCCCCAGGACATCACCATCCCCCACCACCTGCTGCCCATCGACGGCCGGTTCGGTTGCGGGCCTTCCAAGGTGCGCCCCGACCAGGTGCTCGCGCTGGCCAAGGCCAACGCCCACCTGCTGGGCAGCTCGCACCGTCAGCCACCGGTGAAGCACCTCGTCGGTTCCGTCCGCGACGGCCTGAAGGACCTCTTCGGCCTGCCCAAGGACTGGGAGATCGTGCTCGGCAACGGCGGGTCCACCGTGTTCTGGGACGTCGCGACGTTCGGCCTCATCCGCGAACGGAGCGAGCACTACGTGTTCGGCGAGTTCTCCTCGAAGTTCGCCGAGGCGTCGGCCGCTGCACCACACCTCGGTCAGCCCGTCGTGGTGCAGAGCGACCCCGGCACGCACCCGACCATTCGTTCCAGCGACGACGACGTCGACGTGGTCGCGCTCACCCACAACGAGACGTCGACCGGTGTGATGATGCACCTGCGCCGACCCGAGAGCGACGCGCTCGTCATCGTCGACGCCACCTCGGGTGCCGGCGGCCTGCCCTGGCTGCCCGACGAGGTCGACGTGTACTACTTCGCCCCACAGAAGTGCTTCGCCAGCGACGGCGGTCTGTGGCTGGCCGCGTGCTCGCCGGCAGCAGTCGAGCGCATCCGCGAGATCGGCCACAGCGATCGCTGGCGTCCGGCGTCGCTGGACCTGAACATCGCGCTCGACAACTCGGTCGCCAACCAGACGTACAACACCCCCGCCCTGTCGACGCTGGTGCTGCTCGACGAGCAGGTGAAGTGGATGCTCGCCAACGGCGGACTCGACTGGTGCGTCGAGCGCTGTCGGACGAGCGCGGAGCACCTGTACTCGTGGGCCGCGGCCAGTTCGTACGCGACGCCGTTCGTCGCCGACCCCATGCAGCGGTCCACCGTCGTCGGCACGATCGACATCGAGGGCGTCGCCGCGGCCGACGTCAACGCCGCGCTGCGCGCCAACGGCATCGTCGACACCGACAGCTACCGCAAGCTCGGTCGCAACCAGTTGCGCATCGGCATGTTCCCGGCGGTCGAGCCCGACGACGTGCTGCAACTCACCAAGTGCATCGACCATGTCGTCGAGGCGCTTGCGTGACGGTGCTCACGACGGCGTTCGACGGACTCGCGCCGTTGCACCAGCCGATCATGGTCCTCGCACTGCGCGGCCTGTTCGACATCGCCGAGGTGGCCACCGATGCCGTCGACACGTTGGCCCAGGACCGGGTCGCCGCCGTTGTCGCCAGCATCGATCCCGATCCGTTCTTCGACTTCACCCAGGAGCGGCCGCAGGTCGTGATGGATCACGCCGAACTGCGATCCGTGGTGTGGCCGGACAACGAGTTCCGGGTCGCCCGCTACCCCGGCTTCGCCCACGACCTGGTGCTGCTCAGCGGGGTCGAGCCGCACCTTCGGTATGCCACCTTCGCCGACGCGATCATCGAGGTCGCCCGAGCCCTGGGCTGCAAGGTGGTCGTCACCCTGGGCGCCGCGCCCGAGGCCATCCCCCACTCGCGTCCTCCCACGGTGGTGGGCAGCAGCACGAACGACGGGTTGGTGCGCGCGCTCGGTCTGTCGAGGCCTCAGTATCAGGGCGTCACCGGTCTGGTCGGTGTCCTCCAGGAACGCCTCGACCGGGCCGGCATCCCCGCCGTGTCGCTGCGCGTCGGCGTCCCGCACTACCTGGGGAACGCCAAGCATCCGCAAAGCTCCGCGGCGCTGCTGTCGCACCTCGAGAAGGTCATCGGCATCCCCACCGGGCACGCCGCGCTGGCCGAGGACGCAATGCGGTGGCGCAGCCTGCACGACGAAGCCGTCGCCGAGGACGACCACGCGTCGTCGTACGTGGCGATGCTCGAACACGACTACGACCGCAAGGCCGAGGCCGACCTGCCCACCGGCGACGACCTGGCCGCCGAGTTCGAGAAGTTCCTCCGCGAACAGCGCGACGACCCCGACCCCGACGCCTGATCGGCGCTGTTCACCAGGAACTTCAGTTCGCGCTGTTCACCAGGAACTTAAGTTCGCGCTGTTCACCAGGAACTTAAGTTCGCGCTGTTCAGCCGGCGGCGGCCGCGTCGAGTTGGTCCTGGGTGACGCCGCAGCGCTTGGCGGCGGCGTCGAGCAAGGCATCCACCTCGGCCGGACGGGGTGAGGCGGCGATGCCCATGGCCAACAGGTCGGCCTCGGACGTCGTGGCGATCAGGTCGTCGGCGGCGCAGCGGGCCACGCCGGGATCCACGCCGACCGCGGTGAGGCCGTCGTAGAACACGCCGGCCACCAGACCCGAAGGACGCTCGGCGGGCCCGGGCGGCAGCGTGGAATCCGGGGCCAACGATGTGGTCGGCGGCACCGTCGTCGACGGCGGGATGGTGGCCGGGGCTTCGTCTGTCGCGGTGCGGTTCGGTTCGGGCGCCGCGGCGCTCGTGTCCTCCACCGCCCGGCTCACGAGCAGGAGACCACCCGCGGCCAACACGAACGACGCCAGTCCCATCACGACGTTGCGGCGGCCGACGTGCACCAGACGCTGCCGCGGGCCCATGACCAACAGGCGCAGGCGGTCGGCCTCCTTCACCAGCGGCGGCACCACGACCAGCGCGGCCAGCAGGGCGACGGCGATGTTGATCGTCACCACCATGCCGAAGTCGGCCAGCAGCGGCAGGGTGCTGAACATCAGCACGGCGAATCCGCCGAGCGTCGTCAGCGCCGACGTGAAGAAGGCCCGACCGGTGCGTTCGGCCGCGGTGCGATTGCTCTTCTCCGGGTCGAACCCGCGCGCCCGTTGCTCGGCGTACCGATCGACCAGCAGCACCGAGAACTCGGCACACGTGGCCACCACCAGCGGGCCACCGACCGTCGTCAGCGGGCTGAGCGTGATGTCCAGCACACGCACCAGCACTGCGGACATGCCCACGGCCAACAGCACCGGGATCATCGTGATCAGACCTCGCGCCAGGTCGCGGTAGCGCAGGATCACGAACGCCGCGACCAGCAGCAGGGCGACGATCGTCAGCTCGGCCCGGTTGGCCGTGATGTTCTCGAGCAGGCCGACGCCGACCACCGCGAGACCGCCGGTGGTCGCCGTGGCACCCTTCGGCAACAGCGCGGCATCGTCGGTCGGCGTGGCGATGGCGGACTCGACGTGCTCGAGCACCACGGCGCGTTCCTCCAGCGACGACGGCCCCACCTGGAACAGCACCTGTGCGGCGTTGCCGTCGTCGGCGACGAGCAGCGACTGCAGCGATGCCGGGGCGATGCCGTAGGCCTGCAGCATGTCCAGGCCGGTCGGCGGCAGCGTGGTGGTGCCCGGCACCTCGGCCAACCAACCCACCGTCGTGGCCAGGCTCGACGCCTGGGCCAGCTCCTCGTTCGCGGCCAGTTGCTCGTCGACCAGGGCCATCTGGAAGGCACCCATCTGATCGGTGAACACGCCGTTCTCGGGCACCGCGGCATCGGCCTGGACGAACACGCCGAGCGTGCTCGAGAAGCCGGTCTCGTCCTCCAGCGTGCGCGCGTTGAGGATGGCCTCGCTCTCCTGGTTCGCCCAGTTGATCGGGTCGCTCTCGATCTTCGTGCCGCCCTCCAGCATCAGCCCCAGCACGGGAATGCCGATGGCGACGATCACCAGCGGCAGCACCGCGGCGCGAGGCAGGCTGCCGAGGCGACGGACGGTCGCCTCCACCCAACTCGGCTTGGGGGCGTCGCTCGTCGGGGCGCGCCGCTCGCGGCCACCGATGACCGCCAGCGGGACGACGATGCCGGCGACGAGCAGCGCGACGATGCCGATGGACAGCAACACGCCGAAGTCCTGCACCATCGGCACCTTCGAGATCTTCACGGTCAGGAATGCGATGACTGCGGCGATCGTCGCTGCGAGCAGCGGCGGGCCCATGTACGACAGCGTCTGCCCGTACGGATCGGCGACGCGTTCGATCGTGCGTTCCTCCTCGATGCGGTTGTGCACCTGGATGGAGAACTCGATGCCCAGGCCGATGAGGATGGGCAGACCGGCGATGGTGACGAGCGACAGCTTCGTGCCGGTGAAGCCGAACGCGCCGAAGCCCCACAGCACACCGACGACCATGCCGACCATCGGCAGCAGACGCCAGCGCACGCGGAACGCGACGATGAGGATGACCATCATCACCACGACGGCGATGGCGCCAAGGGTGAGCATGCCGCCCTGGAGGTAGTCGTTGATGTCCGTCAGGAAGGTGGGAGTGCCGGTGATGACGACCCCGGCGTTCTCGAACGTGCGACCGTCGTAGGCGGCCTTCACCGCGTCGCTGCCGGCCGCGAGCGCGTCGAGCGGCGCGTTGCCCACCAACACCGCGGCCATGACGGCGTGGCGGCGGTCGGGCATGAACGCGCGCAGGGCCTTGCGGACCTGCAGCTGATCGTCGGCCGGGGCGACGATCTGGTTGTCGGCATCGACCGTGAATCCGGTGTTGTCGTAGAGCAGGAACTTCACCCAGTCGGGGTTGTCCATCGACTGCTCGCCCGCGGCGCCGAGGCGCAACGTGGTGATGGTGGCATCGGCCTGGCGGAGCGCCTTCGACTCCTCACTGGGGTCGCGCTCGATCGTCCGGGCGATGATCTCGCTCGCCGTGCCCTTGGCGATGAGGTCGTTCGTCCATTGCAGCAACTTCACGGGCGACACCACGGACACGATCGACGGGTCGTCGGACAGAGTCGACTCGACCTCGTCCATCTGGGCGACGTTGCCGGTGGTGAACAGATCGACCAGGTTCTTGCCCTCGTCGACGGTGAACAGCACCACCATGCTCTCGCCACCGAACAGGTCCTGGTAGGCGCGGTTGTCCTTGGCCACCTGCGAGCTCGGGTCGATGTAGCTGTCCTGACCGGTGGCGAAGTCGAGTCGGCCGAGGCCGATCGCGAACACCCCGGTCAGCGCGAGCACGCCGACCAGCACGAGCATCGTGTGACGGCTGAGCCAGGTTCCGACAGAACGCCACCACGTACGCATTCGAGCCACCTCCAGGTCGACCGATACGACCGTACGCCATGGCGGAGGTCGCCCGTCAGGGACCTTCGACCATGCCCAACCGAACGGCCACGGCGGTGCGTTCGGCGAGCGCGTCCGCAGGGTGCCGCGCGCCGGTGCCGTCGGCGACGCGGGTCATCATCTCGAAGTTCGCGATCACCGCCGCGGCGTCGATCATGAACGCTTCTCCTGCCTCGTCGACCAGTCGCTCGCGCGCTGCGGCCAGCGCTGCAGGGTCCCAGCCCGCGGCCGCCTCGACGAAGCCCATCAGCGCCGCACCGTGCGGCAGACCGGCGTCACCGTGCCCGGACGCGAGCGCGTCGACGTCGGCCGGGGTGCCGTCCTCGTGGCTGCTCCAACTGAGCATGCCTGCGTGGGACGTCGTTCAAAAGAAGCACTCTCGAATGAGCGAGAGCCGGCCGGCCACCAGTTCCATCTGCGGTCGGCTGAGCGTGCCACGGTTCCACAACGGGTCGTCCATGTCGCGGTCACCCATGTACTGCGCCTGGGCGAGGCGCCACAGGTTGTCCCACTCGTCGGGGAGCGCACTCAACGCCTGGACCACCGAGGCCGTGCGGTCCGCAGGTGCGGCGACGGGCACGAAGTTCAAGGTGGCGGGCGCCAGTTCTGCGGCCTCGCGTCCGTGTGGAGGTCCGTCGACGGCGGCGGGCAGTTCCGGCAGCGGCGCGCCGATCGCTCGGGCGAACAGCACCGGCGGGAGGACCGCGACGACCACGCCGACCACCTCGACCCACTCGAGCGGATGCAGCCCTTCGGTGACCAGCTGCTCGTACCAGGCCGCGGAGATGGTGCTCGCGTGCCGCCCCAGTCGGTGGGCGAGGTCGAGTGCCGGATCGCCGTAGGGCCGGACCCAGGGCGGCGGTGGTTCGGCCGAGGCGCGGCGGCGATGGCGACCTCGGCGATCCGGCGGCGGCGCGCGCCGGAGAGCAGCGCGCCCGGGGCCACGACGTGGGCCAGCGACGCCGCCTGGGCGGCGCGGAGATCGTCGCGAACGGCCCTGGTCACAGGGGCCAACGTACTCTGTCCGCCGGCGGCGCTCGTCGGCACACTGACACCATGAGGGGCACGCCCGGCTTCGTCGACCGGCCCCATGCGCGCGTCCTGGTGATGCGCCGGTTGCGCGGTCCGCTGACGGCCGCCGCGGCGATCGTGGCCATCGCCTCGGCGGGGTACGTCGCCATCGAGGGCTGGAGCTGGCTCGACGCGGCCTACATGTCGGTGATCACGCATCGGCCAGGTGGGCTTCGGCGAGGTCCATCCGCTCACCACGTCGGGCCGCTACTGGACGATGGCCGTCATCGTCGCCGGCTTCGGCGTGTTCGTCTACTCGGCCGCCTCACTCACCGCCCTGTTCGTCTCGGGCGACGTCACCGCCGCACTCCGCGAGCGAAGGAGATCGAAGATGCGTCAACATCTGCACGACCACGTGGTCATCGTCGGGTTCGGCCGTGTCGGTCGGGCCTCCGCCGACGCCGCGCTGCGCAACGGCCGGTCGGTGCTGATCATCGACTCGACCGACGACGTGGTCGACTCGGTCGACAGCATCGGCGCGGTGTTCCTGAAGGGCGACGCGCGCGACGTCACCGTGTTGCGCACCGCCGGCGTCCAGCGGGCAGCGGCCCTGATCACCACGCTCGACGATCCCTCGAACGCCGTCGTCGCGCTCACCGCCCGCTCGCTCGCTCCGGATCTGCGGATCGTCGCCAGGGTCAGCGACGCCGATTGGAGCGACCGCCTCATGCGCGCTGGCGCGTCGCACGTCGTGCCCGTCTACGAGAGCGTCGGCGCGAGCATGGCCGCCACCGCGCTCGACGCCGAGGTGCTGGGTGTGTTGGCCATCCCCGGCACCGAGATGCGCCTGGAGGAGATGGAGGTGGGCACCGACTCGCAGGCCGAGGGCATCGACCTGCGCACGCTCATGCAGTCGGCGCCCGGTGTGCACATCCTGGGACTGCGCCACGACGACGAGTTGCGTCGCTGGCACGAGGCCGACGGTCCGCTCCGCGCCGGCGACGTGATGGTCGTGCTCGGCAACGCCGCGGCGATGTCGCGGCTCACCGCGATGGTGCGACACGGCTCGGCCGACCCGACCGCGTGAACGGTGGGTCGGCCGGCTGCCGCAATCGTTCCGGCCGGTTCAGGCCTTCGCGGCGGCGAAGCCGAGCTCGAGGTCGGCGAGGATGTCCTCGATGCTCTCGAGGCCCACGCTGAGGCGGACGAGGCCCGGGCGGACGCCCGTCGAGAACTGCTCTTCCTCGGTGAGCTGGCTGTGCGTGGTGCTGGCCGGGTGGATGACCAGGCTGCGCACGTCGCCGATGTTGGCCACGTGGCTGTGCAGCTTCAGGCCGCCCACGAACTTCTGGCCGGCCTCCTTGCCGCCCACGATGTCGAACGCGAGCACCGAGCCGTAGCCCTTGCCACCGCCGTACTTCTTCGCCCGCTCGTGCCACGGGCTGCTGGGCAGGCCGGCGTAGGCGACCTGCTCGACCTGCGGGTGATCGACCAGGAACTGGGCCACCCGATCGGCGTTCGCCCAGTGGCGCTCCATGCGCAGGCTGAGGGTCTCGAGGCCCTGCAGGAACAGCGAACGCGTTGAACGGCGACACGGCGGCGCCGAGGTCGCGCAGGATCTGCACGCGAGCCTTGATGATGTAGGCACCCGGTCCGAGGGCCGGCCAGTACGGCAGGCCGTGGTAGCTGGGGTCGGGCTCGGTGAGGTTCGGGAAACGGCCGCTGGCGCCGAAGTCGAACGTGCCGCCGTCGATGATCGCGCCGCCGATGGACGTGCCGTGGCCGCCGATGAACTTGGTGAGGCTGTGCACCACGATGTCGGCGCCCCACTCGATGGGACGGATGAGGTACGGGGTGGGCACGGTGTTGTCGACGATGAGCGGGATGCCGTTGTCGTGGGCGACCTTGCTGACGCCCTCGATGTCGAACACGTCGTTGCGCGGGTTGGCGAGCACCTCGCCGTAGAACGCCTTCGTGTTCGGGCGGATGGCTGCGGCCCACTGCTCGAGGTCGTGCGGGTCGTCGACGAACGTGACCTCGATGCCCATCTTCGGCAGCGTGTAGTGGAACAGGTTGTAGGTGCCGCCGTACAGCGACGGGCTGGCGACGATGTGGTCGCCGTTCTCGGCGAGCGTGAGGATGGCGATGGTCTCGGCCGACTGGCCCGAGCTCACCACCAGGGCGCCGGGCAGGCCGACCGCGGTGGTGACGCCGCCTTCCAGGCTGCTGAGGCGGGCCTCGAGCGCACCCTGGGTGGGGTTCATGATGCGGGTGTAGATGTTGCCGATCTCGGCCAGGGCGAACAGGTTCGCGGCGTGCTCGGCGTCGCGGAACTGGAAGCTCGTGGTCTGGTAGATGGGCACCGCCCGCGCGCCGGTGGCCGGGTCGGGCTCACCGCCGACGTGGATCTGACGTGTTTCGAAACCCCAGGTGTCGCTCATAGGTGGGAGAACCTACACCCGCAATTCCCGACCCATCAAGTCGGAATTCCTCCGAGCGCCGCCACCCGAAAAGCGAACTGGGGCTGATCCGTCCCGGAAACCGGAAAGGATCAGCCCCAGAACCGTGGTGCGGTGCAGGAAGGTCAGCCGCCGCTGACGTCGGCGACCTTCTGCTTGCCGGCGCCGAGGAACGGCATCATCGCGCGCAGTTCCTTGCCGACGGTCTCGATCTGGTGCTCGGCACCAGCGGCCTGGAGGGCCTTCATCTTCTCGCGACCGGTCTCGCTCTCGAGGATCCACTCCTTGGCGAACTTGCCGGACTGGATCTCCTTGAGGATCTTCTTCATCTCCAGCTTCGTGCGCGGCGTGACGACGCGCGGGCCGCGGGTGAGGTCGCCGTACTCGGCGGTGTCGCTGATGCTGTAGCGCATACCGGCGATGCCCTCTTCGTACATCAGGTCGACGATCAGCTTCACCTCGTGCAGGCACTCGAAGTAGGCCATCTCGGGCTGGTAGCCGGCCTCGACGAGCGTCTCGAAGCCCGCCTGGACGAGCGACGTGACGCCGCCGCACAGCACGGCCTGCTCGCCGAACAGGTCGGTCTCGGTCTCCTCGGCGAACGTGGTCTCGATGACACCCGCACGAGCGCCGCCGATGGCCGATGCGTAGCTCAGGGCCAGCGCCTCGGCGCCACCGGTGGCGTCCTGGTGGATGGCGATGAGCGCCGGCACGCCGCCACCCTCGGTGTAGGTGCGGCGGACCAGGTGGCCCGGGCCCTTGGGGGCGATCATGATGACGTCGACGGTCTTCGGCGGACGGATGCGCTTGAAGCGGATGTTGAAGCCGTGTGCGAACGCGAGGGCCTTGCCCTTGCGCATGTGCGGCTTGATGAACTCCTCGTACGTCGCCTTCTGCTCGGTGTCGGGCATGGTGAGCATGATCACGTTGGCCCACTTGGCGGCCTCGGCGATCCCCATGACCTGCAGACCGGCTGCCTCGGCCTTGGCAGCGGACTTGCTGCCCTCGCGCAGGCCGACGACGACCTGCACGCCCGACTCCTTCAGGTTCAGCGCGTGCGCGTGACCCTGCGAGCCGTAGCCGATGATGGCGACCTTGCGGCCACGAATGATCGACGGATCACAGTCCGCCTCGTAGTACATCTTTGCGGCCATTCCTGTCAGCCAGCCTTTCCCTTGTTGGTGTTGGTGACGGCGCGCAGGCGCGCGTCGCGATCGAGTTTGGGCAGCGCAACGCGCCCGGTGCGCTGGAGCTCCACGATGCCATATCCGGTGATGAGTTCCTCAAAATCGTCGAGCTTGTCGGGGTGCCCGTCGAGCGAGATGGTGATGGCCTCGACGCCGACCGCGAGGATCTTGCCCTCGAAGATGTTGACCAGTTCGACCACCTGACCGCGCGTGTCGGGCGTGGCCCGCACCGTCGCGAGCAACAGCTCGCGCTCGACGCTGCGCCGCGGATCGAGCTCGCTGATCTTCACCACTTCGATCAGCTTGAACAGCTGCTTGGTGATCTGCTCGAGCGGCGACGACTCGACGTCGACCACGATGGTGATACGGCTGAAGCCGGGCTCCTCGGCCGGAGCGACGGCCAGGCTGAAGATGTTGAAGCCACGCCGGGCGAACAGGCCGGCCACGCGGGCGAGCACGCCGGGCCGGTTCTGGACGAGGACCGACAGGATGTGGTGGTTCGGGGTGTCGCTCATCGCAGGGCGCTCCTGTTGCCGTTCTGGAAGTCGGGCAGCAACAGGTCGTCGTTGCTGTAGCCGGCGGGGACCATCGGGAAGACCTTCTCGCGGGCGTCGACACGGAAGTCGACGACGACGGGCCGGTCGTCGATGCTGTTCGCCTTGTCGATGGCGGGCTGCACCTCTTCGGGGCTGTCGACGCGGATGCCGACGCAGCCCATCGCCTCGGCCCACTTCACGAAGTCGGGCACCTCGGGCGACAGGTAGACCTCGCTGTAGCGCTCGTCGTAGAACATCTCCTGCCACTGGCGGACCATGCCGAGGTAGCTGTTGTTGAGGATGGCGACCTTGACGGGGATGCGCTCGACGCTGGCCGTGACCAGTTCCTGCGCCGTCATCTGGAAGCAGCCGTCGCCGTCGACGGCCCACACGGTGCGGTCGGGGCGACCGACCTTGGCGCCGATGGCGGCCGGCACGCTGAAGCCCATCGTGCCCAGGCCACCCGAGTTCACCCAGGTGTACGGCTCGTTGAACTTCCAGTACTGGCTGCTCCACATCTGGTGCTGGCCGACGCCCGACACCAGGATGGTGCCCTCGGGCGACGAGTCGCGCAGCTGCTCGAGGCAGTACTGCGGCTTCAACGCATCGCCGGGCTCGCTGGGCTCGTAGGCCAGCGGGAACTGCTCGCGCCAGCCGCTGATGCGGCTCTTCCACGCGCCGGTGTCGGCCTGGACGTTGCCGCCCTGCAGCAGGTCCTTGATGGCCTTGATGATCTCCTCGATGACGTACTTGGCGTCGCCGACGATCGGGACGTCGGGGCGACGGACCTTGCCCTGCTCGGCCGGGTCGATGTCGACGTGGATGATCTTGGCCTCGGGGGCGAAGCTGCTCACCTTGCCGGTGATGCGGTCGTCGAAGCGGGCGCCGAGCGTGATGAGCAGATCGCTCTTCTGCATCGCGGTGATGGCCGTGGCGTTGCCGTGCATGCCGGGCATGCCCAGGCACAGCGGGTGGTCGTCGGGGAACGCGCCGCGGGCCATCAGCGTGGTGACGACGTGGATGTCGACCAGCTCGGCCAGCTCGCGCAGCGCCTCGGCGGCACGCGCCTTGAGGATGCCGCCACCGGCGTAGATGATGGGCCGCTCGCTCGCCAGGATGAGCTTCGCGGCCTCCTTGATCATGCGCGGGTGGCCCTTGGTGTTCGGCCGGTACCCGGGGAGGCTGTCCATGACCTCCTGGTCGGTGGGCCAGTACCAGTCCATCGTGTTGGTCAGGCAGTCCTTGGGGATGTCGATCAACGTCGGGCCGGGACGACCCGTGGTGGCGATGTGGAACGCCTGGCGCACCGCCATCGGCATGTCCTGCGCGGTCATCACCAGCTCGTTGTGCTTGGTGGTGCTGCGCGTGATGCCGACGGTGTCGCACTCCTGGAACGCATCGCTGCCGATGGCCGTGGTGGCCACCTGACCGGTGATGCAGACCATGGGGATGCTGTCCATGTAGGCGTCCATCAGCGGGGTGACCATGTTCGTGGCCGCCGGGCCGCTGGTGACCATGGCGACGCCGGGACGACCGGTCACGTGCGCGTAGCCCTCGGCCATGTGGCCGGCGCCCTGCTCGTGACGCACCAGGATGTGGCGGATCGACGAGTCGAGCAGCGGGTCGTAGGCGGGCAGGATGCAGCCGCCGGGCAGGCCGAAGATGGTCTCGACCTGTTCCATCTCGAGCGCTTTGATGAGGGCTTGCGCCCCGGTGATCTTCATGGGGAACTCCTGGCTGGGAAACACTGGACAACTGGTGGACACGAACGTCGGGCCGCCGAACGTCGGCGGAAAAACGAAGAAGCCCCCCGCACTGGGAGGCTTGGACGCACGCGAAGTATGGAGGCGTGCGTCTACACGAGGATTACTACGAGGGTGCGGAGATCGAGGTTGGCCTGGGCACGCATCGGGAAGAGTCTGGCACCACAGGGCGCCCGTTCGCAACCCTGATGGCGTGTGATTCTGCTCACCGCCGGTTCACTCGTTCGACGGAACGACCGAAACGGTCGCGATTCACGCGACATGAAACGGCAGGCGATCGCGAAATGGAGGGTTTCGTGCACCCCTGGGGTGCACGAAACCCTCCGTCGGAGTCGGGTGGCTTGAACATCCCGGCGCAGCTCCGACCCACTCCACTTCAAGCGCAAGCAACCTTGCCGCGAGAGCGCCGGATCCGCTTCAACCGCCGAGGGCGGGCACCTGGAGGGCAGTGATGAACGGGGCGACGGCGGGGTGCACGGCTCCGCCGCGGCGGGTGACGGCGCTGATGGTGCGGCTCAGCAACGGCTCGGCCATCGCCCGCGACAACCGGTGCGCGCCGTGTTCCGCCTGGGTCGTGGGCAGCACGGTCCACCCGAGCCCGAGGCGCACCATCTCGACCAGCACCTCCGGCTGGTGCGACTCCATCTCGACGACCACCGGCGCGCCGATCTCGCGCAACCGACGGTCGATCGCGGTGCGCGTGCGCGAGGTGGAGGGGAACAGCAGCCACGGCCCCCACTGCGCAGGCGGCGACGTCGGTGGCGACGCCGGGCGGCGCATAGACGGCGAGGTCGTCGCGCAGCAGCGGCGTCGTGTCGAACGGTCCGACGCCCTCGGGGTCGACGCAGACGGCGACGTCGAGTTCGCTGCGCTCCAGACGGGCGAGCAGTTCGCCGGTGGGCGCCACCGTGTAGCCGACGTCGAGCGTCGGGTGGGCACCACGAAACCGTCGAACCGCGTCGCGGCAGTGGTGCACCGCGGCGATGTCGATCATGCCGACCCGCAACCGACCCACCTGGCCGGCACCGACGGCACGCAACCACCGGGTCACCTGGTCGAGGTCGGCCAGCACGCGCTCGGCACATTCGGCCACGGTGGCGGTGTACTCGTGCGGCACGCGTCGACGGCCGTCGGCCGCGAACAGCGGTACCCCGAGACGACGCTCCAACTCGGCGATGCCCTGCGACAGCGCCGACGGCGTGACGCCCAGCGATGCCGCCGCTTCGGCCCAGGTGCGGTGGCGGGTGATGGCCACCAGGTAGCCCAGTTGGGCGGTGGAGATGTTCGGCAGCGGCTCGTCCATATTGTGAAGTATTGCTGAACAACCAGGCACGTTCATAGCGCGTCGCTTTATCGTCCGTGGTCATGACCACACCTCCGTCCCCCACCGTTGCCCCCGCAACCGGTCGCCTCGGCGTGCTCACCGTCGGTCTCGGCGCCGTGGCATCCACCCTCATCGCCGGCGTCGAGCTGGTGAAGCGCGGCCAGTCGCTGCCGGTCGGCAGCCTCACCCAGATGGGCACCATCCGCCTGGGCAAGCGCACCGACAACCGCAGCCCGCTGATCAAGGACTTCGTGCCGCTCGCGTCGCTCGACGACATCGTGTTCGGCGCCTGGGATCCGTTCCCGGACGACGCCTACGTCGCCGCCACCCGCGCCGGCGTGCTCGAGAGCGGCAAGCACATCGAGGCCGTCGCCGACGCGCTGCGCGAAGTGCGCCCGATGCCCGCCGCGTTCGATCGTGAGTACGTGAAGCGCATCGACGCCGACAACACCCTGCACACCATCGACAAGCGCAGCATGCTCAACGCCATCCGCGAAGACATCAACCGCTTCCGCGAAGAGAAGCAGGTCGACCGCGTCGTGATGATCTGGTGCCGCGAGCACCGAGATCTTCATCGAGCCCGGCCCGGCGCACGAGACCATCGAGTCGTTCGAAGCGGCCATCGACGCCAACGACCCGACCATCGCCCCGTCCATGCTCTACGCCTACGCCGCGATCCTGGAGGGTGTGCCGTTCGCGAACGGTGCGCCGAACCTGACGGTCGACATCCCGGTGCTGCGCGAGCTGGCCATCGAGCACCGCATCCCGATCAGCGGCAAGGACTTCAAGACCGGCCAGACGCTGATCAAGACCGTGCTCGGCCCGATGCTCCGTGCCCGCATGCTGGGCCTGTCGGGCTGGTACAGCACGAACATCCTGGGCAACCGCGACGGTGAGGTGCTGGACGATCCGGACAACTTCAAGACCAAGGAGGAGAGCAAGCTCGGCGTGCTCGAGCACATCCTCGATCCGGTGACCTTCCCCGACCTCTACGGCGACGTGTACCACAAGGTGCGCATCAACTACTACCCGCCGCGCGGCGACAACAAGGAGGGCTGGGACAACATCGACCTGTTCGGTTGGCTCGGCTACCCGATGCAGTTGAAGGTCGACTTCCTGTGCCGCGACAGCATCCTGGCCGCGCCGCTCGCGCTGGACCTGGTGCTGTTCAGCGACCTCGCGCAGCGGGCCGGCCTGTACGGCATCCAGGAGTGGTTGAGCTTCTACTACAAGGCCCCGATGGTGGCCCCCGGCCTGCACGCCGAGCACGACCTGTTCATCCAGCAGACCAAGCTGAAGAACACGCTGCGCTGGATGATGGGTGAGGAGCAGGTCACCCACCTCGGCCGCGAGTACTACGACGGCAGGAGCTGATCGCCGCGAACTCAGTCCGGTGACACCGCGAACTTCAGTTCCTGGTGAACACCGCGAACTTCAGTTCCTGGTGAACACCGCCTCAGGCGGAGATGACGCGCTGGACGCGGACGTCGTGTGCTTCGACGGGCAGATCGGTGACGATCTGTTCGGCGAAGCACACGCCCGCGTTCGGGGCCGGTACCTGCGGCAGGAAACGGTCGTAGAAGCCGCCGCCGTAACCGAGCCGGTAGCCCTCGGGCGTGAACGCCAGCCCGGGGACGATGACGAAATCGACCTCGTCGAACGGGAGCGCCGGTCCCTGCGGCTCGTCGACCCCGATGCGACTGCGTGCCATCGGCCCCTCGCCGTCGCACACGACGATGGCGCCGTCCTCGATACGTGGCAGCAGCAGCCGCTTGCCCTCGGCGGCGAGACGGGCGAACAACGGGTCGGTGTCGGGCTCGCTCCCGAACCCCTTGAACGCCATCACGGACGCGGCCTGCTGGAACTCCGGAAGCTCGGCGACCGCCGCCCACAGCTGCACGCTGCGCAGCAGATGGTCGTCGACCATCTCGCGCACCATGCGCATGCGCTTGCGAATGGTGGCCTTGTCGTCCATCGGCACAGGATCGCACAGATCGGGCGGGGCCAGCACCGATGAAATCCGGGCCGGTTCATCTACGCTCCCGAGCATGTCGATCGATTCGTCGCTCTTCCGTCAGGTGCTCGGTCACTTCCCCACCGGCGTCACCGTCGTCACGGCCACACAGGCCGACGGCACACCCGTCGGGTTCACCATCGGCTCGTTCACGTCGGTGTCGCTCGATCCGCCGCTCGTGGGGTTCCTGCCCATGACCGACAGCGAGCGCTGGAAGGCCATCGAGGCGACGGGATCGTTCTGCGTCAACGTGCTCGGTTGCCTGCAGGGCGACCTGTGCTGGCAGTTCGCGAAGAGCTCGATCGCCGACCCGTTCGACGGCATCGACTGGCATCCCTCGCCCATCACCGGATCGCCCGTCCTCGACGGCGCGATCGCGTGGATCGACTGCGCGATCGAGCAGGTCGTCGAGGCCGGCGATCACCAGTTCGTGATGGGCCGCGTGGTCGAGCTCGAGCACGCGCATCCCGATCTCGAGCCCGTGCCGCTGCTGTTCTACAAGGGCAAGGTCGGGCGGTTCGCCGAATGAGTGACACCACCGCGGCGCCGACCGCGCCCACGTCCAAGCTCGTCGTCTGGTCGGCCGTCGCCGACGTCGCGTTCGTCGTGCTCTTCGTGGCCCTCGGCCGCAAGAGCCACGACGAGGGCGGCAACGCTGTCGTCGGCACGCTGAAGGTGGCCGCGCCCTTCCTCATCGCCCTCGTGGCCGGGTGGCTGGTCGCCCGCGCGTGGAAGTCGCCGACGTCGCCCGTCACGGGCATCGTCGTCTGGGTGGTCACCCTGGCGGGCGGCATGATCCTGCGCAACGTCGTGTTCGACCGCGGCACCGCGGTGCCGTTCATCATCGTGGCCAGCTGCTTCACGCTGCTGTTCCTGGTCGGTTGGCGGTTCGTGTGGGAGTGGCGGACGGCCCGTCGCTGACGGGACCAATTGCCCTACCCCAGGGGGTATCGGCGGGCGCATCGTGAGGACCGAAAGGACGGTCCCCGATGACCAAGCGCATCGTCATTCTCGGCGGCGGCACCGGCGGCACCCTCACGGCGAACCGCCTCCACCGCCACTTCAAGCACCACCGTGCGGGTTACGACGAGGTGGAGATCACCGTCGTCGACCGCGACGACCACCACATGTACCAACCCGGGCTGCTGTTCGTGCCGTTCGGGCTGGCCCAGCACAGCGAGATCGTCCGCCCGCGCAAGCGCTCAACTCCAGAGCGGCATCGAGTTCATCGAGTCCGGCATCGACCGGGTGGATCACACCAACGACACGGTGTACCTCGAGAACGGCCGCGAGCTCCCCTACGACGTGCTCGTCATCGCCACCGGCGCTCAGCTGGCGCTCGACGAGACCGAGGGCCTCACCGGCCCCGGCTGGAACGAGAAGGTCTTCACGTTCTACGACATCACCGGCGCCACCGGCCTCGAGACGGCGCTCGCCGAGTTCGAGGGCGGCGACCTGGTCGTCAACGTCGTCGACATGCCGATCAAGTGCCCCGTCGCCCCGCTGGAGTTCTGCTTCCTGGCCGACTGGTACTTCACCGAGCGCGGCATCCGCGACAAGGTGCAGATCACCTACGCGACACCGCTCGACGGCGCGTTCACCAAGCCGGTCGCCTCGGCCACGCTGTCGGCGCTGCTGGAGGAGAAGGGCATCGACCTGGTCACCGAGTTCAACACCGGCGAGGGTGTGCGGCGACGAGGGCAACAAGCTGGTCGGCTACGACGGCCGCGAAGTGCCGTTCGACCTGGCCGTCGTCATCCCGCTGCACAGCGGCGCCGACTACGTCGGTCGCAGCGAGGGCCTCGGCGACGACCTGAACTTCGTCCCCACCGACAAGGCCACGCTGCAGACGTCGGCGAAGCCGAACATCTTCGCCATCGGCGACGCCACCGAACGTGCCGGCGTCGAAGGCCGGTTCGGTCACCCACTTCGAGGGCGAGGTGCTGGTCGAGAACATCATCCGCTTCCTCGACGGCCAGCGAGCTCGACAGCACGTTCGACGGCCACGCCAACTGCTTCATCGAGACCGGCTTCGGCAAGGCCCTGCTGATCGACTTCAACTACGAGACCGAGCCGCGTCACCGGCCACTTCCCCAGCCGCCGTCGGCATGCCGCTGCTGAAGGAGAGCCGCATGAACCACCTCGGCAAGCTGATGTTCCAGTGGGTCTACTGGCACGCCCTGCTGCAGGGCCGCGACATCCCCGGCATCGGCGCCGACATGCCGAAGGCCGGCAAGCACATCCCGAACACCGAAGGAAGAGGCAACCGTATGAGCACCGCCACCTACGCCGGCGTCCCGGTCGAAGTGAACGACGAAGGGTTCTTCGTCGACCCGACCAGTGGACCCGCGACATCGCCGTCGAGCTGGCCAGCGGCCGACGGCATCGACGAGCTGACCGCCCAGCACTGGCAGGTCCTCGACTTCATGCGCAAGGAGTACTTCGAGAAGGGCACCGGGCCCGACGGTCCGTGTGCTCGGCAAGACCTCCGGGGTCAGCGTGAAGGAGCTCTACCAGCTGTTCCCGAAGGGACCGGCGAAGATGGCTGCCCGCATCGCCGGCATCCCGAAGCCGAAAGGATGCATCTGATCATGAGCGACCGAACCGATCAGGCCCGAACCGATCAGCAAGGTCTCGATCATCGTGTCGAAGGGCTCTCTCGAGGGCATCTACCCGGCGCTGATCATGGCCAACGGCGCCCGCGCCGAGGGCATGGAGGCGAACCTGTTCTTCACGTTCTTCGGCCTCGACGCCATCCACAAGAAGCGCATCGAGCACATCAAGGTGGCCACCGTCGGCAACCCGGCGATGCACATCCCCACGCTCATCGGCGGCCTGCCCGGGCATGAGCGGGCTGGCGACGCACATGATGACGAAGAAGATGGACGAGCTCGACATCCCGCCCATCCCCGAGTTCATCGAGATGATCGGCGACACGGGCTGCGGCATGTACGCCTGCAAGGCGTCGGTGGACATGTTCGACCTGACGAAGGACGACTTCGTCGAGCAGGTCCAGGACATCATCACCGTCGGCGACTTCTACGACATGGCGGCCGGCGGTCAGATCATCTTCACCTGACCACTCGCGAGCAGTGTCGACCGCGTGTCACGCGGCGGATTCGCGGGGCGCGACCGACAATCGGGTGTCGGTCGCGCCCCGCCCCTGTCCCAGGGTCTAGGCCTTCGTCACGGTGTAGGTGACGAAGAGCGTGCTGAGCAAGCGGCCATCGGTCCGGCTCTTCAGCTCGACCTTCACGGTGTGGGTGCCGACGCACGTGGCCGGGTCGACCACCGGGGTCGGGGTGATGCTCGTCGAACCGCTGAAGCCGAGGCTCGAACCGGAGCTGACGTACGTGTTCAGCATCAGCCGGTAGTTCGTCGTGCACGTCACCACCGGGCTGTTCAAGCCGCCCGCCGCGGGTCGTGACGGCTCGCTGAAGTCCACCCAGTACCGCTGCAGGTAGATCGAGCAGTTCTTCAGACCACCCTTGAAGGCCAGCGGGCTGGCGACGTAGCCGCCGGTGGTCTTGGTCAGCGTGACGGTGGGTGTCGCGCTGGCCGAGGTGAGGGTGCCGCACGGTGCGGCGACGGTGCCGCCACCACCACCGCCACCGCTGGCGGTGCCGACCGTGGCCGGGATGACGGCGAGGAGTGAGAGTGCAACGGCTGATGCCGCTGCGAAGCGCTTGAGGTTCATGGCGAGTGCCACCTTTTCGGGACAGGTGTTCAGTTGGGAGCCGCTCCCGCCAGGAGTTACCTCGGGACCGTTGTACCACCGATGGTTCGGTCGTGAACCCGGAACGCACGCATCTTTCCCAGATCTTCGACAACCCTGTGATGAACTCGATTTTGTTCGCACGCTGGGCGTTCGCGCCTCGCCCGGTGTGGGAAACAGACGTACGACCCTCGGCGTACGCCCCGACACCAGGGCGTTGATCGTCGAGCGCTTCGACCCCATCGCCGCGAGAGTCGGCACTTAGGCTGCGGCGATGACGACTCCCACCATGGTCGACGTGCTCATCGTCGGCGCCGGCATCAGCGGCATCGCCGCCGCCTGCCACCTGCAACTCGAGAGCCCGCGCCGCACGTACGCGATCCTCGAAGGCCGAGCCGACATCGGCGGCACGTGGGACCTCTTCCGCTACCCGGGCGTCCGCAGCGACAGCGACATGCACACGCTCGGGTTCGACTTCAAGCCGTGGACGTCCGACAAGGCCATCGCCGACGGGCCGAGCATCATGGCGTATCTGCGCGACACCGTCGCCGAGCACGGTGTGGCACCAGCACATCCGCTTCCGCCACCTCGTCCGTCGCGCCGCAGTGGAACAGCGACGACGCGACGTGGACCGTGACGGCCGAACACGACGGCGAAACGGTCACGTTCGTCGCCAACTTCCTGTTCATGTGCTCGGGCTACTACTCGTACCGCGAGGGCTACACACCCGACTTCCCCGGCATCGACCGGTACACCGGCACGGTGGTGCACCCACAACAGTGGCCCGAGGACCTGCCGTACGCCGGCAAGCGCGTCGTCGTCATCGGTTCCGGCGCGACCGCGATGACACTGGTGCCGGCCATGGCCACGACCGCCGCCCACGTCACCATGCTGCAGCGCACCCCCACGTACGTCGCCGCCGGTCCCGACGTCGACCGTGTCGCGAACGCGATGCGCAAGGTGCTGCCCGACCGGGTCGCCTACTCGGCGACCCGCAAGAAGAACGTCGTCATGCAGCAGATGATCTACCGACGCACGCGCACCAAGCCGGCGAAGGTGAAGGAGTTCCTGCTCGACAAGGTGCGCAAGGAACTGCCCGGCGTCGACGTCGACACGCACTTCACGCCGCCGTACAACCCGTGGGACCAGCGACTGTGCCTGGTGCCCAACGGCGACCTCTTCCAGGCCATCCGCAACGGCTCGGCCTCGGTGGTCACCGATCACATCGAGACGTTCACGCCGACCGGCATCCGCCTGAAGTCGGGCGACGAGATCGAGGCCGACATCGTCGTCACCGCCACCGGTCTGAACCTGGTGACGCTCGGCGAGGTCGCGATCGAGGTCGACGGCGACCCCGTCGACTTCTCGCGGACGTGGACGTACAAGGGGTTCATGTACAGCGATGTACCCAACCTGGCGTCGTCGTTCGGCTACATCAACGCGTCGTGGACGCTGCGCGCCGACCTCATCTGCCACTACGTCTGTCGGCTGCTGAACCACATGGAGGACCGAGGCATGCAGCAGTGCACGCCGCGGTTGCGCCCCGAGGACGCCGACATGCCGGCTCGGCCATGGATCCAGGACTTCTCGGCCGGCTACATGGAGCGCACGATGGACCGCATGCCCCGCCAGGGTGACCGCGAACCATGGATCAACCCCCAGGACTACTCGCGCGACAAGAAGATGTTCACCAAGGGCGCGCTGGAGGACGGCGTGATGCGGTTCGCCCGGGCGGCGGTGACGTCGCGCCCGTGAGCGGTGCCAGGTTGGCGACAGCGTGCTGAATCAGCGCGTGCCGAACTACAGCGTGTTGGTGATGGCGCCGGTCTCGGCGCCCTGCACGAGCTTGGCGTACTTGCCGAGCACACCCGTCGTGTAACGGGGCGGGTTCGGCGACCACGACGCGCGTCGCTTGGCGATCTCGCCGTCGTCGACGAGCAGGTCGAGCGTGAGTTCGTGGACGTCGATGCGGATCTGGTCGCCATCGCGCACGAACGCGATGGGACCGCCGTCGACCGCTTCCGGCGCGACGTGCCCGATGCAGAAGCCCCAGGTGCCGCCACTGAAGCGACCGTCGGTGATGAGCGCGCAGTCGGCGCCACGGCCGACGCCCTTCAGCGCACCGGTGATGGCGAGCATCTCGCGCATGCCGGGGCCGCCCTTGGGGCCTTCGTAGCGAATGACGAGCACGGTGCCCGGCTGGATGGAGCCGGTCATGATCGCGGCCATCGCGCCGTCCTCGCCGTCGAACACGCGGGCGGTGCCGGTGAACTGCTTCTGCTCCTGCGTCAGCCCGGCCACCTTCACGACCGCCCCCTTGGGCGCCAGCGAGCCGGTGAGGATGACGATGCCACCCTCGCTGTGGATGGGCTTGTCGAGCGGGTGCACCACCACGCCATCGGGCGCCGGGGGGTCGATGTCGGCCAGGTTCTCGGCCATGGTCTTGCCCGTGACGGTGATGCAGTCGCCGTGCAGCAGGCCGGCGTCGAGCAGCATCTTCAGCACGACGGGCACGCCGCCGACGCGATCGAGGTCGCTCATGTGGAACTGGCCACCGGGCTTCATGTCGGCGATGTGCGGCACCTTGGCCGCGATGCGGTTGAAGTCCTCGAGCTCGAGGTCGACACCGGCTTCGTTGGCGATGGCCAGCAGGTGCAACACGGCGTTGGTGCTGCCGCCGAGCGCCGAGGTGACGGCGATCGCGTTCTCGAACGCCTCCTTGGTCATGATCATCCGCGGCGTGATGCCGAGGCGGAGCATGTTGACGACCGCCTCGCCGGCCATGCGGGCGTCGCTCTCGCGGCGGCCGTCGATGGCGGGCGGCGAGGCCGTGCCCGGCAGCGACATGCCGATGGCCTCGGCGATGGAGCTCATCGTGTTGGCGGTGAACATGCCGCCGCAGGCGCCCTCGCCGGGGCAGGCCTTCTCCTCGATCGCCAACAGTTCGGCGTCGTCGATGGTGCCGGCCGCGTGGGCGCCCACCGCTTCGAACACGCTGGTGATGTCGAGCGCCTTGCCGTTGTGGTGGCCCGGCATGATGCTGCCGTTGTAGACGAACACGCTGGGCAGGTCGCACCGAGCGGCAGCCATGAGCATGGCCGGGATGCTCTTGTCGCATCCGGCGAGGCCGACGAACCCGTCGAGCCGCTCGCCGTGCATGACGGTCTCGACCGAGTCGGTGATGACCTCGCGGCTGACCAGCGAGGCGCGCATCCCTTCGTGACCCATGCTGATGCCGTCACTCACCGTGATCGTGCCGAACTCCATGGGGAAACCACCCGCGGCGCGCACGCCGTCCTTGGTGTGCTCGGCCAACTTGCGCAACGTCATGTTGCACGGGGTGACCTCGTTCCACGCGTTGGCGATGCCCACCTGCGGCTTCACCCAGTCGGCGTCGGTCATCCCGACCGCACGGAGCATGGCGCGAGCCGGCGCCTTCTGAGCACCGTCGGTGACATCGCGGCTGCGGGGCTTCACATCGACGGGGGTGACTGCTTCCTCACTCATGAGGTGCAACCTACAACCCCGCTCCTGCCTGCGGCGATCGAGACTGGACCGGCACCGGGCTGCAGAAGGGAGTAGGTTGGCAACGGTGGAACGAGAACGGGGCTCGTCTCGGGTCGGACGGTTCGGCCCGCGGTCGTTGACCTTCCGTGTGCTGCTCGTGGTGCTGGTCCCGATGATCGCCCTCCAGTACCTCACGTTCCGCGACGCGGGTGACGAACGACGCAAGACGCAGTCGGCCACGCTCGTCGGCGAACGGCTCGACGTCTTCCACCACACCGCCAACCTCGTCGTGCCGATGACCGTCGAGGTCACCGTCGAGGCCGGCATCGCCCACGGCGAGGCCATGGGCGCACGGCGCGACGCGATCGACACGATGGCTGCACCGACGATCCCCAGCTTCCTCGACCTGCGTGCCGAGGCGATCGCCACGCTGGACACCGAGCTCGGCCTCCTCGACGACGCCGGCGTCGATGTCACCGCGGTGCGCGACCTGCTCGAACCGCTCCGGGCGCAGTTCGACACCGGCGCCCCGCTCGATGCCGACCTCATCGAGAACTCGTGGGACGCGCTGCGCACCGAGATCGTTCGCCTGAACGAGATGGCTGCGGGCAACCTCCGTGAGGCCGCGCCGACCGCCGACCTGCTGAGCGTCGGCGCCGAGAGCGAGCAGATGGTCGCCGTGCTGCAGTACGGGTCCGACGGCCTGTGGCACACGATGATGGCGGGGGTCAGCGGCCTCCCCGACGAGCACGTCATCCACATGGTCGATTCCGAGGGTGCGCTCACCGCGTCGCTCGACCGCTTCGAGCAGGTGCTGCCCGACGACCGTCGCGCCGAACTCGTCGCATTGCGCGAGAACGACTCGTTCACCACACTCACCGCCGCACGCTCGCAGTTCATCGGCATCGTCACCGCCGCGGCGGAGGGCAGCAGCGTCGCGGTCGACCCGACCGACTCGGTGGTCACCGATCCGCAGGACGTCGAGCTCGTGGTCGGCACCATCGGCGTGACGATGCAGCGCCTCGACGCGATCCAGCAGTTCGGCCACGACTTCTTCGCCGACGAGATGGCCATCGCCACCGACATCCGCTCCGACGCGAACCGAGCCCGCTGGATCGCCGTCGGCATCATGGTGCTCACCGCGGTCGTCAGCCTCGTGCTGCTCGTGCTGCTCATGCGCTCGATCCTGCGGCCGCTGTCGCGCCTGATGCGCCAGTCGCGCAAGGTGCAGAAGGGCGACCTCAGCGTCGAGCCGGTGAAGCCCAGCGGGCCCACCGATCTGCGCGTCGTCACCCGCGCCTTCAACGACATGGTCAGCACGCTGCAGTCCTACGAGTCGCAGCTCGATCGTCTGGCACGCGGCGAGACCAAGCTCGAGCAGCCCCTGCCCGGCCCGCTCGGCGACACCGTGCGCCGCTCGGTCAGCCAGCTCGCCAACGTCACCGCCCAGCTGCACGCGTCCGAGGCCGCGGCAAATCTGCAGGCCCGCACCGATTCGCTGACCGGCCTCGCCAACCGTACGGCTGCGCTCGAGCGCCTGGCGATCATCGCCATGCAGGCCCGACAGAACGAGCAGCCGGGGGCCATCATCTTCCTCGATCTCGACGGCTTCAAGAGCGTCAACGACACCCAGGGCCACGCCGAAGGCGACCGCATCCTGGTCGAGATCTCCGACCGCGTCCGCGACCTGTGCCCGGGCGAGATGGTCGCCCGCATCGGCGGCGACGAGTTCCTGGTGCTGGTCGAGCACGCCCACTCGCTCGACGCGGTCACGCGCAAGGCACACGATCTCATCGCCGTCATCTCCAAGCCGGTCACGGGCACCAGCGGTCAGTTGTTCACGCTGTCGGCCAGCGCCGGCGTGTCGCTCATCGACGGCCACCGCGACCCGCTGTCGTGCATCGCCCAGGCCGACACCGCGGTGTATCACGCCAAGGAGCGGGGCCGCGGCCGGGTGGAGGCGTACGACGCTCGACTCGCGCAGGTCATCGAAGACCGCGCCGAGATCGCGCTCACCATGCGTCACGGCCTCGCCGAGCGGCAGTTCTCGCTGCGCCTGCAGCCGATCATCGACGTGGCCACGCTGCATCCGGTCGGCGCCGAGGTGCTGCTGCGTTGGCACCGCCCCGGTCTCGAGGAGATCGGCCCGGCCGAGTTCATTCCCATCGCCGAGCAGACCGGCGTCATCGTCGACATCGAGACGTGGGTGCTCGAGCAGGCGGTCGGCATCCTGCGCGACTGGCGCATCGACCCCGTCACCGCCGGACTGCGCCTCGCCGTCAACGTCTCGGGCCGACACATCGTCGAGGGCAACCTCGCACCGCTGCTCGACGAGCTGTGCACGCGGGCTCAGGTCGATCCCGGTTTGCTGGACCTGGAGATCACCGAGACCCACCTGATGAGCGACGTGTACCGCAGCATCGTCGTCGTCGACGAGTTGCGCGCTCAGGGCATGAACGTCGCCATCGACGACTTCGGCACCGGGTACTCGTCGATGAGCTACCTGCACCGCCTGACGGTCGACGCATTGAAGATCGACCAGGTCTTCGTGCCGGGCATGGTCGAGGATCACCTCGACCGGACGATCGTCGAACTGCTCCTGCGGCTCGGCGACTCGCTCGGGCTGAAGGTCATCGCCGAAGGTGTCGACAGCGAGCAGAAGCTCACCCTGCTGCGTCAGCTCGGCTGCCCCTGGGCGCAGGGCTTCTACATCGCCCGCCCGATGAGCATCGACGACGCCACCCGCTGGCTGAAGCGCCAGCAGGCCCTCGCCGTCGTCGATGACCTGACCACCGCGCTGGGTCCGGAGGTGCGCGTAGTGTCGAGCACATGAGCGCATTCCAACCTGCACGCGTCGTCGCCGATCTCCGCGAGCTGGCCAACCGCACCGGTGGCCCGGAGGGCAGCCGTCGTCTGGCCTGGACACCCGACTGGTTGCAGGCCCGCGCGTTCTTCCGCGAGTCGCTCGCCACCCTGCCCGTCGAGGTGGAGGAGGACGAAGCGGGCAACCTGTGGGCGACGCTGCGCGGCGAGCGCCCCGAGACGCTGGTGGTCGGCTCGCACCTCGACAGCGTGCCCAAGGGCGGCTGGCTCGACGGCGCGTTGGGCGTGATGTCCGGGCTCGAGCTGCATCCGTGCGCTTGCCGCCGAGGGCACACCGCCCATCACCGTCTCGGTGGTCGACTGGGCCGACGAGGAGGGTGCCCGCTTCAGCCGCAGCCTGTTCGGCTCGGCCGCGTGCATGGGCACGCTCGACATCGAGGTCCTGCGCGGCCTGACCGACAAGGAGGGCGGCAAGCTGCCCGAGATCCTGGCCGAGCACGGGGTCGACATCGACAACCTCGACGGCGCACGAACGCGGATGGCCGACGTGAAGGCCTACGTCGAGGTCCACATCGAGCAGGGGCCCATCCTCGAGGAGAAGGGACTGGGCATCGCCACCGTCACCGGCACGAAGGGCATCGAACGCGAGCGGCTCATCTTCCGCGGCCAGGCCGCCCACGCCGGCACCATGCCGATGGCCATGCGCCGCGACAGCTTCCGTGCCGCGGCCCGTTTCGCGCTGGCCATCGCCGAGATCGGCGAGCGTCACGACGGCGTCACCACCGTGGGGCACGCGCAGTGCTGGCCCGGTGTCGTCACCGCTGTCGCCGGCGAGACGCGCATCACCATGGACATGCGCCACATCGACGCCGAGGCGCTGCAGGCCATGTTCGACGAGGCGCACGAGGCCGCGACCGCCGCCGCCGAGGCCGAGGGCTGCACCATCGAGTGGGAGCACATCTTCCGCATCCCGCCCATGCCGTTCCACCCCAAGCTGCTGGAAGCCGCGCACGATGCCGTGCAGGCCGTCGAGGGGCACGACTTCGAGCTCCCCAGCGGTGCGCTGCACGACGCCAGCGAGGTGGCGCGCGAGGTGCCGACGGTCATGATCTTCAGCAGCTCCATCGCCGGCCTCAGCCACACCAAGGAAGAGGACACGCCCGACGAGCACCTGCAGATGGCGGCCGACGCGTTCGATCGCACCTGCCGCCGGGCCATCGAGCTGGTCGCCGCCGGCGAGTTGTAGCGAGCGACCGAGCGACGCCGCACCGTCCCGGCCGTTCCGTTCTCAGCAACTTCCCAGGAACCACCCAGCACGCCCCCAGGCGCGGTCGACATCATCGTCGACATGAGCCTCACCGATGAGCTGCGCACCGGGACGACCGTCGTCGACATCGTCATCCCGGTGTACAACGAACAGCAGTCGCTCGCCACGAGCGTCACGACGCTCGAGCGGCACCTGCGTCAGGACTTCCCGTTCACCTGGCGGATCACGATCGCCGACAACGCATCCACCGACCGCACCTGGGACATCGCCTCCACACTCGCCGCGACCATCGACGGCGTACGGGCGATCCACCTGGACCAGAAGGGTCGCGGACGCGCCCTGCGCACCGCCTGGACGGACAACGACGCGACGATCGTCGCCTACATGGACGTCGACCTGTCGACCGGCCTCGATGCGCTGCTGCCACTGATCGCTCCCCTCCTCAGCGGTCACAGCGACGTCGCCATCGGGTCCCGCCTCGCGGCGGGGTCCACGGTCGCCCGTGGACCCCGCCGCGAGTTCATCTCTCGCTCGTACAACCGCATCCTGCGCACCGTGTTCGGCAACGGGTTCCGCGATGCGCAGTGCGGCTTCAAGGCGATCCGCCGCGACGTCGCCGACCGGCTGCTGCCCCTGGTCGAGGACAACGAGTGGTTCTTCGACACCGAGTTGCTGCTCCTCGCCGAACGGAACGGCCTGCGGGTGCACGAGGTGCCGGTCACGTGGATCGACGACCCCGATAGTCGGGTGCACGTCGTGTCGACCGCGCGCGAAGGACCTGCAGGGCGTGGCCCGACTGGCCCGCTCGTTCGTGCGCGGCCGGGGCACGGTGGACCTCGGTCCCGTCGCCCGCCCCACCCTGGCCGACGATTTCGGCCGGCAGATCGTGGTGTTCGCCGAGATCGGCGTGATCAGCACCTTCATCTCGCTCATGCTCTTCCTGCTGCTGCGCGGCAGCGTGGGAGCGGTGTGGGCGAACCTCATCGCAGTCGGAGCGACGGCACTCGGGAACACCTGGGCCAACCGTCGATACACCTTCGGCTATCGCGACCGGAATCAGCGAGGTCGCCACTACATGGGTGGCGTGGCGATCTCGCTGGCCGGTCTCGCGCTCTCCAGCGTGGCCCTCGCCAGTGTCTCGGGCGAGTTCGCCCAGGTGCTGGTGCTGCTGTCCACCTGGTCGTTGGCGACGGTCGCCCGCTTCGGACTGTTGCGCAATTGGGTGTTCCGGCCCCGGGCCTGAGCCACAATGGCAACGATGTCCGGCGCAGCGAACTCGACGAAGCCACGCGTCCTCGTCGTCGACGACGAGGACAACATCTCGTTCCTCGTCGAATCCGCGTTGCAGCTCGACGGCATCGAGACGGCAAAGGCGGCCGACGGCCACGCCGCGCTCGCCGCGGTACGCACCTTCCACCCCCACGCGATCGTGCTCGACGTGAACATGCCCGGCATCGACGGGTTCGAGGTGTTGCGGCGCCTGCGCACCGACGGCGACCAGACGCCGGTCGTGTTCCTCACCGCTCGCGACGCGCGTCGACGACCGCGTCCAGGGACTGACGTCGGGCGCCGACGACTACGTCGTCAAGCCGTTCGCGATCGCCGAACTGGTGGCGCGCGTCCGCATCGCGCTCCGCCACGCCGGCGCGTCCGCCGCAGGCGCCGTGATCGCGCTCGCCGACCTCGAGCTGGACCAGGACGCGCACCGCGTCACGAGAGCCGGGCAGGCGATCGCCCTGTCGCCCACCGAGTACAAACTGCTCCGCTACCTGTTGCTGAACGCGGGCCGGGTGCTCAGTCGGGCCCAGATCCTGGATCACGTGTGGGCGTACGACTTCGACGGCGACTCGTCGGTGGTCGAGACGTACATGAGCTACCTGCGTCGTAAGGTCGACCACGTCGAGCCGAAGCTGCTGCACACGGTTCGTGGTGTCGGCTACTGCATGCGGGTCGAGCCGTGAAGCTGCGCAACCGGGTCCTCATCGGCTTGGGTGCCGTCGCCATCGCGTTCGCCGTCACGGCGTTCCTCATCGTCAACACGCAGCGCCGCTACTCCATCGAGCAACTCGACCGGCAGCTGCAGAACGCCATCCCCTTGGCGTTCAGCCAGTTCGGACCGCGACCTCAGCCCATCCCTCCCGATGGCGCGGGCGCGTTCAGCGAGCTGTTCGTCGGTCGCCTCTCCGAGAACGGCACGATGACCGTGCTCGTTCAGGGCCCGCTGGTCGAGGGCCAGCCCGACGTCACGCCCGAGATCGCCACGGCGCACGCGTCGAACGCTCCGGTCGGCTCGCCGTTCACCGTCGGCGGCATCGGCACCGGCGACGACTTCCGAGTCATCGTGGCCGAACGTCGCGACACGGCGGGCTGGGACGTCGTCGCGCTGTCGATGGCCGAGGCCGACGCCGCGTACACCCGGCTGTTGGTCGCGACGGGTATCGGCGCCCTCGTGGTGCTGGCCGTGATGAGCCTGACCGGCGTGTGGGTGGTGCGCCTCGGCGTGCGTCCCATCAACGACGTCACCGACGCGGCCGACGCCATCAGCGCGGGCGATCGCGACCGTCGTCTGCCGTCGTACCCACCCGGCACCGAAGCCGCGCATCTCGCGTCGGCGTTCAACCAGATGCTCGACCAGAAGGAGACCGCCGACGAACGGTTGCGCCAGTTCGTGGCCGACGCATCGCACGAACTGCGCACTCCGCTGACCTCGATTCGCGGATACGTCGAGCTGTACCACCGCGGCGGGCTCACCGACCAGGACCGCCTCGACGACGCGATGCGTCGCGTCAGCGGCGAGGCCGAGCGCATGGGCGCCTTGGTCGACGACCTGCTGCTGCTGTCGAAGCTGGACCGCGGTCTACCGCTCGAGACGTCCACGGTCGACCTGGCGTCGATGCTCGACGACGCCGCACTCGACGCCGGCGCCGTGCAGCCCGAGCGCACCATCACGGTCGACACCGAGCGTCCACTCACCTGCACGGCGGACCCGCTGCGCATCCATCAGGTGGTGGCGGCCGTCGTCGCCAATGCGCTCGTGTACAGCCCGTCCGACACGCCCATCGAGTTGCGTGGCAGCCGCCGCGACGGCGCCGTCGTCATCGACATCGTCGACCACGGGCCGGGCCTCGACGCCGACGCCGCGGCGCACGTGTTCGAACGCTTCTACCGCGGCGACGAGTCGCGGGCCCGCAGCACGGGCGGCAGCGGCCTGGGTCTGAGCATCGCCAAGTCGATCGTCGAAGCGCACGGCGGCCGCATCGCCGTGCACTCCACCCCCGGCGCCGGCTGCACGTTCACGATCGCCCTCCCCACCCGAGCCTGAGCTCCCGGCGCGACCCGGCGCAAACCCGGCGCGAACTTAAGTTCCTGGTGAACACCGCGAACTTAAGTTCCTGGTGAACACCGCGACCGACGCCCGTCGCGGCGTGGAGCCGCAGAACTCGAGTTCTGCGGGTCCATCTCAGGCGGGGTGCTGCGAGAGGTTCTGGGCCAGCTCCCAGACGGTGCCGTCGGGGTCGGCGATGCACACGGTGCGCATGCCCCAGGGACGGTCGATGGGGCCGTTCAGCAGCGCCACGCCGCGTTCGGCGAGCTCGGCGACCGCGGCGGCGACGTCGTCGGTCCAGATCGAGAACTGCAGCGCCGCACCCGAAGCGGGTGCACCGACAGCGGCCGGCGCGATGAGCTCGGACGCCTCGGAACGAACCAGCAGGTTCACCACGGTGTTGCCGAACTGGACCACCGACGAGTGCTCGTCCTCGAAGACCACCGACACGTCGAAGGCCTGCTGGTACCAGGCCTTGGCGACGGCGACGTCGGTGACGAACAGGGTGATTGCACCGATGCTGGGAGCGGCCATGTCAGCCCTTCTTCTGGTTGAGGAGTTGGGTGACGATCTTGCCGTCGGCCTTGCCCTGCGTCGCCTTCATCACCGCACCGACGATGGCCCCCATGGCCTTGCCGTCGCCGGCGCAGAACTTCGCCCACGCATCGGGCTGGTCGGCGATGGCCTGATCGACCACCGACTCGAGCGCCGACGTGTCGAGTGCCTCGAAGCCCTTGGCCGCGGCGATGGCCTTCGCGTCGCCACCGCCGTTGGCGATGATCTCGGCGAGGATGGCCTTGGCCTGAGTGGCGGTGATCGCCCCCGACATCTCGAGCTGGGTGAGCCCGGCGATGTCGATGGCGGGCAGCGACGGTTCTGGGCCGAGATCGGCGAACGCTTCCTTCACGTACACGAGCGCACGCGCCGCATCGCCGCCGAGATGGCCGACCGCGAGCACATAGTGGTCCTGGTTGCGCTCGACGACGCTCATCACGGCTTCGCTGTCGGGCGCCTGACCGGTGGTGACGGCGAGGTGATCGCGACGCGCCGCCGGCAGCGGCGGCATGGCGGCGTGCACCCGCTGGATCCACTCGTGCGACGGCGCCACGGGCACCAGGTCGGGCTCGAGGAAGTAGCGGTAGTCGTCGGCGTCCTCCTTGACGCGCAGCGTGTGGGTGCGGCCGTCGGTCTCGTCCCAGTGACGCGTCTCCTGACGGATCTTGTCGCCGCTCTCGAGCAAGTCGATCTGACGACGCGCCTCGTACTCGATGGCCCGGCCCATGGACCGGACGCTGTTCACGTTCTTGATCTCACAGCGGATGCCGAGTGGTTCGCCGGGCTTGCGCACACTGACGTTCGCGTCGACGCGCAGCGAGCCCTCTTCCATCTTCGCGTCGCTGGCGCCGATGGCGACCAGGATGGCGCGCAGCTCGTTGACGTACAGGCGGGCCTCTTCGGCGCTGCGAATGTCGGGGCGGCCGACGATCTCGACCAGCGGCACGCCGGCACGGTTCAAGTCGAGCAGCGAGTGGTCGGCGCCGTGGACGCGGCCGCCGGTGCCGCCGACGTGCGTGCTCTTGCCGGCGTCCTCCTCCATGTGGGCGCGCTCGATGCCGATGCGGCGGCCGCCCGGCAGGTCGAGGTGGCCGTCGATGTTCAGCGGCTGGTCGTACTGGCTGACCTGATACGCCTTGGGCATGTCGGGGTAGAAGTAGTTCTTGCGGTGGAACGTGCACGGCTGGATGGTGCAGTTCAGCGCGAGGCCGATGCGCATGGCGAGCTCGACCGCCTGCTCGTTCAGCACCGGCAGTGCGCCGGGCAGGCCGAGCGTGACCGGGTCGATGTTGGTGTTCGGCTCGTCGCCGAAGCGGTTGGGACTGCCCGAGAACATCTTCGTCTCGGTGGCGAGCTCGACGTGGACCTCCAGGCCCACCACGAGCTCCCAGTCGCCGGGAAGTCCGTCGTACTCGCTCATGCTGCACTCCCCTCGGTGATGCTGCGTTCCAGGGCGGCGGCGACACGGAACATGGTCGGTTCCTGCAGGGTGCCGGCCAGCACCTGCACGCCGACGGGCAGCCCGAACTGGCCGGTGCCGTACGGCACGCTCATGCCCGGATGGCCGGCCAGGTTGGTGGGGATGGTGTACGTGTCGCACAGGTACATCGCCAGGGGGTTGTCGCCCTTGCTGCCGAACTGGAACGCCACGCTGGGCGACGTCGGGGTGAGCAGCACGTCGGCCTGCTGGTACGCGCGCTCGAAGTCGTCGTGGATGAGACGACGGACCTTCAGCGCCTTGCCGTAGTAGGCGTCGTAGTAACCGGCACTGAGCGCGTAGGTGCCGAGCATGATGCGCCGCTTCACCTCGTCGCCGAAGCCGGCCTCACGGGTGGCGCCGTACATCGCGTTCGTGTCGGCAGCCTCGACGCGCAGGCCGTAACGGACGCCGTCGTAACGAGCGAGGTTGCTGCTGGCCTCGGCCGGGGCGATGAGGTAGTAGGCGGTGAGGCCGTAGCCGAATGCCGGCACCTGTACGTCGACGATGGTGGCGCCCGCGGCCTTCAATGCGTCGAAGGCGGCCTCGAGCCGTTCCTGTACGTCGGGGTCGGCGCCTTCGGGCAGGTCGGTGATGCGACCGACGCGCAGCCCCTCGACGCCCTGGCCCAACGCGGCGACCAGCGAGGGGTGCTCCTGCGGGATGCTCGTGCTGTCCAGCGGATCGTGCCCGCCGATGACGTCGAGCACCAGCGCCGCATCCTCCACCGACGTGGTGAACGGGCCGATCTGGTCGAGGCTGCTGGCGAACGCCACCAGGCCGTAGCGGCTGACGTAGCCGTAGGTGGGCTTCACGCCGACCACGCCGCACAGCGAGGCGGGCTGACGGATGGAGCCACCCGTGTCGCTGCCGAGCGCGAAGTCGGCGAAGCCGGCGGCCACCGCGGCAGCGCTGCCACCGCTGCTACCGCCCGGGACCCGGGACGTGTCGTGCGGGTTGCGCGTCGGGCCGAACGCCGAGTTCTCGGTGCTGCTGCCCATCGCGAACTCGTCGAGGTTGGTCTTGCCGACGGCCACAGCGCCGGTGGCGTGCAGCGTGGCGACGACCGTGCCGTCGTAGGGCGGCTTCCAGCCGTCGAGGATCTTCGACGAGCACGTCGTGGGGACACCACGCGTGCACATGTTGTCCTTCAGGGCGACGGTGACGCCGGCCAGCGGACCGGGGTCGTCGCCGCGAGCGACCGCCGCATCGACGGCCGCGGCCGCGGCGCGGGCCTGGTCGAGCATGACGTGGTTGAAGGCGTGGATCTCGGGTTCGCGCGCCTCGATGGCGGTCAGCTTCTGCTCGAGCAGACTCGCTGCGGATGCGGCCCCGGACTTGACGTCGCGAACGGTCTGAGCGATGCCCATCAGAGGTCCATGCCGATGATCGGGGGCACGCGGAATCGGCCGTCCTCGGCCGCCGGCGCTGCGGCGAGCACTTCCTCACGATCGAGGCATGGCCGCACCACGTCGGGTCGCAGCACGTTGACCAGCGGATACGGCTGGGTCATCGGTTCGACGGAGGCGAGGTCCAGCGCGTCGATGTCGGCGAAGTGCTCGAGCATGCCGTCCAACTGGACGGTCATGCGGTCGAGCTCGTCTTCGGTGACGTCGAGTCGCGCCAGCTTCGCCACCTTGGCTACAGCGGCAGCAGTGATGCGGTCGGACACGCCCAGCATCCTACGGCCGGGGCTGTTCACCAGGAACTTAAGTTCGCGCGGAGGCGCCCGTCGTGAGGTGGAGGAGGAGGCCCGACTCGGGGTGCTGGCGGGGCAGTTGTACGCCGTGGGACGCGAGCTGGGACCCGGTGAGGACGATGCCGCTGCCGGCCCAGACCACGTTCGAGCCGGGGATGGGGACCTGCTCGACCACGTAGCGGGTCGCCGGGTCGAGACCCTGCAGGCGCAGCGGCGGGGGCAGCAGGCTCATCCCCGTGGTGAGCTGGACATGAGCGACCAGTGCCTCGGTGCGATCGGCCGAGTACACGCCGTAGGCGTGCGACGCAGGCGTCTGGCCGTTGAGGACGGGGTCGAAGCGGACCGTGTCGCCCGAGTGCAGCAGCGGCCGGAACCGTCGGTGCAGGGCGATGACCTCGGCCAGTTGCTGACGCTCGCGTTCGTCGAGCGTGAGCACGTTCCACTCGACGCCGAGGTGGCCGAACAACGCGCTCGAGGGCACGGAACGCCAACGAATGCACTCGACCAGTGGTGTGCGAGCGGGTCGGCCCGATGTGCGCACCCATCAGCTCGTTGGGGATGAGCATCGACGCGCCCCACTGGATGGTCTGCCGTTCGAGCGCGTCGTTGCAGTCGCTGGTCCACACCCGTTCGGTGCGGCGCAGGATCTCGAGGTCGACACGCGCCCCGCCGCTGGAGCAGCTCTCGATCTCGATGCCGGGGTGGCGGGCGCGCAGCTCGTCGAGCAACCGGTACAGCGCCAGCGTCTGGGCGTGGGTGCCGGCCTTGTCGTCGCCACCGCTGCCCTGGACGTGGTTCCGGTTCATGTCCCACTTCACGTACTGGATGTCGTGATCGCGGAACAGGGCGTCGAGCTGACCGAACACGTGGGCGAACGCGTCGGGGTGGGCCAGGTTCAGCACCAGCTGGTTGCGAGCCAGGACCGGCTCGTACCCCGTCGTCGTCAGCGCCCACTCGGGGTGCTCGCGGTACAGGTCGCTGTCGGGGTTCACCATCTCGGGCTCGACCCAGATGCCGAACTCCATCCCCAGATCGCGCACGTGGTCGATGACCGGCGCCAACCCGTGCGGGTACACCTCGGGCGAGACCCACCAGTCGCCGAGGCCGCTGGTGTCGTCGCGCCGCGACCCGAACCAACCGTCGTCGAGCACGAAACGCTCGATGCCCAGCGCCGCGGCCGCGGTGGCGAGCGCCTTCAACTTCTCGTTGTCGTGGTCGAAGTAGACGGCTTCCCACGTGTTCAACAGCACCGGCCGCGGCTTCGTCGGCGCGGCGGGCGACCGGCGGATCCAACGGTGGAAGCCCCATGAGGCAGGCGTCAGGCCGCGGCCGTACACGCCGAGCACGGTGGGCGCCGCGTACGTGTCGCCGGGCTCCAGGCACAGCTCGCCGGGGTGGATGAGCTCGCCGCCCTGCACGTAGCGGCGGCCGTCGGGCATGGCCTCGGCGTGGATGGAGTGGTTGCCGCTCCACGCCACGTGCACGCCCCACACGTCGCCGCTCCACTCGCCGAAGCCGGGCGACCCGGCGAAGACGAGCGGCGGGTGCTCGTGGCTGGTGCGGCCGGCGCGGTTCTCGGTGAGGAACACGCCACTGCCCCAGTCGCGACGCACCGGATGGAATTCGCGGGTCCAGCGGCCGTCGAACGTGAGCAGCTCGCTCGGCGTGAGCGGGCATCGGCAGCGTGGGATGCAGCGCGTCGAGCAGGTAGCGCGTCGCCCCCGTGTTGGTGAGTGAGCAGTCGACGGCGAGCGCGTCGCCCAACGACACGGTGACGGTGAGGAGCAGTTCGGCCACGGTGTCGATCGATTCGACGCGAACACCCGCGCCGCCATCGGCACCGGTCACCTCGGTGACGGTCGTGGTGGTGAAGCGCGGCGCCCACTGTCGGCCACCGCGCCGGTGGCCCTGCAGACCCGGCCGACCCTGGAAGCCCGACCCGTGTTCGGGCAGCAGGCTGAGCGGTGGCACCACGTCGAGCGACCCCTGCTGGGCCGGCCGCGCCAAGGCCGCCAGGGTCGAGTCGAGGTCGACGTCACCGAGCGGGGCACCCCAGTACACGACCGTGGGCGCGCCGGTGGACTCGTCGATCACGGCGTCGGCGTACGTGCCGCGCAGATGGATCATGTGGAACTACCCCTTGTTGGCGCCCAGCGTCAGGCCGCTGATGAACTGCTTCTGCAGTGCAAGGTAAACGACCAACGTGGGGATGGCCACGATCATGGATGCCGCGGCGATGAGATTGTCGTTCGAGAAGAACTGACCGCCGAGGTTGGCGATGGACGACGTGATCGGCCGTTGGTCGCCCTGGTTGACGAGCACCACCGCCCAGAAGAAGTCGTTGTACAACCAGGTGAACTCGAGCGTCGCCAGTGCGGCCAGCACCGGCCGGCACAGCGGCATGATGATCTGGAAGAACTGGCGCGACGTGCTCGCCCCGTCGACGAGGGCGGCCTCGCCGAGCTCTTTCGGGATGGTCTTCATGTAGTTGCTGAGCACGAACGTGCAGAAGCCGGTCTGGAACGCGACGTGGACGATGATCACCGAGATCTTCGTACCGAGCAACGAGCCGGTGTTCGTGTCGCTGAGCAGGTCGGGCCAGGGCGTCGCCTTGAACATCTGGAACAACGGCTGGAACAGCACCTGCGGCGGCAGCAGGTTGCCCGCGGTGAACAGCAGCAGCAGGGCGATGTTGAACCGCCAGCTGTAGCGGCTGACAGCGAACGCCATGGTGCTGGACAGCAACAGGATGAGCAGCAGCGACGGGATGAGGATGAACATCGTGTTGGCGAACGTGCGGGTCATCTGACCCTGCGTCCACGCATCGCGGAAGTTCTGCAGTGTCAGGTCGTGTGGCATCGAGAAGATGCCGTACTTCTGCGTCTCGGCGTACGGGCGGACGGCGGCGTACATCGCGCTGACGACCGGCACCAGCCAGATGAGCGCCATGAACGTGAGGAACACGTACAGGAACGCACGCGAGAGGTGCGACCGCTTCTTCGGCGGCTCGACGATCGACAGGTCGGCGCTCATGGCTCGGCACTCATAGATCGTTCTCCCGGTAGTTGTTGACGAGGTACCAGATGATGAAGCCCAGACAGAGCAGCAACAGCAGCACGCCGTAGGCGGAGCCGAGGCCCACCTGACCGCCGCCCTCACCGACGAGGTTGTCGCGCACCAGCACACCGAGCACCTTCGTGCCGGGCGGCGACTTCAGGGCCACGACGATGTCGAAGGCACGGAGTGCCTCGATGACGGTGATGACGAACACCACCACGTTGATCGGCTTCATCACGGGGAAGATGACCCGACGGAAGGCGACCCATTCGTTGCACCCGTCGATGGATGCGGCCTCGCGCAGTGACGGGTCGACGCTCTTCAGGCCGGCGAGGTACAGCACCATCACGTAGCCGATGTGACGCCACGCCATGGCGACGAGCAGCGCGGCGAAGTTCTTGGTGAGCCCGAGCGGCGAGTCGAGGAACGGGATGTGGATCTCGAAGATCTTCTCCGCGTTGCCCACCCAGTCGATCTGGTTGCCTTGCGCCGTGCGGCCGAGCACCACGTTGAACAGGCCCTGCTTGGGCGAGTACATGACGCTCTTCCAGATGAAGCCGACGACGGCGAGCGACAGCACGACGGGCATGTAGAAGATGCTCTGGTAGAAGGCCGAGCCGCGGATGTTCTTGTCGAGCAGGTAGGCGAACAGGATGCCCACCAGGCTGCACGCCGACAGGAACGACGAGCAGGATGACGTTGTTGAACAGCGCCGGGAAGAACTTGTTGTCGAAGACGGTGAAGATGGCCCAGTAGTTGGCGAAGCCGATGAACTTCCACGTCCCCAACTTCAGGCCGTCCCACTTGGTGAACGACCAGATGATGGTGATGATGGCCGGCACCCACACGAACAGCACGTGGATGAACGGTGGGCACACCGGCGAACAGGCCGAGGGTGGCCTTGTCGCTCTTGGTGAGCTGCGAATAACGCCGACGACGGCGGCGCCCCGTGGGGGGCACCGCCGTCTCGACAGGGGCTGTGGTCACAGCGTCCACAGGATCAGCTCAGGTACTGGGACTTCTGAGCTTCGATGTCGGCGAGGATCGTGTCGATCTGCGTCGGGTCTGCGTGGAAGTTCGCGAAGGCGTCGGCGATGACGTTCGACACGAAGTCCGGGCTGGTGTCGCGGTCGAGGAACTGGGCGATGTTCTTCGCCGAGCCCACGAGCTCTGCCGACTTCTTCTGGATGGGCGTGAACACCGAGGTGTCGACCTTGCTGTTGGCCGGCACGGCGCTGTTGTCCACCGCGTTGAGGGCGTTGATGAAGTCGAGACCACCGAGGGCCGTGAGCAGCGCCTTGGCGCCGGCCTCGTCCTTCGGGCTCGCGGCCATCATCCAGCCGTCGATCGGGGCGTCGAGGGCGTCGGCGCCGATCGCCGAGTCGAGCTCGGGGAAGTTGAAGAAGTCGAGGTCGTCCAGGTACTCCTGGTCCTCGCTGTTCGAGGACACGAACGTACCGAGGTAGTACATGCCCGCTTCCTTGCTCTCGAGCGCCGTCGCGGCTTCCTGCCAGGTGCGACCGTTCGGGTTCTCCTGGTGGAAGGGCAGCAGGTCGGTCCAGAGGGCGAAGACGTTCTTCACCTTGTCCTGCGTCCAGTCCTCCTTGCCGGCCAGGAGGTCGACGTGGAACTGGTAGCCGTTGAGACGCATGTTCAGGATGTCGAACGTGCCCTGCACCGGCCACTTGCCGTCGTTGGCGTAGGCGAACGGCACCAGGCCGTCTTCCTTCATCTTGGTGGCCAGAGCGAGCAGCTCTTCCTTGTTCGTGGGGACGGTGTAGCCCTTCTCCGTGAACAGGCTCTTGCGGTAGTGCACGGCCCACGGGTAGTAGCTGCGGGGCACGAAGTACTGCTTGCCGTCGTTGCCGGTGGCCGCGGTCTTGAAGCCCTCGGTGAAGTCGGGCAGGTTCGCCCACACGTCGGTGAGGTCGCCCGCCAGGCCCTTGTCGGCGAAGAAGCGCATGCGGTAGCCGGCGAACCACGTGAACACGTCGTCGGGCTGCTGCAGGTAGCTGGTGATGTTGTCCTGGAACGAGTTGTGGTCGACCCAGTTCGGCTTGTAGGCGAGGCCGGTCGCGTCGAGGCCGGCCTTGATGCCGTCGCCGACCTTGCCCGCACCCTCGGCCTCGTTGATGCCGATGGTGACGGGATCGCCCGATCCACCGCCGGTCGTGGCCGTCGTGGTCTCGGTGGTGCCGCCGGTACCACCGGTGGTGCCGGTGGTGCCCTCGGTGCCCTCGTCGGAACCGCATGCCGCGAGGAACGCAGCACCGCCGACGGCGGCCGCGCCCGCGAGCAGCGTGCGCCGCGAGACCAACTGGAACCCAACGTCGGTCGGGCTCGGGGACATTTCGTACTTCCCGGACATCGCTCCCCCTCTGGAGTGTCTTCATGATGAACGCTGGAAGAAGACCCAGCGCAGTACCCAGAACTTCTCACGGAACCGAACGGGTGTCAAGGGAGTCTGTGCGAAAAACGAACAAGATCGTGCGTGATTGACCCAGATTCGCACACTACCTGTGTGATCTTCACCGGTTCCTGGTGCGTTTCTGTTGACTTGACCCTGGTGTTCGTGCAAGGTTCACATCGATGAGTGACGAGCACACACCGGCCGACCTGGGGTCGTCGCGTGCGCTCGCACGACAGCGCCACGAGGTCATCATCGCCGAGGTCCGACGTCGCGGCGCCGTGCGCGTCAGCGAGTTGGCCGGGCTGCTCAGCGTCAGCGACATGACCGTCCGGCGCGACCTCGAGGTGCTCGACGACGCCGGTCTGGTCACGAAGGTGCACGGCGGCGCGACGCTGCGCGACGAGCACACCACCGACGAGCCGGGGTTCGAGGCCAAGTCGCTGCGCAACACGCGCGAGAAGCACGCCATCGCCCTCGCCGCGGCGGCCATGGTCCGTTCCGGTCAGGCCATCGGCATCACCGCCGGCACCACGACATGGCAGTTGGCGTACCACATCACCGAGATCCACGACCTGACCGTCGTCACCAACTCGGTGCGTGTCGCCGACGTCCTGCACCAGGCACAACGCAACGACCGCACCGTGGTGCTCACCGGCGGCGTGCGCACACCGTCCGACGCGCTCGTCGGCCCGGTGGCCGTGTCGGCGTTGCGCTCGCTGCACCTCGACGCGGTGTTCATGGGTGTGCACGGCATGAGCGCGCGCGCCGGGTTCACCACCCCCAACCTGATGGAGGCCGAGACCAACCGGGCCTTCGTCGATGCCACCGAGCACCTCGTCGTGCTCGCGGACCACACCAAGTGGGGCGTCACCGGGCTCAGCTCGATGGCTCCGCTCGAGCGCGCCACCGCGCTCATCACCGACAGCGGCATGTCCGCCTCGGCCCAGTCCACGTTGGAGGAGCACATCGGTCGGGTCGTCCTGGCCGACACGAGCTTCTCCGACGACGTCGAACCCGCTCACGAACGCAGGAGAGCCTGATGGCCACGGTCACCTTCACCGATGCCACCCGCATCTACCAGGACGGCGCCAAGCCGGCCGTCGACCAGTTGAACCTGTTCATCGAGGACGGTGAGTTCCTCGTCCTCGTCGGGCCCTCGGGCTGCGGCAAGAGCACCACGCTGCGCATGCTCGCCGGGCTCGAGCCGATCAACGGCGGGTCGGTGCACATCGGCGACCGCGACGTCACGTTCCTGCCGCCGCGCGATCGCGACATCGCCATGGTCTTCCAGAGCTACGCGCTCTACCCGCACATGACCGTCGCCGAGAACATCGGCTTCCACCTGAAGATCAAGAAGCTCCCCAAGGCCGAGATCAACGAGCGCGTCATGGAGGCGGCCCGACTGCTCGACCTCGAGGAGTACCTCGACCGCAAGCCGGCCAAGCTCTCCGGCGGTCAGCGTCAGCGCGTGGCCATGGGCCGCGCCATCGTCCGCCAGCCGCAGGTCTTCTTGATGGACGAGCCGCTCTCCAACCTCGACGCCAAGCTGCGCGTGTCCGACGCGCACGCAGATCGCCGCGCTGCAGCGGCGTCTCGGCGTCACCACCGTGTACGTCACGCACGACCAGGTCGAAGCCATGACCATGGGCGATCGCGTCGCCGTGCTGAAGGACGGCCTGCTGCAGCAGTGCGACACCCCCCGCACACTGTTCACCAGGCCGTTGAACATGTTCGTCGCCGGCTTCATCGGTTCGCCGGCGATGAACATGGTCACCTGTGCAGTGGGCGACGACGGTGCCGAGTTCTCGTCGCTGCGCATCCCGCTCACGCCCGAGCAGCGCAGCGCGCTGACGTCGTCGTCGCTCACCGTCGGTATCCGCCCCGAGAACCTGCACCTCAGCCCCGACGCCACCGGGCTGCACGCCACCATCGCCACGGTGGAGGAACTCGGCTCCGACAGCTTCCTGTACTGCACGCCCGAGGGTCACGCCGACCTCACCGTGGTGTCGCGCGCCGAGGGTCTGAGCGGCGCCAAGGCGGGCGACGCCGTCGTCCTGCGCCCCGACCCGGGTGCACTGCACCTGTTCGACACCGCCACCGGTCTCCGACTGCCCGATTGACATGCCACGCTCCTCCGACTCCCGAGTCGACCCGTTCCTGGGTACGAGGGTGCACGTCGTGGGCACACGGCAGGCTCGACCGAACCTGCCGTCGACCGGCTGCCCCTTCTGCCCCGGCGGCCTCGAGTCGCCCGATCCGTACGACGTGCGCTGGTTCCGCAACAGGTGGCCGGCGATGCAGGGTGACCGGTGCGAGGTGGTGCTGTACACCTCCGAGCACGACGCCACGTTCGCGTCGCTCGGGGTCCCCGGTGCGCGCAAGGTGATCGACCTGTGGGCCGAACGCACCCGTGAGCTCGGCGCCCGCGACGACGTCGACTTCGTGCTGTGCTTCGAGAACCGCGGCCCCGAGGTCGGTGCCACGATCGCCCACCCGCACGGTCAGATCTACGCCTACGACCACGTGCCCGATCGCCCCCAACGGCTGCTCGACGCGAAGTGGACCCCCGAGTTCGACTGCGCCGATCGCATGGTCGCCGACCACGGCGACTGGGTGGCCACCGTGCCGTACGCGAGCAACTTCCCCATCGCCCTGTCGCTCGCGCCACGGTTGCAGTCGCCCGACGTGGTGTCGCTCGACGACCACGGCCGCGATGGGTTGGCCGCACTGCTCGTCGACGTGCTCGGTCGGCTCGACCGTCTCTACGACCGGCCGCTGCCGTACATGATGTGGCTCAACCAGCGCCCCACCGACGGCAACGAGTGGCCCCAGGCGTGGTTCAACATCGAGATCGTCTCGCCGTGGCGCAGTGCCGGCGTGCCGCGCTTCATCGCCGCCGCCGAGGTGGCGTGCAACGAGTACTTCAACCCGGTCATCCCCGAAGTCCTCGCCGAGCAACTCCGCGCCCTGGCCTGAGCCGCGCGAACTGAAGTTCCTGGAGAACACCGCGAACTCATGTTCGCGGTGTGGGGGTCAGGCGTCCTGGACGGGTTGGAAGTCGGGGGTGCGCTTCTGCAGGAAGCTGGCCACGCCTTCCTTGAAGTCGGGACGGCGAAGCGAGGCCTTCATCAGCTCGATCGCGTCGTCGGTCGCGGCGACGAGGCCGCGGTCCCAGTCGCCCCACACCTGGCGCTTCATCACGGCCATCGACGTGGGTGACGAGTAGGTGGCCAGCTCGGCCGCGTACTCGAGCGCCCGGTCGAGCAGGTGCTCGGGCTCGACGACCTCGTTGACCATGCCCATCGCCGCCGCTTCCTCGGCCAGCACGACTCGGCCGCTGTAGAGCAGGTCGAGCGCGTTGGCCGTACCGATGATGCGGGGCAGCACCCACGACATGCCGTACTCGGCGATGAGGCCACGGCGGGCGAACGCAGTGGTGAACTTGGCGCCCTTGGCGGCGAAGCGGATGTCGCACATCAGCGCCTGCACCATGCCGATGCCGGCACACGCGCCGTTCACCGCGGCGATGACCGGCTTGGGAATCTGCGTGGTGCGGTACTGCGGAGCACCGCCGGCCGCCGACTCGGCACCGGCGTTGCCGCCGGCGTTGCCGATGCCCTGCAGGGTGTCCATGTCGGCGCCGGCGCACCAGCCGCGCCCGGCACCGGTGACGACGATGACCTTCACCGCCGGGTCGGCGGCGGCCTGGTCGAGCAACTGGAAGTAGCGCGTCGCCAGCTCACCGTTCCAGGCGTTCAGACGCTCGGGGCGGTTGAGGGTGAGGAGCGCGATGCCGGGCTCGCGCACCTCGTACAGGACGACACTCTCGGTGCTGGAGTCACTCATCTTCGGCAACGTAGTCGACGGGTTCGTCGACCTCCGTTGCCGGAGCATCGTCGTCGACCGGCTCATCGTCGTCGACCGGCTCATCGTCGTCGACCGGCTCATCGTCGTCGACGGGCGGCACGTCGTCGACGGGCGGGTCGTTGCGGTGGCGAGCCCAGTCCACCACGAGGTACCCGGCCGACAGCACGAAGAACACCACGGCCGTCCACTGGTTCAGACGCCATCCGCCACCGAAGTTGGCGGGATCGATGCGCAGCCCCTCGACCCAGAACCGGCCGATGGAGTAGCCGAGCACGTACACCGCCATCAGTCGACCGGGGCGCAGCTTCATCCGCTTGTCGATGACGATGAGCAGGCCGCACAGGGCCAGGTTCCACAGCGCTTCGTACAGGAACGTCGGGTGGAACAGCGTGCCCGAGGGATAGCCCGCGGGGAGGTGCGCGTCGTCGATCTCCAGGCCCCAGGGCAGCGTGGTGGGCCTGCCGAACAACTCCTGGTTGAACCAGTTGCCGAGGCGACCGATGGCCTGTGCCAGGGGGATGGCCGGCGCGGCCGCGGTGAGCAGCAGCGGCACGTTCACACCGCGGCGCTTGGCCGCCCAGATGCCGGCCGCAGCGCCGAGGAGCAGGCCGCCGGGAATGCCCAGGCCGCCCTTCCAGATCTGCAGCCACTTGCCCGGCTCGCGCCACGGCTCACTGGCGTCGGTGACGATGTAGTACAGCCGCGCACCCACGATGCCGCCGAACACGCCCCACATCGCGATGTTGGTCATGTCCTCGCGGCTGCCGGCGCCGGACGCCTCGAGGCGTCGGCCCGAGAGCCACACGCCGGCGACGACGCCGAGCGCGATCATCAGCCCGTAGGCGTGGATGGACAGCGGGCCGATGTCGAGCGTGCCGCTCGACGGGCTGGGGATGCTGGAGAGGAACGACACGGTCAGCCGGTGACGCGGTGGGCGAACTCGACCGTGCGATCGAAGATGAGCTGCTTGTCGTAGTCCTGCGTGGCGACGTGGTAGCTGCGCTCGAGCAACACGCGCTCGAGCGGCCCGCCGTAGTGGGCGGCGAGGAAGTCGCCCTGCGCGGGCTCGACCACGTGGTCCTGCGGCGAGTTCAGCAGCAGCAGCGGGACGCGCATGTTCGCGTACTCGTCGCCCAGCGGCGCCAACCCGTCGGTCACGAGCGACAGCAACGGCGCCAGCGGCGTGGCGTCGTATGCGGCCTCGTGCGCGTCGGGGTCGGCGATGTCGCTGCCGATGGCCGGCATCGTGTCGGTGCCGGCGTCGACCATGCCCTGCAGCATCTCGACCACTTCGGGCGCCTGCGGCTGCGTCGCGGGGTTGATGCACACCAGGCCGGCGATCTCGGGATGATCGGCACCGAGGCGCAGCGTGAGTGCGCCACCCATGCTCAGCCCGACCACGACCACCTTGTCGGCACGGGCCGTCAGCGCGGCGAACGCCGCCTCCGCGCCAGCCAGCCAGTCGGCCCATCGGGTGGGCAGCATGTCCTCGACCGTGGTGCCGTGGCCTGGCAGCAGTGGCATCTCGACGTGGAAGCCGGCTGCAGCCAACGCCTCGGCGACGCCGCGCATGCTGCCCGGGTTGCCGGTGAAACCGTGGATGACGAGGGCACCGTGGGGGCCCTCACCGACGTGCGACCAGGGCTCCGCCCCGGGGATGAGGTTCGTCATGGGCAGCAGTATGTCAGGAGTACGGGTCGGCCGGCCCGCCGGCGTCGGCCCACCACTCCTGCGGCGCACCCTTGTCCTCCCAGTCGGGGAAGGGGTAGATGCAGTTCACCGGGCACGCGGGCAGGCACTTGTCGCAGCCGCTGCACAGCTCGGGGATGATCACCACGTCGGGCCCGTGGTTGAAGATCGCACCGAACTGCGGCGGGCAGTGGCGCAGGCATGCGTCGCAGTTGATGCACTCGAGCATCTCGATCCGCAGCGGTGGGTTCTTCCACTTCTCGTTGCGGGTGCGGGAGGCGATGCGATCGCTGCGGGAGGCCGCCATGAGGGCGAGTGTAGAGGCCGCCCGTGCGCTCGGATTGACCCGGCGGTCAAGACCTGTTGGACTGACGCCCGTGGTCGATCCGCGACGGCACACCGAACAGGGCATCGAGCGCAAGCAGCAGTTGCTGGAGGCCGCCGAGGCGCTGTTCACCGACCGGGGCTACGGGGCGACGCGCATCAGCGACATCTGCGCCCGCGCCGGTGTCGCCAAGGGGTTGTTCTACTGGTACTTCCCCACCAAGGAGACGCTGTTCGCCGAGCTCGTGCGCACCATGCGCCAGCAACTTCGTCGTGCCCAGGCCGCGGCGATGACGGTCGACGCCGACCCCGTGACGCGTATCCGCCAGGGTGCCGAGGCGAGCGTGCGGTTCATGGCCGAGCACCAGCCGTACTTCGCCCTGCTCGACGTGGAACGCACCGACGACGCGCTGGCCGAGGTGATGAAGGAGGGCAGCGACGTGTACGCCGGCGACGTTCGTCGCCTGGTCGCCGAAGCCCAGTCCGCGGGCCTTGTGCCCGACGCCGACCCGGCGTTCTACGCGGTCGGCGTGATGGGCGCCGTGTCGTCGTTCAGCCACGCGCACCGCATGGGCCGCGTGCAGATGCCGATCGACGAGCTCGCCCAACTGGTGGGCGAGTGGGTCACCCGAGCCCTGACCGGTCGAGTGCCGACGCCAACGACGGATCACGACGCAGCATCACGCTGATGAACGCGTCGACCACCTGCGGGTCGAACTGCGAACCGCGGCCGGCGATCACGTAGTTGACGGCGTCGATGGTGGGCCAGGCGCCCTTGTAGACGCGCTCGCTGACCAACGCGTCGTACACGTCGGCGACGGTGACGATGCGACCGGACAGCGGGATGGTGGCGCGGTACAGGCCCCGCGGGTAGCCCGAGCCGTCCCACCGTTCGTGGTGCGTGTACGCCACCTCGGCGGCGAGTTGCAGCAGCGGCGTGTTCCCGTCGCGGAGGATGTCGTGACCGTGCACGGTGTGGGCGCGCATCGTGTCGAACTCGGCCGCGCTCAGCGGGCCGGGCTTCATCAGGATCGTGTCGCTGACGCCGACCTTGCCGATGTCGTGCATGCGTGCCGCCTGGGCGAGCCGCTGTGCAAAGGCCTCGTCGAGACCCAGCTCGAGCGCCAGTTCGGCGGACAGCTCGGCGACGCGACCGGGGTGCAGCTCGGTGTCGGCGCTGTAGTGCTCGGTCATCACCGCGATGGTGGTGAACGCGTCGACCTGGAACGCCTGCAGCTCGTCGGTGCGCAACTGCACCAGCTGTTCGAGCTCGGACGTGCGCAGACGGGTGATCTCGGCCTCGTGGCGCACCACGGTGGCCTCGTGCTCGATCTGCAGCGTGCGGATGCGCAGGTCGGCGCCGCGAGTGAGGATCTCCTCGTTCAACTCGTAGCGGGCGACGAGGTGGGCGAGCGCCTGGTCGAGACGACCCATCTCGCGGTTCAGGTCGCCGAGCATCTCGCGCAGCTCGAGCGCGACCTCGGCCATGTTCGCCTTCGTCGCCAGTTCGAGCGCGTCGGCCCACTCGCGCAGCGCGTGGTCGCGCAGGTTGCGGGCCACGTAGAGCTTGCCGCGCGCCATGCGCACCATGACGACGCTGCCGGGCGACAGGGCGACGCGACGGGCGGTGCGATCGACGAGCACGCCGTCGGCCTCGTCGAGGCAGCTGGCGGCACGATCGAGCGACATCAGCGCGACGTAGGCCATCGCCAGCCGGGCGAGGATCTCGGGCACGAACTCGGGGGTGTGCTCCTTGGCGAGCGACAGCGCCGATTCACCGAGGCTCACCGCGAGCAGCTCCTCCTTGCGGTCGGCGCGCACCTTGGCCATGTTGGCGAGTGTGATCGCGTCGAGGTCGGGCCGGTTCTCGACCTTGTTGGCCATCAGCGCGGCCTCGTACTTGACGATGGCCCGGTCGTCCTGGCGCAGCCCGTGGTAGATGACGCCGAGCATGTTCAGCAGGTGACCGTCGGACGTGGTCTTGCCGGTGGTGCGGTACAGCTCGAACGCGGTCTCGGCCGCGTTCAGCGCGTCGGACAGGTTCGAGGCGTGGTAGTGCACGGCGGCGATGAGGTTCAGCGCCGACACCTGGGTCATCGTCGCGCCGCACTGCTGGGCCAGGTTGCGGGCCTCGAGGGCCACCGCCAGCGCCTCGTTGGGGTTGCCGGCCGCGTAGGCCAGTTCGGCGAGGCGATAGAGCGCCTCGGCCTCACCCGGCTGGTCGGTGTGGGAGCGGGCGAGGACACGGGCCTGCTGGACCAGTGAGCGGGCGCGATGCGGATCGCTGTCCTCGTACAGGCGGGCCTGTTCGAGCAGCTCGTCCACGGTCGGTTCCCCGTTCGGGTCCCGCGTGACCGGTGTGGTCGACGCCAACTTCCTCACCTCCTCCATCTGTCCGAGCATGTCCGATCTGCACGGCCGCGCGGAAGCCTCGGGCTCCGCACCGTCGTCGGGTGCACGCTAGTTATCGGCCGAATCGCGTCGGGGGATAGCGAAAATCTCACGAAATCGTCAACGTCCCCTGCTCAGCGAGGTCGCCAGGCCTCGTAGCCTTGATGTTCGTGGACACGATGCGACGCCAACGTGGCTCCCGCCGGCAGGTCGAATCGTCGGCGATCGCGTCCATCGCGCCCCTGATCGCGGTGGTTCCGGTGTGGTTGTTGGCCATCGCCGTGTTCTGGCTGCCCGTTCGGTTGGTGTGGGACGTCTCGTTCCTGGTGTTCGCGGGCGGCTACCTGGCACTGACGGTGCTGCTGTTCCTGCGCCCCTTCCAGTTGTTCGTGCTCGCTCCCCTGCTCGGCGCCCGTCGCCCCACGCCCGACGAACGGGCCGTGCTCGACCCCGCGTGGCGACCGGTCGCTGCAGTTCAACGACCTGCCCCGCCACCGCTACGTGCTGGCGGTCCTGCCGTCGAACGAACTGAACGCGTTCGCCTGCGGCGGCCACCTGGTGGTGGTCACGTCGTACGCACTCGAGGCGCTCCCCCGCGACGAGCTCAGCGGCGTGCTGGCCCACGAACTGAGCCATCACCTGGGGCTGCACGTCGTCGCGCTCACCGTGTCGCAGTGGTTGTCGGTGCCCGTGCTGGTGCTCGCCCGCGTCGGGTTCTTCCTGCAGAACGTGGCCTCGGCGGCGACCACGTCGTTCGTGCAGCACTCGTCGGCGCTCACCGCGCTGGGTCGGCTCGCCGCGGCGGTGCTCACCGCGGTGTCGTGGGTGTTCCTCAGCGGACTGGTGCTCAGCAACGTCCTGTCGAACGCCGTCGGCCGCAACGCCGAGTTCCAGGCCGACGCACGAGCGGTGCAGATGGGGTTCGGTCGGCCACTCGCGCTGGCGTTGCGCCGTGCGGTCGCCGAGCTCGGCAGCGACCGCGCCGTCACGTGGGGCGACCGCCTGAACATGAGCCATCCGCCGGCACGCACCCGCGTCGCCCGCATCGAGGCCCAACTCCGCGCCAAACGCTGAACACAGCGCGAACGTAAGTTCCTGGTGAACAGCGCGAACTTAAGTTCCTGGTGAACACGCGCGAACTTCAGTTCCTGGTGAACACTGCGGGCTCGTCGTGCGCGGGAGGTCAGGCGGCGAGGGGTGCGACGACGGCGTCGAGAACGGCGATCAGGGCGTCGGGCGACAACTCCAGGTCGAGACCGCGCTTGCCGCCGCTGACGAAGATCGAGTCGAACAGGACGCACGTCTCGTCGATGGCGGTCCGTAGTCGCTTCTTCTGCCCGAACGGGCTGATGCCGCCGACCACGTAGCCGGTGATGCGTTCGGCCACGTCGGTCGGGCACATCTCGGCCCGCTTGCCGTCGAACGCGACCGCCAGCTCGCGCAACGACAGTTGGCCGCTGACGGGCACGATGCCGACGACCTGCTCGATCCCTCGTTCGGTGGTCAGGTTGGCGACGAGTGTCTTGAACACCCGATCGGCCTCGACGCCGAGTGCCTCCGCGGCCACCTGGCCGTAGTTGCGCTCGCCAGGCTCGTGATGGAACTCGTGGACGGCGAAGTCGACACCGGCTGCCTGCAACATCACGATCGCCGGAGTTCCGCCCTTCGCCACGGGCGACATTCTGGTCCGCACACCACCTCGAGCGGAAGGTGGCAACATGTCCCGGTGGCAGTGATCGACCCGTACGAGCTCTCCCACCGCTATCGCAGCGACGAAGGTCGCGTGTTCCTCAGCGGTTCGCAGGCACTCGCTCGCCTCCCGTACGAACAGCTGCGCGCCGATCGTCGCGACGGGTTGCACACCGCCGCCTACGTCACCGGCTATCCGGGCAGCCCATTGGCCAACTTCGACCGCGACGCCCGCACCGCGGCGGCGATGGCCGTCGCCGACGGTCTGCACATGGAGTTCCAGCCCGGCATGAACGAAGAGCTCGCCGCCACCGCGGTGATGGGTTCGCAGTTGGCGGTCACGCTGCCCACGTGTCGGTACGACGGCATCGTCGGGGTCTGGTACGGCAAGGCGCCCGGCCTCGACCGCGCCAGCGACGCGCTACGGCACGCGACGTTCGCGGGCACGTCGGCGAAGGGTGGAGCGATCGCGCTGGTGGGCGACGACCCCAACGCGAAGAGCAGCACGCTGCCGTCCTCGAGCGGGGCCACGCTGGTGGACCTGCACATGCCGATCGTCTACCCGGGCGACGTGCAGGAGGCCATCGATCTCGGACGCCACGCGATCGCGATGTCTCGCGCCAGCGGGCTGTGGGTGAGCATCAAGGTCGTCGAGGCCGTGGCCGACGGCACCGGTTCGGTGGAGGTGCACCCCGATCGCATCGACCCCGTCGTGCCGACGACGACGATCGACGGCGTGGTGTGGACGCCCATGCCATCGGGCCGCACGTTGACACCGCACACCCTGGACATGGAGCGCGAGTTCCACGAGATCCGTCTGCCGCTCGCGGCGCGGTACGCCACCGAGAACGCGCTGAACGCCGTCGCCGTCCGCGGCCCGTCCGACTGGGTGGGCGTCGTGGCCACGGGGCAGACGTACCACGAGACGCGAGAGGCGCTGCGACTGCTCGGCTTCGGCGACGATCAGGCGTTGCGCGACGCCGGCATCCGCGTGCTGCGCCTCGCGGTGCCGGTGCCGCTGGAACGCCAGAGTGGTTCGCGAGTTCGCCGTCGGCCTGGCCGAGGTGATCGTCGTCGAGGAGAAGACCCAGAACCTCGAGTGGTTGGTGAAGGACGCGCTCTACGGCCGGCCCGACCATCCGCTCGTGGTGGGCAAACGCAACCCCGACGAGACCACGCTGTTCCCGTTCACCGGCACGCTCGAGGCCGACACGATCGCGGCGCGGTTGCGCACCCGCCTCGCGTCCCGCCTCGCGGACCGCATGGCACCGCCACCTCCTGCTCCCCGCCAACTCATCCCGTCTGTCGGTGGCGCGCACGCCCTACTTCTGCTCCGGTTGCCCACACAACACGTCCACCCAGGTGCCCGACGGTGCGCTCATCGGCGGCGGCATCGGCTGCCACAGCATGGTGCTGATGATGGAACCCGAGCGCGTCGGCAACATCGTCGGCCTCACCTCCATGGGCAACGAAGGCGCGCAGTGGTTCGGCATGGCGCCGTTCGTCGACGACGAGCACCTCATCCAGAACATCGGCGACGGCACGCTGTTCCACTCGGGCATGACGGCCATCCGCGCTGCCATCGCGAGCGGTACGAACATCACGTACAAGATCCTCTACAACGGCGCTGTGGCGATGACCGGCGGTCAGGACCCGTTCGGCCAACTCGACGTGCTGCCGCTGGTGAAGGTGCTGCTGGCCGAGGGCGTGCGTCAGGTGATCATCACCACCGACGACCTGTCCAGGTACCGGCTGCACGAGGTGCCCGCCGGCGTGACGGTGTGGGGTCGCAGCCGCATCGTCGAGGCCCAGGAGGTGCTGTCGTTCGTCGACGGTTGCACCGTGCTCGTCCACGACCAACGGTGTGCCGCCGAGAAGCGCCGCGACCGCAAACGCGGCCGTCTCGACACCCCCGACTTCCGGGTCGTCATCAACGAGCGGGTCTGCGAAGGCTGCGGCGACTGCGGCGACAAGAGCAACTGCCTGTCGGTGCAGCCGGTCGACACCCCGTTCGGCCGCAAGACCCGCATCGATCAGGGGTCGTGCAACTTCGACCTGTCCTGCCTGCAGGGCGACTGCCCCAGCTTCATGAAGGTGCCCGTCTCGTCGCGTCGCCCGTCGGCCACCGAGCGATCGGCGCTGCCCGAAGTGCCGACGATCATCCCCGCCCCACCGACCGTCGGACCGCACGATCTGACCGTTCGCCTGTCGGGCATCGGCGGCACCGGCGTGGTCACCGCGTCGCAGATCATCGGGACGGCCGCGATGTTGCAGGGCTACCACGTGCGCGGCCTCGACCAGACGGGGCTGTCGCAGAAGGCCGGCCCTGTGGTGAGCGACCTGCGTCTGTCGACCGAGGCTCCACGGCCGTCGAACAAGGCCACCGCCGGCTCGGTCGACGTGCTGCTCGCCTTCGACCAGTTGGTCGCCGGCGCCGACGCGACGCTCCGCACGCTGGACCCGCAGCGCACCATCGTCGTGGTCAACACCGCCGCGGTACCGACCGGGGCCATGGTCGTGCATCCCGATCGGCCATATCCCGTCGACGAACTGCGCACGCGGATCGGCGACGGCTCGCGCGCGCAGTTGACGGTCGATGCGTCACGTCTGGTGACGCGATTGCTCGGCGACGAGAGCACCGTCAACGTCTTCATGATCGGCGTCGCCGTGCAGGCGGGCCTGGTGCCGCTCGAGCCCGCCGTCGTCGAGCAGGCGATCGAGCTGAACGGCGTGGCCGTCAGCAAGAACCTGGCCGCGTTCCGCTGGGGAAGGTCGTGGCGCTGCGAGCCCGAGGTCGTCGAGCACACCGCCGATCCCACGGTGTTCACGATGGAGGCCCCGCTCGTCGAGCGGCTGGCCGACGACCTCGCGGCGTACCAACACCAGCGGTACGCCGACCGCTTCCGCGAGGTGGTCGAGCGCGTCGACGCAGCCGGCCACCCCGAGCTCACCGAGGCGGTGGCCACGAACCTGCATCGGCTGATGGCCTACAAGGACGAGTACGAAGTCGCCCGCCTGCTGCTGGACCACGCGCCGAAGGGTGCACGGTTCCTGCTGCATCCGCCCGTGCTGCGTTCGCTGGGCATGCGCGGCAAGATCGAGCTCGGCAGCTGGAGCCGACCGGCGTTCCGCGTGCTGCGCACGATGCGCCGCCTGCGCGGCACGCCGTTCGACGTGTTCGGCTGGGCGCACGTGCGTCGCGTCGAACGGGCGATGGTGCCCGAGTACGTCGACGCTGTCGACGTCCTGCTGACGGGGCTGACCGACGACCACGTCGCCGAGGCGGTGGCCATCGCCTCGCTGCCCGATCGGGTGCGCGGCTACGAGGACCTCAAGCTCGAGCGGGCGGAGGCGTACCGCGACGAGTTGGCCGCGCGGTTGGCGCGGTTCACTCGCTGATCGCGAACACCGTCGCCGGCGCAGCAGGCAGGTGATCGGGCAGGGTGACGCGCAGCTCACCATCGACCCACGTGAAGGGCAACGAGCGCGAGTTGCCCACCATGCGCACCTCGGCCCCGTCGGACGGGCGGGCGAGCGAGAAGCGCACCTCGTCGGCGGGGGCGCCGCGCACGATGGCGTACGTCGTGCCGTCGCGGTGGGTGAACCCCACGTCGCGACCGTCGGCCGTGGTGCCCGTGCCGCCGGGCCGAGTGCCGTGGATGGCCTCACCGTTGATGCGCAGCCACCACCCGAGTGCGGTCAACCGCACCACCTGCGCCATGGGGATCTGCCCGTCGGCCGATGGCCCCACGTTCAGCAGCAGGTTCCCTCCGCGGGCGACGATGTCGCACAGCATCCAGATGTTGTCGTCGACCGTGGGGAACGTGGACTCGTTCTCCATGCGGTTGTAGCCGAAGCTGCGCCCGATGCCGCGGCACACCTCCCACTTCTTCGGCCCCGACGCGGTGGTCGTGTACTCGGGTGTGTGGAAGTCGCAGTGCAGCTGACCCATGGCCGAGGCGATCATGTTGAATCGATCGTTGACCACACCGTCGGGTACCGCGTCGTAGTAGCGACGGAAGGTGTCGTTGGGGTCCATGTGCGCGGGCCAGCCGATGTCGTTCCACAGCACGCTGGGCGCGAAGCGAGTGATCAGCTCGTCGACGTGCGCGGCGAGGTACTCGCCGTACTCGGGCATGGTCGGGATGTTCGTGAACAGGCTCATCAGGTCGCGCACGGGGGGTGGTTGGAACGTCCAGTCGAGCCCGCCGGAGTAGTACAGGCCGAACCGCATGCCCCGGTCGCGCACCGCGGCCGAGAGCTCGGCGATGTGGTCGCGCTCGGCCATCCAGCCGTCCTTGTACGGGTTCGGTGTGTCACTCCGCCACATGAGGAAGCCGTCGTGATGCTTGGTCGTGGGCACCACGTACTGCGCACCCGCCATGCGGAACAGGTCGGCCCACGCATCCATGTCCACACCGTTCGAACGGTCGTGGAACTCGGCGACGAAGTCCTCGTAGGTGCGTTCGCCGTAGGTCGCGGCGTGGTGCGCTTCGGTGGGGCTGCCCTCGATGGCCCACGAGTTCAGGTACCACTCGCAGTACGGGCTCCACTTGAAGATCTCGACCCAGTCGCCGGCGGCCATCAGGTCGCCCATGTCGCGGTCGACCGGCGCGTAGCACGGCACGGCGTACGGCCCCCAGTGGATGAAGATGCCGAACTTGGCGTCGTCGTACCACTGCGGAAGTGGGCGGCCACTGAACGGATGGTCGGGTGTCGTCGTCACGGCCGCAGCCTAGAGAACCACCACCTGGCCGATGCGATGCAGCTTCGCCGGGTTGAGCACCAGGCGAACCGCTTCGGCTCGACCGTCGCGCACCGCCAGCACGAGCACGTACCACGGCAGGCCGTTGCGCCGCACCACCAGCCCAGGCTCGTGGTTGACCCGGTGGAACTCGATGTCGATGTCGGCGGGCAGTCGCCGCGTGAGGTTGGACAGCAGTCGGACGACACGGTCGAGCCCGACCACCGGACGGCGTGCGGCGTGCACCTCGGCACCGCCGTCGCTGACGAGCACGACGTCGTCGGTGAGCACCTTGCGGAACTCGTCGACGCTGCCGATCGCGCAGGCGGCGACGAACGCCTGCACGAGTGCGTCGCTGTCGGCCGGTTCGAACCGGCGACGCTCGTCGCTCACCCGGCGACGCGCCCGCGATGCGATCTGCCGGCACGCCTCCTCGCTGCGACCCACGGTCGCGGCGATGGACGAGAACGGCTCGTCGAACACGTCGGCCAACAAGAACACGGCCCGCTCGACCGGGCCGAGCCGCTCGAGCACCGTGAGGAACCCCAATGTCAACGACTCCGCGAGCACCACCGAGTCGGCGGGGTCGTCGTCCGTCAACACCGGCTCGGGCAGCCACGGCCCGACGTACTCCTCACGCTGGCGTTGCGCGGACTTCAGTCGATCCAGCGCGAGGCGTGTCGCCGCGGTGGTCAGCCACGCGGCAGGGCGTTCCACCTCGGCCCTGCGCTCGGGGCCGATGCCCTGCCACCGCAGCCACGTGTCCTGCACGACGTCGTCGGCATCGGCGAGCGACCCGAGCATTCGATACGCGAGCGACCGCAGTCGACCGCGCTCGGCCTCGAACAGGTCGAGGTCCGAGCGATCGGCGTCGCGAGCGGTGTCGGCATCGTTCATCGGGGAACCAGTGTTGCAGTGTCGACGGCACGGCCGGCACGGGTCGCCGCCTCCTCGGCGCTGGCCATCACGGCGTCGAGCAGGTGCCCACGCGGGCCCACCCAGTCGCCGGCGAGGAACACGCCCGTCACTCCGCTGTCGGCGACGCCGGGACGACCGGGTAGCCCACCGTGGGCCGCCGCCGCGATCGCCTCCACCGCCGTCATCCGGTGCAGGTAGCGCACGTCGCGCACGTGCTCGGCCGCGATGCCGGCCCGCTCGGCGTGCGCCATCAGCTCGGCCCGAGCGTCGTGCGGTGACGTGTCGTCGTCGGCGGCGCTCAGGTAGCGGGCGACGTGCACCACCGACACGCCCTCGGGCGCCAGACGTGCGGGCGGGCAGTGGTTCGACAGGTACAGCGGCGCATCGAGGCCGAACAGCAGCCCCGGTCGAGCGGCGGTCGAGGTCGCCAGGTCGAGGCATCGGGCGAGCGCGGGTGGGCCCACCTCGAAGGCGGGCCGCCCGGTGAGCCGGGCAGCGACCTCGGGCCCACCCGCGGCGAGCACGGCGGTGCGTGCGACCACCGCGGGCCCGTCGACGCGGACGACCACGATGTCGGCACCGTCGCGGTGCACGGATTCGACCGTGCCGCGTTCGATGCGCAGCCGGGCGGCCAGGGCGTCGACGATCGATTGCCATCCACCGTCGAGGTAGCGCACGCCGTGCCGCATGGCGCTCTGCATCATGCCCACCACCATGTCGGCGCTCGCCACGTCCGGGTCGTTCGAGTAGGTGGACACCCGCGACAGCATCTCGACCAACAGCCGTGCATCGTGTGGCAGGTCGCGGTCGTCGAGCCATGCGGAGAACGTCGTGTCCTGCAACCGCGACGCGTCGATCTTCTGCATCGACGCCATCAACCCACCGACGGCCACCTTGCCCCGCCACGACAGCAACGAGGTGCGCGCCAATGAGGAGGCCGAGCCCGGCAGCGCGCCGATGCGGCCGTCCACGAGACCGGCACCGGCGGACGACGGCGCACCGCCGGTGAGCGGCAGCCCGAACGAGGAGAGGACGCGGTGCGCATCGCCACCCAGGTAGAGGGCGTGCGGCCCACGGTTGAACCACACATCGCCGCGGCGGTCGGACCGTCCACGGCCGCCGGGCTCGGTGGGATCGATGACGACGACGGAATGCCCGGCGTCACGCAGCAGCGTGGCGGCGGTGAGGCCGGCCAGGCCGGCGCCGACGACCACGACGTCGGTTCGGATGGGTTCGTCGGTGATGCTCATGCACCATCGACGAACGAGCCGTCACGAGTGTGACAGGCGATGACAATGCGGGAGGTCAGCCGCCCTCTTCGTCCCAGACCAGCTTGGCGCCCTGATGGCCGGCGGTACTGATGGCGTAGGTCGCTGCGCCGGCCGAGACGACCAGGGCGATCGACATCACGACGGCCGCAGCCTTCGAGCCGGCCAGTGACCACACGCCCTCGGTCGCAGCCCGCTTGCGTGCGTACCAGCGGACCACCACCACTGTCAGCACCACGAGGAAGAACACGATGCCGAGCGTGCGGGCGAGCTCGCCCAGCTCGAAGTGGTCCTCGGCGGCCGCGCTGGCGGACTCGCCGGCGGCCTCCTGCAGCTCCTCCAGTCCTTCCCCGCTTCCGGCCGCGAGGATGCCGCCGAGGGCACCGAGGCCGGACAGTGCGACGAGGCCCCATCCGTAGCGGTCGAGCCAGGCCGGCTTGAAGGCGAACACGATGGCGATGAGGCCGGCGAGGGGGATGAGCACGACCGGCATGTGCACCAGCAATGGGTGCGCCGGCAGCCCGAAGAGCTTCTCGAGTTCCATGTGGGAAACGGTACGCCTCGTCCGTCCACCGTGGGTGAGAGATCGGTGAGAATCTGTGGGACCTTTGTCCCTGTTTCGTCCGGTGACGGTGTGTCAGGCCAACTCGGCCGCGACGTCGGCGAACACCGCGGCGAAGCGTTCGCCGAGCTGATCGATCACGTCGTCGGTGAGCACGGTGCTGAGCACGAGCAGGCCACGGGAGGCGAAGTACATGCCGTGGTTCATGCCGGCCAGGTGCACCTTGCGCATGATCGATGCGTCGGAGCGCAACAGGTTGGCCTCCGGTGCCTCGGCGGTGAAGTAGATGTTCAGCAGCGAGCCGATGCGCCGGCTGGAGAACGGCAGACCGGCCTGCGCCGCCGCTGCGGCGAGGAGGCCGTCGAGGCGTTCGGCCTGGGCGGCCATGCGCTCGATGCGGTCGTCGGACAGGTGGGCCAGCGACGGCAGACCTGCGGCCGTGGTGACCGGGTTGCCGTTGAACGTGCCCGAGTGGAAGATCTTGCCGCGGCCCGGGTCGAGCAGACCCATCAGTTCGGCGTTGCCGCCCACCGCGCCCACCGGATAGCCACCGCCGATGACCTTGCCCATCGTCGTCAGGTCGGGGGTGATGCCCAGGTTGGCCTGGTGGCCACCCTCGGCCATGCGGAGCGTGATCACCTCGTCGAGCACGAACACCGCACCGGCCCGATGCGTCGCGTCGATCACGCGTTGGAAGAACTCGGCGGGCGCGCCGACGAGACCCGACGAGCCCATCGCCGCCTCGAGGAAGACGGCTGCGATCTCGTCACCCTGCTCGGCGAGGATGCGCTCGAACTCGGCGGCGTCGCCCCAGGTGGCGACGATCGTGTGCGGCCACGACTTCTCGCCGGTGTTGCCGAAGAAGCCGGCCTCGAACACCTCGTGGCTGCCGTGGTAGCCGAACCGGGCCATCAGCACCTTGTGGCGCCCCGTGTGCACGCGGGCGACGTGCAGCGCCAGCATGTTCGCCTCGGTGCCCGAGTTGCAGAACCGCACCAGATCGATCGACGCGATGCGCGAGCAGATCAGTTCGGCCAGTTCGATCTGCGTGTTGTTGCGCGCCGGCCATGCGGTGCCGGCGCCGATGACCTTGCTGACCGCATCGACGATCGGTGCGTAGGCGTGACCGTGGGCCAGGCTGGTGAAGTTGTTCGACAGGTCGACGTAGTCGTTGCCGTCGATGTCGGTGAGGGTGAAGCCGCGCGCGTGGCTGAGGGTGAGCGGATACGGGGTGTGGTAGCCCGCGGCGCGGGTTTCACCGGCCGGCATCACCCGCTGTGCCCGCGGGCCCATTGCGGCGCTGTTCGGCGTGCGGTCGACGTACTGCTGCTCGATGCTGCTCATGGGCGAACCATAGGTCGCGCACCATCACCGTTCGGAAGCCGTCAGAGCTCGAGCGTCGAGTTCCCCGGGTCGGCCGGGTCGTAGAACACGCGCACGGCCGAACCGGCGGGCCAGTGGTCGACCACGGCGTTCGCCGGCATCGGCTTGCCGGTGAAGCGCAGCCGTGACCCTTGGAAGCGTTGTCCGTCGACCTGGTAGGCGTAGTACACGAGTGGCTGCTCGGTACGCGTCGGTCCCGACGAGCCCACTTGCACCGTCGCGCTGACGACGGTGCCGGCCGTGCAGGGCCACGCAGACGCCGAGGCGCGACGAGATCGCACCCGTCCGAGCACCCCGAACAGCCCTGTCCGCGTCCCCACGGCGAAGACCCTAACGCGCCTGAAAACGGTCGAATTCCGAGTGCTCAGCCGAGCAGGTCGCGCACCACGTCGAGCCACAGCGCGGTCGTCAGCCGCAGGCTCTCGACATCGATCCGTTCGTCGTTGCCGTGGAAGCGACGGCCGAAGTCGGCGGCGTCGAGGTCGGGGCTGAACAGGCCGGCGCCGTAGGAGACCGCACCCATCTGCCGATACACGCGCGAGTCGGTGAAGCCCACGACCAACTGCGGTGTCGGCCGCGCCGTGGGAAACGGCCGGGCGATGCTGCGCGACAGCGCATCCCACAGTGCGGTGTCGGTGCGACTGATCGACGCCGGGTCGTTCATCACCACCTCCACCTCCACCCGTTCGTAGAGGTCGCCGAGCGCGGCGCGGAGGTGCGCGTCGACGTCGTCGGCGGTCTCGCCCGGCAGCGTGCGGACGTCCACCCCGATGTCGATGCTGTCGGGGATGACGTTGTGCTTCAGGCGTTCGCTGCCACCGCTGCCGATGGTGTTGCACGAGAACGTCGTGTGCGTGCACGCGTGCAGGTGCGGTGCACCTGCCTTGGCCGGCAACGCGTCGAGGAACGCATCGATGCGATCGACGTCGAGCAGTTCGCGCTGCACGTCGTCGGGCAACCCCAGCGTCTCGACCTTGCGTGCGCCACAGTTCGTGGAACCGCGGCGACGGCCGGTACTCGCCGATGCGTTGCACCACCGCCGCCGCGGTGAGCAGAGCGTTGTCGGCCTTGAACGGGGTGCTGCCGTGGCCCGGAGTGCCCTTCACCCGCAAGGTGCGCCAGGCGACGCCCTTCTCGCCGACGTTGATGCCGACGAACGGGGCTTCGCTGGGGCCGCTGTGCAGACCACCGTTCTCGGTGAGCACGTAGTCGGCCCAGATCGCGTCGCGCTCGTGGTCGGCCATCCACTGCATGCCGTGGGCGCTACCGCTCTCCTCGTCGGCCACCGCGAAGTAGATCAGGTCGCCACGGGGACGGAAACCCGTACGCGCCAGGTGTCGGAACGCGACGGCCATCGACGACGTGAGGTTCAACATGTCGACCGCGCCACGGCCCCACACTTCACCGTCGATGAGCTCACCCCCGAACGGATCGTGGCGCCAGCCGGACTCGTTCACCGGCACCACGTCGGTGTGCCCCATCAGGCACAGCGACGGCGCGGTCGGGTCGGTGCCCTCGATGCGCGCGACCAGCGAGCCGCGTCCGGGTGTGGGCTCGTACTGCTGCGCGTCGAGCCCGGCGTCGCCGAGGAACTGCCGCAACACGTCGGCGTTGCGCACCTCATGGCCGCTCTCGGCAGTGCCGTCGTTGACACAGCGGTTGCGGATGAGCGTCTGCAACAGCTCGACCGTCTGCCCCGTCAGTTCGTCGGCCATCACGACTCCTTCGGTGCGCCGGCGTTCATCGCGTCGATGCGTTCCTGGCGCAGCGCCGAGCGGCGCACCTTGCCGGCATCGTCGCGCAGCGGCGTGTCGACGAACTCGAACGTACGCGGCACCTTGTAGACGACCAGACGGTCGGCGAGGAACGCCTTCAACTCGTCGAGGTCGAACGTGCTCGGGTCGGCCTCGATGATCGCATGGACGCTGTTGCCGCGGTCGTCGTCGGGGAGGCCGATGACCGCGCACGAATGAATGCCCACGTGCTCCTGCAGCGCGGCCTCGACCTCGGCCGGGTAGATGTTCGCCCCACCGCTGAGGATCATGTCCGCGGCGCGGTCGCCCAGGTACAGGTAGCCGTCGGCGTCGAGGTGGCCCATGTCGCCGAGCGACTCCCACCCGCCGTCCAGGGTGCGCGGTGTGGCCCCGACGTAGCGGTACGTCGGAGTGTCGCGCGTGCTGCGCATCCACACCTCGCCCTTCTCGCCGATGGGCACCTCGTTGCCGTCGTCGTCGGTGACCTTCACCGTCCCCTCCAGCGGACGGCCGACCGAGCCGCGGTGAGCGAGCCAGTCCTCACCGCTGATGATGGTCGCGGTCTGCGCCTCGGTGCCGGCGTACAGCTCGTAGATGCGCTCGGGGCCGAGCCAGTCGATCCAGCACTGCTTCAACCACTCGGGGCACGGCTCGGCCAGGTGCCAGACGACGCGCAGGCTGCTCAGGTCGAAGCGGTGACGGATGTCGTCGTGCAGGCGCCAGATGCGCTTCATCATCGTGGGCACCATGTACAGCACCGTGCCCTGGTACTGCTCGATGGCGTGCAGCGTGGCCTCGGCGTCGAAGCGAGGCAGCAGCACGACATGATTGCCGTTCAGCAGCGCCTGGCAACTCCACACCGCAGGGCCGTTGTGGTACAGCGGGCCGGGCATGACCAGGCATCCGTCGGTGCCGAGCAGCAGCGTCGGTGGCAGGTCGGTGTCGAACAGCGCCGGGTCGCCGGACACGATGAGCTTCGGCCGGCCGGTGCTGCCGCCGGACGTCGGTGCCTTCCACGCCGGCGACACCAGGTCGGGGAGGTGGCTCGCGTCGGCGTGCGGCGCGCGGAAGCCGAGCGGCACGTGCGGCCGATCGCCGACGGCGTCGTGGTCGAGCCCCACGACGGCGCTCGGTTCGGCCAGCTCGAGCAGCGCATCGACCTCTCGCTGGGGCAGTCGGGCGGAGATCGGCTGCGGGATCGCGCCGAGCCGCCAGATCGCCAGGTAGGCGATGAACCAGTCGACGCTGTTGGGCACGGCGACGGTGACCATGTCGCCCTGCTGCACGCCGAGCGACTGCAGGTGCACCGCCAGGTCGTCGCCGGCACTCACCAGTTCGGCCCGCGTCAGCGAGTCGCCCGCGCACGTGACGGCGGGACGGTCGGGCTGAGCCTCGGCGAGCTCGTGCAGACGTCGGCTGAAGGAGATGAGGGCCATGCGCCGCACCCTATTGCGACGCCGAGCCGCCCTCAGCCCCGGGCGTGCGAGACCCCCTCGACCCGACGCGCGGGAGCGTTGGGCGCGATTCATCCCAGAACTGGGAGGAATCGCACCCACGGGCGCGGAGTGACCCAGATGTGGGATGTTTCGCGCCCGGGCGGTCAGGGTTGAGCGTGCGCGAAGGCGGTTCGGCAACCGCAGCGCGAGCAGAACGGCGGTATGAGCGGTCAGGTGGTCACGAGTCGAGGGACTTGGACCAGCGGCGAGCCCATGCGTCGAGCGGCTGGAGCGAATCGCCCAGTTCTCGACCGAGGTTCGTCAGTTCGTACTCGCCGTTGCTTCCTTGAATGATGAGCGCCGCAGCAGTGAGGTCGCGCAGCCGCTCGTACAGGACGCTCGACGAGAGACCGTCGCACGAGGCGATCAGCGCACGGGCTCCGACCGGACCCGCCCGAAGCTCCCACAACACCCGCAGGCTCCATCGTCGGCCGAGGAGATCCATGGCGGCCATGAGCGGGCGGCCGGTCACGGACCCGCGGACCGGACGGCCCGGAACAGCAGGAGGCTGAGCAGTCATCGCGACCCTGTCGAAGAAGGAGGGTTGACGTTTCGGATTTCGCAACAGTACCTTACTCAAGACGTTTCGGATTCAGAAACGCGCGACCGAGAGGAACCGATGAGCCGAATCGAACCTGTAGCGCCGCCGTACGACAGCGATGTCGCCGCTCGACTCGAAGCGATGATGCCCCCAGGCGCACCACCGATCGGGCTGTTCCGGACGTTCGTGCGCAACCTTCCCATGTCCGCTGCCATGGGCGGATGGGGGGCCTACGAGCTCAGCAGACGCCTGTCGCTCACCATGAGGGACCGAGAGATCATCATCGATCGCACGTGCGCGAGATGTCGATGCGAGTACGAATGGGGCGTTCACATTGCCTTCTTCGCCGAACGAGTCGGCCTCAGTCACGACCAGATCGCTTCCATCACCCATGGCCAAGCGATTGATCCCTGCTGGGTGGACGCCAGAGACCGCCTGCTGATCGAGCTGACCGACGCGCTCCACGATGGCGCCGACCTCGATGACGACCTCTGGCAGCGTGTGCACGCCAGGTTTTCCGATGATCAGGCGCTCGACCTGTTCATGCTCGCCGGTTGGTATCACGCGATCAGCTACGCGGCGAACGGCGCACGAGTCGACCTTGAACCAGGCGCACCCCGGTTCGCAGACTACTGATCGATGGCGCGGAGCGGGCCGGGTCGGATGTGGGATGTTTCGCGCCCGTGGGCGCGACACGCGTCATCGCGGGTGAGTGTCGTGACGACGCGATCAGGGTCGGGCGTGCGTCAGCAGGAACTGGGCGATCGCGTCGGCGGTGTCGTAGGCGCTGCCGGTGATCCACTTGTGGGTGGCGCCGTCGACGAGTTGCAGTTCGACCGACACGTCACCGTCGCAGTCGTCCCAAGAAGTGGTCGTGACGATCCCGTCGGTGGACTCGTCCGGCGGCTCCGCGCATCCCATCGCCGCCGTCACGCCATCGAGCGACTGCGCGAGCGGCGGGAACGACACCTGTGCGATGCCGCTCCCCCGCCCTCCCGCGATCGGCACGTTGGTGTCGGCGCTGCCGTGCACGTGCAGCAGCGACACCGGCTGCTCCGGGTTGCAGTCGTCGACGAGGAGGCCGCCCGCCTGGAGGCCGACGGCAGCGATGCGATCCGACAGCTCGCAGGCGAGCCGATACGCCATGAAGCCGCCGTTCGAGTGACCGGCGGCGAACACGCTGCTCGGGTCGATGGCGAAGTCCTCCTCCATCACGTCGATCAACCGGTCGACGAAGGCCACGTCGTCGACGCCCTTCAGTGCCGCCTGACCGCAGCAGATGCCCGCGTTCCACGTGCGGTTCTCGGTCTCGTCGGCACCACCGCCGATGCCGTCGGGGTAGACGACGACGAAGCCGTACAGCTCGGCCACGTCGTCGAACCCGCTCGACCGTTCGAACTGCAGCCCCCAACCGGTGCCACCGTGCAGCGCGACGACCAGCGGTGCACCGGCCGGGTCCAGATCGGAGGGCACGTAGACGTGGTAGGTGCGCGTCCGTCCGTCGGCAGTGACGAGCGACCCGTCAGACGTCCCCTCAGCGCTTGCCGGCACCGGCGTGGTCGACTCGGGCGCCGTCGACTCCGGTGTGGTCGACTCGGGCGACGTCGACTCCGGTGTGGTCGACTCGGGGGCCGTGCCTTCGGGCGTCGTCGACGTCGGGGCAGCGGTCGTCGCCGTGGAGGCGTCCGAACGCAGCCTTCCGCTGCAGCCGACGGGCACGAACAACAGGGCGAGCAGTGCGGTGCGGAGCAACTTCATGGCCGCAGCGTCGCGAAGAGTTGTGAGCAAACGATGAGGTACGTTCGCATCGATGGAGTGGCTGGGGCGCGGCAAGGACGGCGGCATCGACACGGTGCCCATCCGGCGCGGCAGCGGCGGGTTGTCGCTGTGCGGCAAGCACGCCATCGCTCCCGACGTCGAGGCCGCGATGGCGAAGTGCGGCGCCACCACGGTGGTCTGCCTCGTCGAGGAGCGCGAGGTCGCGGGCCACTGGCCGCACTACGCCGAATGGCTGCACGAGCACGTCGGCGGCGATGCGGTGTGGTTCCCCATCCACGACCTGAACGCACCGACGCTCGAGCGCACGCAGCCGTTGCTGGAGGAACTGCAGGCACGCATCGACCGCGGCGAGCACCTGCTCATGCACTGCGCTGCGGGCATCGGCCGCACCGGCACGATCGCCGCGTGCATCTTGGTGCGCCAGGGCATGACGGTCGACGACGCACTCGAGCTGGTGCGGGTGTCGCGGCCTGGCGCCGGGCCGGAGGTCGGGCCGCAGCTCGATCTCGTCAGGGCGGTGGCGGCGAGCCGTCCGAGTTGAGTCGCTCGAAGTGCCGAGCGGCGACGCCCTTGGGCACGCACATCGCCCACGCATCGGTCACCAGCTCGGTCATCTCGTCGAGCTCGATCGCGGCGAGCCGGACCACCACCCAGTGATAGCGCATGTCGCCCTGGCGGGGCAGGAGGAACTTGTCGGGCTCGCTCTCCACGAGGCCGGCGCGCAACTCCTTCGGGAAACCGAAGCCCATCATCGTCTCGTCGCGACTGAAGGCGACGAAGACGAGGCGACCGACACGGAACTTCACCCGATCGCGCACGACCACCTCGTACGCACGCTCCAGCCCGGATGCGACGTGCCGGACGTCGTCGATGGTGACACCGATGGGGCGGGGCATCCTCCGGCGTCCCGTGCCTAGGTGAGTGGCTTCGCCAGGCGCACGTTCTGCAGGTGCGTCGGGTCGGCGAGGGCGATCATCGCCGTCTCGTAGTCGGGCAGCGAGTACACCTCGCCGTCGTCGTTGATCATCACGAAGCGGTCGAAGCGGGCGAGGAAGGTGCGGTCGTGGCTGACCGCGACGACGGTGCCCTGGAAGCCGTCGAGCGCCAGCTCGAGCGCCTCGGACGACTCGATGTCGAGGTTGTCGGTGGGCTCGTCGAGCAGCAACACGTTGTGGCCCTCGAGCTCGAGGCAGAGGATCTCGAGCCGCGCCTTCTGGCCACCCGACAGCGTCTGGAACTCCTGGCGGGAGTTGTTCACCAGGCCGTAGCGGGCGAGCGCCTTCATGCTCTTCTCGTCGTCGAACACCCGCTGGCGGACGATGTCGAGGCACTGCTTGCCGTGGAAGTCGGGGCGGTCGTTCACCTGGGTGAACATGCCGATGCTGGTGCGTGGGCCGAACTGGATGGTGCCGGTCAGCTCGGCCTCGCCACCGCGTTCGTCGAGCGTGCCGGCGAGCGCGCCGAGCAGGTGGCTCTTGCCCGTGCCGTTCGGTCCGATCAGGCCGAGCCGCTCACCGAAGTGCACCTCGTCGCTGAACGGGAAGAACAGGTCGCCGATGCTCACCTGATCCAACTTGACGACACGGCGGGCCGAGTCGGCACCGCGCAGCGCGACGTAGATCTGCTGGTCGGGCACGGGAGGAGGCGGCGGCCCGATGGCGACGAACTTCTCCCAGCGCGTCTCGGCCGCGTTGGCCTTCGTCGCGTTCTTGAAGTTCTGCGCGGCGCGCTGCTTCATGATCTTCATGTGGTGGAACAGGCGACGTTCCTCGTCGTTCCACCGCTTCAGCGCGTCGCCCAACAGGTCCTGACGCTTCTGGCGGGCCTCGGGGAACGTGGCGTACGAGCCGCCGTGCACCCAGCAGCCCGACCCTTCGATGACGATGATCTTCGTCGCCACCCGTTCGAGCAGCGTGCGGTCGTGGCTGACCATCAGGATGGTGCTCTTGCACGCCTTGATCTGCTCCTCCAACCAGACCCGGGTGGGGATGTCGAGGTAGTTGTCGGGCTCGTCGAGCAGCAGCACGTCGGCGCCGCTGTTGAGGAGCAGGTCGAGCACCAGCCGCTTGCGCTCGCCACCGGAGAGTTCGCTGACCAGGCGCGTCGAGAAATCGGTGACCTCGGTCTTCACGCTGCGTCGGGCGGCCGCGGCCCACTGCGACTCGAGTTCGTAGCCGCCCATGTCGCCCCAGTGGGTGATGGCCTCGGCGAACTGCATGCCGTCGTCGCTGCCGTCGAGCATCGCCTTCTCGGCCGCGATCATCGCCCGGCCGGCGTCGCGCAGCGCCGGTGGCGCCACCTCGACGAGCATCTCGCGCAGGGTGTCGGTGGGGCTGGACATGCCGACGTCCTGGGTCATGGTGAGCACCGTGCCGCCGAGCGCGAACTCACCCTCGTCGGCCTCGTACTCGCCCGAGAGGATGCGCAGGATGGTGCTCTTACCGACGCCGTTGGCACCGACGAGGGCGGCGTGCTCGCCGGGAGCCACACCGAAGCTGACGTCGAAGAAGAGCGAGTCGGCTCCAGGCGGTGCGTATTCGAGTTCGGAGACGACGATGCTGCTCACAGGCTTTCCATCTTGCCGGGCCGAACGCCGACTTCGCGCGAACTCGAGTTCAGCGGCTCCGTCAGAAGATGGCGGTCAGCACGGCGGCGAGGGCGATCAGGGCGATACCCACGCCGATGATCCCGAACGCCGTGGCCCACATCTGTCGCCGGTAGGGCTTCAGCCGCGGGTCCTGGTTGGTCAGGCCACGAGCGAAGGCCCCGGCCTGCTTGATCTGCCCCTCTGGCGTGAAGATCTCGCCCGGCTCGCTGAATGCGGGCGTCCACTCGCCGTCGTCACCATGCTGCTTCGGCGTCGTCATGGCGCCACCACCTTCGGTTGCTGCTGGGTGATGCAGTGGATGCCACCACCGCACTTGAAGATGTCGCGGGCGTCGTGAGGGACGATCTCGCGGCCGGGGTACGCCTTCGTGAGGATGTCGATGGCCACCTGGTCGTTGGGGTCGTCGAACGTGCAGAGAATGACGGCGTCGTTGCAGACGTAGTGGTTCATGTAGCCCCAGTCGACGAAGCCCTCTTCGTTCTCCAAGGTCGCCGGCGCGGGGACCTCGACGATCTCCATCGGCCGGCCGTTCGCGTCGCGCGCTTCACGCAGGATGCGCAGGTACTCGACGCTGATCTCGTGATCGGGATGGTCGGGGTTCTGCTGCACGTGCACGAGCAGCACACCGGGGGCGGCGAACGCGGCAGACGATGTCGATGTGGCCGTTCGTGCCGAACCCGCTGTAGTCGGCGCTCAGACCCTGGGGCACCCAGATGACGTTGCTGACGCCGAGGAACGACTTCAGCTCGGTCTCGACGCCCTCGGCGTTCCACGTGGGGTTGCGTCGCTCATCGAGCTGCACCGTCTCCGTGCAGACGACCGTGCCGGCGCCGTCGACGTGGATGCCGCCACCCTCGTTGACCATCGAGCTGCTGAACAGCTCGGCACCGGCGAGACCGGCGATGAACGCGCCGACATGACGTTCGTCGGTGGGGTCGGAGAAGCCACGATCGCCCCAGGCGTTGAACGTCCAGTGGGTGGCGCCGAGACGACCGTCGGGGTGGGTGAGGAACGTGGGCCCGCTGTCGCGGCACCACGCGTCCCCGGTCGGCGTCTCGTGCAGCTCGATGCGACGGGTCGAGCATCTCGCGGGCGATGGCCGACTCGCCGAGGTTGCAGACCATGCTCACCGGTTCGAAGCGGGCGATCGTGTTGGCGACGCTCGCCCACACGTCTCGACAGTGGTCGAGCCACCCGTCCTCCACGGTGAACGTGATGTTCTTGGAGGGGAACTCCATCCAGGTGCGCTCGTGCGGCGCCCATTCGGGCGGCATCGAGAATCCGGCGAGACGGGGCGTGGTCATGGGTGGTCCTTGCGAGGGAAGCGGCTCGGGCTAGAGGAAGTACAGGCGGCTCAGCGGCACGCTGTCGGACGGTTCGGAGTAGACGGTCTCGCCGTCGAGCGTCACCATGCCCGTGGCGGGGTCGACATCGACGTTGCCGAGCCGGTCGTTGAGCATCATGTTCGCCGGACCGATGTCGCGGGTGCCCTTCACCGCGACTCGGCGGCGACGGGTGGTCATGTGGTCGTCGCCCGCATCGACCGCGGCCTGGCTGACGAACGCGACGGACAGGTCGGCCGCGGTGGCGCCGAACGATCCGAACTGCGGGCCGAGCACCAGCGGCTCGCACGAATCGGTGGTCGCGTTCGGGTCGCCCGTGACGCCGTAGGCGGGGAACCCGCTCTTCAGCACCAACTGGGGTTTGGCGCCGAAGTGATCCGGCCGCCACAACACGATGTCGGCCAACTTGCCCACGTCGAGCGAACCGATCTCGTGCGACAGGCCGTGGGCGATGGCCGGGTTGATGGTGAGCTTGGCCATGTACTGCCGCACGCGGTCGTTGTCGTGAGCGGTGGCGCCGTGGCCGAGGTCGCGCTTGTTCTTCGCCGCGAGCTGGAAGGTACGGCGGACCGTCTCGCCCGCGCGGCCCATGCCCTGCGCATCGCTGGACGTGATGCCGATGACGCCCAGGTCGTGGAGCACGCCTTCGGCACCCATGGTGCCGCCGCGGATGCGGTCGTTCACCATGTGGTGGTCGCTGTGTGAGTGGTGGTTCAGACCGTGGGCGGAGAAGATCATCTCGTAGTGCTCGTCGAGCGCGTCGCGGCCGAACGGCAGGGTGGGGTTGGTGCTCGAGCCGATGACGTTGGGGACGCCGGCGAGCTTCAGCACGTTGGGCACGTGCCCACCGCCGCACCCCTCGATGTGGAAGGCGTGGATGGTGCGTCCGGCCAACACGCTGAGCGTGTCCTCCACGCTGAGGCACTCGTTCAGCCCATCGGTGTGCAGGGCGACCTGCACGTCGAACCGCTCGGCGACGTTCAACGCGGTGTCGAGCGCCCGCGTGTGCGCGCCCATGTCCTCGTGCACCTTGAAGCCGGCAGCGCCACCCTCCACGAGCGCCTCGATGAGCGGCGCCTCGTCGCTGGACGAACCGCGACCGAGGAAGCCGATGTTCACCGGCCACTGGTCGAAGCTGTTGAACGCGTGCCGCAGCGCCCAGGGTGAGTTGACGCCGACGCCCCACACCGGCCCGAACTCCTGCCCGATGATGGTGGTCACACCCGCCGCGAGCGAGGCCTCCATGATCCGCGGCGACAGCAGGTGCACGTGGGTGTCGATGGCCCCGGCAGTGGCGATGAGCCCTTCGCCACTGATGATCGTGGTGCCGGTGCCGACGACGATGTCGACGTCGTCCTGCATGTCGGGGTTGCCGGCTCGTCCGACGCCGCAGATGCGCCCCTCGCGGATGCCGATGGACACCTTGCCGATGCGGCAGGTCGCGTCGATGACGACGACGTTGGAGATCACCACGTCGCACGTCGCCTTCACGGCCGCGGCCTTCAACAGCAGGCCGTCGCGCGCGGTCTTGCCGAAGCCGGCGAGGAACTCGTTGCCCCGCTCCTGCGCGTCGTACTCGATCTGGATGACCAGCCCGGTGTCGCCGAGACGGACCCTGTCGCCCACCGTGGGACCGTGGATGGCCGCGTAGTCGTCGGGCAGGATCTCGTCGGGGTGGGTGTGGCTGTGTGGCACGCCACCGTGCTCGTGGCTGTGCTCGAACTCGCCATGGGTGTGCTGGCTCACGACGCGGCCCCCAGGTAGCCCTGTTCGACGGCTCGGGCCAACGCGGCCTGTTTCGCCCCAGGCGCATCGAGTGGCCCGTCCACCAGGCCGGCGAAGCCGATGGCGATGCGCGCCCCGCGGATGGGTACGAGCGGCGCCTCCACCGGAGCGCCGGGCTCGAAGCGCAACGCCGAGCCCGCTGGGATGGCCAGGTGCATGCCGTAGGCGGCCTGTCGGTCGAACGACAGCCGCGGGTTGACCTCGAAGAAGTGGAAGTGCGACGTGATGCTGACGGGCACCTCGGACGTGTTGGTGACACTGAGGTACACCAGGCCGGGCGGCGTGACCGGCTCGCGATCGGCCGCGAGCACCGCGCCGGGTCCGTCGGCACCCAGCCCGGCACCCTCGCCGAACGGGTCGCGGACGACCACCATGCGGGTGCCGTCGTCGAAGTTGGCCTCGACCTTCACCTCACGCACGATGTCGGGCACACCCGGCAGCACCTCGGCTGCGGTGAGCACGCTGGCGCCGAGCGCCGCGGCCTCCATCAGACGAGCCCCGTCACGCGCCGCCTCGCACACGGTGTCGGCGATGAGCGCTGTGGCCTCGGGGACGTTGAGCAGCAGCCCCCTCGCCCGCCGGGCGCGGGCGAGCTCGGCCGCGGTGAAGATGAGCAACCGGTCGCGGTCGGTCGGCGTGAGGCGCATGCCGCCACGCTACGCGAGCGCCACCTCGTGCGGCGGCGTCGTCCCCGCGTCAGTCCCGCGTGAGCGGTCCGAACACCTCCGTGAGCCGGTGGCCGGCCTCGAGCGGATGACGCAACTGCTGGTCGAGATGTACGGCGTAGACGTTGTGGCGGCCCTGTTTGGACTTCACCACGTACCCCGCGTCGACCAGGTCGTGGACGATCGCGTGCACGGCCCGTTCACCGATGCCCACGCGGCGAGCGATCTCGGCCAGCCGCACTTCGGGGTCCTGGACGATGCAGACCAGGACATGGGCGTGGTTGGTGAGAAACGTCCACCTCGGCACGTCGGACGGGGTCGTCGGCAGCGGTCGCGGCACGATCGAATCGTAGAGCGCCGGCCGCATGCCCTGTCGGGTCGCTCCGGTCAGGGGTGGAGTTCGAGGCCGTCCATGCGGTCGTCGGTGCGCCACTGTTCGAGCACGCGGATGAACGCCGGGGAGCCACCTCCGTAGCTGCCGTTGCGCACCGTGCGATCGGCCGGACGGCCTTCGTTGTTGTAGTAGCCGGGCGTGCACGCCTCGAGGAACTTGACGTTGTACTGGGCCATGTCGACGATGGTCTGCACCCAGGCGTCCTCGGCCTCCTGCGTGGGCTCGACCAGCGTGACGCGCTCGCGCTGCACCCGGTCGAGCACGTAGGCGAGGTGCTTGCTCTGCTCGTCGAGCATGTGCGGGAAGTTGGCCGAGAAACCCGACTGCACCACGCTGACGATGAAGCAGTTCGGGAAGCCGCGACTGAAGAAGCCGTGGAACGTGGCGGCGCCGTCGGCCCACTTCTCGGTGAGGGTGACACCGTCGCGGCCGTGCACCTCGTAGCCGGCACGCCGGGTGTACTCGGTGCCCACCTCGAATCCGGTCGCGTACACCAGGCAGTCCAGCTCGTACTCGCGTCCGTTCACCACCACGCCGCGTTCGGTGATCTGCTGCACGCCCTGGCCGTCGGTGTCGACGAGCGTCACGTTGGGCCGGTTGAACGTCGGCAGGTAGTCGTCGTGGAAGCAGGGTCGCTTGCAGAACTGTCGATACCAGGGCTTCAGCGCCTCCGCCATCACCGGGTCCAGCACGATCTCGTCGACCCTGGCCCGGATCTGCTCCATCTTCTCGAAGTCGGCGAGCTCCATCGTGCGGGCGATGCCTTCGGGCGTCATCTCGCCCTGACCCTGGCGCATGCGGATGAGCAGGTTGCCGATGATGTCGGTCCACCCGTCGTTCACCAGGTCCTCCGCCTCGGGGATGCCGGACACGAGGTTGTTGAAGTTGTCCATGCGCCGGCGGTGCCAGCCGGGATCGAGACTCGAGGCCCAGTCGGGGTCGGTGGGCCGGTCGTTGCGCACGTCGATGCTGCTGGGCGTGCGCTGGAACACGTAGAGGTGCTTCGCTCCGGCGCCCAGGTGCGGCACGCACTGCACCGCGGTGGCGCCGGTGCCGATGATGCCGACCACCTTGTCGCTCAGCCGGTCGAGGCCACCGCTCGCGTCGCCGCCGGTGTAGTCGTAGTCCCAGCGGCTGGTGTGGAACGAGTGCCCCTGGTACTGCTCGATGCCGGGGATGCCGGGCAGTTTCGGCCGGTGCAGCGGGCCGTTGGCCATCACCACGAACCGGGCCCGCATGCGGTCGCCGCGGTTGGTGCTGATGATCCATCGCCGGTCGCCGTCGTCCCACGTGAGGTCGGTGACCTCGGTGCTCAGGCAGGCGTTGTCGTAGAGGCGGAAGTGTCGGGCGATGTTGCGGCTGTGCTCGAGGATCTCGGGCGCCGTCGCGTACTTCCGGCTGGGCATGAAGCCGACCTCTTCGAGCAGCGGCAGGTACACGTAGCTCTCGATGTCGCACGCCGCACCCGGGTAGCGGTTCCAGTACCAGGTGCCGCCGACGTCGCCGCCCTTCTCGATGATGCGCAGGTCCTCGATGCCGGCCTCGCGCAAGCGGGCGCCGACCAGCAGGCCGCCGAAGCCGCCGCCGATGATGGCCACCTCCACCTCGTCGAACAGTGCCGGCCGCTCCTGCACCTCGACGTACGGGTCGTCGAGGTAGTGCGAGAACTGGCCCTTCATCTCGACGTACTGCTCGTTGGCGTCGGCCCGCAGCCGCTTGTCGCGCTCGGCGCGATAGCGATCGCGGAGCAGGTCGGGATCGAACGTGTCGGTCATGGTGTGCACCCCCAGCCGTCGATTGTGGCAGTCCGACCCGGCGGGCGTCGTACGCTGCCGCCCCATGAGCGACCTCAGCACTGGCACCGCGTCCGTCATCGTCGGACGATCACCCGACGTGGTGTGGGCGGCGCTCGCCGACATCACCCGCATGGGCGAGTGGAGCCCGGAGTGCATCGCAGGCCGCTGGGTGGGTGGCGCCACCGGGCCGGCGACCGGCGCATCGTTCGAGGGCGACAACGTCGCCAAGGTCGGAGGGCGGGTGATGAAGCGCTGGACCACGACGTCGAAGGTCACCGCGTGCGAGCCCGGCGTGGTGTTCGAGTTCGTGGCCGAGGAGCTCACGACCTGGCGGTACGAGTTCACCCCGGTCAGTGACGGCGACGGCGACGGCGAGAGCACGAGGGTGACCGAGACGTTCTCGTACGCCCCGAAGGGCGTGCAGGGCTTCGTCTACGAGACGCTGTTGCGTCGCCGGTCGGGGATGACCAAGGGCATGCAGGCGACGCTCGACCGTGCAAAGGCCGTCATCGAGGCGAGCTGAGGGTGCCACACTGATCCGGTGACGCACGACCTGAAGTTCGGCTGGCTCTCGCCGGTCATCGGCAACCGCTGGAGCGGCCATCAGCCCATCGTGGTGTTCCAGGACCAGCACATCCTGCCCACCGCGCTGCCGCACTTCGACTCGGTGTGGATCGCCGATCACTTCTACGGCTTCGACGCCAAGACCGACCCGTTCCTCGAGGCGTGGACCACCCTCACCTGGCTGGCCGCGCGCCATCCGAACGTCGAGCTGTGCCATCACGTGCTCGGCCACGGATATCGCCCACCGGCGTTGACGGCGAAGATGGCGGCGACGTTGCAGACGTTGTCCGGCGGACGGTTCATCCTCGGCATCGGCGCCGGGTGGCGCGAGGACGAGTACCGCGCCTACGGCTACGACTTCCCCAAGCCGTCGGTGCGGTTCGCCCAGCTCGAGGAAGTCATCACCATCTGCCGGCTGATGTGGACCGAGGACGAGCCGACCTTCGCCGGCACGTACTTCTCCATCGACGGCGCGTCCGCGCCGCCACTGCCGAACCCGGTGCCGCGCGTCTGCATCGGCGCATCGGGCGAGCAGATCGGCCTGCCGCTCGTCGGCCGCCTGGCCGACATGTGGAACGGCTGGTATCGGGGCGACGAGGACTGGAACCGTCGGCTCGGCATCGTGCGCGCCTCGGCCGAGGCCGCCGGCCGCGACCCCGACAGCATCGAGATCACCAATACCGTCGAGCGACCGCTTCCCGAGACCGACGCCGACTCGGAGCAATTGCTCGAACTGCTCGCCCACCGACGCGAGGTCGGCATCACCCACTTCGTCATGGACTTCGGCAATCCGACGTCCACCGAGCCCGTCCTGCGTTTCGTCGAGCAGGTCATGAACCCATTGCGAGGCCGCTGATGGAACTCGACATCCGCTCCACCGAGCAGCACGAGCTGCGCGCCGCCGCCGACGCCGCTCGCCACGGCCTGCTGTTCGCCGCCACCGGCGATGCCGACTGGGAGAAGTGGGGCCACGGCTGGGTCGACGACCACGTCAGCGTCAGCGCATGGGACGGCGACGCGTGCGTCGGCCATGCGGGTTCCATCGCGATGTCGACCAAGGTGGTCGGTGGCGCATGGTTGCCGGCCGCGGCGATCACTCGGGTCGGGGTCCGCCCCACACACACCCGCCGCGGGGCACTGACGAGGATGATGCACCTGCTGCTCGAAGAGGAACGCCGACAGGGCAAGGTGCTCAGCAGCCTGCGCGCCAGCGAGGCCGTCATCTACGGCCGCTTCGGGTACGGGCTCGCCGGCTCGGCCGTCGGAGTGTCGGTCGACCCATTGCGCGTGCGGCCGATCATCGGCGCAGCCTCGGGCTCGTTCCGAACGCTCGCGCCGGCCGAAGCGCCCGACGTCGTCCCCGCGCTGTACGCGCGGCTCGACCACCGCGTCGGCGCCATGCTGCGCGCACCGTTCATGTGGCAGCGACAGTTCGATTCGCTCCTCACCGGCTCCACCGCGGAGTACGTGGTGGTGCACACCTCACCCGACGGCATCGACGACGGCTACGTGCACTACTCCACGAAGTGGACCGAGAACCGCTTCCCCGACAACATGGGCGAGGTCAAGGTCGACGACCTGTTCGCCGACTCGCCGGCAATCGAGCTGGCCCTGTGGACCTACCTCTGCAACCTGTCGCTGGTGCGTGAGATCAAGGCCGACGGACGCCCCGAGGACGACTCGCTGCGTCTCGCGATCCACGACGTGCGCGGGTACGCCAGCCAGAGCCGTTGGGACGAGCAATGGGTGCGCCTGCTCGATGTCGAGGCGTGCTTGGCCGCGCGCGCGTGGGGCAGCGACGACACGGTCACCATCGCCGTCGCCGACCCGTGGTTCGCGGACAACACCGACACGTTCCGCGTCGCCGCCGACGGTGTGGCTCGGGTGTCCGGCGAACCCGACCTCGTCGCCCCGATCGCCGAGCTGAGCGCGGCGTTCATGGGCACGGTCCGCTGGGCCGACCTCGTGGCCGTCGGCCGAGTGCAGGCCTCGTCGCCCGACGCCGCCGCTCGTGCCGACCGTCTGTTCGCCCACCGCCCCGGCACCTGGTGCGGCACCTTCTTCTGACGGTCAGCGGGCGGGCGACCAGGCGGCGCCGAGTTCGGCGCGGGTGGGTGGCTGCGCGCCGGTGCGGGTGCAGTTGACCGCGGCCACCTGGACGGCGGCCTCGGTGGCCGACCGCAGCGCCGACGAGTCGGCCAGGTCGGCCCGTCCGAGGCCGGCCTGACACCACCACGCGGCGAAGGCACCGCCGAACGAGTCACCGGCGCCGATGGTGTCGACCACGTCGACCTTCGGCACCGCGACCTTCTCGACCCCCGCAGAGGTGTGGATCTTCACGCTGTCGCCGCCATCGGTGTGCAGGACCACGGTCGCCCCACCGGCGAGCAGATCACGCACGGCCCCGGCATGGTCGCCGGGGGCGATGAAGTCGAGGTCGTCGGTGCTCACCTTGACGACGTCGGACCGGCGCACCATGCGCGCCAGCCGAGCGAGGTAGCCGTCGCGGTCGGGCGTCACCCGCGGCCGACAGTTCGGGTCCAGCAGCACGAGCACGTCGTCGGCCGCAGTCGCGACGAGCGACTCCATGGTCGAGGCCATCGGCTCGAGCACCATGCCGAGCGTGCCGACGTGGAACACCCGTGTGCCCTCGGGCAACGCGGCGTGCATGACCAACGGCGCCGACGTGTCGGACAGGTAGAACCGGTACGTCGCCGAGCCCGAGTCGTCGAGTTCTGCTGCCGCCAACGTCGTCGGCAGTTCGGTGAACGACACGAGCGAGTCGTCGACACCGTCGGCCACGAGTCGATCGTGCAGCATCACGCCGAAGCGATCTCGTGACAGCGAACCGAGGAACGACACCGGCGTCCCCAGCCGACCAATGGTGCGCGCCGCGTTGAACGGGCCACCGCCCAGCTTCGCGTCCACGTGGCCGGTGGGGTCGATGACCAGGTCCACCAGCGCTTCTCCACCCACGACGATCACGGTCGGCAGGCTACTGTGCTCGCCATGTCGGATCTCGTCCGCACCCTGGTCCTGTGCGGCATCCTCAGTGGCACCCAGCCGGTCACCGTGATGGGCCTCCTCCTGGTGATGGCCGGCGGTCAGGGCTCGAAGGTCAAGGGCCTCTGCTACCTGGCCGGCGCGTTCCTGGTCGAGTCGAGCATCCTGCTGTTCTCCAGCCTCGTGCTCGGCGACACGGTGAGCAACGTGTCCATCCCCGGTCGACTGTTCCTCATCATCCGAATCGTGCTGGGTGTGGTGCTGCTCGTCGTCGGCATCCGCATGCGCAAGCCTCCGAAGGAGCCGCAGCCCGAGATCCCCAAGTCGCTCGAGCGGTTGCAGGGCATGGGACCCGGCAAGGCGTTCGTCGCAGGGCTCGCGTTGGCCGACTACCAGGGCCCCGATCATCGGCTCGATGGCGCTGGCGTCGGCGTCGGTCTCGATGAGCGGGCGGTTCGCCGCACTCGGGTTGTACACGCTGCTCGCGACCGGCATCCCGTTCACCATCTACCTCGTCGTGCTGCGTTCGCAGAAGGCGATGGAGAAGATGAACAGCGCCACCGGTTGGGTGATGAAGAACCGCCGCATGATCGCGTCGTGGTTCGGCCTGGTGATGGGCACGCTGCTCATCGGCGACGCCATGCTCGGTCTGCTCGCCAGCTGAACCAGGGCCGGGAATCGCGGCAGACGGCGCCGGGTACTCTCGCTGCGTGCCCTCGCTCACCTTCACCTCGAACCTTCGGCGCCACGTCGATTGTCCCGGCGAGGTCGTGCAGGGCAGCACCGTGGCCGAGTGCCTTTCGGCCTACTTCGAACTGCATCCGCAGGTGCGCACCTACGTACTCGACGACCAGGGGCGCATCCGCCGCCACGTTGCCGTGTTCGTCGGTGGTGAGCAGTTGCTCGATCCGGCCGGCCAGTCGGACCCGGTGGGCGACGGCACCGAGATCACCGTGATGCAAGCACTCTCTGGAGGTTGACGATGGAACTGCTCGTGGGGACCCGCAAGGGCCTGTTCACGTTGGTGCCCGGTGCCAGCGGTTGGTCGATCGACCACGTCGACTTCCTCGGCGAACCGGTCACGGCGGCCGTCGTCGGCCGCGACGGCACCACCTACGCCGCGCTCGGCACGGGCCACTTCGGTTCGCACATCTGGCGTCGCGAGCCGGGCGGCCAGTTCGCCGAGGTCGCCGCGCCCACCTACCCACCGCGTCCCGACGACGCGACCGACGTCTCGCCGATGACGCAGGAGCCGTGGCCGTGGGCCGTGCAACTGCTGTGGACGTTGGAGAACGGTCCCGCCGAGCGGCCCGACGAGCTGTGGTGCGGAACCATCCCCGGCGGGTTGTTCCGCTCGCCCGACCGCGGCGCGTCGTGGGAACTGGTGCGTTCGCTGTGGGACATGCCCGAGCGGACAGAGTGGATGGGTGGCGGATACGACTTCCCCGGCATCCACTCGATCAGCCTGGATCCGCGTTCGCCCGACACGATGGTGATCGCGGTCTCGTGCGGCGGGGCGTGGCGCAGCGACGACGCGGGCGCCACGTGGCGAGTCACGCACGGCATGCGCAACGAGTACATGCCCGCGGGGCAGGAGTACACGCCGAACTCACAGGACCCGCACCGCATCGTCCGCTGCACGGCGAACCCCGATGTGATGTGGAACCAGCATCACAACGGTGTGTTCAAGTCGGTCGACGGTGGGAGCAACTGGACCGAGATCGACGAGCGGCCGCCGTCGCGGTTCGGCTTCGCCGTCGCCGCGCACCCCACCGACGATCAGACCGCGTGGTTCGTGCCAGCCGTGAAGGACGAGACCCGCGTCCCGGTCGACGGGCGCATGGTGGTCAGCCGCACCACCGACGGCGGTGCGTCGTTCCAGGTGTTCGGCGATGGCCTTCCCGCACAGCACGCCTACGACCTGGTGTACCGGCACGCGTTCGAGGTGGACGCATCGGGCGACCAACTGGTGATGGGGTCGACCACCGGGTCGTTGTGGACCAGCAACAGCGCCGGCGAACGGTGGGACACCGTCTCGTCGAACCTGCCGCCGATCTACTTCACGCGTTTCGTCTGAGGCGTCACACTGCGACGGCGGCCACCTGGGCGCGCACCAGCGGCGCGACTTCGGTGGCGTACAGCTCGATGCTGCGCATCATCAGCTCGTGGGGCAGCGTGCCCGAGCTGTACTTCAGGTCGAAGCGCGAGGCACCGAGCCCGGTGACGGCGCGCACGATCTTGGCGGCCACGCTGGCGGGCGAACCGACCGTCAGCGCACCCTCGGGCCCGGTGGCGAGCTCGAACTGATCGCGGGTCATCGCGGGCCAGCCGCGCTCGCCGCCGATCTTGGCGTGCATGGCCCGGTAGTGCGGCCAGTACTCGTCGCGGGCCTGCTCGTCGGTGTCCGCGACGTGCCCGGGGCTGTGGATGCCGATGGGCAGCTCGGGCTGCTCCATCTGCTCGAGCGCCCGCCGGTAGAGGTCGACGAAGGGAGCGAATCGAAGGTGATCGCCACCGATGATCGCGAGCATCAGTGGCAGGCCGTACCTCGCGGCGCGCACCACCGACTGCGGGCTGCCGCCGACGCCGATCCAGGCGCGCAGACCATGCTCGGTGCCGGGGAACACCGGCTGGTCGCGCAGCGGCGGCCGGGTGTCGCCCGACCAGGTGACGGGCTGCTCCTGCAGCAGTAGCGAGAACAGGTCGAGCTTCTCCTCGAACAGGGTCTCGTAGTCGTTCAGGTCGAAGCCGAAGAGGGGGAACGACTCGGTGAACGAGCCGCGACCGAGGATGACTTCGGCCCGCCCGTTGGACAGCGCGTCGACGGTGGCGAACCGTTGGAACACGCGGATCGGGTCGTCACTGCTCAGCACGGTGACCGCCGAGCCGAGGCGGATGCGCTCGGTGCGCGCCGCGATGGCCGCCAGCACCACCTCGGGAGCGGACACGGCGAAGTCGGCACGGTGGTGCTCGCCGACGCCGATGAAGTCGAGGCCCAGTCGATCGGCGAGGACGGCCTGTTCGACGAGGTTGCGGATCACCTGGGGGTGCGAGAGCGGGCGGCCGTCGAGGTCCACGGTGGTGTCGCCGAAGGTGTCGAGTCCGAGTTCGAGTGCGTTCATCACGTCCGACAACATACTTGCTCGCGCAATCATTCCCCACGAACGCCTGCTGACGCCGGGCCGCGTCGCGCGATCTAGCGTCGTGGCACCGACCCAGGAGGACGCCATGACCCGCCCGAACGGTGTGCACCACCTCGCCATCAGCACCGCCGACATCAAGACCCAGATCGAGTTCTTCAGCGACGTGCTCGGCTGCGAGCTGGTCGCGCTGTACTGGATGCACGGCGTGCAGGGTGCGTGGCACGGCTTCCTTCGCCTCAACGACCAGTCGTCCATCGCGTTCGTGCAGATGGACTCGATCAAGGCCATCGAGCCCATCCCCGGCGTCACCCACGCCGGCAACGGTGGAGGCCCGACGGCGCCCGGCGTCATGCAGCACGTCGCGTTCAACGTCGACACGTACGACGAGTTGCTCACCATGCGCGATCGCATCCGGTCGCGCGGGCTGAACGTGCTCGGCCCCATCCACCACGGCATGTGCGACTCGATCTACTTCGGCGGACCCGAGGGGCTGACCCTCGAGGTGGCGACATCCGAGGTCGCGATCGACGCGCATCACTGGATCGATCCCGAGGTCGTCGAGCTGGCCGGCATCGACGCCGACGAGCTGGACCGCTACCGCTCGCCCGCGGCGTTCACGCGCCCCAGCGAGCCGCTGCCCAATCCGCCCATCGATTGGGACAAGCCGAACATGGTGTACCCGAAGCCGGTGTACGAGGCACTGATGGGGATGAGCGACGACGAGGTCGGCACGCGTCTGAGCGTGACGACCCCGCCGGTGCCCTAGTCCCAAGCGGGGCCGACGTCAGCTCTCGCGCGAAGCGCGGAGTTCGTCGCGGATCTCCATGAGGATGTCGTTCGTGCCCGGGCCGTCGGTGGCCAGGCCACGGCCGGTCGCCTTGCGATACACCTTGATGAGGATGAACACCACGAACGCGGTGATCACGAAGGTGAAGACGGTGTTCAGGAAGGCGCCGTACTGGATGCCCTTCCAGGCCTTGTCGCTGAAGACCGTGCACGTCTGCTTCTTGGTCTCCGGGTCGGTGGTGCAGTCACCGATGAACAGACCGAGGACTCCGTTGAAGATGTCGTTGATGAACGACGTGATCAGGTCCTTCAGCAGCGCCGCCATGATGAAGGCCACGGCGATGGTCATCAGGTCGCCGGTGAGGATGAATTCCTTGAACTCGTAGAAGAGTCCACCGACCTTCTTCTTCTCGGTCGTGGGCGTGGGCGCGGCCATGCAGTTTCCTCCAGGGTTTTGTTGCGGGCGCCAGGATTCTAGGCGAGCCTGCGACGGCGCCCGACCGACCACCACTGCCCGACCGACCACGGCCGGCGGATCGGCAAGACTGGCGGCCTGCGATCGGCCCGGCGCCGATGCGAGGGGGCAGCACCATGGCGAACGAACCCGTCACCGACTGGACGACCGACTACGACATCCTCGATCCCGAGTACGTCGTCAACCCGTTCCCGGTGTGGGACGACCTGCGCCAGACGTGCCCGGTCGCCCACTCCGACCGGTGGGGCGGCTCATGGATGCCCACCACCTACGCCGACGTGTTCGCCGTCGCCCACGACACCGAGCACTTCAGCTCGCGCGACGTGGGCGTGCTGACGTTCTCGGAGGAGGACCGGCCGCGCGACACCATCGAGCTGCCGCTCCCGCCCATCGACGCCGATGCACCGCTGCACACCTGGACCCGTCGCCTGCTGCTGCCGTGGTTCTCGCACGCCAACGTCGCCAACTACGAGCCGATGACGCGCGAGCTGTGTGCGAGCCTCATCGACGGCTTCATCGAGACCGGGCACGCCGACGGTGCCGCCGGGTACGCGCAGCAGATTCCCGTGCGGGTCATCGCCACGATCCTCGGCGTACCCGTCGAGCTGGCCGACACGTTCACCGGATGGGTGCGCGACGTGCTCGAGTTCGCCCACGACGAGGTGCGCAGCAAGCGCGGCTTCGACGGCATCGTCGGCTTCCTGCTGCAGCAGTTGGCCGAACGCAAGGACGACCCGCGCGACGACCTGATCAGCACCCTGCTGCACACCGAGGTCGAAGGCGAGCCCATCCCCGAGCCCATCGTGATGGGCATGGCAGCGTTGACGTTGCTCGCCGGCGTCGACACGACGTGGTCGGCCATCGGATCGTCGCTCTGGCACCTCGCCACCCACCCCGACGACACCCGCCGCCTGGTCGAGGAACCCGATCTGTTGAACGTCGCGATCGAGGAACTGCTCCGCGCCTACTCGCCCGTCACCATGGCCCGCGTCGCCAACGACGACGTCGAGTTCCAGGGCTGCCCCATCAAGGCGGGTGAGAAGGTGCTGCTGAACTTCCCCGCGGCGAACCGCGACCCGGCGATGTTCGATCGACCGAACGAGGTCATCTTCGACCGACCGGTGAACCGCCACGTCGCGTTCGGTGCCGGCATCCATCGTTGCGCCGGAGCGAACCTGGCACGCATGGAGCTGCGCGTCGCGATCGAGGAATGGCTGAAGCGCATTCCCGAGTTCCGCCTCGAAGCGGACACGGAAGTGGTGTGGGCCGGCGGGCAGGTGCGCGGTCCGCGCATCCTGCCCGTCGTGTTCCCCTAGTCCGAACGGTCGGCTCAGCGGTTCTTGACGACCACCGTGGAACGCATCCACGGGTGGATCATGCACTGGTACAGGTGCGTGCCAGGTGCGAGTACGCCCAGGTTGGTGACGCTGCCGGGCGGCAGGAACTCGAGGTTCTCGAAGCCGCTCACCGGAATGGCCTGCGGCGTGCCGGGCGGCTGCGACTGGTCGAGCAGCGGGACCAAACCACCGATGCCGAAGTTGAACACCTCGGTGAAGGTGTGGACCTCGCCGCCACGGTTGACGACCTTGGCCGACGTGCCCTTCTTCACCTCGGTCGAGCCGGGCTGGAAGCGCCACTTCGGATGGCCTCCCGACGAGAGCGCCGCGGCGAACTCGTCGAAGGTGGTGTTGCCGTCGCCGACACAGGTGCCTTCGCCGATGACGGCGTTGAAACTGGGGGCGTCGCAGTTGTCCCGCATGCGGAACTCCACGCTGCCACCACTGCTGGCGGAGGTGTTCGACACGGCGGCGGAACTGACACCGACTGCGAGCAACGCGCCGACGGCGACGACGCGCACGCGGCGGGACGAGAGGGACATGAGCGGCATGACACTGACTCCTTCGGGTGGAGAGGTGATGACGGATGCGCGCGGAACACCGTGGTCGGTTCGGCTCGTGCGGCGGACGTTCCCGTTGACCGTTCCGCCGTACGCGTCGATGACGACGGTACGCCTCTCCTCTCCACAGGGCAATCGGACCGTGGTCGTACAACCCCTCCGATGACATACCCTCGGTGCATGGGATACCACGACGCACCCGAGGGCTGGTGGCGAGCGTTCGTGGCCGCGTTGCCCGCCCGCACCGCCAAGCTCGCGGTCGTACGTGCCGACGGCAGCCCGCATGTCGCCCCCGTGTGGGTCGATCTCGACGGCGACGATCTGGTGTTCATGACGTCGGCCGACACGATCAAGGGCAAGGCCATTCTGCGCGACGAACGGGTGTCGTTGTGCTTCGACGACGAACGGCCTCCGTTCGCATTCGCCATCGTCAGCGGCACCGCCACGACGTCCACCGACCCCGACGAGCTGCTGTTGTGGGCGACGCGCATCGGCGGTCGCTACATGGGCACCGACCAAGCCGACGCCTACGGCCGACGCAACGCCGTGCCACCCGAGATGGTCGTGCGCGTGCGCGTCACCAAGGTCGTCGCCAAGGTCGACGTCGCCGACTGACCGAGCGACCGAGCGACCGAGCGACCGAGCGACCGAGCGCCACGCTCGTCGCATCGACCGCGATGTCTCGTGGCAGCGTGTGACGGGTATCACCGACAGATGCCGACATACACCCTGTTGCTGGTGTTCGCCGGTTTCGTCGCACTGCTCACCGCCTGGCTGCCCGCGTACCTCGAGCGGCGGCCGATGTCGCTGCCGATCGTGCTCGTCGTCATCGGGATGCTCGCGTTCCGCCTGCCCTGGTTCGACCCTCCCGATCCGCGGCTGCATCTCGAGCCCGCCGCGCGGCTGACCGAACTGGGCGTCATCGTCTCGTTGATGGGCGCGGGCCTGGCCATCGACCGACCCGTGGGCCGTGGAACGTGGTCCACCACCTGGCGGCTGCTGTCGGTCGCCATGCCGCTGACCATCGCCGCAATCGCGCTGCTCGGGTGGTGGATCGCCGGCCTCAGCGTCGCCGCAGCGGCGCTGCTGGGTGCCGCTCTCGCACCCACCGATCCGGTCTTGGCGCAGGACGTGCAGGTCGGCGAGCCGACCATCGACGACCACGGCACCCGCGAAGACGAGGTTCGCTTCTCGCTCACCAGCGAGGCGGGGCTGAACGACGCCTTGGCCTTCCCGTTCGTCCACGGAGCGATCGCCCTGGCACTGGCATCAGCCGGATTGGCCCATCGAGGCGTGGTGCAGTGGATGGCCTACGACGTCGCCTACCGGCTGGCGATCGGAGTCCTCGTCGGTTGGTTGGTCGGTCGGGTGCTCGGTCGAGTGTTCTTCTCTCCGCCCGGGCGGCTGACGGCACTCGCGGACCGGGCACAGGGCTTCGTCGCCATCGCGTCCACCCTGCTCGCCTACGGCATCACGGAGATGGCGCGCGGCTACGGGTTCCTCGCGGTGTTCGTGACCGCGGTGACGCTGCGAGCCGCAGAGCGGCACCACGAGTTCCACGTGGTGCTGCACGACTTCGCCCGCCAGGTGGAGGAGATGCTGATGGTCGCTCTGCTCCTCCTCCTCGGTGGCGCTGTCTCCAACGGTCTGCTCGACGGGCTCACATGGCCAGGCTTCGCGGTGGCCGTGTTGGGCGTGTTCGTGGTGCGGCCGATCGTCGCCGGCCTGTCGTTGCTCGGCGGACGCCCTCGGGTCGCCGAGCGACGGACCATCGCGTTCTTCGGTGTCCGCGGCATCGGATCGTTGTACTACCTGACGTTCGCGCTCCAGCACGGTCCGTTCGACGACACCGACGCGTCTGTGGTCCATCGTCACCTGCGCGATCCTCCTGTCGATCTTCGTGCACGGCGTTGCCGCCACCCCTGTGATGCGCCGCCTCGACGACCGCCGACGACGACGACACGCGCGGACGACGCTGCCGAAGGCGGGTGCGGCGGTCGGTTGACCTGCGGCGCGCGTCACGACGAACGCACCACCTGGCATCCGGCGCCGGCGTCCGGACTGTCGTCGGCATGAGGAAGACCGTCAGCATGGGGCTCGTGTTCGGCGCGATCCTGATCGTGGCGGTCGCGTTCGGGACGGCGAGTGCCAAGTGGGCCGACCGGCGCGCCGCCGACGAGCGCATCGCTGCCGCCGCCGCACCCACGATCGGCCAGGCCGAGATGTCCCGGACGGTCACTGCCGACGTCGACGGCGTGCTCCTGCCCGGCGGAACCGCGGACCTGATCGTCGTCGTCCGCAACGACAGCACGACGCCGTTGACGGTGCTCGCGGTCGTACAGGCAGGCGGTGCGAGTGTGGCCCGTCGCGGCGAGTGCGCGTCCACCGCGGGACTGATGACGGTCCTGCCGACACAGGAGATCGGTGTGCGGGTCCCGGCCCGAACGACCCGCACCGTCCGGGTCGCGAAGGCCGCGTTCCTCAGTCGACAGGCGAACCTGGAGTGCAGCGGCATCGAGTTCCATGTGCCCGTCGCGCTCACCCTGGCGGGTTGACCGTCGCGCCATCGATGGGTCTTGACCGCATCCAGATTCGCGATGTCCGAACCTGACTACTCTCGCGGGACACCACAATCCTTGGGAGGACATCATGAAGAGTCGTTGGATCATCGGCGCAGCCATTGCCTGCGTCGTTGCAGCCACACCGATCGCCGCACAGTCGCTGTCACCGAGCAGCGCAGTCGACGACGCCGGCGCCACCGGTGAGCGCACCGTCGTGTGGACGGCGGACGACGCGATCCAGCCGCGCTCGCTCGGCGCAGGACAGACCTCTGCCGAGTTCGTGCTGCTGCCCACGGGCTGCCGCATCTTCGACACCCGCTCGACAGCGGGCGGCCCCATCGCTGCAAGTGGCAGCCGCGACTTCTCGGTCCTCAACGCCAGCGTCCCGGCGCAGGGCGGCAAGGCCGGTGGCTGTGCCATTCCTGCCGATGCCGTCGCAGTCCAGATGACGCTGTCCACCGTGAGCGGTTCGCCCACGGCCGTCGGCGGCCTGCGCCTCGGTCCGGGCGGCGCCGCACCCACGGCGACCGTGCTGCAGTTCGCCAAGTCGCAGGGCACCTCCGCAGCCGCAACCGCAGGTCTGTCCGTCACGAGCACCATCCGCGTCGCGGCGTTCGGCGGAGCGACCAACGTGATCGGTGACGTCACGGGCTACTACCGCAAGGTGCTCAAGGCCACCGTGAACTCCAACGGCACCGTGGCTCTGCAATCTGGTGTCGCCACCAGCTCGATCTTCGGTGACCCCGATGTCACCGGCTTCTACATCGTCGAGTTCGAGCGCGACGTCAGCGAATGTGTTCCGGTCGCGACCCCGTTGACAAGCAGCAGCACCGTACGCGTGAGCGCGATCCTCAACGGGCCGTCCGTGCCGCGTGAGGTGTTCGTCCTCGTCAGGGGATACAACGACACCATCGCCACCGCCGGAGCGTTCCAGCTGACCATGTCCTGCTGAGTTCCGACCAGTGACGCGACGATGCCGACCGGGGAACCGGTCGGCATCGTTGCTCCTGGGAGAGAATGAGGACGTGTCAGGTCACGGCACCAGCACGGTGTCGATGATGTGCACCGTGGCGTTGGCCGTCGGGACGTCCATGCACAGGGTCTTGGCACCATTGACGGTGAGTTCACCCATGTCGTCGGCGAAGGTCAGTTCCGCACCGTTCACGGTGGTGGCCTTGCCGGCGGCGATCAGGTCGGCCGAGCTCATCTTCTCGCCGGCGATGACGTGGTAGGTGAGGATGCTCGTGAGCATGTCGTTGTCGGCGAGGATGGCCTCGAGCTGATCGGCCGGGATGGCGGCGAATGCGTCGTTCACCGGGGCGAAGATGGTGAACGGGCCCTCACCGTTCAGGGTGTCGACGAGACCGGCCTTCGTCACCGCCGTCACCAGGGTGGACAGCAGCGGGTTGTTCGATGCGGCAGTGGCCGCGGGGTCCTGCGCCATGCCGGCGAAGCTGCCCGCACCATCCGCGGGGACCGCTGCGCAGCCGGGGCCGCTCGGCTCGAGCATGCCCATCATCGGGTCGCTCAGCGACGGCGGCAGCAGCACGGTGTCGATGATGTGCACGGTCGCGTTGGCGGTCATCACGTTCGAGCACAGGACGTTGGCGTCGTTGACCATCGTGCCGTCGGCACCGAAGGTGATCTTCTCGCCCTCGACCGAGTCGAGCTCACCCGCACCGCCCAGACCCGCAGCGTCGTACTGCGTGCCGGCGACCACGTGGTAGGTGAGGATCTTCGTCAGCATCTCCTTGTCGGCCAGGATCGCGTCGAGCTGGTCGGCGGGAATCTTGGCGAATGCATCGTTGGTGGGAGCGAAGATGGTGAACGGGCCGTCACCGTTCAGGGTGTCGACCAGACCGGCTGCCTTCACCGCGGTGACGAGCGTCGACAACAGCGGGTTGTTCGAGGCGGCAGTGGCCGCCGGGTCCTGCGCCATGCCGGCGAAGCTGCCGGCACCATCGGCCGGGACGGCGCCACAGGCCGGGCCGAACGGCGCGTCCTGCGACATCATCTCCGTGGTCTCGGGCGCCATGGTGGTGTCCGGTGAGGAGGCGGGGGGCTGTGTGGCGGCGCTGTTGCTGTCGCTACCGCACGCAGCGGCGATGAGCGAGAACGAGGCGACCGCAGCCAGACCGAGCACGGCTCGGCGACGACGGGAGGGACGAAGGGAAGGGTTCACGATGATCCTTTGGTGTGATTGAGGAACAAGAGTTCCGCTGTCATTGATGATTTCGACGGACTTGATGAGAACGGACAACCGCTCAACGGACGATGACCACGATGTTGTGCTGGCCCGTTGCACCGCTCGGGAATGGTTCGGAGCGCTCGTCGGTCTGGATTGCTCCGTTCTTCTCGGTTGCTCTCACAGAAATGGAATGCCGTCCACTCGTTGCATTCCATGCAAATGACCACTGCCGCCAGGTGACGTCGTTCAGCTCGTCGGCCAACCGCGCCGGCTGCCACTCGCCGTCGTCGACGCGCACCTCGACCGCGCTGATGCCGCGCGTCTGCGCCCAGGCGACGCCGGCGATCGCCACCGTCCCGGGCTCCAGCGTCGCCAGTCCACGCGGCGTGTCGATGCGGCTCTGCACCTTGATCGGCGCGTCGTCCACCCAGCCGCGCTCCACCCAGTACTGGTCGAACTGGTCGAAGCGGGTCAGCTCGATGTGGCTCAGCCACTTGGTGGCGGACACGTAGCCGTACAGCCCGGGCACGATGAGTCGGGCGGGGAAGCCGTGGTCGAGTGGCAGCGGCTCGCCGTTCATGCCGATCGGCGATCAACGCATCGCGACCATCGAGCGCCTCGACGGGGAAGCCGCACGTGTAGCCGTCGACGGAGCGACCGACCACCTGGTCGGCGTCGGCGCTGACGCCGACCTCCTCCAAGAGTCGGTCGAGGCGCACACCCAGCCAGCGGGCCGTGCCCATCAGGTTGCCGCCCACCTCGTTCGACACGCAGGTCAGCGTGATGTCCGACTCGATCAGCTCCCGGTCGAGCAGGTCCTCGAAGCGCAACGTCGTCGGCCGATCGACCAACCCATCGATGGTCAGCGTCCATGTGCGAGCGTCGACCTGCGGCACGGTGATGGCCGTGTCGATGCGGTAGAAGTCGGCGTTCGGAGTGAAGAACGGACCGACGCCCGGCACGCCGACCTCGATGCCGCCGGGCGCGACCGGAAGGGGCTGACCGGCAGCAGGCAGGGTCAGGCTGCGCCGCGACGCTGCAGCGGTCGAACGCGTGTTGACCGACCGCGCCGCGGCTCCGACGCCGATGGCACCGAGCGTCGTCAGACCCGCCGCGGCGAGGAAGCGGCGGCGATCGCTCGGCGTCAGCTCGGCAATCGTCGCGGCGCGAGCGATGGGCGTCTCGACGTCGCCGGCCGCCGGTCGGCCTGCCGACGACTCGGTCGGCCGCCGGCCGCCGAGGGCGACGTGGCGCAGCGCCATCAGTGCGACGCCGGCGGCGACGGCACCGACCAGGCTGGGAACGACGGCGATGAACGGTGCGGCACGACGCGTCGTCTGCGATGCATAGGCCCCGGCCAGCCCGAACAACGCCACACCGGCGAGCGCGACGAACCACCGCCGGCCGAGGGCGATGATGCCGACCGCCGCTGCGTACACGACGAGGATGGAGCCGATGCCGACGAGCAGGGCGCGCTTGTCGTTCGTGCCGAACCAGTCGATGGCGAGTTGCTTCACCGACTGCGGCACGCCGTCGACGACACGGTCGGCGACGTCGAGCACCGGCGACTGGAAGCTGTTCGACAACGCTGCGACGACCTCCGCCACCGCCAGTCCAACGGCAGTGGAAGCGAGGCCGATGAGGGCGCCCCACGTGATGCGGCGGAGGCGTGCGTTCGATCGGTCGTTCATGCGCCCCGTTCGACACGCTCGCGGAACCGGATGGGTCGCGCCCACTGCGCTGCACGTCACAGCGACGCGGACCCATCCGCATGCTCGGGGGCGCCGAACGTGGGCCATGACCCAGGGAGGTGCGCCGCGAACCGAGATGCCGTGGGACGCCTGCGGCGGACGCGTGCCCGGCTTCGGTGAACGCCTCGCATCCCTCGCCGTGTGGTGGGCGGAGCCACCACCGGCGCGCCTGAAGGCGGCCGTGATGCAGCAGGTCGCCCGCACCCGTCAGGTGTGACACGCTCGCCCGGTCGAGCATGCGTCGCGGCCCTCGATCACTCGTCGCGTGCCACGCAGTCGCATCCGGATGGCCGTGCACGCGCAGCGGACCAGGATCATACGACGCACGTCGGTGACGCGCACAGAAGCCCACCATCTCGGCACCGTGCACTGGCGCAGAGGCCTCGCCGGGGAGGCTCGCTTCCGCTCGACGGCACAGGGTGTCCAGCGATCCTTCATCGTTCACGTCCTGTCGGATCGCAGTATCAGCACCTCTCGGGCGGCGCCGCCGCCGCCGCAGCCGTGGGCGTGTCGATCCACTCGTCCGCGGGTACAGCGCCACCGTGCGCACCTTCTCGATCAGACCGACGCTGACCCTTCGGGGCAGGAAGTTCAAAGGGCTCAGAGGTTGGTCGGGCAAGCCGACGCACCCACCGCTGACCGACATCCCGGTCGCCGCCTACGTGTTGGCGGCGACCTTCGACGTGATCTCGACCCTCGGTCGCGACCACACATGGAGCCGCGACTTCTTCCGCGCCGCCACGTTCCTCGTCATCGGCGGTGCCATCGTCTCCGTGTTCACCGCGCTCACCGGGTTCGTCGACTGGCTCAGGTCCACCGAGAAGGGCACGCAGGCGCGCCGGACCGCCAACACGCACGCATGGGCGATGATCCTCGTCTCCCTCCTTGCCGTCACCGACATCGTGCTGCGGCTCGACGGCTACGGCGACCGCACCCACCCGACGACACTCGTGCTCGTCGTCTCCATCCTCGTCGCCGGGCTCGTCGCCCTCGGCGCGACGTTCGGCGGCAGCCTCGTCTTCGAGCACGGGTTCAACGTCGAGAACGCCGGCGACAGCCCCGCCTGGCACGTCTCCGAAGTCGACGTGATGCCCGGCGAACCCGACCGCGAGAACGAAGGATCCTGATGTCGAAGACCCACACGTTGCCCACCAACCCCGTCGGTCGCGTCGCACGAGAACACCCCGGAGTGGTCAAGTTCGGTCGCATCGGCTGGCTCGCGAAAGGCGTCGTGTATCTCGTCGCCGGTGTCCTGGCGTTGCTGATCGCGGCGAAGGCCTCGGGCTGGTCCTCGGCGACGACCGCGACGGACGAGGAGGCGAGCCCGACGGGTGCGCTGAAGACGATCGCTCAGATGTCGGGTGGCGCACTGCTGATGTGGGTGCTGGCGGCCGGCATGCTGCTCTACGCGGCGTGGCGGATCGTCGCCGCGCTCATGCCCGGAGGTGGTGACGCGAAGTCGTGGATCACTCGCGTCGGCTACCTGGTGAGCGCGGTCATCTACGTCACGTTCGCCACCACGGCGATCGCACTCGCCCGCAGTGCCAACGCCGAAGCGAACGGCAACACCACCGCGAAGTCGCTCACCGAACGCCTGATGGCGAACTCGGGTGGCCGGATCCTCATCGGTGTCATCGGCGTGATCGCCATCGCCGTCGGCCTGTATCGGCTCGTGAAGGGCGTCAAGGTCGACGTCACCGACGAACTCGACCTCTCGTCGCTGTCACCCGAGCGCCGTCGCTGGACCGAGCGGTTGGGCGCGGTCGGCGAGGTGGGCCGGGGCCTCGGCATCGGGCTCATCGGCTTCTTCCTCCTCCGGGCCGCCGTCACCTACGACTCCGCCGAGGCCACCGGCTTGGACGGCGCCCTCCGGCGTGCGGCCACGGAGACCTGGGGCGTCGTCCTGGTCGTCGTCATCGGCATCGGATTCGCCGCCTATGGGCTGTTCTGCGTGGCGACGTTCACCCATCGCGTGCTGCGAGCACCCTGATCCGAGCGACCTCGCCGGGTCGCTCGCCGCGCAGCCAGCTCAGGCGAACGCGGTCCCCGGTTCGATGTCGATGGTCGCGTGGTGGATGCCGTCGCGGTCGAGGATGGCGAGGTACGGGTCGGGGTCGAACGACTCGGCCGACAGCACACCGCTGCCGCTCCACACGCCGTCGGCGAGCAACTCCATCGCGACGACCGGGTTGAAGCCGGCCTGGAACCCCACGGGTTGCAGGCCATAGCGGGACATGATGTCTTGCGCATCGCACATCTGATAGCTGAACACCTCCCTCGGCTTGCCGTCCTTCACGCCGGTCACGTGTGTCCCCACCAGGGCGCGACCGGTCATGTTCTCGCCCATGTCGGCAGGTTCAGGCACGAGTGCGGCCACGACGTTGCGGGGCACGACCAGCTGTCCGTCCACCTCGATCGCGTCCGTGCGGTCGAGCCCGATCGCGTGCAGCACCTTCAGCGCCCCGATGAACTCCTCACCGAGCGCGTACTTGAAGGTGACCCGCCGCGCATCGAGCACTCTCGGGATCATCGCCACGTCCTCGTGCTCGACGTGGACACACGCCACTGGGCCGACGCCTTCGGGGAAGTTGAACCGCTCGGGCTCGGAGAACGGCGGCAGCGTGAAGAAGCCGCGTTCCTTCTCCCACACGAGCGCCGGGTTGAGGCACTCCTCGATCGTGGTCCAGATGGAGAACACCGTCGCGAACGGAACGCCCTCGATCCGCAAGTCGCCGCCTGCGCGGATGTTGATGTCGTGGATCTCGTCGAAGAGGTGCTTGGCGGCGTGCGCAGCGAACACCTGCACCAGCCCCGGGCTGAGGCCCATGCCGAGCAGCGCCAGGCGGTCGCGGTCGCGCCATTCGGCATCCATCGCGAACTGCTCGGCGCCCAGCAGACGACCTGCCGTGCCGTACGGGTCGGTGGGATGCGGCTCGGACACACTGACCGCGGTGTCCATGTAGTGCGCATTGGCGGCGAGCGCGCCGCGGAACACGGGCATCACGAACCGCGGGTCGACTGCGTTCATCACCAGGTCGACCCTGTACTTACGGGCCAATGCTTCGACGGCCCGCGCGTCGGCCGCGTCGATGTGCTCCACCGGGCAATTCGAGCCGGCACCGATGTCGGCGGCGATGGAGCGGACCCGGTCGATGTCGTGATCGGCGAGGACCATCAGCTCGAGCCACGGCCGACCGACGCTCAACTTCGCGATCGCTTCTCCGACCGTGCCCAGCCCGACCAGCAGAACCTTCATGACGTCTCCTCGTCCTCGTGAGTGAACGGGAACCTAGGGCCGATGCAGGCGGGCCGCCTCACCCCCACCGGGGTGAGATCCGCCAAGGCTCGGGCGACGTCAGTGGCCCGAGTTGGCGACGGCTTCCTCGACGGTTGCGAACACACCGTGAGGTCCGAGAGTGGCGGACACGTGGAGGCGTTCCAGTAGCAGCCGGACAGGAGCGTGGGGTCGCGCCAGGACCACCGCGACGCCCCTCTCGGAGAGATCGCTCGTCAGCCGCCCGAGGGCGTCTGCGCCCTGGGTGTCGATCTCGTACACAGCCTCCATGTCGAGCACGATCCGATGCACGTCGCGCGCCCTCGTCTGAAGGTCCTCGACGACCACGTCGGCGTTGGCGAAGATCAACGGCGCATCGAGGCGGTAGATCAGCACACCGTCAACCGTCCGGGCGTTTGGGTTGAGCGTGGTGTCGGCGAAGGTGCCGTCGGGCAGTCGCCCGAGCACGGCGACGTGCGGGTGATCCAGGCGGTGGACGAACAGCACCAGGCTGAGCCCGATCCCGACGGCCAGACCAGGGAGGATGCCGAGGGCCACCACGCCCGCGAGGGCGCCGGCGGCAGCCCAGAAGTCGGGGGTCTTCGCGGCCCGCAACGCAGTCAACTTGCGGAAATCGATCATGCCCGACACCGCGTGAATGACAATGGCACCGAGCACGGCCTCGGGCAGCTGCTCGAACAAGCCGGTGAGGAACAGCACCGTGACGACGACCAGACCACCGGCGGTGAGGTAGGCGACCGGTGACTTCGCTCCCGCCTGGCGGGCTGCGGCCGTCTTCGACAGGCTGCCCGTGGGCGCGTAGCCCTGCAACACACCTGCGCCGATGCTGGCCACTCCGTAGCCGATCATCTCCTGGTTGGCGTCGACCTTCTCTCCACTGTCCGCCGCCAATGCCTTCGTGATGGCGATCGACTGCGCGAATCCGACGACGAGTATGCCGAGGGCTCCCGGCACCATCGCGACCACGTTGTCGACGGTGACGCTGGACCAGGACACGAACGAGAACCCACTGGGGACGTTGCCGACCACCTTCACACCATGGGTCGACAGGTCGGCGATCTGCGACACGACGAGGCCGACCACGACCACGATGATCGCGCCAGGGATCTTCTTCGACACACGTTCCAGACCGAACAGCAGTGCCAGCGCGCCGAGCCCGGTGGCCACGGTCGTGACGCTCCAGTCGCCGACATGTCGAACGACACTCCAGGCCTTCTCGATCGTGTCCCCAGACGCCGAGGGCAGCCCGACCACCTTGTGCAGTTGACCGACAGCGATGAAGATGCCGAGACCGATGATGAATCCGTCGAGGACCGGCTTGGCGAAGAAGCGAGCGACGAAGCCCAAACGGCAGAGGCCGAAGAACACGTACAGCAGGCCCACGAGGATCGACAACGTCGCGATCAGCGCGATGTAGGCGTCGCCGCCGTTGGCAGCGATTGGCGCAACGGTGGCAGCGGCGAGCACCGCGACCGTGGAACTGGGACCGACGAACAGTTGCCGCGAACTCCCGAACAGGGCGTAACCGAGCACGGCGAGCGGAACGCTGTACAGCCCGTACTGCACCGGGACCCCGGCGACCGCTGCGTACGCCATCGCCTCGGGGACGAGCAGGGCCCACACGGTGAGCCCGGCGATCCCGTCCGGCAACAGCCACTTGCGCTGATAGTCCCGGCGCCACCGAGCGAGCGTGAAGGGCGAGGACACATGCCCAAGATACGAAACGTCCACGACGGCAGCCTCATCCCGGACGGGTGACTCGCAGAGCACGCGGTGTGCGCCACAGTGGTTCACGACCTTCGCGGAGTCGCCGCGGAGCGCGATACGGCGAACAGAGGTGGTCGAATTGTTCGAGGCATTCGGACTGGGCGTGCTCGCTCAGTCGTCGCTGCTCCTCGCGGGGCTGTTGGTCTTCTGGGTGAAGCTCCCGGGTCGAGTCGTCGGAGTGCTGGCAGGCTTCGGCGCCGGAGCGATGTTGGCGGCGATCTCGTTCGACCTGCTCGCCGAAGCCGAGGGCCTCGGCGCCTGGCAACTCGGCCTGTGGATGATGGTCGGCGTCGCCATCTTCCTCGTCGGGGACGCCGTCGTCGAACGCAAATTCGGTGACGAGGGCGCCGGCGGTTCCATGGGCATCATCGTGGGCTCGGTCGTGGACGGCGTGCCCGAGTCGATGATCTTCGGGATTCAGCTCGCCGCCGGCATTCCGGTGAGCATCAGCTTCCTCGGGGCGGTCTTCGTCTCGAACATCCCGCAGGCCATTGCTCCATCCGCCGACCTCGCGGAGGCGGGGTGGACTCGCCCCCGGCTGGCACGGATCTGGTTGCTCGTCGTGCTCGTGTGCGGCGTCGCCGCTGCGCTCGGGTACCTCCTCGTCGACATCAGCAGTGCGGTGCAGGGCGCGCGGCTCGCCGCCCTCGCAGCTGGAGGCCTCCTGGCGATGCTGACGAACTCGCTGATCCCCTTCGCCTATGAACGTGGCGCACAGTTCGCCGGCGTGGCGACCGTCGTCGGGTTCTGCGTGTCGGTGCTGGGGACCTGATCCCCGCTGAAGCAAGCGTGCAGCGTCGGACGACTCGAACCTCATCCGACGCCATCGCCGACCGACCTACGATGCGTCGATGCTGCTGGGAAGCGACGAGCCGCTCGCTGTTGCCGCCACCGACGCCATTCAGCGCGGCGACCTCGATGCGCTGCGACATCTGCTCGCGGATCACCCGGGACTCGCATCGGCGACCATCGGAGATCACACGCCGGGCGGCATGAGTCGTTCGCTGCTCCATGCCGCCACCGACTGGCCCGGCCACTTCCCGAACAACGTGGCCACCGTGCGGCTGCTCATCGAGCACGGCGCCGACGTGCACGCACGGTTCACCGGGCCGCACACCGAGACGCCATTGCACTGGGCGGCGAGCAGCGACGACGTCGAGGTGCTCGACGCACTGCTCGACGCCGGCGCCGACATCGAGGCGGATGGAGCCGTCATCGCACGTGGGCACCCCGATCGCCGACGCGACTGCGTTCGCACAGTGGAACGCGGCGCGACGGCTGGTCGAGCGCGGGCACGGACCAACCTCTACGAGTCGGCCTCGATGGGGCTGCTCGATCGCCTTCATGACCTGTTGGACCAACCGGCGAACGCCGGCGCCGACGCCGTGACGAGAGCGTTCTGGGGCGCCTGCGCGGGCGGACAACTCGCGGCGGCGCAGTTGCTCGCCCATTGCGGCGCGGACGTGTACTGGGTGTCCGTGTGGGATGGCGTGACACCGCTGCAGGCGGCCAGGCGCAGCCGCGACGAGGATCTGGCGCGGCCGACGGCCGATCGCCAAACCGACCGACAGTTCGCCGAGACCGTCGAATGGCTCGAATCGTTGCCGCGGTTGGGCTGAGCGTGAGAGGTCGCCTGTCGCTCATCACCGGGGCGGCACGAGGACCGGCGACTACGAACTGGGCTCCGCGACGGTGAACTCGGCCTGCGCGAGCGCCACGTAGCTGTCGTCGCTCATCAGCCGAACCACGTAGTCGCCCGGTGGCAGCATCTCCTCGCCGAGGTCGTCCACCGTGAACGAGTAGCTGCCGTCGACGGTCCGCTCGGTGTAGGCGAACGCGAGGTAGGCGTACAGGTCCGGATCACCGGCTGCGTAGATGCCGATCCAGTCGAACTTCCGACCGGGCGCACTCGCCCACTCCACGTCGACCGCGTCGCCGGGCGCTATCTCGGCGTCGACCGAGATGGTCGGTCGTGCCCCTCGCTCGACCAGCCAGAAGTTGCTGCGCGACACCTCCACAGGCGCTCCGGCGTCATCGACGGTCAGCAGGACGGCGTCATACTCGCCCGGCTGCTGCCCGGCGGTGCCGAGCGTGATCCGCCCGAAGAACCCAGCCTCGGCGGTGTCGAGCATGGCGAACCCGTCGGTCGCAGGGTCTCCACCTGACGGCGTCAGCACGACGCGATCGGTCTCGTACCCACCAGGTGCGTGGTAGTACACGCCGATCGGGTCACCGATCTCGACACGAATCTCGTCGGGCGACACGAACACGGGCGGCTCCACCGGGTCGACCACGATGGTCGACACGACACCGAGGTGGTCCGACGGGTACGGCGAAACAGGGATCGTCACGTCGCCGGCCTTCGGCGGACCGACGATCTCACTGTTCTCGATGCTCGCGGCGCCGGCGACGTAGACGAAGTCGATCCGGTCCTGCGCTTCGCCGTCGAGCAAACGAGGGAACGGATACCCGAACGTCCAGGTGATGCCCGGATGAGCGACGGGGTCTGGGTGCACGTGGCGGTACGTGTCGACGAAACCCAGGTCCTCCACCGCGTGCGAGACCGGCCAGTCGACGGAGTACTTCAGGTGTGCTCGCTCACCCACCGTCTCGCTGGTCCAGTCACGAAACGAGGGTGTGTTGAAGTCGCCCGTGAGCACCAGCGGGATGCCCTGGTCGAACGCGGTCGTCCAACCCTCTGCCTTGGTCTGCAGATCGGAGACCCGCAACTCCTGCTCGTTGGCCAGCACCTCATCGACGGTCATGCCGTCGCGCACCAGGTAGGGGCCGTAGGGGTCGGAAGGGAGGTGGATGTTGGCCACGGCCACCACTTGGCCCGGTGCGAGCTGCACGTAGACGTACCCGTCGGAATCGGCGGGTGCAATGAGGGGGTACCGCGAGATCACCTGGTGCTGCTCGTCGACGTGCGCCCAGCCGACGAGATCGGCGATGCGCCGGGCGTTGCCGTCGGACTCCTGCAGGCCCACGACGTCGGCCCCTGACGCCCGGATCACTTCGGCCACCTGGGCGATGTCGACGACGTTGCCGCCCAACCACACGTTGAACGTCATCACTTTGAGCTGCGTCGGTCCCAGCTCGGCGCGGTGTCCGTCGGCGCTGAGCGACACCGAAGGAGCCGTCGTCGATGCACTCGTGTCGTGGTCGGAGCAACCGGCGGCGAGCGTCACCAGCGCGACGCACACCGCGGCCCGAATCGATCGCGTCTGCATCGCCGGAGACTACGCGCCCTGCGAGCCGCCGGATTCCAGCTGAACGCACCGTCGAACCGACAGCCGCTGAGGAGCTGGAAGAATTGGCGGATGACCGACGCAACAGATCGATTCCGCGACCTCCACGCCTCGGGCTGCTTCGTGATGCCCAACCCGTTCGACATCGGCAGCGCCCGACTGCTCGGAGCGCTCGGCTTCCCCGCGCTCGCCACCACCAGCGCAGGCTTCGCCGCGACGCTCGGGCGCGACGACATGCAGGTCACGCGCGACGAATTGGTGGCCCACGTGGCGGACATCGCCACCGGCACCTCGCTGCCCCTGAACGTCGACTCGGAGCGCTGCTTCGCGGAGACGGCCGACGGCATCGCCGAGACGGTGCATCTGCTGGCCGACGCCGGCGCAGCCGGGTTCTCGATCGAGGACTGGAACCCGTCGACGAACAGCATCGACGCGATCGACGTGGCCACCGAGCGCGTCCGCGCCGCGGCGATGGCAGCCGCCGAACGCGGGCTGGTGCTGACGGCTCGATGCGAGAATCACCTGCGCGGTGTCGACGACTTCGCCGACACCCTGGCCCGGTTGCGCGCCTACCTCGCGGCCGGCGCGGAGGTGCTGTACGCCCCGTTGGTGTGGTCGGCCGAGCACGTCGGCGCGGTCGCCGCGCTCGGCGCACCCGTGAACGTGTTGCTGCTACCGGGCGGGCCGAGTGTCGCCACGCTTGCCGAGCGAGGTGCCCGTCGCATCTCGGTGGGCAGCTCGCTGGCGAACATCGCCCAGGGAGCCATGGTGGCGAGCGCCGAGCACCTGCTGGCCCACGGCACGTTCGACGCGGACGCCCCCTTCATCGCCGGCGACCTGAAGCGCAGAGCGTTCACCGCACCTCAGGTTTGACCACCGGTCCCCCGGGGAACCGTCCACACGCGCACTGTTTCCCGCGCCGAGGAGGGTCATGCACACCGGCGCCATCCGCACACCGCCCACACGGTTCGCGCTCAGGTTGTTCGCCGACCTGCCCGCGCGTTACGACCGACTGGCCGCGATCCTCTCGATGGGACAGGACCGCCGATGGCGGCGGGAGATGATCGCCCACATCGCGCCGTCGCAGCCCGGCCTGGTGCTGGACGTGGCCACTGGCCCAGCCGGAGTGGCCATCGATCTCAGCGAGTGCGTTCCCGGACGCATCGTGGGCATCGACCTGAGTGCCGACATGCTCGATCGAGGTCGGCGCAACGTGGCCGACGCAGGCCTGGCGCATCGCATCACCCTGGTCCGCGGTCAAGGCGAACACCTGCCGTTCGCCGACGCCACGTTCGACGCGCTCACCTTCACCTACCTGCTCCGCTACGTCGCCGACCCGGCGGCGACGCTCGCCGAACTCGCCCGCGTCGTTCGCCCGGGCGGCTCGGTCGCCAGCCTGGAGTTCGCCGTGCCGATCGACCCGTGGTGGCGTTGGAGCTGGAGGTTGTACACGCGCCTGCTGCTGCCACTCGGCGGCGCGGTGCTGGGTGGGCGTCCGTGGTTCGAGGTCGGTCGTTTCCTCGGCCCCAACATCGAGGACCACTATCGCCGGTTCTCGGTCGCCGAGGCGATCGCCGCGTGGCATGCCGCAGGTTTCACCGACATCGGCCTGCGCCGCATGAGCCTGGGCGGAGGGTTGATCATGTGGGGCACGCGTGGCACCGCTCCCCCGACCGGGACCGTTGCCGCGTGAGCAAGCTCGCACCGCCGTTGGCACCCGCGTTCTACGCGGGCGGCCGTCGACGCGGTGCATGGTCCGACTGGTGGGTCCTGCTGCACCCGCCGTACACGCTGTGGCACCTCGGCTACGCCGCCATCGGCGCCGCGCTGGCACCACGGTTCGACCTGGGCCGACTGGTCGCCACGCTGCTCGCCTTCGCCTTCGCAGTGGGGGTCGGTGCTCACGCCTTGGACGAACTGCACGGCCGGCCGCTGCGCACACGGATTCCCGCATGGCAGTTGATCGCAGCCGCCGCGATCAGCCTGCTCGGCGCGATCGCGATCGGCATCGTCGGTGTCAGCGAGGTGGGCCCGTGGCTGCTCGTGTTCATCGCCGTCGGCACCGCGTTGGCCTGCGGGTACAACCTCGAGCTCCTCGGTGGACGGTTGCACAACGACGTGACGTTCGCACTCGCGTGGGGTTCCTTCCCTGTGTTGACCGCCTACTTCGCCCAGGCCGAACGCCTCGGATGGCCGGCCTTCGCCGCCGCGGCAGGGGCGTACTGGCTGTCGAACGCCCAGCGCGCACTGAGCACACCGGCACGAGACCTGCGTCGGAGAACCGCGTCGGTGGACGGGCGCATCATCACGCTCGACGGCGCCGAACGTCCGATCGATTCCGGCACGCTGCTGGCGCCGCTGGAGACGGCGTTGAAGGCCATGACCGGCGCGGTGGTGGCGATCGCTGCTGCCATGGTGATCGCGCGCATCCAGCACGGTTGATCGGTGGTCGACGCTCCCGGTCTGGCCGACTGCGCTTCCGGGTACCCGCGAGCCATGGCACTCGACAAGAAGGAACGAGATCGCCTTCCGTCGACGCTGAGGCGATCCCCGGCGAAGGCGCAGGCGACGTACATCCACACACTCGAAGCGGCCGAGGAGACCCACGGTGACGGCGAAGCCGCGCACCGCATCGCCTTCGGCTCGCTGAAGCACTCGTTCGAGAAGGTGGGCGACCACTGGGAAGCGAAGGACGAGCGCGGGCCGAGCGACGACCAGGACGCCAAGCGCGGCAGGGAAGCGCTCACGCATCCTGTCGAGACGTTCGAAGGGGTGAACGCCCGCGCGACCAAAGTCGCACCTGCTCGACGTGGCCCGACGCTTGGACATCCGCGGTCGGTCGACCCTGAGCAAGGCTGAGTTGGTCGACGCCATCGCCGCGGCGAATCGTCGCGAATCCGCTGCGAGCTCGGCGACCCAAGGATCTCGGCGTCGGTAGTATCGAACGGACATGGACCTCGACATCGGATGCGCATTCAGCTTCGATGTTCCGGCCGTGACGCACGCCGTGATGCTGTTCGAGCCGCACTCGACCGAGATTCGGACCGTGGTCGACTCGAAGCTGGTGGTCACGGGCAACTCGGCGCTTCCGCCGTCGACCACCTACGTCGACTCGTACGGGAACCGCTGCCGCCGGATCACGTTCGACGCCGGCGACGCAACGGTGCGCTTCATGGCCCGGGTGACCGTGAGCGACGAGTACGACGAGACGGTCCACGAGGCACCGCTCGCCCCGCCACACGCGCTGCCGGACGAGGTGTTGTACTTCCTGATGCCGAGTCGATACTGCGAGTCCGACCGGCTCGCGGATCTCGCGTGGTCGACATTCGGGTCGGTCCCCGCAGGATGGGCACAGGTCCAGACCATCTGCGACTGGGTCCACGGTCGTACCGAGTTCCAGTACGGCAGCTCGTCGCCGGAGTACTCCGCGGTCAGCGTGCTCGAACGTGGCGTCGGTGTGTGCCGCGATTTCACCCACCTGGGCATCGCCCTCTGCCGGGCCATGAACATCCCTGCGCGCTACGTGTTCGGGTACATCCCCGACATCGGCGTACCCGATCTGGGAGCCGAGATGGACTTCTGCGCCTGGATGGAGGTGTTCCTGGGTGGCCGGTGGCTCACGTTCGATCCGCGGAACAACCGGCCGAGGGTCGGCCGCCTCGTGATCGGCCGAGGGCGCGATGCCGCCGACGTGGCGATGGTGACCTCCTTCGGGCAGATCGACATGGTCGGCATGAAGGTGTGGGCCGAGCTCGGCTCGGGCGACAGCTGGAGTGATTCGACATCGAGCGGGCGCCACGGACCCGGCCTGGTCAACTGACGAGGCACGTGTTGTTCACGCCCATGTCACGCGGGCGGGACCTCGCTGTGTCACGCTCTCCGGGCACGGCGGTGCAGTGATGAACGACCAAGGGGTGGTCAGTCATGGGGAACAACTCAACCAGGATGTGGTCCGGTGCGTGAGCGGCACGACGTCGAGCAGTTCATGCACGACGAGTTCCTCGAGTCGCTGCCGAACAGCTACGACACCGAAGCACTGATCGGCGCGAGCCGAGCCACCTACGTCATCGACCAGACGGTGGCGTACGAGTACTCGGCGCCGGTACTCGACCTCCGCCAACGCCTGATGGTCATGCCACGCGAGCGCCACCTCGATCAGCAGCGCGTCGTTCGCCGCCTCGAAGTGCGGACGCGCGGGAGCAAGCGTGTGCGGACGAGAGAAGACCGCTTCGGCAACACCGTCGTGCACGTCACCGTGCCGAGCGTCGAGCAGACCATCGAGTTCCGCGCCAGGGCCGTCCTCGTCCGTCACCCGGCGTCCCCCGGGCCCGCAGCGTGGCACAGCACGACGCCGACCCGTACACAGCTCACCGCACCCGATGCCGCGATTCGCGACGCGGCCCAGTCGCTGGGACCCGTGCGCGACGTGCTGGAGACCGCCGATGCGATCTCCGACCTCGTCCGCACCTCGTTCGAGTACGCCCACGACGCCACGGGCGTGCGCACCACCGCCGCCGATGCGTGGCAACTGCGCCGAGGGGTCTGCCAGGACATGGCCCACGTGATGATCGCGATGTGCACCAGCCTCGGCATCCGCTCCCGCTACGTCTCGGGGCATCTGGTGGGCGATGGTGCGAGCCATGCGTGGACCGAGGTGCTCGATCCCGAGCGTCAGGTCGTCGTCGCGATCGATCCGACCCATCGGCGGCGCACCGACCTCCGCTACGTCACCACCGCCGTCGGTCGCGACTACCGCGACGTCGCCCCGACCTGCGGCGTCTACACCGGCCACGGCAGCAGCGGCCGGCTGCGAGTCGAGAAGGTCGTGCGGTTGGCCGAGGTCCACTGACCCGGGCAGTGTTTGAACGCGGACCAGGGCGGGTAGCACCTGCACATGTCCGGTGTCGCGGTGATCACTGAAGCCTGTATCGGCACCAAGGATCGAGCATGCGTCGACGTGTGCCCCGTGCAGTGCATCTACGAGTACGACGCGCCGAGCGGCCGGCTCAACTCCGAGCAGATGGCAGGCAACGGGGTCATCGAGAACAGCCACCAGCCCAATGTCGACTCCGTGGCGATCTTCGGCGACACGATCCTGTACGTGAACCTGGACGAATGCACGTCGTGCACCGCGTGCTATCAGCCCGACGTCTGCCCCGTCGGGGCGATCTACGCCGAAGACCACCTCCCCACGGGCGCGCCGAACGGACCCAAGTACAACTCGGACGACCCGAACACAGGGCACGACCACAGCTTCTTCCTCCAGCTCAGCCGCGACGTCTTCGCCGACTGATCACGGACCCGGACGGTCCCGGCGTCCTCGGTGGAACGAGGCGGCCTCAGTCACTCACGCAGGCGGAGCCGAGGCGAACAGGTCCAGGCCGAGTTGGCGGGACAGGTACTGCGCGACGAGCTGGCCGCGCACGCTGTTGCCGGCTTCGTCGAGGGGCGTGGAGTACGTGGCGAGCCCTCCCTTGCCGGGCGACACGGTGACGATGCCGCCACCGATGCCGCTCTTGCCCGGTAGGCCGACGCGGTACAGCCAGTCGCCCGAGGTCTCGTACAGGCCGGCGATCACCATCACCGCCAGCACGTCGTGACAGGTCGCGGCGTCGACCACACGTTCACGAGTCACCGGGTTCACACCGCCGGCGGCCAGGGTCGCACCCATCACGGCGAGGTCGCGTGCGGTCACCCCGAGCGAGCACTGCCGGGTGTACAGGTCCACCGTCTCGGCCGGATCCCAGTAGATCGCATCCATCGACTGCAGCATGCGGGCGATGGCCTGGTTGCGATGGTTGGTGGCCGACGCAGAGGCGTACACCTCCTCATCGAGCGTGAGTTCTCTCCCGGCGAACTTCGACAGCACCCCGCGGAGCGTCGCCCACTTCTCGTCGACGGTCGCGCCCGGCACGAGGCTGACGGTGGCGATGGCACCGGAGTTGACCATCGGATTGGTGCGTCCACGCGGTCCGTGCTCGACGGCGGCGATCGAGTTGAACGCGCGCCCCGTGGCGTTCACGCCGATGCGCTCGTCCACCTCGTCGGGCCCGAGCACCTCGAGCACCAGCGCGAGCGCGAACGGCTTGACCGCGCTCATGATGCTGAACGCCACGTCGGTGTCACCGGCTTCGAACGCCGATCCGTTCACACCGACGATGCAGATGCCGAATCGGTTGGGATCGGCGCGCTCCAACGCCGGGTAGACCGCCGAGTTCGCACCGCTCGTCTCGACGAGAAAGCGGCGATGCGCCTCGTCGACCAACTCCTGTACGTGTTCTGCCTGGGGCAGGTCACCGGTGGAGACGTTCGAGAATCGACGATCGCCGTCGGCGTTGAGACTGCTCATCCACCGACCCTACTGCCGGCTCGTTACGCTGCCGAGCGTGCACGCATCCACGCGTCACGGAGACGGGGCACCAGATGGACCACGATGCGATCGCCAACGCCGAAGCGAAGATCGCCACGGTGCAAGCAGCACTCGACGATGCCCAGCGCGTGCTGCAGGCCGCGGAGAAGGCGCAGCAGGCAGCGGAGGACGGCGCCAAGATGATGCGCACCGTCGCCGTCGCGGCCATCGTCGGGTTGGTGCTCGTCGCGCTGTTCGCGACGCTGCGTCGCCACCGCCACGCCCGCTGAGCGGCCACCGCGATTGCCGAGCGCACACGGGCGACGAACTGACACGGCGCACTCGACCCGATCGTTCCTTGCGCCCCC
>CAWGHJ010000004.1:0-4789 GCA_963822385.1 uncultured Actinomycetes bacterium
CTGCCCCGCCCGTGTGAGCGACCAAACCTCTGCGTCGCCGACTCCGGTTCGACGCGTCTCGCAAGCCCAACTCGAAGGATCAACCCATGTTCGATGACATCGCCGCACTGCTTCCGGACCTGAGCGCGCTCTACGAGGACCTGCACCGTCACCCGGAGCTGTCGTTCGCCGAGGTTCGCACCGCCGGCATCATGGCCGACCGTTTGCGAGCGCTCGGGTACGAGGTCACCGAGGGTGTTGGCCGCACCGGTGTGGTGGCCACCATGGACAACGGCGACGGGCACACGGTGCTGCTGCGGGCGGACATCGACGCGCTGCCGGTGAAGGAGGCCACCGGACTTCCCTACGCGAGTACGGCCACCGGCCTCGACGCCGAGGGTGTGGAAGTGCCCGTGGCGCACGCGTGCGGTCACGACATGCATGCCACCTGGATGATCGGTGTCGCCACCCAGCTGGCCACGCACCGCGACCAGTGGCACGGCAAGGTGATCCTGGCCGTGCAGCCGGCGGAGGAGATCGGCGGCGGCGCCACCGCGATGATCGACGACGGCCTGTTCGAACGCTTCGGCACACCGGTGGTCGCCCTCGGTCAGCACGTGACGCCGGCACCAGCGGGCTGGGTGCTGTTCCGGCCCGGAGCGGTGATGACTGCGAGCGACGCGTTGAAGATCGTGTTGCACGGTCGCGGTGCACACGGGTCCGCTCCGGAGCAGTCCGTCGACCCGGTGGTGATGGCTGCCTCGACGATCATGAAGTTGCAGACCGTCGTGTCACGCAACATCGCGGCCACCGACTCGGCGGTGGTCACCGTCGGCACCGTGCGCGCCGGCACGAAGGAGAACATCATCTCCGACCATGCCGAGCTGACCCTGAGCGTGCGCACGTTCGAGCCGGCGGTCCGCGAGAAGGTGCTGAGCGCGATCAGCCGCATCGCCCACGGAGAAGCCCACGCGTGCGGTGCCGAACAGGCCCCGGACATCACGACGCTCTACAGCTTCCCCGCGGTCACCAACGACGCCGCGGTCACCACCACCGTGGGCGCCGCGTTCGTCGAGCACTTCGGCACCGACCGAGCGATGGAAGGACCGGTGGCCACGGCCAGCGAGGACTTCGGGCTGTTCGGCTCGCGAGGAGGGTTCCCGTCGATGTTCTGGTTCGTCGGCGGGGCCGACCCCGTGTCGTGGGCCGAGGCATTCGCGGCGAACCGCGTGAACGAGGACGTGCCGTTCAACCATTCGCCGAAATACGCCCCGGTGCAGGACCCCACCATCAGCACCGGCATCGAGGCCATGCTCGTGGCCGCGATGTGCTGGCTGGCCTGACCGTCTCAGAGGTACTTCTTGCCGACCATCCAGCGGTAGCACCCGTAGCCCCAGAACGGCGGCAGGTAGAACGTGCAGAAGCGGTTGGTGAGCGCAATGGCCAACGCAGTGTCGGTGGGGATGCCGGCGCGGGTGAGGCCGAGCGTCAACCCGGCCTCGCTGACCCCGATGCCACCGGGCACCGGCAGCAGGCCGGCGAACAGGCCGACCACCACGTTGATGAGGATCAGTGAGCTGAGCGGCACCTGCAGGTGGAACGCTCGCACGCATGCACCGAGCGTCAACGCGAAGCACACCTGCGACATGACGTTGCCGCCGAACAACTGCGCCAGCTTGCGCGGCGAGTGCAACACGCCGAGCGCGTCGTGCGCCTGGTGCACCCACAGCCGCAGCTTGGTGCGGATGGCCGGCACGAGCAGTGCGACGCCGATGGCCACCACGCCGGCCCCGACGGCGATGAGCGCGAAGCTGGACAGCCCGCTCAGTTGGTCGGCGTCCAGCGACAGGCCGAGGTCGAGGTCCGAGATCGTGAACAGCAGCAGGAACAGGAACACCTGCACGACGAACTCGGAGATCGAGTCGATGACGCCGGCCGACAGCGCCGCTGCGGGTGGGACGCCGAAGCGCTGGAAGAACCGGGTACTGATGGCGATGCGGCCGGCCGAACTCGGGACCGCGAGGTTCACGTAGCAGGTGGCGAAGTTCAGCGCGGCGGTGGGGCCGAGCGGGAGGTCGGTGGTGCTCGAACCGATGGTGCTGAACGCGTTCGCCACTCGGGCCAGTTGGCCGACGAGCAGCGCCACCGCCAGCCATCCCCAATTGGCGTCGGCGAGCGCGCTGCCGAACGACGCGAAGTCGATGCCGCTGAAGAGACCGATGATCGTGTACGCCGCCACGACCAACAACGCCAGGTTCAACAGCGACTTCGCCGTCACGCGTCGGATCTTGGCCAGCTCCACGTCCTCGGCGCCGACCTGGGTGGCGAGGTCCTTGCGGAGGTGCCCCAGGTTGACCTTCTGGTGCCGCAACGCGGACCGCACCTGTGGGGGCAACACCGCGTCCTGCAGACTGGGCAGCAGCTCGCCGACGCCCTCCGAGCCGAGTGCGCCGATCGCCTGCTCGACGGCTGCCTCGGCGCCCGTCGTCGCGACCGTGAGTGCCAGCAGCTGCGAGCGGTCGGCGCGGCGATGGAACTCGGTCGTCTGCACCGAGAGCGAGGACACGTCGCCGAAGCCCGACGAACCGTCGGTACGTACGACCACCCGGTCGAGGTCGAGGTGCTGATGCACCATGCCGCGGGAGTGCAGGTGGCCGAGGTCGACCCACAGTTCCCCGACCTGCGATGGCGACAACGCCATGGACTGGGGGGTGAGTGCCACGCCGTCGGGCCGGACCGCGATCACTGCATCCCCGTTGTCCGCCAGACCTGCGGTGACCACCACAGGAACGCGCACGCCGGCACGTTGGGCGAGCGAACTCATGAACCCTTCGTGTTCGACGTACTCGCTGCGACTGAAGTGCGCGTGGTGCTGGGCCTCGCGGAACCACACTCGACGCCACGCGCTGACGAGGAACTGCCCCTCCAGCGCGTCGCGCCCGTAGACCTTCACCTGAATCGGGCCGTCGTCGTCGGATCCCTCGAGCATCGCCACGCCTGCGTGCCCGATCGCCACCGGCGCCAGGTCGCGCACCTCCACTCCCAGGTCGGCCAGCGCTCGCGTCACCCGCGTCGCGGTGGGCACGCCTGCGGGTGAGCCCCACACCAGGTGCACCGCTGCGGCGGACATCACGCCGAGCGCGACCGCCGCGAGCGCGCCGAAGGCCATCGACGCACCGAGGCACAGCGATCCGATCAGTTGCACCACGATCGCGGCGCGTCCGAATCGCCGGAAGGGCACGGTGAGGTAGGGCGACACCGTGGCGATGACGGCGCTGGTGATGACGAGCGCGCCCGGTGGGAACACTGCTGGGCCGCCGGTGTGGACGACCGAGTGGACGACGTCGGAGGCGCGCGAGGCGACGACGGCGCCGGCGACGATCGCCAGCCCGAAGGCCGACGCCGCGGCGCAGACCGCCGCAACGGTGACGTTCGCCCGGTGACGCACCAGCGTGGCCACCAGGAGGGCGCCCGACCAGCCGACCGCGACCCAGAACCCTGCCACCCACACCACGTGCAGGAAGCCCGGCAACGACGTCAGCAGATCCGACGCGTTGCGGTCGATGTCGGCGGCGATGGTGGCCAGCAGGCCGGCGCCGACGACGGCGAGCGCCTGCAGGACCAGACGGAGTGCGTCGACGGCACGTCGCCCACGTGGATCGGTGGGTGACGACGCGAAGAGCTGGATCGGCAGTGTCGAGTCGCGTGCTGCCCGAGCAGCGTCCGGACGTTCGTTCGACATGAGCCAGTCCTTCCCACGCACGACCGCGTCGGACGCAAGTTCGGGAGCGGCGAACACCGCAGACGGTCGGCTCGTGGGTGAGCGACGTCGCAACGGTCTACCAGGTTCGTGATGGTCCGTCGTCTCGTGCGTCGACCTCGTTCGACGAGAGGTCGCCGTCCGCGATGGCTATGGTCTCGCCATGGCAGACGGCGTGCACTCGGATGCGCTGAAGGCCAAGATGGCGGCCAAGTACGAACAGCTCGAACAATCGCGTCGCATCGGCCCCGCCGTCGCCGTGGGCAAGCGTTTCATCGAGATCGACGGCGACACGTACGGCGGCCTGCTCGCGATCGAGCTGTTCACGACGGTGTTGCCACTGGTGATCATCGGCTACAGCTACGCATCGGGATTCTCGGACAGCGCCAGCGTCGGCGACATCTTCGCCAACCAGATGGGACTGAATGCGGCCCAGAGCGAAGTCGTGCGATCGGCGTTCAGTTCATCGGCCGGCTTGCGGTCGACCTGGTCGTTCATCGGGCTGTTCGGGTTCCTCATCTGGGGCATTCCCATGTCGCTCACGGTTGCCGGCATGTTCGCGAAGGCCTGGCGTCGCCCGCAGTTCGACCTCCTGCCGAAGATGGGACGAGCGAGCCTGTGGTTCCTGCTCTACCTGGTGACGTTGTCGCTGCGCGAGCACATCCTCAGTGGCCCCGACGCGAGCCTGCTCAGCCAGCTTCCGTGGTTCCTGCTCTCACTGGTGCCCATGTGGTTGTTCTGGTCGTTCAGCCCCGTCCTTCTCGTGAAGGACGGAGGTCTCGGCAAGCGGTCGCTCATGCTCGCCGGGCTGGCCGGGGTGGTCATCGACGGCGTGATCATGGTGGTGGCCGGTCGCATCGTGTTCCCGATGCTGTTGGACGGGTGGACGCAGTTCGGGCCCATCGGCGTGTCGATGACCATCATGACGTGGGTGGGTGTGATGGGCTTCGCCTGGGTCGTCACGGCGTGCTGCGGCGCGATCATCTGGGAACGAAACGCGCCTGCCGGCATCGTCGTCGGTGCGCAGACCGACGTCCCGCTCGTGACCGA